>NZ_SBHO01000002.1 GCF_006980705.1 Tepidiphilus olei | reverse complement strand
CAAGGCGCTCACGCGCTACGGCTTCATCCCCGCCAGCGCCTGAGCGGTCTGTCTTGAATTTCAATGGCTCGCGAGAGTCAGGCCCTTGCTCGTCCTGGATGAGGGGTCTTTCACGTTAATGAGCCGATAATGTTTTCTTAAGATTCACACATCGAAAGGAGGCCACGATGAAGCCCAAGATCACGCCGACGAGCGTAGAGGTCCATTTTGCGCCCGACGAAATCATCACAGGGTAGGCGCGATGGTGCAACAGACCCGCGCGATGAGTGAGCAAGCCCAAACCGTCAGCGACGAAGTCGAGGGGTTCGAGAACCGCTTCGAAGCGGTGGCACGTTCGGCAGAGGCGATGATCGTAGCGGTCGAACGCGCCAAGGATTTGGCTTTCACCTCCTTGGTGAAACTCGATCACATCATCTACATGCAGCGCGGTTACGTAGCAGCCGAACGAAGCGGCCAAGGAGAAGAAGCCCAGGCAGTCGGCTCAGATCACACGCAGTGTCGCCTGGGCAAATGGTATTATGAGGGTTATGGTAAGGAACACTTCTCCAGCACCCCCGCTTATCGCGCCCTGGAAGAACCTCATCGACGCGTCCACGCCGGCATACATGCCGCCATCGAACAAGCGAAAAAGAACTGGCTGCGTGATGCCGCCATCTTGGATTCCATCGTTACGAATATGCGCACTGCCGAAACCGCCAGCCAGGAGGTCATCCGCCTCATCGGCGAGATGGTGCAGCAGAAATATGGTGAATCCCTCTCCGCCCCTTCCAAGGCTACCAAGGGTTCACCGAGCCGAAGGGCGAGCCGGGCGAGCGCGGCATGAAAGGGCTTTTCCTCACCATTCTCAGGAACATCGTCTATACTAAAACGATATCCCTCTGTGTAAGGAGAAGACCCATGAAGAAACTGCCCAAGATCCTGCTCTTCGCCACCGCCATGGGGCTTGCCGGCGCTGCCGCCGCTCAGGCCCTAAAACCGGAAGACAAAGTGAAGTTCCGCCAGGCCGCCTACACGTTCATGGCCTGGAACATGGAGAAGATCAAGGCGCAGGTGGTCGACGGCAGCGCCCCCTTCGATCAGGCCCAGGTGGCGGCAGCGGCCAACGCCATCGCCGCGGCCGCCAATTCAGGCATGGGCGCGCTCTACAGCCCCGACACGGTGGGCGTCGTCGGTTTCCACAAGAGCCGACTGAAAAAGGAATTCTTCGAGCAACCCGACCAAGTGCGTGAGATCGCGATCAATTTCACCGAACAGGCAAACAAGCTCGCCGAAATCGCCGCGATGGGCGACAAAGCCGAAATCGCCCAGCAATTCGGCGAAGTGGGCAAAGCCTGCAAGGCCTGCCACGACAAGTTCCGCATGAAGGATTGAATCTTCACCAATCCATCCCCGGCGTCGGCGCCACGGGCGCGGGCGCCGGGATCCAGGCGCCGCTCGCCAGGTACACCACGGCGAGCGCCACCGCCACGGTGAGCGCGAGGCGCAGCAGGTAGCTCACGTTGCCCCATTGCACTCGGGGTACCTCCGCCAGCCCTTCCGGCAAGGGACGATAGCCGGTGATCATGGGGCGCACCAGGTCCTCCTTCTTCACCACGGCATAGAAGACGATGGCGCCCACGTGCAGCAGCACGATCAGCCAGAGGAGCGGTTCGAGCGTCCGGTGCCAGTGCGTGAGGCGGATCTGCCAATCGGAATCGACCAGTGTCGCCAGAGGTCCGCGAAAGGCGATCTCGTCGTAGGTGAAAAGCCCCAAGAGCGCCTGCAGGCCGAAGAGTCCGAGGAGCGCCAGCACCGAGAGCGCCCCCAGGGGATTGTGCCCCACGCCATGCCATTGCCCGCGCACATAGGCGAGGATCTCGCGGGGTCCGCGCACGAAGGCGCAGAAACGCGCCGTCTGCGGCCCGACGAAGCCCCACTGCAGCCGCCAGACGATGAGCCCTAATACCGCCAGCCCGAAGCCCTGGTGCCAGCGCATGGCGTTGCCGCCGATCTTGACCGAGACGACCGCGCCGACCACGCAGGCGACCAGGGACCAGTGAAAGAGCCGCAGCGCCGGATCCCAGACGGGGATGTCGCGGTTTTCATGTGCCATCGTCTTCTCCTCACTTGCACGGAATACGCTCGTTCACTTCAGTAAAGCATCTTTGCGGCGGGAAAGCACTCTCTCGAGTGCCTCGCACGTCGCCCCGCTTGCCCGCCGTCGCAGGGATTCCACGGTTCCCTGGTGAACCAGTCGACCGCCTTCGTCCCCGCCACCGGGGCCGAGGTCGATGAGCCAATCGGCTTCGAGCCACACGTCCGGGTCGTGTTCGATGACCACCACCGTGTGGCCGTTCTCCACCAGGCGGTGCAACACGTGCAGCAGTTTCTCGATGTCGGCGAGGTGCAGCCCTACGGTGGGTTCGTCGAGCAGATAGAGGGTGGGAGTGTTCGCCGGTCGGGAGAGCTCGGCGACCAGCTTGAGCCGCTGCGCCTCCCCGCCGGAGAGGGTCGGGCTGGGCTGCCCCAGGCGCAAATAGCCCAGGCCGACTTCTTCCATCCAGCGCAGCGGCCGCGCGATCGCGGGATGGGCGGCGAAGAATTCCGCCGCCTGTGCCACCGTCATCGCCAGCACGTCGGCGATGCTCATCCCGCGCCAGCGCACCTGCAGGGTCTCGGCGCGGTAGCGGCTGCCGCCACAGGCCTCGCACGGTTCGCGCACGTCGGGCAGGAAGGCCATCTCCACCGTGATCATGCCCTGCCCCTCGCACACCGGGCAGCGGCCCTCGCCGGTATTGAAGGAGAACCACGCCGGGGCCCAGCCGCGGGTCCGCGCATCCTGCGTCTCGGCGAACAGCCGACGGATGGGATCGAACACCTTGAGGTAGGTGGCCGGGCAGGAGCGAGGGGTCTTGCCGATGGGGGTCTGGTCGACTTCGAGCAGCCGCGTGAGCGCTTCGCCGCCTTCGAGGCGCTCGCAGCCGATGGGTCGGCCCTGACGCAGGCTCTCGGCGAGCACCTCGCGCACCAGGGTCGATTTGCCCGAACCGGACACGCCGGTGACCACGATGAGGCGTGCGAGCGGCAGACGCACATCGATGCCCTGCAGGTTGTGGCGGCGTGCCCCGCGCACCCACAGGCTCGCCGTGTCGTCGGCGACGGGTCGCGGCAGTGCGAGCCGGTGCGCGATGGGCGTGCGCAGCATCTTGCCGGTGAGCGAACGCGGCGAGGCGAGAATGACCGGCAGCGGCCCTCGAGCCACTACTTCACCGCCGTGTTCGCCCGCGCCGGGGCCGAGGTCGATCACCTCGTCGGCGCTGCGGATCATCGCCTCGTCGTGTTCGACCACCAGCACGGTATTGCCGCGGCGCTGCAGTCGGCGCAGCATGGCGATGAGGCGTTCGTCGTCGCGCGGGTGCAAACCGATGGTGGGTTCGTCGAGCACGTAGCACACGCCGCGCAGGGTCGAGCCGAGTTGGGCGGCGAGCCGGATGCGCTGCGCTTCGCCCCCCGAGAGCGTGGGCGCGGCACGCTCGAGCGTGAGGTAACCCAGCCCTGCTTCGCACAGGAAGGCGAGGCGCTGCGCGATCTGCGGCAAGACTTCGGCGGCGATGCGCCGGCTGCGTTCGTCCCACTGCGCGACGGCCGTATCGAACCACGGCGCCAGGCGCGCGAGCGGCAGGCGCGACAGCTCCGGCAGGCTCGTCCCCTGTAGCCGCACGGCGCGGGCGTAGGCGTTGAGCCGGCTGCCGCCGCACTCGGGACAAGTCTGCGCTGTGACGAGACGGCCCTCGACCTCGCACTCCGCATCCAAGGACAGCGGCCGGCCATCGCGCAGCGTCGCGCTTTCGCCCAGGAGTTTCCGGCCGGTGCCGAGGCAAGCCGGGCACCACCCCAAGGGCGAATGCTGCGAGAAGAGGCGTGGATCGAGGGGCGGAGCGCCCTGGCCGCAAGAGGGGCAGACGTGGGCGCCGGCGAAGAGGTGCCAATGCCCCTGCCCGTCGCGCACTTTCACGCCTTCACCCGCTTCCAGCGCCTGCTGCACGGCCCGCTGTAAGGCGTCCCCATCGGCGGATTCGAGCCGGGCGATCGGCAGGTCGATGTCGTGTTCGCGGTAGCGGTCGAGCTTGGGCCAGGGATCGGTGGGCACTTCCTCGCCGTCGACGAGCAGTGTCGTCACGCCCCGTCGTGCCGCCCAGGCAGCCAATTCTTTATAGATCCCCTTGCGGCGCCGTACGAGGGGCGCGTAGAGGGAAAGCGGCGGGGGCAGGTGCGCCAAGCGCTGTGCCAAGGATCCGGCGGCGAGCGACTCGAGCGGCACGTCACAGGAAGGGCAATGGGGCGTGCCGAGGCGGGCATAGAGGAGCCGCAGAAAAGGGGCGATCTCGGTGAGCGTGCCCACCGTGCTCTTGTAGCCGCCGCGGCTGGTACGCTGTTCGATGGCCACGGTGGGCGACAACCCTTGGATGCGACCCACCGCGGGGGGTGGGGGCGGCTGCACGAACTGGCGCGCGTAGGCATCGAGCGCGGTGAGATAGCGCCGCTGCCCTTCGGCGAAGACGATGTCGAAGGCGAGCGTGGATTTGCCCGAACCGGACACACCCGTGACCACGGTGAGCCGCTCTCGCGCGATCGTCACGTCGAGGTGTTTGAGGTTGTGTTCGTGCGCATCGAAGATCTCGATCGCGCGCGGTGGCGCGGGACCGTACAAAGGGGTCGGCTCGGCGGCAAGGGGCAGGGGCGGGGCGATGAAGACGCCAGTGCGCTCGCGCAAAGCCCGGCCGGTGGCGGTCTCGGCCGTGGCGAGCCGGGGCGGGGGGCCTTCGAAGACGATGCGACCGCCTTTTTCCCCTCCTTCGGGGCCCAGTTCGATCACCCAATCCGCGGCGGCGATCACGTCAAGGTGATGTTCGACCACCACCACTGCCTCGCCCTGTTCGACCAGTTCCTCGAGCACGCGCAGCAGTCGCGCCACCTCGTGTTGGTGCAGCCCCGTGGTGGGTTCGTCGAGCACGTAGAGCGTCTTGCCGCCGCGGCGACGTTCGGCGAGCCGCGCGGCGAGCTTGAGGCGCTGGGCTTCGCCACCGGAGAGCGTCGGCGTGGGCTGCCCCAGCCGCAGATAGCCTAGCCCGAGCGCGACGAGCGGCTGCAGGCGCACCATGGCCGCCTTGGCCCCGGGCGAGCGGGAAAGCAGCGCCAGCGCCTCGTCCACCGTGAGCCCCAGCCATTCGGCGGCGTTCTTGCCGGCGAGCCGCACGCGCAAGACCTCGTCCCGGAAGCGCCGGCCGTCGCACACCGGGCAGCGCAGGTAGACGTCGGCAAGGAACTGCATCTCGACGTGTTCGAACCCCGAACCGCCGCAGGCGGGACAGCGCCCCTCGCCCGCGTTGAAGCTGAAGCTGCCGGCGGTGAAGCCGTGGGCGGCGGCTTCGGGCTGGGCGGCGAAGGCGCGGCGCAGCTCGTCCCAGGCACCGGTCACCGTCACCGGCATGGAGCGCGCGCTCTTGGCGAGCGGCGTCTGGTCGACCCAGACGAGATCGGCGAGCGCCTGCGCTCCTTCGAGCGCATCGTACGGTCCCGGGGCCTCGGCCTCGCGCCCGAGCGCCCGGGCGAGCGCCGGTACGAGCACGTTTTCGACCAAGGTGGATTTGCCCGAACCGGAGACCCCGGCGATCACCGTCAACCCCGAGAGGGGCAGCGCCAGGTCGATGCTTTTCAGGTTGTGCTCGCGCGCCCCGTAGAGTCGCAGCCAAGGACTTTCGCCCACCTCGCGCGGGGTTCGCTCCGCCTGCACCCGCAAGCGACCGCCGAGATAGGCGCCGGTGAGAGAGGCCGGATGCGCGGCGACGGCGGCGGGCGGACCTTCGGCCACCAGGCGCCCCCCTTGGGCCCCGGCACCCGGCCCGAGGTCGATCACCCAATCGGCCGCGGCGATCACCTGTGGGTCGTGCTCGATCACCACCACCGTGTTGCCCAGATCCACCAGCCGGCGGATCGCGCCGATGAGCCGCGCCACGTCGCGGGCGTGCAGTCCGGCGGTCGGCTCTTCCAGCACGAAGAGCGTCTCCACCAGCGAAGTGCCGAGCGCCGTCGTCAAATGGATGCGCTGCAATTCCCCACCCGAGAGGGTGCGCGAGGCGCGATCGAGGGTGAGGTACCCCAGGCCCACTTCGCACAGATAGCTCAGGCGGGTCTCGATTTCCTCGAACACCTGCCGCAGGGTCTTGCCTTGGATGCCGGCCGCGCAGCGGCGCACGAAGGCGGCCGCCTCCTCGACCGGCAGGGCGAAGAGTTCGGGCAGGTCGTGGCCGGGAAGGCGTCCGGGTGGCGGTGCCTCGTCGGCGGCGATCAAACGCCAGGCGAGCGCTTCCGGTTTGAGGCGCGCGCCGTGGCAGTCGGGGCAGACGGTGTAGCTGCGGTAGCGCGACAGCAGCACCCGCACGTGCATCTTGTAGGACTTGGATTCGAGCCACTCGAAGTAGCGGCGCACGCCGTACCAATGCTGCGGCCAGCTCGTCTCCCAATCGATCCAGTCGGGGTCGCCTTCGAGCACCCAGCGCCGCTCCGCCTCGCTCAATTCGCGCCAGGGCACGTCCAGACGCACGCCGGCGGCCGGAGCGAGCATCTCCAGTTCCTGCTGGCATTGCGCCGAGAATCCTCCCTGCCAGGGACGGATCGCCCCTCGGCGCAGGGAAAGCGACGGGTCCGGGATCACCTTGTCCCAATCGATGCCGATCACCCGCCCGAAACCACGGCAGGTCGGACAGGCGCCCACCGGCGAATTGAAGGAGAAGAGACCCGGCGAGGGGTCGAAAAAAGTCCGATCGCAAGCCCCGCAGTAGCGCTCGCGGCGGTATTCCCGTGCGGGAATCCGCTCGCAAAAGAGGGGCTCACCCGTCTCCGCCGGCTCACCCAGCCGATTTCGCAGTTCGTCCCAGTCGGCCACCGCCAGGCGCCCCTGTCCCTGGGCGAAAGCCGTTTCCAGCGCTTCGAGCAAACGCCGTTCCTCGACCGAGTCGAGGCGAAATCGATCCTGCACCACCCACCACCACCAACGTCCGTCCCCTGCGGGCGTGCGGGCGACGACGCGCGCGTAGCCTTGGGCGGCGAGCCCGGCGCGCACCGTCTCGGCGGGCAGGCGTTCGGGCACCGGCACGGGGAAGAGCACGGCGAGCCGCGTCTGGGCAGGATGACGCCGCCTCAGGTCGGCGGCCACCGTCTCCGGCGTGTGCGGTACGATCTCCTCGCCGCAGCCGGGGCAGAAGAGGCGCGCGGCGCGGGCGTAGAGCCATTTGGCGTGATCGGCGATCTCGGTGAGCGTACCCACCGTCGAGCGCGAAGTGCGCACGCTGGTGCCGCCTTCGATGGCGATCGCCGGCAGTACCCCCTCGACCTCGTCGACCTCGGGTGCGTCCAGGCGCTCGAAGAACTGGCGCGCATAGGGCGAAAAGGTTTCGACGTAGCGGCGCTGCCCCTCGGCGTAGAGCGTCTCGATCACGAGCGAGGATTTCCCCGCGCCCGAAACACCCGTTACGGCAATGAACCGCCCCGTGGGCAGGTCGACGTCGAGTCCTTGCAGATTGTGCTGGCGCGCGCCGCGGATGCGGATACAGGAGGCAGTGGATCTTCCCTCGTTTTCGTGCATGGGTCCCCGTGCGTTGCGGCCGACGAACCCGTCGGCGATTCCTGCGATCATAGCAAGTACGCCGCTATAATGCGATTCGCGCCACCTTTCGCCGCGCTCCCATGGAAGCCTTCCTCACCGCCACCGGGCTCGTCGCGCTCGCCGAAGTCGGCGACAAGACCCAGCTCCTCTCGCTCGTGCTCGCCGGGCGCTATCGTGCGCCGTGGACGATCTGCGCGGCGATTTTCTTTGCCACCCTCGTCAATCACGCCGGCGCCGCGGCGCTGGGCGCGGCGGTGACGCAGTGGCTCGGGCCGGACGTGCTGCGCATGGTCACCGCCCTTTCCTTCGTCGCGCTGGGGTTGTGGATGCTGGTACCGGATACGATCGACGAAGACGAGACGAAGACGCGGCCGGCGGCAACGCTCACCCGCATCTTCACGATCGTGTCTTCCGCGTTCTTCCTTGCCGAGATGGGGGACAAGACGCAGATCGCCACCGTGGCGCTCGCCGCGCACTATTCGCCCTGGGCGGCGGTGGTGACCGGAACCACCGTCGGCATGATGCTCGCCAACGCCCCGGTGGTGTGGTTCGGCGAGCGGATCACGCGCCGGCTGCCGGCCAAGACGATCCACCTGGTCGCGGCGCTCGCCTTCGTCCTGCTCGGCATCGCGGCCTGGTGGTGGTGATCAGCCGAAGCGCCCGGTGATGTAGTCCTCGGTCTGTTTCTTGCGCGGGCGCACGAAGAGCTCGTCGGTGCGACCGAACTCGACGAGCTCACCCAGGTACATGAAAGCCGTATAGTCCGAGATTCGCGCCGCCTGCTGCATGTTGTGGGTGACGATGAGAATGGTCACTTTTTCCTTGATCTCGGCGATGAGCTCCTCGATGCTCGCCGTGGCGATGGGGTCGAGCGCCGAAGTGGGCTCGTCGAAGAGAATGATTTCCGGGTCCGAAGCGAGCGCCCGGGCGATGCACAGGCGCTGCTGCTGGCCGCCCGAGAGGTTGAAGGCCAGATCGTCGAGCCGATCCTTGACCTCTTCCCACAGCGCCGCCCCGCGCAAGGCTTCTTCGACTTTCTCCTCCAGCACCGAGCGGCGTTTCTCGCCACGCACCATCAGGCCGTAGGCGACGTTCTCGAAAATCGTCTTGGGGAAGGGGTTGGGTTTCTGGAACACCATCGAGATGCGCATGCGGATCTCGATGGGGTCGACTTCGGGCGAGACGAGGTTGACGTCGTCGGGATAGAGACGGATCTCGCCTTCGTAGCGGTTACCGGGATAGAGATCGTGCATGCGGTTGAAACTGCGCAACAAGGTCGATTTGCCGCAGCCGGACGGCCCGATCAAGGCGGTGACCCGACGTTCGGCCACCGGCAGGTCGACGTTTTTCAGGGCCTGGTTGTCGCCATAGAAAAAATTGAACTTACGCGTCTCGGCCTTGAGCGTCTCGGTGACCATCGCAGCGTTGTCGTCCAGGGTTTTTGGTTGGTTCATACGGTCGATTCCGTCGAGAAATTGAGGTCGTTCACCATTTCAGCTTGCTGCGGATACGGCTGCGCAGCCAGATGGCAATGCCGTTCATCAATAGGGTTGCCACGATGATGACGATGCCGGTGGCCGCTGCATTGACGTGAAACGCGGTCTGCGGACGCGACAGCCAGTTGAACATCTGGATGGGCAGCACGGTGAAAGGCGAAAAGAGCCAATCGAAGGGACCCGCAGGGGGATCGCCGGTGAACGGAATCGGTGGCAGGAAAGCGATGAAAGTGAGCGCGCCGATGGTGATGACGGGCGCCGTCTCACCGATGGCGCGCGACAGGCCGATGATCACCCCGGTGTAGATGCCACCCGAAGCGTAGGGGACGAGGTGATCGCTCACCACTTGCCAGCGCGTCGCCCCCAAGGCATAAGCCGCCTCGCGGATGGCCACGGGAATGGCGCGCAGCGCCTCGCGGGTGGCCACGATGACGATGGGCAGGATCATGAGCCCGAGGGTGAGGCCGGCCGTGAGGATGCTATGCCCTAAACCGAGGATATAGACGAAAAGCCCCAGGGCAAGCAAGCCGTAGATGATGGAAGGCACCGCCGCGAGATTGGTCACGTTGATTTCGATGAGCTCCGTGATCCAGTTTTTCGGCGCGTATTCTTCCAGATAGATGGCCGCGGCCACCCCGAGCGGCACAGCGGTGAACGCGGTCACGACCATCACCAGGGCCGACCCGACCCAGGCCGAGAGAATACCCGCTTCCTCGGGCCGCCGCGACGGGAAATTCAGGAAGAAATCGGGGGTGAGCCGCTGCCAGCCGTCGATCACCAGATCGACGAAGAGGAGCATGAGGACGAGCACCCCCACGGTCGTGGCCAGCAAGCCGATGGTGCCGATGATCAAATCCCAGCGATGGTTTCGGGCGATGATCGTTCGCAACCGAGGACCCTGTGTCTCCGCCATCTCAATACACCTCGCGAATGCGCCGGCGCAGCATTTGGCCGATCAGGTTGAAAAACAAGGTGATCACCACGAGCACGAGCCCGACGGCGAAAATGCTCTGGTAGCCGATCGAACCGTGCGGCAGATCGCCCATGGCCACCTGCACGATGTAGGCGGTGATCGTCGCCGCGGGTTCGCGCGGATCGAAAGTGAAGTTGGGTTGCTGACCGGCGGCGATGGCCACGATCATCGTTTCGCCCACCGCCCGGGAAATCCCCAGCACGAACGCAGCCATCACCCCAGAGAAGGAAGCCGGGAGCACCACCCACATCGCCGTTTGAAAACGCGTGGCCCCCATGGCGTACGAGCCTTCGCGCAGCGCCATGGGCACGGCGCGCATCGCATCCTCGGCGATCGAAGCCACGTAGGGCACGATCATCAATCCCATCACCAGACCGGCGCTGAGCATGTTGAATCCGGGCAGCCCCGGAATGAGTTTCTGCAGCAGCGGCGTGACGAAGAGCAATGCGAAATAGCCATAGACGATGGTCGGCACGCCGGCGAGCAGTTCGAGGAAAGGTTTGAGCACCTCCGCGAGTTTCGGCGGAGCGAATTCGGATAGATACATCGCGATGAGGAAGCCCAGCGGGCCGGCGACGAGAAAGGCGATGGCGGAAGTCACCACCGTGCCGACCAGCAGCGGTAGCATGCCATACCTCGCACGCTCGAAGAGCGGCGTCCATTCGGTGCCGGTGAGAAACTCCACGAGCGAGACGTGTTCGAAGAACGTCGAGGCCTCGTAGAGCAAAATGGCGACGATGGCCACCGTCACCGCCACGGCGCAAAATGCCGCCACGAAAAGGATCGCCTCGATGATGCGTTCCTTGCCGTTGCGCACGTGGCGCATGGTGCGGATACGGTCGAGATAAGGAGAGGAAAGACTACCGCTACCACCCGTGTCGGTCGTCGTCATTGAATCGCTCATGGTCTGTCTGACCGTAGTAATAAGGATCGAACGATGAAAAAGCCATCGGCTGGCAATCGCGAGCCGATGGCGTGGCAATGCAGCTTACAGGTGCTTCTCACGCTGCAGCAATTCCTCGACCTTCAAACCGACGTCGGGCACACCGCCGAAAGCCGTGCCCGTTCTCATCGCCTTGAAGTTCTCCATCGCCAGCTCATAGGCTTGGCTGGGCAGATCGACGTAGCCCACTTCCCTGCTCAGCTTGGCAGCGTGCTGCAGATAGAATTCGACGAACTCTCGCACCTCCGGTTTTTCCTGGGCGGCCTTTGCGCTCACGTAGATGAAGACGGGGCGAGACAGCGGCTGGTACGAGCCGTTATTCACCGTTTCGACCGAGGGAGCGATGGCCGGCGAGTTTTCGTCTTTCTTGATCTTGACGGCCTTGACCTTGTCCTTGTTTTCCATGTAGTACGCCATGCCGAAGAAGCCCAAAGCGCCCACGTCGCGGCTGACGAACTGTACGATCACGTTGTCGTCTTCGGAAGCCATGAAATCACCCCGGCTCGACTTCGACTTGCCGACGATGGCTTCGGTGAAATAATCGAAGGTGCCGGAATCGGCACCGGGACCGGCGAGCTTGAGCGGATGATCAGGGAATCGCTCGGAGACCTTCTTCCAGTTGTCGACCACCCCTTGCGCGGAAGGCTCCCACATCTTCTTGAGCTCGGCCACCGTCATTTCCTCGGCCCAGGTGTTCTTCGGGTTGATCACGACGGTAATGGCGTCATAAGCCACCGGCAGCTCGATGTACTCGATTCCGGCCTGGCGGCACACTTCCATTTCCGACTTGAGGATGGGTCGTGATGCCCCGGAAATGTCCGTCTCGCCACGGCAGAATTTCTTGAATCCACCCCCGGTGCCGGAGATCCCCACCGTGACCTTCACCGTGCCTTTCTTCATTTTTTGATATTCCTCGGCCACGGCCTCGGTCACCGGATAGACCGTGCTCGATCCGTCGATCGTGACGATCTTCTGCTGTGCCTGAGCGGCACCGACCGCACCCACCAACGCCAGTGCTCCAAGCAGTACGCTTTTGGAGAATTTCATGGAACGACTCCTTGTTCGAGAAAGGGGCTTTGCAGGGACGAACGTCCCGACCCGGAGAGTCTAGAGTGCGATTGTTACGAGCTTGTTAAATTTTAACGCGATCGTCGCTTCGATGAGCATGGAGACCCGTCTTGCATCGAAGGAATTTCCTGCAAGACGCCAATGCCGAACGCGGCCCAGCCGGCGAGCAGCGCCGTGCCGCCTAACGGCGTCACCCACACCAGCGGCCACCATTGCGTAAAGGCATAAGCGTAGAGGCTGCCGCAGAAAGCGATCACCCCGCCCGTCCACAACCCCGCCGCGAGGCTCAAGGCCCGGTTCCTCCAGCCCGCGGCTCCCAGCACCCCCAGAGCGAAGAGCGCCAGGGCATGGACGAACTGGTAGAACACCGCCGTTTGCACGTTCTCGTAGAGCGCGGCGGCAAGGTGCGACCGCAACACATGCGCCCCGAACGCGCCCATGGCTACCCCCAGAAAGCCGAAGCACGCCGCGGCCAGTAGCGGGAAGCGGGAAGCCGTCATCACCCTTGTCACGAAACCTCCTCGAACGAGGAAACGGCCCGTTTCCTCCATTCCCAACCCGCCACCAGCGAGCCGCCCACGATCGCCAGCGCCGCAGCCTCGAGCCGAGCACTGGGTTCGGCCAAGCCCAACACGACCAACAACACAACGGAGATGAGCGGGGCCGCGTATGAGAGCACTCCAAGGAGCGCGATGTCCCCGTGCTTGACGCCATGATCCCAGGTGAAGAACGCCATCCCCACCGGACCCAACCCCAAGGCGAGCAGGGCGCACCAGCCCATTGCCCCGTCGGGCCAGAGGGTCGGCTCCCAAGCGAAGTGCGCCATCCAGGCAAGGAGCGCCGTCGCTCCGCAGAACCACCCTACCGCCTCGCTCGGCACGCGCGGCAACAAACGCGAGAGCACGGAATAGGCCGACCAGATGAGGGCGCAGGCAGCGGCGAGCAGATAGCCCCTCACGTACGTCGAATCGAAACCGGCGTTGCCCCCGAGCAACATCCACACTCCACCGAGCGCCAGCGCCGCTCCGACGAGGTGGCGCACCCGCAAACGAGCACCGGGCAACAAGGCGGCAAAGAGCACGATCAGAAGCGGCCATAGATAGGCGATGAGGCTCACCTGCACCGCGGGCGCCCGCTGCATGGCGGCAAAATAACAGGCATGGTAACCGAAGAGCCCGCCCACCCCCAGCAACCACGCGGCAAGCGGCTGACGCGCCCGGGCAAGGCCCCAGTGCCCCTGCAGACGCCAGCGCAGCAGCATGAGGGCGAACGCCAGGGTGAAACTGGCGGCGAGCAGCTGGAACGGCGGGATGCGCCCGCCGGTGAGCGCCGTGAGCGGCGCGAGCGTCCCCCACAGGACGATGGCGCTCGCTCCGATCAGGGTGGCGCGAACGACGGGTTTCATTTTTTGCACCGACCGGAAGATCGCGCAATTCTAACCGCTCGGCGCCCTTCCCCGTAGCAACGGGGCACCGCTCTGGGCCCCATCCTCGATCGCTTCGAGACGTTTCCCTAGCTTGCGATCTCCTCAAAGGGTGCGGTGGTGAAGTGCTCGATCCACCGCACCGAGGATTGGGTCTTCGGTGTCACCCATTCGAAGCAAGATCACCTGCCATGAAACTGGGGCGTACGCCGCTGCTGGAAAGCCGCCAACGCCTCACCCGCGTCTTCCGTGGTCAATACCACCCCCATGTGCGAAGAGATCAGGTCGAGCGCAGTGCGCAGGTCGCAGTCCCGACTCTGGTAGACGGCGCGCTTGATGAGCCGCACCGCCAAGGGGCTCTGCGCTGCGATCCGCTCGGCAAAGGCCTGCGTCTCGCGTTCGAGCACCTCATCGTCATAAACTCGATTGACGATGCCGATACGGAGGGCTTCATCGGCGTCCACGAAATCGCCCGTCCACATCAATTCGAGCGCTTTCGCATGGCCGACGAGGCGGGGTAGGAAGTAACAGCCACCATCTCCGGGAACGGCACCGATCTTGATGTATCCTTCACTGAATTTGGCCGAACGTCCAGCAAAACGCAAATCACACATCAGCGCCATGTCCATACCGGCACCCACTGCCGTACCGCGTACGGCGGCAATCACCGGTTTATCCATGTCGTTCAAGGTGAGCGCGATGCGGTGGATGCGATTCCACAAAAGCGTCTTCCATGCCAGTGCGCTTTTCTTTGCATAGAGCTCGTCCATCACCGCCAGATCGACGCCGGAGCAGAAACTACCGCCGTTGCCGGTGACGACGACCACGCAGACATCATCGTCCTTGCTCGCCTCTTGCAGACGGGCCGCCCATTCGTCGATCATCTCGAGCGTGAAGGCGTTTTTCAGTCTCGGTCGATTCAGCCGGATCCAGGCCACGTGGTTTACGACTTCGTAGATCAAATCGCTCATCTTCCCCTCTCTCCTCTGACATTGGCCGCGGTGGTCTTACCGCAACCCCAAACCCCGTGCGATGATGCCGCGCAGGATCTCCCTAGCTCCCCCGCGCAAAGAAAACGACGGGGCGAGCATCACCAATCGCGCCAAAGTGGCGGACAGCTCGTCCTTGGCACCCAAGGAAGGTTCGACCGCCACCAACGAACGAATGATGTCGGCGACTTCTTGTTCGAACACGCCACCCAAATCTTTGACGAGGCTTGCCTGCAGATCGGGTTTCTCCTGGCGCTGCAGCATCCCCGCCACCGAACGAGAAAGGCGACGCAGTACGACGAGCTGGGCCGTCATGCGTCCGATCGCCGCTTGGGCCGCATCCGAAGGCGCATCCCGTAGGGCCCGCACCGCCTCGACCATGGCGACGAAAGAAGACAAGAAGCGCTCGGGGCCACTGCGCTCGAACGCGAGCTCCTCCATCAGCTGCTTCCAACCGTCCCCTTCCTTACCCAAGAGCGCCGAGCGCGGCAGAAAGACGTCTTGGAACACCACTTCGTTGAAATGATGCTCGCCGGAGAGATCGGCGATCGGCCGCACCGTGATGCCGGGCGTCTTCATGTCCACCAAAAACTGACTGAAACCGGCATGACGATCTTCCTGAACCCCTGTACGGCAGAAGAGCACCATGTAATGACAGAGATGGGCATTGGTGGTCCACACCTTGGTGCCATTGACGACATAGCCGCCCTCGACGGGAGTGGCGCGTGTGCGTACGCTGGCCAGATCCGAGCCGGCATCCGGTTCGCTCATCCCGATGCAGAAAAAACACTCTCCCGCAGTGATACGCGGCAGGATCTCGCACCGTTGCTCCTCCGTGCCATACTTCAGCAACAAAGGGCCGCTTTGTCGATCGGCGATCCAGTGCGCACTCACGGGGGCACCAGCCGCCAACAATTCCTCGAGTACGACGTAGCGCTCCAAGGCGCTGCGCTCATGCCCGCCATAACGCTTGGGCCAGGTCATGCCGATCCAGCCACGCTGCCCCAATTTGCGACTGAAGGAAGCATCGAACCCCATCCACGAGCGGACGCGTTCGCGCGGCGGCAGATGGGCAAGCTCTGCGGCGAGGAATGCGCGAACTTCTTGGCGCAAGGTCTCGAGCTCAGCGGTGGTCGGAGGAGGGGATGGAAACGCAATGGCAATCATGAGCAATCTCCCTCAAGCGATTTGGGCTTTGACATATGGCGTTGCCGTGACCATAGGCCACCAACCGTCCGCTCCAGCTGCGAAAGTGAGGCGACCCAGCTGACGGTGCCAATACCCTTCATTGCCGAATTCATCCCGCCAGGACCACAAGCGGCGGGTAAAGGTATGCAGCCGATGTTCGCGGGTGAACCCCATCGCACCATGGACCTGGTGCGCGATCGCCGCCGCACTGCCTGCCGCTTCGCTGGTTCTCGCCTTGGCCACCGCGATCGGCAGCAGCGTCGGCCCTTCGATCAGCGCTTCGGCGCCGATGTCCGCAGCCGCCGTTGCCGTGACCACCCAGCCGGCAAGCACGGCGAGGTTCTGCTGCACTGCCTGGAATTTCCCCAACGGACGGCCGAACTGCACCCTCTCGTTGGCATACTGCACGCTCAAATCCAGCACCTGCGTCAGCGCCCCGGCGATCTGCAGCGCCCGCAGCGCCGCCGCTGCACCTTCCCATTGGGACCAACCGAATTCCTCAGGCAAAGAAGCCACCGCGGTGTCGGGAAGCACGAGGTCGAAACGCACCGTATCGCGAGGTTCACCGGCAAGATTGTTGCCTGGCTCGAGCGCCAGACTATGACTGGGTACTCGTGCCAGATAAAACCGCTGTTCTTCGGGCGCCTGTGCCAAAACGATCACATGGCGTGCCCAACGGGCCCAAGGCACGCTTTCGAGCGCTCCCCTCAAGTGCCACCCCCCAGAGGTGGCGCGCATCGCGGGAAGCTGACGCTGATGCACCGGGGCAAAAGTCGTCGGCCCTTCTTCGATCGCGAGCCCGCTGATCGCCGCCAGTCGATTGGCGTACATCGTCTCGACGAGCGGCAGGGGAACGGCGTACTGCCCCACCAAGCGCACCACTTCCATCGCCTCAGCCGGATCCACGCCATACCCACCAGCTGACTCTGGAACCCAGACTCTCGGCAAACCAAGCTCTTCGCATTGTGCCCAAGCTTCTCGAGGCCACAGTCCACCTTCCATCGCCTCGATCAGCTCTTTCGTTACGAGCGCTTCAAAAAGCCGCGAAACGGTATCCTTCAATAAATGCTCACTCATGGTCTTCGTCTCCAGGAAAAGGAAAAATACGCCCACCCTGCCGTACAGTCCGATCGCACCCCATCTAAACCCTCAATTCGCCGAATTCGGCAACCACAAAATCAGCTGGGGAAATGCAACGAAGATGCCAACGAGAACGAGGTGCGCAAGGACATAAGGCGTCACCCCGCGGAAGATCTCGCCCACGGGCCGATTCGTCGCCCGTGCCACCACGAAAGCATTCAACCCCAAAGGCGGCGTGACCAAACCGACCTCGGCCATCAAGATGACAATGACACCGAACCAGATCGGATCGAACCCCAAGCTCGTGACCAAAGGCAGAATCACCGGCACCGTGATCGTCAGGATGGCGATCTGATCTAGGAAAAATCCCAACACGAGATACAGCAATAGAATCGCCACAATGACCAGGTAGCGATTGAGTCCCAACGAGGAAACCCAAGCGATCAGATCCTGGGTGAATTGCGTCATGGTGAAGAAATAACCGAATATTTTTGCCCCAATGATGATGGTGAAAATCATGCAGCTTGCGCGAACCGCTTGACCGACAGCGCCCCATAGCTGGGATTTACTAGCGTTAGCCCGCATGGAGAGGAGTAGCGCACCAAAAGCGCCCAGGGCCGAAGCCTCGGTCGGCGTGGCGATTCCAGCATAGATCACGCCGGTTACGAGGAGGATGAGCACCACCATGGGGCCGGTGATACGCAGGGAAGCCAGCCTTTCCTTCCATGGCGCTTTGGCGGTCGTGGGTGCAAGCCGCGGATCGCGGATGACGAGAAACCTCACGGTCAAGGCGATGGTGAGGGTAACGAGCACTCCCGGTATGATGCCGGCAAGGAGCATCGGTCCGACGCCGATGCCGGCGATGATGGCATACACTACCATGGCGATGCTGGGCGGAATGAGCATTGCCAAGGTTCCAGAGATGGCGACGACTCCAGCCGCCATACTTCTCTCATAGCCGTGCTTGATCATCGCCGGCAGGCTCGCTACCGACAAGGTTGCAGCAGCAGCGGTGCTCGAGCCGGTGATCGCCGCCAGACCAGCCCCAGCAAGCGCCGTCGCAATCCCCAGACCTCCGCGTAAATGACCGATGAACTTCGTCGCCGTGTCGAACAAATCATCGGCGATCCGGCTGACGATGATGAACTCGGCCATCAACAGAAACATCGGCAAGGTCACCAGATCGTAGCCGCTGGCCGTAGACAACGGCACCGTCTGCAGCACACCGAAGACCGTATCGTACCCTCCGAGATAATACAGGCCGGCTATGCCACAAAGTGCCAGAGCAAAACCGATCGGCATTCCCAGCGCTAAAAGGGCGAAGAGTAGCGCCAGAGAAATCATGGCCAACATGTCAAATCTCCTCCACGTCCGAATGGGCCTGCTCGGGAATGGAGGGATCGCGACCATTCCAAAACGCGAGAATGAAAACGAGGCTGCGCATCACCCCCCGCAACAGCAACAGAAAGCAGCCGAGGAACATCACGGCGGAATAGATCCAGGTTGGCCAGGGAATCAAACCGGAAGTGACGGATCCCGCTTTGAAGTCCTCCCAGGAAATGACCGCGGCGCTCCAAGAAAATCCGGCGAAGACTACCAGCGACAAAATCATTCCTAAAGCATACATAGCATAGGATGCCCGCTTAGGAACGGTATTCACGACCAGATCGACGCCGATGTGCTGTCCTTTATGCAGCGTATCGGCAAGCGCCATGAAAAAAGCAACTGGCATGAGATAGAGCGAGATGAGATCGAACGACCAGGAAAGGGGGGCACGAAGGAAATAGCGCGCGACGACGTCGGTGACAATCAACAGCATCATCGCCACCATCGCTACGCAGGCAACCCACATCGCCAGCCGCTCGAAACGCTCCAGCACGCAATTGATCCGAGCAACACAAGAAGCGTTTGAGTGGTCCATCGATTCTCCAAAACGTCGAGCACCACGAAAAACCGTCGCGAGCGGTTACAGAGCGAGATACCCGGGCACCAGCTATCTCACAGATAGACGAGCATCCTGGGCCCGGAGAACGCAGCGGCACCCGTACCGAAGAGCTATTCGAGGTACATTACGGTTTGCACGGCTAAAAACCCACTGGCCGCAAAAATTAGCGCTGGAGGTCTTTGGTTTTTAGCAGATTTTCCTGATATTCCTTCAGGACCTGAGTGCCGGGTTTGCCCCGCTTGTCGAGGGTTTGGGCCCATTCGCTCGCCACGGGGTCGAGACGCCGCCGCAGTTCTTGGTGATCTTCGTCTGAAAACTTGACCATCCGCCATCCCATTTCTTCGAGACGCCGTATGTTGTCGTTGTCTTCATCGTCGGCGACTTTACAGGCGACGTTCTGGATTTCTTCACTCGCCTGGGTGATCGCTTTCTGCAATTCAGGAGAGAGCGCACGCCATTTGCGTTCGTTGATCACGTAGGTAACGACGAAAGAACCGAAGTTCTCGCCGACGGTGGAAGCATTGATGATTTTCTCCACGCCGTAGGAGAAAACACTCGTAAAAGGAAAGATCGCGCCATCGACAGTCCCGCGCATCATCGCCTCATAGACTTCGGGCGATGGGATCTGCACTGGCGCCGCCCCGAGTTTGCGCACGGCAAGCTCTTTCGCCCCGCCCGTGACCCGCACACGCAACCCTTCGATGGATTTCAGGTTCTCGAACTTCACCTTTGGCGCCGTCATCAGCTGGTACGGCGGCAGGACCACGGTCCACAAAAGACGCACGCCGTTGGGGGCAAACTCTTGTTTATCCAGGATGCCGCCGGGGGCTGCCATGCGCTGAAATGCCGGCGTTCCCTCGCAGGAAGATTTGAAATCCAAGGGAAGCTCGGCCACTACCGACAATGGCATCTTGTCTCCGACGAAGGCGGGCGCCACATAGCCGATGTCGATGACCCCGGTCGAGGTGAGCGAGAGGAGATCTTTGGCTTTACCGATCTGCTCGGCGGGATAGTATTCGAGTTTGAGCTCACTGCCTGCTAGCTGTTTGATCCGCTCGATCCACGGTCGCGTCAATTTCTGGACGATGAAATGCTCGTTGGGAAATGAATCACCGACGCGCAATTTCGTCTCGGCTGCAGCATTCAAGGAAATGGCGGCAATAATGCAGAGCAACGCCTTGTTTTTCATCTTCGTCCCCTCCCCTTTGGTAAATGGATTCATGTGTGCGAAACGATGACACCGCTCGCTAGCCAACGCTGGGTCGATTCTGCATCTACGCCCCAATCACGCAAAATGGCTTCGGAACTCGCACCCGGCGCTTCCGGCGGCTGCAGGCGCTCCGCTGCGATAGCATGTCCGCTGAAGCGGGGCGCCGGTGCGGGTTGCACGATGCCATCGAGCGTCACATAGCGACGTCGGGCGCGGTGGTGGGGATGATCGGGCGCCTCTTCGAAAGTAAGCACCGGCGTGACGCAGGCATCGCTGCCGTCGAAGAGTGCGGCCCACTCATCACGCGTCTTTTGCCGGAAGCGCTCGGAAAGGAGGCGGCGCCCTTCGTCCCAGTTGGCGCGATCGTCGAGATCGGGCATCTGCTCGCGCAAGCCGAGTTTGTCGAGCAGGAGATCGCGGAATTTGTGCTCGATCGCGCCGACGGCGACGTACTTCCCATCGGCGCATTCATAGACGTCGTAGAACGGGGCGCCGCCATCGAGCACATTCTCGCCCCGCGGATGATTGTATAGACCCGCGGCGCGCAGCCCTATGAGCGGTGTCGACAGCGCAGAGACCCCATCGATCATCGCTGCATCGACCACCTGCCCTTGGCCACATTCGCGGGCACGCAGGATCGCCGCCAGCAACCCCAGGACAAGAAACATGGTGCCGCCCGCATAATCGCCGAGGTAGTTGAGCGGCACGGTGGGCGGCGCCCCCTTGCGGCCGATCGCCTCCAAGGCGCCGGTGAGCGCGATGTAGTTGATGTCGTGGCCAGCCGTATGAGCCAAGGGACCTTCCTGCCCCCAGCCGGTCATGCGGCCATAGACGAGACGAGGGTTGCGGGCCAAACACACGTCGGGACCAAGGCCGAGTCGTTCCATGACGCCAGGGCGGAATCCCTCGATCAAGGCATCGGCCTGCTCGATCAGGGCCAAAGCGCATTCCACGCCTTCGGGGCGTTTCAGGTCGATCGCGATCGAACGTCGCCCTCGGGCTGCCAGATCGAAGCGGACGGGACGTGCAAGCCCGAGGTCTACCGGCTGAGGTCGATCGATGCGAATCACCTCGGCACCGAGATCCGAGAGCAGCATCGCCGCCAGCGGCGCCGGACCGATTCCGACCATCTCTACCATGCGCAGACCAGACAGAGGTCCCACAGATCGTTCTTTCATTGTCCCCTCCTTTGGGTACACCCACTCTTCAATACGACTTCGGCAATCCCAATACCCGCTCGGCGATGAAACACAAGGCCAGCTGCGGGCTCACGGGGGCGATGCGCGGAATCATCACTTCCCGAAGATAGCGCTCGACATGGTATTCCTTGGCGTAACCGAAACCACCGTGGGTCATCACGGCCGTCTGGCACGCGGCAAAGCCCGCCTCGCCGGCAAGGTATTTCGCCGCATTGGCCGCGGCCCCGCACGGCATGCCTTGATCGTACTGCCAGGCCGCCGAGAGCACCATCAACCAAACCGACTCGAGTTCGGCCCAGCTCTTGGCCAGAGGATGCTGAATGGCTTGATTCTTCCCGATGGGGCGGTCGAAGACGATGCGCTCCTTGGCATAGCGGACGGCGCGCTGCACAGCCATGCATCCTAAACCGACGGCCTCGGCGGCGATCAAGATGCGTTCCGGATTCATCCCGTGCAAGATGTACTCGAACCCGCGCCCCTCCTCACCGATGCGGTCCTCTTCGGGGATCTCGAAGTCTTCGAAGAAGAGTTCGTTCGAATCGACGGCCTTGCGCCCCATTTTGTCGATCTCGCGCACGCGCACGCGCGCACGATCGAGCCGCGTGTAGAAGAGGCTGAGTCCGAAAGTGGGTTTTTCGACCTCTTCGAGCGGGGTCGTGCGTGCGAGCAGCAGGATGCGGTCGGCCACCTGTGCCGTGGAAATCCAGACTTTCTGGCCATTGACGAGATAGCGATCGCCTTTCTTGACGGCTCGCAGCTTCAAGCGGGTAGTGTCGAGCCCCGTATTGGGTTCGGTCACGGCAAAACACGCCTTTTCCTCGCCCCGGGCAATGGGCGGCAACATGCGCCGGCGCTGCGCTTCGGTGCCGAAACGCACGACGGGGTTTAGTCCGAAGATGTTCATGTGCACGGCGGAGGCACCCGACATTCCAGCCCCGGATTCGGCGACGGTGCGCATCATGATCGCAGCCTCGGTGATGCCCAGACCAGAACCACCGTATTCTTTGGGAATGCATATCCCGAGCCAGCCTCCACGACCCAGCGCCTCGTAGAATTCCTGGGGAAAGCCCCCTTTTCCGTCTCGCTCGAGCCAATATTCGTCGCCGAAATCGGCGCAGATCCGAGCAACGGCTTCACGGATCGCTTCTTGCTCTTCGCTGTAGCGAAAATCCATCGCATCCTCTCCTCTTCGGATGCCTCATTCATTCGATACGTCAGCCCCTCGTTTGCCTTCAGGGGGCGAGCGTACGACGCCAGCCTCGTACAGGGCGGCGATTTCCTCGGGAGCGAAACCTGCCTCGCGCAGCACCTCCTCGCTGTGCTCGCTCAGGCGCGGCGCGAGCCGCTCGGGTTTGGCCGCCGTGCGCGACCACCGAACCGGTACCGCCATCGAGCGGATACGTCCTTCGGTAGGATGCTCCACCAGGCGGAAAAACTCGGTGGCGCGCAAATGGGGGTCTTCGAGGATCGTGTCGAAGGTGTGCATGGGCATGGCAGGAACGTCGGCCTGCTGCAGCAGTTCGAGCCATTCGGTGGTCGTCCGGGTGAGAAAGATGCGCGACAATTCGGCGTAGACTTCGTCGATGTGGGCCATGCGCGAACGGAAATCGCTGAAGCGCGGATCGGCTTGGGGCAGATCCGGGCGCCCGATGGCAGCGAAGAAGCGACGCCAATGACCGTCGTTGTAGAGCAAGGCGCAGACATAGCCATCCTGCGTCCGATAGGGTCGTCGGTCGGGCGACAGCTGCCGTACATACCCTCCTCCGCCCAGAGGAGGCTCGTAGGTGAGTCCGGAGAGGTGATCTCCGAGCACGAACCCCACCATGGTCTCGAACATGGGAATGTCCACGCGCTGCCCGCGGCCGCTGCGCTCACGCTCGACGAGCGACGCGAGAATGGCGTTGACGGCGACTAAACCAACGACGCGATCCGCCACGGCGCAAGGGACGTAGCGTGGCTCACCGTTATTGACCAAAGAGAAGAGATAGGGAAGAAGCGCCCCTCCTTGAATCAAATCATCATAAGCAGGACGCTCTGCATAAGGCCCGTCCTGGGCATAGCCGAACATGCCGGCATAGACGATGCGGGGATTGACGGCAGCGACTTCCTCATACGACAAACCGAGCCGCTGCATGGCCTGGGGGCGAATGTTGTAGGTGAGGACGTCGGCCGTAGCACACAGGCGCAGCAGAGCATCACGCCCCGCTGCTTCCTTGAGATTGAGGGCGATCGAGCGCTTGGAACGGTTGGTATTGAGGAAAACGCATCCCATGCCCTCATGGCGAGTCGGGCCGATCTGCCGGACGATGTCTCCTTCCAAGGATTCGACCTTGATGACGTCGGCCCCAAAGTCCCCCAGCCATTGCGTCGCGTAAGGTCCCATCAAGACCGAAGTCATGTCGACGACGCGGATGCCCTGTAAGGGTCCCATCTCCTCCTCCTATTTGTCCATGAACATGGACATTTTTATCATCTTCGTGTTATGGTAATCCCACTACTGGGGCGGGTCAAGTGAAATAACGCTCTATAACGCCCATTTGTCCATTATCAAGGACATGAAATCCACAGGGAAGAAAAAATGATCGTCAAACAGGTGAGCCAAGTACTCGATCTTCTGGAATTTTTTGCCCATCGACGGGAGCCGGCCAACCCTTCGGAGATCGCCCGTCATTTCGCTTGGCCGCGTTCGAGCACTTTCAACCTCGTACAGACGCTCGTCGAACGGGGGTATCTCTACGAGCCAAAGCCGCGGCAGGGTTATTACCCGACGCCACGTTGGCTTTCCCTGGCGCAGGAGATCAGCGCCGCCGAACCCCTTCCCGAAGAAGTAAACCGTCTTCTGCGAGATCTCGCCGAAATCACGGGGGAGACGGTTGGGATCACGGCGGCAAGCGGAACGCACGTCGTCTTCCTCGAGGTGATTCCTTCACGCCATCCCATTGCCTATCAGGCCTACGTGGGCAAGCAATTGCCTCTGCATGCCACGGCCTCGGGGCAGGCCATCCTCAGCCAGATGCCACCGTCACAGGTTGCGAGCTTGCTGCGGCGCACCGTGTTCGAGCGCTACGGTGAAGGTACGCCTATGAGCATCGAGGAGATCGAGACCCAGATCAAACAATCGCTGCACCGTGGATGGTTTAGCAGCGCTTCGGCCTATACCCAGGATCTAGGAGGCGTCGCCGTACCGCTGGTGCTCAACGGCAGAATCTTCTCTTTCACCGTCGCCGGACCTCTTTTCCGCATCGGGAATCACATGGACGTCATTGCCCGGCAGATGCACGAAGGCGTTTCCCGTCATCTTGGCCCGGACTATTTCGCAACCCATGTACCGAACCTCTATCGCTTGCCCGTCGGCAGTGCCTCATGAAGCGCCAAAAAGCCGAGCCGTCGCCACCGGGTTCGACGGAAAATAGAAGTGCATGTAGCTCGCCGTGAGCCGGCCTTGGCGGTAAATCGCCTCGCCACCGGCGCCGCGGGTCTTGCGCGCAAGAGCGAGCGGCGCGAGCGTCGTCTCGAACGTGGAGTAGTGGAAGGTGTGGCCGGTGAGGCGTCCCTCGGGGAGATCCCCTTCCAGCACGCCGAGGCCGGCAAGCCTCGATTGCATGCGCGCCTGGCCTGGAATCAGACCGAACATCGGCCAGGACCGGCCCGCGGCATCGACGAGGGTCTCGGCGCAGGCGATCATGCCGCCGCACTCGGCGAGCAGCGCCTTGCCCGACTGCACGTGGGCGGCGAGTGCCGCGGCCATCGGGCGGTTGGCGGCGATCGCCGCTGCGTGCAGCTCGGGGTAACCACCGGGCAACCAGACGGCATCACACGGCGGCAGGGCGGAGTCCGCGAGCGGGGAGAAGAAGACCGTGCGGGCCCCGAGGGCGTGCAGGGTCTCGAGATTGGCGGGGTAGAGGAAACAAAAAGCGGCATCGCGCGCCACCGCCACCGTCTGCCCGGCGAGGAGCGGCGGAAGGGACGATGGGGCATCTGCCGGCAGAAAGGCGACCGGCGGCGGCAGCGCTGCGGCCTCGGTCTGGCCGATGGCCTCGGCCATGCGATCCAGTCGCGTTTCCAGGTCAGCGATTTCAGCGGCGGGCAGCAATCCCAGGTGGCGCTCGGGAAGGGTCATCGCCTCGTCGCGCGGCAAATGCCCAGCCCAGGCGATGTCCTCGGGCAGCGTGTCGCGGCACAGCCGCGCGTGCATGGCGCTACCGATGCGGTTGGCGAGCACGTGGGTGATCGGTGCCCCTTCGCGGTAGTGTTTCAATCCCCAGGCCACGGCGCCGAAACTGCCGGCCATGGCACTCGCATCGATGACGAGCAGGATGGGAAGATGCAGACGGCGCGCGAGTTCGGCGGCGCTGGGTTCGCCGTCGTGCAACCCCATCACGCCTTCGACGAGGAGGAGATCGGCGTGCCGCGCCGCACGCGCGAGGCGCCAGCGGGCATCTTCTTCCCCGGCCATGCGAAAGTCGATCGTCTCGCAAGGCGCACCCGAGGCGAGTTCGTGGATCTGCGGATCGAGAAAATCCGGCCCGCATTTGAACACGCGCACCCGTCGCCCCTGGCGGGTATGCCAGCGCGCGAGCGCCGCCACCACGGTGGTCTTGCCGTGACCAGAAGCGGGAGCGGCGACGAGCCAGGCGGGACAGTTCACCATTCGATCCCCGGCATGGCCTTCACCCCCGCCTGGAAAGCGTGTTTGACGAGTCCCATCTCGGTGACGGTGTCGGCCGCTTCGACCAACGCCGCCGGCGCGGCCCGCCCGGTGACGATGAGGTGCTGGTGGAACGGGCGCGCGCGAAACACCGCCAGCGCCTCTTCCAGGTCGAGCCAGTGATACTTGAAGGCGTAGGTGAGCTCGTCGAGGATCACGAGCGCCACGCCCGGATCGGTGAGCGCGGCGCGGGCCGTCTCCCAGGCGGCGCGGGCGGCGGCTGCGTCGCGCGCCGGGTCCTGCGTCTCCCAGGTAAACCCCTCGCCCATCACGTACCAGCGCACCGCCGGGTGGTGACGGAAGAAGGCTTCCTCGCCGGTATCGGAGCGGCTCTTGACGAACTGTACGACCACGGCGTTCATGCCGTGCCCCAGGGCGCGGGCGAGCACGCCGAACGCGGCGCTCGATTTCCCCTTGCCGTTGCCGGTATGGAGCAGGAAGACCCCCCGCTCGAGCGACGCCCGGGCGATGCGTCCGTCGATCACCACCTTTTTGCGCTGCATGCGGGCGCGATGGCGTGCCGCGTCTTCTTCAGCCATCGGATTCCTCCGCGAGCAGGGCGGCGAGATAGTCTTCCGGCAAGGCGTAGCGTCGGGCCAGGCTCGCCGGGCTCTCGCCGCTTGCGCGAATCTCGCGCAACCACCCCTCGAGGCCGCTCGAAAGCGAGCGGCCGGCCTGCTCTCCCTCACGCGCCTGACGTTCCCCCTCGTCGAAAACGTACTTTTCGCCATAGCCGCGCGGCGTCACCATCAGTCCGTGGCGCACGAAGGTGCGGGAATTGCCCACCAGCACCGTCGAGAGCATGCCGATCTCGGCCTCGGCCATGCGCTCGAGCGTGGTCAGTTCGATGTACTGTTTCGGTCGGTAGGCGGATTTGACGATGGCGACCGGCGTATCGGGCGCGCGGTGGCGCAGCAGCAGCCGCTGAGCTTCGACGATGTGGCGCGTGCGCCGTCCGCTCTTGGGATTGTAGAGGGCGACGACGAAATCGGCGGCGGCAGCGGCTTCCAGCCGCCGGGCGATCACCGGCCAGGGCGTGAGGAGATCGGAGAGCGAAATGGCACAGAAATCGTGCGTGAGCGGCGCGCCCACCAAGGCGGCGCAGGCGTTGATGGCCGAGGCGCCCGGAACGATCTCCACGGCCACGTCTCCCTCGGGCTGCCAGCCGGCGGCAAAGAGCACCTCGAACGTCGGCCCGGCCATGCCATAGACCCCGGCATCGCCCGACGAGATGAGCGCCACCGTCTTGCCCTGCCGGGCACGCTCGAGCGCCTCGACCGCCCGATCGAGCTCCTCGGTCATCGACTTGCGGATCACCTCTTTGCCTTCGAGCAACGGCGCCACCAGGCGCACGTAGGTGACATAGCCGATGACCGTGTCGGCTTCGGCGATGGCCTGCCGCGCGCGGGCACTCATGTGCGCCTCGCTGCCGGGGCCGATACCCACCAGAAAGATCTTGCCGCGCGCGGCAACCTCGGTTTCCTTCATGACATCCTCGCAATCGAGACGGTGGCATTGCGGCCGTCTGGGCCGCGGTAGCGGTGTTTTTCCACGATCAAGTCCTGCATTGGCGCGCCGGCGGCAAGCAGCGCCGCCGCCTCGGCCACCGAAGGCGTGCCGGTGTGGCGGCGCACGACTTCGGAAGGATGCGGCACCGGCACTGCCGCCAGTTCCTCGGGGGAATAAAAGCGCAGCGGACAGGAGAGCCGCGCGGCGAGGGCAAGCAGCCCCGGCTCGTCGGCCTTGAGGGTGATGCTGGCAAGGAGAACGATCGCCTCGGGCGAGAGCCCGACGCACTCGAGCGCCTGCGAAAGCGCCGTCTCCAGGGTGGCGAGCGACGTGCCCCGATCGCAGCCGATTCCCACGGCGACTTTCATGGCGACTCCGGCGGACGATAGATCACGCGCCGCCCGGCCCACTGAGGGTGATCCTCGGCGCGGCCTTCGCGCGTGATCCACAGAAGAGCGGCATAGCGAGCCGGATCGGCCTCCTCCAGCCGATCGAGCCTGACGAGGTTCGCCGGCAGCGGACCGCTGCGCCCGTTGGCGTGCCCGCGCCACCAGTCGGTACTGCCCGCTTCCTGCACCAAGGCTACCGGCTCGTCGTTGACCACGGCCGCGCTGCAGTGCACGATCTCGTCGTGGCTTGCCTCGAAGTGCCAGCCGAGCTCGCGCCCCAGCAGATCGACGCACAGGGTTTCGCGGGCGTCCGATGCCGTGGTGAGCACGGCCGTAGCCCCCAGCGCGAGCGCCAGATGCCCGGCGAGCGCGTTCGCTCCGCCCAGATGCCCCGAGAGCACGGGAATGACGAAACGCCCTGCCTCGTCGAGCACCACCACCGCCGGATCCTGCTCCTTGTCGCGCAGATGCGGGGCGATGAGCCGCACCACCGCCCCCAGCGAGACGATGGCCACGATCGCATCGAAGGCGGCAAAGAGCGCCGGGATCTGCTCGCCCGTCTTGCCCTCATAGCACTGCGCCCTGCCTGGAGCCGCCCGCTGCGCCAGTTCGGAGAATTTGGCCGGCGCGAAAACCCGGGCGCCGGGCAGCGCCGCCGCCACCCTGCCCGCCAGCGCGAGGCCGTGTTTGGTGATCGCCACCACCGCGCATCTCATGACGGCACCTCCAGTGGTTTCTTGCGGCAACCGCGCCGCAGCTCGCCACGCGGCAGGCCCTGCTGGCGCACGATCAAGAGCGAGAGGTAATTCACTTTTTCTCCCGTGAGCGTGGCCACGTCCCGGACGAGACGCTGCTCGGGCGCACCGACTTTCTCGCAAAAAAACGTCTGCCCGAGCAAGTCACGGCGGGCAAGGAGCGCCAGGATCTCGTCGAGCAGGGGTTTGACCTTGAGCAGCACCACGGTGTCGAACTCGTCGAGCAGATGATCGATCACGCCGATGCCGTAGGCGACCGGAATCACGGCCACCCGATCGTCCTCCTCGGCGAGCGGCACGCCGGCCGCGGCGGCCGCGGCGAGGAAAGAAGGGACGCCGGCGACGGTTTCGATCGTGCAGCCCGGTGCGTGCGCCTCGAGCGTACGGGCCAGATGCCCGAACGTGGCGAACGTGGAGGCGTCCCCCTCCACCAGGAAAACAAATTCGGACGTCTCCCGCGCCAGCTCGATCACTTGCTGCGCCGCCCGCTGCCAGGCGCGCTCGAGCACTTCCGCTTGGCGCGTCATGGGGAAGACGAGGGGCACGGCGTCTTCGGGCACGGCGAGGCCCGCGCGGCGCACGATGTCGAGGGCGTAGGAGTCGCCGCCGCTTCGCTTCACCGGATAGAGCCAGCGCGCCCCGCTCGTGAGCGCCTCCCAGGCACGCCGGGTGATGAGGCCCGGATCGCCCGGGCCGAGCGAAACACCGGTGAGTTTCATTCTCCCTCCTTGGCCACGGTGACGATCCACACCGGGTTCTGCGCGGCGAGCCGGTGCATGTCGAGGATGGGTTTGCTGCGGCTCGCCTGCAGCTGCACCACCTCCCAGGGAAAACCCGAGGAACGCACCGCCGCTATCGCGGTAGCGAGATTTTCCAGCGTCACGAAATTCATCACCAGGCGGCCGCCGTCCTTGAGCCGTGCGAGCGCGAGTGCGATCAGCTCGGGCAACTCCCCGCCCGAGCCACCGATGAAGACCGCATTCGGCGCCGGCCATTCGTCCAGTCCTTGCGGCGCCCGCCCCTCGACGAGGACGTAGTTGGCCACGCGCAAGCGGCGGGCGTTCTCGCGGGCATTGGCCACCTCGGCCGGGTTCTTCTCGATCGCCCAGACCTCCCCCTCGGGGCACAGACGGGCGCACTCCAATCCCACCGAACCGGACCCCGCGCCGATGTCCCAGACGCAGGCATCGGGCCGCAACCGGAGCTTCGCCAGCGACAATGCCCGCGCCTCCTGCTTGGTGATGAGCCCCTTCTCCGGCGCCCGCTGGGCGTATTCCGCGTCTTCCAAGCCGAAAAGCGGCGATTCCCCGCCGTGGCGCTCGATGAGCACCACGTTGGGATCGGGAAATTCCCTTCGCGCCGCTTCTTGCGGCGTGAGCGGCCCGAAGAGCGCCTCGTCGGCGAGCAGCAAACGGCTCGCCACCCGCATCCGTATCTCTTCGCCATAGCCGCAGTCGATGAGGGCGCGGGCGATGCGTGCCGGACCGTTCTCCGGGCTGGTGAAGACCGCCACGTGCCTCGCCCGGGCCACGGCGCGCAGTACCGGCGACAGCGGATGCCCCGGACCCGCCGAAAAAGACCAGTCACCCGCGTCGCGTGCATGGCAACTGGCGATGCGCACCTCCTGCCACGGCAGCTTCCAGCGGGCAAAGGCGAGCTGCAGGGTCGAGACGGCCGGCAACACGTCTACCCGCGCCTCCCCCAGGCGGGCGATCAACCACGGGGCCAGGCCGTGGCACAGCGGATCGCCCGTGGCGAGCACCGCCACTTTCCGCCCACTGCCGAGCGCCTCTTCCACCCAGCGCGGCACTTCGGCCAAAGCGCTGTCGAGCGCACGCCATTCGCGACCTTCCGGCAGGTGCGGGCGCACGAGGGCGAGAGTGCGCTCCGCGCCGATCACGAGTTCGGCCTCGTGCAGGCAGCGGCGGGACTCCTCTCCCAGACCTTCCCAGCCGTCGTCGAGGATGCCGATCACGGCACAACGTTCAGGCACATTCATCTTCTTCCACCCGGCAGATCGCCTGCCCTTCGAAATCGCACACCAGCACCGTGAGGTGATACTCGCCCGGATGATCCGCCTTCAGACGACGGATCGCGCGCATGGCCACGGCCCGGTGAAACGGCACCGCCAGCCCCAGCTCGGCCAGCCGTTCGGCGCCAAAACGCGCCGTCTCGGCAGCGCGGATCTCCTCGACCACCGCCTCGGGCGCGCCCACTTCGCGGGCAGCCTCGGCGAGCAGATCGCGATCGACTTCGGCCTTCCACGCATGCGTCACCGCCAGCCCCTGGCACATCTTGGTGAGCTTGCCGATCATCGCCCCCACGCAGACATGGCGCACGCGCCGGGCGATCGCCGCGCGAAACGCCGCCTTGACGAAATCGCCCATCTGTACGAAAGCCGCCTCGGGCAGATGCGGCAACTGGCGCATGGCGAACTTCTCGGTGCGCCCCCCGGTGGTGAAGACCACCGTGTCGCAACCCTGCGCCACCGCCACGTCCACGGCCTGCACCACGCTCGCGCGAAACGCCGCCGTCGAATAGGGGCGCACGATGCCGGTGGTGCCGAGAATCGAGATGCCCCCCAGGATTCCCAGACGGGCGTTGAGCGTTTTCTTCGCCATCTCCTCGCCGCCGGGCACCGAGATCCTCACCGCCAACCCGTCGGTGCGCAACAGCGCTTCCGCCACCGCCTGCACGTTCTCGGTGATGTTGCGCCGTGGCACCGGATTGATCGCCGGCCCCCCCACCTCCAGGCCCAATCCCGGCTTGGTCACCACGCCCACGCCTTCGCCCCCCTCGAGGGCAATCACGCCGGCGCGCCCGGGCAGGCGCCGCACCTCGACCGTCAAGTGCGCCCCGTGGGTGGCATCGGGATCGTCGCCCGCATCCTTCACCACCACCGCCCGACACGTGTCGGCGTCGAGGAACACGGTCTCATGCACGGGAAAGCGCACGATCTGCCCGTTGGGCAGACGGCACTCGATCTCGGTGGGCCGCTCGCCGGAGACGAGCGCCCAAGCCGCCGCCCGTGCCGCGGCCGCCGAACACGCCCCGGTGGTAAAGCCGGTGCGGTTGCCGCGTTTCTTCGGCACACTCTTGCGGATTTTCTCCTCGCTCACACGTCCCCTTCTTCCTCCGCGAGCGCGAGCAGGGCATGTAGTGCCGCCACGACGAGGGTGGATCCCCCCTTGCGCCCGCGAATGGCGATCCACGGCACTTCCTGCTGCGCCATGAGCCGCTCCTTGGATTCGGCGGCCGAGACGAAACCCACCGGCATACCCAGCACCAGTGCCGGGCGCACGCCCTCTTCTTCGATGAGACGAATCACCTCGATCAGCGCGGTCGGGGCATTACCGACGGCGACGATCGAGCCTTCGAGCAAGCCCAAGCGGTGCGCCTTGCGCATCGCCTCGACCGCCCGGGTGCCGCCGTTCGCTTTCGCCGCCGCGATCACGTCTTCATCGGCGATGAACTGATGCGCCGTCATGCCGAAATGCGACAGGCGCGGGCGCGACAGCCCCACGCAGATCATCTCCACGTCCGCCACCACGGGCGTGCCCCCCCGGCGGATCGCCGCGATCCCCGCCTCAATCGCCTCGGGGTGAAAGAACGTCAGCCCGTTGAACTCGAAATCGGCACTCGCGTGGATCATACGCCGCACCACCGGCCACTGCGATGCGGCATAGCAATGCGCTCCCCCCACCTCGGCATCGATGATGGCGAAAGAATCGTGCTCGATCGCGCGCCCCAAGGCCGTGAGCTGTTCGGTGATCGCCGTCATGATCCTCCCTCATCCGTGATGATGCGCATGAGCATGTTCGTGGGCCGCAGCAGCGCGGTATTTGCAGCCGTCGCACTCCAGCATCCCCTCTCGCTCCCCGTTCGTCACCCGCGATTCCAGCAACGCCACGAGGCGCTCGTCGAAACCGAAATGACGCGCCAGCGCGAACGCCACCGTAGGATATTGCCGCCGCAGGCGCTCCACCTGCGCCCCGATGCGCTCGATCAGCACTCCGGTGAAGAGATACACGGGAACGATGGCGATCTGCATCATGCCGAGTTTCACCTGCCGCGCCACCACCGTCTCCAGACGCGGCCAGGTGATGCCGGTAAAGGCGAGATCGACCAGCTCGTGGTCATTGGCCTCGAACACCCAGCGCGCCATTTTCGCGAGTTCGGCGTTCCCTCCCGGATCCGACGAACCGCGTCCGAGCAAAATCACGCCCGTGGTAGCCGGATCGGGCACGTCCAGTTCCCGCAATGCCTCCTGCAGCCGCTGCTGGATGAGCGGGAAAAGCTCCGCTCCCATGCCCAGATGCCTGCGCGCCACGAAGTGCACCTGCGGATGTCGTACTCGCGCCCGCTCGATCGCCTCAGGCAGTTCCATCTTCACGTGCCCGGCCGCGTTGAGGATGAGCGGTACCACCACCACCTCGCGCGCGCCTTCCGCCGCCCGATCGAGCCCTTCGTCGAGCAGGATCTCGGCATGCTCGATGAAACACAGTTCGATGCGCCATTGTGGCCGCATCTGCCGCCAGCGCGCCACGAATTCGGCGGTCTCGACGTTTCCCGTCGCCTCGCGCGACCCGTGCGCCACCACCAGCACCGTGCGTTCGTTCATGTATCCCATTCCTTCGTCTTTGCTTTGCGCCAGCGATGCGTAAAGGAAGGGTCGTAGAGCTTGCTGCGTGCCAAATCCGGCCACGACGCCGCCCCCAGCGTGGGGCCGACCACGATCATCGCCTGGCTCACGATTCCCGCCTCGCGGCACGCCCGACGCAATTCCCCCAGCGTGGTGCGCACGATGCGCTCCTCGTCCGCCCAGCTTGCCTTGTGCACCACCAGCACCGGCGACTCTTCCGCCCAACCGGCCGCGCGCAAACCCCGCTCGACCTCGGCGAGCCGCGTGATCGAGAGAAAGAGGCAGATCGTGCTGCGGTGCGCCGCAAGGGACTCGAGCTCCTCACCCGGCGGCATGGGCGTACGCCCGGCCACCCGGGTGAGGATCACCGTCTGCGTCACTTCGGGCAAGGTCATCGATTCGCCCGCGGCCGCCATCGCCGCCATCGCCGAAGACACTCCAGGCACCACCTTCCAGGAAATGCCCGCCGCCGTGAGCGGCCGGGTGAGCTCGATGAGCGCCCCGTAGAGCGTGGGGTCGCCCGTCTGCAGGCGTACCACCGTCTCGTGCGCCTTCGCCGCGGCCACCAGCCACTCGGTCATCTCCTCGAGCGTCATGTCTTTCGAATCGCGGATGAGGCAACCCGGCGGCGCGTAGCGGGTCGCCGCGGCATCCACCAGCGACCCGGCGAAGAGCACGGCACCGGCGCGCTCGAGCAGCTTCTTGCCCTTGACGGTGAGGAGCTCCGGATCGCCGGGGCCGGCGCCGACGAACCATACCGTCCCCGGCATCAGGCCCGACCCATGAAGAGTCGCCGCTGCAACAGCACGGTCTCCCTGCCGCGATGCCAAGCCTTGGCCGCCGCGAGCACCGCCAGGTCGATGAGCGGCTCGACGAGCACCACCGAAAGGTAGGCCACGCCGAACGAAGCGACCTGAGTGAGGTTATCCGTCCCCAGACCTTGACCGTAGAGCGCCCAGAACGCCACCCACGACACCACGCCCCCCTGATAGGCGAGCGACAGGCGCAGCACGTCGCGATAGCGCAGATCGACGTAAGGCGTATGCGGCGCCACGATGCGCCGCGCCAGGAGCGCCGTGGCGAAGAGCGGTACGAGCAAAGTGGTCACGTTCATGCCGAACTGCGGCAGATCGGCAGGCGCGAAGAACATCCCTTGGGCGAGGAGCCCGCCGGCGAGCCCCAGAGCCGCCGCAGCAGGGCCGAAGAGCAACAGCAGGGTGGACCCCAGGATGAGGTGGACCTCGGACACGCCCACCGGTCGATGGGGAAAGACCTCGAAGAAACAGAACACGAGGAAGGACGCCACGAGGGTGCGCAACGCGAGCGCCGCCACCCCGTCCTTTTTCACCGCCTTGGCCGAGAGCAAGAGCGCCGCCCCCAGACTCGCGGCCGCGGTGGCATGACCCAACAACAGTTTGGCGCCCGTGACGACGCCTGGTTCGATATGCATGACCCGTCTCCTTTGCGAAGGCTTCGCCAAGACGAGCCGCACGAGGAGATAAAGGGCCTGAGGAAAGGGGAAGAGAGAAGGACCGCCCCGAACCGTCAGCCAAACCCACACCCCGGGGCTCGCACCAACTACGCACTTCGGGCCGGTCTTCTGGCTCGCCGTCATCCGGTTCGCGCGCCTTCCCATGCCGTTGAAGGCACAGTGGCCGATGCGCTTCCCGTCAGGCTCACAGCAGCGGGGGCTGCGCCGGAATGGCAGGACGATGCCCGCTTCACCGGCTTCCCGTTTCACCCGCTCCCAAGACGTCGGAGCGGGCACCCGAAGCAAAGGCAAGATACACCGCCGCCGCGTACGATGTCAACGCCATGGACTCCAGCCCTCCTTCCTGTGGATCGTGAAGAAACGAGCGCAAGTCCTTGAACGGATTTGTCTCATCCTGGGATTTTCACAAAATTATCCACAAGCCTGTCCCAATTCTGAGGCGAGTTTGTCTGCCATCTCCCGCCAGCCCGCCGACGGTGCACGGATACAAGGATTCTCCGGTAATCGTTTGTGGATCAATGGAAAATTTCCCCATCGGGTGAATTTCCTCCCCAAACCGCCCACTGCTCATCCCAGGGTTTTCCCAAAGTTTTCCCGCCGGGGAAACGTGCAGATGCCTTGGACGGCAAGAAGTTATCCACAGATTTGGAGGAAACATTGTTTACATGGTTTTTTGTTTACTTGATTTGGTTGTCAACCCCTTTCTCACTTCGCCAAAAAAACCATGAAGAAAGGAATGTTTTTGCTCTCCTACCAAAAACCATTTTTAAATTGATGTTTTTTGTGACCGATACGCCACAGTGGACAAGGCGAAGGGAAACCGTGGGAAAGTTTGGGGAAAACTCCCCGTTTTTTCTGGACCCCGGAAAGCATTCGTCTACATCACACCGCTTGCAAGCCCTTCGTTCCCCTTGTTCACCATCAAGAAAAATTCAACGAAATCATCGTTTTTAGTTAGTTTTCCACAGAACCCTGTCAAGCGTAGTAAACACTAGAAGTTTTTATAAAAGATCTGTGTACAACTACCAATCACGGCGTTCCCGTCCTGCTATCTGCTACCCCTTGCCCTCGTCGTCCCTTGCCCCTAGACTTCCCTGCAACCTCCAAGGGGACGTCGTCGTGCACTTCGAACACCGCCTGTTCTTCGCTCCGGAAGAAGCACTCGATGTCGCCGCAGTCTGGCAAGGATTGGCAACGCGCATCGAGCATCCGCAGGAATTCGTCCTGGGGATGACCGGCTGCGACATCCTGGAGCGAGGCCCAGCGCACGTGCTGCGCCGGCTGCACTTCGGCCACGACAGCTACCGTGATCGCGTCGAGTGGGAAGAGGGAAAACGCCTGCGTTTCATCGTCGAACCCCAGGGAGGCCGGCCCGGCGGAACTCTGGAGATCTCGCTCGTCGATGAGCGCGGACGCTTGGGGCTGAATTTTCGCTACGACACCACCCTGGACGAGGCACTGCTCGCGCCCGACGGACGACCCGTGGCCGAATGGCTCGCCAAGGCCTACGCCGCGGCCGATGCCGACACCATGGCGCGCATCGTCGCGATCGCACGGAAGAAACGAGGGAAAGCATGATCGAATTCAAGAACCTGCGACTATACCGATGGGATGGCAAGGAAGGGCGCACCTACTGGAACGAGCTCTTCCTCCGTCGTCCCTTTCTGCCGGTGGGGCCGCAGAACGAAACGAGCGAGGGCTGGGCGCCGCCCTTCGGTGACGACGAGGCCATTGCGGACGTAGGAGGACACTGGCTGGCGCATTGGGTGCGCGAGGAGCGTCTCCTGCCGGCGAGCGTGGTCAAGGCCGAGGCCGAACAGCGCGCCGAGGCGATCGCCGACGAACGGGGCTATCCCCTGTCGCGCAAGGAACTGCGCGAGCTGCGTGAAGCCATTCGCGCCGAGTGGCTACCGCGCGCCTTCACCCGGCGTCGACGCGTGCCGGTGTGGATCGACCCGCGCGAGGGATGGTTCGCCGTCGATGCCGGCAGCCTTGCGCTCGCCGAACGGGTGATCGACACGCTGCGCGCCACTGTCGAACGCTTTCCCTTGAAACCCTGGCGTACCCGGCTCGCCCCCACGTCGGCGATGGCCGACTGGCTGCTCGCGGCGGAGGCTCCAGGCCCCTTCTCGCTCGAAGACGAGGTCCAGCTCGAGGCGCAGGACGACAGCCGCGCCCTCGTGCGCTATGCCCGCCTGCCGCTGGGAGAAGGCAGCGTGGCCGCCGAGATCCGCTCGCACCTCGCGGCCGGCAAACGCCCGACGCGGCTCGCGCTCGCCTACGCCGATCGGCTGAGTTTCGTGCTCACCGCCGACGGGGCGCTCAAACGGCTCGCGCGCACCGATGCGGAGGACGAGACGACGGGCGAGGCGCGCGATGCCCGCGAGCGCTTCGAGGGGCGGTTCTACCTCTTCGCCGAGACCTTGCGTTCCATGCTGCCGGCGCTCTCGGCCGCGCTCGGCGGAGAACTCGGCGAAGAAGGCGAGCAGGGAAAGAGCTCGACCTCGCCGATCTCCGGCAATCCGGGCAGCCAGACCTCGAGCGCATGACAGGCTTCGTCACCCGGGCAGAGGCGATAGGGCGATGCGAACGGCGAATGGGCCAGATGCAGCGCAGGAAGGCGCAAGGCTTCCTCATAGACCCAGACGCCGTTTTCCCTCTTCGCCCGAGGCGGTGGTTCCATCCCTGCCCCCGAACCATGGATGCGGCCTTCGACGAAGACGAGCTGGGGCGACTCGCCCTCCTCGATGCGCCAGCGCTCTTCCCACTGCGTCTTCTCGATCGAATGCTGCCAGCTCAAGGTGAAGACGCTCACCGGTAGCAAGACCGTCGTTCCCAGCACGCTCAGGCAAAGACCGATCATGTCGGCGAAGACCTACGACGATGGCGCCAGACGTGCTGGAACAGGATGATCGCCCCGGCCAGCAGGCCCAATTCATCGGTGATGGGCATGGCGATTACGAGCAAGGCCGCGGCGGCGAAAGCCCACAGCCGCTCGAACCAGGACAGGGGGCCGAGCCAGTAGCCGATCGCCGTACAGCCCCACAGCCAGATCGCCACGATTACTTTGAAGACGATGTAGCCGACTTCCAACCATCCCGGGTCACCCTGCAGCATCAGCGCCGGGGTATACACCGTCATGAAAGGGATGACGAACCCGGCCGCTGCCACACGGATCGCCTGCAAGCTGATGGCCAGACCCGGGGCCCCCGCGATAGGTGCGGCAGCGAAACAGGCCAAGGCCACGGGGGGCGTGAGATCGGCCATGATGCCGAAATAGAAGACGAACATGTGGCTCACGATGAGCGGTACGTCTAGGTGCAACAGCGCTGGGGCGGCGAGCGAGCTGGTGATGATGTAGTTGGGGATGGTCGGGATGCCCATGCCCAGTACCAGGCACACGAGCATCGTCAGGAGCAACGACAAAAAGAGACTTTGCTCTCCTACGGCGAGCACGGCATTGGCAAAGCTCGAAGCCGCGCCGGTGAGGGTCATCACGCCGATGATGACGCCGACCTGGGCACAGGCGATTCCCACCGGCAGTGCCTGGCGCGCGCCTTCGGCCAGGGCCGACACCAAGTCTTTCAGGGTAGGCCGGCTCTTCGTATTCAAGGCGCAGGCAAACACCAGCACGGCGATCAGCACCAACACCGGGGTGATTCCCCAGCGCAGGAAAGTCGAGCACATCACGCCGAGAGCTATCCAGAAGAGGAAACGGAGCGCTTTGGTGAGCAGCGCGGTCGAGAGGATGGTGCCTAGGATCAGAACGACGGTGAGCAGTAATCCGACGAGCCCGGCGAAGAGCGGCGTATAGCCGGAAAAGAGCAGATAGACCAGCACCGCCAGCGGCAGCACCAGGTACCAGCGCTCGCGCACCGCGCGCCACGGATTGGGTAGATTCTCCTTGGGCATTCCGGTCAGGCCCAAGCGGCCTGCTTCGAGATGTACCACCAAAAACGCCGTGAGAAAATAGAGAATCGCTGGGATGAGCGCCGCACGCACCACTTCCACGTACGCTACGCCGATCGTCTCGGCCATGATGAAGGCCACTGCGCCCATCACCGGCGGCATGATCTGGCCGCCCATGCTGGCCGTAGCCTCGACCCCACCGGCGAATTCTGGACGGTAGCCGAAGCGTTTCATCAACCGGATCGTGAACTGGCCGGTCGTCACGACATTGGCTACGCCGCTGCCGTTGATCGTTCCCATCAGTCCCGAAGCGATCACCCCGACTTTTGCCGGACCGCCTTGGGTGTGACCGACCAAACCCAAGGCGAAGTCGGTAAAGAGCTTAAGCATGCCGGCGCGCTCGAGAAAGGCGCCGAAGAGGATGAAGAGGAAGATGTAGGTCGAGCTGACGTAGATGGGAATGCCGTAGATCCCTTCCGTGCCGAAAGAAAGGTGTTCGATCACCTGTTCCCAGGGATAACCGCGGTGATTAAATGGCCCAGGAAGCCAGCGACCATAGACGGCGTAGAGCACGAGTACGCCGCAGATGAGCGGCAAGGCCCAGCCCATCATGCGTTGGGTGGCCAAAAAGACGAGCATCAGGAGCACTGCGCCGACCCATAGATCGATACGGGTCGGATCGCCCGAGCGCAGCATCAACTCATGCTCGAAGATCCATTGATAGAAGGCTACGGCCGCGGAAAGCAGCACGCAGACGAGAAACAGCGATGGAATCAGCCGTTTTCCCCGCACGAAGCCATCTCGGGCGAGGAATCCGAAAGTGAGTATGAGCAGGAAACCGACGTGGACGGCACGCGTGACCAGGGAGGAAAAAGGGGTGAAGGCCGCGGTATAGATTTGAAAGAGCGAAAAGCTCACCGCGACGAGAAAAAGCAGGCGCGACGCGAAGCCTTTTCTCTCATCCTCCGTCTGGTCGAAGCCGTGGTGCATGGTGCACCTATCCGTTTAGCGGAGCACGCCGGCTTCTCGATAATAGCGCTCCGCTCCCGGATGCAGGGGGATCGGCAAGCCGCTGGTGGCTTCTTCGAGTTTGATCCCTTTGGCGGCGGTATGCGCGGCGACGAGCTCGTCGAGATGCTCGAACATCGATTTCGTCATGAGATAGACCACTTCTTCCGGAACGCCGCTGTGCGTCACCAGCAGGTTGCGCACCGCCACCGTCGGGACGTCCTGCTCCTGACCCGTATAGGTGCCGGCCGGGATCACCGCCGGCTGATAGGCCGGGTCGCCGATCTTGGCGACGATTTCCGGCGGCACCGGAACGACGACGATCGGCACGTTGGTCGCGAGGTCGCGGATCGAGGCCACACCGAGTCCGGCGGACTGTAGGGTGGCATCGAGCTGGCGGTTCTTCATCAGTTCGACCGATTCGCCGAAGGGAAGGTATTCGACCTTGCCGAGATCGGCGTAGGAAAGACCCGCTGCGGCGAGTACGGCGCGCGCGTTGAGTTCGGTGCCCGAGCGCGGGGCCCCCACCGACAGGCGCTTGCCTCGCAGGTCCTGCAGTGAGCGGATGCCGGATTCCCTGTTCGCCACGATCTGTATGTAATTAGGATAGATCGCCGCCAGCGCCCGCAATTTGTCGAGCTTCTGCTTGAAACCGGCTTCCTCGTTCCCTGCCCAGGCCTGGGCGACGGCATCACCCAGTGAGAAGGCCACTTCGCCACGACCGGCTTGCAGGAGATTGAGATTTTCCGCGCTCGCCTTGGTCGCCTGGACGCTCGTCTTCGCGCCGGGGATGGCTTCGCCGTAGATCTTGGACAGCGCCACTCCCAGTGGGTAATAGACCCCGCTGGTGCCGCCGGTGAGCACGGTGATGTAAGTCTGCGCTTGGGCTGCGGCGGCGAAAGCGCACAAGCCGAGCGCAGCGACGAAATGACGGATCGCACCCATGGTTTTCTCCTTTGGTCGATGACAAGGACCGGTCTGACGCCAGCTCAGCCGCTTTATAGCAGCCAGAATGGGGGTGGTCAAGCGTTGCGATTTACCGCCATACTCGAAGCGCGAAAGATCGGCTAGCATGGAGCTTATCCAGTTTCTTCGGATCCGGCCATGTCACTCGGTATCGTCGACTACCCCACCTTCCTGCTCGGCACCATTTTCGTCGTACTCCTACCGGGGCCGAACTCGCTCTACGTCATGACATCGGCTTCGAGACACGGCTGGCGCAGCGGCGCCTGGGCCGCACTGGGGGTACTCGTGGGAGATACGGTGTTGATGTGTGCGGCGGTATTCGGGGCTGCGTCGCTTCTGAAGCTCGTACCGGCGCTTTTTCTAGGGCTCAGGCTCGCCGGGGCGGCTTACCTCTGCTGGATCGGCCTGCAGCTGATGCGCGCCGCCTGGCGGGCGAGCCAGGCCATGCGCCGCGGCGAGGCGATCGCCGCGCCCGAAGAAGAAGTGCGCACCGGGGCCTTGCACCCCTTCCGTTCGGCTTTGCTCATCAGCCTGATGAACCCGAAGGCCATTCTCTTCTTCTTTTCTTTTTTCATCCAGTTCGTGGACCCGCAGGCGGGTCATCCGCTGCTCGCTTTCCTGGTGCTGGGCGTGTCGGTGCAGCTGTGCAGCATGACCTATCTCGCTACGCTCGTGCTTGCCGGCGCCAAGCTCGCCGCGGCCTTCCGCCGGCGCCGGCGGCTCGCCATCGGCGGCACCGGCGCGGTCGGGGCGCTCTTCGTCGCCTTCGGGATGAAGCTCGCGACGGCGAGCCTCGAATGAGGCGCCGTCGCCGGTCTCACACGTCGATGTTGCGAGCGTAGAGCGCGTTCGTCTCGATGAAGGCGCGCCGCGGTTCGACCTGCTCGCCCATCAGGGTGGTGAAGATCTCGTCGGCGGTGATGGCGTCGTCGATCTGCACGCGCAGCAGGCGCCGCACCGCCGGATCCATCGTCGTCTCCCACAACTGATCGGGGTTCATTTCGCCCAAACCTTTGTAGCGCTGCTTGACGAGGTTGCGTTCGACCTCGGCGATCAACCACTGTACTGCTTCGGCGAAGCTGCCCACCGGCTGGCGTTTTTCGCCGCGGCGTACCTGAGCGCCGGGGCCGACGAGATCGGCCAGCGTCCGGGCGGCCTCGCGGATGAGGCGCCAGTCGTGTGAGGCGAGAAAGTCGGGGTCGATGCGCGAGCGTCGGGCGTTGCCGTGGTGCATGCGCGTGAGCTCGAGCACCCACTCCTCGTTCGTCTCGTCGAACAGGGCTTCGACCTCCAGGGCGCCGTCGAGCGCAGCGCGCAGCCGCTCGGCGCTCGCCAGGGCCGCTTCCTGGCTGGAGAGGTCGAGGGCGACGTCGTTGGCGAGCAGCGTGCGCAGCGCCTGCGCGTCGATGCGCGCGGCGTGGCGTGCGATGAGCGATTCGGCCAGCAAATACTGGCGCGCGAGGCCGGCGAGCGTCTCGTCGCGCAGCGGCTCGGCCCCTTCGCGCGGCAGTAGTTCCGCCCCGTCGAGGGCGAGTTTGAGCAGGTGCTGCTGCAGCTCCTGGTCGTCCTTGAGGTAGAGCTCGGTCTTGCCGTGTTTGATCTTGTAGAGCGGCGGCTGGGCGATGTAGATGTGGCCGCGCTCGACGAGCTCGGGCATCTGCCGGTAGAAGAACGTGAGCAGCAGGGTGCGGATGTGGGCACCGTCGACGTCGGCGTCCGTCATGATGATGATGCGGTGGTAGCGCAGCTTCTCCGGCTTGTATTCGTCCTTGCCGATGCCGGTGCCGAGCGCCGTGATGAGGGTAGCGATCTCCTGGCTTTGCAGCAGCTTGTCGAAGCGCGCCTTCTCGACGTTGAGAATCTTGCCCTTGAGCGGCAGGATCGCCTGGAATTTACGGTCGCGCCCCTGCTTGGCCGATCCGCCGGCCGAATCCCCTTCGACGAGGAAGAGTTCGCACAGCGCCGGGTCCTTTTCCTGGCAGTCGGCGAGCTTGCCGGGCAAACCTACGCCGTCGAGCAGTCCCTTGCGCCGCGTCATTTCGCGCGCCTTGCGCGCCGCCTCGCGTGCGCGCGCCGCCTCCACGATCTTGCCGCAGATGATCTTGGCGTCGTTGGGATTCTCTAGCAGGAACTCGGCGAGTTTGGCCGAGACGATCTCCTCGACCGCCGGGCGCGCCTCGGAGGAGACGAGTTTCATCTTCGTCTGGCTGGCGAACTTCGGATCGGGCATCTTCACCGAGAGCACGCAGGCGAGCCCCTCGCGCATGTCGTCGCCGGTGATCTCGACCTTGGCTTTCTTGGCGATCTCCTGCTCTTCGATGTAGCGGTTGATGACGCGCGTGAGCGCGGCGCGCAAGCCGGTGAGGTGCGTGCCGCCGTCGGGCTGCGGGATGTTGTTGGTGTAGCACAGCACCTGTTCCTGGTAGCTGTCGTTCCACTGCATCGCCACCTCGACGGCGATCTCGACCTCGTGCCCCACGTCCTGGGGTACCTTCACCACCCCCTGGGCATGGAAGATGTGGGGATGGATGGGGTGTTTGTTGCGGTTGAGGTATTGGACGTAGCCGCGCACCCCGCCGGAGAAGGCGAAATCCTCTTCTTTGCCGGTGCGCTGGTCGACGAGCTTGATGCGCACGCCGTTGTTGAGGAAGGAGAGCTCGCGCAGGCGCTTGGCGAGAATGTCGTAGTGGTATTCGATGGTACCGAAGATCTCCTCGTCGGCGAGCCAATGCACCTCGGTGCCGCGCTTGGTGGTCGGCCCCAGTTCGCGCATCTTGCGCACGGGGATGCCGTCGATCACCTCCTCGACGAAATCGGCCGGCACGCCGCGGTGGAATTCCATGAAATGCTTCTTGCCGTCGCGCCGCACCGTGAGCCGCAGCCATTTGGAGAGCGCGTTGACGCAGGACACGCCCACGCCGTGCAGTCCGCCGGACACCTTGTAGCTGTTCTGGTTGAACTTGCCCCCGGCATGCAGCACGCACATGACGATCTCGGCGGCGCTGCGCTTGGGCTCGTGTTTGTCGTCCCACTTGATGCCCACCGGGATGCCGCGTCCGTTGTCGACCACCGACACGGAATCGTCGGCGTGGATCGTCACCACGATCTCGTCGCAGTAGCCGGCGAGCGCCTCGTCGATGGCATTGTCGACCACCTCGAACACCATGTGGTGCAGGCCGGTGCCATCGGAAGTATCGCCGATGTACATGCCGGGACGCTTGCGCACGGCCTCCAGCCCTTCGAGCTGCTGGATGGCGGATTCGTCGTAGGTTTCACTGGGGGTTTTTTTTTGCACGTCTCGGCTCATGACGGAAATTCTTTCCTCGTAGCGTATCGATAAAATGTCTGACAGATTTTTTGGGGTACGGTTCTACAGGCGCATCGGCATCACGACGTATTCGAAGCGCTCGTCCTCGGGGACGGTGATGAGGGCGGCGGCGTTGCCGTCCTTGAGCGACAGATGCACGACTTCGTTGGTGAGCGCGCTCAGTACGTCGAGCAGATAGCCGACGTTGAAGCCGATCTCCAGCGGTTCGCCGTCGTAGGCGATCTCGATCTCCTCGATGGCCTCTTCCTGTTCGGCGTTGTGGCTCGACAGGCGCACCAGCCCCGGGGAGAAGGAGAGTTTGACCGGGCGGATCTTGTCGCTGGCAAGGATCGCCACGCGCTGCAAGGCTTGCTGCAGTTCGGTGCGAACGAAAGAGACACGGATGGGGTGCCCTTGGGGAATGACACGACGAAAATCGGGGAATCGCCCGTCGATGATCTTGCTGAGGAATTCGCTGTCCTTGAAGCGGAACACGATCTGCTTGTCGGCGATGCGCACTTCCACCGTATCGTCGGAATCGGTGAGCAGCCGCTGCAGCTCGCCCACCGCCTTGCGCGGCACGATGGCTTCGCGCGCGCTCGCCAAGGGTTCGGCCAGAGGTTGCGCGCAATGAGCCAGCCGGTGGCTGTCGGTGGTCACCACGTCGAGCCGGTCGCCTTCGGCGGCAAAGAGCATGCCCACGAGGTAGTAGCGGATGTCCTGCTGCGCCATGGCGTAGGAGGTGAGCGCGATGAGGCGGCGCAGCTCGCGCTGGGTGAGCCGCATGGGCGCGTCTTCGCCTTCCGGTGGGACGAGGCGGGGGAATTCCTCTGCCGGCAGCGCCTGCAGGGTGAAACGGCTGCGACCGCAGCGCAGGACGAGGCGGCTCTCGCCGTCGCGCTCGAGCCGTATCACCGCGCCTTCGGGAAGGCTGCGCAGGATGTCGAGCAGTTTTTTCGCATTGACGGTGAGTCTTCCTTCTTCGCCCGGCAGCTCGCTCGCGTCGATGTGGACGGCGAGCTGCATCTCGCCGTCGGTGGCGGTGAGCCCGAGGCGGCCGGCGTCGCGCTCGAGCAGCACGTTGGCGAGGATGGGTTTCGTCTGGCGTTTTTCGACCACGCCACTGGTGGCCAGCAGCGGTTGCAGCAGCTGGTCGCGGGTCGATTCGAGAAAGAGCATCGGGCCTCTCCTGAATTGGAAGTCTTCAGCCGCGCAGGACCTGCAGCAGCACGTGGACGTCGTGGTTGAGTTGGGGATCGGTCAGACGCAGCTCGTTGATCGTGCGGTAGGCGTGCAGCACCGTCGTGTGGTCACGCCCGCCGAAGGCTTCGCCGATGGCCGGCAGCGACAGCGGCGTGAGCTCCTTGGCGAGCCACATCGCCACCTGCCGGGGGCGAGCCACCGCCCGCGTGCGCTTTTTCGAGTGCATGTCGGCGACCTTGGTCTTGTAGTAGTCGGCCACCGTCTTCTGGATGTGTTCGACGGTGAGCTGCCGATTGTAGGCGTGCAGGATGTCCTTGAGTGCCTCCTTGGCCAGCTCCAGCGTGATCGGCTGACTGTGGAAGTTGGCGAAGGCCACCACCTTGTTGAGTGCGCCTTCGAGTTCGCGCACGTTCGAGCGCAGGTTCTTGGCGATCAAGAAGGCCACGTCGTCGCCCACCTGCACGCCCAAGAGTTGCGCCTTCTTCTGCACGATGGCCACCCGCATCTCGAGCTCGGGCGGCTCGATCTGCACCGTCAGGCCCCAGTCGAAACGCGAGATGAGCCGATCTTCCAGCCCTTGAATGTCTTTGGGATAGGTATCGCAGGTGATGACGATCTGCTTGTGCGCCTCGGTGAGGGCGTTGAAGGCATGGAAGAATTCTTCCTGTGTGCGTGCCTTGTTCTGGAAGAACTGGATGTCGTCGATGAGCAGCACGTCGAGCGAACGGTAGTAGCGCTTGAAGGCATCGAAGCTCTTCTGCTGGTAGGCTCGGACGACGTCGGCGTAGTAGTCCTCGGCGTGGACGTAGCGGATCACCACGCGCGGGTCGGTACGGAAGATGGCGTTGCCGATGGCATGGATGAGGTGCGTCTTGCCCAGTCCGACCCCGCCATAGACGAACAGCGGATTGTAGGAGGCGCCGGGGTTGTGCGCCACTTGCATGGCCGCGGCGCGGGCGAGGTCGTTGGCTCGGCCGGTGACGAGGGTGTCGAAAGTCGCCGCTGGGTTGAGCCGCGTGCGCTCGTAGAGCGCTTCGAGGGTCGAGGACGGGGCCACGTCCTCGGCGAGCGGCGGAGGGCGGCGTTTCGGAGCGCTGCGGGCGGGGCGGGGTTTGGCTTCGGCGGCGCGTTCCTGCGTCGTCGCCGCGGCAGGAGGAACCGAGTCCGCAGGTGCCGCTTCGGAGGATTCGACGTCGGGAGCCGAAGCCCGGGCTTGGGCCGATGCGGGCCGATTGGATCGCGGCGGCGTGCCTCCTTTGGCGGTAGCGCCCAGCTGCAGTTCGGCCTGGGCGATGCCGAGCTCGGCGAGATGTTCGGCGATCTTGGACCAGTAGCGCTCGCGCACCCACTGCAGGATGAAGCGGTTGGGCGCGAGCACGCGCAGCCGCACTCCTGCGCCTCCTTCCTCGGGTTCGGCGCTCAGGGCACGGATCCAGGTATTGTATTGCTGCGCCGGCAGCGAGGCACGCAGACGCTCGCAGCAGGCGGTCCACGCTTCGTGACTCAAGGAGAAGGCCCTCTGGAAGGATTGACGACGTTCCAGGGGATATTCTAACCCGTCCACCCAAAAGGTGAGTTATCCACAGGGTGGGCGAAATCTCGACCAGGGAAACGACCCAAGCTTAGGTATTGGTAAAATGATTAGCCTTTATCCCCGACGACCTTCTTTGGCCGAGCGCGGGAAACTTATGGGCGTGACGTCGATCGATGCACCGATGCGTTTTTCCACACCTCGTCTCGCCCGCCTGTTGAGTAGGGCGTGGTTGAAACAAACGAACAAACCACACCTCCCTGTGAAGGAGCCTGTCATGAAAAAGCTCTTCTCGTTGTTTGGCGCGATCCTGTTCGTGCTCGCCTCGGATGCGGCAATGGCCGAGGACAAGCCCTTGCGCATCGGCATCGAGGCTTCCTATCCCCCCTTCGCCTACAAAACGCCCGACGGCAAGCTCGCCGGTTTCGACTACGACATCGGCAACGCCCTGTGTGAAGAGATGAAGGTCAAGTGCCGGTGGATCGAGCAGGAGTTCGACGGATTGATCCCCGCGCTCAAAGTGCGCAAGATCGACGCGGTGATCTCTTCGATGTCGATCACCGACGAGCGCAAGAAATCGGTCGATTTCAGCAAGAAGTACTACTACACGCCCGGCCGCCTGGTGATGAAGGCGGGCAGTGAGGTGAAGGACCCCTTGGTCGACCTGAAAGGCAAGAAAGTCGGCGTGCAGCGCGCCACCATCTTCGACCGCTATGCCACCGACGTTTTCGCTCCGGCCGGCATCCAAGTGGTACGCTATGCTTCGCAGGAAGAAGTCTTCCTCGATCTCGCCGTCGGGCGCATCGACGCTTCGCTCGCCGACGCCGTGAGCATCCAGTTCGGTTTCCTGCAGACCGAGGCCGGTAAAGGGTTCGCCACGGTGGGGCCGGCCTTCACCGACCGGAAGTATTTCGGCGAGGGCATCGGCGTGGCCGTGCGCAAGGGCGACACGGTGCTGGTAGAGAAATTCAACGCCGCCATCGACGCGATCCGCGCCAACGGCAAGTACCAGGAAATCGCGAAGAAATACTTCGACTTCGACATCTATGGCGAGTGAGGCGACCAAGCCCGTTGGAGTTGGCCGATGAGCGGCGGCTATTGGCTCACCATCGTCGAAGGCAGCTGGCTGACGCTGAGCCTGGCGCTGTGCTCCATGGCACTGGCCGTGGTGCTGGGGCTCGCGGGGGCGGGGGCGCGGCTCTCGCCGCTGCGTCCGCTCGCATGGCTTGGCGAAGCCTACGCCACCGTGATCCGTGGCATCCCGGAGCTGGTCATGATCCTGCTGGTGTATTTCGGTGGTCAGGATCTCGTCAATCGCGCCGCGGCGCTCATCGGCCATGAAGACTACGTCGACATCGACCCGTTCGCCGCCGGCGTGGCCACTTTGGGATTCATCTTCGGCGCCTACCTGTCGGAGACTTTCCGCGGCGCTTTCCTCTCCATCCCCAAGGGACAGGCCGAGGCCGGGTTCGCCTACGGCATGAGTCGCTGGCAGGTGTTTCGCCGCATCCTGTGGCCGGAGACGGTGCGCCTGTCGATTCCCGGTATCGCCAACAACTGGTTGGTTCTCATCAAATCCACCGCGCTCGTGTCGGTATTGGGCCTGCCGGACATTATGTTCCACGCCAAACAGGCGGGGGACGCCACGCGCCAGCCCTTCACCTATTTGCTGCTCGCCGGGGTGCTCTACTTGGCGATCACCAGCGTGTCGCTGCTCGCGCTGCGCGTGATCGAGAAACGCTTCTCGCTGGGCGTACGGGAAGTTCGGCTGTGATCCTCGATTTTTCCGTCATCTGGGAGAACCTGCCGCAGTTCCTGCACGGCGTGCGCGTCACGCTGCAGCTGCTCCTCATTTCGCTCGCCGTGGGCTTCGTCTGGTCGGTGCCGCTCGCGCTGATGCGGGTGTCGGGTTCGCCCTGGCTCAACCTGCCCGCCTGGTTCTATACCTACGTGATCCGCGGCACACCCATGCTGGTGCAGCTCTTCCTCATCTATTACGGGGTGGCGCAGTTCGAGGCCGTGCGCGCGAGCCTCTTCTGGCCGTGGTTGTCGGATGCCACTTTCTGCGCTTGCCTGGCATTTGCCATCAACACTTCCGGCTACACCGCCGAGATCATCGCCGGTTGCCTCAAGACCACGCCGCCGGGCGAGATCGAAGCGGCCCGCGCCGCCGGCATGTCGCGTCTGCAGATGTACCGGCGCATCCTCCTGCCTTCGGCGTTGCGCCGGGCACTGCCGCAGTACAGCAACGAAGTGGTGATGATGCTGCACGCGACCAGCATGGCTTCGCTCGTGACGCTCGCCGACATCACCGGCGTGGCGCGCACGATTAGCGCCCAGTATTTCCTTCCCTTCGAAGCCTACCTCACCGCCGGCGCCTTCTATCTCGTGCTCACTTTCCTGCTGCTGCAGCTCTTCAAGGCTGCCGAGCGCCGCTGGCTCGCTCACCTGCGGCCACAACGCCGCTGAATCATTTTCCTGTCGCCATACCCGATCCGCAAGGCGAACCATTCATGGTCAAACTCGAAGTCGACGATTTGCACAAGCGCTATGGGGCGCACGAAGTCCTCAAAGGGGTTTCGCTCAAGGCCGACGCCGGTGACGTCATCAGCGTCATCGGTTCGAGCGGTTCGGGCAAGAGCACGCTGCTGCGTTGCATCAACCTGCTCGAGCAACCCAACGCCGGGCGCATCGTGCTCGACGGCGAAGAACTGCGGCTGGTGCCGGCCAAGGATGGCACCCTGCGCGCGGCCGACCGCAAGCAGCTGCAGCGCATCCGCTCGCGCCTGGCCATGGTCTTCCAGCATTTCAACCTGTGGTCGCACATGACCGCGCTGGAGAACGTGATCGAGGTGCCGGTACACGTGCTGGGCGTGCCAAAAAAGGAGGCGATCGAGCGCGCCGAGCATTACCTCGCCAAGGTCGGCGTGGCGCACCGCAAGAACGCCTATCCCTCGCACATGTCCGGCGGCGAGCAGCAGCGCGTGGCGATCGCCCGGGCGCTGGCAGTGGAGCCAGAGGTGATGCTCTTCGACGAGCCGACCTCGGCGCTGGACCCCGAGCTCGTCGGCGAGGTGCTCAAGGTGATGCGCGACCTCGCGCAGGAGGGCCGCACCATGATCGTGGTCACTCACGAGATGGGCTTCGCGCGTGAGGTGTCCACGCACGTCATGTTCCTGCACCAGGGGTTGGTCGAGGAGGAAGGAAACCCGCGCGAGGTGCTGGCGCGTCCGCGCAGCGAGCGGCTGCAGCAGTTCCTTTCGGGGAATTTGAAGTGAGGAGCCGTCAGCGCCGCACGACCTCCACGAGATAGCCTGGCTTTCGTAGGCTCGTGAGCACGAAGCGCTCGAAGCGCGGGCAGGCGGCGAGCGTCGCCTCGGCGATCGCGCGGGCGGCGGATAGGAGGCGATCGTCGTCGACCATGTTGAGCACGGGGATCACGCGTTTTCCTGCCGTGCCTTGCAAGAGACCCTCTTCGCGGGTGTAGAGCGCGACGAAGTCGGGAATGGCCACCGGCTCGCCGAGGGCGCGGCCGGTGAGGGCGGAGACGCGCTCGGGGCGGTGCGCGATCGTCTCGGAGAGGGGCTGCCCCAGCGCCTGCAGCGAAAGGACGAGGAGCACCGTGTCGGTCGCCGCGGGCAGGCTCGGTTCGTGCGGCGCAGGGGCTTTGAGGAGCCGCGAACGGGCCCCGTCGGCCTTCACCAGCGTGAGATCGAGCCCGCCCTCGCGGTGCAGCCTGGCGATGCACTCTCCGGACACGGCCGCCACCCGCCCCGGCTTGTCCGAGGGCGTGGCGTAGGCCACTTTGCGTGCGCGGCTCGCGCGTACCTTTTCTTCGAGTTCGTCTTCAGGAGCGACGAGGATCTCGGCGCCGAGTTCGGGAGCGAAGTCGGTGATGAAGGTGGTGGTGGTGAGGGCCACGCGTCCGGGGTGGGCGGCGAAGATCTGGTAGAGCGTGGTCTTCTTGCCGCCGGCGCCGACGGCAGCGAGGATGCCGCTTTGGGCGCCCAGTGCCTCGAGGAGTGCGCTCGTGCGTTCGTTCATCGGACTCCCTTTCGTCAACCGCCGGTGGCGTTCATGTGCCGGAAGAGCACGGGTTTGGCGGTGAGATCGAACTCGTGCCCTTTGGGTTTGATCGCCATCGCGGCGACGATGGCTTCCTTGAGCGGTTCGAGTTCGCCGGGATGGGTGCGCAGCACCCGGCGCAGGTCGACCGAGTGCTCTTGCCCCAGGCACAGCAAGAGCCGCCCTTCGGTGGTGACGCGCACGCGGTTGCAGTTGTCGCAGAAATTGTGGCTATGGGGCGAGATGAATCCGACGAGGGTGCCGGTCTCGGCGATGCGCTCGTAACGGGCCGGGCCGCCGGTGCGCTCGACGGTGGGCAGCAGGGTATAGCGCTCGAGGATGCGTGCGCGCACTTCGTCGCTGGGCACGAAACTCGCGTACCGATCGTGTCCTTCGAGCTCGCCGAGTGGCATCTCCTCGATGAAACAGAGGGTGAAACCGCGTTCGGCGGCGAATTCGACCAGATCGAGGATCTCATCGTCGTTGATGCCGCGCATCGGTACGGCGTTGAGTTTGATCGCCTCGAACCCGGCGTGCCGGGCGGCTTCGATGCCCTCGAGCACCTTGTCGAGGCTGCCCACGCGCGAGATGGCGCGAAAGCGCTCGGGGCGCAGGCTGTCGAGGCTCACGTTGATGCGCCGCACGCCGGCCTCACGCAGCGCCACGGCATGGCGAGCGAGCTGGGAGCCGTTGGTCGTGAGCGTGAGCTCTTTCAGGCCGGGGAGTTTGCCCAGTTCGGCGAAGAGCGAGAGGACGTTTTGCCGTACGAGGGGCTCGCCCCCGGTGATGCGCAGTTTCGTCACGCCCAGCTCGACGAAGGCGCGGCCGATCAGCGCCATTTCTTCCAGAGTCAGGATGCGCGCCTTGGGCAGGAAAGTCATCTGCTCGTTCATGCAGTAGACGCAGCGCAAGTCGCAGCGGTCCGTTACCGACAGGCGCACGTAGGTGACGTGTCGGCCGAAGCGGTCGATCAGGGGCGGGGTGGCCGGGGCTCGGGTGTCCATCGCGGCGGCTCCTGTATCATCGTGGGGTCACGAACATCGCGTTTTGGAGTTGTCATGGCCGATTTGCCGCACCTCACTGCCGCCGGTACTGCCCACATGGTGGACGTCGGGGAGAAGGAGAAGACGCATCGGGTCGCGATTGCCGAAGGATACCTCGAAATGTCGCCGGAGGCACTCACGGCGCTCGTAGCGGGCAACCTGAAGAAAGGTGACGCGCTGGCGGCGGCGCGCATCGCCGGGATCATGGCCGCGAAACGCACTTGGGAATTGGTGCCGCTGTGCCATCCGGTGGCGCTCACGCACCTGGAAGTGGAGGTGGAGCCGGTAGCGGAACGCGTGGCGGTGCGCTGCCGCGCCCGGGCCGAGACGCGCGAGCGCACCGGCGTGGAGATGGAAGCGCTCACGGCGGTGCAGGTGGCGCTCCTCACGGTCTACGACATGTGCAAGGCGATCGACAAGGGGATGCGCATCACCGACGTCGGCTTGGTGCACAAGAGCGGCGGGCGCTCGGGGACGTGGCAGCGGCAGGGGTGAATCATCTCACGCCAAGGCGTTCTTCCAGCGCACGCCGTTCTTCCTCGGTATTCAGGTTGACGAAAGCCTCGGCTTGGTCGGAAAAATCGGCGATCGCCAAGCGTTGCGCCGTGAGCCAGACTGCGACCTTGCGCTCGCCCGCGCGCAAACGGCGTTCGAGCTCGACGCGCGCAGTCACCGGTAAAAGCACGAAGACTGGTTGCAACCGCCCTGCTGCCCGGGCGACGGCCACGTCGGCTCCTGCGGCGCAGCGCGCCTGCCATAGGCGATCGACGAGGTCGGACGGCAACAAGGGGCAATCGCAGGGGACGACGACCACCCAGTCGGTGCGCGCAGCGGCGAGCCCCGCGGCGATGCCGGCGAGCGGCCCGGCGAATCCGCCTTCGAGATCCGGAATCACCGGCACGCCATAGGCGGCGTATCGTTCGTGGTGACGATTGGCGTTGATGAGGATCGCCTCGGTCTGGGGGCGAAGCCGGTCGAGCACGTACTCGACGAGCGGCCGTCCGTGCAGTTCGACCAAGCCTTTGTCGACGCCGCCCAGCCGCGTGCCGCGACCGCCGGCGAGGATGAGGCCGGTTAGAGGAGGGTGAAAAGGCAAGGGCGGCACAGGCATGCGCGCAGTGTAACCGATTTGATCCCCGTGATTTTCCTTGACATGTCCTCTGCTTGTCTGTTAAATAACGAGATTTTCCCGTTCGAGGTGGTCCCATGAAACGCACCTATCAACCCTCCAAGATCCGTCGCAAGCGTACCCATGGTTTCCTCGTGCGCATGCGCACCCGGGGTGGCCGCTCCGTGATCCGGGCGCGGCGGGCCAAGGGTCGTCATCGCCTGGCCGTTTGAGCGGCGAGATCCCGTCTGAGGCGGAGGCACGTTTTCGCCGTGCCGACCGCCTGCTGCGACCGTCCGAATTCTCGCGCGTCTTCACGGCGCGGCGGGTGATCCGCGGGCGTTTTTTTTCCGTCCACTGGAGCCTCAACGAGCTGGGTCGCCCGCGCCTGGGGCTGGTGGTGGCGAAGAAACTCGTGCGGCGCGCGCATCAGCGCAATCTCGTCAAGCGCATCGCGCGCGAGACCTTTCGCCTCGAGAAGGGGCGGCTGCCGGCCTGCGACGTGGTGGTGCGGCTGAGCGCGCCGATCGTCGAGGCCACGCGTCGGATGCTGCGCGAGGATCTCCTTTCCTGCTTCGAGCGGCTTGCGCGGGAGGCCGGCAAATGCGCCGCCTCCTGATCGCGCTCATCCGGGGTTATCAAGTGGCGATCAGCCCTTGGCTGGGGCGTAACTGCCGGTTTTACCCGAGCTGCTCGCAATATACGTTGGAAGCGATCGAGCGCCACGGGGCCGTGAAAGGCCTGTGGCTGGGGATGCGGCGGGTGTTACGTTGCCATCCCTTTCATCCCGGCGGGCACGACCCTGTGCCATAATTCGCCGATTATTTTGCCCGTTTTCCAGGATGGATCCATGGAGCAACGCCGTCTGATCCCGTTGTTGGTGTTCCTTTTCTCGTTGGTGATGCTGTGGGAGGCGTGGTTGCGCCACAACCAGCCGGCGCCGCAGCCGCAAGCCGAGCGTCCCGTCGCAACCCAACAGGGGGCCGGTCTGGGTGAGGTACCCCAGTCGCAGCGGGCCGCCGTGGCACCGGCTTCCGGAGCGATCGAAGAGGCCCAGGCGCGCCGCATGGTGGTCGAGACCGATCGCTTTACCGCGGAGATCTCGGAGCGCGGTGGCGACATCGTTTTCCTCGCCTTCAAGGACCACTCGGCGCGTGAGGATCACAGCAAGCCCTTCATACTCTTCGACGATGGCCGCGCCGGCCACGTCTATCGGGTGCAGTCGGGGCTGATCGGAGCGGGCCTGCCGAACCACCGCTCGCAATGGCAGCTGCCGGCCGAGGCCGTACGGCTTGCGCCAGGGCAGGACGTGCTGGAAGTTCGGCTCACGGCTCAGGCGGACGATGGGGCGCTCGTGACCAAAGTGCTGCGTTTCAAGCGCGGCGAATATCTGGTCGAGGTGCGCCACGAGGTTGCCAACGCGGGCACGGCGCCGATCGAAGCGTCGACGTATTATCAATTCCTGCGCGATGGCTTGCCGGCCGAGGAGCATTCGCTCTTCGGGGTTCGCACGTTCACCGGCCCGGCGATCTATACCGCCGAGAGCAAGTACAAGAAGATCGACTTCGAGGACGTGCTCAAAGGCAAGGCGGAGTTTCCGCGGCTCGCGCAGGATGGCTGGATCGCCATGGTGCAGCATTACTTCGTCGCGGCTTGGTTGCCGCAGGAGGGGGTGCAGCGCGAGTTCTACGTCCGGCCGGTGGAGGGGGGCTTGTTCCAGGCAGGCGTGATCCTGCCGCTGGGGACGGTCGCGCCGGGTGAGGCGAAGGAGGGATCGGTGCGCCTCTATGCCGGGCCGCAGACGCAGAGCGTGCTGGGTACGCTCGCGCCGGGGTTCGACCTGGTGGTCGATTACGGTTGGTTTACGGTGATCGCCGCGCCGCTCTTCTGGGTACTGTCCTGGTTGTACAAGCTCACTGGGAACTGGGGCTGGGCGATCGTGCTGGTGACGGTGCTTCTGAAAGCGATTTTCTATCCCTTGTCGGCAGCGAGCTACCGTTCGATGGCCAAGATGCGCGCGCTCACCCCCCGACTGCAGCGCCTCAAGGAGCTCTATGGCGACGACAAGGCGCGCATGCAGCAGGAGATGATGCGCATCTACCAGGAGGAGAAGGTCAATCCGCTGGGCGGCTGCCTGCCCATCCTGGTGCAGATCCCGGTTTTCATCGCGCTTTACTGGGTGCTGCTCAATAGCGTCGAGATGCGCCAGGCACCGTGGATCCTGTGGATCCAGGATCTGTCGATGCGTGATCCTTACTTCGTGCTGCCCCTCCTCATGGGCGCGTCGATGTTCGTGCAGATGAAGCTCAACCCGCAGCCGGTCGATCCGATGCAGGCGAAACTGATGCTCGCCATGCCCATCGTGTTCACGGTGATGTTCCTGTGGTTCCCTGCCGGTTTGGTGCTCTATTGGCTGACGAACAACGTGCTGTCGATCGCCCAGCAGTGGCTGATCACACGGCAGATCGAGGCGGGTGGCAAGGCGTCGAAGTGAGGTCGGCGAGGGCGTGAGCAAAGAGCGGCACACGGAAGGGGCGCCGCGCGAGGTGATCGCGGCGATCGCTACCGCCCCGGGGCGCGGCGGCATCGGTGTGGTGCGGGTCTCGGGCCCGGGGCTCGCGGCCTTTTCCGAGGCGTTGCTCGGGCGGGTGCCGGCGCCGCGCAGGGCGACGTTTGCGCGCTTTCGCGATGCGCAGGGCGCGGTGATCGACGAGGGGTTGGCGCTGTACTTTCCGGCCCCGCATTCGTTTACCGGCGAAGACGTGCTGGAGCTGCACGGACACGGCGGGCCCGTGGTGCTGCAACTGTTGCTCGAGCGCTGCCTCGAGCTGGGTGCTCGGCTCGCCCGTCCCGGAGAATTCACCGAGCGCGCCTTTCTTGCCGGCAAGATCGATCTGGCACAGGCTGAGGCCGTGGCCGATCTGATCGACGCCTCGACTCGGGCTGCGGCCCGAGGGGCGGCGCGTTCGCTCACGGGGGAATTTTCCCGCGCCGTGCGCGCGCTGCAGGAGCGCCTGATCGAGGCGCGCATGTGGGTCGAGGCTTCGCTCGATTTTCCCGAAGAGGATCTGGAGCTCATCGCCGCCGCGCGCATCCGCGAGAAGGTCGCCGAAACGCTGTCCGTTCTCGATCGGCTGCTCGAGAACGCGCGCCAGGGGGCATTGTTGCGCCGGGGGCTGCACGTGGTCATCGCCGGTGCGCCCAACGTCGGCAAGTCGAGCCTGCTCAACGCCTTGATGGGGGAGGAGCGGGCGATCGTCACCGACATCGCCGGTACCACCCGCGACGTGTTGCGCGAGGCGATCCAGATCGAGGGGATTCCGCTCTACGTGATCGACACGGCGGGACTGCGGGCCACCGAAGACCCCGTGGAGCGCATCGGCGTGGCGCGTACGCGCGAAGCGATCGCGCAGGCCGACGTGGTGCTCGCGCTGCGCGCGCTCGATCGATCCGAGCCGACACCGCTCGAGGAAGTGCTGGCGCTCGCTCCACCCGAAGTGCCGGTGATCGAGGTGGTGAACAAGATCGATTTGACGGGTGAGGCGCCGCGGCGCGAGACGGGAGAAGGCGGGCGCATCCGCGAGCGCGTGTGGCTGTCGGCACGCACCGGCGAGGGTCTGGACCTGCTGCGTGCGGCGTTGCTGGAGGTGGCCGGCTGGCACGCCCAGGGGGAAGACGTGGTACTGGCGCGCGAGCGGCATCTGGAGGCCTTGCGCGAGGCGCGTGGCTCGCTCGCCGCGGCGCTGGAAACGGGTGATGCGCTCGAGCTCCTCGCCGAAGAGCTGCGTATGGCCCACCGGGCGCTCGGACGCATCCTCGGAGAATACGACGTGGAGGATCTGCTCGGCGAGATTTTCAGCCGATTCTGCATCGGCAAATGAGAATATCGCCGGAATGTTCCACGTGGAACATTCGAAAGGAGAAGGAGTGGGGCTCGAAGATTTGAGCTGGATATGGCTCGTCCTGGGTGGGGCGGCCTTTCTCGCGGGGCTCATCGATGCCGCGGTGGGGGGCGGAGGGCTCATCCAGGTCCCCGCTTTGTTGCTCGCTTTTCCGCAGGCGCCGCTCGCCGATCTCTTCGGCACGAACAAGGTCGCTTCCGTGGTGGGCACGGCGGCGGCGGCGCGGCAATATTTGCGACGCATCGCCTTGCCGGGCGCGTTGTTGGCGACGGTGGCGACGGCGGCTGGGCTGGGTAGCTGGTTCGGGGCGAGCGCGGTGACGCATTTCCCACGCGAATGGGCGCGGCCCATGGTGCTGGTGCTGCTGAGCCTGGTGGCAGTCTATACCTTTGCCAAAAAGGACTTTGGTCTGCAGTCTCGCACTGCGGCTTGGGAACGGGCCGATCTGGGTCGGGCGACGGGCATCGGCTTGGTGATCGGGTTCTACGACGGTTTCTTCGGCCCCGGGACGGGAAGCTTCTTTATTTTCGCCTTCGTGCGTCTGTTGCGCCTGGATTTTCTCCATGCGTCGGCCTTGGCCAAGGTCGGCAACGTGGCGACGAACGTTGCGGCCATCGCCTATTTCTGGGGCCATGCACACATCGCCTGGGCCCTGGGAGGGTGGTTGGCGCTGTGCAACGTCCTGGGTTCGCGCGTCGGCAGCGGCTTGGCATTGCGCCATGGTTCCGGCTTCGTACGCAAGCTCTTCCTCGTCGTGGTGACGGTGCTGATCGTGCGCTTGAGTTGGGAACAATTGTCCCCATATTTATTCTGATTGCGGGCACACCGCAGAGGGGAATGAACGCCTTCGGGCAGTTCGTTGTATAATCTTCGGTTTTCCATGGCTGGCCGGGAGAAGTGGAGATGAACGGTCTTCATCTGATTGCGGATCTCTATGATTGCCGCTGCGATGTCGCTCTGCTCACCGACCGGGAACGGTTGGAGACCTTGTGCGTGCAGGAGTGCCGTGAGGCAGGACTGACGCCGTTGGGCGCTTATTTCTATCAGTTCCGACACGACAACGGCGAGAATGCCGGCGTCACCGGCACGGTGGTGTTGGCCGAGTCTCACCTGGCCATCCATACCTGGCCCGAAACGGGCAACGTCACGCTGGACGTGTACGTGTGTAATTTCTCCAAGGACAACTCCGAGCTCGCCAGGCAGGTGTTTCGCCGTGTGATCGAAACGCTCAATCCGATGGAGGTGGTGAGCCATTCGGTGGTGCGCGGTAAGATCGCGCCGCGGGAGTGAGGCCATGAGCGAGCGGACGACGCGGCTGTGGGAGTCCTTGAGTGATTGGAGCGGCTATTATTTCGACGTGACCGAGTGCCTGGAACGCGGTCGCAGCCGCTACCAGGAATACGAGGTATGGGTCTCGCCGCTTTTCGGGCGCATGTTCCGCCTCGATGGCTGCGCGATGACGAGCGAGACCGATGAGTGCATCTATCACGAGAATCTCGTCCATGTGCCGGGGCTCGCGCATGCGGGGCCGCGTTCGGCGCTCGTCATCGGCGGCGGCGATGGCGGTTCGGCCGAGGAGCTCTTCAAATACCGCACGATGCAGCAGGTGGTGCTCGTCGAGCTCGACGAGAAGGTGGTCGAGCTCGCACGCACCTATTTTCACGCGGTGCATCGCGGCGCGCTCGACGATCCGCGTCTGGAGCTGCGCGTGCAAGACGGCCTGGAATACGTGCGCCGCGTGGCTCCGGCCGAGGGAAGGAAATTCGACCTCGTGGTGCTGGATCTCACCGATCCGGTGGGGCCGGCGGCGGCGCTCTATCAAGAGGAGTTTTTCCGGGCGTGCAAGGCGTTGCTCGCCGAGGGTGGGGCGCTGTCGCTGCACGTGGGGGCGCCGGATCATCAGCCCGAGCGGGTGCGCGAGCTGCTGCGGCGCCTGCGCGCGGTCTTCGCCCATGTTCGTCCCCATCTGCACTACATCCCGCTCTACGGGGCGAACTGGACGCTCGCCTGTGCTTCCGACACGCTCGATCCGGCATCGCTCGACGCGGCGACGGTGGACGCGCGCATCGCCGAGCGGGGATTGCGCGACCTGCGCTATCTCGACGGCGAAACCTATCGGGCGCGTTTGGTCATGCCACGCTATTTGCGCGAGATCATGCAGCCGTGAAGGAACGCTCGCCGGCTGCGGCCGGACGCAATGTTTCACGTGGAACATCGCCCGAGGTCGATCCCCGCACCTTGAGCGGTGCGATCGAGCTCGCAGCCCAGGTCGTCGACAGGGTCCTCGCGGGACACAATGCGCTGGAGCATTATCACGCCCTGCGTGCGGCGCATCCCGTGACCGAGCCCGGCGCCTGGGGGCGGGTGCGTGATCTGGCCTGGAGCGCTCTGCGTGACTACGGTTGGGGGCGCTGGGTTTTGGCGCGGCTCGCTCCTCGTGGCGTACCCGAGCCGGTGCTCGCCCCTTTGCTGGTGGCGCTGTCGGCGCTGCGCGACGGTCCGCGCGATGCGCATGCGCTCACTCATCAGAGCGTGAGCTGTGTGCGTGCGCGGCAAGAACGTCTGGCAGGGTTCGCCAATGCCTTGTTGCGCACGTTCCTGCGCGAGCGCGAGGTGCTGCACCCCGAGGCGCTCGCCGAGGCGGCGCGCGCGAGTGCCGCCGTGCCCGCGGTTGGGCCGGAGGAGCAGGACGTGGCGGTGGCGCATTTCCGCCATCCCCGTTGGTGGATCGACAAGGTGCGCGCGCAGCATCCGCTCGAGTGGGAAGATGTGCTGCATGCCGGCAACACCCATCCACCGATGGGTTTACGGCTCAACCGCCGCCGCATCGACGAAGACGAGGCGCTCGCGCGGTTTGCCGAGGCCGGCATCGCCGTGCGTCAGGTCGGTCCGATGGCGCTGCTGCTGGAACGGCCGATGCCGGTGGCGAAAGTCCCCGGCATCGCCGAGGGTTGGGTCTCGCCCCAAGACGTGGGGGCCCAGTTCGCGGCGCGTCTGCTCGCTCCGGTTGACGGCGAGCGCGTGCTCGATGCCTGCGCTGCACCGGGTGGCAAGAGCGCGCATTTGCTGGAGTTGGCCGATATCGAACTCACGGCCGTCGATGTCGAGGAGTCGCGGCTCGCGGCGCTGCGCCGTGCTCTGGCGCGGGTGGATGTACCGGTGCAGATCGTTCGCGGCGACGCGCGTCATCCAAAGCGCTGGTGGGATGGTAAGCCGTTCGATGCTATCCTCGCCGATGTGCCGTGTTCCGGCAGCGGCGTGGCGCGACGTCATCCAGACATCAAGTGGTTGCGCCGCGCAGAGGACGTTGCCGGTTTCGCCCGCCAACAGGGCGAGATCCTCGAAGGCTTATGGCCTTTGCTCGCGCCGGGCGGGCGGCTGTTGTACGCCACTTGTTCTCTTTTCGCCGAGGAAAACGAAGAGCGAGTGCGGGCGTTTTTGAAACGTCATCGCGATGCACGGGCCGTTCCTCTCGAGGGGAATCGCGAGACGATCACTCTTTTCCCGGACGAGACGCACGATGGGTTCTTCTACGCGCTGTTACGCAAAAACCATTGATTCATCTCGCCGCCGAACCCTGATCGCCATGGGGGCGATGGTATTGGGCGGGTTCGGCCTTGGGGCGAGCGCTCGGGAAGTGACGGCCAAAATCGCACACGCCCGACTATGGCGCAACGAATCCGGCGCTTGGTTCCTCGATGCCGACCTGAACATGGAGCGTTTTCCTCCAATGTGGGAGGATCTGCTACAACGGGGCATCGAGCTGCCGCTGCGGCTCGAGCTGATGCTCTATCGTGAGCGTTGGTACTGGAGCGATCAGCTGGTCTATGGCAAATTTTGGCGCATCACGATAAGGTATCGGCCCGTTACCCAGGATTGGCTTCTTTCCGTGGGCGAATCGACGCACGCGTTTTACGATCGAGAATCGCTGATGCAGGCATTGCGGAAGATCCGCGCCTGGCCCGTGGCTGGCGACATCTTCAACCCGCTAACCGACGTGCGTGCGGAACTGAAACTGGCCGTCGATTTGAGCCGATCGCCGCAGACGGTTCGGGCAACGGCCCTGGGGAACGATGATTACGTTTGGGTGGTCGAGCCTTATCGCTGGTATCCGTGGAGAGAACGATGAATCGCGGCCTGATGGTCGTGATTCTCGCGGTGGTGGCGATTTCGATCTTTCTGCTCGCTACCGCGAGCAGCAATACCGACGTTTTCGGCAGTGCTTTTCCTTACTTTCTGACCCTGAATGCGGCGGTGGTGACCGGTCTCGGTGTGCTACTTGGCCGTCACGCCTGGCATCTCTATCGTCAGTACCGGCGCAAAAAGTTCGGTACACGCCTGCGCGTACGCTTGACGCTGATGTTTACCGCCATGGCACTCATTCCGGCGGTGATCTTGTACCTGGTGTCGATGTTCTTCGTCGTGCGCTCGATCGAGACGTGGTTCGACGTCCGGGTCGAGAGGGCATTGGAGAGCGGCGTGGCGCTGGCGCGCAATACCCTCGACAATCTGGTCTTGAAGGCTCGGCGCGATGCAGAGACCTTGCGCACCCACATTGCCCGAGAGGGGAGTTTCGACGTCGACACGCTGACGCCGTTGCGCGAGAATCTGGGGCTCGCCTCGATCACGGTACTCAACGCCAAGGGAACGCCCTTGGTGACGGTGAGCCCCGACGATCGATGGCTGAGCTCGGTGTTGCCGTCTTCGGTCGAACTTCAAGTGGCGAGGAGTACGGGGATTTTCCACCGTGTGGATACTCCCCCGGACGGTGTTCCCGTGATCCGGGTGGTGGCGGCGCTGGAGGCGCGCACGCCGGGTGCGACGTTCGAGGCCGCTTTCGTTCAGATGGTGCAGCGGGTGCCGTGGAACATCAGCGAACAGATCGATGCCGTACAAACTGCGTACCAAGACTATCAGCAGATCGTGGTCGGAAAGGAGGGGCTACAGCGCATTTATGCGCTCACGCTCACGATCACGGTGCTGCTGTCACTGCTTGCGGCACTCGCACTGGCAATGTATCTGTCGCGTAAGTTCATCGCGCCGCTGATGGTGTTGGCGGAAGGAACGAGGGCGGTGGCATCGGGCGACTACCGGCCGCTTGCCCCGATCGCGGCGCGCGACGAGCTGGGAGTGCTGACGCGCTCGTTCGATGCGATGACGCAGCAACTCGCACAGGCTCGGCAGGCAGCGGAAGAATCGCGCGCCCAGATCGAGGCGGCGCGCGCTTACCTGGAGACGATCCTCGCCAACCTCAGCACGGGCGTGCTGGCGTTCGATGTGGAAGGGAAGTTGACCATCGCCAATGCCGCGGCTTCTCGTATCCTCGAAGTCGATCTGCAGGGGTGCACGGGGATTGCGCCCTCCTGCTGGACGATCGAGCCGGAGTTTTCCACCTTGATCGCCGAGCTCATCGGTCGTGAGCCGGCAGGTCCCATCGAATGGCGCCGTCGCTGCGCCGACGGGCACACGCAGATCTTGCTGCTGCACGTGGCCTCTCTGCCGACCCGCCACGGCAGCGGTCGCCTGGTCGTGTTCGACGACGTCACCGACCTCGTGCAGGCGCAGCGCACCGCCGCTTGGGGCGAGGTGGCGCGGCGCCTCGCGCACGAGATCAAGAATCCGCTCACCCCGATCCAGCTCTCGGCCGAGCGCTTGCGCTACAAGCTCGCCGATCGTCTCGATCCCGAGGCGCGGCAGATGCTCGAGCGCGCCACGCAAACGATCATCGATCAGGTGGAGGCGATGAAAAACCTGGTCAACGCCTTCCGCGATTATGCTCGTCTTCCCGCGCCGAAAAAGGACTGGCTCGACGTGGAATCCTTGTTGCGCAGCGTCCTCGTCCTGTACGAATCCTCACCGGCGCGCCTGGAGCTCGACTTGCCTCAGGAGGCTTTGCCGGCGCTGCGGGCCGATGCTTCCCAATTGCGTCAAGTGTTGCATAATCTCATCCAGAATGCGCAGGATGCGCTGGAGGGACGTCAGGACGGCCTGATCCGCATCGAGCTTGGGCGCAAGGCGGATACCCTCACCCTCCGGGTGCTCGACAATGGCCCCGGATTCCCTTCGGAACTCCTACGCCACGCGTTCGAGCCCTATTTCACGACCAAGCCCAAGGGGACGGGGCTGGGTCTGGCGGTGATCAAGAAGATCCTCGATGATCATGGCGCGAGGGTCCGTCTGGTCAACCGGGCGGAAGGAGGGGCGATGGTGGAGATCGAATTCCCGCTCGGCGACGACGTACGTGAAGGAGGTCGCGATGGCTAGAGTGCTCATCGTCGACGATGAAGTCGGTATCCGCGAGTTGCTGCGTGAGATCCTCGAAGACGAGGGTTATGCCGTCGAGACGGCCGAGAACGGGCTGCAAGCGAACGAGCGCCTGGAGACGGAGCGGCCCGACGTGATCCTGCTCGACATCTGGATGCCCGACGTCGACGGCATCACGCTCCTGCGACAGTGGATGGGACGGCAGCCGCCAGCGCCGCCGGTGATCATGATGTCGGGTCACGCCACGATCGACACGGCGGTCGAGGCAACCCGGATCGGAGCGATCGATTTTCTCGAGAAACCGATCTCGATGCAGAAACTGCTGCCGGCGATCAAGGAGGCGGTGGCGCGCTCTCGTCAGGCAAAAATTCCCAACGAGGTGGTGATCGGGCGACTGGGCGAACATCCGCTGTTGACCTCCGTGCTCGAAAAAGCGAGGGAATCTTTGCAGCGCGAGCGGGTGCTTTATCTGCAAGTGGCCGATTCATTCCTCATCGAAGCGTTGGCGCTGGCGCTCAAGTTACGCGAAGGTCCTTGGCTCGATCTCGGTAGCGAGACCCAACCACTGTCACGCGAGAAACTTCAGCGCGCTCGAGGGGGGCATTGGTTCGTCCTGCGAGCCCAGGATCTCACGCGACTACAACAGAAAAATCTCTGTTTCGCGCTCGAGCGACGCGACGAATATCAGGCCAAGGTGGTCGTCTTTGGTCACACGCCGGCCGAGGCATTGGCCAAGGAAGGGTGGCCCGAGCTCCTGAGTAGGGTCTTTGCGCGGTGCTGTGTCCCAGTGCCGAGGCGGGAGGAGGCATTGCGCGTCCTCGACACCCTGATGCCCTTGGCTCTGTCGGAAGTTGCCAAACGGCGCGGGAGCGATACCGTACCCCGATTGCCTCCCGGTAGCATGACACGCATGCCAAAAGGGATGCTGCCCCAAGAGATGGACTTGCTGGGGTTGGCCGAGGCCCTGCTCGATGCCGATGAGGGGGGCGTCGTGTTGCAGGAGGCGATCGAGCGGATTTTCGGGCTTCCTGACCAACCGACGCTGGAGCGCTTGCTTACTTTACCCTTGCGTGAGGCGCGCGAGGCCTTCGAACGGATGTACTTCGAGCGACTCCTCGAACGAGAGGCCTTGCCCATGAGCCGGGTGGCCGAGCTCGCCGGTTTGGAGCGCACGCACCTATACCGCAAAATCAAGCAGCTTGGACTCACGATCAAACGAGGGCAGGAAGTCGAGTGAGAAACCGTCGCTCGCAGTGACGGGCGGGCGGCTCGAAGAACCGTCGCGAGCGGCTGCAGGGCAAGGCGCCCGGAGCGCAGGATGCGAGACATATCACCCAGATAGGCGAGCATCCGAGCACCGCGCAACGCCGCCATGAAGCCGCGCAGCAGGTTATTCGAGGTGCCCAGGTATTTTCCAGAGTGCCCGCCGGGGACGGTGTCCGCTTTTCGTATAATGCGGGCTGTCCTGTGCGCCACGGAGCCGCTACCCCATGCCTTCTCTGAAAAACGACCGTCTCCTGCGGGCGCTGCTGCGCCAGCCCGTAGATCGCACGCCGATCTGGTTGATGCGGCAGGCCGGGCGCTATTTACCCGAATACCGCGAGACGCGTCGACGGGCCGGCAGTTTCCTCGCCTTGTGCAAGGATCCTGCCTTGGCCACCGAAGTGACGCTCCAGCCGCTTGCGCGTTTCGGGCTCGATGCGGCGATCCTCTTTTCCGACATCCTGACGGTGCCCGATGCGATGGGGCTGGGGCTGTATTTCGTCGAAGGCGAAGGGCCGAAGTTCGAGCGGCCGCTGCGCAGCGAATGGGAGATCCGCAACCTTGCTGCCCCGGATCCCACGGTGGAACTCGCCTACGTGCTCGAGGCGGTGCGGCATATCCGGCATGCCCTCGACGGCTCTGTGCCCCTGATCGGTTTCTCCGGCAGCCCCTGGACGCTCGCGTGCTACATGGTCGAAGGGGGAGCGAGCGAGGATTATCGTACGGTCAAGACGTTGCTCTACTCCCGCCCCGATCTGATGCACCGCATCCTCGAGGTGACGACGCAGGCGGTGACCGATTATCTCAACGCCCAGATCGAAGCGGGAGCGCAGGCGGTGATGCTCTTCGATTCCTGGGGCGGGGTACTCGCCGAAGAGGCGTTCAAGACGTTTTCCTTGCCGTATCTGGCGCGCATCGTCGCGGGTTTGCGCCGTGAGGCGGAAGGCCGCATCGTTCCCTCCATCGTCTTCACCAAGGGGGGCGGCGTGTGGCTGGAAGATTTGGCCGGTATCGGCGCCGATGCCGTGGGTCTGGACTGGACGATGGACATCGGCCGGGCTCGGGCTCTGGTCGGGGACAAGGTGGCGCTGCAGGGCAATCTCGATCCGGCGATCCTCTTCGCGCCGCCCGACGTGGTGGTACGCGAAGCCTGCAAGGTGCTCGAAGCCTTCGGGTACGGTTCGGGGCACGTTTTCAATTTGGGGCACGGCATCTCGCAGCACACGCCGCCGGAGCACGTGGCGGCGCTGGTCCACGCCGTCCAGACCGAGAGCGTGAAATATCACCACAAGGCATGAACGAGGGGATGCGCCGGGTCCAGGTGCTGCTGCCGTTTCCCGGCGAGGGGTTGTTCGACTACCGGGTTCCCGAAGCGGTCGTGCCGGGGCAGATCGTGCGCGTGCCTTTCGGCCGCGGCGCGAAGCTGGGCATCGTGTGGTCGCTCGAGGCGGATCCGTCCGTTCCTGACGAGCGGATCAAAGCGGTGGAGGCGGTCTGGCAGGGGTTGCCGCCGCTTGTCTCGGCCGATCGCGAATTGCTCGAATTCACCGCCCGCTACTACCTGGCACCGCTCGGCGAGGTCGTGGCGGCGATGCTGCCTCCTGCCCTGCGCCGGCGCAAGCGCGAACCCCGTACGGCGAAACCGGACACGGGTGGAAGCGCGATGCCGGCCGGGCTACTGCCCGAGCTCACGCCAGGGCAAAGAGCGGCGCTCGAGGCCGTTCCGCGGGAAGGGTTCTCGGTGACGCTGTTGCACGGGATCACCGGCAGCGGCAAAACGGAAGTCTACCTGCGCCTGATCGCCGACTGTCTCGCCCGAGGGCGGCAGGCGCTACTCCTGGTGCCCGAGATCGGCCTCACGCCGCAGCTCACCGAGCGGGTACGCGCCCGTTTCTCTTCGGCGCGCATCGTCTGCCTGCATTCGGATGCGCCTGCCAGCGAGCGTTCGGCGGCCTTCGTGGCGGCGCTGCGCGGCGAGGTCGATATCGTGCTCGGCACGCGGCTCGCGGTGTTCGCGCCTTTCGTGCGGCTGGGGCTGGTGGTGGTGGACGAGGAGCACGATCCTTCCTACAAACAGTTCGAAGGGGTACCCTACTCGGCGCGCGATCTGGCGGTCTGGCGCGCGCGCCGGTGGAACGTGCCGATCGTGCTCGGCTCGGCCACGCCCTCGCTCGAGAGCTGGGCGGCCTGCGAGGCGGGCCGCTACCGGCGCGTGGCTTTGTCCGCCCGGGCGAGCGGCCAACCGCTGCCGACGATAGAGCTCATCGATACGACGCAGACGAGCGCCGAGGAGGGGGTGAGCGAGCCCCTTGCGCGGGCGATCGAAGAGACGCTCAAGCGCGGTGAGCAGGCCCTCGTTTTCCTCAATCGCCGCGGCTATGCGCCGGTGGTGTGCTGCGGCCATTGCGGCTGGGTGAGCCGCTGCCCCAATTGTTCGGTCAATCTCGTCTTCCACCGCGACGATGGCCGGATGCACTGCCACCACTGCGGTCATCGCGAGGCCCCGCCGCGAGCCTGTCCCGAGTGCGGCGCGCTCGACTTGCGGCCCATCGGCCGGGGCACGCAGCGGCTGGAGGAGCGGCTGCAGGCGTTGTTTCCCCAGGCGCGGATCGCTCGCATCGACCGCGACGCGGTGAAGACCTTGCCCCAATGGGAAACCTTGCTCGAGGAGGTGCGCGCGGGGCAATACGACCTGCTCGTAGGTACGCAGATGATGGCCAAGGGGCACGATTTTCCGTCGCTCACGCTCGTCGGCGTGATCGGGGCCGATGCCGGGCTCTATGCTGCCGAAGTTCGGGCGACGGAACGGATGTTCCAGCAGTTGATGCAGGTGGCCGGCCGGGCCGGTCGGGCGGGCGCGCCGGGTCGGGTGTTGATACAGACCGAATTTTCACAGCATCCACTCTTTCGCGAACTCGCGGCGCACGACTATGCGGCGTTTGCCGGAAGGACGCTCGCCGAGCGTCGGGCGCTGCGTCTGCCGCCTTTTGCTTTTCAGGCGCTGCTGCGCGCCGACGACGAGGCATTGGAACCGGCGCTCGCGTTCCTCGAGGAAGCGCGAAGCGCCGCCCGTAGCCTTGCGGCAAGCGAAGCTCGGCCTATCCGGGTGTTCGATCCGGTCCCGATGCGTCTCGTGCGCCTCGCGCGTCGCGAACGGGCCCAGCTGCTCGTCGAGGGGGATCACCGTCCTGCGCTGCACGCTTTCCTCGAGCGTTGGGCCGGGGCATTGCGTGAGTTGCCTCATCCCCGTTCGTTGCGCTGGCGCCTGGAGGTGGATCCGCTGGAGACTTGAGGCTCACTCGCGACGGGCTTCGGGCGCGACCACGACCCGATTTCTTCCCCCCTCTTTCGCTGCGTAGAGCGCGGCATCGGCTCGAGAAAGCGCCGGATCGAGCGTCGTCTCTCCGGGGGCGACGGCGGCCACGCCCACGCTGATCGTCACCGTCTCGCCGCCGCTGCCGGGGATACGCACGCGCTCGGCCGCGCTCTGGCGCAAGCGCTCGGCGAGCTGCCGTGCCCCGGCCACGGTGGTATGGGGGAGGACGACGGCGAATTCTTCGCCGCCGAGACGTCCGGCGAGATCCTGCTCGCGTAGCGTCTCGCTCAGGATCGCGGCAACGGAGCGTAGGACCTGGTCGCCGGCGGCGTGACCATAGCGATCATTCACCTGCTTGAAGTGATCGAGGTCGAACATGAGCACCGCGATCGGCCATGCGGGATCGCGTTCGGCGAGCAGGCGTTCCCCGGCAGTGAAGAAGGCGCGCCGGTTCGCCAGGCCCGTCAAGGAATCGGTGCCGGCCTGGCGGCGCAGCTCGGCTTCCATCTGCTTGAGGGTGGTGATGTCGGTGAAGATCACCACCGCGCCGCCGTCGGGCAGGGGCGAGACGGTCAGCCGTATCGGCACGGCGTGCCCGTCGCGGTGCAGGAAGTAGTCTTCTCCGGGGGGAAAGGAGCGCCGTTCGTGAACGGACTGATGGATGAGGCAGGCCTCGCGGGGCATGACCGTGCCGTCGGGATAACGGGCATGCAGCACTTCATAGGCGCAGCGGCCACGCATCTCTTCGGCCGTATAGCCGAGGATGCGTTCGGCGGCGGGGTTCCACAGCACGACGTTTTCTTGGGGATCGACGGCGAAGATGCCTTCGCCGGCCGATTCGAGCAGCACTTCGATGGTGCGGGCGCGTTGCTCGGCGAGCTGCCATTGTTCCTCGGCTGCGCGCAGCAGCCGGTTGCGTTCGGTGACGTCGACGGCCACGCCGACGATGAGTTCGATGCGGCCCGCCTCGCCATCGATGGGCGTGAGGGTGGTCTGGAATTGACGGCAGCCGACGTTGGGAATCTCCAGGCGCTCCTCGTAGCGCAGTGTCTTGCCTTCCTGGAGGCAGCGCCGGTACATCGCTTCGAAGTGCGCCGCCTGCTCCGGGGCGAAGAGTTCGCGAGGGCGCGCGCCTTCCCAGACTTCGGGGGGACGCGCAGGAGTTCGCACAGGGCGCGATTGCCGGCGAGATAGCGAAATGTGCCGTCGGGCTCTACCGCCACCAGGAACATGAGCTCTTCCAAGTGCTCGACCATGGAGCGAAAGAGCCGCTCGCTGCGCGCGAGGCGTTCCTCGGTGAGGATGCGTTCGGTGACGTTGGCGATGAATCCGTACCACAGCACCGACCCGTCGGGTTGGCGCTCGGTACTCGCTTCGCCCTCGGCCCAGACGATGCGCCCGTCGGGCAGTACGTGCCGATAGAGAAGGCGCCAGGGTTCGAGCGTGGCCATCGACCGGTCGGAAGAGGCCATCATCGCCGCGCGATCGTCGGGATGGACCGTGGCGAAAAAGGCCGAGGCGTCTTCACGCAGGAGTTCCGGATCCACGCCACACAGGCGTTTCATCCCCTCGCTCGCATAGGGAAAGGACATGTGCCCCTGCGGTGTACGGCGAAAAACGTAGATGACTCCGGGCAGGTGCTGGCTGATTTTGTGCAGCACATCGAAGCGATCCTCCACGCGGATGGGAGGCGTAGGAAAATTGGCCTCGGTCGACATGGCGTTCTCTCACGGAAGGTTTTTTCCGTAAGCTTACCTCAGTATCCCTACGAAAATACGCTCATGGCAGGGAGGGACTCAGGGGGAGGCATATCCAGGCGCGGCAAGACCACTCGCATCGTCGTGCCGCGACCGTCCGCCCCTTCCTCGGCGCCGACGCGGCCACCATGGAAGGCCACGATGCGCTGCACGATGGCGAGTCCCAGTCCGGCGCCGCCGCTGGGGCTGCCGACTTCGACGATACCCTCACGTACCCCTCCGGGAAGGAGGGTCTGCACCGGGGCGTCGAGATAGTGCTCGAGGAAGAACGGCGTCTCGCCCCGGCGCAGCGCGAGCGCCGCCCGCACCTGGCCGGTGGCATCGCGCAGGGCGAGGAAGGGCCCGCGCGGCTGCGCGATGTGCGCCCCGTACCGGGCCAGATAGATGTCCTGTACGAATCGGGCGATCTCCTCGCTCGATGTTTCGTTGTCGGCCACCCAGGCCGCTTCCATGAGTCTGCCGGAAGTTTCCTTTTTCGGCCGAGCGGTACAGCTGATCGTCGCCATCGGGATCTCCTCGTTTCGTCGCGATGGGAGATACGATACGGCGGCGAACTTAAGGAAAGCTTAAATGCCGTCTCCTCGGCGAAATGCGCGCAAATGGCGCCGCAGCCAACTCTTGGCGGCTTCCAGGAGCAGCAGCACACCGGCACCGACGGCGAGCGTGAGCGCCACGTCATCGGGGTGCAAAGGGCCGAAATGCAGCAGGTCGCGCGCCGGCGGCCACAGCAGGACGACGGCGGAGAAGGCGGCGACGAGGCCGGCGATCGCCGCCAGCATCGGGTTCGGGCGCCGGAACGCTTCCCGCAACGAGGCCGAGAACGAGCGGTCGATAAGCACGAGCCCCAGCAGGCTCGTCACCAGGGAGAAAAAGGTGAGGGCGCGCACTTCTTCGTCCGACAGGCCGCGCGCCACTGCGCCCAGCAGCACGCCGGTCACGAGCGCCAGGGCGAGCGCCCCTTGGGCCACACCCCAGGTGAGCAGCGGCCAGGAGAAGAGCGGTTCCTGCGGTGGCCGCGGCGGGCGGCGCATCACGTCGTCCTCTTCGGGTTCGGCTTCGAAGACGAGGGAGCAGACGGGGTCGATCACCATCTCCAGCAAGGCGATGTGGATCGGACCGAGCACCAGCGGCAGGCCGAGCAGCAGGGGCAACAGCGCCAACCCGGCGATCGGCAGATGGACCGCGAGGATGAAGAGCATCGCCTTGATGAGGTTGTCGTAGATGCGCCGTCCCAGGCGGATCGCCTGCACGATGGCGCCGAAATCGTCGTCGAGCAGCACGAGTGCGGCCGCTTCGCGGGCGACGTCGGTACCGCGCCCGCCCATGGCGATGCCGATGTGCGCGGCCTTGAGCGCCGGGGCGTCGTTCACGCCGTCGCCGGTCATGGCGACGACCTCTCCGGCCGCTTTCAGGGCTTCGACGAGGCGCAGTTTCTGCGTGGGGGCGATGCGGGCGAAGACCGTCACCTGCGACGCCCGTCGGCGTAGTTCGGTCTCGTCGAGCCGCGCGAGCTCGTCGCCGGTCATCACCTCGTCGGCGGCGATGCCGGCGGCTCGGGCGATCGCCCGGGCGGTGGCCGGATAGTCGCCGGTGATCATCACCACACGCACGCCCGCCGAATGGCACTGCGCCACCGCTTCCGGCACGCCGGGGCGCAAGGGGTCGGCGAGTCCGGCCAGGCCGACGAAGGAAAAGGCGAAGGCGCGAGGATCTTCCGGCAAAGGATCCTCGGCACCCTGGGCGCGGGCGAGCGCCAGCACTCGTAAACCTTCACTCGCCATCGCTTCCACTTGCGCGAGCAATGCCGCGCGCGCCGCCTCGTCCATGCGGCACAGGGTCGCGATCGTCTCGGGTGCCCCTTTGCTGGCGACGAGGATCTCGCCTCGAGCCGAGCGCCACACCCGCGTCACCGCGAGCAGCTCGGGCCGCAGGCCGTATTCCTTTACGGGGGTGAGATCGGTGGTGACCGGCTGCGGGCAGCGCTGTTCCAGCTCGTGGAAAGCGAGTTCCATCGGATCGAAGGGATCGTCGGCGCTCGCGAGCCGGGCACACTCGGCCAGCACCCGGAAGGGTTCGGGCAGCAGGGAGGCGTCGTCTTCTCTCGTCCAGGCCGATCCGTCGGGCCGACGCAGGGCGACCACGCGCATGCGGTTCTCGGTCAGGGTCCCGGTCTTGTCGGTGCACAGTACCGTGGCCGAACCGAGCGTCTCGATGGCGGCGGCGCGCCGCGTCAGTACCCGGGCGCGCGAGATGCGCCAGGCGCCCATCGCCATGAACACGGCGAGCACGACGGGAAATTCCTCCGGCAGCATCGACATGCCCAGCGCGATGCCGGCGAGGAAGGCTTCGGTCCAGTTGCCGCGCAGACTGCCGTAGAGTAGCGTCGCGGCGAGCGCCGTGGCCGTGCCGAGGGTGGCGAAGAGCCGCACGATTTGCCGTGTCTGGCGCTGCAGGCGCGGTGGTTCGGTGTCGATGTGCGCCAGCGCCGTGCCGATCTTGCCGAATTCGCTGCGCGCACCCGTGGCGAGGACGCGCGCGAGCCCGCGGCCGCGCACCACGAGCGTGCCGGAGAAGACGTAGGGCAGATCGTCCCCGCCGGGCGAGGGCGGCGGCAGAGAGGTTCCGGGGTGCGGAGCGGTTTTGCGCACGGGGACCGATTCGCCGGTGAGCAAGGATTCGTCGACCAGCAGATCCTGGGCCTCGAGGAGTATCGCGTCGGCCGGGACACGGTCGCCCTCGGCGAGCACGATCAGGTCTCCGCGTACCACTTCCCGCCCCGGGATGCGCTGCCGCTGCCCGTCGCGGATGACCAGCGCCCGTGGGCTGGAGAGTTCGCGCAGCGCGGCGAGCACCCGTTCGGTGCGGCTCTCCTGGATCGTGGTGATGAGCACGGAGAAGACGGCGAAGACGAGCAGCACCAGCCCTTCGGTCAGGTCGCCCACGAGCAGGTAGATCCCCGCGCCGGCGAGCAGCAAGAGGAGCATCGGTTCGCGCAATACTTCACGCACGATGCGCCACGGCGTGCGCCGGCGCTCCTGCGGCAATTCGTTCGGCCCTTCGTCGGCCAAGCGCCGCCGGGCCTCCTCGCTCGAGAGTCCGCGCGACGTCTCCTCGGCGTCGGACGGGAGTGATTCGCTCATCGGTCGGTTCCTTCCGGCGGTATGGGAAGGATGAGGGCGAATCGTGCCCCGCCCAGGCGGCTCTCACCGGGCTCGACGCGGGCGCCGAGGAGTTCCGCCGCTTCGCGCACCAGCGTCAGGCCCAGACCCGTGCCCGGCGCGGCGGAGTCGCGCGCAAAGGGTGCGAACAGCTTTTCCCGTCGCTCCGGGGCAATGCCGGGGCCGTCGTCCTCGACGTCGAGCCGCACGAGGTTCCCCTCTCGGCGCAGCGAGACCCGCACGGTACTGCCCGGCGGCGTGTGACGCAGCGCATTGCCGACGAGGTTGCGCACGATGAGGGCGAGCGGCTCCGGTGCGAGCAGGGCGGGCAGAGCCTCGGGCAAGTCCACCTCCAGCGTGTGACCGTGCGCCTGGGCCTGCGGCCAGAGGAGGGCCAATTCCTGACGAACGACTTCGGCGGCGTCGATGGTGCGTCGTGGCCGGCGCGCGTCGTGTCCCAGGCGCGCGAGCGTGAGCAATTGCTCGATGAGCTGGGCGGCGCGGGTCGTGCCTTCGCGCGCGGCTTGCAGCGCTTCCCGGCGGCGCGCCTCGTCGCCTTCGACGAGGGCGGCGTCCAGATGCGCCGCGATCGCGGCGATCGGCGTGCGCAGTTCGTGGGCGACGTCGGCGGTGAAGCGCCGCTCGCGCTCGAAGGCTTGGGACAAGCGGGCGAGTAGCTCATTGACCGCCCCTACCACGGGTTCGAGTTCCTGCGGCGCATCGGGCAAGTCGACCGGCTCGAGCGCGTCCGGGCGACGGCGCCGCAGGGCTTGCGACAGCGCCATGAGCGGGCGTAATCCTCGCCCGATCGCCCACCAGGAAAAAAGTGCGAGCGCACCGGCCCCCACGCTGAGGGTTTCCACCGAGTGTTCTACCAGCTCTTCGGTGAGTTCGCCGTGTAGATCCAGCGGATGCGCGGCGAACACCCGCGCCCCGTCGGGGCGGGTGCTGGCATAGACGCGCCAGCCCGGTTTGCCGGGAAGACGATGAAAGCCGTCCTCGAGCCGGGAAAAATCGGCGCCCGGCGGCAGCGAGCCAAAGCGCACGATCTCCCCACCACCGGGATCGAGCACCAGCACGCCGGCGTGCTTGCCAGCCTTTCGCGCTCGTTTGTCCGGCGGTTCGGGGTACGCCGCTTCTCCTCGGCCCAGCGGGACCGCGGAAATCGCCTCGACGCTTGCCACGAGCCGCGCATCCAGCAGCTCCCTTGCCTCCTTGCTGCTTTCCCTCACGACGTAGGCGAGTGAGACGAGCCAGAAGAGCGCCACCCCGGCAAGTAGCCAGAGCGTGAGGCGCAGGCGCAGCGAATGGCCGAGCCGGCGCCAGAGGGTCATCGTGCGGCTCCTTGCGCCGCCGGACCCAGGCGATAACCCAGACCGCGCACCGTGTCGATGATGTCCGGATCGATCTTGCGACGCAGATGATGGATGAGCACCTGCAGCACGTTGCTGTCGGGAGCTTCGTCCGCCTCGTAGAGCGCCTGCTCGAGCTGGATCTTGGTGAAGACCCGGCCCGGGCTGCGCGCGAGGCGCTCGAGCAGGCGGTATTCCATCGCCGAGAGTTCGACCGGCGAACCGTCGAACCACACGGCATGCCCCGCCGTATCCAGGCGCAGGCGCCCCAAGTCGATGAGCGAGCGTGACCGCCCTTCGCCGCGGCGCACCAGCGCCCGCAGACGGGCGGCGATTTCTTCGAGCGGTGCGGGTTTGACCACGTAGTCGTCCGCTCCTTCGTCGAGACCGGCGATGCGGTCGGAGAGCGCGTCGCGCGCCGTCAGGATCAGCACCGGCGTGGTAAGCCCCTCGGCGCGCCAGCGCCCGAGCGCGTGCATGCCGTCCTCGTTAGGCAAGCCCAGGTCGAGCACCACGGCGTCGAACGGTTCGGACCGCAGCAGGCGCGAGGCGGCAGCCGCCTCCCGCGCCCACGCCACGTTCATGCCCAGGGCTTCCAGCCCCCGTTCGAGGCCCGCACCGAGCAGCGCATCGTCCTCGACGAGCAAGACCCGCATCTTCCCTCCTTCAGCTGCGCAGCAGCCAGTACACCGCCACGGCCACCCAGACGAGCAACACGACGGCCGCGGCGGTGTAGGGCCGCGCGATCGCTTCCTGCGGTGCGCCGCGTTTCACCCCCAGCACCATCGCGCGGACGAGATTCTCGCGATGGGCGAGACTGCCGACGAACACCCCGGCCAGATGCACCAGCACCACGGCGAGCATGAGGTTCGCCAGCGCCTCGTGCGCCTTTTCGACGAACTTGCCGCCGATCTCTTCGTAGGCGCACCATCCGACGAGGGGCGTGAGGACCCCGAGGGCGAGCAGGGCGAGGATGGCGATGCCACCGGCCGGATTGTGCCCGGTGTAATGGGGCGGCTGCAAGCGTATCAAGCCGACGAGATAATCCCACGTCTCGCGCCAGGGACGCACGAAAGAGGAGAATCGCGCCGACCACGGGCCGACGAAACCCCAGACCACGCGAAAGAGGGCCACCGCCGCCACCGTGCCGCCGGCGGCGACGTGCACCAGGCGCAGGCGCTCGGATTCGCCGGTGAGCCAGGCGACGATGAACCCTACGGCCATCAGCCAGTGCCCGAGCCGCACGACGGCGTCCCAGATCAATACCTTGTTTTCGTTCGGCTCCATGACGAGGCTCCGTTAGTCCTTGTAGGGACCATAGCCGGGGATGTCGATCTCGCGCTCGCGGTACGAGCCTTCTTCGGCCCGCTTGTGGCAGGCGCCGCAGTTGGCCGGGGATTTCACCCGAGGGTCGCGCCAGGCCGCGGCGGGAACTTCGTCGTGCTCTTTTTCGAACCAGCGCGTTCGCGTGATGCGCGGCGGATCTCCCGCACCTTGCGTGCGACGGCCATCGCCCGCATTGCGCACGAGAAAGTCGGTGAGCTCCTGCGCCGTCTGCGGGGACAGTGAGGCGTCGTCCCCGTAGTGGTGCGCGAGGTCGGCCATCACTTTGCGCCAATCCTCGGCCGAGAGCAAGGACGGCGGGAAGGGAACGTGGCAGCTGCCGCATTCCTGACGGTAGAGCGGCGAGAGCGGCGCCCCTTTGCTCTTGTCTTTATAGCGGGTCTCGTGCTTCTCCTGTTCGGCGCGTTCGTGCCGCTCTTCGGCCGAGACCACGATCGGCGCAGCGATGAGGGCGGCGCACAGGGCGGTGGTGAAAAGATGTCCGTAGCGACGGTAAAGTCGTTCGATCGCATTCATGTCGGGTCTCCTTCGGTCATTGGCGCACGAGCCAGGCGAGAAAATCGGCTTTCTCCGCCGCCGTGCATTCGCGTCCCACCACTTCCTTGCAGTTGCGGCGGAACCATTTTTCGATCTTGGCCTCGTCGGTGAACCGCTCGGGATTGGCGCTCACCGCGAGCGGCGCGATCGTCTTGCCGGTGACCACGTGTTTGCCCGCTTGCCGGGGATCGTGGCCATGGCAGGCATGGCAGCCGGGCATGTCGGCCGACACACCGTGATTCTGGCGATAGAAGGCTTCGCCGCGGCCGGGGTCGGGGGTGAAACCCGGCTGTTCCTGGGCGGCGCGCTGCGCATAGCGCTCGGCCATCGTCGCCGGCGTTTCGGCCACGGCGCAGAGAGAAAAGCCGGAGAGCAGGATGGAAAAGAGCCAGGTGGCTCGCTTGCGGAAGATCGGGGATTTCATGGCGACCTCTTCGTCGTGATGCGCACGTGCTCATTGGAGCACAGGGGCCTTAACGGGGAGTTAAATGCCCATCGCGTTTGGCGAGCAGGAGTGTGGCGTCGGCACGATCGAGGGTGGTGGCGCCGCGTTCGTCGGCGATTTGCCGGATCAGACCAATGCTGGCGGAGACGGCAAAAGGGCGGAGCCGATGAGCGATGGAGAGGCGTTCATGGAAGAGGCGGGGTATCAGTTCGTCAGACCCCACAAGAAAGGGGATCTTCGTGCGCTCTCCGTCACCCCACGTTTCCCGGAACGACACGGAAAAACGTGTGCGCACCCTCGAACGACTTTCCGCACGGCCGAAAGGGGTGTACTACGGCAGGCGCTGATGCTCGTCTACTTGGATGATGTTGCTCGGATCGTTTGCTCGGAGCGCCTTGCCCTGAAACAGGAAAGAAGAGCGTGGATGATCGTTGCGCGCGCTCAACAAATTTTTGGTGAGGTCTGCAACGATATTCGTGCTGTTGGTCGGGTAAAACGAATGTTTTGTGGTTGGCTGCCCACCGAGGGTGGTAGGAGGTAAAATTCTGGCGCGCCCGGCAGGAATCGAACCTGCGACCTTTGGCTTCGGAGGCCAACGCTCTATCCCCTGAGCTACGGGCGCTTCAAGGGGCAGCATTATCTCATACAATTCGCGGATTGTACCCAAGCGAGAGTCGGGATAACATCAGGCACGTCCTTTGCCTTGCAAACAAAACGATTCTAACCGGACGCATTCCAGCGCGCTCAACCCACGGAGGAGACCAATCATGAGCCTTACGAGTAGCCCCTGAGCGGCAACGTGGTGCCCCCCTGTGCAGCCGAGGTCCCGCGTTTCATGGACCCTGATCTAGGATGGGTCGAGCACGCTGCGTTTCAACGGATCTAGAAATCGGACTGCACCCCGGATGTGCCATTGCTCAGGCATTCGATGGCCTGGGGGCACCCTTGTCAAGCCCATGTCGACTAGAGAACAGACTGAGAACGATTCGTCGTATGGGCGTGCAGCGACGCGCTCCTGTAGTCGGTTGTTTGCTTGTATGGGGGACATGCCCTACCCTCCGGGTTACGAGCGCCTCGACCTGCATCCGCTAACGGCGGTTCGTTCGCAACTTCGCAGAACGACGACTTAGGAGTTTCGCGCGATGAACGACGTCACCCTTGCTTTGCTTGCCTTTTTGCCGTTGGTACTTGCCGGCGTGTTGTTGGTCGGCCTACGTATGCCGGCCCGCACCGCCATGCCGCTCGTCTATGTGGTCACGGCGCTGATCGCACTCTTTGCTTGGGAGGTGAGCTTCAACCGTGTGCTCGCTTCCACCCTGCAGGGGTTGATACTCACCGTATCGATCCTTTGGATCATCTTCGGTGCCATCTTGTTGCTCAACACCCTCAAACACTCCGGAGGCATTGCCGCCATCCGTAAAGGTTTTTCCGGCATCAGCCCCGACCGCCGTGTCCAGGCGTTGATCGTTGGATGGTTGTTCGGCTGCTTCATCGAGGGTGCTTCGGGTTTTGGTACTCCCGCCGCGGTAGCCGCTCCGCTGATGGTGGCACTTGGCTTCCCGGCGTTGGCTGCCGTAGTGGTGGGTATGATGATCCAGTCCACGCCGGTCTCCTTCGGCGCCGTGGGTACGCCCATCGTGGTGGGCGTCTCCGGCGGCCTAAACCGAGATGTCATCGTTGCTCAGCTGGAGGCCGGTGGTTATGGCTGGCTCGAGTACTTTCGTCTGATCACTGCCGAAGTGGCCATCGTCCACGGCCTCGTCGGCATCCTGATGCCGCTCGTCTTGGTGGTGATCATGGTGCGATTCTTTGGCGCCAACAAATCCTGGAAGGAAGGGCTGTCCATCACTCCCTTCGCCCTCTTTACCGGGATTTCCTTCGTGGTGCCCTACGTGCTGGCCGGGGTGCTCCTCGGGCCGGAGTTTCCTTCCATGATCGGCGCTTTGATTGGACTGGCCATCGTCGTGCCAGCCGCTCGTCGAGGCTTCCTGATTCCCAAGGATACTTGGGACTTCCCCGAGCGAAAGTCCTGGCCTGACGAGTGGCTAGGCAAGTTCGATATCAAGCTCGACGATATCGTCGGCAAGACCCCCATTTCCACTTTCATGGGCTGGGTCCCTTACGTATTGCTTGCGGCTTTTCTGGTGGCTACGCGTACCATCGACCCCTTGCGCGAGACGCTCACTGCGCTTTCCTTCGGCTGGAGCAACATCTTGGGCGAAGCCGGCGTAACAGGAAGCATCGCCCCACTCTACCTGCCCGGCGGTATCCTGTTGTTCGTGGCGCTGCTCACCGCCCTGTTGCACCGTATGCGATTCGGTGAGCTCAAAGCTGCGTTCAGCGAATCGTCGCGCACCATTCTCGGCGCCGGCTTCGTGCTGATCTTTACCATCCCGATGGTGCGGATCCTGATCAACTCCGGCGTAAACGCTGCCGATCTGGTCTCCATGCCCGTGGCGATGGCTCAGTTCGTGGCCGACAGCGTGGGTGAAATCTACCCATTCTTCGCCCCTGCCGTCGGAGCGCTCGGTGCCTTCATCGCCGGTTCCAATACCGTCTCCAACCTGATGCTGTCCGATTTCCAGTTCAACGTGGCCCAGCAGCTCGGTTTGTCCTCGGCGTTCATGGTGGCGTTGCAATCGGTGGGGGCCGCGGCGGGTAACATGATCGCCATTCACAACGTGGTTGCCGCTTCGGCCACGGTGGGATTGCTCGGACGGGAGGGGATCACCCTACGCATAACCATCCTGCCGACCCTCTACTACCTGGTCGTCGCTGGCACCATTGCGCTGATTGGCTTCTACGTGATCGGCGTGAGCGACCCGTTGATGCGCATATCCGCTGGCTGACGGATGACAACCGGCCGGTCATCCGGCGGCCGAGTCGACGTGACCGGCTTCGAGGGAAACGAATGCGAGGCGTGATGATGGAACTCGATGCGTTGATTCTGGCGAGGATTCAGTTCGCTGCCAACATTACGTTCCACATTTTGTTTCCCTCGATCACCATTGCGTTGGCGTGGATACTGTTGTTCTTCAAGATCCGTTACACGAAAACCGGCGATACGGCTTGGCTGGATGCTTATGGATTCTGGGTCAAGGTATTTGGCCTGAGCTTTGCCCTGGGCGTGGTCAGTGGCGTGACCATGAGCTTTCAATTTGGTACCAACTGGCCGGGTTTCATGAATACGGTGGGCAATATCGCCGGGCCTCTGTTGGCCTACGAGGTGCTGACGGCCTTCTTCCTGGAGGCAACATTCCTCGCCATCATGCTGTTTGGCCGCCGCTTCGTCTCCGAGCGCACCCACAACATCGCTACTTTCTTGGTGGCCTTGGGTACCACTGCTTCGGCGTTCTGGATACTTACCCTCAATTCCTGGATGCAGACGCCAGCCGGCTATGAAATGGTGGAAGGCCAGATCGTCATCACCGACTGGCTCGCCGCCTTGTTCAATCCCTCCTTGCCCTACCGATTGACACACATGCTAATGGCGTCGGGATTGACGGCCGCATTCTTGGTGGCTGGACTGTCGGCCTATCGTTGGCTGCGTGGTGACCGCAGCAGTGGCGTCATGAAGGCGCTGCGCACCGGTGTGTTGAGCGCGGCTGCACTGATTCCGCTCCAGATTTTCGTAGGAGACTTGCATGGTCTCAATACGTTCGAGCATCAACCGGCGAAGATTGCGGCCATGGAAGGCGTGTGGGAAACCCAGCGTGGTGTGCCTTTACTGCTTTTTGCACTACCCAACGAGGCCGAGCGGCGAAACGATTATGAAATTCGTATTCCTCGGGGTGCCAGTCTGATTTTGACGCATTCGCTGGATGGCGAGATCAAAGGCTTGAACGAATTCGAGGGCATGTATCCGCCCGTGGCCAAGGTGTTTTGGAGCTTCCGCATCATGGTCGGTGTGGGCTTGATCATGCTGGCCGTATCCTGGGTTGCAGCCTGGCAATTGGTGCGCCGGAAAATGCTCTCGCCTTGGGTGGCCAAGGCGCTGGTGGGCATGACTTTTTCCGGGTGGATCGCCACCGTCGCCGGCTGGTATGTCACCGAAATCGGCCGTCAGCCTTGGCTGGTGCACGGTGTTCTCGCTACCAAGGATGCCGTGGGCGACGTTCCCGCCGCAATGGTGGCCGTTTCGCTGACGATGTATCTCGGGGTGTATGTTGTTATGCTTTTTGCGTACATCTCGGTATTGTTCTACATGGCGCGCAAGGCGGGCTCAAATGGGCCCGCGTCTATGGGCGAGCCTGGAAAAGGAGTGGCCCGATGAATGCGGAGATCTGGCTTCCGATGGCCTTTGCGGGGCTGATGGCGTTATCCCTGCTGATGTACGTCGTGCTCGACGGCTACGATCTGGGGGTGGGCATCCTGCTTCCATTCGCGAAGGATGACGACAAGGACACGATGGTCAGCTCCATTGGCCCGTTTTGGGATGCAAACGAAACTTGGCTGGTGCTGGGGGTCGGTCTTTTGTTGGTCGCCTTCCCCAAAGCCCATGGCATCATCCTGCAAGCGCTGTACCTCCCCGTGACAGTGATGTTGATCGGCCTCATTTTGCGTGGCGTTGCCTTCGACTTCCGAGTCAAGGCGGGAGTGCGCTACAAAGGGCTATGGAATCGGGTTTTTGCGGCTGGTTCCCTGATTGCCTCGATGGCGCAAGGGGTGATGCTGGGTCGTTACCTGACGGCTTTTGAACCGGGCTGGCAGGCATGGGCCTTTGCGCTGCTCGTGGGAGTGGGATTGTCCGCGGCTTACGTGCTTCTGGGCGCTTGCTGGCTCATCATGAAAAGCGAAGGGACGCTGCAACGCCAGGCCATCGGCTGGGCGCGCTATGGTGTTTTCGGTACAGCCCTCTGCGTCGCGGCGGTTTCCCTCGTTACGCCCTTGGTCAGCGAGCGCATTGCCGCCAAGTGGTTCGAAATGCCGGAATTCTTCCTGCTGTTGCCGTTGCCTTTGCTCACCTTGGCGCTCTTCGTGTTGCTTTTGCTCATGCTGCCTCGCCTGGACCAACGCCTCGGGCAGGGGGATCAGCATCTGTGCTGGTTGCCTTTTTCCATGGCGGTGGGCATTTTTCTGCTGTCCTTCTATGGACTTTCCTATAGCGTCTTTCCCGACGTGATTATCGATAAGCTCGATATATGGGAGGCTGCGGCCCATCCGCAGGCGCTGTGGGTCATCTTCATCGGTGCCGTCGTGGTGCTGCCAGCCATCGTCGCATACACGGTCTTCGTCTACCGGGTGTTCTGGGGCAAGACACGCGAACTGACTTACTCCTGAATTCCTATTGAAATCCTGGTGGTTGTGTATCGTTCCTGCTGTAAATTCCGTTTTTCGAGGTAGGCAGTATGTGTTGCTGAGCGCGGCTGGCCTAGGTGAGCTTCCCTACGAGGGCAAGGCTGAGGAGCTGGCGCGCTGCTGTGCCATGTACTACCGCCGTAAGCTTTCCAAGGACATGGTTCTGGCCCAACTACCGGACATTGCTGTTTTGCCTTGACGCCGAAAAAACCGTCAACGCCGGAGCGAGGAAACGAAATGAAACGAAGGCATCAGCGCAGTTTGCGATAGAGCGTGCGCTCGCTGATGCCCAGCCGCGCGGCCAGGGCCTTTTTGTCGCCGCCGAGCCGCTCGAGCGCACGGCGCAGGTAGCGCCGTTCGACTTCGTCCAGGGGGACGATCTCCTCTTCGCTCGTCCTGCCGCTGGGCGATCGTTGTTCGGAATTCTCCACCAAGTGCCGCGCTTCGATCGTGTCGCCATCGGTAAGCAGGAGCGCCCGTTCGAGGAGGTTGCGCAGCTCGCGCACGTTGCCGGGGAAATCATGTTCCATCAGGCGGGACATGGCCTCCGGGCTCAGGTGTACCGTGCGTTGGGGAGCGAGCCGCTTGAACAGGTAGTCCACGAGCAGCGGCAGGTCCTCGCGCCGTTCGCGCAGGGGTGGCAGGCGCACGGGAAAGGCGCTGATGCGGTAATAGAGGTCGCGGCGGAACGTGCCTTCTTCCACCATGCGCTGCAGGTCGCGGTGGGTGGCGGCCACCAGGCGGAAATCCGAGCGCAGCGTCTCGACCCCGCCCACGCGCCGGTAGGTGCCCGTCTCCAGCAGGCGCAGCAGCTTCACTTGCTGCGTCAGCGGAAGGTCGCCGATCTCGTCGAGAAAGAGAGTCCCGCCGTCGGCTACTTCGGCCAGGCCGGTCTTGCGCTGGGTGGCGCCGGTGAAGGCCCCTTTCTCGTGCCCGAACAGCTCGGACTCGAAGAGCGTCTCGGGCAGCCCCGAACAATCCACCGGCACGAAGGGTCGGTCGCGGCGCGGCGAGAGCTGGTGCAGCGCTTGGGCGGCCAGTTCCTTGCCCGTGCCCGATTCGCCCAGCAGCAGTACGGGGGTGTTCGACGGTCCGGCCCGTTCGAGGAGCTCCAGCATCTGCAGGAAGGAGGGCGAGCGGCCGACCATGCCCAATACGGGCGTCGGCAGGCACTTGCCGCCGAGAAAGCGCATCGTTTCGACGAAGAGCGTCGTGTTGCCCCCGGCATCGCGCAAGGGGAACAGCTCGACCTCGACGAACTCCTCGCCGCGCGGCGTGTGGTGACGATGGATTACCCGGCTGGCGCGGCCGCTGCGCCAGGCCTGTTGCCGGGGGCAGGATTCGCCGCACTGGTCGCAGGGGCGATCGAAGTGGTGCGACACTTGGTAGCAGGTCTGCCCGATCACGGAGGGGTCTTGGCCGAACTCGCGGCGGTAGGCCGCGTTGGCGGCGAGGATGCGGTAGGCGGTATCGACGACGATGCGCGGCTCGGGTAAGGCGTCGAGCAACTGGAGCAGTTCGGTGGGTAACGGCATGATTGACATTCCTGGCAAGACTTGCGGCGTTATTTTGCCATTTTTGTCAGGATGGGGGGCGCTCGACGCCGGGGATGGCACAGTGCCGAGAGGTAAGGTGCTGGATCTTCGGGAGAAATTCCGTTCTCCAGTCCGTGGCACAGAATTTGCTAATAACAAAGACGCGGTCACCTTTTCCGTAATTCATTGAATTGTTTAAATTTTTTGACCATCGTCAATTGACGATCCCGGTCCGCTTCATTACCCTAAACGAGGTTGTACGCAAGGAGGGCTTCTTCCATGGAAGCGAAAACGGCCGCCCGGCGATTGCGTCGCGAGATCGTCGTGGTGCTGCTGCTTAAGTTGATCCTGCTCACCGCCTTGTGGTGGGTCTTCGTTCGCGATGCCCGGGTGGAAGTGGGCGCGGAACGGATGCAGGCACAGGCCGCCGGGGCGCCTTCCTCCTTCTCCAAACCTTCGTCTTCGTCGTCTTCCCCGGTTCTTTCCGCTTCGCAGGAGCCATAACATGAACGAAACGCTCGTCGATCTCTCGCGCCTGCAGTTCGCCGCCACGGCGATGTATCACTTCCTGTTCGTCCCCCTAACTTTGGGGCTCACCTGGATGCTGGTGATCATGGAGGCGCTCTACGTGATGACCGGCAAGCAGGTCTACCAGGACATGGTGAAGTTCTGGGGCAAGCTCTTCGGTATCAACTTCGCGTTGGGAGTCACCACCGGCATCACGCTCGAATTCCAGTTCGGCACCAACTGGGCCTATTACTCGCATTACGTGGGCGACATCTTTGGCGCGCCACTGGCCATCGAGGGGCTGATGGCCTTCTTCCTCGAGTCGACCTTCATCGGGCTCTTCTTCTTCGGCTGGAATCGCCTTTCCCGGGCCCAGCACTTTCTGGTGACGGTGCTCATGGCCGTGGGGACCAACCTCTCGGCGCTGTGGATCCTGGTGGCCAACGGCTGGATGCAGAATCCCGTGGGCTCGGAATTCAGCTTCCAGACGATGCGCATGGAGATGACGAGTTTCTGGGACGTGATCTTCAATCCAGTGGCGCAGGCGAAGTTCGTGCATACCGTCTCGGCCGGCTACGTGACCGGTGCGATGTTCGTGCTCTCGATCTCGGCCTATTACCTTCTCAAGAAGCGGGATCTCGAATTCGCCAAGCGCAGCTTCCGCGTGGCGGCCGCCTTCGGCTTCGCCTCGGCCTGTTCGGTGGTCGTGCTCGGGGATGAATCCGGCTACACCATGGCCGAAACCCAGCAGAGCAAGCTCGCCGCCCTGGAGGCGATGTGGGAGACCGAGCCGGCGCCGGCTGGCCTGAAGCTCCTCGCGGGAATCGACGAAGCCAATCAGCGCAATACCTGGGAGCTCGAGATTCCGTGGGTGCTCGGCATCATCGGCACCCGCTCGCTCGATACCCCCCTGCCCGGAATCAAGGAGATCATCGCGCGTAACCGCGAACGGGTCGAATCCGGGGTGGAGGCGGTCAAGGCGCTCGATGTGCTGCGCCGCGACGCGTCCGATCCCCAGGCCTTGGCGCTCTTCGAAGCCCACAAGGAAAATCTAGGTTTCGGGCTGCTCACGCGCAAATACGTGGCGGATATCTCGCAGGTCACGCCCGAGATCATGGACAAGGCCGCCGCCTCGACGGTACCGCCGGTGACGCCCCTCTTCTGGACATTCCGCATCATGGTGCTGCTGGGCTTTTCCTTCATCGCTCTCTTCGGTGCTGCGTTGTGGTACAGCATCAAGGACAGTTTCGCCGAGAAACGCTGGCTGTTGCGCTGGGCGCTGTGGTTCTTGCCCTTGCCCTGGGTCGCTTCCGAGATGGGGTGGTTCGTGGCCGAGTATGGCCGTCAGCCTTGGACGATCGCCGAAGTGCTGCCCACCCACCTCTCCGTCTCTACCCTTTCGGTGGAGAGCCTCTACGGGTCGCTCGCCGGGTTCGTGGGCTTCTACACGCTGCTTCTCATCGTCGAGCTCTACCTGATGTTCCGCTTCGGGCGGCTAGGGCCTTCCACGCTGGGGACCGGGCGCTATCACTGGGAACGCCAAGGTGCGATGCAGTCTGCCTGAACAACCCTATCTCGGGAGAAGATCATGATGGATTATGAAACGCTGAAGGTCATCTGGTGGCTGCTCGTCAGCGTGCTGCTCGTCGGCTTTGCCGTGATGGACGGGCACGACATGGGGGTGGGGACGCTGCTGCCTTTCGTCGGCAAGGACGACACCGAGCGGCGCGTCATCATCAACACCGTCGGCCCGCATTGGGACGGCAACCAGGTGTGGTTCATCACCGGCGGCGGGGCGATCTTTGCCGCCTGGCCCTTGGTCTATGCCACGGCCTTCTCGGGCTTTTACTGGGCGATGCTCGCCGTGCTGTGGGCGCTCTTTTTCCGTCCGGTAGGCTTCGACTACCGCAGCAAGATCGACAATGCCACGTGGCGCAAGACCTGGGACTGGGGTCTGTTCGTGGGCGGGGCGGTGCCGCCGCTCATCTTCGGCGTGGCTTTCGGCAACCTGCTGCAAGGCGTTCCGTTCCATTTCGACGCCAACCTCGTGCCCTACTATGAAGGGTCCTTCTGGGGCCTGCTCAACCCCTTCGCGTTGCTCGCCGGGGTGGTGAGCTCGGCCATGATCACCTTCCACGGCGCCGTTTATCTGGCGCACCGCACGGAAGGGGAAATCCAGCAGCGCGCGGTGCGCGCCGCGCTCCTCTTTGGCGTGATCGCGCTCGTGGCCTTTGCCGCCGCCGGGGTGTGGGTGCAGGCCATTCCCGGCTACGTGATCGCCGCCGGGGCCGATCCGGCCGGTTTGCCCAATCCGCTCGCCAAGGAGGTGGTGCGCGAGGCCGGGGCCTGGATGGCGAACTACCGGCAGCAGCCGCTGCTGTGGGCGGTGCCGGCGCTCGCCTTCCTCGGCGGGTTGGCGGCGATATGGGCGGTACGTGCCGGCCGCACCTTCTTCGCCTTCTGGGCATCGGGCCTGATGATCGCCGGCATCATCGGTACGGCGGGCGTGGCGATGTTTCCCTTCATCCTGCCTTCCTCGAGCGATCCACGCTCCTCGCTCACCGTGTGGGATTCGGTCTCGAGCCATCTCACCCTCACGGTGATGTTCTGGGCCACCGTCATCTTCATGCCGCTCATCATCGCTTACACGTCGTGGGCCTACAAGGTGATGGCCGGCAAGGTGACCAAGGCCTACATCCTGGAAAACGAGAAGCAGGCGTACTAAACGGAGATAACCCGCGGCGAAGCACCCTGCTTCGTCGCCCCGCATGGAAGGAGATTCGTATGTGGTATTTTGCCTGGGCGTTGGGTGTGGGTTTTGCCGTCCTCTTGGCCATCGTGGTCGGCCTGTGGTGGGAAGCGCAGGAGGATGCAAGGGAGAAACGGTCCCGCTCGCAGGGCGAGACCCATGCCACCTGAAGCAGTGCCTGGTAGGGAGGAGATCCGGTCGGCCTCGATCCAGCCGCTGGCGCTGGGAGTGGGGATCGCCTTGATGCTGGTGGGCAGTTTTCGCCCCGATTGGCTGGCCGAGGCATCCGGCAAGGCCAACCATGGTCTGGCGATGTTGTGGTTCTGGGCCATGGCGGCCGGTTTCGTGCGCGGGGTGGGGTTCATCCCGCGCTTTTGGCTTTGGCGGTGGATCTTCTCCGGTTGGGCGGCGTTCGCGGCGCTCGCCGGGGCGCTGGCGTGGCGCTTTGCCGGCGCCGCCGTGATATAGTCGAACCGGTTACGGATGCTTTTTCCCGCGGTGACCAACCATGAATGAACACCCCTCTTCCCGCCTCAAGAATTTCCCCGTGGCGTGGTTTTCCATGATCATGGGCTTCACGGGCTTCTCGATCGCCTGGATGCGGGCCGAGACGGTCTACGATGTCGGCTTCGCCCCGAGCTGCGTGTTGCGCTGGATCGCCTTGGGCTTGTTCGTCTTGGTGGCGGTGCTGTATGCGGCCAAGGCGGCGAAGTATCCCGGCGCGGTGCGCGAGGAGTTCGCTCATCCGGTCAAGCAGGCGTTCGGCCCCACCATCTCGATCGGCATGATTCTGTTATCGATCGTGCTGCTGCACGATGCACCGCGATTGTCGTTCTGGCTGTGGAGCGTCGGTACGCTCTTGCACCTGGCACTCACGCTCTACGTCATGTCGTCGTGGATGCACCACACGAAGTACGAGATCACGCACATGAACCCGGCGTGGTTCATCCCGGTGGTGGGAAACATCCTGGTGCCGATCGCCGGCTTGCACCATGCGCCGGTCGAGATATCGTGGTTCTTCTTCAGCATCGGCTTGTTTTTCTGGCCGGTGCTCACGGCGATCCTCTTCTACCGGCTCATCTTTCACACCAGCCTGCCCGAGCGTTTCGTGCCGACGCTGTTCATTTTCATCGCACCGCCGGCCGTTGGGTTCATCTCCTGGTACAACCTGGGTGGGCAGGTCGACGCTTTCGCGCACGTGCTCTACGGCGTGGCGCTCTTTTTCGCCCTGTTGCTCGCGGTGCAGGCGAATTACTTCGTGCGGCTGAAATTCTTCCTGTCGTGGTGGGCGTACTCTTTCCCGCTGGCGGCGCTCACCATCGCCACCATGATCATGGCCAAGGAGACGGGGTTGGGCTTCTACCGCGGCCTGGGCATCGTGCTGCTGGCGATCTTGACCCTGCTCATCGTGCTGCTGCTGGTGCGTACCGCCATCGCCGTGGCGCGGCGAGAGATCTGCGTGGAGGGGCATTGAAGAAAAACGCCCGGCGCCGAGGGCACCGGGCGCGGCAGGCGGTCAGATGACCCCCTGGGCGAGCATGGCGTCGGCCACTTTGGCGAAACCGGCGATGTTGGCGCCGTCGCTGTAGCTCACGGAGCCGTCCTCGCGCAGACCGTACTGCAGGCAGGCGTCGTGGATGCCTTTCATGATCTCCCTGAGCCGAGCGTCGACTTCTTCGCGCGTCCAGGAAAGCCGCATGGCGTTTTGGCTCATCTCCAGGCCGGAGGTGGCCACGCCGCCCGCGTTGCTCGCCTTGCCCGGCGCATAGAGCACGCCGCGATGCTCGAAGATCTTGACCGCTTCCGGTGTGCAGGGCATGTTCGCGCCTTCGGCCACCGCCACCACGCCGTTCTCCACCAGCGTCATCGCGTCGTCGGCGTCGAGCTCGTTCTGGGTCGCGCAGGGCAGCGCCACGTCTACCGGCACGTTCCACGGCTTGGCGCCCGGAATGAAGGTGGCACCGACGAGTTGGGCGTATTCCGAGACGCGACCATAGCGGTGGTTCTTCACCTCCATGAGGATGGCGAGCTTTTCCGGCGTGAATCCTTCCTCGTCGACCACCGTGCCGCTGGAATCGGAACAGGTGATGGGTTTGGCCCCCATCTCCATGAGTTTTTCGATGGCGTACTGGGCGACGTTGCCGGAGCCCGATACCGCGACGCGCATCCCTTCCAGGCTGCGGCCGGCGTGGCGCAGCATCTCCTCGGCGAAGTAGACCGTGCCGTAGCCGGTGGATTCGGGCCGGATCAGCGAACCGCCGTAAGAGAGACCCTTGCCGGTGAAGACGCAGGAAGAATCGTTGGTGAGTTTCTTCATCATGCCGACCATGAAGCCGACCTCGCGCCCGCCCACACCGATGTCGCCAGCCGGTACGTCGGTGTCGGCGCCGATGTGGCGGTAGAGCTCGGTGATGAAGGCTTGGCAGAAGCGCATGACTTCGCCGGGGCTCTTGCCCTTGGGATCGAAGTCGGAGCCGCCCTTGCCGCCGCCCATGGGCAGCGTCGTGAGGGCGTTCTTGAAGGTCTGCTCGAAGGCGAGGAACTTGAGGATGGAGAGGTTCACCGAAGGGTGGAAACGCAGTCCGCCCTTGTAGGGGCCGATGGCGGAGTTGTGCTGGATGCGGTAGCCGCGATTGACCTGGACCTCGCCGTGGTCGTCGACCCAGGAGACGCGGAACATGATGACGCGCTCGGGCTCGACGAGGCGCTCGAGCAGCGCGTGCTGCGCGTAGCGCGGGTGCTGCGTGATGAACGGCCACAGGCTCTCCATCACTTCGGTCACCGCCTGCAGGAATTCGGGCTGACCGGGGTTGCGTTGCGCAACGTAGTCGAGGAAGCTTTGCAGCGTGGGGTATTTCATGGCTTGGCGCCTTTCAGAGTGGAAACAACGGGTCGGTGCGCGGCGCACGCCCTTCGCCTTGCACCAAATTCGATAATTATCGCACCGTTGTGGTGACTGAATGCACTCTTTGTGTTCAAAAGGTGCACTTTTAGCCAAGACCCATCCGACGTGGCAACCACAGCACCAATTCCGGGAAGACGATCAAGGCCGCGAGGCCCAGGCCCATGGCTAGCACGAACCACGACACCCAGCGGAAAGTTTCTTCCATGCGGATACCGGCGATGCGCGAAGTGATCATCAGCGCCAGGGCCATGGGGGGCGTGAATTGGCCGATCGCCAGATTGATCGTCATCATCACCCCGAACCAGACGAGGTCCCAGCCCATCGCCTGGGCGATCGGCACGAGCAGCGGCAGCAGGATGAGGAAAATCGAGATCGCGTCGAGAAACATGCCGGCGACGAGCAGTAGCAGGTTGATCGACACGAGCATCAGCACCGGGCTCGAATGGAAACCGACGAGCATGGAGGCGGCGGCGTCGAATATCCCCAGCGTGTTGCCGGCCCAGGCGAACACCGAAGCGATGCCGATGATCATCAGCACGACGGCGGAGAGTTCTCCCGCGTCGATCAGGATGCGGAACAGCCCTTTGAGATCGAGGCTGCGGTAGACGACGATTCCGACGAAGGCGCCGTAGACCACTGCGACCACCGCGGCCTCGGTGGGCGTAAAAAGCCCCATGCGTAGCCCGCCGAGAATGATGACCGGGGCGAGCAGACCCCAAATTGCCTCGAAGAAACTCTTGCCCAGCGGCGGCCGTGGTTCTCGCCTGTCGGCGCGACCATAACCGTGGCGCCGGCTGATGAGAATCGCCGGGATGAGCAGGCACAAGGCGGCGATGGCGCCGGGAATCAAACCGGCGGCGAAGAGCGCCGGCACCGTCGCCGCCGGCACCATCACGCTGTAGACGATGAAGGCCACCGAGGGCGGGATGATGATCGCCGTGGAACCGGCGGCGGCGATGAGACTGGCCGAGAATCCTTTCGGGTAACCGCGTGCGACCATCGATGGGAGCATGACCGATGCAACGGCGGCGGCATCGGCCGGGCCGGAGCCGGAAATGCCACCGAGCAGCATCGAGACCAACACCGCGACGACGGCATGCGAGCCGGTCCATTCACCGACCAGCGCGCTGATGAAGCGCACGAGGCGCAGCGCTACCCCGGAGCGCTCGAAAATCATGCCGGCGAGGATGAACATCGGAATCGCCAGTAGGGGATATTTGGCGATGCCGGCGTAGAGGTTGGTGGGGACGGCAAGCTGGTCGAACCCGGCCAGGGCGAGCACGGTGATGCTGGCCAGGCCTAGGGCGACGGCAAGGGGCATGCCCGCAATGAGCGCGAGGAGAAAGAGGCTGACGAGGGTGAGGCCGATCATGGGCGTCTCCCGAATCGCGCCAGGGCAAGGCGTACGGCGATCACGAACGACAGCAGCGGTAGCCAGATGGTGTACCACCACTGCGGTACGCCCAGCGCGGGCGAAGTCTCCTCGAAACGGAACTGGTCGTAGGTGAGGCGTGCCGCATACCAGGTGAGGAAGATGTAGAGGGCGACGGTGACGAGGGCATCGAGCCGTTCCGCGAGGATGCGCCAGCGTCGAGGCAGGCGCTCGACGAAGAAGGTGACGCGGATGTGGCGATCATTCAAAAAAGCCGGCACGGAGCCGAGGAAGGCGAGCACGGGCAGCAGCGCGATCGACAGCTCTTCGGTGGCGGCGAGCGATTGCGCGGTGAAATAGCGCACGACGACGTTGGCGAAGGTGATGACGACGATTGCCGCCATCACGAGGCCGACGACGATCTCCTCCCAAGAATGAGTCCGGCCTTTTTCCGCCGCTGCAGGGGATTCTTCGGGAATTTCCATGTTCGGCTCTAATTGCTCGGTGGGCGAAGCCCCAGCGTGGCTTCGTCCGGATAGAGGCGCTGCGCCGATGAATCGATCTGCCGAGCGCGGCGATCGCGAACCCCGGCGCCCCGTTGCGACGATCTCGTTCGCAACGGGGCGCTTCGGGTGCTCAGCGCTTAGCGATGTCCTCTTCGGCTTGTTTGACGAGATCGGCTCCGATCTTGTCCGCCCATTCCTTGTAGACGCCGACGGTCGCCTGACGGAAGGCATCGCGTTCGGCCGGGGTCAAGCGCACGATCTCGACGCCGTTGGCGGCGATTTCCTTGAGCAGACTGTCGTCCTCGGCGGTGATGCCGGCGCGGGCACGGGCGATTTCCTCACGCGCGGCTTGCTGCGCTGCCTCCAGCACCAGCTGCCGGTCTTCCGGGCTCCAGCTGTTCCAGACATTCTTGTTGACGGCGAAGATGAGCGGATCGGCGACGTAGCCCCACAGGGTCAGGTATTTTTGTCCCACCGTGTGCAGCTTGGCGGCATTGAACACCGACAGGGGATTCTCCTGACCGTCGACGGCACCGGTCGCCATGGCCGGCAAGGCGTCGGCCCAGCTCATCTGCGTCGGGTTGGCGCCCAGGGCGTTGAAGGTGGCGAGAAAAAGCGGCGAACCGACGACGCGGATCTTCAGCCCGGCGAGATCCTGGGGAGACCGGACGGGGCGCTTGGAATTGGAGAGCTCGCGAAAACCGTTCTCGCCCCAAGCGAGCGGCACCACGTCGCGCTCGGCGAGCGTGTCGAAGAGTTTCTTGCCGACCCGCCCTTGCGTGAGCGCTTCGAGTGCACGGTGATCCGGCATGAGAAAGGGTAGGGCGAAGAGGTTGAGCTCCTTGACTTGCGGCGACCAGTTGATGGTCGAGCCGACGGCCATGTCGATCACGCCCTGGCGTAGCGCGGTGAATTCCTTCGTCTGATCGCCCGAAACGAGCGCGGCCCCCGGGTAGACCTTGATCTTGATGCGTCCTTGGGTTTTCTCGTCGACGAGCTCGGCCCAGCGTTTGGCCCCCCAGCCCCAGGGAAAGGCTTCGCCGAGCACGGTGGAGAGTTTGTACTCCTCCTTGTACGGCCCGGCGGCCAGGACGGGCTTGCCGGTACCGAGCAGGGTGGCACCCAGCAGGCCGGCGAGCAGGGCGGTGGTGAAACGGCGTCGGATTTGCATCGGAGTCTCCTCTCTGGGATGGTTATCATGAGCGTAAGTGACATGCCAAAAGGCACGATTTGGATTCGGCCGTTCAAGGCATGAAAAAATCCCGCGTGAAGTATCGCCGCAGCGGCAGACGGCGTCAATCGGTGATATACCTTCATTCCCGAAGATTCGTCGAAATGACGCCCTTCCCATGCGAAAATCCGCTTTTTGCACTGAAGGACGGTGGATGTGATCGAATTCGACGGCGTACGCAAGACGTACCTCGTCCGGGGGCAGGAAACGCTCGCGCTGGAAGTCGAGCAGCTGACGATCGAACGAGGGGAAGTGTTCGGCATCGTCGGGCATTCCGGCGCGGGGAAGTCTACGTTGCTGCGTCTCGTCAATCTGCTCGAGCGTCCGAGCCAGGGGCGCGTCGTGGTGGAAGGCGAGGACGTCACCCGCCTGGCGCCGGCGCAGCTGCGCGCCTTCCGTCGGCGCATCGGCATGATCTTCCAACATTTCAACCTGCTCTCGTCCAAGACGGTGGCGGAGAACGTAGCCTTTCCCCTGAAGATCGCCGGCACGGAATCCAAGGCCGCCATCGCGGCGCGGGTCGAGGAGCTGCTCGCCCTGGTCGGCTTGAGCGAGCACGCGGACAAATATCCAGCCCAGCTCTCCGGCGGGCAGAAACAGCGGGTGGGTATCGCCCGGGCGCTGGCCTGTCGTCCTTCCATCCTGCTGTCGGACGAGGCCACCAGCGCCCTCGATCCACAGACCACCCGTTCGGTGCTGCAGCTGCTCTCCGACATCAACCGTCGCCTGGGGCTCACCATCGTGCTCGTCACGCACGAGATGGACGCGGTGCGGCGGGTGTGCGACCGCGTGGCGGTGATGGACGGTGGACGGGTGGTGGAGACCGGGCCCGTGAGTGAGGTCTTTCTCCATCCCCGCCATCCCACGACGCGTGAATTCGTGCTCGAGAGCGAGCACGTCGATAGGGAGGAATTCCAGGAGAGCCTGCAGCACGCGGAGGGGCGCGTGGTACGGCTGACGTTCAAGGGAGAGTCGACCTACCGGCCGTTGTTGGGCGAGGTGGTGCGGCGCTGCGGGGTGGATTTCAGCATCCTCGCCGGCCGCATCGATCACATCAAGGACGTTCCTTACGGTCAATTGACTCTCTCCTTCGTCAGGGGGGACGTGGAGGCGGCGCTGCAGGCGTTCGCCGCAGCAGGGGTGGATGTGGAGGTGCTGCGATGATGGCGCAATGGCTGACCAATGTGGATTGGCTGGAGATCGGCCGGGCCTGCTGGGATACGCTAGTCATGGTCGGTGTGTCCCTCTTTTTCGTTGTGCTGCTGGGTTTGCCCTTGGGGGTCGCGCTCTTTCTCACGGGCAAGCGCCAGCTGCTGGAGCAGCCGCTCGTCTATGCGGTGCTCTCTTTCGTGGTCAATCTGCTGCGCTCCGTGCCGTTCGTGATCCTGCTCATCGTCATGATCCCGGTCACCGTCGTGCTGGTGGGAACCTCGCTGGGGGTGCCGGGGGCCATTCCGCCGCTGGTGGTGGGCGGGGCGCCGCTCTTCGCTCGTCTGGTGGAGGCGGCGCTGCGGGAGGTGGATCGGGGCATCGTGGAGGCGACCCAAGCCATGGGGGCGACGGTGCCGCAGATCGTCTTCGGGGCGCTCCTGCCCGAGGCTTTGCCGGGGATCCTCGCCGGAGTCACCGTCACCTCCATCACCCTGGTGTCGTACGCCGCCATGTCGGGGGTGATCGGCGGGGGCGGCCTGGGAGATCTGGCCATCCGTTTCGGTTACCAGCGTTTCCAGACCGACGTGATGGTCATCACGGTGGCCCTGCTGGTGGTGCTCGTGCAATTGTTGCAGATGCTGGGCGATCGGCTCGTGCTGCGTTTCAGCCGCCGCTAGGGTGGCAGCGGATTTTTCAATCAAGGAAGGAGTGTCGTGTCATGAAATGGAAAAACGCCCTGCTGATCCTGGGCGCTTCGCTCGGTCTCGTTCCGGCCGCTTGGGCCGAGAAACTGTCGGTGGCGGCCACGCCCGTGCCGCATGCCGAGATCCTGGAGTACGTCAAACCCATGCTCGCCCAGGAAGGGGTGGAGTTGGAGGTGAGGGTGTTCACCGACTACGTCCAGCCCAACATCCAAGTGGCGCAGAAGCGCATGGATGCCAACTTCTTCCAGCACAAACCCTACCTGGACGAGTTCAACAAGGATCGCGGCACCGATCTGGTGGCGGTGGCCGGGGTGCACATCGAGCCCTTCGGCGCCTATTCCCGCCGTATCGAGAAGCTCGACGAGCTCAAGGAGGGCGCCGTCGTGGCCATCCCCAACGATCCGACCAACGGCGGGCGGGCGCTCCTGCTGCTGCAACGCGCCGGCCTCATCACGCTCAAGGATCCGGCGAAGATCACCGCCACGCCGCGCGACATCGCCGACAATCCCAAGCGCCTGCGGTTCAAGGAACTGGAGGCGGCCACGCTGCCGCGCATCCTCGACCAGGTCGATCTGGCCCTCATCAACACCAACTATGCACTCGAGGCCGGACTCAACCCCACGAAAGACGCGCTCGTCATCGAAGGGGCCGATTCGCCCTACGTGAACGTCCTCGTCGCCCGGTCGGACAACAAAGATGGCGAGGCCATGCAGAAGCTCGTGCGTGCCTTGCACTCGGAGGCGGTGAAGCGCTTCATCCTCGAGAAATACCAGGGGGCGGTGGTGCCGGCGTTTTGAAGGACCCGGATCGATTCGCTCCAGAGTGGACGGATCGACCGTTTGACGCACCGAAACGGTGCATTCGTCCCGAGTAGTGATCATCGGGGGCGGTCCGATTCGGCCTGGCCCATCTGTGATCGGTGGTACGGAGGCCCCGATTCCGGGCCGTCCGTGCGCAGGGACGCGGTTCGTGCCGCGTCCTTTTTTCGTCTTCCTCTCTTCTGGCACGATTCCTGCTTCGTAGGGGTGGGCATACCCGCTACGGAGAAGGAACATGAAATTCGTCATGGCGATCATCAAGCCGTTCAAGCTCGACGAGGTGCGCGAAGCACTCTCGGAGAACGGCGTGCAAGGGCTCACGGTGACCGAGGTCAAGGGGTTCGGGCGGCAGAAGGGGCACACGGAACTCTACCGCGGAGCGGAGTACGTGGTCGATTTCCTGCCCAAGGTGAAGCTCGAAGTGGCCATTGCCGACGAGCTGCTCGAACCGGTGCTCGAGGCGATCGAGAAGTCCGCTTTCACCGGTAAGGTGGGCGACGGGAAGATCTTCGTCTTCGATCTCGAAAACGCGATTCGCATCCGCACCGGCGAGGCCGGCGCGGCGGCGTTGTGACGGTTAGGACGAGGAGACGGATCATGAAATACGGAATCGAACGACTCGGCGCAGTGGCGCTCCTGGCGACGGCCTCTCTTCCTTCGTGGGCGCAGGAAGCGGCGAGCGCGACGGCACCGGTGGTGCACCGCGGTGACGTCGCCTGGATGATGACGGCCACGCTCTTGGTGCTGATGATGATCGTGCCGGGCTTGGCGCTCTTCTACGGCGGCATGGTACGGGCGAAGAATGTGCTCTCGGTGCTCATGCAGGTGTTGATGGTGACTTCGCTCGTGCTGGTGCTGTGGGCCTTTTATGGTTACAGCCTTGCTTTCACCGAGGCGATGCCCTGGCTGGGGTCGTTTGCCAAGGTGTTCCTCAGTGGCGTGACGCCCGAGAGCCTCGCCGACACCTTCACCGACGAAGTGAAACTGCCGGAGTACGTCTTCATCGCGTTTCAGGGGACGTTCGCTGCCATCACGTGTTCGCTCATCGTCGGAGCATTTGCCGAGCGCATCAAGTTCGCCTCGGTGATGGTCTTCACGGTGCTGTGGTTCACCTTCTCCTACCTGCCGATCGCCCACATGGTCTGGGGGCCGGGCGGCTGGCTGCTCGAGGAGGGAGCGATCGACTTCGCCGGCGGCACGGTGGTGCACATCAACGCCGGCGTGGCGGGGCTCGTGGGGGCGATGCTCGTGGGCAAGCGCCTCGGCTATGGCCGTGAAGCGCTCGCACCGCACTCCCTGCCATTGACCATGGTGGGCGCTTCGCTCCTGTGGGTGGGCTGGTTCGGCTTCAACGCCGGCTCCAACCTCGAGGCGACCTCGGGTGCGGCGATCGCCTTTCTCAACACGCTGTTTGCCACGGCGGCGGCGGTGCTCTCCTGGAGTGCAACCGAGGCGCTCGTCAAAGGCAAGCCGTCCATGCTCGGAGCGGCTTCGGGCGCGGTGGCCGGGCTCGTGGTGATCACGCCGGCCTGTGGTACGGTGGGTCCGATTGGTGCCATCGTCATGGGGCTCGTTGGCGGCGTGGCCGGTCTGTGGGGCGTGAGCGCCCTCAAGCGCTGGCATGGCATCGACGATTCGCTCGACGTCTTCGGCGTCCATGCAGTGTGCGGTATCGTCGGGGCGCTGCTCACCGGGGTTTTTACCTCACCCCTGCTCGGCGGAACGGGCGATGCGGATTTTTCCATCGTCCATCAAGTGTGGGTTCAGTTTTATGGCGTGGTCGTCACGCTCGTCCTGAGCGCCGTGGTGGCCTTCCTCGCCTTCAAAGTGGCCGGAGCGCTCACCGGAGGCTTGCGCGTGAGCGAGGAAGAGGAGCGCGAGGGTCTGGACGTGACCGCACACGGTGAGACGGCGTATCGCCTGTAAAAATCTCCTCTCCGACGGCATTACGTCGTTGCCCCCGGTGGTGAGCCGGGGGCTTTTTCTTGGTCGGTGGGCCGCAGTCGTGCTAGCATGCGATCATTGGATCGCCTACCTTGCCCATGAAAGATACGAGTCGCCTCATCCTCACGTATACGTTGGAAGTGTCTTTGCCCGAGCCCTTGCAAAAGATGCCTCGTGCCGACCTCGCACGCGTCGTCGATGGGTTGCTGGGAGACGTCGTGCATCAGGGATTGAAGGCGGTGGCCAGCAAGCGTTTGCAGGGCGGTGGCATCATGGTCCACAAGCTGCAGCATCGGGTGGATGTCGAGCGTCCTCGGCGCGAGCCGGGCAAAATGCTGCCCAAGGAACTCCTCGTGCGCGCCGCGCCGCACCTCACCGACGAGGAGCTTGCCGAAGTGGAGGCGCGCGTGGGCAATGCGCCTTTTCTCTCCGAAGACGAGCTGGAGAAGCGCATCCGCACCCAGGCGCTCAAGGTATGCAACGACGTGCGCCTGGCCCCTGTCGTGGTGCGCGGCGTGCGGCCCAACGATGAGCCGCTCGAGACCGAGGCACAGCTCAATTTCACCCATGGCTCGGTTTTTTTCGACGAGTCGCAGCGCAATTTGCGGCTCAAAGCCAACGCTCCGGTGGAAGTGCTCTTGCCAGGGGTCGATGCCGCCGTGCAGGGGCGCTATCTCGGTACCACCTTGGGTGGCCCGGTGGTGGAAGTCCCCATCCACCTGCTCGCCCCTTATCGCGATTTCTTGCTCGCTGCCTGGCAGGGCGGACGACGCGGTTGAGCCGTCCTCCGTTCGGGCGTCCATGATGCACGTGCTTGGTCGCACGGTACGTGCACGTAGCGGGCCCCGGCTAACCTACCATGTGGTCTCATGGCGGCGTTCTCCGGCGCTCGGAGGCTCGTCCATCCAAGTGTGATCGGTCTCGCAGCCCGTGCTCCGGGTGCCCCGCCCTGCAATCGCTCGCGCGGGTTTTTCTCGCCGCCCTAGCAACGAGGCCGCCTGCGCAGTCGATTCGCGGGTTTTTGGGCGACCCTTCATTCATGGTATGCTGCATCGCACCGTCCCTTTGTGTCGAGTTCCGCGATGACGTCCATGAACCGAAGGAACAAACCTTTTCATGCCCAGTCGCCGGCGGAGGTGGCCGAGCAGTTGGCGACGAATCTGCAGCGCGGCCTGGCCCGGGCCGAGGCCGAACGTCGTCTGGCCGTTCATGGTCCGAACCGTTTGCCGGAGGCTCCACCCGATCCGGCGTGGTTGCGCTTGCTGCGCCAGTTTCACAATCCTTTGATCTATGTGCTGCTCGTGGCTGGAGTGATCACGGCGTACCTCGAGCATTGGATCGATGCGGCGGTGATTTTTGCGGTGGTGGTCGTCTCGGCGGTGCTGGGCGCGATCCAGGAGGGCAAGGCGCAGCGAGCGTTGGCGGCGGTGAAGTCGATGCTGGCCAGAACCGCGGTGGTGGTCCGCGACGGGCGACGGCATCAGATCGCTGCCGAGGAACTGGTGCCGGGCGATCTCGTTTTTCTCGAATCGGGGATGGTGGTGCCGGCAGATCTGCGCCTCGTCTCCGCGCGCCAGTTGGCCGTGGACGAGGCCGCGCTCACGGGAGAATCCTTGCCGGTGGAGAAAAACCCGGAGCTCGTCGATGAGGCGACGCCGCTCGCCGAGCGGCGATGCATGGCCTACAGCGGCACCACGGTGGTGCGGGGTCAGGGTCTGGGCGTGGTGGTGGCCACCGGCGGGGACAGCGAGCTCGGGCGCATCGGCGAACTGGTGGCCACCGTCACGCGACTGGAGACGCCCCTCACCCGCCGCTTGACGCGATTTGCCCAGGCAACGGCGGTGGTGATCGTGGCGCTGTCGGCCCTGCTTTTCGCTTGGGCTTATTGGGGGCTGGGGCAGGCGGTCGACGAGATCTTCCTCGCGGTGGTCGGTATCGCGGTGGCGGCGATTCCGGAAGGGTTGCCGGCGATCGTCACCATCATCCTGGCGATCGGCGGGCAGCGGCTGGCGCAGCACCGGGCGATCGTGCGCCGCTTGCCGGCGGTGGAGACGCTCGGTTCGGTGACGGTGATCTGTACCGACAAGACCGGCACGCTCACGCGCAACGAGCTCACCGTGACCTCGGTGTTGTTGCCACACGATGCCGTGGAGGTGACGGGTTCGGGCTACGAGCCGGTGGGGGAATTCGTGCGCGGCGGACGGCCTCGTCCGCCGGAGAGCGTGCGCGGGTTGGTGCGGCTCGCACGGGCGGCGCTGCTGTGCAACGACGCTACATTGCATACGGATGCCGAGGGGAACTGGCATGGCGAGGGGGATCCGCTCGAGATCGCCCTCTTGAGCATGGCGCTGAAGGCCGGCTTGGATCCGGAGCGTGAGCACGGCTGCTGGCCGCGGGTCGATCTGATCCCATTCGAATCCGAGCGGCGTTGGATGGCCACCCTCAATCACGACCATCACGGCAACCACGTGATCCTGCTCAAAGGCGCGCCCGAAGTGGTGCTGGCGCACTGTCTCCACGATGCCGACGGGCAGCCGCTCGACGTGGCGAGTTGGGAAGAGCGTTTGATGGAGGAAGCGGCCAAGGGGCGGCGGATGATCGCGCTGGCCTGGAAACGCTTGCCTGAGCCCAAGGAAACGCTGCGCTACGAGGACATCGACGAAGGGTTCGCCTTACTGGGGGTGGTAGGGCTCGAGGATCCACCGCGGCCGGAGGCGAAGGATGCGATCCGCGAGTGCCACGAGGCTGGTATCCGCGTCGTGATGATCACGGGCGATCATCCGGTGACGGCGCGGGCCATCGGCGGCATGCTGGGGCTGCGTGCCGACACGGCCCTGACTGGCACGGAGATCGAGCAACTCGACGACGCAGTCCTGGGAAGGCGCATCGTCGAGACCGACGTCGTCGCCAGGGCCGCGCCGGAGAACAAGCTGCGCCTCGTGCGTGTACTCCAGGGGCAGGGACACATCGTGGCCATGACCGGAGACGGAGCCAACGACGCGCCGGCGCTGCAGGCGGCCGACATCGGCGTGGCCATGGGCCGCCGCGGTACCGACGCCGCCCGCCAGGCCTCGGCCATGGTGCTCGCCGACGACAACTTCGCCACCATCGCCCAGGCCGTGCGCTGGGGGCGCGTGGCCTACGACAACATCAAGAAGGCGCTGCTCTTCGTGCTGCCGACGAATATGGCGCAGGCGTTGGTCGTGGCGATCGCGCTGGCGGCGGGCTGGTCGCTGCCGATCTCGGCCACGCAGATTCTGTGGGTGAACCTGGTGACGGCGGTGACGTTGGCGATCGCCGTTGCCTTCGAATCGCCGGAGCCGGCCGTGATGCAGCGTCCGCCGCGCCCGCCGATCGAGCCCTTGGTCACTGGGCCGATGGCCTGGCGCATCGCCTTCATCGGCGCGTTGATCTGTTTCTTGAGCTATGGCGCTTACGGCCTTTCCCTCGTCCGTGAGCTCGGCGAGGACTTCGCCCGCACGGCGGCCACGCATACCTTGGTGTGCGCCGAGGTGATGTATCTGTTCAACTGCCGACGCTTCGTCGCGAGCGGCTGGAGCGTGGACGTTTTTCGGGGCAATCCGGCGCTGTGGCCGGTGATCGGGGTGCTGGCGCTGCTGCAGTTGGCCTTCGTCTATGCCCCTCCGTTCCAGATGCTCTTTCGCACCGAAGCGCTCGATGCCTTTGCTTGGATCTACGCGCTCGTCGGGGCGTTGGTCGCTTTTACCGTAGTCGAGGCCGAGAAGGCCATGCTGCGCCGCACGGGGCGGGTCACGCTGTGAGGCGTGTTGCCGTGCTCAGGCGGCGGCAAGGTGTTCGAGCGCTGCGATCACTTCATCGGCCACGCTGAAGCCGGTCTGGGCCGCGATTTCCACCATGCAGGTAGGGCTGGTGACGTTGATCTCGGTGAGCCGTCCGCCGATGAGGTCGAGCCCCACGATCAAAAGCCCCCGCTGCCACAGGATGGGCGCGAGCGCCTCGGCCACTTCCCGCTCGGCCTCGGTGAGCGGCACGGCCACGCCGCGTCCGCCCGCGGCGAGGTTGCCGCGCGTCTCGCCGGGCTTGGGGATGCGGGCGAGCGCATAGGGCATCACTTGCCCGGCGATCACGAGCACCCGTTTGTCGCCGTCGCGGATCTGCGGCAGGTATTCCTGGGCCATGATGGTACGGTGCCCGTGGTGCGTCAGCGTCTCGACGATCACGTAGCGGTTGTGGTCCTCGCGATGCACGCGGAAAATCTGGCTTCCGCCCATGCCGTCGAGCGGCTTGAGGATCACGTCGCCCAGAGCGTCGATGAAGGCGTGGATGCGCTCGGGGTCGCGCGCCACCATCGTGGCGGGCGTAAACTGTGGGAATTCCAGGATGGAGAGTTTCTCCGAATGGTCTCGGATCGCCCGCGGCCGGTTCCAGACGCGGGCCCCTTGCGCCTCGGCGCGCTCCAGCAGCCAGGTGGCGGTGAGGTATTCGAAGTCGAAGGGCGGATCCTGGCGCATGAGGAGGGCGTCGAATTGGTCGGCGCGCACGCGCGCTTCGGAGACGACCTCGTACCAGGCGCCGGCTCCACCATCGGTGAGCGCGACGAGCTGGGCCGTGAGCCACACGGCGCCTTCTGCCCACTCGAGCCCCTCGCGCTGGCAGGTCCAGATCTCGTGGCCACGTGCCTTGGCGGCGCGCATCATGGCGATGGAGGAGTCTTTCGTCACCTTGAGCTTGGCCAGGGGATCGACGAGAAACGCGAGTTTCATGCCGCTTCTCCTTGTTCCTCGAAACGGGCGACGAGCTCTTCGATCTCGATGGCGGCGGCGAGCAGGCCCAGGCGCGCCACCACGCCGTAGGCGTAGAAACGGTTGGGTTCGGCGTCGGGAGCGAGGCCCGAATCGGGCAGCGAGCAGCTCGAAGCGAAGCGCAGCGGCTCGAAGTGCATGCCCGGCGCATTGAGATTTTCATCGGGGCCGCGTTCGGTGTGCATACGGTAGAAACCGCCCACGACGTAGTGATCGATCATATAGACGACCGGTTCGCACACCGCGTCCCCGAGCCGCTCGAAGGTGGGCACGCCTTCCTGCACGATCACCTGATGCACTTCCAGCCCTTCTTTCACTTTGGCCATCTTGTTGCGCTGCCGCCGCGAGAGTTCGCGCAGCTCGGCCGGATCCTTGACCGTCATCACGCCCATGCCGTAGGTGCCGGCGTCGGCCTTGACCACGAGGAAAGGCTCTTGGTCGATGCCGCGGGCGGCGTAGGCTGTGCGGATCTCGGCGAAGAGCTCGGAGGCGGTGTCGGCGAGCCGGTCTTCACCCTCTTTGCTCTGGAAATCCAGACCGGATACGACCCGGTGCGCCGGGACGAGGTACCAGGGATCGAGGCCGATCGCCTCGGCGAAGTCGGTGGCGACGCGGGCGTAGATCTCGGCGTGGTGTGATTTGCGTCGAGTATGCCAGCCGGCCACCAGGGGCGGAATCACGTTCTGTTCGCTGAGGCCGCGTAGAATCGGCGGCACGCCGGCCGAGAGGTCGTTGTTGAGCAGGATGGCGCAGGGGTCGAAGTCGGCGAGCCCCAGCCGGTTGCCGCGGCGCACCAAGGGTTCGACGAGCACGTGCTCGCCTTCGGCCGCTTCGAGCTCGGTCGGGGCGGTGATCTCGGGCAGCAGCGAGCCGATGCGTACTTCCAGGCCGGCCAGCCTCAGGATGCGCTGCAGGCGGGCGACGTTGAGCAGGTAGTAGCGGTTGCGCGTGTGGTTCTCGGGTATGAGGAGCAGGCGCTTGGCTTCGGGACAGACACGCTCGATCGCCACTTGCGTCGCCTGTACCGCCAAGGGCAGAAAGTCGTCGGAGAGGTTGTTGAAGCCGCCGGGAAAGAGATTGAGATCGACCGGCGCGAGTTTGAATCCGGCGTTGCGCAGGTCGGTGGAGGCATAGAAAGGAGGCGTATGCTCGCTGAAACCGCCGCGGAACCATTGTTCGATCGCCGGCAGCTCTGCGAGGAACTGGCGCTCGATGGCCAGTAGTGGCCCACTGAGGGCGGTCGTGAGGTGGGGGACCATCATGAGGGGCATCCTTGCGGGTGGTTCGTCCGCGATTGTACCGGTTACGCCGCCTCGTCACACCGCCCGGGCAGGAAGCGGGCAAAGGAGGCGGGCAACGGCGCGCGCTCCAGGCTGCGCTGCGAGAAGATGAAGCGCCCGTCGCACACGAAGCCGAGTTCGGCCCAGGGGACTTCGTCGTTGAGCGCGGCGGCGAGCTCGGCAGGATCGAGGTTCGGGTCGTGGGGAAAGATCGCCAGCACGCTGCCGTCCCAATCCCGGCAAGGGTGGACGAAGAAGGGGCGCGGAGCGCGGGTGCGGCCGTTTACGTACACCCGCGGCGCGTCGCTCTCGCGATGGTAGCGTCCCCATTCCCACCAGTTATTCTCATCAAAATCCCGAACGCGCCGCGCGAGCAGCCGTTCGCGAAAGGGAATCAGTTCCGGAGGTGGCGGCTCGCCGGGACGCACGAAGCGCATGGGTCGAGTGCGGCCATCGCGCACAGTGGAGGAACAGACGAATTCGCGGTTCGCCCAGCGGGGGTCGGCGTAGATCTCGTCCGCCCCGGAGACGGCACCGACGCACACTCGGGCGATCTGCGACAGGCGCAGGGGATACGTGTCGCGCACGAAGGCGAGGTGCCCGTCGTGTTCGAGCACGGTGCGCGCTTCCCACGGTGGCGGGATCTCGTCGTCAGTAACAGGCAGAACGGCGGTGAGCGCGGCGAGCCGTTCCTGCCAGCCGGGTTCACGTCCCAGCTCGGCGTAGCGCAGCGTGCGTGCGCGCCGGCCGCGCTCGAAGCGCCAGATGAGGCAATTGGGCACGGCGCCGGCAAAGAGGCGCGCATCGCCCGTGTCGATCACTTCGGTGAAACGGCCTTCCGCGAGCAGCCAGCGGTTGAGCCGCCGGGCGGCGGTCGCCTTGAGGAAATCGCGCGGGGTAATGAAGATGAGCTCGCCGCCGGGTTCGAGGTGGCGCACGGCCTTCTCGATGAAATGCAGGTAGAGATTGGCGTGGCCGTCGAGCAGGCGGCTTTCGAGCCGCGCGGCGGTCTCTGGCAGTACGTCGCGACGGCGCACGTAGGGGGGGTTGCCGATGATCGTGGCGAAGGTTTCGTGCTCGGGCAGGGCGAAGAAGTCGAGGCAGCGCGCCCGCGGCGGACAGACGCGGGGGTCGAGCTCGCAGGCGAGGGCGTCGGCTTCGAGGTGGCGCAGGAAGGCCCCGTCACCGCAGGCGGGCTCGAGGATGCGGCCGTGGCGGCGGCGCAGGCGCAGCATGGCGCGTACCACGGGCTCGGGCGTGAACACCTGCCCCAGCGCGTCCGGCGGAATTTCTTCTATCATGGAGCGGGATGATAGCCGATTCCGTGCTGCTGCCGCAGGAGGACAAGATGCACGAGACCGCTTGGATGACGCTTGATGTGCTCGGCCGCCGGCCGATGACACGACGGCAGGCGCTCGCACTGTTGGGGGCAAGTCTGACTGCACCGCTCTTTTCCGGGTGCGCCACTTCGCCGGTCACCGGTGAGACCATCTTCGTCGGCATGAGCGAGGCGCAGGAAATCAGCCTCGATCGCCAGCTCGCCCCGCAACAGTTCTCTCAAGACTTGGGGCCGATCCCGCAGGCTTCGGTCAATGCCTATGTGAGCGAGGTGGGTGCTCGGGTGCATGCGGTGAGTCATCGTCCGTCTCTGCCATATTCGTATCGTGGACTCAACGCGAATTATCTCAACGCCTACACCTTTCCCGCCGGATCGGTCGGAGTGACGCGGGCCCTGCTGGTGCGGCTCGACGACGAGGCACAGCTCGCGGCAGTGCTCGGCCACGAGATCGGCCACGTCAATGCGCGCCATTCGGCGCAACAGCAGGCCAAGGCGATGCTGGCGCAGGTGGCGCTCACCGCGCTCGATGCGGCCACGAGCCGGAGCGATTGGGGGCAATGGCTGGTGCAGGGTGGGGCGGTGGGCGCAAGTGCCCTGCTCGCATCCTATTCGCGGGAGCAGGAGCGGGAGGCGGATTACCTGGGCCAGCGCTACATGGTGCTCGCCGGCTATCCCGCCAGTGCCATGGTGCGGCTGCACCAGGTTTTGCTCGAGGAGGAAAAAACCAGACCGGGGCTGATCGAGACGATGTTTTCGACGCATCCGCTGACCCAGGAGCGGATACAGCGGGCGCAATGGCTGGCCGAGACCGAGTTCGCCGACGGCGAGCGTTTTCCCGTGCAGCGCGAACGCTTCATGGACCGGACGGCGCCGCTGCGCACCTTGCGTCCGACCATCGAGCGTTGCGGTCGCGGCGAAGAGGCGATGGGCGAGAAAAAACTCACCGAGGCCGAGCAGCATTTCCGTGAGGCGGTCAAGCTCACGCCCGATGATTACGCCGCCAATGTGCGCCTGGCGCAGACCCTGCTCGCGCGTGGGCGGCTCGACGAGGCGCGCGCCTATGCCGAGCACGCCCGCTCCGTCTATCCCCAGGAAGCCCAGGCGCACAAGGTGTTGGCCGCGACGGCCCTGCAGCAGCGCCGCTTCGACGAGGCGCTGGTCGCATTGGAAACCTACGACCGACTGCTGCCGGGAGATACCGGCATCACCTTCCTGCGCGGCGTCTCGCTCGAGGGGCTGGGGCGGCGGCAGGAGGCGGCGCGCCTCTACGCCGACGTGCTGCAGCGCACCGGCGGACGCGGTCAGGCGGCGGCCTATGCCCGGCAGCGTCTGCGGCAGTGGGGGTATTTGAGGTGAACGATCGTTCGAAACCTGTTTCGAACGAATGTTAGAATCGGGCGATTCGCCTCATCCCTCAGGAGAAGACCATGCCCGTTCCCGCCGCCTTCACAGGGCGTTTCCGTGTGCCGGTGATCGCCGCGCCCATGTTCCTCGTCTCCGGCCCCGAGCTGGTGATCGCCTGCTGTCAGGCCGGAGTGGCCGGTACTTTTCCTTCGCTCAACGCCCGACCGGCGAGCGAGCTCGAAGTCTGGCTTTCGCGCATCGAGGAGGCGCTGGCGGCCTTTCGGCGCGAGCATCCCGACCGGCCCTGCGCGCCCTACGGCGTCAATCTCATCGTGCACCACACCAATTCCCGCCTGCAGGAGGATCTGGCCTGCATCGTGGCCCATCGCGTGCCCTTCGTCATCACCAGCCTGGGCAATCCGCAGGCCATCGTGGAGGCGGTGCACGGCTACGGCGGGCTCGTCTTCCACGACGTGATCCGGGCGCGGCACGCGCGCAAGGCGATCGAGGCCGGCGTCGATGGCATCATCGCCGTGTGCGCAGGTGCGGGAGGGCACGCCGGCACGCAGAGCCCTTTCAGCCTGGTGCGCGAGATTCGGGAGTTCTGGGAAGGGACCTTGATCCTGGCCGGGGCGATTTCCGATGGCTACGGCGTGCGCGCGGCCGAGGTGCTCGGGGCCGATTTCGCCTATCTCGGCACGCGCTTCATCGCCACCGAGGAGTCGATGGCCCCCCATGCGTACAAGGAGATGCTGCTGCGCTCGCGCGCCGACGACGTGGTCTACACCGACGCGATCTCGGGAGTCAATGCCAACTTCCTCTGGCCCAGCCTGGAAGCGGCGGGGCTCACGCCGGAGAAGTTGCAGCAGCTCTCGGGCAAGGGGAAACTGCACGACATTGGCTCGGAGGTGCGCGCCTGGCGCGACGTCTGGAGCGCGGGGCACGGCGTGTCGCTCATCCACGAAGTGCTGCCCGCTGCCACGCTCGTCGAGCAGCTCGCGCGAGAATACGAGGCCGCCTGCGCTCTGCCGCGCAGCCCGGCGCTTGCGGGCTGATTTGGCAGAATTTCGGAGATGCACTTGACGCTCGATCAGTGGCTGATTCTGGCCGTCCTCATGGCGACGGTTGCCATGTTCCTTTGGGGGCGCTGGCGGCACGACATGGTTGCCATGGCGGCCTTGCTGGCGTGCGTGATCGCGGGCCTGGTTCCGGCCGAATCCGCGTTCGCGGGTTTTGGCCATCCGGCAGTGGTCACGGTGGCATGTGTGCTCGTACTCAGTCAGGGCCTCTACACCTCGGGCGCGGTCGATGTCCTTACCCGCTCGGTCATGCCGACCAAAGCTGGGCCAACGCTCACGATCGGAGTGCTCACCGGGCTCGCAGCGCTGCTGTCGAGCATCATGAACAACGTCGGTGCGCTCGCCTTGCTGATGCCGGTGGCCATGCAGGTTGCCGCGCGCCAGTCGCTGCCGCCCGGCAAGGTGCTGATGCCGCTTGCCTTCGGATCGATACTCGGAGGCATGACCACGCTGGTGGGTACGCCGTCCAACCTGATCGTTGCCGGTTTTCGCGAGCGCGCTAGCCGCGAAGCCTTCGGCATGTTCGACTTCACGCCTGTCGGCCTCGCAGCGGCGGCGGTAGGTGTGTTGTTCGTAGCGGCCATTGGCTGGCGCATCGTGCCGGCACGCGAGCGTGCCGGCGCCGACAGTTTCGAGACCGCCGCCTACCTCACCGAAGCGAGAGTGCCCGAGAACAGCAAGGCCGACGGGAAGACGCTGTACGAGATCGAAGCGGCACTCGAGCAGGCGGGCGCGCAGGTGGTGGGTCTGGTGCGCAACGAGGTGCGTCTCACCGCGCCCAGGGCAAACCAGCGGGTGCATGCGGGCGACATCCTCATCATCGAGGCCGATGTCGAGGCACTCGCCGAAGCGCTGACCGGGCTTGGACTCAGGCTGGAGGAGTCGAAGCGGCCGAAGAAGGAGGATGCAAGCGAATCGGAAGCATCCGATGCGGCGGCTGGAGATGTTCGGTCGGGCACCGCGGGGCGGACGCCCTCGGAGACCGGGAAGGAGGATGCCAACCAGGACGGCACGGCCAACGGTAAGGGGGCGGGCAGCGGAAAGGCCGACGCCCAGGGCGAAGCCGGCCCGAACAGCGCCGCAGACGGAAATGACGCTGCGCAGCCGGCCCAGCGCGAAGAGATCGAATTGGTGGAACTGGCGGTCTTGCCGGGCTCCGCACTGGCCGGGCGCTCGGCGAGTGATATCGAGTTGCGTACGCGTCACGGCATCAATCTGCTTGCGGTGTCGCGTCAGGGGCGCCGTTCCACGGCGCGGCTGCGCACGATGCCGCTGCGCGCAGGCGATGTCTTGCTGATGCAGGGCCCGGCCGAGTCGCTGGCGCAGTTTGCGAGCTGGGCGGGCTGCGTGCCGCTGGCCGAGCGCGCGCTGCGCATTCCGAGTCGGCGCAAGGCCATCATTGCGAGCACCATCATGGCGCTGGCGATCGCAGTTGCGGCATTCGGTCTGCTGCCCGCTGCGGTCAGCTTTGCCGGGGGCGTACTCGCGTCGATGGTGCTGCGTACGGTGCCGGCGCGCCAGGTGTTCGAGGCCGTAGACTGGCCGGTGATCGTGCTGTTGGCGGCCCTCATCCCGGTGGCCGGCGCCATGGAGGACACCGGCGCTGCCGACCTGATCGCCCGCTTCCTGCTCGATGGTATTGCCCAGGGCAACGCGGTGATCGCGCTGAGCCTGATTCTGGTCGTCACGATGACGCTTTCCGATCTGATGAACAATGCCGCAACGGCTGCCGTGATGTGCCCGATCGCGCTTGGCACGGCCGCACAGCTCGGGGTGAATCCCGATGGCTTCCTGATGGCGGTGGCGATCGGCGCCTCCTGCGCCTTTCTTACCCCCATCGGCCATCAGAACAACACCCTCATTCTTGGGCCGGGCGGATTTCGTTTCGGCGACTACTGGCGGCTGGGGCTACCGCTCGAACTGCTGGTGATGGCGGTCAGCCTGCCGATGTTGTTGTGGGTCTGGCCGTTCTGAATCCTGGGAAGCGCGGAGCAAACGGGTTTTGCTCTTTGGGTATTGGCTCAGCGGTCATTCAAGGCGGAAAGATTGCCTCTGCCCTTGATCGAGACTTAATTCAGCTGTTAGGAGACTGCAATGCAGACAATCTCGTGGGATGACTTTACGAAAGTGGAACTCCGCGTTGGCCGCATCATAAATGCCGCACCATTTGCCGAGGCTAGAAAGCCCGCTTACGTACTGCATGTAGACTTCGGTGAAGAGTTCGGTATCAAGAAGTCTAGCGCCCAGATAACGCATCTCTACACGCCAGAAGAGTTGGTGGGAAAGCTCGTCGTCGCAGTGGTCAATTTCCCGAAGAAGCAGATTGGCCCCTTGATGTCCGAATGCTTGGTAACAGGCTTTCACAATGACAAAGGAGAGGTTGTCTTGTGCGTGCCGGACCGTCCCGTTCCTTTGGGTACAAAGTTGCTATGAGTAACGCAGCTTAATGATTTTAATCATGAAAGGATAACCAATTTATTTTTCCTGCCTTCGGGACCCAGCGTGAAGCGAGCGTCAGCGTTGTCTCGATGCCGCAAGCCTTCTACGCCTCGAAGACGTCTTCGAGCCGCGCGCGAATACGAGACCGCCTGCGCTCTGCCGCGCAGCCCGACGCTCGCGCGCTGATTCCGTCAGCCAGGGGTACCGGAACGGTTCCTGGCTGCTTGTTCTGCTGTCGCCGTTTCGTCTTCTCCTTGCTCTTGGGCGAGGGCGGCTTCGAGCGGCGGGTGTAGCTTCACCGGCCGCTGGGTCATCTTCTGCCGCAGGCGGATGTTGAGCATTTCGACGCCGGCCGAGAAGGCCATGGCGAAGTAGACGTAGCCCTTGGGCACGTGCAGGCCGAAGCCCTCGGCAATCAGCAATACGCCGATCACCACGAGAAAGCTCAGCGCCAGCATCTTGATGGTGGGGTGACGCTCGATGAAGGCGCTGATCGCGCCGGCGGTGAACATCATCACCCCCACGGCCACGATGATCGCGGCGATCATCACCGGGATCTGGTTGACGAGCCCCACGGCGGTGATGACCGAGTCGAGCGAGAAGACGATGTCGATGAGGGCGATCTGGGTGACGATGGCGGCGAAATTGGCATGTACCCGCGCCACGCCGTGCTCGTCGCTGCCTTCCAGCGCAGCGTGGATCTCCATCGTGCTCTTCCACAGCAGGAAGAGGCCGCCGCCCAGAAGGATCAGGTCGCGTCCGGAGAAGCCGTTGCCCAGCACGGTGAAGAGCGGCTCGGTGAGCCGCATCATCCAGGAGAGCGTGAGCAGCAGCGCAATGCGGGTGCCCATGGCCAGCGCCAGCCCGATGAAACGCGCCGAGGCTCGTCGTTCCGGCGGCAGGCGGTCGACGAGGATGGCGATCATGATGATGTTGTCGACGCCGAGCACGATCTCGAGCGCCGTGAGGGTGAGGAAGGCAATCCACAAGCCGGGGTCGAGCAGGGCTTCCATGGGCACAGGGTTTCCGCGTGGGACGATGGTTAATTATAAATGTTTGCGTTTCGCAGAGGTGCCTTTTCGCTAAAATGAAAAGGTTGCGGCTCGAGGTGCCGCGTTCATGGGATCGATCATGCTCTGGGGTCTGACGGCCTTACTGGCGCTGCAGCTGGCCGGGGAAGTGGTGGTGCGCTTCTTCCATTGGCCGGTACCGGGGCCGGTGATGGGGCTGGTGTTCGCGCTCGCGCTCCTCTTGCCGTTGGGGCGGGTACCCAAACTGGTAGAAGAGGCAGGCGGGACGCTGCTGCGCCACCTCTCGCTGCTCTTCGTGCCGGCGGGGGTGGGGGTGGTGGCGCACTGGGAGCGCCTGCAGCAGTCCTGGCTGGTGCTCGGCGTGGTGCTGCTCGTGAGCACGCTCCTGGGGCTGGCGGTGTCGGCCTGGGTGTTCGAGCGCCTGGCGGGAGGGGAAGATGCCCGTTGAGGCGATCGCACCTTGGCGCGAGCTGTGGGTGTATCTGTCGGCCACGCCGCTCTTCAGCCTGACGGTTACCCTGGCGGTGTATCTCGTCTGGGAATGGGTGCATCGCCGCAGCCGCCTGCATCCGCTGCTCAACCCCGTTGCCTGGAGCATCGCCACCCTCGGGGCGCTGCTCTTGTGGTCCGGCTTGCCCTATCCGGCCTATTTCGCCGGGGCGCAGTTCATCCACTTCCTGCTGGGGCCGGCCACGGTGGCTCTGGCGATTCCCCTCTTTTACCAGCGCCGCCGCGTGGCGGCGCACGCCAAGGCGGTGGCGGTGGCGCTTCTGGCCGGTTCGGTGACGGCTGCCGGCAGCGCCGTGCTCCTCGGGGCGGCGCTAGGGCTGGACGCGACGATGCTGCGCACGCTCGCGCCCAAATCGGTGACGAGCCCGATCGCCATGGCGGTGAGCGAGCAGATGGGCGGCATCCCGGCGCTCGCGGCGGTGTTCGTCATCCTCACCGGCATCCTCGGCGCGCTGCTCGGCCCGCTGCTCTTCGCGGTGATGCGGGTGCGCTCTTCGGCGGCCAAGGGTCTGGCGCTGGGGGTGGTCACGCACGGTATCGGCACGGCCCGGGCCATGCAGATCGATCCCGTGGCCGGCGCGTTCGCCGCCCTGGGCATGGGGCTGAACGGGGTAGTGACGGCGGTGCTGTTGCCGTGGCTGGGGTGAGCCGATGAGCAGGCGGGAAGAGACCGAGGACACTGGGGAGCGGGTGCGCTTGGACAAGTGGCTGTGGGCCGCGCGCTTCTTCAAGACGCGTACGCTCGCGCAGGAGGCGATCGAGGGCGGTCACGTCAAGGTGCAGGGGGCGCGGACCAAGCCCTCGCACGAGGTGAAGCCGGGCGAGCGGCTCACGATCACCATCGGCGAATACGTCTGGGAGATCACGGTGAGCGCGCTGTCGGCGCGGCGCGGTCCAGCGAGCGAGGCGCGGCTCCTCTACGAGGAGGATCCGGCAAGCCTCGCGCGGCGGCAGGAGGCGGTGGCGCGCAAGCGGGAGCGGCGCGAGCCGCGCGTGCGCGGGGACGCGGTGGATCGGGCGAAGCTGCGCGCGCTCAAGCGCGGTGGGTGATCACTGTAGTGAGGCCGGAACCCCTGGATCTGCCGGAGGGGCGGATTCCGGCGTCGGGGCGTTCGGCGCCGGTTCAGTAGAGGTTCCCTGTTTTTCCGCCTGTTCGCGTTCGCGCGCCTCTTTGGCTTCTTTCTTGCGCTCGATCTCGAGCTGACGCGCCTGGATTTCGAGCTGGCGGGCCTTTTGCAGCATCTCGAGGCGCTTGTCGTGGGCTTCGTCGATGCAGGCGTTGACGAGGAAGCGCTTCTGGCATTCGATGCGGGCGCGGTTGACGACCTCGTCGGCTTCCCGACGTAGCTGCCGCGCTTCTTCGCGCATGCGCTTGACCTCGTCGTCGGTCGTGGCGACGGTGGCGGCGACGGCGGACAAGCCGAGGATGAACAGGCCGATGAACGCGAGAGAGCGGCTCATGGAAGAGATGAACGATGGAGAAGTGAAATATTTTACTCCTTCGGAGGAAAAGGGGAATGGTATGCAAGCACCTTGGCGACGAGGTCTGCGAGATGGAATTCCCATCGCCCTGGGTTATCTGCCGGTGGGCGTGACCTTCGGGGTGGTGGCGACGCAGCAGGGGATGAGCGCGGCGGAGGCCACGCTCACCTCGCTCATCGTCTATTCGGGAGCAGCGCAATTCATGCTGGTGGGGCTGCTCGCGGCAGGCACGCCGATGGTGCTGACCGTCGGTCTCTGCCTGCTGCTCAATGCCCGCCATGCACTCTACGGTCCGGCGATCGCCGCCTATCTGCCGGCGGCTCCGTCGCGTTTGGCCGGTCTGGCTTTCGGGCTCACCGACGAGGTGTTCGCCGTGGCCCTGGGACGATTGCCGCAACAGCCGGCCGCCCAGCGTCCCCTCTGGCTCGCCGGGGTAGAGGTCATGGCCTATGGGTCGTGGGTGGGCGCGAGCGCGGCCGGGGCGCTCGCGGGCGACTGGATCCGCGCTCATTTGCCGCTGCTCGCCGAATCTTTGCCGATCGCCCTGTCGGCGCTCTTCCTCGTCCTGCTGCTGCCCCATGCCCAGGCGCCGCGGCGCGGGGCGATCCTGGTGACGGTGACTTTGGCCGCTGCCTTCGCCTGGGCGCAGCACGCGGCGCTGGGGCTACTGCTCGCGGCGGTGCTCGGGGCGCTCCTGGCAGGAATCGGGGAGGTGCGATGCGCACGGAAATCTTCTTGATGCTCTTGGCGGTCGGCCTGGGGACCTATGCCCTGCGCGCCTTGCCCCTCATCGGGGCGCGCCGGCTCGACCCGGCGGGCAAGGTGTTTCGCGCCCTACAACGCCTCGGGCCGATGTTGATCGCCGCCTTGCTGGGGGTGTCGGTGATCGGCGACGTGCGCGGTTACGGAGCGGGCGGCTGGCTACCCGAACTGCTCGGTTTGGGCGCGGCGCTGGCGGTGCAGCGCCGCTTCGGCGGCTTCGTCGCGCCCATTCTCGCCGGCGTGGCGGCCTGCGCCCTCGGTTTGACCCTGCTGCGCTCGGGGGGAGGGTGAATCGGGTAGAATGCCCCGTTGTCTCGTACGTTTTTGGTATCCGGGAGTCGTCACATGGAACTCGTCTGCCTCGATGTCGAAGGGGTGCTGATCCCCGAAATCTGGATCGCGTTCGCCGAGCGCACGGGGATCGCCGAATTCCGGCGCACCACGCGCGACGAGCCAGATTATGACAAACTCATGCACTATCGTCTGGCGCTCCTGGAGCGCCACGGCCTGCGTCTGCCGGACATCGAGGCGGTGATCGCTTCGATGACGCCCCTACCCGGCGCCAAAGCCTTCCTGGACGCGCTGCGCGAGCGCTACCAGGTGATCCTGCTCTCCGATACCTTCCAGGAATTCGCGCGCCCCTTGATGCGCCAGCTCGGCTGGCCCACCTTGTTCTGCCATTCGCTGGAAGTGGACGAAGCCGGCCGCGTGGTGAATTACCGCCTGCGCCTGCCCAATCAAAAACAGGAGGCGGTCCACCACCTCAAGGCGCTCAATTTCCGCGTCGTGGCCGCCGGGGATTCCTACAACGACACGACCATGCTCGGCGAAGCGCACGCCGGCATCCTCTTTCGCGCCCCGGAAAACGTCGTGCGCGAATTTCCCCAATTTCCCCACGTCACCGATTATGCCGCGCTGCGCACCCTGATCGACGAATCCTTCGCCCGGCTGCGGGAGTCGGCGCGATGAGCAAGGAGCGGCGCTATACGCTCACCGCCTCCTGCCCCGACCGGGTCGGATTGGTGGCCAAGGTGGCCGGTTTCATCGCCGAGCACGGCGGCTGGATCCTCGAGACCAACCTGCACGCGGAGCCACCGGGGCCATTGGCACCGAGCGGCCGTTTCTTCATGCGTTTCGAGATCCGTGCCGACAGCATGCCGCTCTTGTTGGCCGAATTGCGCGAGCGATTCACCCCTCTGGCCGAATCGCTGGAGATGGACTGGCACATCAGCGACTCGGCGGTGAAGAAACGCGTCGTCATCCTCGTCTCACGCCAGGAGCATTGTCTCTACGATCTGCTGTCTCGCTGGCACAGCCGCGAGCTCGATGTGGAAATTCCCTGCGTGATCTCGAATCACGAGGATTTGCGCGGTTTCGTCGAGTGGCACGGTATTCCCTTCCTGCACGTGCCGGTGACGCCGGACAACAAGCCGGCGGCTTTCGCAGAGGTTCGGCGCATCTTCGAGGAAGTGGGCGGCGACGTGATGGTGCTCGCGCGCTACATGCAGATCTTGCCACCGGAACTGTGCCGTGCCTACCCGGCACGCATCATCAACATCCACCACAGCTTTCTGCCCAGCTTCGTCGGCGCGCGGCCCTACCACCAGGCCTGGGAGCGGGGGGTGAAACTCATCGGCGCCACCTGTCATTACGTCACCGAGGAGCTCGACCAGGGACCGATTATCGAGCAGGACGTCATTCGCGTCGATCATTCGGACACGGTGGACGACATGGTGCGCTACGGCAAGGACATCGAGAAGACGGTGCTCTCGCGCGGATTGCGCTACCACATCGAGGACCGGGTGTTGGTCCATGGCAACAAAACCATCGTGTTTCGCTGAGATCGCCCCCGATTCGTCATGAAATGTTTCGTGGGATCCAGCATCATTTGACGCAGAGGCTCGATTTTGCGGCAGAATAGCGCGTACGTGCGAAAGGTGGGGGCACGACACGGTAGAGTTGGCTGAGCAGCGGCTCATCCATTTTTTCATTCCAACCAAAATAGCGAGGTATGCGATGAACAAAGGTGAATTCGTCGAAGCGTTGGCCGATGCGCTGGGATCGAGCCGTGCCGAAGCCGAGCGGGCGCTCGGCGCGGTGCTAGAGTTGATCGCCGAGCGCTTGGAGCAGGGGGAGAAGGTGGTGTTTACCGGTTTTGGCTCCTTCGAGGTGGCCGAGCGCGGAGCTCGCACCGGCCGCAACCCGCAAACCGGTGCCACCATCCAAATCCCGGCTACCAAGGTGCCGAAGTTTTCGCCCGGCGCAGCGCTGAAGAAACGCATCGCCGGTAAGTGATGCCCGCTGCGCGGTTCACCCGCGCGCGAAGGCCTGCGGTGCGCACCACCGCGGGCCGTTCTTTTTGGGGGGTTGCCTTGACGGCCACGCTCGATCCGCGCACTGCCCGCATCATTCCCTGGATCGTCGCCTCGGCGTTGGATCAGCGAAGGACGAAATTTTTCTTGCATCACGGAAGTAGCCCGTGCTATGATTGCGAAAGTTGTGCCACACAGTCGATGGAATCTCTCTGGATCGTACGATCCACTTCTCCTGGGGACTGTCGCCACAGCCCCGTCGCGCTTGCGTGAATCTTCGTCGCGCTGCTCCTGACGCCGTATTCCACGGCAGCCTCGGTCTTCGTTTCCGGGTTTCGGGCGAGCGCCCGCGCATTCGACGGTAACTCGCCGTGCCGCTGCCATCCGGCGGCGGAGGCGGCTTTTCCGACTCCGAAACTGGACTCATGATGACCGAAAATACCGCAACGACTCCTTCCCTTTCCTTCGCCGACCTGGGCCTGCCGGAGGCGCTCGTCGCCGCCGTGGCGCAAAGCGGCTACACGACGCCCACCGAGGTACAGGCGCGTGCCATCCCGGCCGTGCTCGCCGGGGCCGATCTGCTCGTCTCCTCGCACACCGGTAGCGGCAAGACCGCGGCCTTCGCGCTGCCCCTTCTGGCGCGCCTTGCCCTGCCGCGGCGCCACGCCGGCCGCTCGGCCCGCGTGCTGGTGCTCACTCCCACGCGCGAGCTCGCGCAGCAGGTGGAAAAATCCTTCCGCACTTATGGCCGCGGCCTTCGCCGCCTCAAGACCGTGGTGCTGGTGGGGGGCATGCCTTTCGGCCCGCAGCGCCGTGACCTCTCCGGCCCGGTGGACGTGATCGTGGCCACGCCCGGCCGCCTGATGGATCACATGCAGCAGAGAACCGTGTCGCTCGACGGGATCGAATCCTTGGTGCTCGACGAGGCCGACCGCATGCTCGACATGGGCTTCATCGACGACATCCGTGCCATTGCCGAATCCTTGCCCGCTGCGCGTCAGACGCTGCTTTTTTCCGCCACGCTCGACGGCGTGGTGGGGCGCTTGGCGCTGTCACTCACCCATGAGCCGCAGCGCATCGAGATCACGAGTACTCCGGTGCAGGAGGCCAAGATCGAAGAGCGGCTCATGCTCATCGACGGTTTCGAGCACAAGCATCGCCTGCTGGAAAAACTGATCTCCGATGAGGGCGTGCAGCAGGCGGTGGTCTTCACGGCGACGAAACGCAGCGCCGAGGAGCTCACCGAGCGTATGGTCGGCTGGGGGATGCGCGCCGCGGCCTTGCACGGCGACATGACCCAGCGCGCACGCACGCGCACGCTCGACCGGCTGCGCCGTGGCGAGGTGCAAGTGCTGGTGGCCACCGACGTGGCCGCGCGCGGCATCGACGTGGCAGGCATCTCGCATGTGATCAACTTCGATCCGCCCCGTCAGGCCGAAGATTATGTACACCGCATCGGCCGTACCGGCCGTGCCGGGCGCAGCGGCGTGGCGATCACGCTCACGCACCCCAACGAGATGCGCACCATCGGTGCGATCGAGCGCTTCACCGGTCGGCGTCTGGCCGAGCACGTGATCGAGGGGTTGGAACCGCGCGCACCGCGCCGTCCGGCCGGCGCAGGGCGTGGGGGCTTCGAGGGGTCGCGTGGCGGCAAACCCTCCGGTCCGCGCACTCCGGCGCCGCGTCGCAGCGAGGATTCGCCCCGACGTTGGGGGGACGCACCCCGCGGTCACGAATCTCGGCAAGAGCGCCCCGCCGCGCCGCGTACGTACGGTGAGTCGGCACCGCGCTCGGAATTCGAGCGCCGGGTGCGGGGTGACGAAGGCGAACGCCGTACGCTGGGCGTATCCGGTGAACGCAAGCCGCGTAGCGGCTGGGGAAACAAGGATCACCATTCCCAGCGTGATGGCGAAGGCTGGGGGCGTCGCCGCCGCGATCGCTGAATGCGCGCTCCGCTCTTGCGGCGAAGGCTGGGGGCGCTAGAATAGAGCCCTTCTCCCTCGGGAAGGGGAAGCCCCATGTCTTCGCTGCGCCAACGATTTTTCGTCGATTTCTGGCCGCCGATCCCCACGCTCGTCGCGTTGGGGGTCGCTTCGGCCTATTATTTTGCCCTCACCGGTACCTTTTGGGCCGTCACCGGCGAGTTCACCCGCTGGGGTGGACACGTACTCTCCTGGTTCGGCCTGAAGCCTCAGGAATGGAGCTACTTCAAGATCCTGGGGCTGCAAGGCACGCCGCTCGATCGCGTCGACGGCGTGATGATCCTTGGCATGTTCCTCGGGGCGCTGTGCTGCGCCCTATGGGCGGGAAACGTCGGCCTGCGTCGGCCGGCGAGCCTGCGTCGACTCGTCCAGGGGCTCGTCGGTGGCATCATCGCCGGCTTTGGGGCGCGTCTGGCGATGGGGTGCAACCTCGCAGCCTTCTTCACCGGCATCCCCATGTTCTCGGTGCACGCGTGGGCTTTCATGTTCTCGACCGTGCTGGGTGCCTGGATCGGGGTGAAGATCACCCTTCTGCCGTTTCTGCGCCACTCCCTGCGCGTCCAGGCCGGAGGTTCGGCCATGCCCGACCCGAAAGCGCTCGCGCGGCGAACCGAGCGACAATGGCGCCTCGGCTGGGTCTTGCTCTTGCTCTCCCTGGTCGTGGCGGCCTGGCGCTTCGAAGCCTCGCTCGTACTCGGCATGGCGTTCCTCTTTGGCCTCGCCTACGGGGGGCTGATCGAGCGTGGGCAGATCTGTTTTACCAGTGCCGCGCGCGACTTGTGGACCACCGGTCGCACCAAGGTCGCTTATGGCATTTTGCTGGGCATGGCTGCCGCCTGCATCGGTACCTTCGCGGCGATCCGCCTTGGAGTCGCACCGAAAATCTTCTGGATGGGGCCGAACGCCGTGCTCGGCGGGGTGCTCTTCGGGCTGGGTATCGTGCTCGCCGGCGGCTGCGAGACGGGTTGGATGTACCGGGCGATGGAAGGGCAGATGCATTTCTGGGTGGTGGGCGTGGGCAACGTGATCGGGGGAACGCTCGTGGCCGTCTTCTGGGACGAACTGGGCGGTGCGCTCGCCCTGCCCTACCCCAAACTGAACCTGCTCGAGCTCTTCGGCCCCGTAGGAGGGCTACTCGTCACCTATCTCGGCCTGGCACTCTCGCTCGCCCTCGTCGCCGCCAACGCCCGGCGGTTCTCTCATGCAAGGAAAACTCGATGAATACCGAACGCAAACCGGATCTGTCGCTCGACCTGCGCGGCGAGCATTGCCCCTACAACGCCATCGCCACCCTCGAGACCCTGCGGACCATGCAGCCGGGGCAACTCCTGGAGGTGGTGACCGATTGTTCCCAGTCTTTCCATGGCATCCCCGAAGATGCCACGCGCCATGGCTACCATTGCCTGGCGGTGGAGCAGCATGGGCCGCTCTTTCGCTTCCTCATCGAGGTGCCATCGCCGGCGTAAGCGATATGGATTGAGCCGTGCTCTGATTCCTCTAGGGAAACGCTGAATAATTGGCTGCGCGGGCGAATCGCTGCGTTGCGCGGTGCTCGCTCCCTCACCTATCCACTCGATATGTCTCGGTCGCTGCGCTCCGTGCGCCTTGCGCTTCATCCCGCTCGCTCATTTCTTCAGCGTTTCCCTAGATTAAACGATCCTACGTCAGGAGGGATCGAAAGTGATCGGTTTTTACGCCGGCTCTACGACATTTGCGTGAGCGATCGCGCTGATGGAGAGGCACGATCCACGTTTCCGTAATATACTGAAACAACAAAAAGCTTCGATCGATGAGAGGAGAGGGGGATGAAAGACGAAGAATGGCGAGACGGGGTGCTGGCGCAGGGGCACGTGCCCTGCGATCGGCGCCGTTTTTTGTCCTTGGGCGTGGGCGGAGCGCTGCTCGCCGCGGGATTGTCCGCCCCGGCGCAGGCTGCCGAGCGCTTGAAGAGCTCGGCGCGTATCGTGATCGCGGGGGCTGGCGCCGCCGGGCTTGCCGCGGCGGCCCGTCTGGCGGCTCGGCTCGATGGGGCCAAGATTACGCTCATCGACGCGCGCAAGGAGCACCTCTACCAGCCGGGATACACGCTGGTGGCCGCTGGCATCAAGCCGCAGAATTACGTCGTGGTTGGTCGCACGGCCGATTTCGTGCCGCGTGGCGTCGAGCTGCTCGAGGAATCCGTGGCCGAGTTCGATCCGGAAGGCAATCGCGTGGTCACGAGTTCGGGCAAGACGATAAATTATGACTATCTCATCGTGACCGCTGGCCTCAAACTCGATTACGACGCGCTCGAAGGCATGGACGTGTCGCGCATCGGCAAGGATGGCCTGGGCAGCGTCTATCTCAGTCCGGCTGCGGCTGCGGCCACCTGGGCTCTGGTCGACGATTTCACCCGCCGCGGCGGCGTGGGCGTGTTCTGCCGTCCGGCCACCGAGATGAAGTGCGCCGGCGCTCCGCTCAAGCATACCTTCATCACCGAGGATTATTTCCGCCGGCGCGGCACCCGCGGCAAGGCCGAGCTCATCTATCACGCGCACAACAAAGCCTTGTTCAGCGTGCCCATCGTCAGCGAAAAAGTGCGCATGCTCTTTCGCGAGCGCGGCATCAAGACGCGCTACGACCACGTGCTCACCGGCATCGACATCGGGCGGCGCATCGCGGTGTTCACCACGCCGCAGGGCAAGGTGGAGCAGCCCTACGATTTCATCAATGTCATTCCGCCGATGCGTGCGCCCGATCCCGTGCGATTCAGCCCTCTGGCATGGCAGACGGGAGACTTTGCGGCCGACGGCTGGATGGAGGTCGATCGCGCCACCTTGCGCCACAAACGCTTTCCCAACGTCTTCGGCGTGGGGGACGTGGCCGGCGTGCCCAAGGGCAAGACGGCGGCGAGCGTGAAATGGCAGGTGCCGGTGGCGGTGGATCATCTGCTTGCCGATCTGGCCGGCGGCAAGAGTGAGCAACGCTATGAAGGCTACACGTCCTGTCCCCTGATCACGCAGCTGGGGCGCGCGATGCTGGTGGAGTTCGACTACGAGAACAACCTCGTACCGTCGTTTCCCGGCGTGGTGGCGCCGCTCGAAGAGTTGTGGGTGACCTGGGTGATGAAGACGATGGCGCTCAAGCCGACCTACGTGGCGATGCTGCGGGGCCGCGCCTGAAGGGCGCTTGCGCAACGGGAGAGGGCAATGAAAGAATTCGATCCGCTGGTGATTCTGGCTGTGTTCCAGGAGATGCTGGGATTTTGGTTGTGGGTGCTGTTGCTGTTGGCCATAGGGGGGACCGTCGCCTTCCTCGCCCTGTGGATTCGCGAGCGGCACCTGGTGAGCCGCCGTCTGGTGCAGTCGGAGGCGGTCGGCTTGCTGGGCGGAGTGCTCGCGCTCGTGATCATGGCGAAGGTCTCGTCGTCGGGCTTCACCGATGCCGGCGGTCCGCTCGACTGGCTTTTGGTCGGAGTGATCTACGGCATCGGTTTCATCGGCACCGTCATTCTGGTGTATGCCCTCATGGGCTGGTGGGACCAGTTCCGCCGGCAGTCCTGAGCCCGGGGGCGCTTCAATTGCGCTGTCGCGCGGCGCGCACTTCGTCGGGGCGCAGCGCGGCGGCGTATTTGTCGAGCACGCCGTTGATGAACTTGTGCCCGTCGGTGCCGCCGTAGCGCTTGGTGAGTTCGATCGCCTCGTTGAGGATCACCTTGTAGGCGGTCTCGGGGTGGGCGTGCAGCTCCACCGCGGCGATGAGCAGCACCGCGTGCTCCACCGGCGAGAGCTCTTCGACGCGCCGGCGCAGGAAAGGGGTGAGCTCGGCGCGCCAGAGATCGGCGCGGGAGACGGCGCCGCGCAGCAGCTCCAGCATCAATTCGTGATCGGCCGCAGGAAAGTCTTCGTCCTGGGCGAGCTGCGCCTCGATCTGGGCGAGCGGGTTGTCCGACAAGAGCCACTGGTAGGTGCCTTTGAGGGCGAGCTCGCGCGCGAGTCGCCGGCGCTGGCGGCGTGGGGCGCGGTCTTCTTCGGCGGGGGCAAGAGATTCTTCGTTCATCGGATCGCTTTGCACAAGTTGGCCATTTCCACGGCGGCGCGGGCGCAGTCGCGCCCTTTCTCGCTCATGCGCGCGAGCGCCTGCTCGTCGGTGTCGGTGGTGAGCACGCCGTTGGCGATCGGCAGTCCCAGGTCGAGCGCGACGCGGGTGATGCCGGCGCCCATCTCGTTGGAGACGAGCTCGAAGTGGTAGGTCTCGCCGCGGATGACGGCGCCGAGCGCGATGAGCGCGTCGAAGCGCCCCGTGCGACCGAAGGTCTGTAGGGCGAGCGGCAGTTCGAGCGCGCCGGGGACGGTGGCCAGGCGTATGTCGGCCGGGGCTACGCCCAGGCGGCGCAGCTCGGCGACGCAGGCCGACAGCAGCCCCTCGCCGATATCCTGGTTGAAGCGGCTCATCACGACCGCGATGCGCAGACCTTTACCGTCGAGGTTCTCGTCGTATTCGAAGATGTCGTCATAACGGGCCATGGCTCATCCTTTTGCGGCGGGAGGGTCTTCGAATCCGGTGATCTCGAGTCCGAAGCCGGAGAGGTTGGGAAAACTCATCGGGTGTGACAGCAGGCGCATCTTGCCCACGCCCAGTGCGTGCAGGATCTGTGCGCCCACCCCGACCAGCCGCGGATCCCAGGCGCGTCGGCGCGCCGGCGTTTGCGTGAGCACGTCGAGCAGTTCCTGGCCGCTTTGCGGGCGGTGCAGCATGACCATGACCCCGGCCGGGCTCGATGCGATGCGGCGCAGCGCCTCGGGCACCGGTACCGAGTGTCCGGGAGCTTCGGGAGCGAGGAAGTCGAGCACCGAGATGGGTTCGTGCACCCGTACCAGGGTTTCGCGGCTCGCCTCGATCGTGCCGTGGGTGGCGGCGAAATGCACTTCGCCCGTGGTCTCGTCTTGGAAGGCGTAGAGGGTGAAGTCGCCATAGGGGGTGGACACGGCCCGCTCGGCCGCCTTGCGCACCAAGGTCTCGGTACGCAAACGGTATTCGATGAGATCGCGGATGGCGCCGATCTTCAGGCCGTGTTTCTTGGCGAATTCGATGAGATCGGGCAGGCGCGCCATCGAGCCGTCTTCGTTGAGGATCTCGCAGATGACGGCGGCGGGCTCGAAGCCGGCCAGTTGCGCCAGATCGCAGCCGGCCTCGGTGTGTCCGGCACGGATGAGCACGCCACCCTTGCGTGCCATGAGGGGAAAGATGTGTCCCGGCTGGACGATATCCTCGGGCTTGGCGTGGCGGGCCACCGCCGCACGTACGGTCTGCGCCCGGTCGTGCGCCGAGATGCCGGTGGTGACGCCCCGTGCCGCCTCGATCGAGGTGGTGAAGGCGGTCTCATAGGGTGAGCGATTGTCCTGCACCATGAGCTTGAGCCCGAGTTGCTTGCAGCGCTCTTCGGTGAGCGTCAGGCAGATGAGGCCGCGGCCGTATTTGGCCATGAAGTTGATCGCCTCGGGGGTGACGCATTCGGCGGCGAGCACGAGATCGCCCTCGTTTTCCCTGGCTTCGTCATCGACGAGGATCACCATGTGGCCTTGGCGGATCTCGTCGATGATGGTCTCGATGGGACTGATTCCTCCGCTCGTGGCAGACAGAGGAGGCGTGGTCGGGGAGAGGTCGTTCATGGGGAGGGGTTCCTCTCGGCGTATTCGAGCACGCGCGCGCAGTAGCGCGCCAGCGGATCGACTTCGAGATTGACGCGCGCGCCGGGTGCGAGATGCTTCAGCGTGGTTTGCGCCAGCGTGTGCGGGATGAGGTTGATGGAAAAAATGCAGGAACCGTCGGGCGCGTCGCGCACGGCGTTGACGGTGAGGCTCACGCCATCGACGGCCACCGAGCCTTTGCGGGCAAGGAAAGGGGAAAGCGCCGCCGGGGCGCGGATCTCGAGCAGGGTGCTATCGCCCACGGGGGCGAAGCGCTCGACGAGGCCGATACCATCGACGTGGCCGGTGACGAGATGTCCGCCGAGCGCATCGCCCAGGCGCAGGGCCTTTTCGAGGTTGAGCTCGCGGCCGGGTTCGTTCAAGCCCACCGAGCAGGCGAGCGTCTCGCCCGAGACGTCGTATTCGAGCACCATCCCCTGCCGCGCCACCACGGTCAGGCATACGCCGCTGTGGGCGATGCTGTCGCCCAGGCGGACGTCTTCGAGCTCGAGCGCACGCGAATCGACGGCGATGTGCACGCCATCGGCAAGGGGCGTGACGTCGACCAGGCGTCCGATGCCCATCACGATACCGGTAAACATGGCATCCTCGCAGATCGGGCAAAAAAAAAGGATTTTACGGGAAAGCAGTGGGTTGCGGGGTAAAATCGGCCAAACCCTGTAGGAGTAGAACCATGGCTCGCAATCAAGTTCCGCCGATGGATCCGGCCTCTCTCTACCGTGAGGAGCTTTATCTCGATCGCCGCGTCGGCTCGATTCGCCGGCTGATTCCCGTCACCGTCGAGGGGGCGCCCGATCCCGCCCGGACGGAAGTCTTCAGCGGCTCGATCACCGTGATGACCCCCATGGGGGCTTTGCCTATCAGCTTCGAGATTCCGGCGAAGACGCTCGCCGAGGCGGTGGCCGGCTTTGCCGCGGCCGCCGAGAAAAAAATCGAGGAGACGATGGACGAGCTACGCCGCCTGGAGCTGGAGCAGTCTTCGCTGCTCGCGCAGAGCGCGTTGGCCGGCACCGACCTGCGCGGCGGCGGCCCTGGCGGCGGGGCGGGGGGTCTGGGCGGTCTGGGCGGCGGAGGGCTCATCCTGCCCTAAGGAAACGCTGAAGAAATGAGCGAGCGGGATGAAGCGCAAGGCGCACGGAGCGCAGCGACCGAGACATATCGAGTAGATAGGCGAGGGAGCGAGCACCGCGCAACGCAGCGATTCGCCCGCGCAGCCAATTATTCAGCGTTTCCCTGATGCGCGTCGCGCTTCACCCCCATCCCGAGTCCGCGGCGCTCGGCGAGTTCGCCCTGGAGGTGGAGCTCGAGCGCCAGGATGGGGCGCTCGTGCTTGGCTATACCCTGCGAGGCGAAGTGGAGCGGTTGCGCGTCCCCGGCGCCGGCGCGGTCCTGCCGCCGCAGCGGTTGTGGGCGCACACCTGCTTCGAGCTCTTCTTCGCCCGCGAAGGCAGTGGCGGGTACCGCGAATTCAACTTCTCGCCCAGCGGCCAATGGGCGTTCCATGCCTTTTCCGCCTACCGCGAACCCACGCCGGCGCCTCGGCCCCCGGCGCCTCGCCTGCGCTGGCAGCGTGCGCCCGGCCGCCTGGGCCTTCGAGTTCGGCTCGCCCCTGCATCGCTTCCTGCCGGAGAGGGCGCGCTGCGCCTGGGTCTGACCGCCGTGCTCGAAGGAAAGGTGGGAGCGTTCTCCTGGTGGGCGCTGGCGCACCCGCCGGGTCGGCCGGATTTTCATGCGCCCGAGGGATTCGCGCTGCGCTGGGAAGAGTGATTCCGCCCCTCACGTTTTCGCAAGAAGATAAGGCCGCCATTTCTCGGCAAACGAGCAGCGACCGATGGCGATGAGCGGCCGGAAGAGCGGGGCGATCTGCTCGTCGCGGTAGCCGGCGATGCCGCAGCCCACACGGGTGACGAAGAAACGCAACTGCGGATGCTCGGCGACGAAGCGGATGAAGCGCTCGACGTAGCGCGCGATCTCTTCGAGCGGCAGGACCTCGAAGTGCTCGTCCAGCGTAGGGATGGCGAAGGAGTGCCGCGGCGGGGCACCCATGTAGCCCCAGCCCACGCCCATCTGCGCGCCGAAGCGGCGCACCGCCTCGGCGGCGGCGCCGCCCCCGTGCATGCCGGCGCGGTTGGAGCCGAAGACGAAGACTTCGCCGTGCTGCGGTACGCTGCCGTCGGGGTGGAAGGTGATGCCGTCGTCTTGGCTCATGGCGTTTCCTCCGTGGATCTCCGGTTCAGTGCATGCCCGGCCGGGTCATGGCGAGGGGATTGACCCAGCGGTCGAACTCCTCGGCCGTGAGGTAGCCCAGCTCGACGGCCGCCTGCTTGAGCGTCTTGCGCTCGGCCGCGGCTTTCTTGGCGATGGCGGCGGCCTTGTCATAGCCGATGTGCGGGTTGAGCGCCGTGACCAGCATGAGGTTGCGTTCGAGGTGCTCGCGGATGCGCTCGCGGTTGGGCTGCATGTCACGGGCACAGTAGCGATCGAACGCGAGGATGGACTGCGACAGCAGTTCGATGCTCTCGAGCGCCGCATGCGCCATGAGCGGTTTATAGACGTTGAGCTGGAAGTTGCCCTGGTTGCCGGCAAAGGCGATGGCCGTGTCGTTGGCGAAGACGCGCACGCACACCATGGTGAGCGCCTCGCACTGGGTGGGATTGACCTTGCCCGGCATGATGGAGCTGCCCGGTTCGTTGGCGGGCAGGATCAGCTCGCCGATGCCTGCATCCGGCCCCGAGGCGAGCCAGCGCACGTCGTTGGCCATTTTGAAGAGCGCATTGGCGAGCGTACGCAGGGCCGCCGAGACGTTGACCAGCGCGTCGTGCGCGGCGAGCGCCGCGAAGCGGTTGCGGGCACTGCGAAAGGGGATGCCCGTCTCACGGGCGATGTATTCGGCGCACATTTCCCCGAAGCGGGGATGGGCGTTGAGCCCGGTGCCCACGGCCGTGCCGCCGATGGCCAGTTCGTGCAACCCTTCTTCGGCCATGCGCAGGAAGTCGAGGGCGTCTTCGATCTGCGCCACCCAGGAGCCGATCTCTTGCCCCAGGGTGATGGGGGCGGCGTCCATGAGGTGTGTGCGGCCGGTCTTGACGAGTTCGGCGTATTCCTCGGCCTTGCGCGCCAGCGTGTCGCGTAGCGTCTGCACCGCGGGATGGAGGTGCCGGCGCAGTTCCAGCACCGTGGCCACGTACATCGCCGTGGGGAAGGTGTCGTTCGAAGACTGGCCGCGGTTGACGTGATCGTTGGGATGAACGGGAGATTTGCTGCCCAAAGGCTGACCGGCGAGCTCGTTGGCGCGGTTGGCGATGACTTCGTTGGCGTTCATGTTGCTGTGCGTGCCGCTGCCGGTCTGGAAGACGACGAGGGGGAAGTGATCGTCGAGCTTGCCCTCGATCACTTCCTGGGCGGCGCGCACGATGAGTTCGGCGAGTTCCCGCGGCAATTCGTCCAGTTCGGCATTGGCTTGCGCCGCCGCCTTTTTGAGAATGCCGAGCGCCCGGATGATGGGCAGCGGCATGCGGTGGTTCTTCACTCCGATGGGGAAATGCTCCAGCGAGCGCTGGGTTTGCGCACCCCAGTAGCGGTCGGCCGGGACCCAGACTTCCCCCAGCGTGTCGGTTTCGCGGCGTTTGTCCATGGTTACGGCCTCCAACGGACGGAATCGAATCCATTGTAGTCCGTGGAGTGCGCTTCGTCGTCACGTGACCCGTTCAAGCAACGACCGGGCTGCCTCGCGCACCAAAGGGGAGAGGGAATGCTCCTCCGTCTGTAGGCACTGCACGAGGCGTTCGCGCATCGTCGGGTGCCAGAATTTTTCCAGATGCTCGGCGATGGCGCGCACGGCGGCTTCGCGCTCGGGCTGCGCCGCGAAAAATTCGCCGATCTGGTTGGCCATCTCGACCAGTTTGTGCGGCAGATCGAAAGCGGGCGGCAATTCATCGACGAAGGAGGGCAAGTCCATGGTCGCGTCCACGCGACGAACTTGCACCGCAGTGACTTTGTATTCTGGGCAGTTCGTGGCCCAATCGGAGCTGCTGGTGATGAGCGCGTTGGTGCGCGATTCCGGGAAGTGGAAGGTGGTGAAAACGAGGCCGGGCTGTAGGCGGTCGTCGAGCACGGCGCGCAGGATCGTCGATCCGACCTGGCTTTCGAGGTGCACGCGGTCACCGTCGGCGATGCCGCGGGCGGCGGCGTCCTCGGGGTGGAGGTGCAGCAGGTCGGCGTCGTCCCAGAGGGTATTGGCGGTGCGCCGGGTCTGCGTGCCGACGTTGTACTGCGAGAGGATGCGGCCGGTGGTGAGGATCAGGGGGAAACGCGCGTCCGGATGCTGTGGGGTCGGGACGTACTCGGTGAGGAGGAACGCGCCTTTGCCGCGCACGAAGCCATCGACGTGCAGCACCGGCGTGCCGTCGGGGGCCTCGTCGTTGCAAGGCCATTGCAGGCTGCCGCGCGCCTCGAGCTTGGCGTAGCTCACGCCGCGGAATTGGGGCGTGAGCCGAGCGATCTCGTCCATGATCTCGGCAGGATGCGTATAGGTCATGGGGTAACCGAGCGCCGAGGCGAGCTTTTGCGTCACTTGCCAATCTTCGTATCCGGCCAAGGGGGGCATCACTTGGCGCACGCGGGAGATGCGCCGTTCGGCGTTGGTGAACGTGCCGTTCTTTTCGAGGAAAGAGGCCCCAGGGAGAAAGACGTGGGCGTAGGCAGACGTTTCATTGAGGAAGAGGTCCTGCACCACCACGCATTCCATCGCAGCGAGCGCCGCCCGTACGTGCCTTTGGTTGGGTTCGGATTGGACGAGGTCCTCGCCCTGGAGGTAGAGCCCCTTGAACCGTCCGGCGCGGGCTTCGGCGAGCATGTTGGGCAGTCGCAGTCCCGGCTCGGACGACAGCGGCAGGCCCCAGGCGGCTTCGAACAGGGCGCGGGTCGGCGCATCGGAAACGTGGCGGTAGCCGGGGAATTCATGGGGGAAGGAACCCATGTCGCAGGAACCCTGCACGTTGTTCTGACCACGCAGCGGATTGACGCCGACGCCGGGGCGGCCGAAGTTGCCCGTGGCCATGGCGAGGTTGGCGATCGCGATCACGGCCGTGGCGCCCTGCCGGTGTTCCGTCACCCCCAGGCCGTAATAGATTGCGGCGTTGGGGGCGTTGGCATAGAGGCGGGCGGCCGCGCGGACCGACGCAGCCGGCACGCCGGTGATCGCGGCGCTGGCTTCGGGGCTGTGGCGGGGCTGAGCGATGAAGTCGCGCCATTGGGCAAATGCTTCGGGTTCGCAGCGCTCGGCGACGAACGCTTCGTCGACCAGCCCTTCGCTGACGATCACGTGGGACAGGGCGTTGAGTAGCGCGACGTTGGTACCGGGTTTGAGCGGTAGGTGATACGTGGCGCGAACGTGGGTGCCACGGACGAGCTCGGTGGCGCGCGGATCGATGACGATGAGGCGTGCGCCTTGCCGCAGACGGCGTTTGAGGCGAGCCCCGAATACCGGGTGGGCTTCGGTGGGGTTGGCGCCGATCACGAGGATCACGTCGGCGTGCATCACCGAGGCGAAATCCTGGGTTCCGGCCGATTCGCCGAGCGTGCGCTTCAGGCCGTAGCCGGTGGGCGCGTGACAGACGCGGGCGCAGGTATCGACGTTGTTGTTGCCGAAAGCGGCGCGCACCAGCTTTTGCACGAGGTAGGTTTCCTCGTTGGTGCAGCGGCTCGAGGTAATGCCCCCGACGGATTCCCGTCCGTATTTTGCTTGTATGCGGGCGAATTCGGCGGCAGCGTAAGCGATCGCTTCGTTCCAACTCACGGCTTGCCATGGATCGTGGATCGATTGACGGATCAGCGGCGTGGTGATGCGATCGGGATGGGTGGCGTAACCGAAGGCGAACCGCCCCTTGACGCACGAATGCCCTTCGTTGGCGCGCCCGGACTCGGCGGGGACCATGCGGATCACTTCGTTGCCCTTCATCTCGGCCTTGAAGGAGCAACCCACGCCGCAATAGGCGCAGGTGGTGACGATGGCGCGGTCCGGCAGACCTTTCTCGTGCACCGCCGTTTCGTTCAAGGCCGCGGTCGGGCAAGCCTGGACGCAGGCGCCGCAGGAGACGCATTCGGAGTCGCGAAAAGGCTCCGCCTGCCCTGCCGCCACGCGGGTGGCAAAGCCGCGCCCGTCGAGCGTGAGCGCGAACGTACCCTGGATTTCGCCACAAGCGCGCACGCAGCGGGCGCAGACGATGCATTTGTCCGGGTCGAAACGGAAGTAGGGATTGCTCGTGTCCATGGGCGAGGCGCAGCCTGGTTCGGGGCGGGCATAGCGCACTTCGCGCACGCCGACGAGCGCCGCCATCTCCTGGAGTTCGCAGTCGCCATTGGCGCTGCAGGTGAGGCAGTCGAGCGGATGCTCGGAGAGGTAGAGTTCCATCACGCCCCGGCGCAGCCGCGCCAGGGTCTCGGTTTGCGTCTGCACCCGCATGCCCTCGGCGACCGGCGTGGTGCAGGAGGCCGGGGTGCCGCGCACCCCCTCGATCTGCACCAGGCACAGCCGACAAGAACCATAGGGCTCGAGGCGGTCGCAGGCGCACAGCCGCGGGATGCGCAGACCCAGCCGGTCGGCGGCTTGCAGGATGGTCGTGCCCGCTGGGACCCGGATCGGAAAACCATCGATCGAGAGCGTGACCTGGGACGGGGTAGTTTCCTCGGCTGACAGAGGGGAAAAAGGCATCGAGGTCTCCAGGACGGCCGGACGTAGCCTAGCCCAGCCTACTGCGGGCAGCGGCGGCCGTGAAATCTTCGGGGAAGTGCTCCAAGGCGCTGAGCACCGGATAAGGCGTCATGCCACCCAGCGCGCAGAGCGATCCCAGGCGCATCGTCTCGCCGAGGTCGCGCAACAGGGCGAGCTTGGTCTCCACCTGGCGGCCCGCGAGCACATCGTCCATCACTTCGACGCCGCGAGTCGAACCGAGGCGGCAGGGCGTGCATTTGCCGCACGATTCGGCGGCACAGAACGCCAGGGCGTGCCGCGCCATCCGGGCCATGTCGACGGTGTCGTCGAACGCCACGATGCTGCCGTGTCCGAGGACCGCGCCCTGGGCGGCGAAGACTTCGTAGTCGAGGGGGAGGTCGAAGTGCGCGGCCGGTACATAGGCGCCGAGCGGGCCACCGACTTGCACGGCGCGCAGCGGCCGCCCCGTGGCCGAACCGCCGCCATAGTCGTAGAGGATCTCGCGCAGGCTGATGCCAAAGGGTTGTTCGATGAGGCCTGGCCGGGCGATGTTGCCCGCGAGCTGGATCGGCAGCGTGCCGCGCGAACGGCCGGCACCGAGCTGCTGGTAGGCTTCGGCCCCTTCGGCGAGGATGTAAGGGACGGTGGCAAGCGTCAAGACGTTATTGACGAGCGTGGGTTGGCCGAAGAGACCGCGCAGCGCCGGCAGCGGCGGTTTGCTGCGCACCATGCCGCGCTTGCCCTCGAGGCTCTCGAGTAGCGCCGTCTCCTCGCCGCAGACATAGGCTCCGGCACCGAGTCTCACTTCCAAATCGAAACGTTTGCCGCTGCCGGCGACGTCCGCGCCCAGATAGCCGGCGCGGTAGGCGGTAGCGAGGGCGCGCTCCAACGTAGCGTGGGCGTGCGGATATTCGACGCGCAGGTAGATATAGCCTTGGGTCGCGCCGACGGCGAGCGCGGCGATGGTCATCCCTTCGATCAAGGCGAAGGGGTCGCCTTCCATGATCAGCCGATCGGCGAAACTGCCGGAATCCCCTTCGTCGGCATTGGCGACGACGTATTTGACGTTTCCCGGAGCCTCACGGACCGTGTTCCACTTGATACCGGCAGGAAAGGCCGCGCCGCCGCGTCCGCGCAGGCCGGAGGCGGTGATCGCCGCGACGATTTCCTCCGGGGCATGTTCGAGCGCACGGTGCAGGCCACGATAGCCGCCGTGGGCGAGATAATCGTCGAGATCGAGCGGATCGATGAGGCCGATCCGGGCGCACGTCAGTCGCTGCTGACGTTGCAGGTAGGGGATCTGCTCAATGGGTCCGAGTCGGGTGGGGTGCGCCCCTCCTGCGAGAAACCCCGCATCGAAGAGCTCCGGGACGTCTTGCGCCCGCACCGGCCCATAGGCGATGCGTCCAGCGGGCGTGGCGACTTCGACCAAAGGTTCGAGCCAGAACAGACCGCGCGAGCCGTTGCGCGCGAGCCGCAGGTCGACCCCGCGCTGCGCGGCTTCGCGTTGAATCGCCTCGGCGAGCGCTTCGGCCCCCACGGCCAGTGCGCTCGAATCCCGCGGCACATAGACGGTCACGCTCATACCAACCCCTTCTCGCGCAAGAGTTCGTCCAGGCGCGCCGGCGTCATACGCCCGTAGACCTCGCCGTCGAACTGCAGGGCCGGGGAGCAGCCGCATTGCCCCAGGCAATACACCGGCTCCAGCGTCACCGCCCCGTCGGCGCGCGTGCCATGGAACTCGCACCCGAGCCGTTCCTTGGCATGCTCGGCCAGATGCTCGCCCCCCATGGCCAGGCAGGATTCGCCACGGCAAATCTGCAGCACGTGCGCCCCGAGCGCTTGCTCGCGAAAATGAGGATAAAAACTGATCACGCCGTGGATTTCGGCGCGCGAGCGATCGAGCGCCTCGGCGATCAACGGGACGCTGCCGCGCGGCACGTGACCGAATTCGGTTTGCAGCGCGTGCAGGATGGGCAGCAGCGCACCGGGCCGCTCTTTGTGCGCGTCGATCACGCGCCGGACGGTGGTTTCATCCCACGCCGAAGGGGTCATGCCGCGCTCCACGGAAAAGCCAATAATTTCGATTAGAGGCATAAACCGTTTTTGTGTCAAGAGGATGGAGTGATCTCTGCCGAGCGCGGCGGATACCCCAGGGGCTACGCGAATGAGCGGCTCGAGGACAGGGCGGCCTTCTCCGATGCTCGGACGCCGCCTTACCCCCTGCCCCGATCCTTTGACCAGTCTGGCATCTGGCGCTCTGGGCGTTCTCGTCCTGCAACCGTTCGCGACGATTGTTCGCGCTGCCGTTATAATGCCCACTGACGGTCGGAGGACACGTGCTGCGCTGCCCTATAGGGGTTTCCCTAGTGGCGCCCGGCCATGGAGATCGCTACACTGCGCGCCTTTGCCCAAGCGCGCCCCTGCCGGGAGGGAGGATGTTTCGCCGCCTGCTCGATCGACTCGAAGAATTCACCATCGGCGCTCTGCTGGCCATCTCGACCCTGGTCATCTTTCTGGCCGTGGCGCATCGCTATCTTGCGGGTTTTTCCATCCCTTACCTGCAAGATTGGCTTTTAGGATTCCATTTCGGCTGGGCGCAGGAATTCGCCATGATCTGTGCCGTGTGGATGGCGAAGTTCGGGGCGGCTTATGGCGTGCGTACCGGCATTCACGTGGGGGTAGATCTACTGGTGATGCGCCTGCATGGCGGTGCACGCCGCGCGTGCATCACTCTGGGGCTGCTATGTGGCCTGCTCTTTTGCGGCTTGCTCGTGTGGTACGGTGTGCGTTTGGTATGGGAAAACGGCGCGGCATACGCCTGGTATACCGGTTTGGGGCGAGATCCCGGGCCCTATTTCGAGGGTCCGCTCACGGCCGATCTGGAATGGCCTTCCTGGATGGTATATCTCGCCATCCCCTTGGGCAGTGCCTTGATGGGCTGGCGTTTCCTCGAAGTCTTGCTCGGCTATTGGCGTGACGGCACCTTGCCGCAGCATCGCGTGGCGCACGTCAAGGGGCTGGACGAGGGTGAGGGGGTGCCGCCCTCGATCGAGCAGGGAGCGAGCCGATGAGCGCCGCCATTCTCTTCGGTATGCTTTTCGTGCTCATGCTGGTGGGCATGCCCATCGGCGTGGCGCTGGGGCTGACGGTCATCACGTATATGGCGTTCTGGACGCCGGTGCCGCTCGAATCCGTAGCCCTGAAGATGTTTACCGGCATCGAGAAATTCGAGCTCCTCGCCATTCCATTTTTCATCCTGGCTGGCACCTTCTTGACGAGCGGCGGGGTGGCGAGGCGCATGATCCGGTTCGCCAATTCCATGGTCGGGCACGTCACCGGCGGCCTGGGGATGACGGCGGTACTCGCTTGCGCGCTCTTCGCGGCCGTTTCGGGATCTTCTCCGGCCACGGTACTGGCCATCGGTTCCATCCTCATTCCGGCCATGCTCAAACAGGGTTATTCGCGCCGTTTCGCGATCGGTACCGTGGCTTCGGCCGGTGGTCTGGGGATCCTCATTCCGCCGTCCATCGTGATGGTGATGTACGCGGTCACGACCAATACCTCGATCGGGGCCCTCTTCATGGCTGGCGTGCTGCCGGGGCTCGTGCTGGTGCTCATGCTCGGGGCCATCACGTATTGGCAGGCCAGGAAACACGGTTTCGCGCGCGAAGCGAAGGTCTCCTGGCGCGAGCGATGGCAGGCCCTGCGTGAGGCTTTCTGGGGCCTGCTGCTCATCGTCATCGTCATGGGGGGGATCTACGCCGGCATCTTCACTGCCACCGAGGCCGCGGCCATGAGTGCCGTCTATGCCGCAGTGATTGCGCTTTTCGTCTATCGTGACATGACTTGGCGCGACGTACCCCGGGTCTTGGTCGACTCGGCCAACATGTCCTCCATGCTCTTCTTCATCATCGCCTCGGCTTCGCTCTTTTCTTTCATCCTCACCAGCGAGCAGATCCCTCAGATGCTCGCGCAGGCGATCATCGATCTGGGGTTGGGGCCGGTCGGCTTCCTGCTGGTGGTCAACGTGCTGTTGCTCCTGGCGGGCAATCTGATGGAGCCCTCTTCGATCATCCTCATCCTCGCCCCCATTCTCTTTCCGGTGGCGGTGGCACTGGGCATCGATCCGATCCACTTCGGCGTGATCATGACCGTCAACATGGAAATCGGCATGATCACCCCCCCAGTGGGGCTCAATCTCTTCGTGGCCAGCGGCATCACCGGCGCCGGCTTGGGCGAGACCTCGCGTGCCGTGATCCCTTGGCTGCTGACCATGCTCGTCTTTCTCGTCTTGGTCACGTACTGGCCGACTTTGTCGCTGGCGTTGCCCCAGGCGCTGGGAATGATGTAAAGTGTGATGACGATTTCGCATCGTCCATTTTCCATGCCATCGGGAGGGAAAACATGAAATTGAAAATGATGATCGGCGCGCTGGCGCTGGTGGCGACGATGGGGGTGGCGCAGGCGGCCGAACCCATCCTGCTCAAATTCAGCCACGTGGTGGCCGAAGATACCCCCAAGGGCAAGGGAGCGCTGAAATTCAAGGAGCTGGCCGAAAAATACACCGAAGGGAAGGTCAAGGTCGAGGTCTATCCCAACAGTACGCTCTACAAGGACAAGGAAGAACTCGATGCGCTGCAGATGGGGGCGGTGCAGATGCTGGCGCCCTCGTTGGCGAAGTTCGGTCCTTTGGGGGTGCGTCAGTTCGAGGTGTTCGATCTGCCTTACATCTTCGAGGGCTATGAAGACCTGCACAAGGTGACCTACGGCCCCGTGGGCAAGAAACTGTTCGCCGAGCTCGAGCCGAAGGGCATCAAGGGGTTGGCTTACTGGGACAACGGCTTCAAGGTGTTCTCGGCCAACCGGCCGCTGCGCAAACCCGAAGACTTCAAAGGGTTGAAAATGCGCATCCAATCTTCCAAGGTGCTCGAGGCGCAGATGCGTGCCCTCGGCGCCATCCCGCAGGTGATGGCGTTCTCCGAGGTATATCAGGCCCTGCAGACCGGGGTGGTCGATGGGACCGAAAATCCGCCCTCCAATCTCTATACCCAAAAAATGCACGAGGTGCAGAAGTACGTCACCCTGTCGGATCATGGCTACCTCGGCTACGCCGTGATTGTCAACAAGCGCTTCTGGGATGGCTTGCCCGATGAGGTGCGCGCGGCGCTGGAGAAGGCCATGGAGGAGGCCACCGTTTATGCCAATGATATCGCTGCGGAAGAGAATGCCAAGGCGATCGAGGCGGTGAAGGCCGCAGGGACGAGCGAGATCATCACCTTGAGCGCCGAGGAGAAGCTGGCGCTGAAGAAGGCGCTCGTGCCGGTGCATGAGCAGATGAGCGGGCGTATCGGTCGCTCGGTGATCGAAGAGGTCTATCAGGCCACCGGCTTCGATCCCAAATCCTTGCGCTGACGTGGCGGGAACTCAGGGGACGGGGCGAAGAGAGGGGCATCCGCCCGCCCCGTCCGGCGGCAAATCGGGTGGCCCGGTCACGTTGGCCCTGCGTCGCGTGGCCATCGACACCTACCGCGAAAACGTCGCCTATCTGCACCGGGAGTGTTCGGTCGTGCGCGCCGAGGGATTCCAGGCGCTGGCCAAGATCGAAGTAGGGCAGAATGGCGAGCGGCACATCCTCGCCACGCTCAACGTGGTCGATGACGCGAACCTCGTCGGGGTGGCAGAGGTCGGGCTTTCGCTCGAGGCTTTCACCCAGCTGGGCCTGCCCGAAGGGGCGAAGGTGACGGTGGCGCAGGCCGAGCCGCCGGAATCCATGGGGGCGCTGCGGCGCAAGCTCTCCGGCGAGCGTCTGCGTCCGCAGGAGTTTTTGGGCATCGTTCGGGACATCGCCGAACGGCATTATTCCAAGATCGAGCTCACTGCCTTCGTGGTGGCCACGCACCACAACGAGCTCGATCGCGAGGAAGTGTATTTCCTCACCGATGCCATGACCCAGGTCGGCCGGCGGCTCGACTGGCACGAACGCCCCGTGGTCGACAAGCACTGCATCGGCGGCATTCCGGGCAACCGTACTTCCATGCTGGTGGTGCCCATCGTCGCCGCGCACGGGATGCTCTGCCCCAAGACCTCCTCCCGGGCGATCACCTCGCCGGCTGGTACCGCCGACACCATGGAAGTGCTGGCCGAGGTCGAGCTATCCATCGAGAAGATGGAGCGGATCGTGCGCCAGCTCCGCGGCTGCCTCGCCTGGGGCGGGACGGCGAATCTTTCTCCTGCCGACGACGTGCTCATCTCGGTGGAGCGGCCTCTGGCAATCGATGCGCCAGGGCAGATGGTGGCCTCCATCCTCTCGAAGAAAGTGGCAGCGGGCTCGACCCACCTCGTGCTCGACATCCCCTTGGGGCCGACGGCCAAAGTGCGCTCGATGCGTGAGGCGCTGCAGCTGCGCAAGCTCTTCGAATACGTGGCGCACCGGCTGGGCTTGGTGATCGACGTGGTCATCACCGACGGGCGCCAGCCGGTGGGATTCGGCATCGGCCCGGTACTGGAAGCGCGCGACGTGATGCGCGTGTTGGAAAACGACCCGCGCGCGCCCATCGATCTGCGGCAGAAAGCTCTGCGGCTCGCCGGCCGAGTGATCGAATTCGATCCCGACGTGCGCGGCGGGGAGGGATTCTCCATCGCCCGGGACATCCTCGATTCGGGACGCGCCTTGGCCAAGATGCGCGCCATCGTCAAGGCGCAGGGAGAAAAACCGTTCGATCACAATGCGCCGCCGCTTGCGACGCAATGGTTCGAGGTGACGGCGCCCGTCGAGGGAGTCGTCACCGAAATCGACAACTTGCACCTGGCCCAGATCGCTCGGCAGGCAGGGGCGCCAAAGGTCAAGGGTGCTGGCGTGGATCTGTTCAAGAAACTGGGCGATCCCGTTGCCCGAGGCGAGCCGCTCTACCGCGTCTATGCCCAATATCCGGCGGATTTACTGTTCGCGCGGCGCAGCTGTGAGCGGGCCACGGGCTATCGCATCGGGGCCCCGTCAGAGGTGGTCGAGGTCTTCACCGAATTCTGAGGCGTGTTTCATTCTTTGAAGTACACGAGCTGGGTCGAACTCGCCAGCAGTTTTCCTTCGGGACTCCAGATTTCGGCGCGTTGATCGAAAAATCCTTTGCCGTAATGTAATCCCCGCGCGATCCCCAGGACATGGGCGTCACCGACCTGGGCGAGCATGGCTTCGCTGGCATGAAAGTATGTGGTCAAAGTGACCGTGCCGATCGGTACGCGCCGTGGGCGACGGAGGTAGAGGCGGGGAAAGAAGACGTCGCACAGGGAAGCGAGGGCGATGAAGTCTAGCGGTCGGGGCGGCTCGTCGCGTACCCAGAGGAGACTCTCGGAAGGATGGGCGGGGTCGGGATCTTGGCCGATCATGCCGCGTACGAAGCGCATGTCGTAGCGTTGGATCCAGGGCAGAGGGAGCACGTTGGTGTCGAGCGACGCGAGGGCCGAAGCGGGGGGTACCTGGGGAAAAATGACATCGGTCGCTTCCCAGGTATCGCGCTCGAGGGCCGTGACGGCCGTACCAAACACCGGGATCACCTCCCCTTGCCTCATCTCGACCAGCCAGTGTTGGCTGCTACGGTTGGTGCGAATGGGTCGGGCATGCATCTCGAAGGGTCCGTCGGCCACGGGGGCGGCGAAATGCACCGTCTGGGCGACGGGATCGCCTTGGCACTGGGGATGGGCAAGGACGGCCGCAAGTGCGACCGCAGCGGTGATGCCGCCGTAAGGTCCGACCATATTGCGGTAGTCTGGATGGGTCGATCCACGCCAACGGTCTTCGCCGATGGTCTCGAGGGCGATCGCTTCGTCGAAGGGGTGACGTGAAGAGGTTGCGTGCATGATTTTTTTCTCCTGGCGATGAAAAAATTCTATCATGAAGGAGTCAACCCTTGAGCGACGAGGCGATGTTGTTGTTTTTCCCCGAAGAGGAGCTTTTCGCGCGGCGGCTGGCCTCGGCGATCGGTTGCGAACCGGTGCCGATCGAGCGCCACCGTTTCCCCGATGGCGAAATCAAGCTGCGCCTGCCGGAGCGGCTGCCCGACAAGGTCGTGCTGCTGCGCGGCCTCGATCATCCCAATGAAAAGCTCGTCGAGCTGCTGCTCGCCGGGTCGGGGCTGCACGAGGCGGGGGTGCGGCGCATCGTGCTGGCGGCACCGTATTTTCCCTACTTGCGTCAAGACAAGGCGTTTGCTCCCGGAGAAGTGGCGAGCGCCTTCGTGGTGGGACGTTTCGTCGCGTCCTGCGTCGAGGCGCTCGTCACCGTCGATCCGCACCTGCACCGCATCGCCCGCCTCGACGAGGCCGTGCCGGTCTCGCCAGCGCTCGCTCTGTGTGCGGCGCCGCTTTTGGGGGAACTCGCGGCGCGCGAGCGGGGGCGACCGCTCCTCGTCGGCCCCGACGAAGAGTCGCGCGCCTGGGTCGAGGCGGCCGCGCGGGCCGTCGGCCTGGACTACGCCGTGGGGCGGAAGGAGCGGCGCGGCGACCGGGACGTCGAGGTGACCTTGCCCGAGGGGCTGGACGTCCGTGGCCGGGCGGTGGTGGTGCTCGACGATGTGGCGAGCACGGGGCGTACGCTCGCCCAAACCGTGCGAACCCTGCGCGCGGCCGGGGCGGCATCGGTGGACGTGGCGGTGACGCACGCGCTCTTCGTCGAGGATGCGCTCGAGACCGTGCGTGCAGCCGGTGCCCAGGCGATCTGGAGCACCGACACGATCGCGCACCCCACGAACGCGGTGAGCGTGGTGCCGCTGATGGCGCAGGCGATTCTTGCCGCCTTTTAGGCGTTCGCTTCCTGGTGCTTCATCGCCACCAGCAGGCTGCACGGCAGTGTATCGAGCAGCGAGTGCCCCACCGAGCCGTGCCACCAGCGATCGAGGGGGCCACGCCGGCGGTGACCGACGACCACCAGGTCCGCATGCACTTCTTCGGCATACTCCCCGATCACCGGTGCCGCTTCGCCCACTCGGACGACTCCGTCGACTTCCAATCCGGCATTTCTGAAGCGCTCGATGCCTTCTTCCAGGATGTGATTGATGCGGGCGTAGTTTTCGTCGAGGCAGTCTTCCGGAACCACTACTTGGGAATACTTGGCTTCGGGTGGAACCGCCATCACCGCGAGTAGGTGGCAGCGCGCGCCGACGAGGCCGGCGAGATCGATTCCTTCGGACAATGCGGCTTGCCCTTCGGCGCTGCCGTCGTAGGCGAAGACGATGGTACGGTAGGTCATGGCGACCCCTCTGGCTGGCCTGGGTTCAGTGTAATCGGTGCGGCATTGCATGGGCGTTTCAGCGGCGGCCTTTCATCAAATAACCGGGCAACAGGGAGAGCAGGAAGACGATGCCGACGAGGGCGAACCCGTCGCTGTAAGCCATGCTCTGGGCTTTGGCCGCGAGCACCTTGTCGAGAAAGTTCAAGGCGCCGCCCGCCTGATAGGCATGGGAGGGCGGAACGCCGGCGACGGCGTGAATCTGCTCGAGCATCTGGATCACGTAGCGCGTCGTGCCGTTGGCCTCGGTCTGGGTGGCGGTCAGGGCGGCGGAATGGAAAGCGAAACGGATTTCGACGGCCGCCGACAAGAGGCTCACGCCGAAAGCGCCGCCCAGCTGACGCATGAAGTTGATGGTACCCGTGCCTTGCGCGAGCAGCTCCGGCGGCAACGCCGACAGCGCCCCGGCGTTCAAGGCCGGCATCATCACCCCGAGCCCGACGCGTCCCAGCAGCACCATCAGCGCCATGTCCCAGAAGGAGACGTCGACGTCGATTTCATAGAGCAGGAGGTTCGAAATCCCGAAGAGGAAGAGGCCGGCGCACACCAGCCAATAGGCGGGTAAGCGGTCGGTGAGCCGGCCGGCGATAGGGAAAACGAGACCGAGGATGAGTCCGGCGGGCATCAGCAGGAGTCCCGAGCGCGTGGGCGTATAGCCCTGCACGGTCTGCAGGAAGAGCGGAACGAGGTAGGTCGACCCGTACAGCCCGGCCCCGTAGAGGAAGGCGACGAGCGAGGCGGCACTGTAGCGACCGAACGAGAAAACGCGCAGGCTCACCAGAGGTTCGGCGCGACGCGCGAGCCAGGCGACGAAAGCGAGGAAAAAGGCCACGCTCAGCGTTGCCGTACCGACGATGACATCAGAATCCCATCCTTCGCGTTGCCCATTGGCGAGCGCATAGAGGGAAGTGACGAGGAAGGCGGTGAGCAGCACGAAGCCGAAGGCATCGAAACTGCGGCGCTTGACGCCGCTCAGTCGGGTAGGCAGGAAGACGGTGCCCAACAGCATGCCCAGGAAAGAGGTGGGCAGGCCCATGTAGAAGACGTAGCGCCAGTCGTAGTTGTCGATGAGCCAGCCACCCAGCACGGGGCCGATCGCCGGGGCGAGCACCACGCCGATGCCGTAGATGCCCATGGCGGTACCGCGTTCTTCCGGCGGAAAGACGCGGAAGATCATGATCATCGCCAGCGGCTGGATGATGCCGGCCGCGACCCCCTGGGCGACGCGGGCGAAGGTGAGCACGTTCTCGTTGGGAGCGAGTCCGCCGAGCACCGAGGCGGCGGCGAAGAGCGCCATCGAACCGACGAAAGTGGCGCGGATGCCGATCGCGTCGTTGAGCCAGGCGTTGATGAGCATGGAGGCGGTCATCGCCGCGAGGAACCCGGTCGACATCCATTGCGCCTGGTCCTGGCCGATGCCGAAAGCGCCCATGATGTCGGGTAGCGCCACGTTGACGATGGTCGAGGAGAGCACGACCGTGATCGTGCCCATGAGCGTGGTCGTGATGACGAGCCAGCGATAGGCCGACCCAAACCGTTCGAAGAAACCGGAAAGTTCGTCAGTGGCGGACATCGATCGAGATGACGGCCATCATGCCGGGCTTGAGGAGTCCGTCTTCCTGCTTCACGCGGATGCGTACCGGGATGCGCTGGGTGATCTTGGTGAAGTTGCCCGAAGGATTGGGGTTGGGCAAGAGCTGAAAGGCGCTGGTGGCGGCGTTGCCGATGAGCCAGACTTCGCCGTGGAAGACCCGGCCGGGCAGCGCGTCGACCGTCACGTCCACCGCTTGACCGGGGCGCACGTCGGCGATCTTGGTCTCCTTGATGTTGGCTTCCACCCAGACATTGTCGGGATCGTGGATGAGCATCACGCGCTGGCTTGCCGCGACATAATCACCCACGTTGGCGAAAGTGCGGTCGACTACGCCATCGACGGGGGCGGTGAGGATGAGGTCTTCGAGATCGAGCCGGGCGAGGTCGAGTTCGGCGCGTACTTGATCGCGATGCACGTTCGCCTGTTCGAGCTGCCGCTCGAGCGAGCCGAGCAAGGCGTCGGCTTGGGCCTTGGCGAGCCGTGCCTTGGCTGCGTCGAGCTGGGCCCGGGCGCTGGCTTCGTTCTGTGTGGCGATTTTGTAGGCGTTCTCGGCGTGTTCGGCCTGCTGCTCGGGAACGGCGCGCAGTTTTACCAGGGCCGCGTTGCGCCGATAGTCGCTCTCAGCGTTGCTGCGCTCGATCTGTGCCGCCTTGAGCGCCTCTTCGGCCGTCTTCACACCGCTGTCGGCTTCTTGTACGGCGGCTCGGGTCACGGCACGCCGTTCGGCGAGCAGGCTCTCCAAGCGTTCGATTTCCTTTTCGGTGGCAGCCAGCGCCGCTTCTTGCGCGCGGACCTTCAAGTGGGAGGGCTCACGATAGAGCACCGCCAGTACTTGACCTTTGCGGATGAGATCGCCTTCCATCACGGGGCGTTCGACCAGCCAGCCCGCCAAGCGTGGGGCGATGGTGATCATTTCGGCCGCCACGCGAGCGTCGGTCTCTTTGATGTGGGTGAGGCGGTAGTGGACGATGCTGGCGATCCACGCGAGCAGGACGAGCGAGACGAGGATCAACAGCACGCGACGCAGCCGGGGATGCCCGGCAAAGACGGATTTGACGCGGTCAATCATGGAGGTTCTCGAGCTTCTGGCGCAGCTGCGATAGCACCTTGGCGGCGATGGCGACGCACTCCGGCTCGATGCCTTCGAGCAACTGCTCGCGCAGCTCCTGGGCGATCACGGCGACTTCATGCTGCAGCGTCTTGGCCTTGGCTGTTGGGACGACGCGCTTGGCGCGCCGATCGCCGGGGACGTCTTGCCGCTCGATCCAGCCGTTGGCCTGCAGACGATCGAGCAGGCGCACGAGCGTAGAGCCTTCGATGCCGACTTTGCGCGCGAGCACAGTCTGCGTCATGCCTTCGTCGGGCAGCTTGATCAGCACCAGCCATTGCGATTGCGACAGGCCCAGATGGCGCAGACGTCGGTCGAGCTCGGCCCGCCAATAGCGGGCGACTTCGTGCAGCAGAACGCCGAAATTGTTGGTAGTGTTCATCGTAATTATTGGCTAGCTAACAAGGTTCATTATAATGATCGTGATGTCGCAGTGTCAAACCATGCTGCGTCAGCGTCGTGCGCTCACCTTGACATCGCCCGGGGGGCGCGCTATGGTTCGATCCACATGGCGCCGATTTGAGCCTCAGCTTGCGGGCGCCTTACAAATGCAGCTAAAGCGGGATCGCCCGGCGCCCGCATGTCGCTGGGCTTTTTCGTCTACGGGAGCCGCCGCATGAAGCATCCTCGTTCCGTGGGGTTCGTCGAGGCGCAAAAAGCGCATTTCGACGAACCGCTACCACTCAAGGCCGGAAGGGTCCTGCCGCAGTACGACCTGGTCTATGAAACCTACGGGACGCTGAACGCCGCGCGCAGCAACGCCGTGCTCGTGTGCCATGCGCTGTCGGGTTCGCACCACGTCGCCGGGGTCTATCGTGACGACCCGCACAACGTCGGCTGGTGGGACAACCTCGTCGGACCGGGCAAGCCGCTCGACACCGAGAAATTCTTCGTCATCGGGGTGAACAATCTCGGAGGCTGTTTCGGCTCGACCGGGCCGGTGTCGATCAATCCGGCCACCGGCAAACCCTGGGGGGCGGACTTCCCCTTCGTGACGGTGGAGGATTGGGTCAATGCCCAAGCGCGGCTCGCCGATCGGCTGGGTATCGAGCGCTTCGCCGCGGTGATCGGGGGCTCGCTCGGCGGCATGCAGGCGCTCTCCTGGTCGCTGCAGCATCCCGAGCGTGTGCGCCACGTGCTGGCGATCGCCACCGCGCCCAAGCTCTCGGCGCAGAACATCGCCTTCAACGAGGTGGCGCGCCAGGCCATCCTCTCGGACCCTGATTTCCACGGCGGCAACTACTACGAGCACGGCGTGGTGCCCAAGCAGGGATTGAGGCTGGCGCGCATGATCGGGCACATCACCTACCTTTCCGACGACGCCATGGCCGAGAAATTCGGGCGTGCCTTGCGCCATGGGATCACCCGCTATTCGTACGACACCGAATTCGAAATCGAATCTTATCTACGCTATCAAGGGGACAAGTTCGCCCGGTTCTTCGATGCGAACACCTATTTGCTCACCACGCGGGCGCTGGACTACTACGATCCGGCGGCCGACTACGGCGGCGATCTGGCGGCGGCCCTCGCGCGTGCCGAGGCGGCTTTCCTCGTGGTGGCGTTTACCACCGACTGGCGCTTCTCGCCAGCGCGTAGCCGCGAGATCGTCTCGGCCCTGGTGCACTCGGGAAAAGACGTGTGCTACGCCGAGATCGACAGCAAGGCCGGGCACGATTCCTTCCTGCTGGAGCATCCGCGCTACCATGCGGTGCTGCGCGCTTATTTCAATCGGATCGAGGTGTGACCATGGCGACTTCCGACCGCGAAACCGTGCACCGTGCGCCGACGCTGCGCCCCGACCTGTTGGCGCTCACCGAATGGATCGCGCCGGGCGAGCGCGTGCTCGACCTGGGCTGCGGCGACGGGGTGCTGCTGCGCCATCTCATCGACACCAAGGGGGTGGTCGGCTATGGCATCGAGAACGATCCGGCCCGCATCGTCGCCTGCATCGAGCGCGGCATCAACGTCATCCAGAGCGACCTCGACGAGGGGCTCGCCGACCTGCAGGACGGGCATTTCGACCACGTCATCATGAGCCAGGCGCTGCAGGCCATGCACAATACCCAAGGCATCTTGCGGGAGATGTTGCGTGTGGGGCGCGAAGCGATCGTGAGCTTCCCCAACTTCGCGTTTTGGAAACACCGCAAGAGCATCCTCGAGGGACGCATGCCCGTGTCGGAGAGCCTGCCGCATCAGTGGTTCAATACGCCCAATGTGCGTTTCTTCACCGTGGCCGATTTCACCACCTTGTGCAGCTTGCTCGACATCGAAGTGCGCGAATGGCGCGGCTTCGACGATCAGGGGCGGCCGGTGCAGGAAGATCTGAATTTTCTTGCCGCCCTGGCGATTGCCCGCATCGGCCGCGCCGCACCTTGAGCGGGTGCATCACCCCACGGTGAAGTTCTCGACGTCGATGCGCGAGACAGGGCGATCAAGCAGGCGCGCCACGACCTGCGCGAAGGTCTGGGCCCATTCGCCCCCCTCGGCAAAGCGTGCTTCACCCGCGCATTTGGCGAGGTTGAGAATCAGGTCGACCACGAGCACCTTGCCCATCGGGTTGGGTTGATCGCACTCGAGCGCTTCCATCTCACGCACCAGCCATTCTTTGGCGACGTTGCGATCGAGCGCTTCGACGGCCTCCGAATTGGTGTAGAACTCGTATTCGCGACCGGGCCCGAAGACTACTTTGACGACGTGGGACATGGAAACTTCTCCTGTTTCGATGATGAATGGATAAGTCGTTTTCGTGTACATTCTGGATCGTGTTGCATTGTAGTCTATGGCGCAGCCGAAGGGCGTAGGGGGCAACCAATTCCTGCCCCGCGCCAGAAAGCGCGGCTCAGAGGGTTTCGGCGATGGTTGGTGGGCGCCATTTGAGGAGACGGCGTTCGGTCAGCGTCACGAGTGCATCGAGCAGCAATGCGAAGGCCGTCAGCACGAGGATGCCGGCAAAGACCGAGTTGATGTCGAAAGTGCCTTCGGCTTGCAGGATCAGATAACCCACACCCTTGGCCGATCCCAAGTATTCTCCCACTACCGCGCCGACGAAAGCCATGCCCACCGAGGTATGAAGCGAAGAGAAAACCCACGCGGTGGCCGACGGCAGGTAAATGTGACGCAATAGCTGACGGCGGTTGGCGCCGAGCATGCGGGCGTTGGCGAGGATCACCGGACTTACTTCGCGGATGCCTTGATAGACGTTGAAAAACACGATGAAGAAGACGAGCGTCACTCCAAGCGCCACTTTCGAGGCGATGCCCAGGCCGAACCAGACCGAGAAGATCGGCGCGAGGATCACACGCGGCATGGCGTTGGCCGCTTTGATATAGGGATCGGCGAGGGCCGAGGCCACGGGGGCAAGCGCGAGCCATAGCCCGATGGCCACGCCGAGCACCGTGCCTAGGACGAAGGCGAGCAAGGTCTCCAAGAGCGTCACGCCCAAGTGGGGCCAGATGCTGCCGCTGGCGAACCACTGAACGATGCGCTGCAGTACCACGAGCGGTTCGCCGAAGAAGAAGGGCGAGAGGATGTGCGTGGCGGTGAGCCCCCACCAGGCGGCAAAGACGAAGAGTGCGAGCGCCACCTGCCAGGGCCAGAGTTTAGGTGGTCGTTTGGACATAACCCTTGAGAACCTCGTCGCGCAAGACGGCCCAGATGCGTTCATGGATGCCGAGAAATTCAGGGGTGAGGCGAATCTCGGCCACGTCGCGGGGACGCGCGAGATCGATAGGAAATTCTCCGATGGGATGCGTATCGGGACCGGCCGAGAGCACGACGACGCGATCCGAGAGGGCGATCGCCTCCTCCAGGTCGTGGGTAATGAAAAGCACGCTGCGGCGCTCGGCTTGCCACAGCGCGAGCAGCTCGTTTTCCATGAGTTGCCGCGTCTGTACGTCGAGCGCCGAGAAGGGTTCGTCCATCAGCAGGATATCGGGTTCGACGATGAGCGTCTGCGCCATGGCGACGCGCTTTTTCATTCCCCCAGAGAGTTGATGCGGATAGCGCTCGGCCGCGTGCGCGAGCCCCACTTTGGCGAGCCAGTAGCGGCCGCGTTCGTTTGCTTCGGTTCGCGGCACACCGCGCAGTTCCAAGCCGAACGTGACGTTGTCGAGGGCGGTGCGCCAGGGCAACAGGGCATCGGTCTGAAACATGTAGCCGGCGCGGCGGTTGATGCCGATGAGCGGCTGCCCGAAGACGCGTACCGTTCCCGCGGACGGCGCAAGCAGCCCGGCGGCAAGGTTGAGCAGCGTACTCTTGCCGCAGCCGGTGGGTCCGACGACCGAGACGAATTCACCCACTTCGACGCTCAAGGAGGTATGGGCGATCGCCCGCCATGGGGCGCCGCCGCGTTCGCGCGCCGGAAAAACGACGCTCACCTGATCGAATTCGATGGCAGCAGTCATCTCGGACGCTCAAGGGATCTTCTTCAGCGCGGCGTCGACGAAACGGTTGGTGAAGGTGCGTTCGAGATCCAGCTTGCCGGCTTGCTGGACGGCCGGGTCGAAGGTGGCGAGCACTTTATGGACGTTTTGCGCCGCAGCGAGCGTCATGCGCCCGTCCGGCGAGAAAGAGGCATAGTTCTTCGCCAGCGCCTGGCGATAGAGGGCTTCATTCCCGCCGTAATACTCTTTTGGCATAATGTCGGCGATCTGGTCGGGCGTGGCCTGCTGGATCCAGCGCAGCGCACGCACCATGGCATTGACCACGGCCTGCACCGTCTGTGGGTTCTGCTCGATGAAGGCTTCGGTGGTGTAGATGACGGCTGCGGCGTAATCGTCACCATAGAGGGCGCGTTGATCGCTTTCCTTGCGGGTGTCGTATACGACGGTGACGTCGCCGGCAGTTTCGAGTTGGGTGGTGACCGGGTCGAGGGAAGCGACGGCATCGACGTTGCCGCTGCGCACGGCAGCGACCGCGCTGCTGCCCGTGCCGACCCCGATGGCCGCGGCGGCATCGGGGGGCAGTCCTTCACGGGCAAGCAGGGCTTTCAGGAAAATATGGGTGGAGGAACCGGGCGCGGACACGCCAACCTTCATGCCTTGCAGATCTTTCATCGAGCGGAAATTTGCGGCCTTGTCTTTGCGGATGCCCAGGGCGATACCAGCGTAGCGGCCTTGCACGACGACAGAACGGATGAACTGGTTCTTCGCCTGTAGGGCGATGGTGTGTTCGTAGGCGCCGGAGACGAAGTCGGCCGAACCGCCAATCAGGGATTGCAAGGCCTTGCTGCCGCCGGGGAAATCGGTGATGGTGACGTCGAGCCCTTCATCCTTGAAGTAGCCCTGGCGCTCGGCCACGGAGAGCGGAAGATAGTAGAAGAGGGGCTTGCCGCCGACGGCGATGGTCAGTTTGGATTTTTCCGGAGGAGCGGCGTGAAGCGGTACCGTGGCCAAAGCAAGCCATGTCACCAAGGCGAAAAAAATTCTGGCCACGATGTGGCGCAGGCGAAGGGGTTCGTGCATGGATGTCTCCTCCGTGATGTTTTGATGGCGAATGGTTATGCTACTTTGGGCGCCCTGCTGGAAACTGCCATGGCAGTATGTTCCTGCGCTCACTCTAGGGAAACGCTGAATATTTGGTTGCGCGGGCGAATCGCTGCGTTGCGCGGTACTCGCTCCCTCGCCTATCCACTCGATATGTCTCGGTCGCTGCGCACCAAACGCCTTGCGCTTCATCCCGCTCGCTCATTTCTTCAGCGTCTCCCTAGCTTACTGCGCGCAAGGGGATCAGATGGGCGTGGTGTGTGAAATGTAATACATCACCGGGTGGGATGCCAATACCTCAGGCCGCCGAGGGGCGTAGTGATCGCTCGGCTTGGGTTCAGGTGCGCTGGAGTCCCCTCTGGGCGTCGAGGTCGCGCTGTAGGCGAACGACTTCAGGCACGCGACGGATCGCGCGCATGATGCGGGCGAGGTGGATGCGGTCGGCGACTTGGAGGGTGAAGGAGATGGCGAGATATAGTCCCTGATGGGCTTCCATCTGTACGGCGAGGATGTGCCCGTGCTCGGCGGCGATGGCGGCGGTGATGCGCGCGAGCATGCCGACGGCGTCGCGGGCGAGCACGCGTAGGCCCACTTCGAAGCGGGTGGTTTCGGGGCGGTTGGGGTCCCAGTCGACGTCGATCCAGCGCCGCTCGCCACCCTGGCGGCGCAGGCGGGGGCAGTCGTGGCGATGGATCTCCAGCCCTTGCCCTTTGCTGAGGAGGCCGACGATGGGGTCGCCGGGCAGGGGATGGCAGCAGCGGGCGAAAACGACGGCTTGGCCCTCGTCGCCGCGGATGAGCACGGGGCCGGAGGCACGGGGTTTGAGCACGCCGGGACGGCCGGATTCGAGGTCTTGCGCGTGGGTGAGCTCTTCGGCGATCTGCGCCGGGTTGATGCGCCCGAGGCCGATGTCTTCGAGGAGTTGTTTCTTACTGCGGCCGGTGTGCTGGCGCAGGAGCCGGTCCCAGGCGAAGACGCTGATTTGTCCGAGCGTGAGGCCGTGCGGGCGCAGTGCCTGGTCGAGCATGCGTTCGCCGAGCGAGACGGCTTGCTCGTTTTTCTGGTGGCGCAGGAAATGGCGGATCTCGGCGCGGGCCTTGGCGGTACGTACGTAGTTGAGCCAGGCGGGGTTGGGACTGGGATAGGAGGATGTGATGATCTCGACCCGGTCGCCGTTGTCGAGCTCGGTGCGCAGCGGCATGAGCTCGCCGTTGATGCGGCAGGCGATGCAGCGGTGGCCGACGTCGGTGTGGATGGCGTAGGCGAAATCGACGGGGGTGGCGCCGCGTGGCAGGGCGAAGATCTCGCCGCGCGGGGAAAAGACGAAGACTTCGTCGGGATACAGGTCTATTTTGAAGCTTTCGAGGAAGTCGCGCGCTTCGGGGTCGTTCGATTGCAGTTGCACGAGCGATTGCAGCCAGGCGTGGGTCTGGCGTTCGAAGGCGTCGACGCGCTCGCCGGCATCCTTGTAGATCCAGTGGGCGGCCACGCCGTCTTCGGCGAGCCGGTGCTGGATCTGGGTGCGTACTTGAATTTCGACGGGAATGCCTTGCGGGCCGATGACGGTGGTGTGCAGCGACTGGTAGCCGTTGGGCTTGGGCAGCGCGAGATAGTCCTTGAATTTGCCGGGCACCGGCTTGAAGGCGGCGTGCAGCGCGCCGATGGCGAGGTAGCAGCTTTTTTCGTCGGGCACGACGATGCGAAAGCCGAAGAGGTCGAGCACCTGCTCGAAACGCAGGTGCTTGGTGCGCATCTTCTGGTAGATGGAGTAGAGATGTTTGCGTCGGCTGCTGATCTGGGCCTGGATCCCCCAGACGACGAGTTGGCGTTCGATGAGCGCGCGGATTTTGTCGAGGAGTTCGTCGCGTGCCCCGAGCGCGGCTTCGACGGCGTGCGCGAGTACGGCATGGCGCCAAGGGTGGCGGTGCTGGAAGGCGAGATCCTGGAGTTCGCGGTAGAGCGTGTTGAGCCCGAGCCGGTTGGCGATGGGCGCGTAGATTTCGAGGGTTTCCTGGGCGATGCGGCGGCGCTTGGCGGGGGCGACGGCGCCCAGCGTGCGCATGTTGTGCGTGCGGTCGGCCAGCTTGATGAGGATGACGCGCAGGTCGCGCGCCATGGCGAGCAGCATCTTGCGGAAATTTTCCGCTTGGTTGTCTTCGAGGCTCTGGCTCTCGAGCTGCTCGATCTTGGTGAGGCCATCGACGAGCTCGGCCGCCACGGGGCCGAAGTGGTGCGCGAGCTCGCTCTTGCGGATATGGGCGTCTTCCATCACGTCGTGCAGCAGCGCGGCGATGATGGCGGAGGCGTCGAGCTTCCAGTCGGCGACGATGGAGGCGACGGCGATGGGATGGGTGACGTAGGGCTCGCCGCTCGCGCGCTTCTGGCCTTGGTGCGACCAGGCGGCGAAGCGGGCGGCGGCGTCGATGCGCTCGACTTCGGCGGGGGGGAGGTAGCCGAGGAGCTTGTCGCGCAGGGCGCCGTAGCTTTCAGGGATCTCGACGTCGACGAACGGCGCTTCCGCCGAGGGGGCTGCAGTGGGCTGGCAGGCGGTCTCGGCGGTGGGCATGGCGGTCAGTTCTGGGCGCGTTCGAGGATGTCGCGGCCGACCTTGCCGGCGGCGATCTCGCGCAGCGCGATGACGGTGGGCTTGTCCCGCTCGCGCCCCCGGTCCAGGGCGATGAGGGGCTCGGCGCCGATGGAGAGCTGGCGCGCGCGGGCGGCGGCGGCGAGCGTCATCTCGAAGCGGTTGGGGATGTTTTTGAGGCAATCTTCGACGGTGATGCGGGCCATGGGGTCATTCCTGTAGGAGTTGGGTGAAGTAGGCGGCGTGGCGGCGCTTTTGCACCGGTAGCCGCAGGCGGACGGCGCGTACGACGGCGGTGAGCTCGTCGATGGCGCGCTCGAGTCGATCGTTGATTATAACGTAGTCGAATTCTTCGACGTGGCGCATTTCTTCACGGGCGGCGGCCAGCCGCCGGGCGATGGTGGCTTCGCTGTCGGTGCCGCGACCGCGCAGTCGGGCTTCCAGCGTTGCGATCGAGGGCGGCAGGATGAATACGCTCACGGCTTGAGGGAATATCCGCCGCACCTGGCGTGCTCCCTGCCAGTCGATTTCCAGCAGCACGTCGCGGTCTTGCTGCAATTGGTCTTCGATCCAGGTACGGGAGGTGCCGTAGTAGTTTCCGTGGACTTCGGCCCATTCGAGAAGTTCGCCGCGATCGCGCAGGCGCAGGAATTCTTCTCGGTCGATGAAGCGGTAGTCGCGCCCGTCGATTTCGCCCGGCCGAGGGGGGCGGGTGGTGTAGGAAATGGAGAGGGCGAGCCCCGGTTCGCGCTCGAGCACGGCGTGTACGAGGGTGGTCTTGCCGGCGCCCGAGGGGGCGGTGACGATGTAGAGGGTGCCAAGGGGGATCATGGATTGCGTTCCGCCAGTTCGTTCAAGACTGCCTCCAGCGCGGGAATCAGCTCGGGTAGATCATGTTCGACGATGGAGGCGATGATTTCCAAATCGACGTCGAAGTATTCGTGGATGATGCGGTTGCGCGTATCGGCAATGTCACGCCATGCAATGGCGGGGTGGCGAATACGGGTGGCCGGCGTGACCTGGCGGGCGGCTTCACCCAGGATTTCGAGGAGGCGGGCCAAGGCCAGGGCAGTTTCGTCTTCCGGCAGAAGGTCGGCGATCGGTTTGCCCCGAGCCAGCTCGAGTGCGCGTCGAGCCGCATCCAGCATGTGGCGGATGCGGGCGGTATCATCGAGTTTGGGGCGACTCGGAGGGCGCTTCATATTGGATCTGGGCGGTGCGCAGCACTTCGTCCCGAAAATATCGGCTCAGGCTGCGGGGGGTGTGGAGATCGACCGGTCGTCCGAGCAAGCGGGAGAGCTCGCGTTGCAGGCGTGCAAAGGCGAAGCCTGGGGTGCAGCCGGGTTGAAATTCGACGAGGACGTCGATATCGCTGGTAGGGCCGAAATCGTCCCGAATGGCAGAACCGAAAAAAGCGAGTCGACGCACGTGGTAACGACGGCAGAGGATGTCGAGCTCGGTTTTCGGGAGATCGGCTAGCGGCTGCTCGTTCATTCGAGGTTCTGCACTTGTTCGCGGATCTGTTCGATGAGTACTTTCATCTCGAGTGCGAGGCGCGACAGCGCCAGGCTGCCGGCTTTGGCGGCGAGCGTGTTGGCTTCGCGGTTGAATTCCTGCAGCAGGAAGTCGAGCCGTTTGCCGACGGGGCCGCCGCGCGTGAGCGTGCGTTCGAGCTCTTGGAGGTGGGAGGAGAGGCGGTCGAGTTCTTCCATCACGTCGAGGCGCTGGGCGACGAGGGCGACTTCCTGTTCCACGCGCTGGGGATCGGGGGTCTGGCCCAGGGCGGCGAGGGCATCGAGGAGCTTTTGCCGTTGCGCTTCGACGGCTTCGGGTGCGAGCGCGCGGGCGCGTTCGACGAGCTCGGCGATGGCCGTGGCGCGTTCGCGGATGGCGGCGGCGAGCGCCTCGCCCTCGCGGGCGCGGTGTGCGAGGAGTTCGGCGAGCGCCGTCTCGAGCAGCTCGAGCAGGCGCCGTTGCGTTTCCTCGGGATCGAGCTCGGGTTCGCGCACCACACCGGGCCAGCGTAGGATCTCGCCCGCCGTGAGGGAGGCCGCTTCGGGGAGGAATCGATGGATCTCGGTCTGGGTGAGGGCGAGCGCCTGCAGGGCGGTGGGGTCGAGCGTGAGCGCTGCTTGCACCGGGGCGCTTTGTACGTCGAGCCGGCATTCGACCTTGCCGCGACCGAGCGCCTTTTGCAGGCGTTCGCGCAGCAGCGGCTCGAAGGCGCGCCAGTCCTCGGGTAGGCGGAAATGGAGATCGAGAAATCGGCCGTTGACGCTGCGCAGTTCGAGGCGCAGGAGCCGAGAGCCGATTTGGGCTTGCGCGCTGGCAAACCCTGTCATACTGTGTATCATTGAGTCATTCCACGCTTCGTCCGAGGCGGTTTATCATACCCGGTCAGACCATGTCGACACAAGAAAACGCTCCGTTGCCCGTTGGGTGGCTCGTGGAGGGCTACCGCATCGTCGATCTGCTCGCCAAGGGGGGATTTTCCTTCGTCTATCGCGCTCGCGATCGCGAGGGGAAGACGGTGGCGATCAAAGAGTATTTGCCGCATACCTTGGCGCGACGGGAAGAGGGTGAGATCGAGCCGGAGATCCTGCCCGATTGTGAGCGGGCCTTTCTCTTCGGGTTGAAGTGTTTCTTCGAGGAGGGGCGGTCGCTCGCGCGCATCAACCACCCCAACGTGATCCGGGTGCTCAACTTCTTTCGGGCAAACCAGACCGTCTATATGGTGATGCAGTACGAGGAGGGGCGCACCCTCTTGCAGTACGTCCGGCAGAAAAAAGGGGGACTGCGCGAGAGCTTCATTCGGGCGATGGGTTTGCGGGTGCTCTCGGGGCTGCGCGAGGTGCATACGCACAAGCTGTTGCACCTCGACCTGAAGCCGGCCAACATCTATCTGCGCCGCAATGGCGACCCGGTATTGATCGACTTCGGTTCGGCGCGTCAGAGCTTGTCGTCCGACCAGGCATGGGTGCGCACGATGTTTACGCCTGGCTACGCGCCGCCCGAGCAGCTCAGCGGCAAGCGTGAGCTCATCGGACCATGGACCGATCTCTACAGTTTCGGCGCCACGCTCTATACCTGCGTCACCGGGCAGGCGCCGCCGCGCGCAGAGGCGCGGCAAGAGAAAGACGATTTGCCGCAGCGGCTCGCCCCGTACCGTGAGCGCTATACGCCGGAGTTGATCGATCTCATCGTCGACTTGATGCAGCTCGAGCCCGAGCAGCGGCCGCAGAGCGCTTATGCGGTGCAGAAGGTACTCTCGGCTTACGTGCCCTTCCTCGTGGCCGCCACCGAGTATCGGTCGATGATGCCCTCGCTGCACGAAGGAGCCTAATGATGAAATTCTCCATCCATCAGGCCACGAGCGTGGGTGGAAGGCCGGTGAACGAGGACCGGGTGGGCTACGCCTATTCGCGCGAGGCGCTCATCATGGTGCTCTCCGACGGGATGGGGGGGCACGCGGCCGGCGAAGTGGCGGCCCAGATCGCGCTGCAGAGCCTCATCCAGGCGTTTCGGCTCCACGCCAAGCCCCGAGTCGACGATCCTCTGAGTTTTTTGTCGCAGGCGATCATCAATGCGCACTATGCGATCCTGGAATACGCCCGGGTGAATCACATCGCCGGCAATCCTCGGGCCACGGTCGTCACCTGCCTCGTGCAGGAAGGGGGGTATGCCTGGTGGGCGCACGTGGGCGACTCGCGGCTCTATCACGTTCGCCGAGGTAAGGTGCTCGCCCGCACGATCGACCATTCGCACGCCCAACTTCTGATCGATCAGGGGGTGCTGAGCGAAGCCCAGTTGCGCACGCACGACAGCCGCAACCGCCTCTATTGTTCGCTCGGCGGGGAGACTTTGCCGCACATCGACTTCGGCCGGCGGACGGTGTTGCAGGCTGGGGACGTGATCGCGCTGTGTTCCGACGGCCTGTGGGGCGTGCTCGACGACGAGGAGATCGCCGAGCGCCTCGCGCGCGGACCGCTCGTGCAGGTGGTGCCCGAACTGGTGGAGCAGGCGGAGATGGAGGCGGGGCCCAACTCGGACAACGTCTCGCTCATCGCCATGCGTTGGGAGGAGGGCGAACCCTCCTTGGCGCCGGACACGGTTTCCACCGAGACCATGGCGCTCGACCAGGTGACCACGGCTTTTTCCGTGCCGCATCAGCCGACTTTTTCGGCCGAACCCATGGACGCCGAGGAGATCGAACGGGCGATCCGCGAGATCAACGAGACGATCCAGAAATTCAAGGGATGATGCATGAGGCATGATGGTAGGCGCGCCGACGAACTGCGTCCGGTGCGCATCGAACGGGGGTTTACGGAATATGCCGAAGGCTCGGTGCTGGTATCTTTCGGGCGCACGCGGGTGCTATGCACCGCGAGCGTGGAAGAATCCGTGCCGCCTTTCCTCAAGGGGACGGGGCAGGGCTGGGTGACGGCTGAATACGGCATGCTGCCGCGCGCTACGCACACGCGCACGCCGCGCGAGGCGGCCAAAGGGAAACAGGGCGGGCGCACGCTGGAGATCCAGCGCCTGATCGGGCGCTCGCTGCGCGCGGTGGTGGATCTGGCGGCGCTGGGGGAGCGGCAGGTCGTGCTCGATTGCGACGTGCTGCAGGCCGACGGCGGCACGCGCACGGCGGCGATCACGGGGGCCTGGGTGGCGCTCGCCGATGCGTGCGATGCGCTGGTGGCGCGTGGGGTGCTCGAGGCTTCGCCCGTGCGCGACCAGGTGGCGGCGGTGTCGGTGGGGCTCGTGGGGGGCGAGGTGTTGCTCGACCTCGATTACGCCGAGGATTCCACCTGCGACACCGACATGAACGTGGTGATGACCGGCGCGGGCGGTTTCGTCGAATTGCAGGGCACGGCCGAGCATGGGGCATTCGGTCGGGGTGCGCTCGAGGCGATGCTCGCGCTCGCCGAGAAAGGCATCGGCGAGCTGCTCGCCGCCCAGCGGGAGAGCCGGGCGTGAGTTCGGGCAAGCGGCGGGTGGTGCTCGCGAGCAACAACGCGAAGAAGGCGGCCGAGCTCGAGGCGCTGCTCGCGCCGCTCGGCTGGGAGGTGTTGGTGCAAGGGGCGCTGGGCATTACGGAGGCCGAGGAGCCGCATCCGACGTTCCTGGAAAATGCGCTCGCCAAGGCGCGACACGCGGCGGCCGCTGCGGGCCTGCCGGCGATCGCCGACGATTCGGGCCTGGCGGTGCCGGCGCTCGGCGGGGCGCCCGGGGTGCACTCGGCGCGCTTCGCGGGAGAGCCCCGGTCGGATGCGCGCAACAACGCGGCGCTGCTCGCGGCGATGCAGGACCTGGAAGGCGCGGCGCGGCGGGCGTTTTTCTATAGCTGCGTGGTCTTTCTGCGCACGGCGGACGATCCCCTGCCGCTCGTGGCCGAGGGACGTTGGTGGGGAGAGATCCTCACGGCGCCGCGCGGGGAGGGCGGATTCGGCTACGATCCGCTCTTCTATCTGCCCGAATGGGGCAAGACCGCGGCCGAGCTCGCCCCCGAGGAGAAGAATCGCCTGAGCCACCGCGGCCGGGCCTTGCGCCGGCTGCGGGCGCGGCTCGCGCGGGAGGGCGCTTGAGCGCGCTCGATCCGGCGCGGGTGCCGCTGTCGCTCTACGTGCACGTGCCCTGGTGCGTGCGCAAGTGCCCTTACTGCGACTTCAATTCGCATCCGCTCGCAGGCGAGGTGCCCGAGGCGGAATTCCTCGCGGCGCTGGAAGCCGACCTCGAGGCCGAGGCCGAGCGCGCCGGCGGGCGGCCGATCGACACGATCTTCTTTGGCGGCGGCACGCCGAGCCTGCTCTCGGGCGAGGCGCTCGCGCGGCTCATGGCGGCGATTCGACGGCGCTTGCCGCTCGCGCCAAACGCCGAGGTCACGCTGGAGGCGAATCCCGGCACCTTCGAAGCGGCGCGCTTCGCGGCCTACGCGCAGGCCGGGGTGAACCGGCTCTCGCTGGGGGTGCAGAGTTTCGACGATGCCGCCTTGCGCCGGTTGGGACGCATCCACGACGGCGCCCAGGCGCGCGCCGCGCTCGCGGCGGCGGTGCGTACCTTCGCGCGCGTCAACGTCGATCTGATGATCGACCTGCCCGGCCAGAGCCCGGCGGCGGCGCTCGCGGACGTGGAGACGGCGCTCGCCGGCGGGGCGACGCATCTTTCCTGCTATCAGCTCACGATCGAGCCGAACACGCCTTTTGCCGCATCGCCCCCGCCGCTTCCTGCCGACGAGGAGATGGCGGCGATCGAGGAGGCAGTGGAAAATCGCCTTACGCGTGCCGGCTTCGTCCATTACGAGGTCTCGGCCTGGGCCCTACCAGGCGAAGCCTGCCGGCACAACCTCAACTACTGGCGTTTCGGCGATTACTTGGGCGTGGGGCCGGGGGCGCACGGCAAGCTCAGCACGCCCGAGGGCATCGTGCGGCGTATGAAGCACAAGCATCCGCGCCGTTACCTCGCCGCGCGTGCGCCCTTCGTGCAGGAGGAATCGAGGGTGGCACCCGAGGCGCTGCCCTTCGAGTTCCTCATGAACGCGCTGCGGCTGCGCGCGGGGGTGCCGCGGGAGTGGTTCGCGGCGCGCACGGGGCTGTCTTTGGAGGCGCTCGCACCGCGCTGGACGCGGCTCGAAGCCCAAGGTCTGGTCGAGCCGCTTGCCTGGCGCATCGCTCCTACCGAACGCGGCTGGCGTTTGCTCAACACCCTGCTCGAGGAATTCTTGCCGTAAAATACGAGACTTTCCGAGGAGCGTTGCAGCGGCGCCCCGCCGCCAGGCTCGGACAGGACAACGACGCTCGTGAGGCCCCGCCGCCGGCTGGCTTCACGGGCGTTTCGCTTTTTGTGGAGGAAAGAGGCATGCAAGCGGACCGGACCGAGGAACTCGCGCGCCTGCTGCGCGAGCGCGTGCTGGTGCTCGACGGCGCCATGGGTACCATGATCCAGCAGTATCGGCTCACCGAGGACGATTTTCGCGGCGAGCGGCTGCAGGATCACCCGGTGGAGCTCAAGGGCGACAACGATCTCCTGGTGCTCACGCGCCCGGAGGTGATCGGCGAGATCCACCGCGCCTATCTGGAGGCCGGGGCGGACGTGATCGAGACCAACACCTTCAACGCCACGCGCGCCTCGCAGGCGGATTACGGTCTGGCGCATCTGGCCTACGAGATCAACCGGGAGGCGGCGCGGCTCGCTCGCGCGCTCGCCGACGAGTACAGCGCGCGCACGCCGGACAAGCCCCGGTTCGTGGCCGGCGTCATCGGCCCGACCTCGAAGACGCTGTCGCTGAGCCCCGACGTGAACGATCCCGGCTTTCGCGCCATCGACTTCGACACGCTCGCGGCCGACTATCTGGAGTCGGCGCGCGCTCTGGTGGAGGGCGGAGCGGACCTGCTGCTCATCGAGACGGTGTTCGATACCTTGAACGCCAAGGCGGCGGTCTTTGCGCTTGAGCGTCTCTTCGAAGAGCATGGCCGGCGCTGGCCGGTGATGATCTCCGGCACCATCACCGATGCGGCCGGGCGCACGCTCTCGGGGCAGACGCCGGAAGCCTTCTGGGCTTCGCTCGCGCACGCGCGCCCGCTCACTTTCGGGCTCAACTGTGCCCTGGGTGCGCGCGAGCTGCGTCCGCACGTGGAGACGCTCGCGCGCATCTGCACCACCTTCGTTTCGGCCCATCCCAACGCGGGGCTGCCCAATCCGCTCTCGCCCACCGGCTACGACGAGACGCCCGAGGCGCTCGCCGCGGAGATCGTCTCTTGGGTCGAGGCGGGTTGGGTGAATCTGGTAGGCGGCTGCTGCGGCACGACGCCGGCGCACATCGCGGCGATCGCGCAGGCCGTGGAAGGCCGCGCGCCGCGCCCGCTGCCCCAGGCGAAGCCCGTGATGCGGCTCGCGGGGCTCGATCTCTTCGAGATCGGGCCGGATTCGCTCTTCGTGAACGTGGGCGAGCGTACCAACGTCACCGGCTCGAAGAAGTTCGCCCGCCTCATCCTCGAAGAGAAGTACGATGAAGCGCTGTCGGTGGCGCGCCAGCAGGTGGAGGCCGGCGCGCAGATGATTGACGTCAACATGGACGAGGCGATGCTCGATTCCGCCGCGGCAATGACGCGCTTCCTGCGGCTCGTGGCCGTGGAGCCGGACATCGCGCGCGTGCCGGTGATGGTCGATTCTTCCAAGTGGGAGGTGATCGAGGCGGGGCTCAAATGCCTGCAGGGCAAGGGCATCGTCAATTCGATCTCGCTCAAGGAAGGAGAGGCGACGTTCCTCGCGCAGGCGCGGCTCGCGCGGCGCCATGGCGCGGCGGTTCTGGTGATGTGCTTCGACGAGCGCGGCCAGGCCGATACCTTCGCGCGTAAGATCGAGATCGCCGAGCGCGCCTATCGGCTGCTGGTGGCCGACGGGTTTCCGCCCGAGGACATCGTGATCGATCCCAACGTGTTCGCCATCGCCACGGGGATTGCCGAGCACGACAACTACGCCGTCGACTTCATCGAGGCGGTGCGCTGGATCCACGGGCATCTGCCGCACGCCAAGACGAGCGGCGGCATCTCCAACGTCTCCTTCGCCTTCCGCGGCAACGAAACGGTGCGCGCGGCCATCCACACGGTCTTCCTTTATCACGCCATCCGCGCCGGACTCACCATGGGCATCGTCAATGCCGGGCAGCTGGGCATCTACGACGAGCTGGAGCCGCGGCTGCGCACGCTCGTCGAAGACGTGGTGCTCAACCGCCGCCCCGGCGCGGCCGAGGAGCTGGTGGCCTACGCCCAGACCCTGCAGACGGGCGAGGCCAGGGCGGAAGAAGTGCAGGAATGGCGCGCCTGGCCGGTGGAAAAGCGTCTGGAACATGCGCTCGTCAAGGGCATCACCGAGCACGTGGTCGAGGACACCGAGGAGCTGCGCGCGCGCTTCGCCGCCGAGGGAAAGGGGCCGCTCGCGGTGATCGAGGGGCCGCTCATGGCCGGCATGAACGTGGTGGGGGATCTCTTCGGCGCGGGCAAGATGTTCCTGCCTCAGGTGGTGAAATCCGCCCGGGTGATGAAACTGGCGGTGGCGCACCTGCTGCCCTACATCGAGGCGGAGAAGGCGAAGACGGGCGGGCATACCAAAGGGCGCCTCGTGCTCGCCACGGTGAAGGGGGACGTGCACGACATCGGCAAGAACATCGTGGGCGTGGTGCTCGCCTGCAACGGCTACGAGGTGCACGACCTGGGCGTGATGGTGCCGTGCGAGAAGATCCTCGCCGCGGCGCGTGAACTGAAGGCGGATGCGATCGGGCTCTCCGGCCTCATCACCCCTTCGCTCGAAGAGATGGCGCACGTGGCCGCCGAGATGCAGCGGCAGGGCTTTACGGTACCTCTGCTCATCGGGGGGGCGACGACGAGCCGCACCCACACGGCGGTGAAGATCGCGCCGCACTACGAGGGGCCGGTGGTGTACGTGCCCGATGCTTCGCGGGCGGTGGGGGTGGTCTCGGCGCTGCTCTCGCCCGGCGAGCGCGAGGTCTACGTCGCCCAGGTGCGCGAGGACTACGAGCGCATCCGCGAGCGGCATGCTGCCAAGACCGGCTACACCCTGCTGCCGCTGGAGGCCGCGCGCGCCAACGCGTTTCGCACCGACTGGACGGCCTACACCCCACCGCGCCCGCACCGCTTGGGGGTATTCGCCGAGGAGGTGCCGCTCGAGCGGCTCGTGCCCTACATCGACTGGGGGCCTTTCTTCCAGACCTGGGATCTGGCCGGTCGTTTCCCGCAGATTTTGGAAGACCCGGTGGTGGGCGAGACGGCGCGCCAGGTCTATGGCGAGGCGCGCGCCCTGCTGGAGGTGCTCGTGCGCGAAGGGTGGCTCACGGCACGCGCCGTGTGGGGGCTCTTCCCGGCGGCGAGCCTGGGCGACGACATCGAGATCTACGTCGACGAATCGCGCCATGCACTCGCCATGGTGTGGAACGGTCTGCGCCAGCAGCACGAGCGCCCGCCGGGGCAGCCAAACCTGTGCTTGGCCGATTTCATCGCGCCGAAGGAGACGGGGGTGCCGGACTGGATCGGGGCGTTTGCCGTGACCGCGGGGCATGGCATCGAGGAGAAACTGGCCGAGTACGAGGCGGCGCACGACGACTACCACGCCATTCTTTTGAAGGCGCTCGCCGACCGGCTGGCGGAAGCCTGCGCCGAGTGGCTGCACGAGCGGGTGCGGCGGGAAGACTGGGGCTACGCGCCCGAGGAGCGGCTCTCGCCCGAAGAGCTGGTGGCCGAGCGCTACCGCGGTATCCGCCCGGCGCCGGGTTATCCGGCCTGCCCCGACCACACGGTGAAGGGCGACTTGTTCGCGCTGCTCGATGCGCCCGCGCGCGCCGGCATGACGCTCACCGAGCACTACGCCATGCGCCCGGCCGCGAGCGTGGCCGGGTTCTACTTCAGCCATCCCGAGTCGCGCTACTTCGCCATTCCCAAGATCGGGGAAGATCAACTCGCTGACTGGGCGCGGCGGCGCGGCATGGCGCTCGAGGAGGCGCGGCGCTGGCTCGCGCCCATTGTGTAGAGGTCAGCCGAGGCACTGAGTAGTTTAGCCACGCCGGGGAATGGCGAGCGCGAGCGCTTGCAGGCGGGCAAGGAGTTCGCGGTGAAGGGCCGTGACTTCCTCTCGCAGCTCGGGGGGTGGGGCTCCGGTCTTCGCCGCCGCGACCAGTTTTTGCGCCGCACGGTGCATCGCCTCGTGTGTGTTCACGATGGCGGGGAATTCGGTCCGGGTGGCCAGGATTTCTCGCCCCTCGCCGTCGAGCCAATGACCGAAGTCGCAGCGATGCGGATCGAGCTGCGGGGGCGGTGTCGCGATGCCATCGCGCAGGTGGTATTCGAGGCGGGCGAACCAGTGACGGTGGCTCAGCTCGAATCGGGTCAGTCGTCGGCACAGGGGATTGCTCAGGGTGTCGCGCCAGCGTGCCCACTGGGGCGGGTGCTGCCAGCGCATTGCCCAGTTGGCAAAGTCGGCCTTCGGCATGGGGTGGGCGATGCCATACCCCTGGGCGACGTCGGCGCCGAGCCGCAAGAGGTATTCGCCGTGTTCCAGCGTCTCCACCCCTTCGGCGACGCAGTGCAGGTCGAAGGTGCGGGCGAGTTCCAGCACCGCTTCGACGATGCGATAGTCGTCGGCCTCGTCGAGCAAGTGGATGACGAAGGCCTGGTCGATCTTGATCGCATGGGCCGGTACACGCTTGAGGTAGGCGAGCGAAGAGTAGCCGCTGCCGAAGTCGTCGATCGACAGGCGCACGCCCAGCGTGCGGCATTGCGTCATCAGCTGTTCGATGCCCAGGCCGGCGTCGAGCGCGCTCGATTCGACGATTTCCAGTTCTAAGCGCGAGGGGGCGGCGTCCGGATAGCGCTCGAGCCGCTCCGCGAGCTGGTGGGGAAAGGTGGGATCGAGCAGTTGGCGGGGGGCGACGTTGACCGAGACGAGCCAGTCCCGCCCCTGGCGAGTCCAGTCGGTGAGCAGGGCCAACGCCCGCTCGAGCACCCAGTCGCCGAGCCGCACGATCGCTTCGTCGTTCTCGATCGCCGGGATGAAGGCGCCGGGGGCAAGCAATCCTCGCGTGGGATGGCGCCAGCGCACCAGGGCTTCCGCGCCTTCGATGCGCCCGCTCGCCAGTTCCACGCGCGGTTGCAGATAGAGCCGCAGTTCTTCCCGCTCGATGCCTTCGATCACCGCCTGGCTCAGCGAGCGGCGCGCGCGTTGCTCGCGATCGAGCTGGGCGTCGAAACGACAATAGCGGTTCTTGCCACTTTGCTTGGCTTGATAGAGCGCGAGGTCGGCGTGACGCAGGAGGACTTCTGGGTCGGCGTCGTCTTCGGGGTAGACGGTGACGCCGATGCTGGTGGTGAGCTGCAGGCTTTCATCGCCGTACTTGATCGGCATTCGGGTGACGGTGAGCATGCGCTCGACGATCGGCACCCAGGCTTCGGCCGAAGGGAGATCGGTGATCACGGCGACGAACTCGTCGCCGCCGATGCGCGCGAGCGTGTCGGTCTCGCGCAGTGCTCCTTGTAGGCGCCGGGCGGTGAGCCGCAGCACCTCGTCGCCGACCTCGTGGCCGCAGCGGTCGTTGACCGGTTTGAATCCATCGAGATCGAGATAGACCACGGCCACCGCGGTGTCGTGACGGCGGGCGGCGGCCAGTGCCTGCGCCAAGCGGTCGTTGAGGAGCACGCGGTTGGGCAGACCCGTGAGTTCGTCGTGGTAGGCCAGACGCTCGAGCATCTGCTGCTGTGCCTTGAGCGCGGTGATGTCCTGCATCGCCGCGACGTAGCGGATCGGTCGGCGCTGCTCATCGTAGACGGCGGAGATGGTAAGCAGCGTCGGCAGCGGCTGCCCGGATTTGGTCTGATTCCACACTTCGCCGTGCCAGCTGCCACTTGCCCGCAGCGTGGCCCACATCGCATCGTAGAAGGCCTTGTCGTGCCGGTGCGAGCGCCATGGGGCGATGCGCACACCGATCACTTCCTCGCGCGAAAAACCGGTCATGCGCAGCAGGGCATCGTTGACCTCGAGGATCACGAGATTGGTGTCCGTGACCACCACGCCCTCGGCGAGGGCGTGGAAGACGCTGGCGGCGATGCGCTGGGATTCTTCCAGCTGCACGGCATCGGTGACGTCGCGCACCAGCCCGGCGATACGCCGGATCCGGCGGTTTTCCGCGTTGCCGTCGACGGCGCGGGCCCAGGTCTCGATCCAGCGCCAGCCGCCGTCGGCGTGGCGGATGCGGTAGCGCAGATCCACGTTGGGGCGGTTGCGGTTGAGATGTTCGACGACTGCCTGATGCACCCGTTCCCGATCCTCGGGGTGGATCATCGCTACCCATTCTTCGAGCGGCACGTCGATCGGGCGCTCTCCCGGCAGGCCGAGGATGCGCTGGCTCCGTGGGCAGAACGTGGCGACGCGCCGCTCCACGTCCCACAGGATGCGGCCGAGCCCCGCTCCTTCGAGGGCGAGTTCGAGCTCCTCGGCCAACTGCCGCGTCCGATGCTGGGCGCGCCGCAGCCGCAGATAGGCCGCCCCGAGCAGGAGCAGCAGCAGCCCCAGGCCGATCACTGCCCAGCCGAGAATCTCCCGGCGCGCCGCCTCGGTGCGCCGCAGCGCCTCCGTGCGCTCGGCAACGAGCTCCTCGAGCCGGTTCTGGTAGCGCTCCAGTTCAGACTGCAGAAGGCTTGCCCGCGTCTCGGGCAGGATCAGCGAGAGGAGGTAGGTGCGCCCGTCGATCTGCACCGGGCTCGAATAGACCTCGGTGGCCACGATTCGTCCCGAGGCGAGGCGGTGGGGAAAGACGAAGAAATTGCGCTGCTGCCGCCGCGCGTCTGCCATCTCGTGCTGCACTTCTTCGGGCGAGAGTTGGTTGATCTCACGGATCGTCATGCCGCCGCGCAGCCGCTCGGCGGGATAGCCGTAGAAGGCGATCGCAGCTTCGTTCGCATCGAGGATGCGTCCATCGTCGGGCGCGATGAGGAGGGCCGGCACGGCATGCTGTCGCAGAGGGTCTGGCAGCTGCTGTGCCCAGATGGGGCGCAGTACGAAGAACAGCGCCGGCAGAATCGAGCATCGGACGACGCAGCGGCGCAGCCGCGAGCAAAGCGCATACCGGGATGGCCTCGGGCGGTGGCTGGTCATCGTCCCCTCTTTCTCATGCTTTTCCCCATTATAGGCGAGGACAAGCCGGGGCCGGCGTGCCCGAGCGCCCTTGCGCTCGGGACGCGGAGAGGGGGTTACTCGCCGGTTGCGCTCTGCTTCATTTCCTGGGCATCCGCAGCGTTCGCGGCGGCCACGATCGGTTCTCCCTCGAATTCCCTGCTGCCGCCTAGTGCCTTGTAGAGTTGGGCCGCGGCCGAGAGCAGCTGACGTCGGGTCGAGATCACCGCCTGCGAGGCGGAGAAGGCATCGCGTTGCGCGTCGAGTACTTCGAGGAAGCTCGTGATGCCTTCACGATAGCGCGCCTCGGTGAGCGTCAACCGTTGCAGTTGGGTGCGCTCGAGTGCCATCTGGGCCTCGAGCTGGCGGGCGATGCGCTCGCGCGCCGAGAGCAGATCGGCCACCTCGCGGAAGGCCTGCTGGATGGTGCTCTCGTACTGCGCCACGGCGATGTTCTGGCGCACCAGCGCGAGGTCGAGGTTCGCCTGGGTACGGCCGGCGTCGAAAATCGGCTGGGTGAGCATCGGCTGGAAAGTCCAGGCGGCGCTGCCTGCGTCGAACAGCCCGCTGAAGGCCGCGCTGGCGGTACCGAACATCCCCGTGAGGGTGATGCGCGGGAAAAAGGCGGCGCGCGCCGCGCCGATGTTGGCGTTGGCGGCGATGAGCTGCCGTTCGGCGGCGCGCACGTCGGGACGGCGCAGGAGCACTTCGGAGGGGACGTTGACGGCGAAATTGCCGATCAGATCCTGCTCGCGCAGGCTGCGTCCCTCGGGCCAGTCGTGGCGATCGGTACCGACGACCAGGCGCAGGTAGTTTTCCGCGGCCACGCGCTGCTGGTCGAGCTGCTCGGCGGCCACGCGCGCGGTTTCGTAGGAGGCGAGCGCTTGCAGGTAGTCGAGTTCGGAGGCGACGCCGACGTTGCGTCGCTCGCCGACCAGGGTCAGCATCTCGGCGCGGGTGCGCAAGGTTTCCTTGGCGAGCACCAGGCTCTCCTCGGCTTCCTTGAGCGAGAGGTAGGCATTGGCCACGTCCGAGATGAGCGAGAGACGGAAAGCGCGTTGGGCTTCGTCGGTGGCGAGGAATTGCTGGCGCGCGGCTTCGGTGAGGCTGGCGACCCGACCCCAGAAATCGAGTTCGAAGGAGAGCAGCCCCAGACCCACGTCGTAGCGGTGCGACGTCGTGGATCGCTCTCTGGCCGAGAGGTCTGCCGGCGTACGGGCAGCCTGCTCGGCGGCGTCGAGGGAGACGTTGGGCAGACGGTCGGCTCGTTGGATACGGTACATCGCCCGGGCTTCTTCGACGCGGGCCACGGCCACGCGCAGGTCGCGGTTGTTCTCGAGCGCGGCGGCGATGAGCGCCTGCATGCGCGGATCGGGAAAATATTCCTGCCAGGGCATGTCGGCGATGTCGCGCTCGCCGCGCGGGTCGACCGAGGCCGGCCATTGCGCGGCGACCGGCGGTTCAGGACGGAAATAGTCCGGCATCATCGAACAGCCCGTTGCGCTCAGCAGCAGGGCGAGCGCCAAGGGGGAAGAGCGCAGCTTACGCATGACGGGGCTCCTGGGCGGGGTGTTCGTCCTTGGGGGGAAAGATGCGGCGAACCACCACGAAAAAGACGGGGACGAGGAAGACGGCGAGCACGGTGGCGGCGAGCATGCCGCCGATCACGCCGGTGCCGATCGCGTGCCGGCTTTGGGCGCCGGCGCCGGTGGAGAGGGCGAGCGGCAATACGCCGACGATGAAGGCGATGGAGGTCATCAGAATGGGACGGAAGCGCATGCGGGCGGCTTCCAGCGTGGCCTCCATCAGGTTCTTGCCGCTTTCGTGCAGTTCGCGGGCGAACTCGATGATGAGGATGGCGTTCTTCGCCGAGAGCCCGATGATGGCCACCAGGCCGACTTTGAAGTACACGTCGTTGGGCAGCCCGCGCCAGGTGACGGCCAGCAGCGAACCGAACACGCCGAGCGGCACCACCAGCATCACCGAGAAGGGGATCGACCAGCTCTCGTAGAGCGCCGCCAGGCACAGGAACACGACGATGAGCGAGATGGCGAAGAGCATCGGCGCCTGCGAGCCGGAGAGGTTCTCCTCGAAGGAAGTGCCGGACCACTCGTAGCCGATGCCGGTGGGCAGTTCGGCGGCGATCGCGGCCATCGCCTGCATCGCCTCGCCGCTCGATACGCCCGGTGCGGGCGAGCCGGTGAGCTTGAGCGCCGGCACGCCGTTGTAACGATCGAGCCGGGGAGGGCCGACCATCCAGCGCGTCTTGACGATCTCGGAGAGCTTGACCATGTTGCCGTCGCGGTTGCGTACCGAAACCTGCAGCATGTTCTCGGGGCTCATGCGCACCGGGGCGTCGGCCTGCAGCTGCACGCGCAGGATGCGTCCTTGTCGCTCGAAGTCGTTGATGTAGGCCACGCCGAACATCGCTTGTAGCGTCTGGTTGAGCACGGCGGAGGATACGCCCAGGGTTTCGGCCTTGTCGCGGTCGATGTCGAGCATCAGTTGCGGTCCGGGGGGCATCCCTTCCAGGCGCACGTTGGTCAGGCGCGGTTCTTGAGCCGCGAGTTGGAGCGCCTGATCCTTGGCGGCGTCGAGCGCTTGGCGACCGAGACCGGCGCGATCCTGCATCCGGAAATCGAACCCGCCGATCGCGGCCATTTCGGGGATGGCCGGCGGGTTGATCGCGAAGATGATCGCTTCCTTGAGGGGAAAGAAATGTCGGTTGGCTTTCTGGATGAGGGCATGGGCCGAGGATTCCGGCGCCGTGCGCTCGCTCCAGTCTTTGAGTCGCACGAACAGGAGGCCGGCGTTTTGTCCGCGACCGAGGAAGGAGAACCCGACGATCCCGATCGTGTTCTGGACTTCCGGCTGAGAGAGGAAGTACTGTTCGGCCAGAGTGACGATCTCCTGCGTGCGTTCCTGGGTGGCGCCGGATGGCAGCTGAACCATCGTAATGAAGTAGCCCTGGTCTTCTTCCGGCAGGAAGCTGCCTGGCAGGCGCGCGAACAGCCATCCGGCACAGGCGATGATGAGCGCGTAGAGGATCATCCAGCGCCAAGGCCGGGTGATGACACGGCGTACGCCGGTGACGTAGCCGCGCGTGGTGGCTTGAAAGCCGCGGTTGAACCAGCCAAAGAATCCTTTTTCCCCATGGCCTTCTTTGTGCGGTTTGAGCATGCTGGCGCACAGCGCCGGGGTCAGGGTGAGCGCCATGAGCGCCGAGAACGCCATGGCGAGCACGAGCGTGATCGCGAACTGGCGGTAGATCACGCCGACCGAGCCGGGGAAGAACGCCATGGGGATGAAGACCGAGGTGAGCACCAGGGTGATGCCGATGATGGCGCCCACGATCTGCGACATCGCCTTGTGCGCTGCCTCGCGGGGCGGGAGCTTGTCCTCGGCCATCACGCGCTCGACGTTTTCCACCACCACGATGGCGTCGTCGACCACGATGCCGATCGCCAGCACCATGGCGAAGAGCGTGAGCACGTTGATCGAGTAACCCAGTACCCACAGCCCGACGGCAGCGCCCAGCAGCGACACCGGCACGACGATGGTGGGGATGATGGTGGCGCGCAGGTTGCCGAGGAAGAGGTACATCACGATGAAGACGAGGATCACCGCTTCGAACAGCGTCTTCACCACCTCGCGGATCGAGATCTCGATGAAGGGCGTGGTGTCGTAGGGGACGATCCAGTCGATGCCCGGCGGAAAATATTGGGCGAGATCCTCGAGTTGGGCGCGCACGCGCTGCGCCGTCTCCAGCGCGTTGTAGCCGGGGGCGAGCTTGATGCCGATGGCGGCGTTGGGCTGGCCGTTGAGGCGGGCAAAGACTTCATAGCCCTGCGCGCCGAGCTCGACCCGGCCGACGTCCTTCACCCGCACGATGGAGCCGTCCGGTTTGGCCCGCACGATGATATCGCCGAATTCCTCGGGTGTTTTCAGGCGCCCGCGCGTGACCACCGTGGCGGCGAATTCCATCCCGGGTACCGCCGGGGGCGCATTGACCTCGCCCACCGCCAGCAGCACGTTCTGCGCAGCCACCGCGTTGATGACGTCGCCGGGCGTTACCTGGTAGCTGTCGAGTTTTTCGGGGGCAACCCAGATGCGCATAGAATATTCGGCGCCGAAGAGCTCGGCATCGCCCACGCCGGGAACTCGCCGCAGCGGATCGAGGATGGTGGTGGAGGCGAAACTGGCGAGGTCGACGTTGTCGAGCGAATTGTCCGGCGAGAAGAGCGAGACGAACATCAGGTAGTTGCGCCGCATCTTCTTGACGGTGACGCCGAGCCGGCGCACTTCGTCGGGCAGGCGCGCTTCGACGCGTTTTATGCGGTTTTGCGCCTCGACCGAGGAGATGTCGAGGTTGGTGCCAGGCCAGAAGGTGAGGTTTATGGTCGCTTGCCCCAGTTCGGACTGGGAATCCATGTAGATGAGGTTCTCGATGCCGTTGAGCTCCTGCTCGATGAGGGCGACGACGGTCTGCTCGATCACCTCGGCCGATGCGCCGGGGTAGTTCGCGGAGATCGCCAGCGCGGGCGCGGCGACTTCGGGATACTGCGCAATCGGCAAGGAACGCAGCGCCAGGGCGCCGGCGAGGATGATGACGATGGCGATGACCCAAGAGAAGACTGGCCGGTCGATGAAGAAATTGACGGACATGGCTCAGACCCTCACTTGGCGCCGGCCGCGGTGGGCGCGTCTTTGGGCTGCCAGGGCACGGGTTTGACCGGCGCTCCCGCGCGAACCTTCAGCAAGCCTTCGACGATGATTTTTTCGCCTTCTTGCAGCCCTTCGAGCACGACCCAGTCGGTACCGCTCATGCCGCCGACGCGGATGGCGCGCGGGTTGACCACGTTGTTGGCGTCGACCACCAGCACGAAGTGCCCCTGCGGGTTGATCTGCACGGCGCGCTGGGGCACGGTGATCACCTTGTCCATCTGCATCTGCGGCAGGCGCACGCGCACAAACATGCCCGGCAGCAGCACGTGCTCGGGGTTCTTCGCCAGGGCGCGCATGAGCACGGCACCGGTGGCGGGGTCGACCGAGACGTCCTCGAAAAGGAGCTTGGCGGGGATGGGATAGGTCTTGCCGTTGTCGAGCACGATCTCCACGTTGCTGCGGTCGGCCTCTTTCCACTGGCCGGAGCGCAGCGCCTCGCGCAGCGCGAGCAGCTCGGAGCTGGGCTGGGTGAAATTGACGTAGATTGGGTCGATCTGCTCGATGGTGGCCAGATGCGTCGGCTCGCCTTTGCCCACCAGCGCTCCTTCGGTGACGAGCGAGCGGCCGATGCGCCCGGCGATGGGGGCAGGCACCCGGGTGTTTTCCAGATCGAGCGCGGCCTGGGCAAGCCGCGCTTCGGCCTGCTTCCAGGCGGCCTCGGCCGAGTCGAATTCCTGCTGGCTGATGGCGTTGATCTTCACCAGCGGGCGGTAGCGGTCGACCAGCAATTTCGTGGCGGCGACGTCGGCCTTGGCAGCTTCAAAGGCGCGCTGGTAGGTGCGCGGGTCGATGCGGTAGAGGAGCTGCCCTTCCTTGACGTCGCTGCCTTCTTCGAAGAGGCGTTTTTCGAGAATGCCTTCGACGCGGGCGCGTACCTGGGCCGTACGGTAGGCTTCGAGCCGGCCGGGGAGTTCTCGGCGCAGCACGGCGCTACCGTAACGGACCTCGAGGACCGCGACTTCCGGCGGCGGGGCGGTCTGAGCCGTGGCGGCGTCGCCGCCGTCGCGGCTACAGGCGGCAGTCGACAGAACGAGGGCGGCAGTCAGAGCCAGCCGCATGCGGGTGCTTGGTTTCATGGGGTGGTGCTCCTGGAGGAGGCCGGCGAGAGGGCCGATGTCATTGGTTTTTCTGGGGCTAGGGCGCGAAGAAAGAACGAGACGACGCGATCGGCCCGCTCGGGCAGGGCGTCTTCGGGGTGTTGCGATTCGTAGAGTCGGCGGTTGCGCTCGGCGCTGGTGAGCATGCTCAACAGCAGTTCGGCGGCAAAGAGAGGGTCGTCGCGACGCAGGCGGCCTTCGTTCATGGCGCGGGCAAGCAGCGCGGCCAGATGGCGGGTCGTCTCGCCCATGCCGGCTTCGTAGACGGTGCGGGCCAGTTCCGGGAAACGGGGCGCTTCGGTCACGAGCAGGCGATGGAGGGCGATGCAGGGCTCGGCGAGCACGCGTTCGCGGAACGTCTGGGCGAAACGAGCGAGTGTGTCGGCCAGCGTTTCGCCCTCGAGCGGAGCGAGCGAGACCAGGATGCCTTCTCCCATGGCCTCGACGGCGTGGGCGAAGAGTTCGTCTTTGCTGGGAAAATAGTGGTATACGGTTTGCTTGGCGACGCCGGCGCGACGCGCGATCTCGTCGAGCGAGGCGCGGTAGCCGCGTTCGGAGAAGACGGTACAGGCCGCCTCGAGGATTTTTTGTCGGTTGTCGTCGCTCACGTGCCGATTTGGATTAGACTAGTCCGTCTAGTCTAAACCGAATGCACAGGACTGACAAGTACTGCTGTGAAGGTATTGCCCGCCGAACGCGGCAATCGTTGTTATAGTGAATGAGGCGAGGACGGTCATGGGAGCGGACATGCGGTGGGTAGCGGCGGTACTGATCGGTTGGTCCCTGTCGGTGACGGCATGGGCAGGAGCGTCCGAGGGCGGCGACCCGTTCGCGGCGTGTACGGATGCCAGCGAGCGGGTCGTGGCGGTGCGCGAGGATCCTTCCGCGCGCAAGATCTTCGAGACGCGCGTGGTCGACGGCGAGCCGGTGATCGTGCACAACCCGAAGCGTTTGCCCGAGTTGTGGCCCAAGGCGCGGCTTTTTTTCTTTGCGCACGAATGCGCGCGCATCCAGGCGGGATTCCTGCCGCCGACGCCGCGCACCTTGGCCCAGGATCGGCTGATCGACTGTGACGCGCTGGAATGGCTCGCTCGGGGCGGCTGGGTGCAGGGCGACGACGTCCCGCTCATCGAGCAGGCGATCGGCGCCCTGAGCCGCGCGCAATGGCGCCAGGTGCCAGGCGAACCCAGGCGCGTCGAACTGGCGGCTTGCTACCAGCGTTTCATCGAGTCGATGGCCGAGGAGGCCGAAGGAAAGCGCCGCGACTGGAGCCGATGCGTCGAGGTGTGCGGCGAGCAGATGGTCGGGTGTCGAGCTGCCGGCGGGCGAGTGGGCGAGATCAACGTCGATTGTATGCGGGTTTATCTGATCTGCGTGGATATTTGCAATCGGCGTTACCGCTGACCGGCGGCTTGTGCCAGACGCTGCGCGAACGCTTCGGCGGGTTCGGGGCGGGCCAGGCGCCAGCCCTGGAGCACCAGTTCCGGGTAGGCGCGCAGCGTCAGCAATTGGTCGTCGTCTTCCACCCCTTCGGCGATGGTGCGGAACGAGAAAGCGCCCGCCATCTCCACCATGGCGTGGATGAGCCGCTGGGTGCGCGTTTCGTGGGGGGCGCGCTGGATGAAGGATTGGTCGATCTTGATCTCCGACAAGGGGAGACGGGCGAGATAGTGCGGCCCGAAAATCCCGGTACCGAAGTCGTCGATCGACCAGCGTACGCCCGCTTCGGCCAGCCGGCGCATGACCCTTTCCAGGCCACCCAGGTAGGAGAGCGCCGTGGTTTCCTTGAGCTCCAGCACCAGGCGCTGGGCCGGGTAGCCGGTCTCGGCGAGCAGTGCGAGTACTCGATCGACGAAGTCGGGGTCGCGCAGGCCGTGGGCCGAGACGTTGACCGACAGAGTGCCGTCCCAGTGCAGTTCTTGCCGCCAGCGCATGGCGTCGCTGAGCGCGCGGCGTAGGACCCAAGCGCCGAGAAGGAAGATGAGCTCGCTGCGCTCGGCCACGGCGATGCACTCCGATGGTGGGATGCGCCCGAGCCGGGCGTGGGTGAAGCGCAACAGCGCTTCGGCGCCTATGAGCCGGCGTGCCGCATCGAATTGCCCCTGGTAGTGCACTTCGAGGCGATGCTCGTCCGATCCTGCGAGCGCTGCCCTGAGACCCTGCTCGATGGTGCCGCGCCGGGCAAGGAGATCGGCACTGAGGCTCTCGTAGAGGCGGATGGCCCCGGGTTCCTGCGACTGCAATGCGTGTTGCAGGGCGAGGGCCGCGGCGGCGAGGACTTCCTGCGCATTCCCGAACTCGTCGGGGAAGACGACGATGCCGGTGGAGACGGTGAGGCGAGTCGGAGGAAAACGCTCGGCGAGCAGTGGCTGAGTGCTTCGATCGAGATCATGGGCAATGGTGCGTGCGAGCTCCCAGGCAAGTTCCGTGGCCTTGGATGCGCTCGGCTGGGCGTCGGTGAGCACGGCGAATTCGTCGGATTCGAGCCGGGCGATGGTGTCACAGTTCGTCAGCCTATGGACGAGCGTGTGCGCGATCCGCCGTAGGATCGCATCGCCGGCATGGCTGCCGAGACGATCGTTGATCGCGGCGAAGTGGTCGAGGTCGAACACGATGAGCGCGAAACTTTCGTGGGAGTGCTGCCCTTGCACCAAGCGCAGAGCGATGCGCTCGAGCAGGAGTTGGCGATTGGCGAGCCCGGTGAGGGGGTCGTGGGTGAGCAGGTAGGACAGACGTTCGGACAGACGCTGCTGCTCGGTGATGTCGTGCTTGACGGCGACGTAATGGGTGATGCTTCCTTCGTCGTCGAAGACGGGGGCGATGTGGGCGAATTCCACGTATTCCTTGCCGTCCTTGCGCCGGTTGATGAATTCGCCGCTCCAGCGGCGGCCGTTCTTCAGGTGGGTCCACAGGTCGAGGTAGGTTTCGCGCGGGGTCTTGCCGGATTGGAGGAGGCGCGGATTCTTGCCCAGCACTTCGTCGGCGCGGTAGCCGGTGACTTCGGTGAAGGCGCGATTGACGTAGAGGATGGCGGGCTGGGTGTCGGTGATGACGAGCTGGGCTGGGCTGGCGTCGATGGCGACGTCGAGCTGGCGCAGGCGTTCCTGCTGGCGCGCGAGTGCGGCCATGGTCCGCGCGATCGCCTCGCCCAGGGCGCGAACTTCGGGGATGGCGCCGTCGAGCTCGGGCGGACGGTAGCCCCCGGGTGAGGCGACCGCTCGCAGGGCGCGGGTGAGGGTTTCGAGAGGGCGGGCACCGCGATAGTGGATATAGAGCCCGAGAAGCAGCATCACACTCACCGGCAGGGCGGCGTGCCAGGCCAGAGCGCGGCGGTGCTCGGCGAGGCGCTGCGCGAGGAGCGTGTGGAAATCGTAGGAGAGGATCAGCCACCCGGGCGGCGTTCCCGGGGCCGTGTCCGCGGTTTCGGGCAGCATCCAAGGGACCGCCAGGAGCATCGCATCGCCTTGGATCTGCCAGCGCAAGGCATCCAGCGCAGGCGGCGGAAGCGGCAGGGAAAGGCTTGGCAGGACGTCGGGCAGGCTCAGCCCTTCCCAGTCCCGGCGATGGGCGGCGAGGATGCGACCCTGTCCATCGGTGAGCAGGGTGGCACGGTGCCCGGGGGATGTGGCCTGGAATTCGATGTCGGCGCGCACTTCGTCGGGGCGCTCGCTCCAGCGGCGTTCGGCGGCGCGCACGAGGGTGGCGGCGATCCCCAGCAGATGCTCTTGCGCGTCGGCCAGCGTGCGTTCGCGGGCGTTGCGCCAGGCGAGCCAGCTCTCGGCCGCGAGCACGATCAGAATCAGCCCGAGAAAGAGGGCGGCGAGGCGCAGGGCGAGGGAGAGGCGAAAAGGGGGCTGCATCGGCGTCGTTCCTGCATCACGGCGAGGGGTGGGGGAGGAAACGGGCCGAGGCCGGAACCGGCGGAGCTGCCGCATGGAGCAGCCCGGCGCGCTGCAGCAGCCCCGCGATCGTGGCGACGGAGTCGGCGAGCATGCGTTCGAGCCAGTCTCGCTGCTGCGTGAGCGGCGGGAAGACGAGGCCGACGAAGGGGGTGAAGGCCTCTTCGGGCGCCAGGCCGAAGCGCCGGGCGAGACGGTGGCGCGCGTCGATCGCGTTGTCGCGCATCCACTCGAGGCCGAGGAAGTGGGCCCGCACGAGGCGTTCGATCGCTTTCCCGTGCGTGTGCAGGACGGCGCTGCGCACGGCCAGGACGTCGAGCACGACCGGCGGCAGGGCGGCGGAATCGAAGCATGAGACGGCCCCCAGGCGGCGCAGGCGCTCGACGTAGGGTTGGTAGGTCACGGCGAGGTCGAATTCGTGCCGCGCCCAGGGTTCCAGTTGGCGCGGCGGCGAATAGGGAATACGCTGCAGGTGCCGGGGATCGAGCCCGAGGTGCTCGCACCAGGCCTGCAACAGGACCCGGCCGGGGCCGATGCGCTCCACGGCCACGCGGGCGCCGCGCCAGCCAGAGGCATCGCGGCAGGGGCCGCGTGCCATGACGTGGTCGGCGCCGGCCGAGACGTCGAGAATGCACACGACCGTCAGATCCAGACCCTGCGCCCGGCCGAGGAGGACTTCGTCGAGCGTGAGCATGGCCGCTTCCACCCGCCCGAGGCGCAGGAGCTGCAGCTGCGCTTCGGCGTCCGCGACTTCAACGAGCTGCAGGCCGGCCGTTGCGCTGGGAGCAGCGTCGACATAGAGGCGCAGCGGCTCGTAGCCCGCCCAGAGATGGTAGGAGACGCGCAGGGGCGGTTCGGGCGTACAGCCGCCGATCCCAGCGGCGGCGGCGAGCGCCCCCGCACCGAGGGTGCCGAGCCAGCGGCGACGGGCGCGGTCGAAGGGCAGTTTCACGAGCAGCCCCCGGCTTTTAGCCGCTTGTTTCCCGTGGGAGGCAAGGCGACCTGGTTCCTGCCTTCGCGCTTGGCGCGATATATGGCCTCGTCGACCCGTGCCAGGCTCTCGTCCAAGGGAGCGTCGGGGTCGAGGGGGGCGACACCGATCGACACCGTGCCGCTGAGGACCTTTCCTGGATCGTCGAGCGGCAGCTGGGTGTGGGCCCAGGACTGCCGCACCCGTTCAGCCACCTTGACCGCCGTGTCGAGGGAGGTATCCGGCAGGATGGCGATGAATTCTTCGCCGCCATAGCGGGCGATGAAGTCGGTAGGGCGCAGGTTGTGGCGCAGCACGCGGGCGAAGGCTTGCAGCATGCGGTCGCCCACGGCGTGCCCGTAGGTGTCGTTGACCTTCTTGAAGTGGTCCAGGTCGAACATGAGGAGCGCCGCCGGCCGCTTGTGGCGCTGCGCCGCCGATTGGGCTTCCTGTAGACGCTGTTCGAGGTGGCCGCGGTTGGCCAGGCCCGTGAGCGGATCGTAGGCCGCGAGGCGGCGCAGTTCTTCGAGCAGACGCATTTCCTCGGTGATGTCGTGGAAGGCGACGACGGCGCCCATCACGCGGTCGTGCTCGACGCGGGGGCTGGCGGAGACGTGCACCGGCACCGGCAGGCCGTCGCGCCGCCAGAAGACGTCGTCCTGGCGCACCTTCTGCCCCGCCTCGAGCGCGCGGTGCAAGGGGCAGTGCTCGGCCGGATAGGGCTGCCCATCCGGCCGCCGCGCGTGAAAGAGCTCGTGCGGATCCTTACCCAAGACTTCTTCCGGCCGGAAACCGAGCACTTCGGAGGCGGCGCGGTTGAAGAAGATGCAGCGGCCCTGTGCGTCGGTGCCGTAGATGGCTTCATCCACCGTCTCGAGGATGGTCTGGGTCTCGACGAGCGCAGAGGCGAGTCGTGCGCGTTGGTGCTCGAGCTGGCGCCGGGTGTGCCACAGGCGCAGCGTGAGCAGGGCGAGCAGAACGCCCGAGAGGACGAGCAGCAGCAAGGGCAGGGTGTACTGGTGCAGCACGTCGCGCAACTCCACTTCCACGTGTTCGAACGGCGGCACGCGAAGCCGCTGGGCGAGGCGTTCCACGCCGGCGTAGTCGGCCGGAACGGTGAAGCCGCCGATGCCTGCGGCGGTGAAGCGGGGGTCGGGCGCGGCTTCGAGCCGGTCGGTGAGCTGGTAGAGGGCGAGCGCGACCTTGCGGGCGACATCGGGCGGGACGTGGGGCAGGGCGACGAACGCCCATTCGGGGTAGAGCGCGGTGGTGACCTTGTAGGGGAAACCTGGCGGGTGCCATTGGCCGAGCATCATGAGACGCGCTTCGTCCTCGGGCGCGAGCCGTCCCTCGCGCGTGAGCGCTTCGAGCAGTCCCGTACGAACGAAGCCTGCTTCCCCTTTGCCTTCGAGCAGGGCCTGGACGACCGCGTCGTGATTGCCCTGGGGCAGGAGGGTGACGTCGTCGGGCACCCGTACGCCGCGCTCGAGCAACCAACCGGCCTGGGCGAGGTAGCCTCCCAACCCTTTGGCGCCCGGGATGAGGATACGCCTGCCTTTGAGGTCTTCGGGCCGGCGGATGGGGCCGTCGCGGCGCACGAGAATGACCCCACCCAGCGCCGCGGTCTTGATGCCGTGCTCGACCGTGATGAGCGTAGCGATGGGGCCGGAGAATGCGTGGCGGTATTTCTCTTGGATATAGTGAACGGGGTTGGTGAAGAGAAAGTCGATGCGACGGGCAGCGATCTCGCGATCGAGCGACTCGGGCGTGAGCACTTCGAGGATGACCGGCTCGCCGAGCGCTTGCGAGAGTTCGTCGGCAAGCGGCTGCCACTGACGCTGGAGCGTCTCTTGCGGGCGATGGCCGAAAACGCCCAGACGGTAGTCGGCGTGCGCCGAGGCGACGATGACGAGTGAGAGGACGAAAAGCCCGACCAGGCGCCACGCCAGCCGTGAGGGATCGTTGGCGCGGCCTCGGGGCCGTTCGCGCCGCGGCGAGGCGCGTGCGGCACGGTGAAGGAGCGGAAAAAGGAAGCGCATATGAATGGGCCGCTCGCCAGGGCGCGGAATGCGCCGTCCCCTCATTATAGGGGAAGCATAGAGCGAATGGCGTCAGAGCAGGAAAGGGGCACGAATCTCGGCCCAGGCGCGCTCTTCCGGCTCGATCATCGCGTCGAGATCGGCTGGCGCGGCCGCTTCGTCCTCGATCCACTGTCGCAGGCGCGGACCGCCGTCGATGAGATCGATCGCCAGGCGTTCGTATTCGTACTCGTAGGGGTCGGCATGCCAGAGCGGCCGATCCGGATGGAGCCGGCGCAGCGCCTTGAGGGTGAGCGCTACCAGGCGCCAGGGGCGGAAACGGCGGGGATCGTAGTGCGCCGGGTCTTCCACGTGGATCATGATTCCGCCGCAGCGCTCGCCTGCGTATTTGTGGAAAGTCGGCTCGAAGAAAAAGGGGCGCAGGCGGCAGCCTGCCAGCCACTGCGGGGCGAGCGTTTCCATTTCTGCGAGCAGCCGCCAGGGATCGATCCAGGGGGCGCCAAACCCTTCCAAGGGACGGGTGGTGCCGCGCCCTTCGGAGAGCGTGGTGCCCTCGATGAGCACGGTACCGGGATAGCAGCGCGCCATCCAGGGGGTAGGGGCGTTGGGGCTGGGATTGATCCAGGTGCGCTCGCCCAGCGGCCAGCCGTAGCTGGGGGCGGCGTCCGGGTCCCAGCCTTCGAGCGATACCACGCGATAGTCGAGGTCGAGCCCCAGGGTGGCGATGAACCAGCGCCCGGCCTCGCCCAACGTCAGGCCGTGGCGCATGGGAAGGCTCCCGGCGCCGACGAAGCTCTCCCAGCCCGGCTGCAGCAGCCCCCCCTCGACGCCGCGCCCGAGCGGATTGGGCCGGTCGAGCACCCACACGCTCTTGCCGTGCGCGGCGGCCGCTTCCAGCACGTAGCGCAGGGTGGTGAGATAGGTGTAGACGCGGCAGCCGAGATCCTGCAGATCGACCAGCAGCACGTCGAAGGTGTCCATCATCGCCGGGGTGGGGCGGCGCACCGCGCCGTAGAGGCTGAAGACGGGAATGCCCAGGCGCGCGTCGAACTCGTCGGGCGACTCGACCATGTTGTCCTGCTTGTCGCCGCGCGCGCCGTGCTGCGGGCCAAAAAGCGCGGTGAGCCGCACCTCCGGCAGCGCCGCGAGGGCGTCGGCGGCGTGCACCAGGTCGCGCGTGACGGAGGCCGGGTGCGCCAGGAGCGCCACCCGTCGACCAGCGAGCGGGCGGCGCAGTTCGGGTTCTGCGAGGAGTCGGTCGAGGCCGAAGCGGATCATGGTGGACGTTCCTGCTGCTAAAATGAGCGATTTTCCCAGAAAAGACGGACATGGGCGACGCATTGGCAGAACGGCTGGCGCAGGAGGTGGCACGGCGGCGTACCTTCGGCATCATCGCGCACCCGGACGCGGGCAAGACCACCCTCACCGAGAAGCTGCTCCTCTTTGGCGGAGCGATTCAACTGGCCGGTACCGTGAAGGCGCGCAAGTCGGCGCGGCACGCCACCTCCGACTGGATGGAGGTGGAGAAACAGCGCGGCATCTCGGTGACTTCCTCCGTGATGCAGTTCGAGTACGACGGGCATGTGATCAACCTGCTCGACACCCCCGGTCACCAGGATTTCTCCGAGGATACCTACCGCGTGCTCACCGCGGTCGACTGCGCCGTGATGGTGATCGACGCGGCCAAGGGGGTGGAGGCGCAGACGATCAAGCTGCTGGAAGTGTGCCGCCTGCGCGACACGCCCATCATCACCTTCATCAACAAGATGGACCGCGAGGTGCGCGAGCCCTTCGAGCTGCTCGACGAGATCGAGTCGGTGCTCAAAATCGACTGCGCCCCCATCACCTGGCCCATCGGCAGCGGCAAGGCTTTTCGCGGGGTGTATCACCTGCTGCACGACCGTACGCTCGTGTTTCGCCCAGGCGAGGAGAAGCGCGTCGAGGCCGAGGTGATCACAGGGCTTGCCAATCCCGAGCTCGATGCGCGCTTTCCCGCCGAAGTGGGGGCGATGCGCGAGGCGGTGGCGCTCGCGCGCGAGGCGCTCTCACCCTTCGCCCTGGGCGAATTCCTTGCCGGGCGACAGACGCCGGTCTTCTTCGGTTCGGCGATCAACAATTTCGGGGTGCAGGAAGTGCTGCAAGCGCTCATCGACTGGGCCCCGCCGCCGCAGCCGCGCGACGCCGGCGTGCGGCTGGTCCTGCCCGCCGAGGAGAAGTTCTCCGGGTTCGTGTTCAAGATTCAGGCGAACATGGATCCGAAGCACCGCGACCGCATCGCATTCTTCCGTGTCTGCTCCGGACGCTACAGCAACGGGATGAAAGCCTGGCACGTGCGCGCCGGGCGCGAGATGCGGCTCGCCAACGCCATCACCTTCATGGCCAACGAGCGGGCGATCCAGGAAGAGGCCTTTGCCGGCGACATCATCGGCATCCACAACCACGGTCAGCTGCAGATCGGCGACACCCTCACCGAAGGCGAAATGCTCGGCTTTACCGGCATTCCTTACTTCGCGCCGGAGCTCTTTCGCATGGCGCGGCTGCGCGATCCCCTCAAGGCCAAGCAGCTGCACAAGGGCTTGAAGGAACTGGGGGAAGAAGGGGCGATCCAGGTGTTCGAGCTCGAGGGCGGGCAGCTCCTGCTCGGCGCGGTCGGGACGCTGCAGTTCGAGATCGTGGCCGAGCGGCTGCGCAGCGAGTACGGGGTGCAGGCGCTCTTCGAGCCGGCGGAGATCCACACCGCCCGCTGGCTGGTGTATCCGGACGAGGCCACGCGCGCGCGCTTCGAGCGGGAACAAGCCATGCGCCTTGCACGCGACATCGACGGCAACCCGGTGTATCTCGCCTCGTCGCGCTACAACCTGGAGGTGACGATGGAAAAATACCCGACGGTGCAGTTCCGCGCCACGCGCGAGCACCGTCAGGTATTCGGTTGACCCGCCGCCGCGGGCGTATGCGCCACGGCGGTGCGGGTAATCATTTCATGCGTTCGATCTCGGCGAAGGTATTGCCGCTCACCTTGTAGAGGATGTAGTCGCCCGGCACGTCGCCGTTGGCGTCGAACTCGTGATCGCCGGCGGCTCCTTTGTAGTCGATGTCCTTGCCTTCGGCGATCAGTTGCTTCGCTTTGGTCCACTCGCCGGGGAGGATGGGCTCGCCTGGGGCGGTGGCGACTTCACGCAGCGCCTGGGAGAGCTTGGCCTTGTCGCCCCCGGCCTTCTCGATCGCCAGCGCCATCAGGAAGGCTGCGTCGTAGCTCGTGGCGGCGAAGGTTCCGTTGGGGTCGCCACCGGCGGCCTTGAAGTCCTTGCTGAACTTCTCGAACCCGGCGCCCGTCGCCCCGGCCGGTGCGGAGACGAGGAAGGTTTTGAGGTTCTCCGCACCCAGGGTCTTGATCATGTTCTCGTCACGCATGCCGTCGGCGCCGACGAAGTTCTTGAAGAATCCGTTTTCCAGTGCCTGACGGACGATGGTGAGCCCGGAGGAGTTGCCATAGGCGAACACCACCAGGGTGTCGGCACCGCCCTTGGCGAGCTCGGCCAGATCCGAACGGTAGGAGGCTTTCTTGTCCTCATGCGCCCGGCTGGCCGTGACCGTGCCGCCGAGTTTCTTGAATTCGTCGCTGAATGCCTCGGCCAACCCCAGGCCGTAGTCGTTGTTGAGGTAGGTTACGGCCACCTTGTCGGTGCCTCGGGCCTTGAGCGTGCGCGCCAACGCCCGTCCTTGGTAGTCGTCGGAGGCGACGGTACGGAAGACGAGGTCCTTGTCGTCCAGCGTGCTGATCTTGGGTGAAGTGCCCGACGAGGTGATGAGGAGCACTCCGGCCGGAACGGTGACGGAATTGGCCACGGCGATCACCGGTCCGGAGCATGACGGCCCGACCATGCCGATCACGCCGTTGACGTTGACCGCCTTGGTGGCCGCGTCGGTGGCGAGCTGCGGGTTGCAGCCGGAATCGTACACCTGCGGGTCGATCTTGCCGCCATTGCCGATGCCTCCCTGGGCATTGACCTGTTCGGCCGCGAACTTCATCGATTGCACCATGGTGGGCGCCATGCCGGCGATCGGTCCGGTGATGCCGACGAGATAGGCTACTTTCACGTTCTGAGCCCATGCCGGGGCGGTGGCGAGCGCTCCAGCAAGCGCGAGCGTGAGGATCGAAGCGCGGGTTTTGTTCATTTCGGGTCTCCTTCCGGGGTTGGTCAGCACAATCATTTTAGACGAGAGGGCGTTTCGAAGAACCCATCGCGCGTCGAGCCTTGGATGTCCGCTCGTGCGGCTTGCTCGAAGCGCCTAGGATCGTGGCGGGGCAAGATGCGAAGTCCGCTGTACGCTCTCCTCGGGGAGCAATCCTTCCGGACGGAAGCGCAGGATGAGCTGCAGCATCAAACCGATGAGGAAGACGCGCACGTATTTCGCCTGAGTGGCGACGTCGGCGGGGAGCTGGTCGGTGATGAATTCCGACATCGACCAGATGAGCCAGATGATCACGGCCCCGAGAATGGCGCCGCGGTTGTTGCCCGAGCCGCCCAGGATCAGCATGATCCACACGAGAAAGGTGGCAATCATGGGGTCGATGGCCTCGGGCGTGATCGCGCGCATGAAGTGGACGTAGAGCGCCCCGGCCAGGCCCATGATCGCTGCGCCGAGCACGAAGGATTCCAGTCGGCGGCGTTCGACGTCCTTACCCATGGCGGCGGCGGCCTGCTCGTTGTCGCGGATCGCCTTCATCATCCTTCCCCAGGGGGCGGTGAGCTGCCGCTCCAGCGCCCAGTAGACCATGAGGAGTACGGCGATCACCAAGGCGAAATAGGCGAATTGCGACAGCGAGTATTCGAGGCCGCCGAAGGGACGAGGAACGCCGGTGATGCCGCGGGCGCCGCCGGAGAGCGTTTCCTCGGTGCGCAGCACCAGGCGGATCACCTCGGCCACGCCGATGGTGGCGATCGCCAGGTAATCCGAGCGGAAACGCAGGCAGACGCGTCCGATCGGCCAGGCGATGAGGGCGGCGCCGGCCATGGCGCCGAGCCAGCCGACGAGCACGGGGAGCTCCCAGCCCATGATGCGCTCGGGCGAGGGCGGGGCGGTGAGGAGCGCCGAGAGGTAGGCACCCACGGCGAAGAATCCGGCGATGCCCGCATTGAAGAGCCCGGTCACGCCCCATTGCACGTTCAGGCCCAGGGCGAGGATGCCGTAAATGCCGATCATGGTGCCCATGAAGGTGGCGTAGTTGATGAGGCCGATCGAGGCCATGATGTCGCTCCTTACAGCACTTTGCCCTTGAAGATGCCCTGCGGCCGCAGCAGCAGGATGGCGAGCAGGATGACGAAGGCGGTGGCCGATTTGTAGGGGCTGGGTACGAGGAGCACCGAGAGTTCTTCGGCGAGCCCGATCACCAGGCCGCCCACCACCGCGCCTTCGACGCGCCCCACGCCGCCGAGCACCGCCGCGGCGAACATCGACAGCATCGCCGACCAGCCCATCATGGTGGTGAGTTCGGTGTTGATGCCCAGGCAGAAACCGGAGGCGGCCGCGAGCGCACCGACGATGAACCAAGTGAGCCGCGTGACCCGGTCGTTATCGACGCCGCACAGGCGCGCGAGGTCGGGGTTGTCCGACATCGCTCGCATCGCTTTGCCCCATTTGCTGTAGCGCAGGAAAGCGAGCAGTGTCGCCACCAGGGCGAGCGTGAGGGCGAGGGTGGCGATCTCGCGGGGGCGTAGCATCAGGCCCGCGAAGGATTGGGCCCGGGCGATGCCGCTACCGTAGGCGAGTGGATCCACGCCCCAAGCCACCTGTACGACCGAGCGTAGCATCATGCCGATGCCGAGCGAGGCCATCACCGTGAGGATCTTGGGCCGGGCTTCGAGATGACGATAGAAGAGGCGGTGGATGCCGTAGGCGAGCAGCGCCGTGAGGATCATCGCCACCGGCAGCGAGAGCCAGGGGGTGAGCCCGATGAGGGTCGTCACGCCTAGCGCGAGATAGGCCCCGGTGGTGGCGAGGTCGCCATGGGCGAAATGGCCAAAGCGCAGGATGCCGAAAATGAGCGTGATGCCGATGGCGCCCAGCGCATAGATCGCGCCGATCACGATCCCGGGAATGATGTAGAAATTGATGAATTCGAGCATGAGGAACCCTTCATCCTCCGAGGAACATCTGGGCGATTTCGGGATCTTCGAGGATCGCGCGGCCCGAGCCTTCGAAACGATTGGCTCCGGTGGCGAGCACGTAGCCGCGATCGCAGAAGGCGAGCGCCTGCTTGGCGTGCTGTTCCACGAGCAGGATCGAGACGCCCGAGTCGCGTACGTCACGGCAGATTTGGAAGATCTGCTCCATGTACTTGGGGGAGAGCCCGGCGGTGGGTTCGTCGAGCAGCAGGAGCTTGGGGTCGAGCATGAGCGCGCGGCCCATGGCCACCATCTGGCGCTGTCCGCCCGAGAGGTCGCCGGCGAGCGCGTGGCGTTTGGTCTTCAGATCGGGGAAAAGGGCATAGATGCGATCGTAGGCCGCGCTCAGATCCCCTTTGGCGAGAAAAGCACCCATTTCCAGGTTCTCATGCACCGTCATTTCGCGAAAGACGTTGTCGACCTGGGGTACGTAGGAGATGCCGCGGCGCACGATGCGATCCGGGCTCCAGCCGGTGATGTCTTCGCCTTCGAAGACGATGGCCCCGCTGCGGATGCGCACCAGCCCGAACACCGCTTTCATCGCCGTCGATTTGCCCGCGCCGTTGGGCCCGACGATGACGACGATCTCTTGCGGCATCACCGTGAGCGAGACGCCCTGCAGGATGTCGGCATCGCCATAGCCGCCGCGCACCTGGTGCATGATGAGGATGGGCTGAGGACGATCCAGGGAGGGAGTGTGGGTCATGCGGGCTCCTCCGTCACCGTCTCGCCCAGGTAGGCTTCGAGCACGCGCGGATCGTTGCGCACGTCGAGGAATTCGCCTTGCGTGAGCACCTTGCCCTCGGCCATGCAGACGACGGGGTGGCAGAGTTTGGCGATCATCTCCATGTCGTGTTCGATGAGGATGAAGGTGTAGCCCCACTCCCGGTTGAGGATCTGGATCTTCTCCTCGAGCTTGCGCAGTAGCGTGCGGTTGACTCCGGCGGCCGGTTCGTCGAGCAGCACCAGCTTGGCGTCGGTCATCATGGTACGCCCGAGCTCCAGCAGTTTCTTCTGCCCACCGGAGAGGTGGCCGGCGCGCTCGTTGGCCACGTGGGTGAGTTCGAGAAAGGCGAGGACCTCGATCGCTTTCTGCCGCACTTCTTCTTCCACGCGGCGCACCCGGCGCCAGTCGAACCAGTTGGCGAAGAGGTTCTCGCCGGGCTGGCGAGGCGGCACCACCATGAGGTTTTCCAGCACGCTCAAGCGATGGAATTCGTGTGGAATCTGGAAAGTGCGCACCAGCCCCTTGTGGAAGCGCTCGTCGGTGCGCAGCCGGGTGATGTCTTCCCCCAGGAAACGGATGGTGCCGGCCGTGGGGGCATAGGCCCCGGCGATCACGTTGAAGAGCGTCGTCTTGCCGGCACCGTTGGGGCCGATGAGCCCGAGTACTTGCCCTTCCTCGACGCTGAGCGTAACACCATCGACGGCATGAAATCCGCCGAAAGCCATCACGATGCCTTCCAATTCGAGCATCGCCACCCTTTTTCTCCCGGGATCCCGATCTTGGCGGGGCAGGATAGCGGAAAAGTTTTTCCTTGCAAACTAGGGTTTACCTGGGGGCGGTACAATCTGGGCTCTGCGAGCACTTGCCGGGCAAGGCGCCCGGGGCGCGGGACGAGGGATTCGGCCGCGCCGGCGGGTGCGTATCCGAGCGCCGCGTCGCGCCGCGAGGAAGCTACGCAGCAATGCATTCGAAAGAGACTCCCCCTCAAGATTCCCGTGGGAAGAGATGGAACGAACGGTTAGGACCGAGCACGAACGCGTTCCCTTGCGCACCTGGCGTGATCGGGTGCGCCAGGTGTTGGCGTTCGAGGCGGGTGGCCTCTTGCTGATCACGCCGCCATTTGCCTGGGCGAGCGGTGAGCCGGTGCTCGACTCCTTGGGTTTGCTCGCGCTGCTCGCGCTCATCGCTGCGCTGTGGAATGCGGGCTACAACACGATGTTCGACCGCTTGGAGGCGCGCTTCTTGCGGCGTCGTGCCGACCAGCGTCCGCCTCTGTGGCGCCTCGTGCAGGCGCTCGGGTTCGAGGGCGGGCTCTTGTTCCTCACCTTGCCGGTGATCGTCGCTTGGACCGACATGGGGTGGCTCGAGGCGCTCGTCGCCGACCTGGGGTTGGCGCTCGCTTACACCGTCTATGCTTACGTCTTCAACTGGTGTTACGACCGGATCTTCCCGATCGCGCCGGATCAGGAGCGGCGATGCAGCGCTTCGTAGAGGTCGATCTCTCTTCTTGGACCACCCTCGGGGTGCCCGTCAGGGCGCAGGAGCTGCTCGTGCTGGAAGACGAAGCGGATATCGCCCGCTGGCTGGAACGACGCGAAGCCGCGCCGATGCCGGAGCTCGTGCTCGGCGGGGGCAGTAACGTCGTCTTCCTCGAAGATTTCGCTGGCCGGGTGGTGCGCTTGGCCACCCGCGGACGTGAATTGCTGGGCGAGGAGGGCGGAGCGCGGTTCGTGCGCGCCGCCGCCGGGGAGCCGTGGGACGGGTTCGTGCGCTGGTGCGTGACGCAAGGCTGGGGTGGCCTGGAGAACCTCGCGGCCATTCCCGGTAGCGTGGGGGCCGTGCCGGTGCAAAACGTCGGTGCCTACGGGCTGGAGGTGGGCGAGCGCATCGCCTGGGTCGAGGGGGTGGATCGCGACACGGGGCTGGCGTGGACGCTTTCTGCCGACGAGTGCGGCTTCGGCTACCGCACGAGCCGCTTCAAGGCGGCGGAGGAATCCTCACGCGTGATCACGGCCGTGGTTTTTCGCCTGCCGCGGGACGAGCCGCCGCGGCTCGACTATCCCGACCTGCAGCGGTGGTTCGGCGGGCGAGCGCAACGCGTCTCACCGGCGGACGTCTATGCGGCGGTGGCCGAGATCCGGGCGCGCAAGCTCCCCGATCCTCGCGTGCAGGGTAACGTCGGCAGTTTCTTCAAGAACCCGCTGGTCTCGCCCGCAGTAGCCGAACGCCTGGCGGCGCTCCATCCCGATCTGCCGCGCCATCCCCAGCCGGATGGGCGCGTGAAGCTCGCCGCGGGCTGGATGATCGAGCGCTGCGGCCTCAAGGGGGTACGCGAAGGCGGGGCGATGGTGCATGAGCGCCAGGCGCTGGTGCTGTGTAACGCAGGCGGGGCGACGGGCGCGGATTTTCTCGCGCTCGCGCGGCGCGTGCGCGAGGCGGTGGCCGAGCGCTTCGGCGTGGAGTTGGAGGTGGAACCGGTGCTGGTCGGGCGGGAAGGGGTGCGTTCGCTCGAGCGAGCGTGAACGCTCACACGCCCCAGACGACGGGCTTTTTCTCGGCGAGTGCGCGCTTCATCATCTGCAGCAGCGGCCAAGCGCGGCGGTGGAATTCCACCGGCGGCTCCTTGCCTTCTTCCTTGGCCTTTTCTTCCTCGGTCTCGTCCAGGCCAGGGTGCGCCTGGCGGTCGGCCTCGATCGCGGCTTCGAGCTGGGCGATGGCTCGTGGTAACTCTTCGGGCGTGAGGATGCCGCGTTCGACGTCCTTGCCGAGCATCTGCAGGATGGGCTCGGCGTGCTTGCGGTACATGACGATGTCGGCGTCGGCTTCCGATTTGAAGGTGACGAGCATGGCGAGTTTTCCTTACGATTCCCGTACGGCGTAGATGCCGTCGGCGTTGCGCCAGTACCCTTTATAGTCCATGCCGTAGCCGAAGACGTAGCGATCGGGGATTTCCAGACCGGTGAAGTGGGCCCGCATGCCGGGATAGGCTTTGCGTTCGTGCAGCTTGTGGCAGAGCACCGCGAGATAGACGTCCTCGGCGCCTTCGTCGCGCAGCCGCTGCATCACCGCGGCGAGCGTATAGCCTTCATCGAGGATGTCGTCGAGCACGAGCACGGGGCGTCCCTCGATGGGCGCGGTGGGTTCCACCCGCCACTCCAGCCGGCTGCCGGCGGTGGTGTCATGGTAGCGCGTGGCGTGCAGATAGGCGACTTCCAGCGGAAAGCGCAGCCGCGGCAGGATCTGGCCGGCGAAGACGACGGCGCCTTTCATGACCACATACACGAGCGGGTCGCGTTCGGCGAGCACTTCCGTGATCTCGGCGGCGACGCGGTCGATGGCGCGCTGCACTTGGCTGGAATCGGCGATGCACTCAGCCTCGGCGAGCACGCGGCGCATGGCTTCGACTTTGGGGTTCATCGAGGGTCCCGTAAGAAAAAAGGGGAATTATCGCGGATTTTGCGCGAGTGCGAAGTCGTAGTCGACGATGAGCGGGGCGTGATCGGAGAAGCGCTCGTCCTTGTAGACCCGGGCGGCGCGGGCGGTGGCGGCGATGCCGGGGGTGGCGATCTGGTAGTCGATGCGCCAGCCGACGTTCTTTTCCCACGCGCGCCCGCGGTTGGACCACCAGGTGTAGCCTTCTTCGGTGGCCTCGGGGTAGAGGTGACGGTAGACGTCGATCCAGCCCAGCTCGTCGAACACGCGGCTGAGCCAGGCCCGTTCTTCGGGGAGAAACCCGGAGTGTTTCTGGTTGCTGCGCCAGTTTTTGAGGTCCTTCTCGGTGTGGGCGATGTTCCAGTCGCCGCAGATCACGACTTCGCGGCCGCAGTGGCGCAGTTCGCGCAGCTTGAGAAAGAAGGCGTCCATGAAACGGAATTTGGACGCCTGCCGTTCCGGGCCGGCCGAGCCGGAGGGCAGATAGAGCGAGACCACCGAGAGACCGGGATAGATGGCTTCGAGATAGCGCCCTTCGGCGTCGAACTCCGGCTCGCCGATGCCAGCGACGAGTTCGAGCGGGGGCTGGCGCAGGTAGAGGCCGACGCCGGCGTACCCCTTCTTCTCGGCGAAATGGAAGTACCCGGTGTAGCCGTCGGGGTGGCGCATCTCTTCGCTGAGGTCTTTTTCCTGCGCCTTGAGCTCCTGCACGGCGACGATGTCGGCATCTTGGGTGGGCAGCCAGCGGAAGAAGCCTTTGTCGGCGGCGGAACGGATGCCGTTGAGGTTCAGCGTGAGGATGCGCAGCGTCATGTCGTCTCCGGGATGGCTTGCGGCGAGGCGGGTGGGCGCGTACCATTGCCGCCCGTCACATCTAGTAAAAAAGGGGAAATCCGTGAATTTTAGCCGGGAATTCCTGCGCCTGGCCTGCGAGAAGGGGGTACTGCGCTTCGGCGAATTCGTCACCAAGGCGGGGCGCCATTCACCCTACTTCTTCAACTCGGGGCTCTTCGATGACGGCGCCTCGTTTCGCGCACTGTGCGGCTTCTACGTCGAAGCGATCCTTGCGAGCGGCATCGCCTTCGACGGCCTCTTCGGGCCGGCCTACAAGGGCATCCCCTTGGTGACGGGCGTGGCGATCCGGCTCGCCGAGCGGGGGCTCGACAAGCCTTTTTCCTTCGATCGCAAGGAAGCCAAGGACCACGGCGAGGGCGGGCGGCTCATCGGCGCGCCGCTGCGCGGCCGCATCCTCATCGTCGATGACGTGATCTCGGCGGGGACCTCGGTGCGCGCCTCGATAGAGCTCATCCGGGCCCACGGCGCGGAGCCGGCGGGCGTCGTGATCGCGCTCGACCGCATGGAGCGTGGCGAAGGCGAGGAGTCGGCAGCCCAGGAAGTGAGTCGGCGCTTCGGCATCCCCGTGATCGCCGTGGCCACGCTCGAAGATCTGCTCGCGCTGCTCGCCGACGATCCACGGCTGCGCGAGCACTTGCCGGCGGTGCGGGCGTATCGTGAGCGTTACGGCGTGTAGGGTGGCGGCGCGCCGCGCATGACCGAGCGTGGATCCGAAAAAATGCGCCGGCGTGATCGTTCAGGCATGGCATGGATCGCCTGTTTCGCATATCATGCCTGGATGGGGCCATGAGGGCTGAGAGCGATGGGGCGGCGAATCTGGCGCGGGGTGTTGGCTGGGGGATTGTTGGGCATGCTCGTCGTCGGGACGGCAAGTGCGCGGGAGGGAGTGGCGTGCTGTGACGACGTCAACGGACGGAGAGTGTGTGGGAATCCTCTGCCCGCCGAGTGTTATGGACGCAAATACTGGCTGATCGATGCCAGCGGCGTGGTACGCAAAGTAGTCGATCCGGATGCCGAGCGGGCGCGCCATCGGATGTCGGACGATTCGGAGGATCTCTCGGCGCAGGAACGGATGCTGCGACGTAAGCACGAGCGCCTGCTACAGGCATTCCCCACCTTAGAGGCGTTCGATGCCTGGCGCGATGCGCAGCTGGCCGGCTACGATCGGCAGATCGACCAGATACGCGAGATGCCGGCGGAAAAGGCGGACCCTGAAGCGGTGGAAACGGCGGTGCGGCGCCTGCAAGAAGAGCGCGAGGCAGCGGCGAAACGCCTCGCCGCCGAGCGCCGCGAGCTCGAAGAGGCCCTGAAAGCGCGCCAGCCGGGGCGATGATCCCCTCGCAGCCCGTCCGGGTGGGACGGGCTGCCGAGGCTCACAGGAGCACGCGCTCGATTCCGCCGCGGTTGGCGGATTCGACATAGCGCTCGAGCCAATCGGGGCCGAGCAGGTGCTTGGCGAGTTCCACCACCACGTAGTCGGCATCGAGCCCCCCGGCGTCGTTGCTGAAGCGGTGCAACCCCTGCAGGCAGCTGGGGCAGGAAGTGAGCACCTTCACCGGGGTGCCGGGCGCGGCGTCGGCGCGAAGCCGTGCGGCGTCCTTCTCCAGTTCTTCCTGCTTGCGGAAACGCACTTGCGTCGACACGTCCGGCCGCGTGACGGCGAGCGTTCCCGATTCGCCGCAGCAACGGTCGTTGAGTGCGACCTCCGTGCCCAACAGCTTTTTCGTCACCTCGATGCCCGCGTATTGCTTCATCGGCGTGTGGCAGGGCTCGTGATACATATAGCGCACGCCGGGGATGCCGTCGAGCCGGATGCCTTTCTCCATCAGGTATTCGTGGATGTCGAGCAGCCGGCAGCCGGGGAAGATCTGCTCGAAGTGGTAGTCGAGCAGCTGGTCCATGCAGGTGCCGCAGGAGACGACCACCGTCTTGATGTCGAGGTAGTTGAGCGTGTTGGCCACCCGGTGGAAGAGCACGCGGTTCTCGGTGGTGATGCGCTGCCCCTTGTCGTCGTTGCCGGCGGCGGTCTGCGGGTAGCCGCAGCAGAGGTAGCCCGGCGGCAGCACCGTGGTGGCGCCGACGTGATAGAGCATGGCCTGGGTGGCCAGCCCCACCTGGCTGAAGAGCCGCTCGGAGCCGCAACCGGGGAAGTAGAAAACGGCGTCCGAGTCGCTCGCCGGCACCTGGGGGTTGCGGATCACGGGGATCACCGTCTGATCCTCGATGTCGAGGAGTTGCCGCGCCGTGCGCTTGGGAAGATTACCCGGCATCGGTTTGTTCACGAAGTGGATCACCTGCTCGCGGATCGGCGGCTTGCCCACCGTGAGCGGCGGGCGGCGCGTCTGCTCCTGGATGAGCCCGAGGCGCTTGGCCCACTGGTGTGCCAGGCGCTGCGCCTTGTAGCCCCACTCGACCATGGTCTTGCGCACGAGCTTGACCGTGGTCGGATCCTTGACCGTGAGCAGCAGCATCGCCGCCTTCGTGCCCGGGTTGAAGGAGTTTTTCCCCTGCTTGCGCAGGAGGTTCCGCATCTTGATGGAGACGTCGCCGAAGTCGATGTCGACCGGGCAGGGTTTCTCGCACTTGTGGCAGACGGTGCAGTGATCGCCGATGTCCTCGAACTCGGCCCAGTGGGCCAGCGACACGCCGCGGCGCGTCTGCTCCTCGTAGAGCAGCGCCTCGATCAGCTGCGAGGTGGAGAGGATCTTGTCGCGCGGGCTGTAGAGGAGATTGGCGCGCGGCACGTGCGTCGAGCACACGGGCTTGCATTTGCCGCAGCGCAGGCAGGATTTGATGTCGTCGGCGATCGCCCCGATCTCGGTCTGCTCCATGATGAGCGATTCGTGACCGAGCAGGTTGAAAGAAGGCGTATAAGCGCGGGCCAGGTTGCCGCCGGGCATGAGCTTGCCGCGGTTGAACGCGCCTTTGGGATCGATGCGGCGTTTGTAGTCCCAGAAGGGGCGAAGCTGCTCCTCGTCGAGATAGTCGATCTTGGTGATGCCGATGCCATGCTCGCCGGAGATGACCCCGCCGAGTGACTTCGCCACCGCCATGATGCGGTCGACTACGCGGTTGGCGGTCTGCAGCATTTCATAATCGTCGGAATTGACCGGGATGTTGGTGTGCACGTTGCCGTCGCCGGCGTGCATGTGCAGCGCCACGAAGAGCCGTCCGCGTTTGACCTGCTGGTGGAGCTCGAGGATGCGCTCGCGAGTGGGGCGGAAGACGTCGCCGTCGAAAAGGCGCATGAGCCCCGGGCGCAGCTCGCGCTTCCAGGATATGCGTATGGAATAATCCTGAAGGCGGTGGAAGAGCGTGGGCGCTTCGGCGCGGTTGGTGAGCTCGCCCGCCTCGATGCCGTATTCGGCGAAGTGCCGTTCGGCCTCGGCGAGCGGCAGGTCGAGGTTGTCCCGCAGCCAGCGCCAGCGCCGGCGCACCGCGTCGACGAGCTCGAGCGCGAGCTCGCGCTTCTCGCCGATGAGCGTCTCCGGCGGCACATCGGCATCGCCCGGATCGAGCGGCAGTTTGGGTTCACGCAGAAAGGCTTCGAGCCGGTCGCACAGGGCGAGCTTGTTGTCTAGCGACAGCTCGATGTTGATGCGCTCGACGGCGTCGCAGTACTCGCCCATCTTGGGCAGAGGGATGACGACGTCTTCGTTGATCTTGAAGGCGTTGGTATGCCGGGAAATGGCCGCGGTGCGGGAACGTTCGAGCCAGAATCGCTTGCGCTGCTCCGGGGTCACCGCGATGAACCCTTCGGCATCGCGCTTGTTGCACATCCGCACCACTTCGGAGGCGGCGCGCATCACTGCTTCTTCGTCGTGACCGACGATGTCGCCCACCAGCACCATCTTCGGGCGGCCGCGGCGCTTGGCCTTGGTGGTATAGCCCACGGCTTTGACGTAGCGCTCGTCGAGGTGCTCGAGGCCGGCCAGTTGCACCCCGGCCGCGTGCCCTCCGCCGCCGGGTTTGAAATAGTCGGTGATCTCGACGATGGCCGGCACCGCGTCGCGCACCTGACCGAAGAATTCGAGGCAGACGGTGCGCGTGACCGGCGGCATCTTGTGCAGCACCCAGCGGGCGGCCACGATGAGGCCGTCGGTGCCTTCCTTCTGGATGCCGGGGATGCCGTGCAGGTATTTGTCGGTGACGTCCTTGCCCAGGCCCGGTTTGCGCATCGTCGCGCCCGGCGCGCTGATGATCTCTTCGCCCAAGGGCGCGTAGGTGAGCCCGTCGAAGCGGCGCAGGCGGAAGTAGACCGTCTCCTGTTCGTGGATTTTCCCGAGGTTGTGCTCGAGCCGCTCGACTTCGAGCCAGTTGCCGTCGGGCGTGACCATTTTCCACCACAGGAGGTTGTCGAGCGCCGTGCCCCACAGCACTGCCTTCTTGCCGCCGGCGTTCATGGCGATGTTGCCGCCGATGCAGCAGGCTTCGGCCGAGGTGGGATCGACGGCGAAGACGCGCCCGGCGGCGGTCGCGGCATCGGCCACGCGCTGTGTGACGACGCCGGCGCCGGTGCGGATGGTGGGATAGCGCTGGGGCAGCGGCCCTTCGCGTCCAGGCAATTCGACTTCTTCGACTGGGCCGAGCGAGGTGAGCTTCTCCGTGTTGATGACGGCCGAGCGCGCATCGAGCGGCACGGCGCCGCCCGTGTAGCCGGTACCGCCGCCACGCGGGATGATGGTGAGCCCCAGTTCGATGCAGCCGCGCACCAAGGGGGCGATTTCCTCTTCGGTGTCCGGCGTGAGCACCACGAAGGGCAGTTCGACCCGCCAGTCGGTGGCGTCGGTGACGTGCGAGACGCGTGCGTGCCCGTCGAAGCGGATGTTGTCGCGCCGAGTGTGGCGCGACAGCACCCGCAGCACGTCCTTGCGCAGCCGCTCGGTTTCAGGGAAGGAGCGCTCGAAGACGTCGATCGCGGCGGCGGTGAGTTCGACCAGACGCGCCACGCGCGCGGCGCGCTCGGCATCGGCGGCGGCGTTGGCAATGCGCCGTTTCTCTACTTCGTCCAACCGATGGCGCAGAGCCTCGACCAGCGCCTGGCGACGCTTGCGGTTGGCGAGCAGATCGTCGAGCAGGAAGGGATTGCGCTGCACCACCCAGATGTCGCCGAGGATCTCGAAGAGCATGCGCGCCGAGCGCCCGGTGACGCGCTCACCGCGCAGGGCCTCCAGGATCGCCCAGGCTTCCTCGCCCAACAACCGGATCACGATCTCACGGTCGGACAAGGAGGTGTAGTTGTAAGGAATTTCGCGCAGACGCGGGTCCATCATCCTCTCCGGGCACGGTTCGAGGGACAATTCTAGCGCATGTGTCCACGGTCGTCGCCCACGACGGGAGTGTGGGTCATTGACACGATTTTGAATTGACCGTGCTTATTGATAGCTTTCATCTATGATGACGTTTGCCAGGGACGATTGGATTTTGCCCGGGGGCTGACCTAGAATGATTCGCGTGGTGACCGGCACGCCGTGCCGGACCGCCGCCGGTCACAAGGCCGGTGCGTGAGATGTTCGACCCTGACAGGAGGAAGCGCTATGAGCTTGATCAACACCCAAGTCGTTCCGTTCAAAGTCCAGGCTTACAAGGAAGGTAAATTCATCGAAGTCACCGACGCCGATCTGCGCGGTCATTGGTCGGTGTTCGTGTTCTACCCGGCCGACTTCACTTTCGTGTGCCCGACCGAGCTCGAGGATCTCGCCGATCTGTACGATGAATTCAAGAAGATCAATTGCGAGATCTACTCGGTGTCGACCGACACCCACTTCACGCACAAGGCGTGGGCCGAGGCTTCTCCCGCCATCAAGAAAGTGCGCTATCCCATGCTCGGCGACCCGGCGCAGAAACTGGCGCGCGCCTTCGACGTGCTCATCGAAGAAGAAGGCCTGGCGCTGCGCGGCACCTTCATCATCGACCCCAACGGTGTCATCAAGGGGATGGAGGTCAACGACAACAGCATCGGCCGCAATGCCGCCGAGCTGCTGCGCAAAGTGAAAGCTGCCAAGTACGTGGCCGAGCATCCGGGTGAAGTCTGCCCGGCCAAGTGGAACGAAGGCGCCGAGACGCTCAAGCCTTCCATCGATCTGGTCGGCAAGATCTGATTTTTCGCGCGAAGACCGGTCGGGGTGTGTTCCGGCCGGCAGGTATTCCGGCGCCGCCTCGCGCGGCGCTCCTTTCCCCGAGCACGAGACGTCGGTCGAAAGAGGCCGTGGGGCTTTTTTCGTCCAAAGTTTCGACGAAGGAGGGTGTGTCATGGCATTGTTGGATCAAGAAACGAAGGGCGCTTTGGCGCAATACCTCGAACGTTTGGCCGGGCCGATCGAGCTCGTCACGGCGTTCGACGACAGCGAGCGCGCCCGGCAATTGGCCGAGCTGGTGCAGGAGATCGTCGCCGCTGGCGGCGGCAAGGTGACGGTGCGCGAAGCGGTGGGCGAAGAAGTCGCCGGTGGGCGTCGCCCGGCGTTCGCGGTGGCACGCCCCGGTGAGGCGCCGCGGGTGCATTTCGCCGGCTTGCCCCTGGGGCACGAGTTCGGCTCGCTCATCCTGGCGCTGCTGCAGGTGAGCGGTTATCCGCCCAAGGTCGAGCCGGACGTGATCGAGCAGATCAAGAGCCTGGATTCGCCGCTGCGCTTCGAGGTGTACGTGTCGCTGTCGTGCCACAACTGCCCCGAAGTGGTGCAGTCGGTCAACACCATGGCCGCCCTGAACCCCAGGGTGCAGGCGGTGATGATCGACGGGGCGAGCTTCCCCGCCGAGGTCGAGGCCAAGCAGATCATGGCCGTACCCACCGTCTATCTCAACGGCGAGCTCTTCGGCCAGGGGCGCATGGAGCTGCCGGAGATCCTCGCCAAGGTCGACACGCACGCCGAGGAACGCGAACGGGCGCGGCTCGCGCAAAAGGGCGAATTCGACATCCTCATCGTCGGCGGCGGGCCGGCCGGAGCGGCGGCGGCGATCTATGCCGCGCGCAAGGGATTGCGCACCGGCATCGTGGCCGAGCGCTTCGGCGGCCAGGTGATGGACACGCTCGCCATCGAGAACTTCATCTCGGTGAAGGAGACCGAGGGGCCCAAGCTCGTGGCCGGGCTGGAAGAGCACGTCAAGGTCTATGATGTGGACATCATGAACCATCAGCGCGCGGTGCGCCTCGACGTTCCCGCCGCGCCGGGCCAGGCGGCGAAGGTGGCGCTCGCCAACGGCGCCGAGCTCGGCGCCAAGGCGGTGATCCTCGCCACCGGCGCGCGCTGGCGCGAGCTGGGCGTTCCCGGCGAGAAGGAATACCGCGGCCGGGGCGTGGCCTACTGCCCGCACTGCGACGGGCCGCTCTTCAAAGGCAAGAAAGTGGCGGTGATCGGCGGGGGCAACTCGGGGGTGGAGGCGGCGATCGATCTGGCCGGCATCGTCGATCATGTCACGCTCATCGAGTTCGCTGAAGCCCTGCGCGCCGATGCCGTGCTGCAGCGCAAGCTCAAGAGCCTGCCCAACGTGACCATCGTCACCAATGCCCAGACGCTGGAAATCCTCGGCGACGGGCAGAAGGTCAACGCCCTGCGCTACCGCGACCGCGCCAGCGGCGAGGAGCAGACGGTGGAACTGGCTGGCGTGTTCGTGCAGATCGGGCTCGTGCCCAACACCGACTGGCTCGAAGGGGTGGTGGCGCGCAACCGCTTCGGCGAGATCGAGATCGACGCGCGCTGCGGCACGTCCGCCCCAGGGGTGTTCGCCGCGGGCGACTGCACCACCGTGCCCTACAAGCAGATCATCATCGCCATGGGCGAGGGGGCGAAGGCGGCGCTGTCGGCGTTCGACTACCTCATCCGGCTCGCGCCGGCGCAGTAAGGCAACCCCGGCGGTGCGGCGTACCTCCCGTCCTTGCCGACGGGAGGTTTTTTTTCGTCTACAGCAGCACCTGGGTGCCGAGCTCGACGACGCGGTTGGGCGGAATCTTGAAGAAGGCGGTGACGCTGCCGGCATTGCGGTGCAGGGCGACGAAGAGCCGTTTGCGCCACAGCCGCATCTCGGGACTGGGGCGGGGAATGACCGTTTCGCGTCCCAGGAACCACGAAGTGGCCAGCGGCGCGCACTCCAGCCCCATGGGCGCGGCGCCGGCGAGCGCGGCCGGCAGATCGGGTTCGTCCATGAAGCCATAGCGCACGATCACCTGCCAGAAGTTCTCCGGCAGCTCCCGGATTTCCAGCCGTTCCGTCGGCGGCACGTAGGGAACGTCCTCGAAGCGCACGCTGACCACGACCACGTGCTCGTGCAGGATCTTGTTGTGCATCAGATTATGCAGCAGGGCGTGCGGCACTCGTTCGGGATTGGCGTTGAGAAAGACTGCCGTTCCCGGTACCCGCAGCGGCATGCCGCCGCGCAGGGATTCGATGAAACGCACCAAAGGCATCCGACCCCCTTCGAGCCGCTCCAAGAGCAGCACTCGTCCCTGCTGCCACGTGAGCATGACCATGAAGACGACGACGCCAGCGAGCAGCGGGAACCAGCCGCCATCGGGGATTTTCAGGACGTTGGCAGCGAGGAAGGTCGATTCCACCACGAGGAAACAGGCAAAGAGCGCCACGGCACGCGCCCATCCCCAACCCCAGACGCGGGCGGCCACCACGGTGGCCAGAAGCGAGGTGATCACCATGTCGCCCGTCACCGCCAGCCCGTAGGCCGCCGCGAGGTTGTTCGAGGAACGAAAGCCGAGCACCAGCAACATCACCGCCGCCATCAAGGCCCAATTGAGCGCAGGCACGTAGATTTGCCCTTGCTCTCGCTCGGAGGTATGACGCACTTCGAGACGGGGCAGAAAGCCGAGCTTCATGGCTTGTCGCGTGATGGAGAAAGCGCCCGAGATCACCGCCTGGGACGCGATGACGGTGGCCATCGTCGCCAGTGCCAGCATGGGGTAGAGGGCCCATTCGGGAGCCATGAGGTAGAACGGGTTTTGCATTGCGGCAGGATCGCGCAGCAGCAGCGCGCCTTGCCCGAAATAGTTGAGCACCAGAGCGGGCAGCACGAACAGGAACCAGCTGCGCCGGATGGGTTCTTTGCCGAAGTGCCCCATGTCGGCGTAGAGCGCTTCCGCGCCGGTGACGGCGAGGACGACGTTGCCCATGGCCACCAAGGCCATCTCGTGGTGATGAAAGAGGAAAGAGAGCGCGTACGTCGGGCTCAACGCCGCCAACACCGAAGGGGAAGCCAAGATCTGTCTCACCCCCAGCAGCGCGAGCACGGAGAACCAGATCAGCATCACGGGGCCGAAGGCCCGTCCGACCAGGGTCGTGCCATGATGCTGGAAGTAGAAGAGCAGGAAAAGGATGAGGAGTGACACCGGCAGGACGGCATGTTCCAGCGCCGGGGCAGCGATCTGCAGCCCTTCCACGGCCGAGAGCACGGAGATGGCCGGAGTGACCATGCCATCGCCGTAGAACATGGCCGCCCCGAGGATGCCGAGCACGAGCACGATGCGATGGGTGCGGGTGCCGGGGGCGGCATCGCGCAGCGCCAGGGCGATGAGGGCCATGATGCCGCCTTCGCCGCGGTTGTCGGCCCGCATGATGAATGAAACATACTTCACCGCCACGATGATCACCAGCGCCCAGAAAAAGAGCGACAAGCTGCCGAGCACATTGCCCGGTTCGAGGGCGATGGGGTGGTTGCCGGCGAAGACCTCTTTCATCGCGTAGAGCGGGCTCGTGCCGATGTCGCCGTAGACGACCCCCAACGCGCCCAGGCACAAGAGCGCCAGTTCCTTGCCGCGGACTTCGCTCGACGGTCGATGTTCCATGGAATGTTCCTTTTTGCGTGACCCCACCCGGGGATCGGTGTGCATCATAAGACATCGTATGGGGTTTGGGAACGTGACCGGTACATGGGTGGGAACGAGCACGGCCATTGCATCGATTGCCCCGATAGACAGGAACGATTGGATCGAGCGTGCTCCTCACCTATAATGTTCAGGACGGCGCGGCGAGGACGCGCCGTCCCTTAGCCGGATCCGTGGCTCGTGGTCTCTTCTGTCTTGGTCCACGCGGTTCGGCCATTCGACCCTGCAAGGAGGAACGCCATGAGCGAGCAGAAGTGCCCCTATCATCTCACCACCACGGCCGGCGCGCCGGTGGCCGACAACCAGAATTCGCTCACCGTTGGGCCGCGCGGCCCCACGCTGCTGCAAGACTACGTGCTGCTCGAAAAGCTCGCACATCAGAACCGCGAGCGCATCCCCGAGCGCGTGGTGCACGCCAAGGGCTGGGGGGCATTCGGCACGCTCACCATCACCGGCGATATCCGCAAGTATTCCCGTGCCAAGGTATTCTCCCAGATCGGGGCGAAGATCCCCATGCTCGCGCGCTTCTCGACGGTGGCCGGCGAAATGGGCGCGGCCGATGCCGAGCGCGACGTGCGCGGATTCGCCCTCAAGTTCTATACCGACGAAGGCAACTGGGATCTCGTGGGCAACAACACGCCGGTTTTCTTCATCCGCGACGCCTACAAATTCCCCGACTTCATCCACACGCAAAAACGCCATCCGCGCACCAATTTGCGTTCGCCCACGGCCATGTGGGACTTCTGGTCGCTTTCGCCCGAGAGCCTGCACCAGCTCACCATCCTCTTCTCCGACCGGGGCATCCCGCGCTCGCCCATGCACATGAACGGCTATGGTAGCCACACCTACAGTTTCTGGAACGAAGCCGGCGAGCGTTTCTGGGTGAAGTTTCACTTCAAAACGCAGCAGGGGCACGAGACGCTCACCGACGAAGAGGCCGAAGCCATCATCGGCAAGACGCGCGAGAGCTACCAGGAGGCGCTTTTCGGCGCGATCGAGCGCGGTGAATACCCTCGCTGGACGATGTACGTGCAGGTGATGAGCGAGAAAGAGGCCGACGCCTGGAGCGAGCGTACCGGCTGGAACCCCTTCGATCTCACCAAGGTCTGGCCGCACCGCGACGCTCCGCTCATCGAAGTGGGTGTGATGGAACTCGATCGCAATCCGGACAACTATTTTACCGAGATCGAGCTGGCGGCCTTCTCGCCCTCCAACGTGGTGCCGGGCATCGGGTTTTCGCCCGACAAGATGCTGCAGGCGCGGATATTTTCCTACGCGGACGCCCACCGCTACCGCCTGGGGACGCACTACGAGGCGCTGCCGGTCAATCGTCCCCGCTGCCCGGTGCATCATTACCACAAGGACGGGTCGATGCGCTTCTTCGACAACTTCCACGAAAACCCGGACGCCTACTACGAGCCCAACTCCTTCGGCGGCCCGGTCGAGCGGCCAGACGTCAAGGAGCCGCCGCTCGCGGTGCAGGGGATGATCGACCGCTACAGCCATCGCGACGGCAACGACGACTTTTCGCAGCCGCGCGCCCTGTGGGCGCTCTTCGACGAGGCGCACAAGGAGCGGCTCTACGGCAACATCGCCCGTTCGATGAGAGGAGTGCCGGAGCACATCATCGAGCGCCAGCTCGCGCTCTTTGCCCGGATCGACCCGGCCTACGCCGACGGCGTGCGGCGCGCGCTCGATCGTCTATGATGAAGGAAGGCGGGGCCGAAGCGCTCCGCCTTTCGTTCCATCTTGGAGGGGCGTATGGCGACAGTACAACAGCAAGGCGTCGTCGAAGAACGATCAAAGCCGACGAGGGGGCAGTTGCGTAATGCCGACCGTTTGCGGGCCCTGGTGCAGTCCTGGTTCGAGGAGGCCGATGTCACGCTCGACGGCGATCGGCCGTGGGATTTTCAGATCAAACACCCCAAAGTGCTCGAACGGGTGCTCGCCGAAGGCAGCCTCGGCCTGGGCGAAGCCTACATGGACGGCTGGTGGGAATGCGAGCGGCTCGACGAATTCTTCGCGCGGGTGCTGCGCGCGCGGCTCGACGAGCGGGTGAAAAATCCCTCGCTCGTGTGGCGGGCGTTGAAAGCGCGACTCATCAACCTGCAGTCCGTGCGCCGCGCCTGGCACGTGGGCGAGGTGCACTACGACCTGGGCAGCGACTTCTTCGAGGCGATGCTCGATCCGTACATGGCCTATTCCTGCGGCTATTGGGCCAACGCCAAGACGCTGGAAGAGGCGCAGGTCGCCAAGCTCGACCTCATCTGCCGCAAGTTGGGATTGGAGCCGGGCATGCGGCTGCTCGACATCGGTTGCGGCTGGGGTAGCCTCATGCGCTATGCCGCCGAGCACTATGGCGTCGAATGCGTGGGGCTGACCATCTCCAAAGAACAGGCCGCCTGGGGGCAGAAGCGCTGCACGGGACTGCCGGTGCGTTTCATCCTGGCGGATTACCGCACGTTCAACGTCGACGGCAAGGAACGGTTCGATCGCATCGCCTCGGTGGGGATGTTCGAGCACGTGGGAGTGCGCAACTACAAAGCCTATTTCGCCATGGCGCGCCGCAGCCTGCGCGACGACGGGCTCTTCCTCCTGCACACCATCGGCAAGAACCGCCGCGGTGGGGGCACCGACCCCTGGATCGAGAAATACATCTTCCCCAACGGGGAATTGCCTTCGATCGGCGAGGTGGCGGATGCAAGCGAGCACTGGTTCGTGATGGAAGACCTGCACAACTTCGGCGCCGACTACGACAAGACCCTGATGGCCTGGTACGAGCGCTTCGAAGCCGCCTGGCCGCGCTTTCGCGAACGCTACGGCGAGCGCTTCTATCGCATGTGGCGCTATTACCTGCTCGCCTGCGCCGGCACCTTCCGCGCCCGTACCAACCAGCTGTGGCAGTTCGTTTTCTCGCCGAACGGCGTGCCCGGCGGCTACCGGCGCCTCAGCTGAGGCTGCCGGCCTCCATGGCTTTGAGGGTACGCGACACGGTTTCGATGCGCAAGCCGGTGATGGCGGCGATGTCACGCAGGCGCAGGTGCGGTGGCTCGGCTCCGGCTGCCTGCGCGAGCGTGAAGAGCCGGGCGATACGCTCGGGGGCCTTGCCTACACGCAGGCGCAGCACTTCCCCCATACGGTGCTCGAAGCGGGCATAGAGCAGGGCCGTGGGCTCCTTGGCCGCCGTTTGGCTCCAGCCTTCGAGCACGACGGGGGTGACGGCCGTGGCGGTGTACGCATAGCGGCCGAACATGAGTGCTTCCGCTCCGATCAGGTCGCCCCCGTAGGCGATGCCGACGAAATGTTCCTCGTCGGGCTCGTCGCCGAAGGCAACGGGTAGATCGAGCCGCACGATTCCCTCGACGACGCGCCAGGCCGGGCCGCTCTCTCCGGCACCGAGCAGGCACTGACCGCGCCTGCCCGTGCGCCGTTCGGTGAGGAGGGTCTCACATTTCATGGCCGGATTTCTTGCCGTGATCGCGTTTGAGTGGGCGCACCGGCGCCTCGACCTCGACCGTGAATTCCTTGCCCTCGGTATCGGTGAAGATGAGGGTGAGCGGCACTCTCTGCCCGACCTCTACCGCTTTGGGCAGATCGATGAGCATCACGTGGTAACCACCGGGTTTGAGCTCCATCGTCTTGCCGGCCTCCAGCGGCAGCCCGCCGTCGATGGCCCGCATCTTCATGACTTCGCCTTCCATCACCATTTCGTGGATTTCCACCACGGGGGCGACCGGCGTCTTGCCGCCGGTGAGTTTGACCGGCGCATCGGCGGTGAGCTTCATGAACGCGGCCGTGGCTTTTTGCCCGGCCACCGTGGCTTGGACCCAAGGGTCTTCGACCTTGACCGTCTGCGCCCAGGCGGGCAGCGTGAACGCACCGAACATCAGCGCGAGACCGAGAGAACGGCGGGTTTTGGTGGTCAGCATCGTCGACTCCTTCTTTTGTGGTGAAGACACAGATTCCCTCAAGGCAAAGACGGCATGGCCGTTCATTCGGCGAGCAGGCGCCGCACGTCCGCGGCGAAATCTTCTGCCGACAGGGCATGGGGCACGGCTAGCCGAAGTTTGCCATCGGCATTATAGACGAAAGTGGTGGCGGTGTGGTCCATCGTGTACGAACTCCCTGTGGGCACCTTGCGGTAATAGACGCGGAATTCCTTGGCAGTACGGGCCACTTCCTCCGGGCTACCCACCAGGCCGACAAAGGAGGGGTCGAAGGCATCGAGATAGGCCCGCACGACTTCGGGCGTGTCTCGTTCGGGATCCACCGTGATGAAGACCACGCGAAAGCGCTTGCCGTCTTCGCCCAGTAACTGCTTCACTGCCACCGCACGCGACAGCGCCGTCGGACATACGTCGGGACATTGCAGAAAGCCGAAATAGACCGCCACGACTTCACCGCGGAAGTCGGCGAGCGTGCGCAGACGTCCCTCCGTGTCGGGCAATTGCAGCTCGCGGCCGAACGAGGCGTCGCGAATCTCGGTCGCGTGAAAAGATGCAGTCGTGGTGGCTTGCTCGCAGGCCGCCAGCAGCATGAGGGGCAGCAGTGCGAGCAAGAAGCATCGGCGTAGGCCAGGGCGTATCGTCATCGTGTCTTGGACCTCTCCTCGTGGGCGTCTCGCATGACCTACGGCGTGGCGGCATGCCGTTGCGCTCCGCTGCCCGGATGCCCGTCGCTGCTCGTGCGTCGTCCCGCATGTCCCGTGTGTGTGGGACTTCGCCCTGCACGCACCACGTCCCCGGGTCTTGCCCGACGCAAGGTCGTGTCGATGAGCGCATGTTAGGGGGAATCCACGGTATTGACAATGCGTGCGCGCAGGGAGTTTGCGCGAAGTCAACCCGATGACGGCGAAAGTTGACGATTCTCAATTGAGCCGCGGGAAACGAAACGTTACGATGGCGCCGCCCGTCGCTGCTTTGCCGGCGACCCCGTTTGTTGCTGCATCGAAAGGAGCCTCGTTTCATGACCGCCTCTCCCGTTTCTTCGTATCCGCCGCGGCGCAGAGCCCTGTCGCTCGCCCTAGCGCTCGTCTTCGCCGGCCTGCCTTCGGCCTGGGCCCAGAGCGAAACGGCCTCGCCGGAAGGCAAGGTGCTCGCGCCGGTGATCGTCTCCGACACCCGGGAACAGGCTGCCCCGCCGACGACGATGCTCGGCCCGCAGGAGCTCGCCCCGCTGCGCGCCGCCACCGCTGACACGGCGAGCCTGTTGCGTAAGGTGCCGGGCGTGACGCTCTATGGCGCAGGGGGCGCTTCCAGCCTGCCGGCGATCCGTGGGCTGGCCGACGAGCGGCTGCGGCTTCAGGTCGATGGCATGGACCTGCTCTCGGCCTGCCCCAACCACATGAACCCGGCCTTCTCCTATCTCGCTCCGAGCCAAGTCGAGACCATCCAGGTGTGGACCGGGGTCACGCCGGTGAGCGTGGGGGGCGACGCGATCGGCGGGGCGATCGTCGTCGAGACGCCCAAACCGCGCTTTGCTGCGCCCGGCCAGGGCACGCTCGTCACCGGCGAGGCCGGTACCTATTACCGCAGCAACGGCGATGGCTTCGGGGTCCATGGCGCGGCCACGATCGCCGGCGAGCAGGTGAGCGTGCGCTATCTCGGGGCCTATGCCAAAGCCAACAATTACTCTGCAGGTGGCGATTTCAAGGACTTCACCGCCACCGGCCGCCTCGGTCACACGCTCGCCCGCGACGAAGTCGGCTCCACCAGCTATGAGCTGAGCAACCACCTCGTGGGTTTCGCGCTGAAGAACGGCGCGCACCTCGTCGATGCCTCGGTCGCCATCCAGAACGTCGCCGATCAGCTCTATCCCAACCAACGCATGGACATGCTCGACAACGATTCCAATCTCTTCAACCTGCGTTATCTCGGGCAGTTCGGCTGGGGCTCGCTCGATGGCCGGGTCTATCACCAGAGCGTCGACCACTCCATGGATTTCGGCAAGGACAAGCGCTACTGGTACAGCCAGCGCTCCATGATTCCGAACAATGAGACCGATGGACGACCGTGTTCGCCGATCGATGGCACCTGCGCCGCCGGCATGCCGATGAATACCGAGAGCAAGACCACGGGGGCGAAACTCACCGCCAACATCACCCTGGGCGAGCGCGACGTGCTGCGGGTGGGGGGCGAGTACCAGCACTACACGCTGGATGACTGGTGGCCGCCTTCCGGCGGCGGCATGTGGCCCGGCACCTTCTGGAACATCAAGAACGGCGAGCGCGACCGCGCCGGCCTCTTCGGCGAGTGGGAGACGAAACTCAACGACCGCTGGATGGCGCTTGCCGGCGTGCGCTACGAACACGTCACCACCGACGCCGATCCCGTGCATGGCTACGGCAACATGATGGGCAATCAGATGCGTGATGCGGCCGCCTTCAACGCGCGCGAGCGCAAACGTACCGACGACAACCTCGACTTCACCGCGCTCACGCGCTATACGCTGGACGAGACACGCGAGTTCGAGCTCGGCTTCGCGCGCAAGGTCCGCTCGCCCAGCCTCTACGAGCGCTATCCGTGGTCGACCTGGGCCATGGCGGCGGTGATGAACAACTTCGTCGGCGACGGCAACGGTTACGTCGGCAATCCCGACCTCGAACCGGAGAAAGCCTACACCCTCTCGGGTACGGTCGACTGGCACTCTGCCGATCGCCAATGGGGCCTGCGCTTCAGCCCGTATCTGAGCTACGTCGACGACTACATCGACGCCGTGCAGTGGGACGCGACCAAGAACGCCCCGGCGACCTCGCTTGCCCGTCGCCAGTTCGTCGTGCTGCGCTACGAGAACCAGTCGGCGCGCCTCTACGGGTTTGATCTCTCGGGCAAGATGCCGCTCGCGCGCACCGGCTTGGGTGCCTTCGGCTTCGAGGGGGTGCTGAGCTACACCAACGGCGAGAACCGCGACACGGGTGATGATCTCTACAACGTCGTGCCTTGGCACGCCACGCTCACCCTCACGCACCAGCTCGCCGGCTGGAGCAACGCGCTCGACTGGGAACTCGTCTCGCGCAAGGACGACGTGTCGGACGCGCGCAACGAGATCAAGACGCCGGGCTATGGTCTGGTGCACCTGCGCGCGAGCCATGCCTGGAAAGACGTGCGGCTCGACCTGGGCGTGGAGAACCTCTTCGACAAGCTCTATTACCTGCCCACCGGCGGGGCCTACGTCGGCCAAGGGCGTACCATGAGCATCAACCCCACAATACCCTCCTGGGGCATCGCCGTGCCGGGTATGGGGCGTTCGCTCTACGCCGCGATCAACCTCAAGTTCTGATCGTCGGGGTACCAAAGAAATGCACGGGCGCGGCGCCGACGGCTTCGTCGGGCGCCGCTTCCGTGTTTCCGGCCTCCGTGTCGAGGGCGGAGAAATCGAAGAGCGCGCGGTCGAGCAGGTGCGAGGGCACGGCGTGGCCGAGCGCGGTGAAGATCGAGGCGATGCGGCGCGGGTCTTCCCGTTCCCATGCACGCAACATGGCCTTTACCTGCCGGCGCTGGGCGTTTTCCTGGGTGCCGCACAGCGAGCAGGGAATGATGGGGAAATTCATCCCGCGGGCGTAGCGCGCCAGATCCTCTTCCGCGCAATAGGCGAGCGGCCGGATCACCACCAGGTCGCCGTCGTCGTTGCGCAGTTTGGGAGGCATCGCCTTCAGGCGTCCACCAAAGAAGAGGTTGAGGAAAAAAGTCTCGAGGATGTCATCGCGGTGGTGCCCTAGCGCCACCTTGTTCGCGCCCAGTTCGCGTGCCGTGCGGTAGATGAGGCCGCGGCGCAGCCGCGAGCACAGCGAACAGGTGGTCTTCCCCTCGGGGATCTTCTCCTTGACGATGGAGTAGGTATCCTCGCGCACGATGCGGTATTCCACGCCGACCTGCGCAAAATGGCGCGGCAGCACGTCCTCGGGAAATCCCGGCTGGCGCTGGTCGAGGTTCATGGCGATGAGGCGAAAGCGCACCGGCGCGCGCGCCTGGAGCTTTTGCAGCAGCGCGAGCAGTCCAAGCGAATCCTTGCCGCCGGAGACGCACACCAGCACCGTGTCGCCTTCGTCGATCATGCCAAAGTCGGCGATCGCCTGCCCCACCTGGCGCAGCAGGCGTTTTTCCAGCTTGAGGAGTTTTTGCGAGGGCGTGTCGGAATGCTCGGGGATCATCGGCAAGAGGGAGGAAACGACGGGGCTTGCGAGGATAGCACGAGCCGGCGCCCGATTCAGCGCACGATTTCCCATTCGGCCACCGGGCCGGGCACCACGCGCATCAGCGGATGCGGCAACGGCGCAGTGCCGTCGAGCCGGGCCGCGCGCTCCGGGTCGCGCTGTTCGAGTTTGCGCAATAGATGGGCGAACTCATGGGCGAGCTGCCCCTCGCTGATCTCGATCGGGGCGACGTCTTCGCGGTGCGGCAGCTTCGCGCGATCGAAACGGTAGCCGCGGCGCTCGGCTTCGTCGACCACCGCGTGCAGGTAGGCCGCGATCGCCGCGAGCGGCATGGGATGGGTTCGAAAGCGCACGAGCTGCGGATGGTGGCGATAGCCGCGCGTGGCGCCGGCGAGCACCGCCTGCGCGAGCAGCCCTTCGCGCCACAGGGCGACGAGCCCTTTGACGTCGAGTAGCGATGGGTGTAGGGACCACAGGCGCATGCTCGGATTATACCCGGGGCAACGCGAATGATCTACGGCGCAGCGGCGTTTGCCGGTGCCTGGATGCTCTTCCCTTTTCTCGATGTGGACCCTGCCAGGCACCCCCACGCGATGCGCCTATCGACGAGCCGGACTTTCAGACGATTCCGGCTGGGTGATCTTGTGCCCCATGAGGTTCATGAGTTCGATCGGTACCGGGAAAACCACGGTCGAGGTCCGGTCGCCGGCGATCTGCGTGAGGGTCTGCAAGTAGCGCAACTGCATCGCCATGGGCTGTTTGGCCAGCATTTCGGCGGCGGCCAACAAGGTCTCGGCGGCCTGTTTTTCCCCTTCGGCGTGGATGATCTTGGCGCGCCGTTCGCGCTCGGCTTCCGCTTGGCGGGCGATGGCGCGGATCATGCTCTCGTTGAGGTCGATGTGCTTGATTTCGACGTTGGTCACCTTGATTCCCCAGGCGTCGGTCTGGGCATCGAGGATTTGCTGGATGTCGAGGTTGAGCTTTTCCCGCTCCGCCAGCATTTCATCGAGCTCGTGCTTGCCTAATACGGCACGCAAGGTCGTTTGCGCGAGCTGACTCGTGGCGTCGAAGTAGTTTTCGACCTGGATGATGGCGCGTTCCGGATTGAGGACGCGGAAGTAGAGTACCGCATTGACCTTGACCGAGACGTTGTCGCGCGAGATCACGTCCTGGCTGGGGACGTCCATCGTCACGACGCGTAGGTCTACCCGGACCATTTGCTGGATGCCTGGGATGACGATGATGAGGCCCGGGCCTTTGACTTTCCAGAATCGGCCGAGCATGAAAATCACGCCGCGCTCGTACTCGCGCAGGATGCGCAGCGAACCGCCGAGCAGTGCTAGGAACAAAACGACGAGGCTGCTAAAGATGAAATCGAGATTTGGGATCATGTCGCGCTCCTGGATGTCGTCGGGGGGATTCGTGAGGAAAATGACAGGCATATCGCGGGATGCCAAGCCTGCCGCTCGTGGCGTTTTGGAGGCCGTTGGCGCTATGCGGGTTCCACTTCGAGCACGAGGCCGTTCACGCGGGTTACCCTGACGCGTCGTCCGGGTTGCAGGGCGACCGGACTCTCGACGCGCCAGAGTTCCCCGTGCAAGCGCGCATACGTACCGTCTTGCCCCGTGCTGATTACCACCCCTTCGGCCCCGACGAGCTCCTCGGGGCCGCTTTTCACCCGTTGCTTACGCACGCGCACGGCGAAATAGCCGATCGCGATCAGGATCGAGGCGCTGAACAGGGCCAGTGCGACGAGAAAAGCGATCGGGATGTCGAAGCCCGGAACGCCGCTATCCATCAGGAACAGACCGCCGACGATGAACGCGATCATCCCGCCGATGCCAAACGCGCCGAAACTGGGGACGAAGGCTTCTGCGATCATCAGGATGGTGCCCAGCGCAATGAGTGCGACCCCAGCCCAATTCACCGGCAAGAGATGAAAAGCATAGAGCGCGATCAGGATACAGATCAGTCCCGCCACGCCGGGAACGGCGAAACCAGGGCTGGTGAGCTCGAAAAAGAGGCCGTAGATGCCGATCATCATGAGGACCAGCGCGACCTGAGGATTGGAGATGAGCGACAGAATCTGATTCTTCCAGTCTGGGGTGATGCGTTCGATCTGGGCTTGGGCAGTGGCGAGCGTGACGATGTTGCCGGAATCGAGCCGAATCTCCCGGCCATGGATTTGAGCGAGCAGTTCGGGGAGGTCGACGGCGATGAGGTCGATCACTCCTGCTTCCAAGGCTTCGTTGGCCGAGAGGCTCGCTGCTTCGCGCACCGCCCGCTCGGCGAAATCCGCGTTGCGTCCGCGCAACTGCGCCAGGCTGCGTAGGTAGGCCGCGGCGTCGCTCGTTGCTTTCTCCATCAAGACGTTGGCGCGCGCAGGCGCTTTGTTTCCTCTGGGGTTTTGCGCCGTTCCTTCCTCGTCGTCTGCGGGAGAGCCAGGCGCTTTCGCTCTGTCGCTCGAGCCTGGTTCGATGGGATCGGAGGCCGCGGGAGGTGCGCCGATCGCCACCGGTGAGGCGGCGCCCAAATTGGTTGCCGGAGCCATGGCGGCGATGTGGCTGGCATAGAGGATGAAGGTGCCCGCGCTCGCCGCTCGCGCGCCCTCGGGACTGACATAGGTCGCGACCGGGATCGGAGAGGCGAGGATTTGCTTGATGATCGCGCGCATGGAGGTGTCCAGCCCTCCGGGCGTGTCCATTTCGATCACGATCAACCCCGCCTGGCGTTCGACAGCGAGCGCGAATCCCCGGGTGATGAAATCGGCCGTTGCCGGGCCGATGGGGCCGTCGATGCGCAGGCTCACGACGGTGGCCGTCGTTGGCGAGTGCGCCAGCGACAGGCCGAGCAAGATCACCCCTGAGAAGAAGAGGATCGCCGTTGAGAGCAGCCGTCTGACCATGAGTGCCGCCGTCGAAAGCCCGAAACTTTGTCATCATAGTGCAGGCGTGCGGGCTTTGCCAGCAATCATGCTCAGGGCAATCGCATGTCGGGCCCCGGACGATCGCATCGACCCGCGACGTCGTGCATCATTCTTGGGTCGTGAGGTGATGCGCGAGTCGAGCGAAGCGATCGAGAGGCAAAAGTCATGAGGGTCCGACTGTACGAGAGCGTCACCACGACCCCTGCGACCCGGCGCCATATCCAAAGCTCGAACCTGACGGTGCGCCGCCTTGCCCGGAAACTCGGGGGTGTCGGAGGACACCATTCGACGTAACAACGGGTACCGACGCTGAAGACCTAGCGCTTCCTGCGCTCGCTCCTCGAGGCAGCCCCTTTCGCTTGCGTACGATCCTCACTTTTACAACCGCGAGGAATTCACCGACCGCTTCACATTATCCGCGGAGAACGCACTCCCGCGGGAACGCATGCCTTCGATGTTCTGTGCTAGGCGCTCGAGATCGAGCATCGGCTGACCAAACCTCGCCGTCTGCAAACGAACGGCATGGTCGAACGCTTCGACGAGATGCTTGCCACTCACCGCTTCGAGAGCTGGGCAGCACTCGGTCGGTTTCGTAGCCGAAATGGTAGGGCAGTTCTGAATTTTGCGTAGGGGAAACGATACGCCGAAGCAAAGCAGTCGCGTTGGGAAAATTTGTGTTGCCCTACACTACCCTTTTGAGAGTATGACGGCAAGCACGTAAGCCATTGATTTTGTTGGCTCCCCGAGCAGGGCTCGAACCTGCGACCCACGGATTAACAGTCCGTTGCTCTACCGACTGAGCTATCGGGGAAAAGAGCTTCGAATTATAGCGCACAGTCTGCCAGTGTCAAGCAAATCGCACATCTTACAGGGCAATCGCATGAACGTTACGCCAATTGGAACACAAATGAGCTCGGTAGGAGTCTGAGGTAGCGACGATGAGTCTGCAAGCCTTGATGCCACCCATGCGCGGGGGTTGATCGAGGCGGATGAGATTGAGGGTGACGTGCTTGAGCATGGCGAGGTTATGAGCGGCATGGCCGGTACGGGCGCGCATCTGATGTCGGAAAGAGCGACATCGATGCCCCAATGCAGACTGTTCTCGACAGCCCAGTGCGACCGTACTGCCTGGGCCAGGCGATGGGTATCGTACTGTTGTAGGCATTCGTGGCGCAAAAAATCCATGCTCCTGGAATATGGGCCTGCAAAACGCCGTCAAAAAAGACCTGGCAGCGTCTCCCTAGCTCGAAATTTCCTGAATAATGGAGGTTGATCGAGGTTCCTCCATTTTGCCTTTACGGCAAATTGTACGCCTTTGGCGTTATGCCCGAACCGTCATGAGCTTCGAGCGGTGGGTTGTAGGGCGACGGTACGGCGCGCGGTATCATGGGGGCACCGCATGTCAAAGGAGACGGAGTGATGGCCAACTGGTTTGCCGACAATCCCGCATCTATTGGGCGCACGCCGCTCGTGCGCTTGAACCGCCTCACCGCCGGGGCCAAGGCGACGGTGCTCGCCAAGATCGAGGCGCGCAATCCCGCGTTTTCCGTGAAGTGCCGCATCGGTGCGTCCATGGTGGCCGATGCCGAACGCCAGGGGTTGCTCGGTCCGGGCAAGGAGCTCATCGAGCCCACGAGTGGCAATACGGGGATCGCGCTCGCGTTCGTGGCCGCGGCCAAGGGGATTCCCCTCACGCTCACCATGCCCGAGACGATGAGTCTGGAGCGCCGGAAACTACTCGCCGTCTTTGGCGCCAAGCTGGTGCTCACCGAAGGGGCCAAGGGCATGAAGGGTGCGATCGAGCGTGCCGAGGCGATCGCCGCTTCCGACCCCCAGCGCTACGTGATGCTGCAGCAGTTCCGCAATCCGGCCAACCCGGCCATTCATGAGCAGACCACGGGACCCGAGATCTGGAAGGACACCGACGGGCAGGTGGATGTCTTCGTCGCCGGCGTGGGCACCGGTGGCACCATCACCGGCGTGAGCCGTTACCTGAAGAAGACTCGGGGCAAACCCATCGTGTCGGTGGCGGTGGAGCCGGCGGGTAGTCCCGTGCTCACGCAGGCGCGTGAAGGCTTGCCGATCAAGCCAGGGCCGCACAAGATCCAGGGCATCGGTGCGGGGTTCGTGCCGGAGGTGCTGGACCTGTCACTCATCGACTTGATCGAGCGGGTGGGCGACGAAGAGGCCATGGAGACTGCCCGGCGACTCGCCCGCGAGGAAGGAATCCTCGCCGGCATCTCGAGCGGCGCGGCGGTGGCAGCGGCGCTGCGGCTGGCCAAACGGGACGAATACGCCGGAAAGACCATCGTCGTCGTCCTGCCCGATTCGGGCGAGCGTTACCTGAGCTCGGCGCTTTTCGAGGGAATGTTCGATGCCTCGGGCTTGCCGATTCGATGACGAGTGAAAAGACGAAACGGTGCTGAGCTATCGCCACGGTTTTCACGCGGGCAATCACGCCGACGTGCTCAAGCACTGGGTGCTGGCCGAAGTATTGACCTACTTCAACGCCAAGCCCGCGCCCTGGACCTACGTCGACACCCACGCCGGCGCGGGCCTCTATCGGCTGGGCGCTGGGGTGGGGGGTACGCAGGCGAGTCATGAATTCCGCGAAGGGATCGCGCGCCTGTGGGCGGCGCGCGCCGAGGCACCGGCAGTGTTCTCCGCGTATCTGAAGGCCGTGGCGGCGTTCAACCCCACCGGGCGACTGGAGCTCTACCCCGGCTCGCCGGCGATCGCGCGGCAGTTCGCCCGCGCCGGTGCCCGTGGCAAGGGGGGCGATCGTCTGGTGTGCTTCGAGCGTCATCCGCGCGATTTCGCCGCGCTCGAGCGGCTCTTCGCCGGGGATGCGCAGGTGCGCTGCCTGGCGACCGACGGTTTTGCCGGGGCATTGCAGGTGCTGCCGCCGCCCTCGCGTCGGGGGGTGATCCTCGTCGATCCGCCCTATGAAGTGCGCGGCGACTACGTGCGGCTCATCCCCGCCGTGCGGGCGATGCTGGCGAAATTTCCGCAGGCGACGGTGCTCGTATGGTATCCGCGCCTGCGGCGGGTGGAGGCGGAGGAGCTGCGCCGGCGTCTGGCGAACCTGGCGCCGGAAGATCATCTGCGGGTGGAACTGCAGGTGGCGCCGCCACCCGTGGGCGGCCGCGGCATGACGGTGAGCGGCCTCGTGGTGCTGCATCCGCCGTATGTGTTGGCACAACGCCTGCAAGAGGGGCTGCCCTGGCTCAGCGGCCGGCTGGAGGCGGCGCCAGGGCAGGGGCGGTGGACGCTCGAGGCAAAAATTACGTGAGCGTCAATCCTTGCCGGGGCGGATGGGGTCGGAAAAGACGAGCGTGCCGTCCTTGCGCATCATGAGGTTGTCACGGCTGAGGAGGTCGGGAATCACGCGGTAGGTCTCGGCGAATCGCGCCAGCGCTTCGACAGCCTGTTTCATGCCGGCGTCGAACGGCGGGGGTTTGAGCTCGGTGAGCTGCTGCAAGGCGATGCGGCCCATTATCTGGCCGAGCTGCTGCCACTGCTGGCATAGGTCCCACCAGGCGTGGACCAGGCGCCGGGCGGTGTCGGCGGCGGGGCTCGTCTCGGGGATGGGGTAGAGTTTCTCCACCTCGAAGAGGTGCATGGGAAAGCCGTTGCTGGCGCGTCCGATGATGCCGTGATAGGTGTAGACGATGGGGAAGTGCGGCCCTTGAGGGCGGTCGTCGGCGGCGTAGAGCAGGTATTCGTCCGGATGGGTGATGATTTTATAGACGCGCTCGCCGTCCCCCTTGTCGAGCACGATGCTGTAGCGCCCCCGCGCGATCTCGGGTTTTCCCTCGAGCAGCGGGTGTTGGGGCACTGGATCGGGGATTTTGTCGGTCATGGTCTCGCTCCCTCTGGGGTATGTTCAATGATAGCGTAAATCCAGGACGCCGATGGAGCGCCTGTGCGTACCTTGCGGATGCGATAATTCCCGTTTGGCTTTCTTTGAAACGCATCATGCGAGAAGATTCGTTCGGCGGAAAGCGTCGACGCGCGGCGGGGCAGTGGCGGTTCGTGTTGGCGGCCTGGGTGGCGACGTTCGCGCTTCACGTGCTCGCCTACGGACTGCTGGCGCTGGGGTTTTCGTCCGCTTGGCCTCCTCGGGAGCCGCCGCCGTTTGCCGTGTCCTTGATCGGGCCGTTTACGGAGGAGCCGACGGGGGTCGCGGGGGGAGAACCGGTGAGCGGGGAGCAGGGGCGTGAGACAGCTGCCGCGGAATCGCCGGTCCAGGAGCCACGACGACAGCCGCCTGCCGAACCCCTGGCGGCGGTACGTTCCATCGAGGCCCCTCGCGCGCGCGCCACGGCAGCGAGGCCGGAGCAGGTGCCATCGCCCAGGATTCACGCTCCCCGACCAGAAAAGGAAAAGCAACCTGCGGCGGCGCTTGCTGGCGAGGAAGGCGAGGTGTCGGTGCAGGATCCCTTGGAGGGCGATGGGGCGCGGGGCGGCGGTGAGATTGCGGGTGCGAAGGGGGAGGGCGCGCCGACGCCACCGGCAGGGGCGATGAGCGGCTCGTTGGTCGGCGGTGGCAGGAAAGGGAAAGGCGACGGTGAATCCGAAGGAGGGGCGCCTTGGGCCGAGCGGCTGCGCGCCTGGCTCGAAGCCCACAAGGTCTATCCGCCCAAGGCGCGCCGTCTGGGTGTGGAGGGCACCGTCTGGGTGCGGCTCTCCTGTAGCGATGGGAAAGCGCTCGTGCGGCTCGAGCGCTCGTCGGGTTCGCCCTGGCTCGACGATGCGGCGCTCGCGCTCGTGCGGGAGGGGCTCGCGGCGCTAGAGGGGGACGCAGCCGTGTGTGCCCACGGTGAACTCACGGTGCCGATCGGCTATCGCCTGGTCGGCTGATCGTCCGCTTCGGCGAGCAGGGCCGCCTCGTGCGCGGCGATCATGGCGGCGCGTGAGGCGGGTGTCTCCAGGGTGAGGGGGCCGAGCTTGCCCTCGCGAAAATCCTGCAGGAGGATATTGGCCGCCTTTTCCCGGTCGAGTTCGCCGCCCTTGCGTCGGCAGCCGCGCCGCTCGCCGATGGCTGCAACGATCTCGTCGCCGTTCATCCCCGTGGGGTCGAGACGATAGCGTGCGGTGAGCCGATCGGCGTAGCCTTGGGCGATCAGGGTCTCGGCGAGAAAGGCCGCGACTTCCTCTTCGGCCACGGCGTTACGCCCAATGGCGTGGCAAGCGGCGAGCAGGTAACCGTCGGCGTCGAATTCGATCTTGGGCCACATCAGGCCGGGGGTGTCGGTGATGCTGCGCAAGCCCGGCAGATCGTAGCGTTGCACGCTTTTCGTCACCGCCGGCTCGTCCCCGACCTTGGCGGCTTTGCGCCCGAGGAGGGCGTTGAGCAGCGTGGATTTGCCGACGTTGGGGATGCCGGCGATCATCAAGCGCAGCGGTTTGGTCGGTTCGCTGCGGTGCGGAGCGAGCCGCTCGCAGGCGGGCAGGATGCGACGTACGTCGGCTGGATTCTTGGCGCAGACGGCGAGCGCGCGCACACCCTCTTCGCGCTCGAAGGCGGCGATCCATTCGGCGGTACGGGCCGGATCGGCGAGGTCGGCTTTGTTGAGCAGTTTCAGGCAGGGGCGCTGTCGGCTGCGGCGCAGCGTCTCGAGCACGGGGTTGCGGCTCGCTGCGGGAATGCGCGCGTCGAGCACTTCGATGAGCACGTCGACGTCGGCAAGCGTCTCTTCGAGCTTGCGCCGCGCCGCGTGCATGTGGCCGGGAAACCATTGGATGGGCATGGGGCCGATCATACTACGGAGCGTCGCGAATGACCTACTGCGCGGCCGTATGGCGGCGTTGCGCGGTGCTCGGATGCTCGCCTATCTTGGTGCGATGATTCTGCGAGCTACCCTACGCATGAGGGCGTTGACGAATGAAAGCATTGTCACTAGCATTTATTCGATTCAAACGTTTGTTGGAGTTTTGTATGGATACCTTGCGCCGCTGGATGCTCATCTTGTGCGGTTTGTCGTGCTTCGGGTCATTGGCTTGGGGCGGAGAGGGGCAGGGGGAATTCGCACCAACCCTCGAACGTGAAGGACAGGTGCTCGTGCGCAACGGTTCGGGGGTGCGTACGAGACTCGTCTTCGACGTCTATGCCATCGCTTTGTATCTGCCGCAGCGGGCGGAAACGGCCGAGGCGGCATTGTCGTCTCCACCGCCGCGGGTGATTGCGATTCGCTTGCTGCGACGCTTGGACGGACGCACCTTTGCCGAAGCGCTGTGGGAGGGACTCGAGAAGAATCATGCGCCGGATGCGCTCGCCCCGTTTCGTGATCCTTTGGCCAGACTCAGGGCGGCGATGGAAGCGGCAGGCGAGATGAAAGCAGGGACCGCCGTGGAAATCACCGAGAACCTTCATGGAGAAACTTCCATTCTCGTCGATGGACAGGCGTTGATGGAGCCGGTGCGTGAGCCGGGTTTCTTCCCGGTACTGCTGGCGATCTGGCTGGGTCCTTCGCCTGCGCAGGAGTCCCTGAAGGGGGCTTTGGTCGGTCGGTGATTTCGTTCGTGACGCTCAGGCGGACGCGCTCGGCCGTGCCCGTACCGTCTCGTACCAGCGTCGAGCGTTGATGTGCGTTTCTGGCAGGGTGAGCTTGATCCAGCCGGCGAAGTCTACCGTGACGAACGCGGTGATGTCGGCTACTGAAAAGAAATCGCCCGCCAGAAAAGTCGAGTGTGCGAGACGCTCTTCTAGTACATCGAAAAAGCGTTTCGTGCGGCGCTGTCCGCGTTCGACGAGGGCCGGAATCTGCTCGAAGTCATCGGCGCCTGGGAGTGCGCGGTTCTTGAAAGCCGGTGCGGAATTGCGCAAGGCATCGGCGACGGCGAGCAAGCCTTCGAACTCGGCGCGCCGACTCCACATTTCCACCAGAGCCTGCTCGAGCGGGGTCTTGCCGAAGAGCGGCGGGTCAGGCTGCAGCGCTTCGAAGTAGCGGCAGATGGCGATCGATTCGCTGATGCCGGTGCCGTCGTCGAGCACGAGGTAGGGGACCACGCACTGCGGGTTGATTCGGCGAAACGCTTCGCTGAGTTGCGCCCCCTGACGTAGATCCACGGCTTCGGTCGGCACTTCGATGCCTTTCTCCGCGAGAAAGATGCGAACGCGTCGGGGGTTCGGCGCAGGCGGATAGTCATAGAGTTTCATCGTCGTCTCCTCACGTGTTGGAGTAGAAGATGATCGCACACTTCCGAGTCTCGCGAAAAACCACTACGAGCGGGGTCGGTTGCGAAGCCCTCCGATCGGGGGGCGTTCGAGCACCGCACGACGCCGTCCTGTAGCCGTGTCGGGCGGTCGTTCGGGCGCCCATAGGCTGCTTCGCCGGTCTTATATAATGCTCTTTTCGGTAAAGTCTGAGGCGCGCGATGGGCGAAGTGTGGCGGCCGCACGTGACGGTGGCGGCGGTGATCGAGCGCGAGGGGCGCTTTTTGTTTGTCGAGGAAGAGACGGAGTTCGGCGTGCGCTTGAACCAGCCGGCGGGACATTTGGAGCCGGGGGAGTCGCTCGTCGACGCCGTGGCGCGTGAAACACTGGAAGAGACCCGTCTGCGGTTCGTGCCCAACGCCGTGGTGGGGGTGTATCACTGGACCCGACCGGACGGGGCGCTCACCTATCTGCGCTTCGCCTTTTCCGGCAAGGTGACGGGCGAGGAGCCCGATCGCGCGCTGGACGAGGGGATTTTGCGCACGCTGTGGCTGTCGCCGGAAGAAGTGGAGGCGGCGGGGCGCGAAGAGCGTCTGCGCAGCCCCATGGTGCTTTCCTGCGTGCGCGATTGGCGCGAGGGGCGGCGTTACAGCCTGGATCTGATCCGCCATTTGGCGGGCTGAGGAGCCGTGATGGAGCAACTCGATTGGGATGCGATCGGCGTCGAGCCGGGCGAAGGGCGCCACGTGGTGGTTGGGCTCTCGGGCGGGGTGGATTCGTCGGTGGCGGCCTGGATTCTGAAGGAGCGCGGCTGGCGTGTGACGGGCGTGTTCATGAAGAATTGGGAAGACGATGACGACGAGGAATATTGCTCCACGCGCCAGGATCTGATCGACGTGGTGAGCGTGTGCGACCTGCTGGGCGTCGAGCTGGAAGTCGTCAATTTCGCCAAGGAATACAAGGAGCGGGTCTTCTCGGAATTCCTCGCCGAATACGCGGCGGGGCGCACGCCCAATCCGGACGTGCTGTGCAACGCCGAGATCAAGTTCGCCTGTTTCCTCGATCATGCCATGGCGCTGGGGGCCGAGCGCATCGCCACGGGGCACTACGCGCAGGTGCGGCGCTGGGAGGACGAGGAGGGGGCGACGTATCAACTCCTCAAGGCGGAGGACGGCACGAAGGATCAGAGCTATTTCCTCTACCGGCTTGACCAGGCGCAGCTTTCGCGCTCGATGTTTCCGTTGGGGCGCCTCTACAAGCGTGAAGTGCGCAGAATCGCCCGGGCGCTGGAGCTGCCGGTGGCGGAGAAGAAGGATTCGACGGGGATCTGTTTCATCGGCGAGCGGCCGTTTCGGGAGTTCTTGCAGCGCTACCTGCCGGCGTGCCCCGGCGAGATCCGCTCGCTCGACGATGGGCGCGTGTTGGGGACGCACCAGGGAGTGATGTACTACACATTGGGGCAACGCAAGGGGTTGGGCATCGGCGGGGTGAAGGGGGGGGCGAATCCCGACGAGCACGAGGCGTGGTACGTGGCGGCCAAGGACGTGGCGGCCAACGTGCTCTACGTGGTGCAGGGGCGCGAGCACCCGGCGCTGTGGCACGATCGGCTCACGGCGGTGCGCTGCCACTGGATCGCGGGCCGTGCGCCGCACACGCATTGGGTGTATACGGCCAAACCGCGCTACCGCTCGAGCGATGCCCCCTGCGAGATCGAGCGGGTGGAGGGGGATTGCGCCGAGATCGTATTCGCGCAGCCGCAGTGGGCGCTCACGCCGGGGCAGAGCGTGGTGGTGTATGAGTCCCGCGTGTGTCTGGGCGGGGGGATCATCGAGACGGTGGGGCGGCAGGATCCGACTGAACGGTGAGGGTGGATATCTGCCGACGGTGCAGCCTATCACTGAGCGGGAGGATCGAGATGGCGGCGATCAGCGCGGTAGCCATGTCCCATTGGGTATCCCAGATGTCACCCTGCATGGCGAGGAAGTGTTCGGCTTCGGCGCCATAGGCCACCGCGGCGCCCCATTCGAGCAGTTCGTAGAAGGCGCTGAAGGCGAGTGCGACGGCAATGGCGAGGAATTGCTGCCAGCCTCTGCCGCGCACGATCGCCAGGCGCACGAAGAGTTCGCGGGCGAGCAGGGCCGGCGTGGCACCCTGTAGAAAATGGCCGAGGCGATCGTAAGGGTTGCGCTCCAGCGCGAGGAGATCCTTGAGCCAGAATTCGACAGGGGTCTGGGCATAGGTGTAGTGTGCGCCCACGAGCAGGAAGACCATGTGAATCGAGATGACCCCATACAGCAGCGGCGTGAGGGGGAAGCGCCGGCCGGTGGCTAGCAGCAGCGGCAGCGCGAGCACGACCGGCATGGCTTCGAGCCACCAGGTGAGGCGATCGGCGGGTTCGTGCCATGACCAGGCGAGCACCGGCAGGACGATGAGCAGGAGCGCGATGAGAGGCTTGGGAAGAATCGAAGTGCTCATTTCCGGGTGTTCCCTGTAGGCGGCTCGAATAAGCTGCTGCGCGGCTGTATGGCGGCGTTCTCCGGGGCTCGGACGCTCGTCTCGCTGTGTGATCGACGTCATCTTCCGTGCACCGGATGCCTTGCCCTGCAGCCGCTGGCAACGGCTTTTCGTGGTGCCCGGTTGTTTCAGGCGACCAGCCGGTGCCGGGTGATGGCAAGCGCCCCCGTGGCGAAATGTTCGCAGCGGGCGATGTAGTTTTGCGTGCTCTTGGGCATGGGCGTTCGGGCGCGGGTGATGTGGCCGATGAGTTCCTTGCCATCGAGTATGAGGCGCTCTCCATCGGTGATGAGTAGCAGCTCTTCACGCGTGGGAGGGGCAGGTAGCTTGGGCTTGTAATTGGTGAGATTTTCGCCAGCGACGACGAAGTCGGCCCAGACGTCGAAAATTTCTTTGTCGGTGCGCAGTGTTTCGGTCTTGATTTTAGCGGCGCGGGCGTAGGCTTCGACGTAGGGCGTGACGCCCTGGAAGAAAGGGTGGTGTCCGATGGTGGCGGACATCACTTGAGCGATCCGGTCGATGTCGCGCATCGACCAGGCGATTTTGAGGTAGCGGCTTTCGTAGAAATCTTCGATGGGGATGGAGAAGGCGCGGAAGGGTTCGCCCCAGAGTTCGTCGATGCCCTCTTCGCCGCTACGGTGGAGCACGAGCCGCCCTAAGGAGAGCGCTTCTTGCAGGCAGCGGCCGCATTCACGCATCAGTTCGTTGTCGGGCTTGATCTTGACGCCGAGCTCTTCGAGCTCCGTGAGCTTGGTGAAGATATCGGTGGCGCGATTGAAGAGCGCCCCGGCGAGCATCGCGCCTTTGACGCGTTTCTTCTGTGGATTGGTTTCGGCTTCATAGGCGGCACGGGCCTCGTCGAGCCGTTTTCCGGGCACGTTCAGGCCGTGTTCGACGTGATTGAAGAGCCGCCGGGTGAGGGCCGCGATGAGGGTGCGTTTGGCCTGGACGGTGTCTTTGGGGATGGGATAGGTCTTGACCCAGTAACCGTCGTAATAGACCCGCTCGACGCCATCGATGACGCGCCGCATACCGTTGGGTGGTGAGGTTACGGTATCTTGAGCCATTGTTGCAACTTGTTGCGAAAAGAAATGAGTGTAATCCCATGCTTGATGCACTGCAATAGGGGGTGGCGAGGGTGTAAGAGCAAAATAGTAATGTCCGCTCTGGGCAAAAATGTCCGCATCGGGTCGATGCGGAGGTGTTGCGCGTCTGTCCATGGCCGCCCGGCGGCGCTCTACAGCGACCAGCGACCAGCACGGCAGCTTCACCCGGCACGATCCGCAGGACGAAGCGCCGACGCAGTTCCAGCGCACCCTGGCCAGCGCCAATGCCTTCCTGGCGCGGTACTTCGCCCAGCACAATGCCTGCTTTGCGGTGACTGCGGCAGAGCCCGACGAGGCACATCTTCCCTACGCGGGCAAGGCCGAGGAGCTGGCGCGCTGCTGTACCATGCACGACCCCATGCATGACCGCCGCAAACGCACCAAGGGTCTGATACTGTCCTTCGGGCGGCAATGCCATATCGTGCGCATGGCAGGGACACCGCGCCATGCGCTACGCAGAGGTATCTCCAGTGCTCGGTCACGACCGGTATTCTGTGCGGTGTTGCGAGCAACATTGCAAACAAAGAAAAATTACTCTAATCTTTTTCGGGAGATTATTGATGGAGTCGACCATGATTCGTAATTTGTTCATTTCGATCCTTTTGGGTTGTTTCTCCCTGGGTTCGGCAATGGCCAGATCGACCGTCTGGGATATGCCAACTCCATATCCGCCGGGAAACTTGCACACTGAAAACATCCAGCGTTTCGTCGAGGATGTCGCAGCGGCAACGGATGGTGCGCTACGTATCCAGGTCCATCCGGGCGGATCTTTATTCAAAGCCAATGAAATCAAACGAGCGGTGCAAACCGGTCAAGCCCAGATTGGTGAAGTCATCATTTCAAGCTTGGCCAACGAAAATCCCTTGTTCGCATTGGACACCGTTCCTTTCGTGGCTACCGGCTATGCTGACGCCAAGCGCTTGTGGCAAGTTTCCCGCGCGGCGATCGAAGAGGCCTTTGCCAAGCAGGGCATGAAAATTCTCTATGCCGTACCGTGGCCGCCTCAAGGGCTCTACACAAAGAAGCCGGTGAATTCGCTCGCCGACCTCAAGGGGTGGAAGATCCGCGCCTACAGTCCCACGGTGGCCAAGATGATCGAGCACATGGGGGCGCAGCCGGTCACCATTCAGGAGGCCGATCTGCCGCAAGCATTGGCCACGGGCATGTTGGATGCCAATTTCACTTCTTCGGCTACCGGTTACGACCGTAAGAGTTGGGAGTATCTTTCGTATTTTTATGACGTCAAAGCATGGTTGCCGAAAAACGTGGTGTTCGTGTCACAACGCGCTTTCATGGAGCTCGACCCAAATGCGCAACGAGCGGTGCTCGAGGCGGCCAAAGCGGCCGAGGAACGAGGTTGGAAAATTTCGGAGGAAAAAACTGCCTGGTATGTGGAGCAGTTGAAGGCAAACGGGATGAAGGTGGTCGAGCCGAGCGAGACCTTGCGTAGGGAATTGGATGAAATCGGTATGCGCATGGCCCAAGAGTGGTTGGAACAGGCTGGTGAAGCTGGCAAGAAAATCTTGGATGCCTACAGGAGCCGTTGAATGTCGGCCAGCTTGCGGGGGGTCTTGAATTTCCTCTATGCACTCAGTGGATGGCTGGCCGGTGGCGCGTTGGTGGTGACGCTATTGCTGGTGGCCTCGGGGATTCTCCTGAGACCGATGGGATGGTACCTGCGTGGCGCCGACGACTATGCGGCTTATGCGGTGGGCGCAGCGGGTTTTTTCGCATTGACCCCGGCTTGGCGGGCTGGAGCACACATCCGTATCACGGTGCTCGTCGATCGCTTGAAGGGGGGAGCATCGCAGTGGTGGGAGCGAGCGATCCTGGGCGTGGCGGCATTGACTGCCACGCTGATCGCATGGTCGTGTCTGCGTTTGCCCTGGCAATCCTGGATGATCCATGACGTCTCTCCAGGGGTGGACGCCACGCCGTTGTGGATTCCACAACTGGGGCTGGCGGGAGGGGCGGTCATGTTCGCTTTGGCGGTATGGGACAGCGCTTTGTCGGCATGGCGTACCCCCGGGGCGAGCCTAGACGGCACCGGGGAGGAGTCCGTGCATGGGCAATGAAGCCTCCTGGGTGGCGGTGATTGCGCTTGCTTTTCTGCTCCTTGGGGGGGTGTGGGTTGGACTCGCCTTGGTGGCTGCGAGTGTCATCGCTCTGTGGTGGATGGGGCGAGATCCTCTGGCGGTGTTGGCGATCTCGTTCTGGGGCATGGGCGCGACATGGACGATTACCGCCTTGCCGCTTTTTCTGTGGATGGGTGAAATCTTGCTGCGAACGCGCATGGCGGCCGATCTGTTTCGAGGATTGGCCCCGTGGCTTCAATACGTGCCAGGTCGACTGTTGCATGTAAATGTTCTGTCATGCACCATTTTTGCTGCCGTTTCTGGATCTTCGGCTGCCACTTGTGCGACCATCGGTCGCATCTGCGTACCGGAATTGACTAAAAGAGGATACCCGGATAGCATGGTAATCGGCACGCTTGCCGGTGCCAGTACCTTGGGATTGTTGATACCGCCTTCGATCATCATGATCGTCTACGGTGTTGCGACAGACGTCTCCATCGGTAAGCTCTTCATCGCCGGGATCGTTCCCGGCCTGATGATCGCCCTTCTGTTTCATGGCTGGGTAGCCTGGTGGGGGGTGATCAATTCTAATGACATACCTTGTGCCGAGGTCGAGGAGAAACGAGACGCCATACGAACGTCGCTGCGTATCCTGCCAGTGCTCGCGCTGATCTCGATGGTCGTCGTTTCCATCTATACGGGCATTGCTACGGCCACCGAGGCGGCGGCGTTGGGCGTCCTGGGCAGTCTGCTCATTGCAGCGGCCCAGGGATCCTTGGGGTGGCGAGGGTTGCTCGAAAGCATAAACGCAGCAGTTCGGCTCTACGGCATGATCGCCTTGATTCTCTTCGGTTCCGCCTACCTTACTCTGGCCATGGGCTACCTGGGTCTGCCTCGTGCCTTGGCGCAATGGGTCAGTGCCCAGGAATTTTCACCTTCGGGCTTTCTGCTTGCCGTGGCTCTGCTCTATATTTTGCTGGGCTGTGTCCTCGATGGGATCTCCATGGTGGTGCTCACTATTGCTTTGTTGTTGCCAGCCCTCAAAGCCCTAGACATCGATTTACTCTGGTTCGGGGTGTTTGCGGTGATTTTGGTGGAATTGGCCCAGATTACGCCACCGGTGGGATTCAATCTATTCGTGCTCCAAGGGATCACCCGTGTGCGTCTCGGACGGATCATACGCTATGCGATTCCTTCTTTTTTGATTTTGGGGCTGGCCTTGATGGGCATCACGGTTTTTCCCCGCATGGTGACTTGGCTGCCGACCACCATGGTCGGGCCCTGACACGGTTTGCCCCAGAGATGAGCCTTGCTTTCGAACGACAAGATACTTCGCTGGTTCCCCTACGCCGACTCTGCTTGGTTGATTCGGATCGATGAGGGGGCGCGTGTCCCTGCGTTTTATCGTGCTTTGCATCGGGCCTGGATGGCGGGGAAGCTCGACGGCATCCTCGATCTGGTGCCGGCCATGCGTTCCCTGGGAATCTTCTTCGATCCCGAACGAACCGATCCGCGCACGGTGCGGCAGCGCATCGAGGCCATGCTCGAGGTCGCCACGGCACTGGGCGAGGAGTCCGCAGAGCCCGGACGTCGCTGGCGCATTCCCGTCTGCTATGGGGATGTCGTGCCGGAATTCGGACCGGATCTTGGTGAAGTTGCGCAGCGTCTGGGCATGAGCCCGGAGGCGGTGGTGCGTGCGCACGCCGATGGGTGCTATCGCGTCGAGGCGATCGGTTTTTTGCCGGGATTCGCCTATATGGGCGGTCTGCCCGAGCGCTTGCGCCTACCGCGGCGCGAGACGCCACGCACGCAAGTACCGCCGGGCAGTCTGGCGGTGGCCGATGCCTATACGGCGATCTATCCTTCGCCGAGTCCGGGGGGATGGCATCTCTTGGGGCGTTGTCCTCTGCCACTCTTTTCCCTGGCCTGGTCGCCGCCGGGGCTATTCGCGCCGGGTGACGAGATCCGCTTCGAGCCGGTCGACGCCGCCACGTTTGCCGCGCTGGCGGCGCGCTATGGCGGTGAGGTCCCTTCTTGGCCCGAGGAATTTTGCACGGGGGGCACGCCGGCCGCAGTTCGGACGCCGGCGGAGGTACCGCCGCCCGCAGGGGCACGGCTCGTATGGGAGCGCGTCGCGCCGGGAACGACGCTGCAGGATCGGGGCCGTTTCGGTTGGCGGCATCTGGGCGTTTCCTCCGCCGGGGCGTTGGCGCCGAGCTGGCTCGCATTGGCGGCGGCGCTCGCCGGCGATCCGGCGCTCGGCCTTGCCTTTGAAATGAGCCTGCCCGGCTCGGTGCTGCGTGCCGAGGGGGGCGATTTGACGATAGGGATCGCCGGGGTGGCGCGCGTACGCGTCGAGGGGGCCGAGGGTGCACGGCCAGCGCGCTGGTTGCGGCACGAGGGGCTTACCCTGACCGCGGGCGAGCGCCTGGTGATCGAGCGCCTGGGCGCGATGCGGGCGGTGTATCTCGCCGTCGCTGGCCTGCAGGTGCCGACGGTGCTGGGCAGTGCCGCGAGCGATCGATGGCTCGGCTGGGGGGCGATCACGCCGGGTGCGACCTTTGCGGCAGACGGCGAGGGGGTACCGGGGCGTTTGGTGGCTCCGGATCCCTTGTTGGCGGAGATCGAAGGCGAGGAACCGCTGCGGCTTCGCTTCGTGTGGGGACCGCAGGCCCATCGTTTCCCCGAGGCCATGCGAGCCACGTGGACGAGTGAAGAATTTGCCGTGACTGCCCGCGCCGACCGCATGGGGGTTCGGCTCGAAGGGCCGGCGCTGCGGGCGGAGACTCCGGCGGCGCACGGCATCGTCTCGGAGCCTTCGATGGCCGGTTGTGTACAGGTGCCGGCCGACGGGCAGCCCATCGTGTTGCTGCGCGATGCCCAGACCATTGGCGGTTATGCGAAGATCGCCACGGTGATCGAACCCGATCTCGAGCGCTTGGCCCTCGCCCTTCCCGGACGGCGCGTGCGTTTCGTGGCGGTGGACGTCGAGGAGGCGCTGCAGCTGCGCCGGCAGTGGCATCATGCGCAGGAGTCCTTGATTCGGCAGGTTCGTCGCGGCGGTTTGGATTTCCTGAGCCCGGAGCGGCTGCTCGAACTCAATCTCATCGATGGGGTGTGTGATGCACGCGATCAACGTGAATGCGGACTGCGGTGAGAGTTTCGGTCCTTGGGCCATGGGTGACGACGCGGCGCTCCTGCCGCTGGTGGCGAGCGCCAACGTCGCCTGTGGCGGGCATGCGGGCGATCCTATGGTGATGACGCATACTGTGCGCCTGGCGCGTTCGCTGGGGGTGGAGGTCGGGGCCCATCCCGGTTATCCCGATCTCCAGGGGTTCGGGCGCCGGGTCATTCCCATGTCAGCCGAGGAAATACGCGCCATGCTGCTCGCGCAGATCGGCGCGCTGGAGGCGATCGCTCGCGCCGAGGGAATGAAACTCGCCTACGTCAAACCGCACGGCGCCTTGAACAACCTGGCCTGTGTCGACCGCGCCGTGGCCGAATCGGTGGTGGAGGCGATAGCCGCCTGGGATCGGTCGTCCATCCTGCTCGCGCCGGTGGCTTCACAGCTCGCGAAGGCGGGGGAGGAGCGGGGCTTGCGTGTCGCGTATGAGGTCTATGTGGACCGGCGCTACGCCGCTGACGGCACGCTCGTGCCGCGCTCGCACCCCGATGCCCTGCTGCACGATCCAGCCGAGTGTGTGGCCCAGGTGGCACGGTTTTTCGCAGAGGGCGGCATCGTCACCGCCAATGGAAGCGTGCTGCGCATGCCATTTCATAGCCTGTGCGTGCATGGCGACTCGCCCGGGGCGATCGCGACGGCCCGCGCTTTGCACGGATGGCTCGAGGCACAGGGCATCGCCTTGGCACCGCTTGCCGAACTCGTCGGAGGCTGAAGCGTGGACGAGCGTAAGAATCCCGCGCTCGAAGTGCGGGCGGTGCACCGGGTGCACGACGCTCGGCTCGAGCATTTCCCCGAGCACGACGTGCTCGCCGAGGAAATGCCGGTGGCGCTCGAATACAACGGTATCGCCTATGCAACGATGCTCGCCACGCCTGCCGACCTGGAAGACTTCGCCCTGGGATTCTCGCTCGCCGAGGGGATCGTCGAGGCGCCGGCCGAGCTCTACGAGCTCGAACTCGAATCGAATCGAGCGGGCGTGATCGTACGGCTGGAAATCGCCAGCGAGCGCTTCGTGCACCTCAAAGCGCGGCGACGTGCCTTGAGTGGGCGTACGGGTTGCGGCCTGTGCGGCATCGAGTCGCTCACCGAGGCGGTGCGGCCGGTGCCGCGCGTGCCGCAGGGCGGAGTGGTGCCGCTTGCGGCCGTGCTCTCGGCCATGCATGCCCTACGCGCACGTCAACCCTTCCATGGGGCCACCGGTGCGACCCATGCGGCGGCGCTTGCCGCGGCCGATGGCGCGCTCTTGGTGGTGCGCGAGGACGTGGGTCGGCACAACGCGCTCGACAAGGCGATCGGAGCGGCGGCGCGCGCCGGGTTGCTCCGCCCGGGGGGCGCGGCGATCGCGCTGATGTCGAGCCGAGCGAGTTTCGAGCTGGTGCAGAAAGCGGCGGTGGCCGGCATCGGCGTGCTCGCGGCGGTGTCCGCGCCCACGGCCTTGGCGGTGCGCTTGGCCGAGGAGGCGGGCATCACGCTGCTGGGCTTCGTGCGCGGCCGAGAGGCGACGGTCTATAGCCGGGTGGATCGTCTGGGGAGACGCTGAATAATTGGCTGCGCGGGCGAATCGCTGCGTTGCGCGGTGCTCGCTCCCTCGCCTATCTACTCGATATGTCTCGGTCGCTGTGCTCCGTGCGCCTTGCGCTTCATCCCGCTCGCTCATTTCTTCAGCGTCTCCCCAGCTACGGAATGAGCACCGCCGCGCCATTCACGCGACCCGCGCGCAAGTCGGCGATGGCCTCGTTGGCCGCCGTCAGGGGGTAACACGTGACGGCCGGATGCAGCGGCACCTCGGCGGCGAGCTGCATGAACGCCTCGCCGTCGGCGCGCGTGAGATTGGCCACCGACGTGAGCGTGCGCTCTTCCCACAGCCAGCGGTAGGGAAAGGAGGGGATGTCGCTCATGTGGATGCCGCCGCACACCACCGTGCCGCCTTTGTCGGTAGCGCGCAGCGCCTGCGGTACGAGCTCGCCCACCGGCGCGAAGATGAGCGCGGCATCGAGCGGCTCGGGCGGCGGTTCGTCCGAACCTCCAGCCCAGCACGCACCCAGACGGCGGGCGAATTCCTGGGCGGCGACGTCTCCTGGGCGGGTGAAGGCGTAGATGCGCTTGCCTTGGTGGATGGCCACCTGGGCGATGAGATGCGCCGCCGCGCCGAAACCGTAGATACCGACGCGTTCGGGATTCGCACCCGCCTTGGCGTAGGTACGCCAGCCGATGAGCCCGGCGCACAGCAGAGGCGTGGCCTCGGCGTCGCCATAGCGTTCGGGGATGGGAAAACAGAAGCGGGCGTCGGCCAGCGTCTCCTCGGCAAAACCTCCGTCGCGCGTGTAGCCGGTGAAGACGGCCGATTCACACAGGTTCTCTTGCCCGCGCCGGCAGTAGCGGCAATGCCCGCAGGCGCCTCCGAGCCAGGGCACCCCCACGCGATCGCCCACGCGAAAGCGCGTCACTCCGGCGCCCACTTCGAGCACGCGCCCGACGATCTCGTGGCCGAGTACGAGCGGCAGCTTGGGGTGGGGCAGCTCGCCGTCGATCACGTGCAGGTCGGTACGGCAGATGGCACAGGCGAGCACTTTCAGCCGGATCTCACCAGGGCCGGGCCGAGGGGAAGGGCGCTCGACGCATTCGAGCGCCGCGCCGGGACGGGTGAGGAGCATCGCTTTCATCGGTGTTCTCCCAAGGCGACGAGATACTCAGTATAGGCCTGGGTCTCAGGGTTTTCCTTACTTGGCGCGGGGTTGACAGGGTCCGAGCGATGCCCTACAAAGCGAAAATCGCGGCAGTGTCGATCGCGACTCGACCTTGGCGGACTTCCCTGGCGGGGCCGTTCGGGCGAGTAAAGGGGGCGGTACCCAAAACGGACCGCCACGGGTAAAAAAACAACCCCAGGGGAGACCCATGAACGGGATGAACCGAAGGCAGTTCTTCAAGGTCAGCGCCGCCATGCTATCGGGATCGAGCATGGCGGCGCTGGGCCTGGCGCCGCAGACGGCTCTGGCCGAAGTTCGCCAATACAAGCTCGCGCGCATGACCGAGACGCGCAACACCTGTCCCTACTGCTCGGTGGGATGCGGAATCCTGATGTACGGCTTGGGTGATGGCGCGAAGAACGCCAAGGCCACCATCGTGCACATCGAGGGGGATGCCGACCATCCGGTCAATCGGGGCACGCTGTGCCCGAAAGGCGCCTCGCTCATCGATTTCATTCACAGCCCGAACCGGCTCAAGCAGCCGCAGTACCGTGCGCCGGGTTCGGACAAATGGCAGACGATCTCCTGGGACGAAGCCCTCGATCGCATCGCCGCGTTGATGAAAGCCGACCGCGACGCCAATTTCGTCGAAAAGACCGAGGGCAAGACCGTCAATCGCTGGCTCACCACCGGCATGCTCGCGGCTTCGGCGTCCAGCAATGAAACCGCCTATCTGACGCACAAGATCGTGCGCAGTTTGGGGATGCTCGCGTTCGACAACCAGGCGCGTGTCTGACACGGCCCGACGGTGGCAGGTCTTGCCCCGACGTTCGGCCGTGGAGCGATGACGAACCATTGGGTCGACATCAAGAACGCCGACATCATCCTCATCATGGGCGGTAACGCCGCCGAGGCGCACCCCTGTGGATTCAAATGGGTGACCGAAGCCAAGGCGCACCGTGGTGCCAAGCTCATCGTCGTCGATCCGCGCTTCACGCGTTCGGCTTCGGTGGCCGACGTCTATGCGCCGATCCGCACTGGCACCGACATCGTCTTCCTCGGTGGGGTGATTCGCTATCTGCTGGAAAAAGACCAGATCCAGCACGAATACGTGCGCAATTACACCGATCTGTCGTTCATCGTGCGGGAAGACTTCTCGTTCGAGAACGGCCTTTTCTCCGGCTATAACCCCGAAAAGCGCCGCTACGACAAATCGAGCTGGGACTATGAGCGCGGCGAGGACGGTTACGTCAAAACCGATCCCACCTTGCAGCATCCGCGCTGCGTCTATCAGCTCATGAAGCAGCACTATGCGCGCTACACGCCGGAAATGGTCGAGCGCGTCTGCGGTACGCCGCAGGCGAAATTCCTGCAGATCTGCGAGATGCTCGCCTCCACCGCGCCGGCCAACCGCGTTGCCACCATCCTCTATGCACTCGGCTGGGCGCAGCACTCGATCGGAGCGCAGATCATCCGTACGGCGGCGATGATGCAGTTGCTCTTGGGCAACATCGGCATGCCCGGCGGAGGGATCAACGCGCTGCGCGGGCACTCCAATATCCAAGGGCTCACCGACCTGGGGTTGATGTCCAACCTCCTGCCCGGCTATCTCACGCTGCCCAACGAAGCCGAGCAGGAACTGCCGCAGTATCTGGCTGCACGCACGCTCAAGCCGCTGCGCCCCAACCAGATGAGCTACTGGCAGAACTATCCCAAGTTCTTCGTGAGCCTCATGAAAGCCTGGTGGGGGAAAGCCGCCACGGCCGAGAACAACTGGGCCTACGATTACCTGCCCAAGCTGGACAAGCCCTACGACTTGCTGCAAGTCATCGAGCTCATGGCGCAGGGCAAGATGAACGGCTACATCTGTCAGGGGTTCAACCCGCTGGCGGCGGCGCCGAACAAGGCCAAGGTGTTGGAGGGGCTCGCCAAGCTCAAGTATCTGGTGGTGATGGATCCGCTGGCCACCGAGACCTCGGAGTTCTGGCGCAACGCGGGCGAATCGAACCCGGTCGATCCCTCGAAGATCCAGACCGAGGTGTTCCGGTTGCCCACCACCTGTTTCGCCGAGGAAGACGGCTCGCTCGTCAATTCCGGGCGCTGGCTGCAATGGCACTGGAAGGGGGCGGAACCACCGGGCGAGGCGCGCAGCGACATCGAAATCATGGCCGAGCTCTTCCTGCGCATCCGCGAGCGCTACCGCCGCGAGGGCGGGGTCTTTCCCGACCCCATCCTCGATCTCGCGTGGCCTTACGTCAACGCAGCCCGTCCTACGCCCGAGGAGCTCGCCAAGGAGTACTCCGGCAAGGCGCTGGTCGATCTGCCCGACGCGAAGGATCCGACGAAGATCGTGCGTCGCGCCGGCGAGCAGCTCGCCGGGTTCGCCGAGTTGCGCGACGACGGCAGCACCGCCTGTGGCTGCTGGATCTTCGCAGGGTGCTGGGGGCCAAACGGGAACCTGATGGCGCGGCGCGACAACAGCGACCCCACCGGTATCGGCCAGACGCTCGGCTGGGCCTGGGCCTGGCCGGCGAACCGGCGCATCCTCTACAACCGTGCCTCGGCTGACCTGCAAGGGCGTCCGTTCGATCCGCAGCGCAAGCTCATCTACTGGAACGGGAGGGCCTGGACCGGGGCGGACGTGCCGGACTTCAAGGCCGACGAGCCGCCCGACTCGGGCATGGGGCCTTTCATCATGAACCCGGAAGGGGTGGCGCGCTTCTTCGCCCGCGCCGGCATGGCCGAGGGGCCGTTCCCCGAGCACTACGAGCCGTTCGAGACGCCGCTCGGCTACAACCCGTTGCATCCGAACACGCCGGCGGCCACCAGCAACCCGGCGGCTCGGGTGTTCGCGCGCGACCTCGCCGACATGGGCAAGGTGGAGGAATTTCCGCACGTGGCGACCACCTACCGGCTCACCGAGCACTTCCACTACTGGACGAAGCACGTGTTGCTCAACAACATCGTCCAACCGGAGCAGTTCGTCGAGATCGGCGAGGCGCTCGCCAAGGAGCTGGGCATCACCAATGGTCAGCAGGTCAAGGTCTCTTCCAAGCGCGGCTACATCAAGGCGGTCGCTTTGGTGACCAAGCGCATCCGACCGCTGACGATCGAGGGCAAGACGGTGCATCAGGTGGGTATCCCGATCCACTGGGGGTTTACCGGCCTCACCAAACCGGGATTTCTGGCGAACACGCTCACGCCGTCGGTGGGCGATGGCAACATCCAGACGCCGGAATTCAAGTCCTTCCTCGTGAAAGTGGAAAAGGCATAGGAGCGCAGCCATGGCATTGCAATCTCTCGACATCAAGCGGCGCTCCGCCACCACGTCGCCCACCCCTTCGGTGCGCGAGCCGAGCGTGGGCGCGGTGGCCAAGCTCATCGACGTCTCCAAGTGCATCGGCTGCAAGGCGTGCCAGACGGCGTGCATGGAGTGGAACGACCTGCGCGACGAGGTCGGTACCAACGTCGGCGTCTATGACAATCCGGCCGATCTCACCGAGCATTCGTGGACGGTGATGCGGTTTGCCGAATACGAGACTCCTCAAGGGGATCTCGAGTGGCTCATCCGCAAGGATGGCTGTATGCACTGCGAGGATCCGGGATGCCTGAAGGCATGCCCTTCGCCCGGGGCGATCGTGCAGTACGCCAACGGCATTGTGGATTTCCACCAGGAGCACTGCATCGGCTGCGGTTACTGCGTCACCGGCTGCCCCTTCAACGTACCGCGCATCTCGAAGAAGGATCACAAGGCGTACAAGTGCACCCTGTGTTCCGATCGCGTCGCCGTGGGGCAGGAGCCGGCCTGCGTCAAGACCTGTCCCACGGGCGCGATCGAGTTCGGCACGAAAGAGGTAATGACGGAGCACGCTCAGGCGCGCATCGCCGACCTCAAATCCCGCGGCTACGCCAACGCCGGGCTCTATGATCCCGCCGGCGTGGGAGGTACGCACGTGATGTACGTGCTGCACCATGCAGACCAGCCCACCCTCTACAGCGGGCTGCCGAAGGATCCGCAGATCAGCCCGGCCGTGTCGCTGTGGAAAGGGGTGGCCAAGCCCTTGAGCATGGCGGCGATGGCGCTCGCCGCCTTGGTCGGGTTTTTCCATTACATGCGCGTCGGTCCGGCCGAGACGAGCGAGGAAGACGAGCGCAACGCCGAGAAGGAGGTGTCCCATGAGTGAGACGGCCCGGCCGCGGACCCTACCGCGCTACAGCGCCAGCGAGCGCAGCAATCACTGGGTGGTGGCGATCACCTTCATCTTGCTCGCGCTCTCGGGTTTGGCTTTCTATCACCCGGCTTTTTTCTTCCTGAGCCATTTGCTCGGTGGCGGGTACTGGGCGAGGGTGCTGCATCCGTATATCGGGGTGGTGTTCTTCGTCTGTTTCGCTCTGCTCGCCCTGCGTCTGGCGCGGCACAACGCCTGGGAGGCGAAGGACGCACAGTGGTTGAAGCAGTTCCCCGACGTGCTCGCCAACCGCGAGGAGCGGCTGCCCGAGGTGGGGCGCTACAACGCCTTGCAAAAGCTTCTCTTCTACGTGCTGGTGTTGAGCGCGGTGGGGCTCTTTCTCTCAGGCATTGGATTGTGGCGTGAATGGTTCGCTTTTTCCGTAGGGACCGTGCGGTTGGCGGCGGTGGTGCATGCGCTGTGCGCCTTCGTGGCCATCACGTCCATCATCGTGCACATCTACGCGGCCATCTGGGTGAAGGGTTCGGTGCGCGCAATGACGCGGGGCGACGTGACCTGGGGCTGGGCCTGGCGGCATCATCGCGCCTGGTTCAGACAGATGGTCAAGGGTGCCAACAAGTAAGGGAGAACGGCTTGCAACGCATATTGTCACGCGGTGAGATCGAGGGGCTGGAGCGCAACGCCTTGCCGCGGCTGCGCCTGCCCTCACGCCAGGTATTCGCCGAGCGCGCGGCGCGCCTGCGTCATCTGGCCGAGGGGAATTCTCTGGGTGAGTATCTCGCCTTGATGGCCAAACTCGCCCAGGTCCAGCACGAGGCGCTCGGCGCCTTCACCGCGCCCTTGCCCGACGAAGCGCGGCTCTCGCTCGCGCGCACGCACGGCATGCCGCCGCTTCCCTGCGAGGGACCGATCGAGGGCCTGTGGCGCGAGGCGCTGCGGGCGGTGCTCACGGCCTTGTCGACCCAAGAGCTCAGGGAGGCACCGCGGGCGACGGTGGCGCGACTCGAGCAAGCGCTCACTGCCGAGCCGCAGCGGCTCGATGCGCTCGTCCAGGCGCTCCTTGCCGGGGAAGAACCGGGGGACGTGGGCGCAGCGCCTTTTCTCATGGCGGCGCTGCAGGTGTATTGGACCGAGCGGGCGAGCCGCCTGCCGCCGGCGGCGGTGCCGGCCGCGGTGCCCTCGCGTGTCTGCCCCGTGTGCGGCAGCCTGCCGGTGGCGAGTATCGTGCGCGTGGGGGCGGCGAGCGACGGTCTGCGCTATCTGCACTGCGGCCTGTGCGCAAGTGAGTGGCACATGGTGCGCGTCAAGTGCAGCCACTGCGAGGACACCCGCTCGGTGGCTTATCACCACCTCGAAGGGGGTTCCGAGGCGATCAAGGCCGAATCTTGCGATGCTTGCCACAGCTATCGTAAGATTTTCTACCAGGAGAAAGATCTGGAGGTGGATGCGGTGGCCGACGATCTCGCCAGTTTCGCGCTCGACGTGTTGATGGGAGAGGCCGGGTACGTGCGCGCGAGCGCCAATCCCTTGCTGTGGTTCGCGTGACGAAGGTTCGTACTGAATCTGCCGCGGCGAGCGACATCCCTTCGCTCGAACGGCTGCTGGCTTCGTCTGCCTTCGGCGCATTGCTCGCGGCCCACGGCCGCACGCGGGTGCTGGCCGTTTCCCGCGCACATCTGGCAACGCTGCGGGTGCGGGCGCAGGAGGGTGCGCTTGCCCTCGATGCGCTGCGACCCGAGGCGATCGCCGCCTGCGTGCAGGAGACTCTGCAGGCGCAGGATCGTCCGCGTCTGCGTACCGTCTTCAATCTCACGGGAACGGTGCTGCACACCAACCTCGGCCGGGCGATTCTCGCCGACGAGGCGGTGCGCGCCGTGGTGCAGGCGATGACGGCCCCGGCGGCGCTGGAGTTCGACCTCGAGGGGGGTGGTCGAGGCGACCGCGATACGCTGGTGGAAGAACTCGTGCGCGAGCTCACCGGCGCCGAGGCGGCCACCGTGGTCAACAACAATGCCGCGGCGGTGCTGCTTGCCCTCGATGCGCTCGCCAAGCGGCGCGAAGTGGTGGTTTCGCGTGGAGAACTGGTGGAGATCGGCGGGGCTTTCCGCATTCCCGACATCATGAAACGCGCCGGCGCCCGCCTCGTCGAGGTGGGCACCACCAACCGTACCCATCCCCACGACTATGCCGAAGCGATCGGACCGCGCACGGCGATGCTGCTGAAAGTGCACTGCAGCAACTATGCCATTACCGGCTTCACCAAGAGCGTCCCTGTGGCCGAGGCGGCGGAGATCGCGCACGCCCACGGCCTGCCGCTGGGGGTCGATCTGGGCAGCGGTACCCTCGTCGATCTGGCCGCCTGGGGGCTGCCGGCAGAGCCGACGGTGCGCGAAACCGTCGCCGCTGGCGCCGATCTGGTCACTTTCAGCGGCGACAAGCTGCTGGGCGGCCCTCAGGCCGGTTTCCTCGTCGGGCGAGCGGATCTGATCCGCCGCATCAAGAAGGATCCGCTCAAACGGGCGCTGCGGGTGGGCAAGCTCACCCTGGCGGCGTTGGAGGCGACGTTGCGGCTCTACCGTGAGCCGGAGTTTCTCGCCGAACGTCTGCCGACGCTGCGGCTCCTCACGCGTCCCGCTTCGGCCATGGCCGCTCAGGCGGCGCGCTTGCGCGAGCCGGTCCAACGGGCCCTGGGCGAGGGATTCGTCGTCAGCGAGGCTGCCATGGCGAGCCAGATCGGCAGCGGGGCGTTGCCAGTGGAACGCCTGCCCAGCCACGGCCTCGTGCTTCGCCCGGTGGGCAAGCGCGCGGGGCGTTCCTTGTCGCGGCTCGAGGCGGCGCTGCGTGCGCTGCCGCGCCCGGTGCTGGGGCGCGTGGCCGACGAGGCACTGTGGTGGGACCTGCGCTGTCTGGGCGAGGCCGACGAGGCCGCCTTCCTTGCCCAGTTGGCGGAATTGCGGCCATGATCGTCGGCACGGCGGGGCACATCGACCACGGCAAGACGACGCTGGTCAAGGCGCTCACCGGCGTCGACACCGACCGGCTCGCTGAGGAGAAGGCACGCGGCATCACCATCGAGTTGGGGTATGCCTATCTGCCGCTCGCCGATGGGGAAGTACTCGGTTTCATCGACGTGCCCGGTCATGAGCGCTTGGTGCATACCATGGCCGCGGGGGCGAGCGGTATCGACTTCGCGCTCTTGGTGGTGGCCGCCGACGACGGGGTGATGCCGCAGACGCGCGAGCACCTCGCCATCCTCGGCTGGCTCGGCGTGACGCGCGGGGCGGTCGCGCTCACCAAGGCCGATCGCGTCGATGCCTCGCGCCTGACGCAGGTTCGGGACGAAATCGCTGCGCTCATCGCCGGCACCTTTCTCGAAGGGGCGCCGGTCTTCACCGTGCGGGCGCAGGAGCCGGGAGACGAGGGCACGGCGGCGCTGCGCGCGCATCTGGAACGCGAGGCGAGGAGCGTCGCCGCGCGCCGCCGCGAGGGATTCTTTCGTTTGGCGGTCGACCGCGCGTTTACGCTCGCCGGCGTGGGCACGGTGGTGACCGGTACGGTCCATGGGGGATGCTACGCCTTGGGCGGATCGGAGGAACTGCGGCTCATGCCGGCAAATCTGCCGGTGCGCGTGCGCAGCATCCACGCCCAGAACCGACCGAGCGAGCGCGCCGCGGCCGGCGAGCGTTGTGCCCTGAACCTGCCGGGCGTGGCGAAGGAGGCCATTTCGCGCGGCGACTGGATCGCGGATGCACGCTGTTTCTTGCCCACGCGCCATCTCGACGTGGAACTCGCGCTCGCCGCGGACGCACCGGCGCTCGGCGTGCGCACGCCAGTGCATGTCCACCTTGGTGCGGCGCACCGGCTCGCGTACGTCGTGCCGCTCGAAGGCGATCTCCTGTCGTCCGGTGGACGGGGGCTGGTGCAGCTGGTCTTCGAGGCACCGCTGTGTGCCGCCCCGGGTGATCGCTTCATCGTCCGCAACGCCCAGGCGAACCGCACCCTGGGCGGCGGCCGTGTGCTCGACCCTTATGCGCCCGAGCGCAAGCGGCGTTCGCCGCGGCGCCGAGCTTGGCTCGAGGCGATCACGCGCCTGCTCGAAGGCGAGGGGCTCGGACCGCTACTGGCTCAGGCGCCCTATGGCGTGGACGAGGCGCTGCTGGAGCGGCTACTCGCGGCGCCGATCTCGGCGGCGGTGCTGCCGCCCGAGGCGCTGCGGGTGCAGGGCGCTCGAGGCGCGGCCTGGATTCTGCCCGAGCACTGGGAGGCGCTCGCCGATCGGGTGCTCGCCGTGCTCGAGCGCCAGCACGAACGCGTGCCCGACGACCCCGGCGTGGACACGCAGCGCCTGCGCCGCATGGTCGACGCGCTCATTCCCGAGCCGCTGTGGCAGGGGGTGCTCGACGCGCTGGCGAGCCAAGGCAAGGTGGCGCGCAGCGGCCCCTGGTGGCACCTGCCAGGGCATGCCGCCAGGCTCGCACCCGAAGAGGAGGCGCTCGCGGCGCGATTGCTCGCCCGGCTCGAAGCGGGCGGATTCGATCCGCCTTGGGTGCGAGATCTGGCGCGCGCGGAAGGGGTGCCGGAGGAGACGGTGCGCACCCTGCTGCGCAAGCTCGCGCGCCGCGGCGAGGCGGCGCAGGTGGTCAAGGATCTCTTCTATGCCCCACGGCGAGTGCGGGAGCTCGCGGCGATTGCCGCCGAGCTCGCCGCGGCCGAGGGGGGCGTGCAAGCGGCGCGTTTTCGCGACGCCACGGGGCTGGGGCGCAAACGGGCGGTGCAGATCCTGGAATTCTTCGATCGCATCGGCTACACCCGCCGGGTGCAGCGCCGCGGCCAGGATGCGCACCTGTTGCGCGGCGAGTCGACGGCGCCATTTTCCGAGATCTGAGATTCTAGCGGGGTGCGACCTGATGTACCCGGTTGCCGTCGCGCTGTAATCGGTACAATAAGCTTTGGAAAGGAAGGCATCCGTGTCCGGTGGCACGGCCGGGCTTCAAACCCGGTTGGGGGCGTCCGACGCTCCCAGGTAGGTTCGACTCCTGCTGCCTTCCGCCATCTCGCGTATCATAGCCCCATGGACGAGATCACTGATTCTGCCGGTGCCCACGTACGTTGGACGAACGAGCCGCCAAGCCTCGTTCTCGACGGGTCGTGGACGGCGGCCGGGGTGAAGGCCGACGCACTCCTCAAAGCGGTCGCGCAGGCGCTGGATGCTCTGCCCGCGGGGCCGGTTCGCCTCGAGGTAGCACCAGGGGCCGAGCTCGACACCGTGGGAGCCCTGGTGGTGGAACACGTCGCTGCCCTGGCTGAGTCCAAGGGGCGCGTGCTGGATCATTCGTCTCTGCCGGAGGTATGGCGGGCAACGCTCGCCCTCATCGACCGCGTGGCTCAGCGTACGCCGCCGCCCGCGCCCGCGCCTTTTTCTGGCTTCGCTTCCATCGGCAAGTCTGCCATCGACGTCGTCCGTCATTTTTTTGCGTTACTTGCGTTCATCGGCGAGGTCACGGTCCACTTTCTGCCTTTGCTCGTGCGTCCTTGGCGCATCCGCTGGCGCGAGGTGATCGTGGAGCTGGAGGCAGCCGGCGTGCGGGCGGTGCCCATCGTGGCGCTGCTCTCCTTTCTCATCGGCGTGGTGCTCGCCTACCAGGCTGGCGTGACGCTCGATCGCTTCGGGGCCAACGTCTTCATCGCCGATATGATCGGCGTCGTCGTATTGCGCGAAATGGGGCCGTTGATCGCGGCGATCATCGTGGCCGGTCGCACCGGCTCGAGCTATGCTGCTCAGCTCGGATCGATGCGCGTCACCCAGGAGATCGACGCGCTGCGCTCACTGGCCCTGCCGCCGGCTGAGATGTTGGTGATTCCGCGCTTCTTGGCCCTGGCGATCGCCCTGCCGCTGCTCACGACGCTAGCCAACGCTGCTGGACTCTTCGGTGGGATGGTAGTGGCTACGGGCGGGTTTGGGCTGGATTGGACCGTCGGGCTACAGCGCTTGGGCCGGCTCGGTCACGCCCACTATTGGGTGGGGTTGGTGAAAACGCCGGTGTTCGCCATGGCGATCGCCCTCATCGGCTGCCAAGCGGGCATGAGCGTGCGTGGCTCGGCGCTCGAAGTGGGGCGGGCGACCACCTCCAGCGTGGTGCAATCCATCTTCTGGGTGATCGTGCTCGACGCGATCTTCTCCATTGTCTTTCGTTGGCTGGGGCTATGAGCGAGGTAAGCGAAGATACGCCCGCGATCGAGGTGCATGGCCTGTGCAACCGCTTCGGCAAACACGTGGTCCACGAGGGGCTCGACCTGGTCGTGCCGCGCGGCAAGGTGGTTTCGCTCGTCGGGGGCAGCGGCAGCGGCAAGACGGTGCTCCTCAACAACCTCATCATGCTCACGCGCCCGGCTGCCGGTTCCATCCGGCTCCTGGGGCGGGACGTGGCCTCTCTCGGGCGCGCGGAGCGTATCCGTCTGCAGCTGCGCCTGGGGGTTATGTTCCAGCAGGGGGCGCTCTTCACCTCCCTCACGGTACTGGAGAACGTGATGCTGCCGCTTGCCGAACATACCCGCTTGCCCCTACGGCTGCGCGAGGAACTGGCCATGCTCAAAATCCAGCTTGCAGGGTTGGACGCGGACGCGGTGCATCGCCATCCGCGCGAACTCTCCGGCGGCATGACCAAGCGCGCGGCGCTCGCCCGGGCGCTCGCGCTCGATCCCGAGATTCTCTTTCTCGACGAGCCGACCTCGGGGCTCGATCCGGTGAGCGCCCGGGCATTCGACCGGCTCGTATTGGAGTTGCGCGATGCCCTGGGCGTGACCATTTTTCAGGTCACGCACGATCTCGACTCGATCTTCGGTGCGAGCGACCTCGTGGTCTTTCTCGCCCGAAAGAAGGTATTGGCCGTGGGGACGGCCGAGGAGCTGGCCCAGCGGCCGGAGCCGGAGCTGCGGGCGTACTTCTCGGCGCGGGCGGGGAGGTGAGCCGCCGCGCGCCGTGGCACCATCAGATGCCGCCGATGCACATGTACTTGATCTCTATATATTCCTCGATGCCGTATTTGGAGCCCTCGCGCCCCATGCCGGAGAACTTCATGCCGCCGAAAGGAGCGACCTCGGTGGAGATGATGCCCGTGTTGATGCCGACGATGCCGTATTCGAGCGCCTCGCCCACGCGCCAGACGCGGCTCGAGGATTCGGTGTAGAAATAGGCGGCTAGTCCATACTCGGTATCGTTGGCCATGCGAATGGCTTCTTCTTCGGTGTGGAAACGGAAGAGCGGCGCTACCGGACCGAAGGTCTCTTCGCGTGCCACTTTCATCTCGGGCGTGACGTCGGCAAGGATGGTGGGCTCGAAAAAGGTCCCGCCCAGGGGATGGCGCTTGCCGCCAAGCACGATGCGTGCCCCTTTGCTCACGGCGTCGGCGATGTGCTCCTCGACCTTGCGCACGGCGTTCTCGTCGATCAGGGGCCCCTGGTTGGTGCCTTCGGCGAGCCCCGGGCCGACCTTGAGCCGGGAGACGGCCTCGGCGAGCTTGGTGGCGAAACGCTCATAGACGCCGTCTTGCACGAGCAGACGGTTCGCGCACACGCAGGTCTGGCCCGTGTTGCGGTATTTCGAGGCGAGAGCCCCCTGCACGGCGGCGTCGAGATCGGCATCGTCGAAGACGATGAATGGCGCATTGCCACCGAGTTCGAGCGAAAGTTTTTTCAGGGTGGGGGCGCACTGCGCCATGAGCTTGATGCCGATCTCGGTGGAGCCGGTAAACGAGAGCTTGCGCACGGTGGGATTGGCGGTGAGCTCACCGCCGATGGCCGTGGCCGAACCGGTGACGACGTTGAACACGCCTGCCGGTACGCCGGCTCGTTCGGCGAGCACCGCCAGCGCCAGGGCCGAGTACGGGGTTTGGCTCGCGGGCTTGAGCACCATGGGGCAGCCGGCGGCGAGTGCCGGCCCAGCCTTGCGGGTGATCATGGCAGAGGGGAAATTCCAGGGGGTGATCGCGCCGCACACACCGATCGGCTCCTTGGTGACGACGATGCGCTTGTCGGTCTGATGCGGCGGAATGACGTCACCGTAGATGCGCTTGCCCTCTTCGGCGAACCACTCGATGAAGGAAGCGGCATAGAGCACTTCGCCGCGTGCCTCGGTCAAAGGTTTGCCCTGCTCCGAGGTCATGATCAGGGCCAAGTCTTCCTGGTTTTCGACGATGAGGTCGAACCAGCGGCGCAGGATGCGGGCGCGCGCCCCGGCGGTGAGGGCGCGCCAGGCCGGCCAGGCGGCGTTGGCCGCCTCGATCGCGCGGCGCGTCTCGGTAGCGCCCATCTTGGGCACGGTACCGAGCACGCTGCCATCGGCGGGGTTGCGTACGGTGAGCACGGCACCGTCGTCGGCATCGACCCAGCGCCCGTCGATGTAGGCTTGGGTACGGAAGAGGGAAGGGTCTTTGAGATTCATGAGGATTACCTTCAGTGCAGTTAGGGATAAATGCCGCGCAGCTGCCGTGCCTCGAGCACGCGCCGGCAGGCGAGGATATAGGCGGCGGTGCGCAGCGTCACGCGGTGTTCTTGCGCGGCTTTCCATACGGCCTCGAAGGCTTCGCTGAGGATGCGCTCGAGCCGTTCGTTGATCTCCTGCTCGGTCCAGAAGAAACTGGAGAAATCCTGCACCCACTCGAAATAGCTCACCGTGACCCCGCCGGCATTGGTGAGTACGTCGGGCACGATGGTCACCCCGCGGGAGGTGAGGATGTCGTCGGCTTCGGGCGTGGTGGGGCCGTTGGCGCCTTCGAGGATGAGCCGCGCCTTGATGTCCATGGCGTTGTGCCGGTCGATCTGGCCTTCGAGGGCGGCCGGAACGAGGATGTCCGTTTCGACCGACCAGAGGTCTTCGTTCGCGATCGTCGTGGCCCCCGGGAACCGCCCCAGGGTACCCCCGCCGTCGAGCCAGTGCTGCAGGGCGTCGAGGTCGATGCCGTCACCGTTGTGGGTCGTGCCGGTGACGTCTTGCAGGGCGACGATTTTTGCGCCGGCCGAGGCGAAACAACGGGCGGCGGTAGCCCCGACGTTGCCGTAGCCCTGGATGGTGACACGAGCGCCAGCCAGATCCAGGCCGAGTTTGCGCGCCGCGCTGCGCCCGACGATGAAGACGCCGCGACCGGTGGCTTCGCGCCGGCCCAGGCTGCCACCGAGGCTGACCGGCTTGCCGGTGACCACACCCATCACCGTCCGCCCCTGGTTGATGGAGTAGGTATCCATCATCCAGGCCATGATCTGCTCGTTGGTGTTGACGTCCGGCGCAGGGATGTCCTTGTCCGGGCCGATGAGTACGCCGATCTCGCTGGTGTAGCGGCGAGTGAGGCGCTCCAGTTCACCCCGGGTCAGGGTGCGGGGATCGACCCGTACCCCTCCCTTGGCTCCCCCGAAAGGAAGACCGATCACGGCGTTCTTGATCGTCATCCAGCCGGCGAGCGCCATCACCTCGGAGAGCGTGACGTCCTGGTGATAGCGCACCCCGCCCTTGCCGGGCCCGCGCGAGGTGTTGTGGTGGACGCGGTAGCCTTCGAAGTGCCGGATCGAACCGTCGTCCATCTTCACCGGGATGTCGACGATGAGGATACGCTTGGGTCGTTTGAGGGTTTCGATCCAGTAGCCCAGTTCGCCGAGGTGAGGGTGCACGCGGTCGACCTGTTCGAGGAAGACTTCCCAAGGGCCGAGGTGGGAGCGATCGAGGTAGGAGGGGAGGGAGTTCGTCATGATGGTTCCTCGTGAGAACGGGGCGCAAACCAGTCCTTGTGGGATTTTGGTGCCTACTGCGGAGCGTTAGTCGGATGCTCCGAATGAGCGACTGCGCGACTGCATGGCGGCATTTTCCAGGGCTCACATGCGTGCTTACCCATATGATATTGAATTTGCATACGGCACTCGAGGCGCCCGGCCCGGCGGTAAACGCCAAGGAGGGTTTTGCGCGGCGCCCCTTCCGTGTGAATGGTGTTTCTGTTGCGGTAGCTTTTCTGCTTCGCCCTTGCGTTCGTGAAGTCGCGGTCGCATCAGTGTAGGTAATGGGAGCAAAAATTGCAAAGCCGCTCGCCGTTCACACGATGCCTTTGGCCTGCAGCGACGATATTTCGGCCTCGTCCATCCCGAGCACCTCGCGCAGCACTTCGGCGGTGTGCTCACCCAGGAGCGGCGGAGCACCTCGATAGGCCGGAGGGGTAGCCGACAGCCGCATGGGGTTGGCGACCTGGGGTACCTCGCCCAGCCGCTCGTGGGGCAGGTGCAGCGCCATGCCGCGGGCACGCACTTGGGGGTCGGCGAAGACCCGGGAGAGGGGATTGATGGGGCCGCAGGGAACGCCGGCCCGTTCCAGGGCGGCGATCCAGGCATCGGTGCTGCGCGTGCGGGTGAGCTCCTGCAGGCGCGGGATCAGCTCGGCGCGGTGGGCGACGCGCGCCGGGTTGGTGGCATAGCGCGGGTCGGCGGCGAGTTCCGGCACCCCTGCTTCGGCACAGAAACGGGCGAATTGACCATCGTTGCCAATCGCCAGGATCATCCAGCCATCGGCAGTGGGAAAATCTTGGTAGGGGACGACGCTGGGGTGGGCGTTGCCCATCCGCTGAGGATCCTGGCCGGTGGTGAGGTAGTTGAGCGCCTGGTTGGCGAGGCAGGCGACCTGCACGTCGAGGAGCGCCATGTCGATGTACTGGCCTCGGCCGCTGCGTTCGCGCCAGGCAAGCGCAGCGAGGATGGCATTGGCGGCGTAGAGCCCGGTGAGGATGTCGGTGAGCGCCACGCCCACTTTCATCGGTCCGCCGCCGGGTTCGTGGTCGGGCCGACCCGTGATGCTCATGAGGCCGCCCATGCCCTGGATGAGGAAATCGTATCCCGCCCGGGGCGCATAGGGACCGGTCTGGCCGAAACCGGTGATGGAGCAATACACGAGTCGGGGGTTGCGCGCCGAGATGCTGGCGTAATCCAGGCCGTAGCGCGCCAGCGTCCCCACCTTGAAATTTTCGATGACGACGTCGGCCTTTTCGGCCAGGCGCCGTATGATCTCCTGGCCTTCGGAGCGGGTGAGGTCGACGGTGAGCGAGCGTTTGTTGCGGTTCGCGCACAGGAAGTAGGCGGCTACTTTTTCCTCGTCTTCACCGTTTCCCTTCCACCACGGCGGCCCCCAGGTGCGGGTGTCGTCGCCGCTGCCGGGCTTTTCGATCTTGATGACGTCGGCACCCAGATCGGCGAGCAGCTGGCTCGCCCAGGGGCCGGCCAGCACGCGCGAGAGATCGAGCACGCGCAGGTGGGAGAGGGCTTGGTCCATCGTCGCGATTCCTCGCCTCAGTTGGCAAAGGCGGCGATGCCGGTGATGGCACGGCCGAGGATGAGGGCGTGGATGTCGTGCGTACCCTCGTAGGTATTGACCACTTCGAGGTTGACGAGGTGGCGCGCCACGCAGTATTCGTCGCTGATGCCGTTGCCACCGAGCATGTCGCGGGCGGTGCGGGCGATGTCGAGCGCCTTGCCGCAGGAATTGCGCTTGACGAGGGAGGTGAGTTCGACGGTCGCGATGCCTTCGTCCTTCATCCGCCCGATGCGCAGCACCGTCTGCAGCCCAAGGGCGATCTCGGTGCACATGTCGGCGAGCTTTTTCTGGATGAGCTGGTTGGCCGCTAGTGGCCGGCCGAACTGCTTGCGTTCGAGCACGTAGTTGCGGGCGGTCTCGTAGCAGGCTTGGGCTGCGCCCAGCGCACCCCAGGCGATGCCGAAGCGGGCGGAATTCAGACAGGTGAAGGGGCCCTTGAGGCCGCGGACTTCGGGGAAGACGTTTTCCTCGGGCACGAAGACCTCGTCCATGACGATTTCGCCGGTGACCGAGGTGCGCAGCCCCACCTTGCCATGGATGACCGGCGCCGAGAGCCCTTTCCACCCTTTCTCCAGGATGAAGCCGCGGATCTGTCCCTCGTCGTCTTTGGCCCAGACGACGAAGACGTCGGCGATGGGGCTGTTGGTGATCCACATCTTGTTGCCTGACAGAAGGTAGCCGCCGTCGACGCGGCGCGCCCGGCTCTCCATGCCGCCCGGGTCGGAGCCGTGGTTGGGCTCGGTGAGCCCGAAACAGCCGATCCATTCGCCGCGGGCGAGTTTGGGCAGGTATTTGCGCTTTTGCGATTCAGTGCCGAATTCGTGGATGGGGACCATCACGAGCGAACTCTGCACGCTCATCATCGAACGGTAGCCCGAGTCGACGTATTCGATCTCGCGGGCGATGAGCCCATAGGCGACGTAGTTGAGCCCCGCACCACCGTATTCTTCGGGGATGGTTGGGCCGAGCAGGCCCAGCTCGCCCATTTCACGGAAGATCGTCGGGTCGATTTTTTCGTGGCGAAAGGCGTCGCGGACTCGCGGCATGAGTTTTTCTTGGGCGTAATCATGAGCCGTGTCGCGTACGAGGCGTTCCGTTTCGGTGAGCTGGGCGTCAAGCAGCAGCGGATCTTGCCAGTCGAAAGTGGGGCGGTGAGCGGACATGAGGTTCTCCTTTGGCGGGTCGGGTGTGATGTTTTGGTATGGTATAAAGGGAATCTCCCGTCGACAAGCGCTTTTTATGCATCGACCGGTGCGCTGCGCTCATTGCGTGAGGGTAGGGGATGCGCAAGCGAATGCCTTCGACGATGGCGCTGCGGCTCGAGGCGCTGGAGTGCGATACCTTGGCGGTGATGTCCGACCAGGGGCGGGCACGCTGGAGCTCGCCGCCGGAGAGCTGATGATTCCCCGCAATCGCAGCTTCGTGAGCCGCCGCGCCTATTACCTGATCGTGCCCGAGCGCAAGGCCGAACGCCAAGCGCTGGCGGCATTTCGTCAATGGTTGGTGGCCGAGGCAGGGCGCAGCCGTGAATCGGTCCGAGGCGCAGCGGTGGTCAGCAGGGGAGGGCGGTGCTAACATATATCGAGGGTTATTTGGCCCGCAAGGATTTCCTGCCCAGAGGAGGAACGAGATGACGATACGCACGCGTTTGGTGGAATACACACACGAGGGCACTACGCTCGAAGGCTTCCTGGCGTGGGACGATGCGATTACGGGCAGGCGTCCGGCCGTGGCCGTGGCGCATGCCTGGGCCGGACGTACCGCATTCGAGTGTGAAAAAGCGCGTCAGCTCGCGATGCAGGGCTACGTCGGATTTGCCGTCGATATGTACGGCAAAGGGGTGCTCGGCACGAGCAAGGAAGAGAACGCGAAGCTGATGACGCCTTTCATCGAGGATCGCGCGAAGCTGCAGGGGCGCATCGCCAAGGCGATCGAGACCCTGCGTGCCCAGCCCGAAGTCGATGCCGACCGGATCGCGGCGATCGGTTTCTGCTTCGGTGGGCTCACGGTGCTCGATCTGGCGCGCAGCGGGGCCGACGTGCGCGGGGTGGCGAGCTTCCACGGCCTCTTCACGCCGCCGGGCAACACCGCGGGCAAGAAGATCAAGGCCAAGGTGCTGGCGCTGCACGGTTGGGACGATCCCATGGTGCCGCCGAACATGGTGGTGGACTTCGCCAAGGAAATGACGGAAGCCGGCGCCGACTGGCAGTTGCATGCCTTCGGCAACACCATGCACGCCTTCACCCTGCCGGAAGCGAACGATCCTTCTTTCGGCACCGTCTACAGCCCGTCGGCCGATGCGCGTTCCTGGGCGATCCTGCGCGAGTTTTTGCGCGAGATCTTCGCTTGAGACGAGCACCTCGGCGCTGACCAGACGTGGAATCGCGCGTTCCCTACGCGATCGTCGGCGTGTTCGTCGTTTTGACGCTCACGGCCCTCGTCGGCTTGGGCTTGTGGCTGGGCGCCGACGTCGATACACGCCGCTATCTGCCTTACCGAGTGCTGACGACCGAATCGGTGACCGGCGTCAACCGCGGCAGTTTCGTGCGCTATCGCGGTGTGGTGGTGGGGCGAGTGTCGTCGGTGCGCCTGTTCGATGCCGAGCAGGTGGCCATCGATTTGGAGATCGTCGAAGGCACGCCAGTCAAGGTCGATACCAAGGCGACGATCGCCAGCCAAGGGTTGACGGGCCTGTCGTACATCGAGCTCTCGGGTGGATCCGCCGAATCGCCTCCGCTGTTGCCCGGGCCGGACGGGCGCCCGGCGGTGATCCAGTCTGCACCATCGCTGATGCGCCGGCTGGACGTGGCGCTGTCGCAGAATCTGGAGCAGGTGGCGGGGGTGATGCAGCAGCTGCACAAGCTCCTCTCCGACGACAACCTCGCCAACCTCACGGCGACGATGGCCGACGCGCGCCGTTTCATGGCTGCGCTCGCCGCCCAGGAGAAACGCATCGACGCATTGGCTGCCTCCTTCGAACGAGCCGCGGCGCAGATGCCGGAGCTAGCCGTCGACGGGCGGCGGACGTTGAACGAGGCGCAGGCGCTCTTGGGAGAACTGCAGCAAACGGCTGCGGCACTGCGCGAGGCTACCGTGACGGCGCAGGAGGAGCTGCAGGCGGCGCGTCGCAGGGTGCAGCCTGAGGCAGTGGCTGCGCTGCAACGGCTGGAATCCTCATTGATGCGGTTGGAGCGTTTGAGCACTTCGCTCGAAGAGCGGCCGCAACGTTTGCTGTGGGGTGATCCCCCGGAGCGGCCCGGACCAGGGGAATGACACGATGGGCGCCAGGGCGATTTTGCTGATTCTGGGTACGAGCCTGACGGTGGGTGCTTGTGCAGTGGGGCCTCAGGGGCCTGCACAGGCACCGGCGCGGCTGTCGCTGGAAGCGGCGGCCCGTGCGGCGGGATCGGGCGCAGCGCACGGCGTTTCGCAGTCGCTGCCGCTGACGGTTCAGGTGAGTACGCCCTGGGTGGCGCCGGCTTTTGCCGGAGAGCGCATCGCCTACCGTCGCGAGCCGCTGCGCCTGGAGTATTACACCCTCAGTCGCTGGGCGGAGCCGCCCCAAGAGGCTGTGGCGGTGGTGCTCACGCGCCATCTCGAGGAAAGCGGCGCATTCCGCGTGGTGCTTCCGCCGCAGGCGCGCTTACCGGCCGATCGACGGCTCGCCGTCGACGTCGATCTCATGGAAGAACGGGTGCCGCCGGTTGGACCTACCCCTTACGGTGAAGCGGAAGTGGCACTGCGGGCGCGCTGGGTGCAAGCCAGCGACGGGAAGGTACTGGCGAGCCGGCGCTTTGGTGCGACGGTTTCCGTACCCCGCCCCGACGCCGAAGGAGCCGTGCTCGCGCTCGGCGAAGCGCTCGCGCGCGTGAGTGCGGAGGTCGCGCGTTGGGCGGCGGAGGTGGAGCGATGAGCGCCGAGGCGCTGGTGGCAGCAGCGCGTCGTCTCCGTGAGCGAACCGCGACACTCGAGTTTGATCTGCCGGTGACACATGTCTATGCTCCGCTCGACTACGCTTGGGCGGTGCATGAGCAATACCTGCGCCGCTATGGCGAGGGGCCGAAACGGGTCCTTTTCTTGGGGATGAATCCCGGACCATTCGGCATGGTGCAAACAGGAGTGCCTTTCGGGGAGGTCGCAGCGGTACGCGAGTGGCTGGGCCTGGATGCGCCCATCGACCGCCCGGTTCGGGAGCATCCGCAACGCCCGATCGAGGGGTGGTCCTGTCGTCGATCCGAAGTTTCCGGAGCGCGTCTGTGGGGGTTCTTTCGTGCGCGATTCGGTACCGCGGCAGCCTTTTTTGCCGAGCACTTCGTGGCGAATTACTGTCCGCTCGCCTTCTTCGCCGGTACGCGCAACCTCACGCCCGACAAATTACCCTCCGAGGCGCGGGCGTCCTTGCTCTCCATGTGCGACGCGCACCTACGCGAGGTGGTCGCGGTCTTGCAGCCACGATGGGTGATCGGGGTCGGGGCGTGGGCGGAGCAGCGGGCGCGCCAGGCGCTCGCGACGATCGAGTCGGTTCGCATTGCTCGCATCTTGCATCCGAGCCCGGCGAGTCCGGCGGCCAATCGCGGCTGGGCCGAGCAAGCTCGCGCGATGCTCATCGAGCAAGGGGTGTGGGCTTAGGGAGACGCTGAAGAAGCCGCGGAAAACCTGCCGTGGGTCCGGGTGTCCGGAGCACGAGCGTTCGTGGGCGAGTTCATCGATCGTTTTGTGCCACCCGCCCCATGGGCTGCGGCTGAGACACGGTAGTGACGGGACTGTTGGCTTTTGCTTGGGTCTGCGGTTTCGTGGCAGGCGTGTTTTTCGCCGTGTTCGCCACTTTCCCCGTTTGCCCTTGAGCTTGGCCGGATGGCGAGGAAGCGAGAGAGCGGCTCGCTGCCCGGGTGGTGGCTGGCGGGGTGCGCGTCTTCGCTACTGGGGTTTTCGTCCTGTTCGTTTTGGCGTTGCGCGTGGCGTTCGCGGGCTTGCGGGAGGTTGCTTTGGCTGTGGCCGGAGTGGTTTTTGCGCCCGGGTTTTTCGGGGCGAGGCTGGCGGCCATGGCGGGCGCGCCCACTGCTGCAGCCGTCTCGAGGAGGGCGGTTTCTTCCGTGGAGGACGGTTCAGCCGTTTTTTCTTTCTCTTGCCGTGAAAATTCTAGTGGTTCGGCATTCAAGCCTTCGATTCGTCCTCCCGCGACGAATCGCTCGCGCCAGTAGCCTCGTTCGAGGGTATCGATGGAGACGTTGCGGCCACTGCGTGGGGCATGGATGAATCGCCCGTTGCCGAGGTAGATGGCGACATGGTTGATCGAACGGCTGCGTCTACCGGTCTTGAAGAAGAGCAGATCTCCGGGCTGCAGTTCGTTGCGTGAGACCCGTTCGGTGGCATGATACATTTCGCTTGAGGTGCGAGGCAGCTCGATGCCGATGCTGGAAAAAGAGTATTTGACGAAACCGCTGCAATCGAGCCCCTCGTCGGGGTCGTTGCCTCCCATGCGATAGGGGGTGCCCTGCAAGGAGAGTGCGGTCTCCAAAGCCCTCGTCATTCGACTGGGTTTGACCTCCGCTCGGAGGGTATAGTCGGGGCTGCGGTAGATCGGTGCGGTCAGGAAGACGTCGAGCGCATCCTCTGCTTCGTCAGTGTCTTCGTCGCTCACGAGGGACGGGTCGCTGTGGGTGAGGGCATATCGGGAGGAATCGGACCGTACTGCCTGCTGGGTGAGGGTGCAAGCACTCAGCAGACCGAGCATCATTGCCAGGAGAATCGGTCGCCACGGACAGTGGGAGACTGGTGTGGGCATGACACACCTCCGACCGGAAAAAGGATAATTGTCAATTATGCAACGAAATGTAGGCGATGCAAACCTCGCTCGATCCCCGTCGCGACTGGTGGTGGCGGTGACCGGTGCCTCGGGCAGCATCCTGGCGCTCGAGCTGTTGCGTTGGTTGCGCGAGGTCACCGACTGGGAATTGCACGTGGTGGTATCGGCGGCGGCGTTGCGTACCGCTCGGTACGAGCTCGGCGTCGGGCGCGAGGCGTTCGCGGTGCACGCCGATGCGCTGCACGCGAACAAGGACATCGGCGCGCCGATCGCCTCGGGCTCGTTCGTCACGCTCGGCATGGTGGTGATCCCCTGCTCGATGAACACCTTGGCGGCGATCGCACATGGCCTGGGGGACACCCTCATCGCACGGGCGGCCGACGTGACGCTCAAAGAGCGCCGGCGCTTGGTCCTGGTGCCACGTGAGACCCCCTTGAGCCTCATCCATTTGCGCAACATGACGACGGTGACCGAGGCGGGCGCAGTGATCGTCCCGCCCGTGCCGGCGTTCTACCTGGGGGAGCTCACGCCGCAGCGGCTGGTGCAGCAGATCGCGATGCGGGTGGCTTCGCTCTTCGGCGTGGCGCCGGCGCCGTGGGCGGAATGGACGGGCGGCGAAGGATAGGCGTTTCAGGCAGAGGTCGCCGCGGCATTGAGCTTTTCGAACGCCTCACGCAGCCGTGCCGGCTCATCGAGCTTGAGCAGGCGCTGTACCTTGGGGGCGAGGTCGGCGAGGTCGGCGCGCAGTAGCCGCTGCTTTACGCTGAGCACCCGCTCCGGATGCATGGAGAATTGCCGCAGTCCCATGCCGAGGAAGAGCCAGGTGTATTCGGGGTGGCCGGCGAGCTCCCCGCACAGGGATACGGGCAATCCGTTCTTGACGCCGAATTGGATGGTGCCCGCGATCAGTCGCAGTACGGCCGGGTGCAGGGGATCATAGAGATCGGCCACCGCATCGTCCTGCCGGTCGATGGCCAGCGTGTACTGGATGAGGTCGTTGGTGCCGATGGAGAGGAATTGCGCGCGTTTGAGGAAGATGCCGGGCGTGAGCGCTGCGGCTGGGATCTCGACCATGGCGCCGAGTGCGACGTCTTCGGCGAATTTCTTCCCCTCGCGCTGTAATTGCTCCTTGGCGCGGGCAATGAGCTGCAGCGTCTGGTCGATCTCGTGGGCGTGCGCCACCATGGGCAATAGGATCTTGAGCGTGCCGTGCACCGAGGCGCGCAGCAGCGCCCGCAGCTGGGTGAGAAAGAACGTGGGTTCGGCAAGGCAATAGCGGATCGCGCGCAGCCCTAGGGCGGGATTGGGCTGCACCCGCGTGGTGTTTGGGGCGAAATCCTTGTCTCCACCCAGATCGAAGGTGCGGATGGTGACCGGCTTGCCTTTCATGCTCTTGAGCACGTCGCGATAAGCCTCGTACTGCTCGTCTTCGCTCGGGCGGTCGAGCCGATCGAGGAAGAGGAATTCGGTGCGGTACAGCCCGATGCCGTCGGCGTTGACGCGGTGCACGAGGTCGAGGTCGCGCGGCGTCTCGATGTTGCACAGGAGCTCGATCGGCGTGCCATCGAGCGTGACGGTCGGGGCGTCCTTGAGGCGGGCGAGCCGCGTGCGCGAGATCTCCAGCTCGGCCTTGCGCAGGCGGTATTCCTCGACGATGCTGGGATGAGGGTTGACGATGGCGACGCCGCGCGCTCCGTCGATGATGACGAGATCGTCTTCTTCGAGGAGCGAGCGTGCGAGCCGCACGCCCACCACCGCGGGCAGTTGCAGGCTACGCGCGACGATGGCGGTGTGCGAGGTGGGGCCACCGACGTCGGTGAGAAAGCCCGCGATGTGCTGTCCGCGAAAACCGATGGTGTCGGCCGGTGAGAGGTCGTGCGCCACGACGACGGTGGGCAGGTCGTCGCGCCGCGGTTTCGGCGGGCGTGCTAGCCCCAGCAGTTCCTTGAGGAGCCGCTCGACGAGTTGAATGACGTCGGCGCGCCGCTCGCGCAGGTAAGGGTCTTCGATGGCGTCGAATTGCTCGAGCAGCGTGTCGAGCTGCTGGGTGAGCGCCCACTCGGCGTTGATGTGCTGCTGGCGCACACGCTCGCAGGCGGCTTCGACGAGCAGCGGGTCGTCGAGCATCATCGCTTGCAGGTCGAGAAAGGCGTTCAGTTCGGCCGAGGCTTGGCTCGCGGCGGTGGTGCCTTTGAGCGCGGCGAGTTCGGCCTTGATCGCAGCGGCGGCGGTGCGCAGGCGGGCGCATTCGTCCTCGACCCGACTGTCGGGGATCTCGTAATGGCTGACTTCGAGCAGGGCGTGCGAGATGAGATGCGCCCGGCCGATGGCGATGCCGCTCGAGACGGCGAGCCCGTGCAGCGCGAACGAGATGCCGCTCAAGCGCTTACTCCCCTTCGCCGAATCGGTTGCGGATGAGCTCGACGATGGCCTGCAGGGCTTCGTCGGCACGTTCGCCCTCGGTCTCGATCTCGACCTTGCTACCTTTGGCGGCAGCGAGCATCATCACGCCCATGATGCTCTTGGCGTTGACCCGTCGCCCACTACGACTGATCCAGATCTGACAGGGAAATTGGCTGGCGAGCTCGGTGAGCTTGGCCGAGGCTCGCGCGTGCAGTCCGAGCTTGTTGATGATTTCGACTTCGGCTTTGGGCATGGTGGTGGTGATGTCGGCAAAGGAATTGGTCTCATTCTAACGAATGCGACGGAAAAACGCTCCTTTTTCCACCAGAATCGGGGTGATGCTAGACTACATGAACTCAATGGGGTGAAAGGAAATCATGGCGTTCGTCGACATCGACGGAATCAATCTGGAATACGAATGGTGGCGGCCGCGGGAGGCAGCCGCGGAGTCCTCGCCCGTCGTGTTGTTGCACGAAGCTCTGGGATCGGTGTCGATCTGGCGGGATTTCCCGCAGCGCCTCGCGGACGCTCTGCGCCGTCCCGTGATGGCCTATTCACGACAGGGTTATGGGCGCAGTGGACGAGAAGATCGTCCGCGCGGTTTGGATTACTTGCACCGCGAGGCTTGGCATTGGTTGCCGCGAGTGCTGGAAGCGCTGGAGATCGAGCGCCCGGTGCTCGTGGGGCACAGCGACGGGGCTTCGATCGCTCTCCTCTACGCCGCTTCCGGTTTGGCGCCCCAGCCAGAAGCGGCGGTGCTGATCGCGCCGCACGTCGAGGTGGAACCCGAGGCGATCGCCGGGATCGAGGCGGCCGACCGGCTGTGGCGCACGACCGACTGGCCGCAGCGCCTGGCGCGACATCAGTCCGATCCGCAACGTGTATTTGCCGCGTGGCGTGATACTTGGCGCTCGCCCGAGTTTCGCGCGTGGAACATCGAGGCGGAGATCCCGAAAATCGCCTGTCCGGTGCTGGCAGTGCAGGGTGATCGGGACGAATACGCGACCTTGGCGCAGATTGAGAAGATCGCGCGGGGCGCGCCGAGAGGGAAAATGGCGGTATTGCCGCAGTGTGGCCACAGCCCGCATCGGGAACGGCCCGATGCATTGATCGCGGAGATCGCCCGGTTCCTCGACGAGCTCGACGAGAAGCGTGCATGAACGGCGGGCCTGCTGGGTGTGGTTGAGCAGGCTGTAAGCGGGGCTCTTCGCCCGCGGCGGACACTGAACCCTTTGCTGTTCTTTGGCGTCGAAAACGCCTATAATGAAAAGTTTTCCTCGATCATCGCACGCCCATGATCTTTCCCGAACGCTTCGACGTCATCGTCGTCGGCGGCGGCCATGCCGGGACCGAAGCGGCCTTGGCCGCGGCGCGGGCCGGCGCGCGCACGCTGCTGCTCACCCACAATCTCGACACGCTGGGGCAGATGAGCTGCAATCCGTCCATCGGCGGCATCGGCAAGGGGCATCTCGTCAAGGAGGTCGACGCGCTCGGCGGGGCGATGGCGCTCGCCACGGACGAGGCCGGCATCCAGTTTCGCACGCTCAATGCGAGCAAGGGGCCGGCGGTGCGCGCCACCCGCGCTCAGGCCGATCGCGTGCTCTATCGCAAGGCGATCCGCAAGCGCCTGGAGAACCAGCCCAATCTGTGGCTCTTCCAGCAGGCCGTCGACGACCTGCTGGTGCAGGGCGAGCGCGTGCTGGGCGTGGTCACTCAGCTGGGCATCCGTTTCGAGGCGCCGGCCGTGGTGCTCACCACCGGCACTTTTTTGAACGGCCTCGTACACGTGGGGTTGTCGCGCTACACGGCCGGACGCGCGGGCGATCCGGCCTCCTTGTCGCTTGCGCAGCGGCTTGCCGAGCTGGGGCTGCCTAAGGGGCGCCTGAAAACCGGCACGCCGCCGCGGCTCGATGCGCGCACGATCGACTTTTCCCGCTGCACCGTGCAGCCGGGCGACGATCCCGAGCCGGTGTTCAGCTTCCTCGGCTCGCGCGCCATGCATCCGCCGCAGCGCCCTTGTTGGATCACGCGCACCAACGCGCGCACGCACGAGATCATCCGCCGCAACCTCGATCGCTCGCCCATGTACTCCGGCGTGATCGAGGGGGTAGGGCCGCGTTATTGTCCCTCGATCGAGGACAAGATCCACCGTTTCGCCGACAAGGACGGGCACAACGTCTTCCTCGAACCCGAAGGGCTGGAGACGAACGAGATTTATCCCAACGGGGTATCCACGTCGCTGCCCTTCGACGTGCAGATCGAGATGCTGCGCACCATCCCGGGGCTGGAGCGGGTGCATGTGCTGCGTCCCGGCTACGCCATCGAATACGACTACTACGATCCGCGCCACCTCAAGCACAGCCTCGAGACCAAGCACTTCCACGGGCTTTTCTTTGCCGGCCAGATCAACGGCACCACCGGCTACGAAGAGGCCGCGGCGCAGGGGCTCCTCGCCGGGGTCAATGCCGCCCGGTTCGCGCTGGGGCACGAGCCGTGGTGGCCGCGACGCGACGAGGCTTATCTCGGCGTGCTCGTCGATGATCTCGTCACCAAGGGCGTGAGCGAACCTTACCGCATGTTCACCTCGCGCGCCGAGTTCCGCTTGCAGTTGCGCGAGGACAACGCCGATCTGCGGCTCACCGAGATCGGGCGTCGCCTGGGGCTGGTCGATGATCTGCGCTGGACGGCGTTCTGCCGCAAACGCGAGGCGATCGAGCGCGAGACCGCGCGCCTGCAGGCACAGCGGGTCGTGCCGGCTCGGATCTCGCCGGACGAGGCGCAGGCGTTCGCCCAAGTGCTGGGCGCGCCGCTCGAGCGCGAGGCGAGCTTCTTCGATCTGCTGCGCCGTCCGGGGGTGCGTTACGAGGAACTCATGACCTTACCCGGCGCGCCGGAGCTGCCCGAATGCGACCCGGCCGTGATCGAGCAGCTCGAGATCGCTGCCAAGTACCACGGTTACCTCGCGCGCCAGCACACCGAGGTCGAGCGGCTCAAGGCCGCCGAGGCGGTCCGCATTCCGCGGGGGATCGACTATTCCCGCATCCCGGGGCTGTCGCGCGAGATCCAGCAGAAACTCGCCCAGCACGCGCCGGAAACCCTGGGGCAGGCGAGCCGCATCCAGGGCGTGACCCCGGCGGCGATCGCCATTTTGCTCGTGTGGTTGCGCCGCGGTGAATCCGCGCCCCAGGCCGAAGTGGCGCCGGAGGGCACCGAGTGAGCCCTCGCGCTCCTGCGCTCCAGGACGAGGCCGCGGCGCGCACTCTGCTCGAAGAGGGCGTCGCCGCACTCGGGCTTTCCTTGCCCGCGACGACGCTGGATGCGCTGTGGCGCTACGCCGGGCTGCTCGTGAAGTGGAACCGCGTCTACAACCTCACGGCGATCGCGCGGCTCGACGAAGTCGTCACCCACCACCTGCTCGACGCGCTCGCCGTCTGGCCCTGGGTGCGACAGGAACGGGTGCTCGTCGACGTCGGCTCCGGCGCAGGGTTGCCGGGGCTCGTGCTTGCCCTCGTGGCGCAGGCCGAGGAAAGTCCGCTCGTCGTGCATTCGCTCGACGCGGTGGCGAAAAAAATCGCCTTCCAGCGCCAGGCGGCGATCGAATTGGGGCTGAAAGGATTCCACCCTTGGCACGAACGGGTCGAGCGCTGGCGGCCGCCGGCGCCGATCTCGGGTATCATCTCGCGAGCATTCGCGCGCTTCGATGAGTTCGTCGCGCTCACCCGCCACCTCCTGCCGCCGGGTGGGCGCTGGTATGCCATGAAAGGGCCGCGCCACCGCGACGAACTCGCCGGCTTGCCGGCGGACGTGGTGACACGAGTCGTTCCGCTGGGCGTGCCGGGGCTTGCCGAGGCGCGCCATCTCGTGATCGGGGAATTTTGCTGATGGGCCACGTGTTTTGCATCGCCAACCAAAAGGGCGGGGTCGGCAAGACCACGACCAGCGTCAACCTTGCCGCGGCGCTCGCCCGGCGGGGGCACCGCGTGCTGCTCGTCGACCTCGACCCGCAGGGCAACGCCACCATGGGCAGCGGCATCGACAAGCGCACGCTCGAGCGCTCCGTCTATCAGGTGCTGGTGGGGCTGTCGGGCTTGGAAGAGGCAACGTTGCGCTCCGAATCCGGCGGCTACGACGTGCTGCCCGCCAATCGGGAACTCGCCGGGGCCGAAGTGGAGCTCGTCGACTTGCCGCGACGCGAATTCCGTCTGCGTGACGCGCTCGCCGCCGCCCCTGCCGCCTACGATTTCGTGCTCATCGACTGTCCGCCGTCGTTGTCGCTGCTCACGCTCAACGCGCTCACCTGCGCCCACGGCGTGATCATTCCAATGCAATGCGAATACTATGCGCTGGAGGGCTTGTCGGATCTGGCCAACACCATCAAGCGGGTGCATGCGAACCTCAACCGGGACTTGCGCATCGTCGGGCTGCTGCGGGTGATGTTCGATCCGCGCGTGACGCTGCAGCAGCAGGTCTCGGAGGAAGTGCAGCGCCATTTCGGCGAGAAAGTCTTCACGACGGTGATCCCGCGCAACGTGCGCCTGGCTGAGGCGCCGAGCCACGGCATGCCCGGAGTCGTCTTCGATCCCCGCGCGCGAGGCGCGCTCGCCTACCTCGAATTCGCCGCCGAGCTGGAACGGCGCTTGGGCGTGTCAGCCCCGCTCACGGAGGTGCACTGATGGCGGCGGGCAAGCGCAAGGGTCTGGGTCGCGGACTGGACGCGCTGCTGGGTGCACCGGTTTCGACGGCGCAGGAGACGTTGTGCCATGTCGATATTGATCGCATCGATCCCGGCCGCTACCAGCCGCGCACGCGCATGGACCCGCAGGCGCTGGAAGAGCTCGCCGCCTCGATCCGCGCCCAGGGCGTGATGCAGCCGCTGCTGGTGCGTCCCGTGGGCGAGCGCTATGAGCTCATCGCTGGCGAGCGGCGCTGGCGTGCCGCCCGGATGGCCGGGCTGCTGGAAGTGCCTTGCCTCGTGCGCGAGATTCCGGACGAGGCGGCGCTGGCGATGTCGCTCATCGAGAACCTCCAGCGCGAGGATCTCAACCCGATCGAAGAGGCCCTGGGGTTGCAGCGGCTCATCGACGAATTCGGCATGACGCACCAGCAGGCGGCCGAGGCCGTCGGACGCAGCCGTTCGGCGGTCACCAACTTGCTGCGCCTGCTGCAATTGGCCGAGCCGGTGCGCGAGCTGCTGATGGAGGGCGCCCTGGAGATGGGGCACGCACGGGCGCTGCTCGCGCTCGCCGTGCCGCAGCAGGTGGAGCTCGCTCGGCGCGCCGCGGCGCAGGGCTGGTCGGTGCGCCAGACCGAACGCGCCGTGCAGGCGCTGCTCGCTCCGCCCGCGCCCAAGCCGGAGGACGTGAAAGACCCCGACTGGCGGCGGCTGGAAGAAACGCTTTCAGAGCACTTCGGCGCGCCGGTCGTGATCAAGCGCCGCCGCGACGGGCGCGGCACGCTCGAGATCGCCTTCAGTGACGCCGACACGCTCGAAGGGCTGCTCGAACGTCTGGGCGTGCGGTCCTAGGGAAACGCGCTGAATAATTGGCTGCGCGGGCGAATCGCTGCGTTGCGCGGTGCTCGCTCCCTCGCCTATCCACTCGATATGTCTCGGTCGCTGCGCTCCGTGCGCCTTGCGCTTCATCCCGCTCGCTCATTTCATCAGCGTCTCCCCTAGCGGTCGGCGCGCCGTCCGCCCATCTCGCGCAATTTGCGATAGAGCGTGGCGCGGCTGATACCCAGGCGCTTGGCTGCCGCCGTGCGGTTGCCCCGGCTCGCGGCGAGCGCCCGCTCGATCGCAGCGCGTGACAGGGTTGCCAGTTCGAAGGTCTCTTCCCGCCCTTGCGGCAGGGAGGGGGACATGCCGGCCCGTGGCCGCAACGCCATCGCCAGCCCCTCTGGCAGCGCCTCCCAGCCGATCACCGTCTCGCCCTCATCCACCAGGGCTGCGGCCACGCGCAACGCTTGCGCGAGTTCGCGCACGTTGCCCGGCCAGGGGTAGGACGCGAAGGCGGCGGCCACTTCGGGTGCGAGCCGCAGGTCCCGATCCGGCGCACAAGCGCGCAAGATGCGCTCCACCAGGGTGGGTAGGTCGCTGCGCTCGCGCAGCGGCGGCAGGGTGAGCGTCAGACCCGCCAGCCGGTAATAGAGATCGGCGCGGAATCGCCCCGCCTCGACCTCGGCCGGCAGGTCGCGGTGCGTGGCCGCGATCAGGGAGAACTCGACGCGCACCGGCTTGCCGCCCAGCGGCACCACTTCCTTCGTCTCCAGCACCCGCAGCAATCTTCCCTGCAGCGCGAGCGGCATGTCGCCGATCTCGTCGAGAAAGAGCGTGCCGCCGTGCGCCTCGCGGATGCGCCCAAGGCTGCCTTCGCGGCGCGCACCGGTATAGGCGCCCGGCGCATAGCCGAAGAGCTCGGCCTCGATGAGCGCTTCGGGCAGCGCGGCGCAATTGACCGCCACGAACGGCTCGTTGCGCCGCGGGGAGCTGCGATGAATGGCCTGGGCGAAGAGCTCCTTGCCCACGCCGCTCTCGCCGCGCAACAGGATGGGGATGTCCTTGTCGAGCACCTTTCGGGCGTGGACGATGGCACGGTGCAGCGCCTCGTCGCCGGTGTCGAGCTCGGCCAGGGCGTCACTCGCCGGCGGGGAATCGGCACGGCGGATCACGACGCGCGCGCGTTGCCCCTCGAAGCGCGCATAGAGGGGATTGCCCTGGTGATCGTATAGCAACACGGGTTCGTCGCCGCGCGGTAGCGGAGCGGCGCAGCGAAAGAGTCGCTCCATGGGCAGGTTGCCGAAATCTTCGCTCCGTAAGGAGAAGAGGCGGCGAGCGGCGGAATTGGCCGCAACGACTTGCCCTTCTTCCGACACGCAGACGATGGCATCCTCGACGAAACTACCCAAGGCGTGCGCGTTACGGTGGAGATGGATGCGCAGGCCGCGGTGGCGGGCGGCGATGGCGTGATTCTCGATGAGGCGAACCGCAGTATTGACCAAAGCGCGGGTGTGCGGATGATGGTCGTGCCAATCGCAGGAGACGTCGAGCACCGCCGCCAAGCGGCCCGTGCCGTCGAAGAGCGGGGCGGCGGTGCAGGCGAGAAATTCGTTGCAGCTCAGATAATGCTCCGGCCCCAGCACCTCGACCGGCGCCCCTTCGGCGATCGCCGTGCCCACGGCATTCGTGCCGCGCACCCCTTCGTGCCAGATCGCGCCGCGTGCCAGATGCACCCGTTGGGCTCGAGCGAGAAAGCGCGGGTCGCCTGTTGTCTCGACGATGACGCCTTCAGAGTCGGCCAGCACGAGGATGCTGCGCCCTGCCTGCAGATCCCCGAAGACGCTCTCGAACACCGGACGGGCGTAACGCAGCCATTCTTCCAGTTGTTCGCGAGCGAGGGTGAGGCGAGGCGTGTCGACTAGTCCTTCTTCAGGGGAGGGGTGTCGCTCGCAGGAGAGACCGAGTGCCCGACAACGGCGCCAGGAGCGCTCGATCTCCGGGGTCAAGCGCAGCGAGGAGATCTCACCCCTTTCGGCAAAAGTCCGGCGGGCGAGTGCGACCGCTTCGGGAGATGGGGTCAGTGTCGTCATTCCTCGTTCCTCCTTGGACTTGTTTGCGTCGTCGTTCTCATTCGCATTCAACAATTCAAGACACTGAGACAATCGGTGTCTCGTTTTGCGACGCTTTCTTGGTACAGCATAGCAAAAAATTCTTGAATCAAAGATAAGAAAAAGCTTGGCACGGTACTTGCAATGTTTGAATGCCTGCGCCTCGATCGAGGTGCACGGAGTTCGTCCATCATTTGTAAAAGAGAAGAGGAGAGGAGCACATGACTTATCCGTTTCCTGGCGATCCTTCCGCCCCGGTCCAGTTCAAGGCAAAATACGACAATTTCATCGGCGGAAAATGGGTGCCGCCGGTCAAGGGTCAGTATTTCGACAACGTCACCCCGATCACCGGTAAAGTCTATTGCCAGGCGGCGCGCTCGACCGCCGAGGATATCGAGCTCGCACTCGATGCCGCGCACGCCGCCAAGGAGAAATGGGGTAAGACGCCACCAGCGCAGCGCGCGGCGCTCCTGTTGAAAATCGCCGATCGTCTCGAGCAGAATCTGGAAAAACTTGCCTATGCCGAGACCGTCGACAACGGCAAGCCGATCCGCGAGGCGCTGGCAGCCGATATCCCCTTGACGATCGATCACTTCCGCTATTTCGCTGGGTGCTTGCGCGCCGAAGAGGGGACGATCTCCGAGATCGACGAGACCACCGTGGCTTACCACTTCCGTGAGCCGCTGGGCGTGGTCGGGCAGATCATTCCCTGGAACTTCCCCATCCTGATGGCAGCGTGGAAGCTCGCCCCGGCGCTCGCGGCCGGCAACTGCGTCGTGCTCAAGCCGGCCGAGCAGACCCCTGTCAGCATCATGGTGATGATGGAACTCATCGCCGACCTCATCCCGCCGGGTGTGGTCAACGTCGTCAACGGCTTCGGTCTGGAAGCGGGCAAGCCGCTAGCCACCAGCCCGCGCATCGCCAAGATTGCCTTCACCGGTGAGACCACCACCGGGCGGCTCATCATGCAGTACGCCAGCCAGAACCTCATCCCGGTCACGCTCGAGCTCGGCGGTAAATCGCCCAACATCTTCTTCGAAGACGTCGCCGTGGCCGACGATGATTTCTTCGACAAGGCGATCGAGGGTATGGTGATGTTCGCGCTCAACCAGGGCGAAGTGTGTACTTGCCCCTCGCGCGCGCTCATCCAAGAATCGATCTACGACAAATTCATGGAGCGGGCACTGGAGCGTGTCAAAGCGATCAAGCAGGGCAACCCGCTCGATCCGACGACGATGATCGGCGCACAGGCTTCCTCCGAACAACTGGAGAAAATTCTCTCCTATCTCGACATCGGCAAACAAGAAGGGGCGCAGTGCCTCATCGGCGGTGAACAAGCCAAGCTGCCCGGAGAGCTCGCCGGCGGCTATTACGTCAAGCCCACGATCTTCAAAGGGCACAACAAGATGCGCATCTTCCAAGAGGAGATCTTCGGCCCGGTGCTGGCGGTTACCACCTTCAAGGATGAAGCCGAGGCGCTCGCGATCGCCAACGACACCCTCTACGGTCTGGGCTCGGGGGTGTGGACGCGCGACATCAATCGTGCCTACCGCATGGGCCGTGGCATCCAGGCGGGACGGGTGTGGACCAACTGCTATCACCTCTATCCGGCACACGCGGCCTTCGGAGGGTACAAGCAGTCCGGCATTGGGCGTGAAAACCACAAGATGATGCTGGAGCATTATCAGCAGACGAAGAACCTGCTGGTGAGCTATTCGCCGAAGAAACTCGGTTTCTTCTGAGTTTTTCGCCAGCGGCGCGAGGGAATGAACCCACTCGCCCCGCTGGCAGCGTTGCCATAGGGTCTCCTCTATGGACACAAAGGAGTAGGGACGATGAAAGCTGCCGTGATGGTCAAACACCGTGAACCCTTGAAAGTCGATGAACTACCCAATCCCAAACCCGGCCCCGATGATGCCGTGTTGCGCGTCGAGGCCTGCGGCATCTGCCGCTCCGACTGGCACGCTTGGCAAGGCGATTGGTCGTGGATCGGCATTTCCCCCGAACTGCCGATCGTCCCCGGGCACGAGATCGGCGGTGTGGTGGAAGAGGTCGGCAGCAATGTCAAGCGCTACCGCAAGGGGGATGCTGTCACCGTCCCGTTCCATTCCGCCTGCGGTCATTGTGAATACTGCCTCAAAGGGCAGCCCAATATTTGCGAGAACGTCGTCATTTTTGGGCTGAGTACCGGCTACAATGGGGGTTATGCGCAATATGTGCTCGTGCGCAATGCCGACTTCAACCTCATTCGTCTGCCCGAAAACATCGATGGCAAGGCGGCTGCCGCCATCGGTTGCCGTTACATGACCGCCTACCATGGCGTGGTGCGTGCCGGCGGTAAACCAGGGGATTGGCTGGCGGTCCATGGAGCCGGTGGTGTAGGATTATCGGCCGTACAGATCGCTGCCGCCTTGGGCAAGAACGTGATCGCCGTCGACATCGACGATGCCAAGCTGGAAAAAGCCAAACAAGAAGGCGCGGTGGCCGTCGTCAATGCCAAGCGTGAGAAAGTTCCCGAGGCGATCAAAGAGATCACCAAAGGTGGGGTGCAAGCCTCGATCGACGCCTTGGGTATCCAACAGACCACGCTCAACTCGGTGCTCTCGCTGCGCCGTGGCGGTCGGCATGTACAGATCGGGCTCACGACCAAGGAAGAGGGAGGCATGATCCCCTTGCCGGTCGACCTCTTCGTTGCTTTGGAGGCCGAGTTCGTCGGCAGTTTCGGCAATCCGCATCCGGACTATGCCGGCCTGCTCGCGCTCATGGCGCAGGGCAAGCTCAATCCGAAATCGCTCATCAGCCGCGAAGTTGCACTCGATGAAGTCAACGACGTACTCACGGCGATGAGTAATTACAACACGACGGGCTTCCACGTCATCACTCGCTTTTGAGGTACGGGCCGGGGGCGACCCGGCCCCTTTCCACCGGGAGAGAACCGATGACTGAAGAAATGTCCACACACACCGTGGCCGAGGAGCGCACCAGCATACAGCCCCCGCCCCAAGTGATCGCCACTCCAGCTGCCCTCGAACTCATCAAGAAACTCCAGGAAAAATACGGACCGGTGATGTTTCACCAGTCGGGTGGGTGCTGTGACGGCTCTTCTCCGATGTGTTACCCACTTGGAGAATTCCTCGTCGGCGACAACGACGTGCTGCTCGGTGAAATCGGCGGGGCGCCGTTCTACATCAGCAAACCGCAATTCGAATATTGGAAACACACACAACTCATCATCGACGTCGTACCAGGACGGGGGGGGATGTTTTCCCTGGAGAATGGCGAGGGAGTACGTTTTCTCGTTCGTTCCCGGCTCTTCACCGACGAGGAGTTCGCCGCCCTGCAGGCGGCTGGAAAAGTATGAGCTGTTGCGTTTGATTCATCCATAATGTTTTTCTGTTGCTGCTTCTTGACCTCCGGGCGGACTTACTCTACTATTTCTCTGATACGATAATAAACATTCATCGCAGCATAAACTAAATTCGCGATGTCAAATATAGGAGGGAGGAGTGGCGACGACGGCCGAAGTCGCACGTAGCGTTGCGCTGCGTTGCGAAAACATCAATCGATGGTTCGGCGGCCTGCATGCGCTCAAGGGCCCCGATCTGGCAATTTTCCAGGGCGAAATCTTCGGGTTGGTGGGGCCGAACGGCTCCGGCAAGACGACCCTCGTCAATAGCGTCACTGGGTTCTATCCGCCGCAAAAAGGGCGGATATTCCTCTTTGATGAGCAGATCAACGGCCTTCCTCCTTATCGTATCGCACAAAAAGGCGTGGCGCGCACCTTCCAGAACGTGGCGCTCTTTCGCGGCCTCACCGTGCTCGACAACATCCTCGTGGGACGCCACATCCACATGCGTCCGAGCGCGCTCGCCACACTCGGTTATTGGTGGTGGGCAAAGAAGGAAGAAATGGCGCACCGAGCCAAGGTCGAGGACATCATCGACCTTTTGCAGCTCGAGGATGTGCGCGACGAGCCGGTCGATGTCATCCCCCTGGGTCTGCAAAAGCGCGTGGAACTTGCTCGGGCGCTCGCTGCCGAGCCACGACTGCTGGTGCTCGACGAGCCCATGGCGGGCATGAACCAGGAAGAAAAAGAGTACATGGTGCGTTTCATTTTGGACGCCCATGAAGACCGTGATCTCACCATCTTACTCATCGAGCACCATATGGATGTCGTCACCTCGATTTGTCATCGCGTGGCGGTATTCAACGATGGCGTAAAAATCGCCGAAGGTGAACCGCGGGCTGCCATCAACGATCCGGCCGTCGTGGCCGCCTACATCGGAGGAAGCGATGCGGCCTGACGATCTGCCCCCTGCCTTGCCTTGGCGCCCCCACGATTGGCGCAAGGAAGACCATCTCCTGAAAGTATTGGCCGACAATGCCACGCACTATCCGACGCAGGTCGCCATGCGCGAGCGCGACCGTGGGATCTGGCAGGAGTACACGTGGCGCGAGTACCATGAACACGTGCTTGCTTTTGCCGCCGGGCTCGAATCCTACGGAGTGCGACCCTTCGAGATCGTCCAGATCATCGGCGATAACCGCCCCGCGCTCTATTTCTCCATGGTCGCTCTGGGAGCCTTGCGGGCCATTGCTTCGCCAGCCTATCCCGACGCTACTCCAGACGAGATTGCACTCCTTGCCGAGCGCGAGGATGTTCGCTGTGCCATCGTCGAGGATCAGGAACAGGTCGACAAACTACTGCAAATCGAAAAGGAACGCGGTGAACGTTACCGCTTGGTGATCTATGACGATCCGCGTGGGCTTGCCGGTAAAATGCCGGAGCGCTTCGTGGCGTTTACCACGGTGCTCGAACGGGGGCGTGAGCGCCTGCAGTTCGAACCAACCCTGGCCGGTGATTTGCAGCAACGACCCTCGGCGCATGACGTAGCCGTGCTCTTACACTCTTCCGGTACCACAGGGGTCCCAAAAGGGGTGCCGCTCAAACACGGACACGTGCTCTCGGCGGTGCGCAACGCGGCGCAAGCCGGCTATTTCATCGAAGGCGAGCAGCACTTCGCCTACCTGCCCATGGCATGGGTTGGAGACTATATTTTCTCGGTCGGGGCCGCTTTCGTGCTGCGTTTCGCCGTGAACATCCCTGAGCGGCAAGAAACCGTGATGCGGGATCTGCGCGAAATCGCCCCGACCATGTTCCTCTCTTCACCTCGGGCTTGGTCCGGCATGATTACGCGCATACAGGTGGGGATGAGTGAATCCACCCTACTCAAACGCAAGCTATACGATATTTTCATGCCTTATGCGACGAGTTTGGAACGCCGTCGCCTTGGAGGGCATGAGCCAAGTCTCGTAGAGCGCCTCTGGCGCTGGTTGGGTGATTTTTTGATCTATGGCCCAATTCGCGATCAGCTCGGACTTGCCCGAGTCCAGCGTGCCTATACCGCTGGCGAGGCCATCGGCGAAGACGACTTCCTCTTCCTGCGCGCGCTCGGTGTGCCGCTGCGCCAGTTCTACGGTCAAACCGAAAACACCGCTCTGTGCGCCGCTCAAGCGGCCGACGACGTCAAGCTGCATACCGTCGGACGACCCTTCCCTGGCGTAGAGGTCAAGATCGCCGACAGCGGCGAGATCCTCGTGCGTGGCGACAACGTCTTCGACGGCTACTACGACAATCCCCAGGCGAGCGCAGAGGCCCTGGAAGACGGCTGGCTGCACACGGGCGATGCCGGCTACTTCGAAGAGGACGGTTCGCTCGTCGTGCTCGGGCGCCTGTCGGAAGTCGCTTATACCGCCTCCGGCGAGCGCTATGTCGCCACCTACATCGAGAACCGCATCAAGTTCAGCCAATACGTCAAGGACGTCTGCGTCATCGGTGAGAACCGCCCCTACCTCACAGCCATCGTTTGCATCGACCTCGAGGCGGTGGGGCACTGGGCGGAAGAACACGGCGTGGCCTATACCTCTTATGCCGATCTGTCGCAAAAGCCCGAAGTCTACGATCTAGTCGCCGGGGTCATCGCGCACGTCAACGGCGTGCTGCCGCCGGGACAACGTATCCGCCGCTTCGTCAACCTGCATAAACCCTTCGATCCGGACGATGGCGAAGTGACCCGCACGCGCAAGCTGCGCCGGAAAGTGATCTACGAGCGCTACGCCCCCATCCTCGAGGCGCTCTACGACCCGGCGCGTCACGAGATCGACTTCCAGGCGACGATCACCTACGAGACCGGTGAGACTGGCGTCATCGCCCGCCTTTTGCGGCTCTACGACGTCGCCCCGGCGCAGGGAGAGTGAGATGGATTTCTTGTTTCTGCTGGAGCTCTTCATCAACGGCCTGAATACGGGTCTCATGTACAGCCTGGTTGCCTTGGGAATCACCATGATTTACAAGGCTTCGGGCGTTCCCAACCTCGCCCAGGGGGCGATGGTGATGATCGCGGGCTACCTGCTGTGGGCGACGATCGCCTTGCTCGGTCTGCCTTTGTGGATAGCGATTCCATTCGTGGTGGTGCTCATGTTTTTGTTCGGCCTCGCCATTGAACGTTGGCTCCTACGGCGTATGGTCGGACAACCGGTGCTAATGATCGTGATGCTGACGCTAGGGTTGGAGATCTTGCTGCGCGGCGTCGGGCCAGGCGTATTCGATGCCGCACCCAAGCGGCTCGATCTGGGCTTGGGCCTGGCACCGCTCGTCGTTGCCGACGTGTTCATCAACCGTGCCTATCTAATTGGCGCCATTAGCGCAGGAATTTTGATCTTACTGGCAGCGGCATTCTTTCGTACGCGTCTGGGGACCAAATTGCGCGCGGTCTCGGATGATCATGTCGCCAGCTGGGCGGTAGGGATTTCCGTCGAGCGGGCGATCGGCATCTCCTGGGGTATCGCCGGCGTGGCCGCCGTGGGGGCAGGAACCCTCTGGGGTTCAGTGCAGGGAGTGGACTGGACGCTCTCGGCGCTGCTCTTCCCTGCCATTGCCGTGGTGATCCTCGGCGGGATCGATAGTCTGCTCGGTGTTTTCGTCGGTGGGATCATCGTCGGCGTCCTCGGGTCGGTGATACCCGGCTATCTCGATCCCATCGTCGGCGGTGGGACACGAGACGTCGTGACCTCAGTACTGATCGTCCTGACCATCCTGCTACGTCCTTACGGTATTTTTGGCCGTGAGGACATCGAGAGGGTATGAGTATGTTCTATCGTCAATCCGGTATCTATCATACGCGCTACGAGGCTACGCGGCGTCTATGGCCCATCCCGTTCGAGCGCTGGCAAGTTGGGGTGATTTTACTCCTGGTGCTGGCTGCGCCATTCTATCTATCCGCCCTCTATCTTCAGAGCTACCTGCTTCCTTGGCTCATCTGGAGTGCTGCGACCTTGTCGCTCACTTTACTGATGGGCGTGGCAGGGCAGTTACATTTTGGTTATGCTGCCGTAATGGCAATCGGCGCCTATTCTGCCATTCATCTCGTACGTTTCGGATTGCCCTTCGAGTTCGCTTTTCTCGGAGCAGGGCTCATTGCCGCGCTCATCGGATGTCTTTTCGGAGCGGCGGCGCTGCGCGTCAAGGGGCTCTACCTCGTGATGGCGACGCTCGCGATGCAATACCTGGTCGACTGGCTCATCATCAATGTGCCAGCCATCTCGGGTGGGGCGCATGCTACATTGCAAGCACCTTCGGCACGTATCCTCTTTTTCTCCTTGGAAAACGATCTCGTGCGCTATTACTTCGCGCTTGCTTGGGCGGTATTGCTCACTGTGTTCCTGCTCAACGTCAAGCGCACCAGCTTTGGCCGTGCGTTGGTGGCTATTCGTGACAAGGACTATGCTGCCTCGGTGATCGGGGTCAACCCCTTTCGCTACAAGCTTCTTGCTTTCTTCACCAGCTCTTTCTTGGGAGGCATGAGCGGAGCAGTCCTGGCGTTTTGCTTCTACCGTGCGGTGACTCCGGAGCAATTCAGCTTCAATGTCTCCACCCAGCTCGTGGCAATGGTGCTGGTGGGGGGATTGGGCAGTGTGATCGGGGCGTTTTTGGGGGCGGGTTTCGTCCTTTTAGCACCGATGATCCTCACCAACATCGTAGCAATGTTGTCCGATTTCGGATGGTTGAATGTCTCGGTCAACCTGCTCTCCCATTTGCCGCTCATGATCTACGGGGCATTGATCCTGGGTTTTCTGCTCGCAGAGCCCCTCGGGCTGGCCAAGATCTATGACAACATACGCAATTATTTCTTGGTCTGGCCATTCAAGCACTCTCGCCGCTGAAGGTTTTGGCATTGTAGAAGAAACAGAAACGACAAGGAGGAGACACGATGACAAAGAGAACCAAGCTAGTGCGCTTCACAGCGGCCCTTGCCGCCGTATGTCTGACGGCAGTGGCACAGGCGCAAGAGGTCATCAAATTCGCGCTCAATCACGATTTTACTAAGGTCTACACGTTCGGAGCGGTCGAGTTCAGTCAGGGGCAGCGTGATTACTTGACGTTGCTCAACGAGGAAGGCGGCATCAGGGGACATCGCTTCGAAGTGTTCGTCCGCGATCATGGCAACGAGCCGCAGCGCGGCATCGAACTCTATACACGGGCGCGAGACGAGGGGGCGGTGTACTTCATGTTCCTCAGTACGCCCGTGGCCAACGCTTTGATTCCGCGCGTGCTGCAGGATCGCATGGTGCTGGGCACGCCCCTACACGGCCGGGGGGATGCCATCGTCGGTGAAGTTTTCCCCTATGTGTTCCCCATGATGGCTACTTACTGGTCGCAGGCGACGCGTTTGCTGCAATACATCGACGATGCCCAAGGGGGACTCAAAGGGAAAAAAATTGCTTTCGTGCACATCGATTCCCCGTTCGGGCGCGATCCCATCCCTCTGATGCAAAAGCTCGCGGCGCAAAAATCCTTCGAGCTGCGCACTTTTGCGTACCCGAGCCCAGGCAATGAACAATCGGCTGCTTGGTCCGACGTGCGCCGCTATCGTCCCGATTTCGTGTTCATCTGGGGGGCGGGCAACTCACAGATCGTTTCGGTGCGTGAAGCGGTGCGCAATGGGATCGATCCGGCGAAGATTCTCTCGGTGGTCTGGCTCGCCGAGACGGACATGAAAAACTTGGGTGAGAGCACGGCCATCGGGATCAAACGGGCGGAAGTCGTCCCATCTGGTCGTAACCATCCTATCCTACAGCGCATTTTGCAGAAAGTGGTGACGGCAGGCAAAGGAGTTGGGGACCCGGCTGTGGTCGGCAATACTTACTACAACATGGGCGTGGCCGATATGCTCATCACCACGGAAGCGGTGCGCTTGGCGCTCGACAAATTCGGTCCTCCGCTCACGGGAGACAAACTCAAGGCAGGCTTCGAGATGATCCGTAATTTCGATGCCGAAGGGTTTTTGCCACCGGTCACGATCACGGAGCAAGACCACCAAGGAGGAGGGTACGCCCGGGTGTCGCAATGGGACGGCAAGGCGTGGGTGCCGGTGAGCGATTGGGCCGCATCCTACCAAGATCTCGTTTGGGAAGAAGCCCGGGCGAGTGCCGCCAAGTTCCAGCAGCCTCAGTAAAAAGCACTTAAGAGATAGAAGAGGGGACATGGTATGGGTAGGATAAAAAAATTTCGACTCTTCACGGGGAGCATGCTTGTGGCGGCAGCGCTGGCTTCGCCCGTGCTCCAGGCCCAAGAGACGGCAAAGTTCGCCTTGTTCCACGATTTCACCAAGGTGTATACCTTTGTGGCCGATGAAATCAGCCAGGGGCAGCGCGACTACGTGACGTTGATCAATGAAGAAGGAGGCATCAAAGGGTACAAGTTCGAGGCACTCGTGCGCGACCATGGCAACGAGCCGCAGCGGGGTATCGAGCTCTACAATCGAGCGCGCGAAGAAGGGGTGGTCTACTACAACTTCTTTAGTACCCCGGTCTCCAACGCCATCGTTCCGCGGGCGTTGCAGGATAAAGTCGTCCTCGGTATGCCGCTTACGGGTCGGGCGGACGCCATCGTGGGTGAGGTCTTTCCCTATGTCTTTCCCATGATGGCCACCTATTGGTCACAGGCGGCACGCATACTTCAGTACATCGAAGAAAGTGAGGGAGGGCTAAAAGGCAAGAAGATCGCCTATGTGCACATCGACTCGCCGTTCGGACGCGAGCCGATACCCATCGTGGATAAACTTTCCCGGCAGAAATCCTTCGAGCTTCGTACGTTCGCTTATCCCAGCCCGGGTAACGAACAATCGGCCGTATGGTCAGATGTGCGCCGCTACCGACCCGATCACGTCATCCTATGGGGCGCTGGTAACGCTCAGCTCGTCTCGATCCGTGAAGCGGTACGTAACGGCATCGATCCCGCAAAAATGCTATCGGTCGTTTGGCTTACCGAGACCGACATGAAAAATGTGGGCGAACGCACTGCGATTGGCATAAAGCGCGCCGAGGTCGTGAAGCCGGGGCGTGATCATCCCATCATCCAACGCATCCTCGACAAGGTCTACAAGGCAGGAAAAGGGGCGGGTCCCGAAGAGCGCGTTGGCAGTAGCTACTACAACTATGGCGTAGCCGACATGGTCGTCACGTTCGAGGGCGTCAAGCTTGCACTGGAAAAATTCGGTCCGCCGCTTACCAGCGAGAAGCTCAAGCTCGGGCTGGAAATGATTCGCGATCTCGACACCCAAGGCTTCATGCCACCGGTGACGATCACGGAGCAAGACCACCAAGGAGGTGGGTACGCCCGGGTGTCGCAATGGGATGGCAAAGCGTGGGTGCCGGTGAGCGATTGGGCGGCAGCGTTTCAAGACGTGGTATGGGAACAAGCTCGCGAAAGCGCGGCGAAGTTCAACCAGACTAAATAAAAATAGAGAGGTGCCTCGTGTGGGCACCTCGATGTACTTCCTGAGCAGCATCTGGCGGAGACGACCATCAGATCGTCGTCTCATATCCTCTGCCTCGGGCGGTCCAGCCTTGCAACTGCTCGCGACGGGTATTCGAAGCACGCAGAAATAACATCGTCGCTTCGCTGGGCTTACCTAGATAGGGTGTGATCGATTCATTTGATCAGTTGGGGAGAATTCAATGAAGAATAAAAGCATGAAAAAATTTTCTGCGGCGCTGTGCGCGGCCGCGACGCTGATGTTGGCACCCGCGTCGCATGCGCAGGAAGTGGTGAAGTTCGGCCTATTCCACGACTTTACCAAGGTCTATACTTTCGTGGCCGACGAGTTCAGCCAAGGCCAGCGGGACTATCTTGCCCTCCTCAACGAGGAGGGGGGCATCAAGGGACATAGATTCGAGGCCATCGTGCGCGACCACGGTAACGAGCCGCAACGCGGTATCGAACTTTACAATCGTGGTCGAGAGGAGGGGGCTATCTACTTTGATTTTCTCAGTACGCCGGTGGCCAACGCCATCGCGCCGCGGGCGCTGCAGGACAAGGTGGTGCTAGGCACGCCACTGCACGGGCGGGGTGACGCCATGGTGGGCGAGGCCTTCCCCTACGTCTTCCCCATGATGGCCAGTTACTGGTCGCAGGCGGCGCGTTTGCTCAAGTACGTCGAGGATACCCAGGGTGGGCTCAAGGGCAAGAAAATCGCCCACGTGCATATCGACACCCCTTTCGGGCGCGAGCCTTTGCCCATCTTGCAAAAGCTTGCCGAGCAGAAGTCCTTCGAGCTGCGCACGTTCGCTTATCCGAGTCCGGGTAATGAGCAGTCGGCAGTATGGTCGGACGTGCGCCGCTACCGTCCCGACTTCGTGCTGATCTGGGGGGCGGGCAATTCACAAACGGTTTCGGTGCGCGAGGCGGTGCGCAACGGCATCGATCCGGCGAAGATTCTGTCGGTCGTTTGGCTGACCGAGACCGACATGAAGAACGTGGGCGAGAGCACGGCCATCGGCATCAAGCGCGTCGAAGTGGTGCAGCCTGGGCGCGATCATCCCATCATCCAGCGCATCCTCGACAAGGTCTACAAGACCGGCAAGGGCGCTGGACCGGAAGCGCGGGTTGGTAACACTTACTACAACTACGGTGTGGCCGACATGGTGATCGCTACCGAAGGGGCCAAACTCGCGCTGGAAAAACTCGGCCCGCCGCTCACCGCCGAAAAGCTCAAGGCAGGTTTGGAGATGGTGAACAATCTCGACACCAAAGGCTTCATGCCTCCCGTGACGATCACTCCGCAAGATCACCAGGGTGGCGGTCAGGCGCGGGTGTCGCAGTGGGACGGCAAAGCCTGGGTTCCCGTGAGCGATTGGGCAGCGGCCTATCAGGACGTGGTGTGGGAAGAAGCCCGCGCGAGCGCGGCGAAGTTCAGCCAAGGGAAATGAGGATGGCCGGCGCCGGGGATTCTCGGCGCCGCACAAGGAGCGAGCATGAGCCAAACGGGCGGGATCAACGGCACGGCCCCCGTGCTGCTACAGCTGTCTAACGTTGAAGTGGTCTACGACAAGGTGTTCCTGGCGATCAAGGGCGTCTCGCTCGAGATCCGCGAAGGGGACATGGTAGCGCTGCTCGGCGCCAACGGTGCCGGCAAGAGCACTACGCTGAAATCGGTGAGCGGTCTGCTCGCGCCCGAGCGAGGCGAGGTGACCCGGGGGCACATCGAGTTCGCCGGTCGCGATCTGGGCACGATGCCGGCGCCGCAACGGGTGCATCTGGGCATCGCCCATGTGCTCGAGGGGCGGCGCGTCTTTGGGCACCTCACGCCGGAGGAGAACCTCGTCGCTGCCTACCGCGGGCGCGATCAGCGGCGCTATCAGCAGTTGCGCGATAGAGTCTATAGCTACTTTCCGCGCTTGGTCGAGCGGGCGAAGTCGAAGGCGGGCTATCTCTCCGGTGGTGAGCAGCAGATGCTCGCCATCGGGCGTGCGCTCATGACCGAGCCGAAACTGCTGATGCTCGACGAGCCGAGTCTGGGGCTCTCGCCTTTGCTCGTCAAGGAGATTTTCGGCATCATCCGCGCGATCAACGAGCAGGAGAAGGTCAGTGTGTTGCTCGTGGAGCAGAACGCCGTGGCGGCCCTGAACGTGGTGCAATACGCTTACGTCGTCGACCAGGGGCGCATCGTGATGGACGGCCCCGCCGAGGTGCTACGGCAAAACCCCGATATCCAAGAATTTTACCTGGGGGGCAGTCACGCCGTCGATTACCACAACGTCAAGCACTACCGCCGGCGCAAGCGCTGGCTGGCTTGAAGTGGCGAAGGCGCGGCCGCGGCTGCGCCCATTTTTCTTACTCTCGGTCGGGAAGTCCGATCATGGTCGCGGTCATCATGGCAACTTGCTCATGACCGTCTGCGCGCTCCATCCAGCCCTCGCCTTGACACACCGTGAGGGTGCGCCCTGTGCGCACCACGCGCCCCACCGCCACCAGGCGATCGCCTTTGGCTGGAGCGAGGAGGTTGATCTTGAGTTCCACGGTGAGCACTGCGTGTCCGGGTGGCATCAGTGAGTATGCGGCATAGCCGAGGGCACTATCGAGAATGGTCGTGACGATTCCCGCATGCAGGAAGCCGTGCTGCTGCGTCAGATCGGCGCGAAAGGGCAGAACGATCTCCACTTCGCCCGGTTCGATCCGGGTGATCTCGGCGCCAAGGGTCTGCATCACGCGCTGACGGGAGAAACTATCGCGCACGCGGGCCACGTAGTCGGGATCGACGGCAGTGAAAGGCATGAATTTCTCCTGGGCAGGAAATCGAACTGTGATTTTAATCGAGAGAAAAGCGGATTCGATCGGAACGGGCGAATGGTGTAACGAAGTTTGACAGCAGCGCTCGATGTGCTTTAGAATCCACAGGATTTTTCGCAGGGGGTGGCCGCTGTGGGCACCGGTTTGATGCGCCTCGCGGCATGGCAGTTGGTTGCCGGGCTGCTCGTCGTGCTGGCGGCTTGGGCCGCGGCCGGGGAGGCGGCGGGTCGATCGGCGGCGATCGGAGCGTTCTCGGTGTGTATCCCCAATGCCGCGTTCGCTGCTTATCTGACGCTGCGCGCATGCTTGGGCTCGCCCTCGGCAGTCGGATTCTTGGCTGGTGAGGTTTTGAAGATCGCCGCCATCGTGCTGTTGCTGTTCGCGTTCGTACGTCAGGGGGTCGTGGAGAGCTGGCCGGCGCTGCTCGCGGGCTTGATCGTGACGCTCTATGCGAACGTTGGGGTTGCTGGATTCTTACGCAAAATCTGAGGGAAAGGCATGACTGCAAGCGCACACGGACCGACGGCGTCCGAATACGTCGTTCATCACCTGACGCACCTCAATACCCTGGGTGGACCGCAGAAAGACATCGTCGACTTTTCGGTGATCAATCTCGATACGCTCTTTTTCTCGGTTTTGCTGGGGGGGTTGACGGTCTACCTCCTGTATCGGGCGGCGAGAAAAGCCACGTCCGGTGTACCGACGCGCTTTCAGGCGGCGGTCGAGATCCTGGTCGAGATGGTTGCCGATCAGGCCAAGGGAGTGATTCACAGCGCCGAATCGCGCAAGTTCGTCGCGCCTCTCGGGCTGACCGTGTTCATCTGGATTTTTTTCATGAACGCGATGGATCTGGTGCCGGTCGACCTATTGCCCCGTATCTGGGAAGGTATTTATGTGGCTGCCGGGGGTGACCCGCACCACGCTTATCTCCGCGTGGTGGCCACGGCGGACATCAATGCCACTCTGGGTATGTCTATCGGGGTTCTGCTCATCTGCATCTATTACAACGTCAAAATCAAGGGGTTCGGGGGGTGGTTGCACGAGCTCTTCACTGCGCCCTTCGGCAGCCATCCGCTGCTCTACCCGGTCAACTTTCTCATGCAGATCATCGAGTTCCTTGCGAAAACTCTGTCGCACGGGCTGCGGCTCTTCGGCAACATGTACGCCGGTGAGCTCATCTTCATCCTGATTGCGCTGCTCGGTGGTACTGCTACCGTGCTCGGCTTCGTCGGCCATGTCTTGGCCGGTACGGCGTGGGCCATCTTCCACATCCTGATCATCACCTTGCAAGCGTTCATCTTCATGATGCTGACGCTGGTCTATGTGGGACAAGCCCACGAGGGGCACTGATCCGGGGCCGGTGGCGGAATCGCGTTTCGCTGCCGGCAGTCGCGGGTAAACGTTGTAAAATCTCGCTTTTCTTTTTTCGTCATCAACCACTAGGAGTCGTCATGGAAAACGTTCTGGGTCTCGTCGCGCTCGCCGCTGGTCTCATCGTCGGTCTTGGGGCCATCGGCGCCTGTATCGGTATCGCCATCATGGGGTCGAAATACCTCGAAGCCTCCGCCCGTCAGCCCGAGCTGATGAACGCGCTGCAAACCAAGATGTTCCTGCTCGCCGGTCTGATCGACGCGGCGTTCCTGATCGGCGTCGGTATCGCGATGATGTTCGCGTTCGCCAACCCGTTCCAGCTCTGATCCTCGGAGTCGTGAACGCCCATCCGTTTTTTCATAGGGGGCAGACGTCGTGAATTTGAACGCAACCCTCATCGCCCAGCTGGTGGTGTTCTTCATCCTTGGCTGGTTCACGATGAAATACGTGTGGCCGCCGATCGTCAAGGCGCTCGACGAGCGTTCGGCCAAGATCGCGGAGGGGCTGGCGGCGGCCGACAAGGCGAAGGCGGATCTGGCGCTCGCCGAGAAGAAAGCCGTCGAAGAACTGCGCAAGGCGCGCGAGGAAGCGGCCCAGCTGCGCGCGGCCGCCGACAAGCAGATCGCCAAGCTGATGGAAGAAGCCCGGGCGGAAGCGACCCGTCTCATCGCTCAGGCGCGCGAAGCGGCCGAGCAGGAGGCGCGCGCCGCCGTCGAGCGGATCAAAGACGATCTGCGCGAGGAAGTTGCCCGGCTCGCCGTCGCCGGCGCCGAACGTATCCTGCGCCGCGAGATCGACGCCAAGGCTCACGCCGAGCTCTTGGCCAACCTCAAACAGGAACTCGTCTAAGCCATGGCCGAAAAAGTCACCATCGCTCGCCCCTATGCGGAGGCCGCGTTCTCGCTGGCGCTGGGGGCCGGTGCGCTGGAGGCCTGGTCGCAAGCGCTGGAGCGGCTCGCCGCCCTCGTCACGCTCGACGAAGTGCGCACCGTGCTGCTCGATCCCAAGGTCGACGATGACAGCAAGGCGCGTGTGCTCCTCGAGCTCGCAGGCGCCGATCAGCCGCTGCCCGAGGCGGTGCAGAACTTCGTGCGGTTGCTGGTGCAGAACGACCGCGTGCTGTTGCTGCCCGAAATCCATGCGCTGTTCGTCGCCCGGAAGAACGATCACGAAGGGGTCGCCGTCGCCAAGGTCACGAGCGCATTTCCGCTCGACGATGCGGCGCGGGAACGCCTCAAGCAAGACCTGGAAGCCCATTTCAAGAAAAAACTGCAGCTCGAAGTCGCCGTCGATCCGGATCTGATCGGAGGGGTGCGAGTGCAGGTGGGCGACGAAGTGATCGACGCTTCCGTACGTGGCAAGCTCGCGAACCTGGCCGCTGCGCTCAAAATCTAGGAGTCATTCGATGCAACTCAATCCCTCTGAAATCAGCGACCTGATCAAGAGCCGGATCCAGAACCTGCAGCTATCGGCCCAGGCCCGCAACGAGGGCACCGTGGTGTCGATTGCCGACGGCATCTGCCGTATCCACGGTCTGGCCGACGCGATGCAGGGCGAAATGCTGGAGTTTCCCGGCAATACCTACGGACTCGCGCTCAACCTGGAGCGTGATTCGGTCGGTGCGGTGGTGCTCGGCGACTACGAGCACATCTCCGAAGGCGATACGGTCAAGGCCACCGGCCGCATCCTCGAAGTGCCGGTCGGTCCCGAACTGCTCGGACGCGTAGTCAATGCGCTGGGTCAGCCGATCGACGGCAAGGGTCCGATCGAGGCCAAACTCACTGACAAGATCGAGAAAGTCGCCCCTGGCGTCATCTGGCGTAAATCGGTGTCCCAGCCGGTGCAGACAGGCCTCAAGGCCGTCGATACGATGATCCCGATCGGCCGTGGCCAGCGCGAGCTGATCATCGGCGACCGCCAAACCGGTAAGACCGCGGTGGCCGTCGACACGATCATCAACCAGAAAGGCCAGAACATGTACTGCATCTACGTGGCGATCGGGCAGAAAGCCTCGACGATTGCCAACGTGGTGCGCAAGCTCGAAGAACACGGTGCGATGGAGTACACCACCGTGGTGGCCGCCTCGGCTTCCGATTCAGCTGCCATGCAGTATCTGGCTGCCTACGCCGGCTGCACCATGGGCGAATACTTCCGCGACCGCGGTCTGGACGCCCTCATCATTTACGACGACCTGACGAAACAGGCTTGGGCCTATCGTCAGATTTCGCTCCTGCTGCGTCGTCCGCCGGGGCGGGAAGCTTATCCGGGGGACGTGTTCTACCTGCATTCGCGGCTGCTGGAGCGCGCTGCTCGGGTCAACGAGCAGTACGTCGAAAACTTCACCAAGGGCGAGGTCAAGGGCAAAACCGGCTCGCTCACGGCACTGCCGATCATCGAGACGCAGGCCGGTGACGTTTCCGCCTTCGTGCCGACCAACGTGATCTCGATCACCGACGGTCAGATCTTCCTCGAAACCGATCTCTTCAACGCCGGTATCCGTCCGGCGGTCAACCCCGGCATCTCGGTGTCGCGGGTGGGGGGTGCGGCCCAGACCAAGGTCATCAAAAAGCTTTCGGGTGGGATCCGGACCGACCTCGCGCAGTATCGGGAGCTGGCGGCGTTCGCCCAGTTCGCATCCGATCTCGACGAGGCCACCCGCAAGCAGCTTGAGCGCGGCCGCCGCGTCACGGAACTGCTGAAACAGCCGCAATACTCGCCGATGAACATCGCACAGATGGCGGTGTCGCTGCTGGCGGTCAACAACGGCTACTTCGACGACGTTCCCGTGGAAAAAGTGCTGGCGTGCGAGCATGACATGCACCAGTACGTGGCGCAGCAGCTGCCCGAAGTGATCGAGCGCATTCTGAAGACGGGTGAGCTTTCCGCGGAGGACGAAGCGCGTCTCAAGGATGCGATCGCCGCGTTCAAGAAATCCTGGGTCTGAGCGCACGGGCCACGGCACTAGGAGAAACGGGATATGGCCGGTAGCAAAGAGATACGAGGCAAGATCAAGAGCGTGCAGAACACGCGCAAGATCACCAAAGCCATGGAAATGGTGGCGGCCTCCAAGATGCGCAAAGCTCAGGAGCGGATGCGGACGGCCCGTCCCTACGCCGAGAAGATCCGTCGGCTCGCCGCCCATCTGTCACATGCCACCGTCACCGAGTTTCGCCATCCTTTCCTCATCCAGAGGAAGCCGGTGAAGCGGGTCGGGCTCGTGCTCGTGACGACGGACAAAGGGCTTTGCGGTGGCCTCAATACCAACATCCTGCGGCACACCGTCAACACCATGAAGTCTTGGCAGGAAAACGGGGTCGAGGACATTCGCGTGGTGGCGATCGGCAACAAGGGCCTGGGGTTCATGCAGCGCATCAAGGCCAACGTCGTGGCCGAACGCACCCATCTGGGTGACCTGCCACATCTCGATCAGATCATCGGACCGGTGCGCGTGCTGCTCGACGCCTATACCGCCGGTGAGATCGAGGCGGTGCATCTGGCTTATACCCGTTTCGTCAATACGATGAAACAGGAGCCGGTGGTCGAGCAGCTGCTGCCACTGACCGGTGAGCGGCTAGGGGCGCCGGAGCATGCGTGGGATTACCTCTACGAGCCTGATCCCCAGTCGATCATCGAGGAGCTGCTGGTACGCTATCTCGAGACGATCGTCTATCAGGCGGTGGCCGAGAACATGGCCTCCGAGCAGAGCGCCCGGATGGTGGCGATGAAGGCGGCCTCCGACAATGCGGGCAACGTGATCAAGGAGCTGCAGCTCATCTACAACAAATCGCGGCAGGCGGCGATCACGAAAGAGCTCGCCGAGATCGTCGGCGGCGCGGCGGCGGTGTGACGGACAATGCACAATCGAGGAAATACACGATGACAACGGGTACGATCGTTCAATGCATCGGCGCGGTGGTGGACATCCAGTTCCCCCGCGATGCGATGCCGAAAATCTACGAAGCCTTGAAGCTGGAAGATACGAGCGAGTTTGCCGAGACCGGGCTCACGTTCGAGGTGCAGCAGCAGATGGGCGATGGTGTCGTTCGTACCATCGCTTTGGGTTCGAGCGACGGGCTGCGCCGCGGCATGAAAGTCAAGGCGACCGGCGCACCGATCTCGGTGCCTGTGGGGCATGGCACGCTCGGTCGGATCATGGACGTGCTGGGACGGCCCATCGATGAGGCCGGTCCGATCCAGGCCGACGAATATCGCTCGATCCACCAGAAGGCGCCGAAGTTCGACGAGCTGTCTCCTTCGGTGGAGCTTCTCGAAACGGGCATCAAGGTGATCGACCTCATTTGCCCCTTTGCCAAAGGGGGTAAGGTGGGTCTGTTCGGTGGTGCCGGCGTGGGCAAGACCGTGAACATGATGGAGCTCATCAACAACATCGCCAAGCAGCACTCGGGCCTGTCGGTGTTCGCTGGCGTGGGTGAGCGCACCCGCGAGGGCAACGACTTCTACCACGAGATGAAGGAGTCGAACGTCCTCGACAAGGTGGCGATGGTCTTTGGTCAGATGAACGAGCCGCCGGGCAACCGTCTGCGCGTGGCGCTCACGGGCCTGACCATGGCGGAGAAGTTCCGTGACGAAGGACGTGACATCCTCTTCTTCGTCGACAACATCTACCGCTACACGCTGGCCGGTACCGAAGTGTCGGCACTGCTCGGGCGGATGCCTTCGGCGGTGGGTTATCAGCCGACGCTCGCCGAGGAGATGGGCAAGCTGCAGGAGCGCATCACCTCGACCAAGGTGGGTTCGATCACTTCGATCCAGGCGGTGTACGTGCCGGCGGACGACCTGACCGACCCTTCGCCCGCTACTACCTTCCTCCACCTCGACTCGACCGTGGTGCTGTCGCGCGACATCGCCGCGTTGGGGATCTACCCGGCGGTCGATCCGCTCGATTCCACTTCGCGTCAGCTCGATCCACTCATCGTGGGTGAGGAACACTATACCGTGGCACGTGCCGTTCAGGCGACGTTGCAGCGCTACAAGGAACTGCGCGACATCATCGCCATTCTTGGGATGGACGAGCTTTCGCCGGAAGACAAACTGGCCGTGGCGCGGGCGCGTAAGATTCAACGCTTCCTGTCTCAGCCCTTCCACGTGGCCGAAGTGTTCACCGGCAGCCCCGGCAAGTTCGTTCCGCTCAAGGAGACGATCCGTGGTTTCAAGATGATCGTCGAAGGCCAGTGCGACGACATTCCCGAGCAGGCGTTCTACATGGTCGGTACCATCGACGAAGCGATGGAGAAGGCCAAGAAACTGCAATGACGATCTTGGCCGCCGTCGCCTGACGGTGGCCAGGCTCGTGCGTCGCGACCATTCGGCCGCGGCGTATTCGACGAGGGGATGAAAAGATGGCAATGACCGTACACGTCGACGTCGTGAGCGCCGAAGAGCAGATCTTTTCGGGGCTCGCGGAGATGATCGTGCTGCCGGGGGAATCGGGCGAACTGGGGGTGCTGCCGGGTCACGCGCCTCTGCTCTCTCGTATTCGCCCTGGAGCGCTGCGCATCAAGGTGCCCGATCGTGACGAACCCGAGATCATCTTCGTGGCCGGTGGCATGCTGGAGGTTCAGCCCAATCTTGTCACGGTGCTTGCCGACACGGCGATCCGGGGGCGGGATCTGGACGAGGCGCGGGCGCTGGAAGCCAAGCGTCGGGCCGAGGAGGCGCTTGCCAACCAGCAGGCCAAGATCGACTACGCACGGGCGCAGTCCGAGCTGCTCGAAGCCGTGGCGCAGTTGCAGACCATCGAGCAGATCAAGCGCCTGAAGAACCGCGTGGGCGGCACCTGAGCCGCCTGCTGTTCGGAGGTGGAAAAGAAAAAGGCCGCGACATGCGGCCTTTTTCACTTGTGTGCCGCTGTGCCGGAGGCCTGGCGTGCGATGCGCCGGCGTAGGGCGTCGAGTTCGCGGGTGAGCGCCGCCGCGTCTGCCTGCAGCCGTTCGTATTCGGCGCGAGAGGGGAGCAGCCCCTCTTCTTCTTTCAGGGTTTCGATCAGGTTGCCGCTGATCGCCGCGCCGGCATTGCGCAGGGCGGCGAGACCGGCGCGCATGAGCGCATGCAGGCGCAGCCCCAGGATGGGGCCAAACCGCTCGGCAAACCAGTGTTCCAGCGTTGGGGCAGGTTCGGAGAAGGCCTTGGCGAGCAGCTCGGCGATCGCCGCTTCGCCTTCGACGTGCGTGCGCACCGCGGCGCCTTCGGCGAGCAGCCTCCGCCGCAGGACTTCTTCGAGGCGCAGGCGGATCGTCACGGCGGGCGCAACGGCAGCATCGGGCAGCAGTCGGCCGTTTGCGTCGATTCGCAATCCCAAGGGCGGCAAGGGTTCGATTTCGAGGCGTACCGCAGCGCCGGCGTGGGCGGCGAGCCGCTCGCGCCACCAGGGGACTTCGTCGAGGTGACGCTCGAGCGCCGCCGTGAGCACCCTTTGCCACATGGTTCAGGCAACCGGTTGGATGCCAGCCAGGCGCCAGCCGCCGCCGTGGAGCGGTTTGACCAGATGCCAGTATTCGCTGAAGGGTTGCGGCGGGGCGTCGCGCGACTCGCGCAGGCTGCCGGAGAATTCGACCGTGGCGACGTAGTGGTCCCCTTCGAGGGAGAGATCGACGAGGCGCGCTTCCAGCATCACGATATCGGTCTTCTCGCCGGGAGTCTGCCCACCCTGGCGGCGCAGGTCGGCGAGCAGCTCCGGCGTGACGAGGGAGGCAATGGCTTCCCAGTCGCCGCGGTCGTGCGCTGCCTGCAGTTCGACGAAACGCCGCTTGGCTTCGGCGAGGAAGGCGGCTTCGTCGAGCTGGGCGCGCAGGTCGTCAGCGACCGGAGTGCCGTTGGCCGGCGCTGCAGGGGGCGCGCTCGTGGCGGGCCCGGTCATCGTGCGCTCGGTCGCTCCGGCGTAGGCCGGTTCGGGCGCGCGCCGTGCTCCGGCGAAGCGGCGAAAGAGGGCGAAGAGCACGACGGCGAAGAGCACGAGGAGGAGCAGAGAACCGAATTCTTCGCTCAAGCCCAGGTGGTGGAAGAGCGCTGCCAGCCCTAGGCCGGCAGCGAGTCCAGCGAGGGGACCGAGCCAGGAGCGTTTGGGCGCGGGCTGCGGCGTGGTGCTGGGTTGCTGCGCCGGTGTCTGGCGCTGGGCGGGGGCCTGGGTGGGAGAGGTCGGACTTGCCGGTTTCGGCGCCGGGGAGAGGGGGGCAGAGGGGGTGATGTTGCGCTGCAGGCCGCCACCGCTGCCGCCGCCGAGGCGTTTGGCTTCGGCTGCGTCGAAGAAAGTAAAGGAGGCGAAGAGCGCGAGCAGCAGGGTGAGGAAGGGGCGTTTCATGGGACCTCCGTTAAGGGCTTACAGCTTGCGGCCGAGGTGCAGGGCGACCACGCCGGCGGTGAGATTGTAGTAATCGACACGGTGAAAGCCGATGCGTTCCATCATCGCCTTGAGCGTTTCCTGGTCGGGATGCACGCGGATCGATTCGGCGAGGTAGCGGTAGCTCTCGGCGTCGTGGGCGATTTTGTCGCCGAGCCAGGGGAGCACCTTGAAGGAATAGAGGTCGTAGGCCGGCGACAGCGGCGCCCAGACGCGGGAGAATTCGAGCACGAGGAGCCGGCCGCCGGGTTTGAGCACGCGGTGCATCTCGGCGAGCGCCGCTTCTTTGTGCGTCATGTTGCGCAGGCCGAAAGCGACGCTGACGCAATCGAAACGGTTGGAAGGGAAGGGGAGCGCTTCGGCGTCGCACTGCGCTGTCGGCACCAGCAGCCCCTCGTCCAGGAGCCGGTCGCGCCCGCGGGCGAGCATGGCGCCGTTGATGTCGGTGAGCCAGACTTCGCCACTGGGGCCCACGCGACGGGCGAACGCGAGCGTCAGGTCGCCGGTGCCGCCGGCGATGTCGAGCACCTTGTTGCCGCGGTGCACGCCGGAGACAGCCACGGTGAATTTCTTCCACAGGCGGTGCAGGCCGAGCGACATGAGGTCGTTCATCAGGTCGTACTTGCCGGCGACCGAGGAAAATACCCGGCCGACGAGGCGTTTTTTTTCGGTTTCAGGCACTTGGCGAAACCCGAAGTCGGTGACCTCGTTCATGGGGTACGCGGTCCTTTGCAGCATGATGGCACAGGATCAATGATAACGCATTCGGTTTCCAAGGAGCCGGTGATTCGACTCGGAAGCGGTGCATCGGCTTGCGGCGTGGGAAACCGCTGCCGCGGGTCGCCCGAATACCCGGCTGAGCGCATGGCATCGGTGCGCGGCTGCCTGCTGCTCTTCGTGACCAGGCGCGTCGGTCGCGTTCCGCCCGCTTCGCTGTTGCCCCGTACTGGACGATTGCTACACGGGTGCCGAGCGTGTGCCGCGTTCGTACCAGCCGCGGGTGCGACGCACGAATTTCACGACCAGCAGCATGGCCGGCACTTCGATCAGCACGCCGACCACCGTGGCGAGCGTCGCCCCGGAGGAGAGGCCGAAGAGGCTGATCGCCGTGGCCACCGCCAGTTCGAAGAAGTTGGAGGCGCCGATTAGGGCCGACGGGCAGGCGACGGCGTAGTCCTCGCCCAGGGCGCGGTTGAGGCCGTAGGCGAGCGCGGCGTTGAAGGCGACCTGCACCACGATGGGCACGGCCAGCAGTGCGATCACCAGGGGCTGGGCAAGGATGGCTTGCCCCTGGAAAGCGAAGATCAGCACCAGGGTGGCAAGGAGCGCCGCGGTCGACCATGGTGCGATGCGGCGCATCGCCGCGGCAAAGGCCGCCTCGCCGCGTTTCATGAGCCGTGTGCGCCAGATCTGGGCGAGGATTACGGGAAGGACGAGGTAGAGGAGCACCGAGGCGACGAGCGTCTGCCAGGGCACCGTGATCGCCGACAGGCCGAGCAAGAATCCGACGAGCGGCGCGAAGGCGAAGATCATGATGAAATCATTGATCGCGACTTGGGTGAGGGTAAAGAGCGGGTCGCCGTCGGCGAGTCGGCTCCAGACGAAGACCATCGCGGTGCATGGGGCGGCAGCGAGCAGGATGAGTCCGGCGAGATAGGCGTCGATCTCGCCGGCCGGCAGCCATGGCGCGAACAGTTGGCGCAGGAAAATCCAGCCGAACAGGGCCATCGAAAAGGGTTTGACCAGCCAATTGACGAAGAGCGTCACGCCGATGCCGCGCGTGTGGCGTCGGATGTCGTGCAGAGCGCTGAAATCGACTTTCACCAGCATGGGGATGATCATGATCCAGATGAGGAGGCCCACCGACAGGTTGATTTCGGCGACCGACCAGCGCGAGAGCGTGGCGAACGCGCCTGGCAGCGCTTGGCCGAGCCCGACGCCGGCGCCGATGCACAGCAGCACCCAGAGGGTGAGGTAGCGTTCGAAGAACCCCAAGGGGGAGTCGTGGCCGGAGGCGGAAGACGTGGCGTGCGTTGTGCTCATGAACGAGTTCCTCGTTTACAGCCCAAGAGCCTGGCGAACGGCAGGCACCAGCCGGGTGCGGATTTCGTCGCGTACTTCGAGGAAACGTGCGAGCGGCTGCCCCATCGGGTCGGGGAAGGAAACGTGCAGCCGTGGCACCGGGCGGGGGAAGACGGGGCAGGATTCCTTGGCGTCGTCGCAGACGGTGACGACGAGATCGACCGGTTCGTCGAGCACGGCGTCGAGGGATTTGGGCACGAGCCCATCGGCCGGCAGGCCGGCGAGGCGCAGCGCGGCGAACACTTCGGCCGGCACTTCGCCCGCCGGTTGCGTGCCTGCCGAGATCGCCCGCACTGCGGGGGCGAGTTCGTGTTCGAGAAGGGCCTGCGCCAGCTGCGAGCGGCAGGCGTTGTGCGTGCACAGCACGAGCACGGTCTTCGTCATCGTCATGCTCCTTGGGGTGCAGGGCTGGTCGTTTGGGGAAGTTCTTCGTTTGGTCTGGTTGCCGCCCCAGAGAGGCAAGCAACTCCGCCGCAGCAGTTCTGCGTGAGGAAGGCAAGGAGTTCGTCCATCGTCTCGTAAGCAGCGGCGTAGCGCAGGTACCGCCCCTCTTTGTGCCGGCGGATGAGACCGACGCGGTTCAGATGCGCGAGGTGGAAGGACAGTGTGGTGGGAGGCAGGCCGAGCGCTTCGCTCAGTTCGTTCGGATAGCGACCCTGCGGCCCAGCTTCGACGAGCAGGCGGAAGATGGCGAGCCGCGTTTCGTGCCCCAGCGCGGCGAGGAGTTCGGCAGCAAGTAACATTTCCATATTTCCATTATTGTTGAAGTATTGAATGATGTCAAGCATGCGATACCCGAAAAACCGTTCACCGACTATCCTGAGTCGACCAGGCGGTCGATGTGCCCGGCGCAGATGTGGAGGGAGGGGCAATGAACGGGGAACGAAAAAGGGCAGGGGCGTGGGACGTCTTGTTCGTCTTTCTGCGCCTGGGGCTGACGTCGTTCGGCGGGCCGATCGCGCATCTGGGCTATTTTCGCGAGGAGTTCGTGGTGCGCCGTGGCTGGCTCGACGAGCGGGAATATGCCGATCTGGTGGCGCTGTGCCAGTTCCTGCCGGGACCGGCGAGCAGTCAGGTGGGAATGGCATTAGGCTATCTGCGGGCCGGCTACGGCGGGGCGCTCGCCGCCTGGCTCGGGTTCACCTTGCCCTCGGCCGTGGCGATGATCCTGTTCGCGCTGGGGGTGACACGCCATGCCGAGGCGATTCCCGCGGGGATGTTGCATGGCCTGAAAGTGGCGGCGGTGGCGGTGGTGGCGCAGGCGGTGTGGGGCATGGCACGCACGCTGTGCCCCGATGTGCGTCGTGTGACGCTGATGACGGTGGCGGCCTGTTGCGTCGCACTCGCGCCGTTTTCCTGGGTGCAGGTAGCGGTGATCGGGGTGGCGGGCGTGATCGGCTTGGTGCTGCTGCCGGGGCGGGACTCGTCGGTGCCGGCGTCGTTGCCGATCGCCATGCGGCGGCGGACCGGCCTTTTTTGGTTGATGCTCTTCGCCGTGCTGCTCATGGCCTTGCCGCTGTTGGCCCGCTTGGCCGCGAATCCCGCGCTCACGCTCGTCGATGCGTTCTACCGTGCCGGCTCGCTCGTCTTCGGCGGGGGGCACGTAGTGCTGCCGCTGCTGCAGGCGGAGACGGTGCCGCGCGGTTGGGTAGACGCGCAGACTTTCCTTGCCGGCTATGGGGCGGCGCAGGCGGTACCGGGGCCGCTCTTTACGTTCGCTGCTTTTCTCGGCGCCGTGCGTCAGGTGCCGCCGGCGGGCTGGGAGGGTGGTCTGCTCGCGCTCGGGGCGATCTTTCTTCCCTCCTTCTTGCTGATTTTCGGTGCTTTGCCGTTCTGGGCGCGGTGGCGTCATCTCGGATGGGCGCAGGCGGCACTCGCGGGCATCAATGCCGCCGTGGTTGGCATTTTGCTCGCCGCGCTCTATCAGCCGGTGTGGACGAGCGCGATCCTGCGGCCGCAGGATTTTTGTCTGGGGCTCGTCGCGTTCGTGGCTTTGCTGTTCTGGCGGGTGCCGCCGTGGGCGGTGGTCGGTATGTGCGGCCTCCTGGGAGGATTGTTGGGATGACGGCGGTGGGTGAGCGGCTTGTCGTTGACATCACCCTGTAATCAGATGCGCTTACCCTGCCATCGTCGTCCCGTTCGGGACCCGTGTCGCAGGAGCCGTCATGACCCTTGCCATTTCCGTACAACATCAGCGCGCCGCTTTGCCGGCGCTGGGGCGCTATGAACTGACACTCGCCTCGAGCGAGCTCGACGTGTATGAGGCGCAGCGCTTGCGCTATCGCGTTTTCCACGACGAGCTGGGTGCGCGGCTCAAGAGTCGCATTCCCGGGCTCGATTGCGACTTCTTCGATTCGTATTGCGAACACCTCATCGTGCGCGACCGACTGGAGCAGCGCGTGGTCGGCTGCTACCGCGTGCTCACACCGGAAGGGGCTGAACGCGTGGGGGGGTTGTATTCGGAGCAGGAGTACGACTTGGTACGGCTCGACCCCTTGCGCGAGCGCATGGTGGAGGTGGGACGGGCCTGCATCGCGCCGGGGCATCGTCACGGTGGGGTGATCGCGCTGCTCTTCGCGGGGCTGGCGAGTTATCTGGACGTGCGCGGGTACCGCTATCTCTTCGGCCTGGCCTCGGTGCCGTTGCATGGCGGGATCGATGCGGTTCATGCCCTGTTCGCGGCGCAGTGGGCGGCGCACGCCGCACCGATCGAATACCGCGTCACGCCGCGCCAGCCGCTGCCGGAAGTCGGGGGAGCGTCGAGCGTCGAGCCGGCGCCTTGCCCGCCGCTCCTCAAGGCTTATCTCAACGCAGGGGCGTGGTTGTGTGGAGCGCCGGCGTTGGATGCGGATTTCCAGTGCGCGGACGTGCCGGTGTTGCTCTCGGCCGAGCGCATTTCGCGGCGCTATGCGCGGCATTTCCGGGCAGAGGTGGGGAGGATGGGTTCCGGGGGATGAGGGGCATTCTGTGGTGGTTCATCCCTGTGGGCGCTGCGCTTGGCCGTGGGGGGGTTCGTTTGTCTTCTTGAATGTCATCGTCGCGCAATCTTTCCGCGTCAGACTCGGAACATCTTAGTGGGAGCAGGGGACGAGGATGCGCAAGGAAGAGGCGGTGGCCGCGCTGGGGCAGCGCTCTTTGCTCTTGCCCGGTTGGGTCCGGGCGGCGCTGGCGGCGAACGACCGGCTCAAGCTCTATCTGAGTTTGCTGCAGGAGGCGGCGCGGCACGCCGCCGAGCCGCAGGCGGTGGGGACGGACTGGTCGGCCGAGTTCGTCCGGGCGGGGGTGAGGGAAACGGGATGGCTGCAGGAACTGGTGCGCAGCGCCTATTTCGACGATGGGGTGTTGATGCTGCGCCACCTCGATCGTTGGCGTGAGTCGGTGGCGACCGACCTGCAGACGATGGCGCGCCCCGTGTGCGAGGCCGATCACCCGGCGCCGGCCGATCTGGTAGCGCGGCGTGATGCCTGGCTCGAGTTCCTGCGCGGGCTCGATCCGCAGGAGGGGCTGGAGCCCGAGCAGCTCACCGCGTTGACGCACGGCGAGCGTGAGCGCGGCGACAGCCTGCATCTTCTGGTGATGGACTTGCACAAGGCGCTCAATGCGCTGGCCCGGGAGATCGCCACCGAGGAGCTCGACGGGGCTCACGTTTGGGGGCTCGCGCCCGAGGATCGGTCGCTCGTGCGCGCCTTCATGCGCGGACTGCGTCGCACCGCGCCGCTCAAATTCTCTCATCCGGGGTTGGACACGGCAGCGACCCGCGACGGGCCCCGCCTGCTCATCCAGAACGACATCGGCACGAACGACGTTCACGTGCTGGTGGTGACGGTGGAGGAGTGGGAGATCCGCTTGACTTATTCGGATCTGCATCGGGGGCGTTTCCGGTTCTTCCAGCGTTTGCTGGAGGAAATCGGTTTCACCTGGACGGTGCAGACGTCTGCCGCCGGTTCCGGCTTGAACGAAGGGCGGCCTTACGTGGTGGGGGAGGCGGTATTTCGCGGACAGGATCGCGCCGCGCTCGAGGCGGCGCTGGAAGCGTTGGGCGCGAAGATCGTATTTGTGATCGACTGGAACCGGGCACGCAAGCGGCTACAGCAGTTCGTCGGCAAGGAAGAGGCGCGGGGCTTGCTCTACCGCGCGGCCAAGGAGGAATGCGGACACATGGGCTGGCTGCTGGCCGGCGGCGAGCGCCTGGTGTTTTCGGCCATGCAGTCGGTCGATGGCGAAGCCTTTCGCATCGGTGAGCGGCTCGACGAGGTGCTGGGGCCGCAGGCGGCGAGCGAGTATCTCTTCGCCCTGATGCGCGTGTCGACCCGGATACTGCTCGAACGTCAGCCGCCCGATCTGGTCGCCGACGAGGCGCGCATCCTGCTCGCCCGTCTGCTGCGGCAGCGTACTTTCGAACTGGATCTGCTCGCCGAGCATGCGGCGTACACCCACGCCATTGCTCGCGAGGTCTGCGCCGCCCTGGAGGAGGCCGACCCCGCGACGCTCGAAGCGCAGGGGCAGCGCGGCAAGCAGTGGGAGCGTGAGGCCGATCACCTCCTGATGCAGGCGCGCGAGCGGGCGGAGCAGCACGCGCGCTGGCAGCCGCTGGTGCGCTTGATGGAGCATGCCGACGATGTGGCCGATGCGCTCGAGGAGGCGCTCTTTCTGCATACCCTGCTCTTCGTGGAGCCCTTGGCCGGACTTTCGCCGGGCGCGAGGGAGCCTTTGATCCGGCTGGCGGACACGACGCTGGCGGCGATCCAGGATTTGGTGCGTGCGGTCGAGATTGCCCGCTCGATGAGTGTGCAGGGCGAGGCCGAGGATGGGGACGCGTTCCTGCAGACGCTGTGGCGCATCCTGCGTGCCGAGCGGCTGTGCGACCAGCTCGCGCGCGAGGCGTATCGCGCCATCGTCGCGACCATGGCCGGGACGCCCACGGGAGCGCAGATCGCCGGGCAGATGGCGTCCGCGGTGGAGAAAGCATCCGACGGACTGCTCGCCGTGGGGTATGCCTTGCGCCAGAGGGTGATGGCGCGCACGGGGGTGACGTCATGAGCGTGCGTCATTGGCCCGAGGCGTGTTACCTGATCGCCGGTCGCGACGATCTGGAGTCGTTGCCGCGCAAGGCGCATCCTCCGCAGAGCGAGGGCGCGTTGCAGCTCGGCAACAAGGCGTGGAACCTGTGGCGGATGGCGCAAGCCGGCTTGCGCGTGCCGCCGGCGTTGGTGCTGGGCACCCGCTACGCGCACCGGCCAGCGTCCGATTGGGACGAGGCGCTCTTCTCCGCGGGGCTGCCGGAGTTGGAGCGGATCACTGGCCGGCGCCTGGGGGATGCGCGTCGTCCCTTGCTCGTGTCGGTGCGCTCGGGAGCGCCGGTGTCGATGCCGGGGATGATGGAGACGGTGCTCGACGTGGGGTTGTGCAACGAGACGGTGCCGGGGATGTTGCGCCTGACCGGCAATCCGCGACTGGTGTGGGATTCGTACCGGCGGTTGGTGGCGGGCTATGGCGAGGTGGTGGCCGGCATCGATCCGGGGGTGTTCGAGGCGGCGCTTGCCGAGCTCGCCCAGGGGCAGGAGGAGCAGACGCTCGCGTTCGATGCTTTGCGCGCCCTCACGCGCCGTTATCTGGAATGCTACCGCGAGCAGGCGGGCGAACCTTTTCCGCAATCGGTGCGGGTGCAACTGCGCGAGTCGGTGCGGGCGGTGTTCGCTTCGTGGAACGCGCCCAAGGCCGTGGATTACCGGCGGCATCAGGGGATCGACGATGCGCTGGGCACGGCGGTGACGATCCAGCAGATGGTTTTTGGCAACGCGGATCGGCGCTCTGGGGCCGGGGTGGGATTCACGCGCGATCCCACCGACGGCACGCCGCGGCCGTGGGTGGATTTCCTCTTCGAGGCGCAGGGCGAGGACGTGGTCTCGGGGCGGCGCAGCGCTGTCGGGCATGAGCGACTGGCGGCTCGTCTGCCCCAGGTGTGGGCGGAACTGGGCGAGGGCGCAGCGCGCTTGGAGCGGCTGTTCGCCGACATGCAGGATTTCGAGTTTACGGTGGAGGAGGGCACGCTCTTCTGGCTGCAGGCGCGCGCGGGCAAGCGCACGCCGCGGGCGGCCGCGCGCATCGCCCTCGATTTGCTCGCGGAGGGGGTGATCGACGCGCGGACCGCCTGGGAGCGCACGCGCGACCTTGCCTTGGAGGAGCTGGCGACGGTGTGCCTGGCTACTGCCGAGGGCGAGGCGCCGCAGCGGCTCGGGAGCGGGATTCCGGCTTCGCCCGGCATCGCCGGCGGCGAGCTCGCGCTCGATGCCGAACGGGTGGCGCAACGGGCGGCGCAGGGAGCCAAGGTCATTCTGGTACGTCAGGATGCCGAGACGGCCGACGTCGCTGCGCTGCGTCAGGCCGAGGGGTTGCTCACGCGGCGCGGGGCGCGCACCTCGCACGCGGCGGTGGTCGCACGCCAGATGGGCAAGGTGTGCGTGGTCGGCTGCGAGACCTTGACGATCCTGCCCGAGCAGCGCGCCGTGCGCTTCGGCGAGCGCGTCGTGGCCGAGGGGGAGACGATCACGCTCGATGGCAACGAGGGCGGCGTCTATGCCGGTCTGGTGCGCACGCAGACCGTGCCCGATGCGGCGCTGCAAGCGCAGATCATGGCGCTGCGGGCACGCTTTGCCGCGGAGTGCGCCGATGCCTGAGCGCCGGTTGCGTCTGACCGTGGTCACCGAGACCCATCCGCCCGAGATCAACGGGGTGGCACGGACCGTGGGGCGGATGTTGCAGGAGGCGCTCGCCGCCGGGCACGAGCTCGAAGTGGTGCGACCGCATCAGGGCGAGGAAGAGCATGAAGTGCCGGCGGGCGTGGAGACGGTATGGGTGCGCGCGATCGCCCTGCCGCGCTATCCGGGCTTGCACATGGGTTGGCCGGCCCACGGGCGGCTCGTGCGCCGCTGGCGGGAACGTCGGCCGGATCTGGTCCATCTGGTCACCGAAGGGCCGCTGGGTCTGGCAGCGCTGTTGGCGGCGCGCCGTCTGGGCATTCCGCTCACTTCGGCCTTGCACACCAATTTCGACGCCTATGGAGCGCATTACGGCCTGGGTTGGATGCGCGGCGCGATCGCGGCGTATCTGCGCGCCTTCCACAACGCCACGGCGCTCACGTTCGTGCCGACGCGGCGCCAGAGCGAATCCTTGCGGGCCCAAGGCTACCGTCGCGTCGAGGTGCTCGCACGGGGCGTCGATACGGCGCTCTTCACGCCTGCCCGGCGCGATCCGTCGCTGCGGGCGCAGTGGGGCGTCGGGGAAGAAGGAGTGGCGGTGCTCTACGTCGGACGTCTCGCACCGGAGAAGAATCTCGGTCTGCTCGCGCGGGCGTTTCGTGCCCTTGCCGGGCAGCAGCCTCGGGCGAAACTCGTCGTGGTCGGCGATGGGCCGCTCGCCGCCCGCTGGCGGCGCGAGCATCCGGAATTCGTCTTCTGCGGCCCGCGCCAGGGCGAGGATCTGGCGGCGCACTACGCTTCGGCCGATTGCTTTCTTTTTCCCAGCCTCACCGAGACGTTCGGCAACGTCGTGCTCGAGGCGATGGCGAGCGGTCTGCCCGTGGTGGGCTACGACGAGGCGGCCGTGGCCGAATGCATTGAAGATGGAGTCAATGGCCTTTCCTGCCCACCGGGCGACGAAGAGGCGTTCATCGCGCAGGCGTGCCAGCTGGCGACGGATGCGTCGCTGCGACTGCGCTTGGGGATTGCGGCGCGGGCTTCGGCATCCGAACGTTCCTGGTCGGACATTTTCCGCCGAGCGGAAACCGCGATTCACGACGTTTTGCGCGCGGCGGAGGAGCCGATCCTCTGCCGGGCCCCCTAGGAGGTTGGCGATGCCAGCGGTTCGTTCCGTTTTTCTCTCGGACATCCATCTCGGGACGCGCGCCTGCAAGGCCGAACTCCTGATCGATTTCCTACGCGAATATCCGGCGCAGTACCTCTATCTCGTCGGCGACATCGTCGATTTCTGGGCGATGCGCCGCGGCATCCACTGGAGCGCGGCGCAGAACACCGTGGTGCAGAAGATTCTGCGGCGGGCGCGGCATGGCGAACGGGTGATTTTCATTCCGGGCAACCACGACGAGGCCCTGCGCGATTACGTCGGCGCTTCCTTCGGCGACATCACGCTGCACGCCGAGTATGTGCACGAGACGGCCGACGGCCGGCGGTTCCTGCTCATCCACGGCGACGAGTTCGACGAGGTGACGCGTCACCACCGCTGGGTGGCCCTGCTCGGGGACGCCGCCTACGGCGCACTCGTGCGCGCCAACGTCGTCTGGGCCTGGGCTCGCCGACAGATGGGACGACCGGGCTATTGGTCGCTCGCCGGCCACGTCAAGCGCAAGGTGAAGAAAGCCCTGGAGTTCAAGTACGGCTTCGAAGACGCGGTGATGCGCAGCGTGCGCGAGCGGGGTCTGGACGGCGTGATCTGCGGCCACATCCACTGGGCGGCGATCAAGGAGGTAGAAGGGTTGCTCTATGTCAATTGCGGCGACTGGGTGGATTCCTGCACGGCCATCGTCGAACACATCGACGGTCGGCTGGAGCTGGTGGATTGGCACCGGGAGATCGCTCCGCCGCAACCGCCCCAGGCACCGCGCCGAGCGCTCGAGCCACTACCGCCCGAGGTCGAACTCGCCGACGTGCTCCATCGTGCCGACGGCATCCTGTAGGGCACCGCGAGCGCCCTGCTGCGTGGAGGCATGGCGGCGCTCGATGAAGAGTGAGCTGCCGGGTGTCTTCTTCGCCATCTTCTTCGCCACCGAGGCGGCCTCGGCCACGGCGTGGTAACTCTCGTAGCGCTGCGGCTCGTCGATGACGACAGCACCGACCGACAAGGCGCACAGCGGAAAGAATACCGTGCGCCCTTGTCGATCTTCGGCCTCGATGCCGCTGCGGGCGCGGTCTTCGGGACGGTAGAACTCGGGGATGCGGGCGTCGAACGCGCGCAGTAGCGCTTCGGTGCGCTCCTGCCAGTCGGGGCTGCCCCAGAGTGCGATGAAGTCGTCCCCGCCGATGTGACCGACGAAATCCCTGGCCGGATCGGTGTACTGACGCAACAGCTCGCCTACCAGGCGCAGGATGTCGTCGCCCCGGCGAAAGCCATAGACGTCGTTGTACGGCTTGAAGTGGTCGAGATCGAAATAGGCAGCCACGAACGGCTCGCCGCGTTTGAGTCGGGTGTCGATTTCCCGCTGGATCGGCACGTTGCCCGGCAGGTTGGTGAGCGGATTGGCATGGCGGGCGGCTTCGAGCTGCAAGCGAGTGATCTCGCGCAGCAGCGCGTGGCCGTTGCCCAGACCGAGGTAGCGGCCGGCGTCGGTGATGATGAACCCTTGAACCAAGTGCTTGGCATCAAGCTGGGTGATGAGATCCGACAGTTGCTGCAGGCTCATGCGCCGGTCGATCACCAGGGCGTTGCGATCGAGGTACATGGTGCAGGGGCGGTGCCCGTAGAGCTCGCGCCGGTAGGGGCGGGCATAGGCGTCCATGAAGTGGTTGCGCGCGATGAGGCCCAATGGCACGCCATCAGCGACGACGGGTATAGCATAGAGCTCCGGGTCGTGCTCGAAACGGGAGAAAACCTGCTCGTTCGTCGTCTCGGGCGCGACGGGGGCGACGTAGTGCACGAGCGAGGCCACGCTCGCTTCCGCGCTCGACGACATGGCTGGCTCGGGCTCGGGTTCAGCGCGGAAATGTGCCGGCTCGGGCCGATACTCGGGCCGGGGCTCGGGGCGTCCGAAGAGATAGCCTTGCCCGAGAGGAATGCCGCATTCGCGCACCACCGCGAGTTCGGCCGGGGTCTCGATTCCTTCGGCGATCACCCGGGTGCGACTGTTGCGCGCGATGCGTACGATCGATTCCAGGAATTGCCACTTGATCGGGTCGGCGTGCGCCCCTTGCACGAAGTGTTTGTCGATCTTGACGAAATCCGGTTCGAGCTCCGACCACAGCCGCAGCGAGGAAAACCCTTCACCCAGGTCGTCGATGGCGATGGCAAAGCCGAGGCTGCGATAGTGCTCGACGGCGCGGCGCAATTGCGCGTAGTCCAGACCCGGCGTCGCCTCCGTGAGTTCGATCACCACCTCGCGCGGCGACAGCCCCGCGCGCTCGATCCAGGCGAGCGTTCGGCTCTGGTCACCGGGCTGGACCACCATCGCGCCGGGGTCGACGTTGAGCAACAGTTTCCCTTTGCTCTCTTGGGCGGCAAAGGCGGTGATCACCGTCTCGCGGCACAGATATTCGAGCTCGCTCAAGCGACCCAGCCGGCGTGCCGCATCGAAAAGCACCAGGGGAGCGTGCAGAGAGCTGTCGCTGGGACCGCGGATGAGCCCTTCGAAGCCGAAGAGCGCGCCGTCTTCGAGTGCGACGACGGGCTGAAAGCGGGCCGTGAGCAGCCGATTTTGCAACAGACGATCCAGCTCGGGAAAGAGGTCATTGGGATAGGGAGGGGCCATGAGTCGTTCGATTCCACGTGTTCATGCGTCAAGCGCTTTTGCAGACGATCTATCCAACGGAGAAATGTGGTCCATTCTGGCGCCCACATGTCCGCCCATCGGCTCGATCAGTCGCACATCCCGAGTACCGCAGCCACGCTGGACGGTTTGGTTACAGATGCCACGAGAAGGCTTCGTGGAGAGGGCGGATGGATTCACCATTGTATGGATGGCGTGTGACGGCGGTGTGACGCTGGGTCGCATCCCAGATGTGGCATCGGTCTTGCTGCATCCAAGGGCGACCTGCCGCATCCGACGACAAAAAGGAGAAAACCCGACATGAAGGGCGTGCACCCTGGGCCAGAGTGTGCCGAAGAGACGGTACGCTGGTACCGCCACCCCGAGGATACGACCCTCGACTACCGCGATTGGCGGCTCATGAGCCATTTCCAGCCGATCTTCAGCATCGCGCACGGGCGCCTCGTCGGGCTGGAGGCTCTGCTCAGACCCCGGCATGCCGGCGAAGACGTGTCTCCGTTGCACTTCTTGTGCGCAAAGTTGCCCCTGACAGAACTTTCCTGGCGTGACCGGCTTGCCCGCTGCTTGCATTACGAGAACTTCCGGCCGTTGTCGGGCGACGATCTGTGGCTCTTCGTCAATCGGGTGCCGCTGGCGGATATCGCGACAGAAGACGAATTGCCGCCCGGTCTCGATCCGCACCAGGTCGTGATCGAGTTCACCGAGGGCGAGAGCACCGATTCCGGGTTGCTGCGTGAGCTCGTGGCCCGCTACCGGGCGCTCGGCCATTTGGTCGCGCTCGACGACTTCGGTGCCCGTCACTCGAACCTCGACCGGCTCTTCACGCTCGCGCCGGACATCGTCAAGCTCGATCGCAAGCTGATCCTGCTCGCCGACGAGGACGCGCGGGTGCGCCGCAGCCTTCATCGGCTGGTGGCGCTCATCCGTGACACGGGTGCCCTGGTACTTTTCGAGGGTGTGGAAACCGCAGCCCAGGCCCGGCTCGCCGTGGAGGCCGAGGCCGATCTCGTGCAGGGATTTCACTACGCCCGGCCGCAGCCGCGCGCCTTCGCCCTCAAGAGCACTTGGGGTGCGCGGGAGAAACTGCACGGCCCGCTGCGGGCGCATCCCCGGCGCCAACACACCCGCCGACTGCCCGAAGACCTCGACCGAATCTTTCGGCAGACGCTGCGCCGTGTCGCCTTGGGTGAGGCTTTCCCTCGAGCGAGCGCCGAGTTGATCGACCGCCCCGAGGTTTATCGCGCCTATCTGCTCGACGCGCACGGCCGCCAGCTCGGGCACAGCGCCTCGCGCGTGCCGGTGACGCAGCTGCGCTACCTGCCGCTGGCCGACGGTGCCGGCGCCCTATGGAGCGCCCGGCCGTACTTTCGCCGCGCCATCGCCCTGCCCGGACGCCTTCATCTGAGCGACCCCTACCTCTCGGTGCCCGACGGCACCTGGGTATGTACTCTCTCAGCCACGGCCCATGGAGAAACCGGCACCTTCGTCGTGTGCGCCGACCTGGCCGCCGACGCCCTCGATCCGGAGAACGCACCATGATTGCCCAAACTTTGAACTCATCGAACCATTTTGGTGCAAACGCCTTACCGACCTATCCTCGCGGCGAGCTCGCGAGCCGCCGCATGGCGCTCACTCCGGCCGAGCGGCGCTGGCTGCCCTGGTTCGGACGCACCGGCAAGCTCGCCATGGGCTGGGCCTGCTGGCTCAACCGCCACCGCTATCCGGCGATCGAGCGCACCTTCGAGAGCATCGCCGCCACCCGCGTGCGTCTGCTCGAAGACTGGACGCGGACGCAGTGGGCGCACCTCGCCGACTTGGCCCAGATCTACGCTGACCGGTTCGACGAACCGCTCGATCCCGAACCCTTGCGCCAGAAACGGTTGCTCGCTACCGATTGCTCCGAACTCTTCGTCATCGATCCGGCAGGGCGGGTGCTCGCCTCGACCGCTCCGCAGCATGTCGGCAAGCAGGATCTGTCCGAGAAAGCCGTCGCCGCCGGGCTGTGCGGCCCCTTTCTGCACGGACCCTACGCCGATCCCCTCACCGAGGCGCTGGGACCGACCACTTCCCGTTTCCATGACGAAGTCACGCTGATATTTTACCACCCCGTCGTGCGTGAGGGGGTAACGCTCGGCTGCGTCTGCGCCCGTGTGCCCAACGACGTGATCGGGGATCTCATCCAGCGCGAGGCCGGACACGTCTACCGCGATTCGGGCGACAACTACCTCTTCATGGTGGAGTCACGTTTCGACCCGACGATCGCCCCGGGTATGGCCCTGTCGCGTTCGCGCTTCGAAGATGAAACCTTCACCCTCGGTGACAATCTCAAGCGCGGCGTCGCCACCCCCTACGGCACCGTGCGCGTGCAGCGGCATACCGAGCTCGAGCTGCGCTTCGTCGACCCGGCCACGGGGCAACTGCACCCTGGCGTGCGCGAGACGATTCGCTGCGGCGAAAACCTCTTCGTCACCTATCCCGGTTATTCGGACTATCGTCACATCCCGGTGATCGGCAAGGGGGTCACGTTTCAGCTACCCGGTTCGCCCGATCGCTGGGGGATGATGTGCGAGGCCGATCTCGAGGAGGTCTATCGTCACCGCCCACTGGGTTTCCAGCTCACGCGCGATTTTCTGCTGCTCGTGGGTTTTTGCGCGCTGTTATCGGGGGCACTCGCGCTCTATGCTGCACCTGCGGCGCCCACCGGGGTACTGACGATGGCCGCCTTGCTGCTCCTTGGCTACGCACCGCTGCTGCAGCGCCGCGTGCGGGCATTCACCGGACGGCTCGACGCCATGGCCGAGGTGATGCGCTCGCTCGCCGAGGGCGAGGCGAACCTCACCCAGCGCTTCGATCGCCGCCTGCTCGCCGAAGACGAGAGCGGCGAACTCGGGCGCTGGATCGACAGCTTCATCGATTCGCTCGACGGCACCTTGGGGCAGGTGGTACGCACCACCGACGAGGTGCGCCAGACGCATGGCGAGATGATCGACAAGAACACCGCGGCTGCCGGTACGGCCAATGAGCTGCTCGCCGAGGTGCAGCGCCTGCTCGACTCGCTCGGCGCGCAACTTGCCGAGATCGACACGGCCACCCACACCGCCGAGGAAGTGCGCAGCGCGCTCGGCGCGGTGGTGGAGAACGCCCAAACCCAGTTTCAGACGGTACGCACCCAGACCCAGGCGATCCGCGATTCGATCGATACCGCCAGTCGCACCATCCAGGCGCTCAATCAGCGCACCGAAGAGATCGGCGACATCGTGGCGGTGATCAGCGACATCGCTTCCCAGACGAATCTGCTTGCGCTCAACGCGGCGATCGAGGCAGCGCGCGCTGGCGAGCATGGACGCGGTTTCGCCGTGGTGGCCGACGAGGTGCGTAAGCTGGCGCAACGCACGGCCAGCGCCACCAGCGACATCCGTGGCAAGATCGAGGGCATCCAGCACGGAGCGCGCGAGGCGGTCGCGATCATGGAATCGGGCGTGGCCGACGTCGAGAATGGTCTGCGGCTCGCCGAAGAAGCCGTTTCCGAACAGGGCGAGGTACACGAACTCGCCGAACGACTGCTGGGCGTGATCGAGCGCGTGGCCGATCGCAGCCGCGCGAACGGGGCCGTGATGCAGCGCGTGGCGGCGATCGCCGATGGCGTGCGCGCCTCCTTGGCGGCAGTTGCGGCGAGTGTCGACCGGGTCAAACACGCCGCTGGCAAACTGGGCGCGTCGATGCGGCGTTTTCGTGTGACCGGCGTACGGTGAGGCTCGCTCACTCCACACCCGATCGCCCCTCGTCGCTTGCGCTCGCTCTGCAGCCCACGCCCGGAGGCGCTGCGGGTACAAGCTCGGAGGCGTGGCGTGGGCTTGCGACGGCCGGCAGGGGGAGGTGGTGGAGGAGTGGTTCGCGCGACTCGAGTGATTCATCCCCCTCGTGCGCCGAAGCGGTATGAATGGACGAGGAAGGAGTTTTTCGCGCTTGCTTGCTCGGCGAGGGGAGGATCGGGTGGGTTGTCCGCGACGGTTCGTGATGATTTTTGTATGACCAATGCGCGTACTTGGAGAACGAGCGTCATCAGTTCTTCCTCTTCGGCGAGATTTTCGATCTCCGCGAGGGCGTCCAAAAGCTGCTGGGCGTCTGCTTGCAGGCGCGATAGATCGATGCTGTGTCCTAGGTGGCGACGGACGTTGAGTTTGAGCCGTGCCAGCAAGCGAACGAATTCTGGGTCTTTGGCGTCGATCATGTGCCGTCCTGATTCAGCATGGCTTGTCGAAACTCCCTCCCACCGCGCTTCGGTGTGGTACGAACCCCAGCCGGGGGAGGGCGATGGTCAAAAGCCCGTTTGGAACGAAAGGATGACTCTCGCATCGGCTACTTTTTCACCATCCCACGTATAGGCCGACTTGCTGGCATCGGTGTCCGTATATGCCAATGACACGATACCGAAACCGAGATCCTTGCTCACACCGAGCTTCCAATCGGTGTAGGAGGCCTCGTCGTTGTCCTTTATGTCTTGGTACCCAACGTGCGCGAGCACACTCCAGCCGCTCCCTAAATCGTAAGTGCCGGAAAGATCGAGGTAGTAGCTGCCGCGCGTTTTGCCTCCATCATCGGCCGTCCAGCCAAACAAGTGTTTGGAGACCGCATGCGAATACTTGAAGGAGATCGTCCGCCACGATACGCCGGCGTAGACTTCCGTCGTATCCGGGTCGGTTGCCCCCGAAATCTTGTTGCCAGGATAGTAATAGGTGATGATCCCTGCATCGTAACCGAAATCTTCGGTGAAATTGCCACGAAAACCGCCGTAGAGATCGACTTCGAGACTGTTGTCGTCTTTGTAGCCGCCATCTTTCACCCAGGCGACGTTCGAGCCCCACAAGCCGATGTAGATGCCACTGGCGTGAGCGAATTCCAGGCCGCCTTGGACTGCGGGTTCGTTTTGTGTCTGCGACACGCCGCGAAAGACGTAGTCGCTGGTGGCGCCAAGCGAGAAGCTCAGCGAATAGGGGCTTTGGGGCGACTCTTCGGCGTGGGCGGAAGGAATTACGTGGAGTGCGCAAAACATAGCCGTCAGGGGTAGGGCAAAGGATTTCATGGAAGTTCTCCGGTCGAGGATACCGGACAAGGGTAAGCAAAGAGCGTACCAACATTTTTTCTTTGTTTTTCAAGCAGTGGCGTCGGGGCGCCAGTGATCATTCGCCCCATCGTGGCGCAACGGCGCACCACTTTCGTCGTCCTCCCAGGCCGGCTGTGCCGAGATCCGGGCGCTTCGGTCCGTACTCCGCGCTCGTCGCGCCACGAACGGTCTCACCCGTAGCGTTTCTTCCGCATCGGAGCGCGCGCCATCACCAGCTGCTGGCTCTGGTGCTGCGTCGTCCCCTCGTAGAGGTGAGCCAAGGTTTCCTCGTCCCGGATCATCGGCACGCTCTCATTCGACGTATTTGCGGCAATCGGGCTTGCGCTTCTCCTGGAACGCATGCATCCCTTCGGCCGATTCCGGCGTGCCATAGTAGAGACGCAGTGCCTGCATCTATACTCTACTCTCGTGGAAGGAGCACCCGGCGCTACCATGGCGACGTGCTCCGGTTTCCGGAGGCTCCCCAGTCTCGTAATGAGCCGCGCATTCCGCGTTTTTGTCGTTCGTTTTTGGCCGACACGAGCCTAATATGCTCCCTCGTTGCACGGGAACGTCCAGTGGGGATCCGACACGAGGGGACCAGAACATTTCCAGGAATGAATTGTCACGAAAACGTCACCATTTCGCGATATAACGGCAACGTTCTTCAGGCAAGCGGAGGGAGCATGGGGGCCAACGTGCTGGTGGTCGAGGACGAGCCGGCGATCCTGGAATTGATCGCGGTGAATCTGGAGCAAGCGGGATTTCACGTGCTGCGCGCGGCCGACGCGGAAAGTGCATTGCGCTTGATCGGCGAAGCCTTGCCGGATTTGATGCTCATCGATTGGATGCTGCCGGGGCTGTCGGGCATCGAACTGGTGCGGCGTTTGCGGCGAGAGGAGCGGACCCGGGCTCTGCCGCTCATCCTGCTCACGGCGCGTGGGGCAGAAGTGGATAAGGTGCTCGGGCTGGAGGCCGGGGCGGACGACTACGTGACCAAGCCTTTTTCGCCCCGCGAGCTGGTGGCGCGTATCCGGGCGGTGCTGCGGCGCCGCCGGCCGGAGGTGGGCGAGGAGGTGCTCGAAGCGGGCGGATTGAAACTCGATCCGGCGGCGCGGCGGGTGCTGGTGCAAGGTCGGGTCGTGGCGCTGGGCCCGACCGAATTTCGCTTGCTGCATTTTCTCATGACCCATCCGGAACGGGTGCATAGCCGCTCTCAGCTGCTCGATCGCGTCTGGGGGGATCACGTCTTCGTCGAGGAGCGCACGGTGGATGTGCACGTGCGCCGCCTGCGTGCAGCGCTCGAACCTCATGGTCTCGCGGGTCTGATCCAGACGGTGCGCGGAGCAGGATATCGATTCTCGGTGCAGATGGCGCAGGAAGCATGAAAACGGCGCAGCGCCTGCGGCGGCATGGGCGCTTTGCGTGGCGGCGATTGCTTGGCGTCGGGGCGCTCGTGGTGCCGGTTTCCTTCTTTTCCTGGCAGGCGGGGTTGGGGGTGCTCGTGCTCGGCCTGGGCTGGGCATGGTGGCGGCTCGAGCGCGAATTTGCCGAGGTTCTGGAGCAGGCGTTTTCCGGGAGCCCCTTGGAGGAGGTGTCCGCACGGTCGCGCCTGATACTCGAGCCGTTGCGGGCGCAGGAGCGGGTATGGCGACGTCGGGTGGAGGCGGCACGGCGCGATCGGGAGCGCCTGATCGCGGCTTGGGATCGACTGCCGGTCGGGGTCGTATGGTTGCGCGACGATGGAACGATCCGTAGGCTCAACCGTCGCGCCGAGGAATTGCTGCAATTGCAGCCCCGTTTGCATGCAGGGCAGCCCTTGGCGCTCTTTCTGCCCGAGCCGCGTTGGGTCGAACGCATCCGCGCGGCGGGCGAGGCTGGTTTTACCGGTGAAGTACCCCGGCGCGGTGAGGCGCTCTACTGCCGCCTACAGTGGGTGCCACTCGAAGAAGGGGAGGCGCTGCTGCTCGTCGAGGATCGCACCGAGGCGATACGCCTGGAGCGGATGCGGCGCGACTTCGTCGCCAACGTCTCGCACGAGCTGCGCACGCCGCTCACCATCGTGCGTGGCTACCTCGAGATGGCACTGGATGCGCAGATGCCACTTCCTCCTTCGGTGTCGAGCTATCTGGAGCAGGTCCATGCTCAGGCAGTGCGCATGCAGCGGCTGGTGGAGGATCTGCTGACGCTGGCGCAACTCGAGGGCACACAGCCGGCACCGGCACGCTGGGTGGAGGTGGCCGAGCTGTTGGAGACGGTAGCGACCCAGGCCAGAAGCGTGGCGCCGGATGGTCTGACGGTGGAGGTGGCTTTGCCGCCGGAACCTTGCGCCATCCTGGGAGTGCGCACGGAGTTGGAATCGGCCTTGGGCAATCTCGCGCTCAACGCGGTGCGCTACACCCCGGCACCGGGACGGGTGGTGATCGGCGCCCGCAGCGTGAAAAACGCAGAAGGAGAGCTGTTCGTGCGCGACACCGGGATCGGCATCGCTCCGGAGCACCTGCCGAGGCTCACGGAGCGATTCTACCGGGTCGACCGGGCGCGCTCTCGTGATCGCGGGGGGACCGGACTGGGGTTGGCGATCGTCAACCACGTGGCGCAGCGCCACGGGGCGCGACTCCTCATCGAGAGCACGCTGGGGCAGGGGAGCGAGTTCCGGCTGCGCTTTCCTGCCACACGCTGGCGTCGGAGCGAAGCGAATCGATCAGAGGATGACGGGATCGATCCAGAAGAATGAAAGGAGGATATAGTCCTCGCCTTTTTCGAGGACTTCCTTGACGCGGGCGCCGCGCGTCTTGTGTTCGACCCACAGGTTGAGCAGCTTGGCTTCGGTGCCGATCTCGAGCGGGGCGAGCAGGCGGTGCGTGCCTTCGTCACCGCGGGCCGTGTCGGGGAACCAGAAAGCAGGGTGCCAGGGGCTGGGCGGAGCGCCCACCACGGGGAAGTGCTGTACGGCCGTGGGGCGGGCAATGCCGGGGATCTGTTCGAGCCCGAGATGGATTTCGCCGTCGAACGTGGCCTGGCGCCAGCGCACACGGGCGAGCATGCCGCCGTAGACTTTGGGGCTCTTGCGCACGAGAAGCAGTCGTCCCGGTGGCCAGCGGGTGAGCTCGCTGCGTGCGCCGCTGCGGCGGATGCGCCATCCCCTTGGGCTGCGGTCCATCGCGTCCCACTGGCTGAGGTGGGGGGAATAGAGGAGTTCATTTTTTTCGCGCTCGCGCTCGGCGAGGTCGACCTCGCTGATGGTGCCGCCGAAGAGCTGGATGCGTTGCGCTTCCTCGAAAGTGCGGCGAACCGATACGGCGGTGGGGGGGTCGAAGGGGCGTCCCGTGAAATAGAAATAGATCGCTGGCCAGTCAGTGACCACGTGTAGTCCTTCGCTGCTCGGTGCACGAGGCTCCTGCCGTTTGGGGGGCTCCCCCGTCCAGCGTTGTGACAGCGTCTCGAGCAGCAGGCGCTCATCGGTCGGCAGGCCGGGTTGGGCGAGACGTTCATAAACCTTGGGAATCAGCGCGCCGGCATCATAGAGGCGCAAAATCTTGGCGTCGGCGAGCGCCAGCGCGGGAATGGGAGGGGAATTGCCGGCGAGATCGATTCCGTAGCGATCGTCGACCCGATCGAGCCACTCGGGCGGGACGAATTGGGCGTAGGGCGCCAACTCGAGGGCGAACGTCACGACCCGCGGTAGCATCGACATGGGAAGTGCATTGGGGTTGGCGAGGTGAATGAGCGCGGCCGCGTGGTGCACTTCGCGGCAGCTGAGGCGAGCGGGCGTGCCGAAGAGACCATCGTCGATGCGCCGATTGGCGACGTTGGCTCGCTCGGCTCGCAGGAATGCTTGGTGCAATCCACCCCAGAGCGTATCGGGTATGCGGGTGAGTTCGAACCAGAAGATGATCATCATGCGCAGCAGACACCAGATCTGCCGTTCGTGGACGTGGGCGCTGTAGGGCGAGGAGGGAGTGGCGGCAGGGTGTTTCGTTGCCTTGGTGTAGATCTTGATCAGTTTGCCCCACACTTTCAGGTAGGGGGATTCGCGCACCGGGGGAGCGCGGCGCGGCCAGCCGACGCGATGCAGCGCCGTGCGCAGTAGATCGGCACGGTCGACGAGCTGGCTCAAGGTAGAAAATTCGTAGTCTAGAAGGCTGTCGGCCAACAGTTCGAATTCGGCGGCGGGCGGGGCCGGGTCGGGAGAGACGGCGAGCAGGTGTCGCAAGCGCTCATCGATGGCTTCGATCGTATCCTGCATGGCTGGTCTCTCTACGATACCGACGGAGAGGGCATTTTAGCCGATTACCCGGATGGTTTTTCGGGTTCGCGCGCGGGAAAGAAATCCTCAGCCGGTGAGCTTGCGCCGCAGCAGTTCGGTCACGCGTTGCGGATTGGCCGCTCCGCGCGAGGCTTTCATCACCTGGCCGACGAGGGCGTTCAAGGCCTTCTCCTTGCCAGCGCGGAATTCCTCCACCGACTTCGGATTGGCGGCGATCGCTGCATCCACCAGGGATTCCAGGGCGCTCTCGTCGCTCACCTGCTCGAGACCCTGTGCCTCGATGATCGCGTCGACGTCCTGGCCTTCACCGGTCCATAGCGCCTCGAACACCTTCTTGGCTCCGGCATGCGAGATCGTGCCGTCGTGCACGCGCTGCACCAGGGCGGCGATGTGTGTTGGCCGCACGGGGCTCTCGCCGATCTCTATCCCGCTGCGGTTGAGCCTGGCGGCGAGCTCGCCGAGGATCCAGTTGGCGCAGGGTTTGGCGAGTGCCTGACCGGCTGCGGCGACGGCGGCCAGATAGTAGTCGGCCAGTTCTTTGCTCGCCGTGAGGAGGTTGGCGTCGTAGGGGGTGAGGCCGTGCGCTTCCACGAGCCGCCGGCGTAGCGCCTGCGGCAGCTCGGGGAGATTCGATCGGACCTCTTCGATCCAGGCACGGTCGATGACGAGCGGTAGAAGGTCGGGATCGGGAAAATAGCGGTAGTCGTGCGCGTCTTCCTTGGTGCGCATGACGCGGGTCTCGCCGCGCTCGGGATCGAAGAGCACGGTGGCCTGCTGGACGGTGCCGCCTTCTTCGAGCGTTTCGATCTGCCAGCGGACTTCGTAGTCGATCGCCTGCTGCAGGAAGCGGAAGGAATTGAGATTCTTGATCTCGCGGCGCGTGCCCAGGCGTGTCTCGCCCTTGGGGCGCACCGAGACGTTGGCGTCGATGCGAAACGAGCCTTCCTGCATATTGCCGTCGCACACCCCGATCCAGCGCACCAGGGTATGCAGCGCCCGGGCGTAGGCCACCGCCTCTTCGGCCGAGCGCATGTCGGGCTCGGAGACGATCTCGAGCAGCGGCGTGCCGGCGCGGTTGAGGTCGATCCCCGTCATGCCGTGGAAGTCTTCGTGCAGACTCTTGCCCGCGTCTTCTTCGAGGTGCGCGCGCGTGATGCGCACGGTTTTCTCGTAGGCGGCTTCGCCCTCGCCCACCTGCACGGTGATGGCGCCGTTTTTCACCACTGGCAGCTCGTATTGGCTGATCTGGTAGCCCTTGGGCAGGTCGGGGTAGAAGTAGTTCTTGCGCGCGAAGACGCTGCGCTCGGCGATCTCGGCTTCGATCGCCAGCCCCAGGCGGATGGCGCGCTCGACGGCCCCGCGGTTGAGCACGGGCAGCGTGCCGGGCAAGGCCACGTCGATGGCGCAGGCCTGGCGGTTGGGTTCGGCGCCGAAGGCGGTGGAGGCGCCGGAAAAGATCTTGCTGCGCGTGGTGAGCTGCGCGTGGATCTCGAGGCCGATGACGGTTTCCCAGTCGGTGCGGTTCATGGCGGTTCCGTGGTTCAGAGCGGCGGCAGCTGCCGGTGCCAATCGGTTTTGCCCTGGAAGGCGTGGGCGGCGAGCAGCAGCCGCGTCTCGGCGAGATAGGGTCCGATGAGCTGGCAGCCGATGGGCAGCCCAGCCGAGTCGAACCCGCAGGGGTGCGACAGCGCCGGCAGCCCGGCGAGGTTGGCCCCGATGGTATAGATGTCCTGCAGGTATTCCTGCACCGGATCCTGGCCCTTCTCACCCAGGCGCCAGGCGGTGGTGGGCGCGGTCGGGGCGAGGATGAGGTCGCAGGAGTCGAAGGCTTGGCGGTAGTCTTCGGCGATCAGACGACGCAGTTTTTGCGCCTGCAGGTAGTAGGCGTCGTAGTAGCCGTGCGAGAGCACGTAGGTGCCGACGAGGATGCGGCGCTTGACTTCGTCGCCGAATCCTTGGGCGCGCGTCTTGCGGTACATGTCGTCGAGGTCGGCATAGTCGGGAGCGCGGTAGCCGTAGCGCACGCCGTCGTAGCGGGCGAGGTTGCTCGAGGCTTCCGCCGGGGCGATGACGTAGTAGGCGGGAATGGCGAGTTCGGCGCGCGGCAGGGACACGTCGACCAGGCGCGCGCCCAGGGATTCGTAAATGCGGGCGGCCGATTCGACGGCACGGCGCACGTCGGCGTCGATCCCCTCGACGGCGAAGAATTCGCGCGGCAGACCCAGGCGCAGCCCGTCGAGTCGCCCGTCGGCGGCGGCGAGCGCCGCGGCATGGTCTTCGACCGGCCGATCCAGCGAAGTGGAGTCGCGCGGATCGAAGCCTTCGATGGCCGTGAGGGCGAGCGCGCAGTCTTCGGCGCTGCGCGCGATCACGCCGGCCTGATCGAGCGAGGAGGCGTAGGCGATGATGCCGTAGCGGCTCACCCGCCCGTAGCTCGGCTTGATGCCGGTGACGCCGCACATGGCGGCCGGCTGGCGCACGCTGCCGCCAGTGTCGGTGCCGGTGGCCACGGGCACGATACCGGCGGCCACGGCCGCGGCTGAGCCGCCCGAGGAGCCGCCGGCGATGCGGCTCGTATCCCAGGGATTGCGGCAGGGGCCGAAGTGGGAGTGTTCGTTCGCCGAGCCCATGGCGAATTCGTCGAGGTTGGTCTTGCCGATGCTCACGGCTCCGGCATCGGCCAGCCGTTCGACCACGAAGGCGTCGTAAGGGGGGGCGAACTCGGCGAGCATGCGCGAGGCGGCGGTGGTGCGCACGCCCCGGGTGCAGAAGAGGTCTTTGTGCGCGAGCGGGATACCAGAGAGTAACGAGACGTTTCCGGCGCGGCGTCGCTCGTCGGCGGCACGCGCGGCCGCGAGCGCCGACTCGGGGGTGAGGGTGATGAAGGCGTTGAGCCGTTCCTGTAGACTTTGTGCGCGTTCGAGCGCCGCCTCGGCCAAGGCTTCGGCGCGGATGCGCCTCTCGGCGAGGGCGGCAGCGAGCTCGCGCAGAGAGGAGGTGAGGAGCGGTTCTGCGCTCATTCGATCACCTTGGGTACGAGATAAAGGCCGTTTTCGGCCGCGGGCGCGAGGGCGAGCAGGGCGTCGCGCTGATCCGATTCGGTGACGATGTCCTCGCGCAGGCGCTGGGGCAAATCGAGCGGATGGCTCATGGGGGCCACCCCGGTGGCGTCGACGGCTTGTAGCCGATCCACGAGGGCGAGGACCCGTTCGAGGTCGGCGCGGAACGCCGCGGCGCTGTCGGGAGTCAATTCGATGCGGGCGAGCTCGGCGATGCGGTCGAGATCGATGGCGGGCATACGGCAGTCTCTGTCGCGTCCAAAGCATTGTAGAGTATCATAATCGTGGTCGTTTTGCCGTGCCGTCGGCCGCAAAGTCTCAAGGGTGCCTCGAAAAGCCGTTGCGCGCTTGTAGGGCAAGGCGCCCGGTGCGCAGGGTGCGAGACATCTCACCGAGAAGGGTGAGTCGTCGAGCATCGCGCAACGCCGCCATGTAGTTGCGCAGTGGGTTCTTCGATGCGCCCTCGGGACTTGCTCGGGCAGGTGATGGCGGTCCTGCGCTGCTGGGGCTCGGGCTGCCGCCTCGGTGGCACCCTCATTTCCGCGAATATTGCGTTTCTCGAGGACTCAACATGTTCGGTTTTTTGCGCTCTTTGTTCTCCAACGATCTGGCGATCGACCTGGGGACGGCCAATACGCTCATCTATATGCGGGGGCGCGGTATCGTGCTCAACGAGCCTTCGGTGGTGGCGATCCGCGTCGATCCTTCCTCGGGGAAGAAGGTGATCCAGGCCGTTGGGCAGACGGCCAAGCAGATGCTGGGCAAAACGCCGGGAAACCTGCAGGCGATCCGGCCGATGAAAGACGGCGTGATCGCCGACTTCGTGGTCACCGAGCAGATGATCAAGCAGTTCATCAAGAAAGTACACGCGTCCAGCCTGCTCTCGCCTAGCCCTCGCATCATCATCTGCGTTCCCTGTGGTTCGACTCAAGTCGAGCGCCGCGCCATCCGCGACGCGGCGCTCGCCGCCGGCGCGAGTAAGGTGTTCCTCATCGAAGAACCGATGGCGGCGGCGATCGGTGCGGGATTGCCGGTGGCCGAGGCAACGGGCTCCATGGTGGTCGACATCGGCGGGGGGACCACGGAAGTCGGCGTGATCGCCCTGGGCGGGATGGTGTACTCGGGTTCGATCCGGGTGGGGGGCGATAAATTCGATGATGCGATCGTCAACTACATTCGGCGCAATTACGGCATGTTGATCGGAGAGGCAACGGCCGAATTGATCAAGAAGCAGGTGGCGATCGCCTTTCCTTCCCCCGAAGTGCTCGAAGTGGAAGTCAAGGGGCGCAACCTGGCCGAGGGGATTCCGCGTAGCTTCACCGTTTCCTCGAACGAGATTCGGGAGGCGATCGCCGATCCCTTGAATCAAATCGTCTCGGCGATCAAGATCGCCCTGGAGCAGACGCCGCCGGAATTGGGTTCCGACATCGCCGAGCGCGGCATCGTGCTCACGGGCGGCGGGGCCCTGTTGCGCGATCTCGATCGCTTGATCCAGGAAGAGACGGGGCTGCCGGTGATCGTGGCCGAAGACCCGCTCACGTGCGTGGCCCGTGGCTGCGGCATGGCGCTGGAAAAGGTCGACATGCTCGACACCCTCTTCGCCACGGAATGACCCCACGCACCGGGGGAGCGCGATGAATTCCCCGCTCGGCGATTCGCCCAACGTCCCGCGCTTTCATCGGACGATGTCGCCCGGGCAGCGCTTGGGGTTGGCGACGCTGGCTGCCGTGTCGCTGCTGGTGCTCGACCTGCGTTTCGGCGCATTGGACGTGGTGCGCGACGCGATCTCTGTGGTGTTGCGCCCCGTACAGGAGGCGGCGCACTGGCCGGTGAAGCTCGTGGTCGATGGGTCGATCTATTTCGCCACCCTCGCCGAGGTACAAGCGGAGAATGCACGCCTGCGACGCATCGAAATGGAAGACCGTCTGCGAGCGGCGACCCTGGCGGCTCTGGAGGCGGAGAACACCGAGTTGCGGCGCCTCCTGGGCATGGCCAGGCGCTTCGAATTGCGTCGGATCGGAGTCGAGGTCTTGTACGACGCGCCCGATCCCTTCAGTCGGCGCATCGTCGTCGATCGCGGGGCGAACGCCGGCGTACGGCCGGGATTGGCGGTGGTCGATGCCGAGGGTCTCGTCGGTCAGGTGACGCGTACCCAGCCGCTGGTGTCGGAGGTGACGCTGATCACGCAGCGCGATCATGCAATCCCCGTGATGGTACAGCGCAACGGGGTACGTGGCGTGGTCTATGGCCTGGGCGACGGTTATCTCGAATTGCGTCATCTGTTGGTCGAGGCCGACGTCCGCACCGACGACGTGCTCGTCACCTCCGGCCTCGATGGCGTGTTTCCCCCGGGAATTCCCGTGGCTCAGGTGGTGTCGGTAGACGCCGGAGGAGTCTTTTTGCGCATCGTTTGTCGGCCGACGTCGTTCGGGGAACGCCGCCGGCATTTGCTGGTGGTCGAGCGGATCCCGCCCAAAGGGGAGCCAGGGGAGGGGTCTTGATGCACGAATCGTCCCGTACGACCCGCGTACTGCAGCCGCCGCGGCTGCGCTTCATTCTGAGCACGCTGGCACTCGCCTTCTTCTGGGATCTCATTCCCAAGGGGGGAGGCGGGTTTTGGCCCGAGATGACCATGGCGGTGCTTACGTTCTGGGCATTGCGCGATCCGCAGCGGGTGGGCGTGGGCGCGGCGTTCACCTTGGGCGTGATGCTCGACGTCGGGCGAGGCGCGGCCTTGGGGCAGGAGGCGCTCGCTTTCGTGTGGGTGGTTTATCTGGCCCAGCGCCGTGCCGCACGCATCCTGTGGTTTGGTGCTTGGGGGCAGGCCTTGCTGTTGTTGCCGTTGTGGTCGTTGGCGCTGGCCTTGCAGGCCGCGGTACGTCTGGTTGCGGGCGGAGATTGGCCCGGGTGGGGATATTTCGGATCCGCCGTGACCCTCGTCCTCTTGTGGCCGATCTTGAGCCATGGGCTGCTGTGGCCGCAGTGGCGCGCTGCGCGTGCCGGCGGGTCCGCGTCTTTGTCCTGAGGTGCGTATGCCCAAGAGCGCGTTGGGGGAGGGATCGGAAATCGCGCGTACGCACCGTCGGCTGTGGGTGCTGGTGGTCGTCATGCTGGTCGGTTTCGGTCTGCTGCTCGGACGCATGTACCAGCTGCAGATCGGTGAGCACGAGCGATTTCGTACCCTGGCTGACGACAATCGCCAGGCTTTCGTGCCGATTGCGCCGCATCGCGGGCAGATTTTCGACGTGCGCGGCGAAGCCCTCGCGCGTAACGTGCGCACCTACACCCTGGAACTCGATCCGGCCCAGGTGAAGGATGTCGAAGGGACGATCGCGCGTCTCTCCGAGGTGGTGCGCATCGAGGAGAGTGACCACAAGCGCTTCCTGCGTCAGATGCGTGATCAGCGCGGTCTGGGCAGTGTCGTGATCCGTCAGCATCTCTCCGACGAGGAGGTGGCGCGCTTCGTCGCGAAGAAGTTTGCCTTCCCCGGAGTCGAAGTGCAGGCCAGACTCATTCGGGAGTATCCGCAGGCGGAGGTGACGGCACACGTGGTTGGCTATCTCGGGCGGATCAACGCGCAGGAACAGGAGCGACTCGAGGCCGAGGGGCTGACGGGGATCTATCGGGGTACCGAGAGCATCGGGAAAGAAGGGGTGGAGGCGCAGTACGAACGGCTGCTTCATGGTATCCCGGGTTGGGAATTGTTGGAAGTGAATGCGGCGGGCCGGGCGGTGCGTTTGCTCGGGCGGCAGGAAGCGGTGCGGGGCCGGGATCTGGTGCTGACGATCGACGCGCGACTGCAGCGTTTCGTGCTCGAGGCGTTTGCCGGGCGGCGCGGGGCTTTCGTCGCGCTCGATCCGCGTGACGGAGGCGTGATCGCCATGGTCTCTTCACCGTCTTTCGACCCGAACCTGTTTCTCGGTGGCTTGACGCAGGCCGACTGGGAGCGGCTCGCGCTGAGCGATGATAAACCCTTGTTCAATCGCGCGCTACGCGGTACCTACCCGCCTGGTTCGACCTTCAAGCCCTTCATGGCGATGCTGGGCCTGGCCTCGGGGAGTCGGCAACCGGGCCAGCGCTTCGATCGGCAAGGGATGTTCGAGTACTCCGGCGTGAGACTGTACGACCGCAAGCGGAATTGTCAAAGTGGCGTCGATTTGCACCGGGCTCTGGCTTTCTCTTGCAACGTGTATTTCTACTCGCTGGGCAACGAGCTGGGGATCGATGCCATCAGTGCTTTCATGGAGCAGCTAGGGTTCGGGCGACGTACCGGAATCGACCTGCCGGGAGAGGCGGCAGGCGTGCTGCCCTCGCGCGAGTGGAAAAGGCAGCGATTCAACCAAGCGAATCAGCAGCTGTGGTTTGGTGGCGAAACGCTTTCTACCGCGATCGGCCAGGGGTACAATGCCTACACGCCCTTGAAGATGGCCCACGCCTTGAGCATCCTCGTCAATGGCGGCGTGATACGCAAGCCGCACGTGCTGGCGGCTTCGATCGATCCACTCACGGGGGAGCGTGTTCCCGTCGCCGGTGAAGTGACCGGTTTCGTCAAGCTCGATCCCGCGCACGTCGATGCCGTGCTGCGGGCAATGGTCGATGGCGCACGCATCGGCACCTCGGCGCGTGCGTTTGCCGGCGCAGCCTATTCCCTGGGAGGGAAAACGGGAACGGCACAGGTATTCTCCCTGCAGGGGCGCAGGTACGACCCCGACGCCACGGACGAAGATCTACTCGATCATTCGTGGTTCATCGCCTTCGCCCCGGCCGAAGAGCCGCGCATCGTCGCCGCGATCATCGTGGAGAACGGAGGGCCGGGAGGCAGGACGGCGGCGCCGCTGATGCGCCAAATATTTGACTATCATTTTTCCGTTGCCGCTGGAAAGGAAAAATGATGAAGAAGGCGTATTGGCTCGCGATGATCGCCCACGCGATGCGACGCTGGGATTTCCCTCTGATCGTCTGCGTGCTGCTGCTCTTTGCCGCCGGGCAAGTGGTGTTGATGAGCGCCTCCCCCGAGCGGGTCGAGACCTTGTGGGGGCACCAGGCGCTGGCACTGACCGCGCTCTTGACGGCGGCGCTGGTCCCGTTTCGCTGGTGGCTGCGCCTGGCCTTGCCGTTGTATCTCCTCGGTGTCCTCCTGCTGCTGGCGGTGCTCCTCTTCGGCGAGACGACCAAAGGGGCAACGCGATGGCTCGACCTGGGGGTGGTTCGCATCCAGCCTTCCGAGCTGATGAAACTGGCGGCGCCGATGATGCTTTCCTGGTATTTTGCGTTGCGACGGCATTCGCTCGCGTGGTGGGATCATGTCGTGGCGCTGATGCTCTTGGCGATCCCCGCAATCTTGATCCTGAAAGAGCCGGACTTGGGTACGACCATCCTCGTGGTGGCGGCCGGGGGATTCGTGCTCTTCTTCGCCGGGTTTTCATGGCGGTTCATCGTGCCGCTCGTGTTGGTCTTGGCCGTCGGGATCGGTGCGCTCCTCGTGCAAGGAGATCGCTGGTGTACGCCCGGCGTGGAATGGCCAATGCTACACGAATATCAGAAACAGCGCGTGTGCACCTTGCTCGATCCGCACCGGGACCCTCTCGGTAAAGGCTTCCACACGATCCAGGCCACGATCGCCATCGGTTCGGGGGGCGCTTGGGGCAAAGGATGGCGCGAGGGCACGCAATCCCAACTCTCCTTCGTTCCCGAGCGCCACACCGATTTCATTTTTGCGGTGCTTGCCGAGGAGTTCGGATTCTTCGGTGTCGCGCTATTATTGAGCGTATATACCGCGCTGCTGCTGCGCGGTGCGTGGCTCGCCATCAGGAGCCCCTCGTGGCCGGGGATGCTGCTGGGCGGCGCAGTGGTGGGGACCACGTTCGTCTATGTCTTCGTGAACGTGGCGATGGTCAGTGGCATGTTGCCGGTGGTGGGAGTGCCTTTGCCCTTCATCAGCTATGGCGGCACGGCTCTGGTGACGCTCGCCACGGGGCTGGGATTGCTCTTGAGCGCAGCGGTCCGATCGGCGCCTCGCGGTGGTTTTTCCGGCCAGCGGAGAGGGATATGACATCAGGAACGAGATGGCGCGTGACCGGTGTGCTGCTCCTCGTCGCCCTGGGGCTGGCGGCCTGTGGCACTGCTCCACGGACGAAGCGTTCCTCGCTCGTGGAAACGGGGGGGCTTGGCGCCTTGGTCTCCGGAGAAGAACCGGTTCCGCGCATCGAACCTTTGCGTCCGGCCAACGCGCGCGCCTACACCGTGCTCGGCCGTACCTATTTTCCCATGACCGATTTCGCTCCCTATCGGGAGATCGGCGTGGCTTCGTGGTACGGCCGTCAGTTCCATGGCCAGCCCACGGCCACGGGAGAACGCTACGACATGTATTCCTTCACGGCCGCACACAAGACGCTCCCTCTCCCCAGTTATGCTCGAGTGACCAATCTCTCCAACGGCCGTCAGGTGATCGTGCGGGTGAACGATCGCGGTCCTTTCGTGTCGGATCGACTCATCGATCTCTCCTTTGCTGCGGCGGATCGACTCGGTTTCGTCAACCAGGGTACGACCAGCGTGGAGGTGGAGCTGATCCTGCCCGAGGAAATCCGCCAGGCCGAGGCGCGGGGCGAGGTCATACGCGCGCGCGGCGCCGAGGCTGGGCCAGCGCTGGTGGTGGCGCGTATGCTGTCAGCGCGGTTGCAGGGGGAAGAGCGAACGTCGTCGTCGCGGAACGACGCACCCATCGTCTCCGTGTCGTCGGCTGCGCCAGGGTCTGCGCTCGAGCAGTCAGAGTCGAGCAAAGCGGTGGTGGCGATGGAGCCCCTCGAGCCGGTTGCGGACGAACGTCGTTCTCCGGCTCCGGGCTATTATCTCCAGTTGGGCGCTTTTGCCTTGGCCGACAATGCGGATTCCTTCCGGCGGCACGCCGCTACGTTGTTGCCGGAAGTCGATCTGCACGTGATTCCGGCCACGGACAAAATCCGGGTCTGGGTCGGGCCGTTCGCCGACGAGGCGGCGGCGCGCGCGGCGGCTCGGATCGTCACGGCGCGCCTGGGCGGTAGTGCTTTCTTGGTGACCGCCCCCTGAGCCGCCGCGTATAATGGGACGCTTCTCGAAGCGATTCAGGAGTTGGGACGTGAGGTTCGTTCGTTCGATTCAGGTTTGGTGTGTCCTGTTCATCGCGTGTTGGGTCACGGTAGCGCAGGCGGCGGTGCCGCCCATCACGCTCAATGCCCGGCAGTGGGTGTTGATCGATGCCCGCACCGGCGAGGTGCTCGCTAGCAAGGATGCCGATCAGCCGGCCGAGCCGGCTTCCATCACCAAACTCATGACAGCCTATGTCGTGTTTGGCGCACTGCGTGACGGGCGGCTCAAGCTGGAGCAGCAAGTTCCAGTGTCCACGACGGCGTGGAAGATGGGGGGGTCGCGCATGTTCATCGACCCCAAGATGACGCCTACGGTGGAAGAGTTGCTGCGCGGCATGATCATCCAGTCGGGGAACGACGCTTCCGTGGCCCTGGCCGAGGCGGTCGCCGGCAGCGAAGAGGCTTTTACCGCCCTCATGAACGATGCGGCGAAGAAACTCGGCCTGAAGAACTCGCATTTCATGAATTCGACCGGCATGCCCGATCCGCAGCACTACATGAGTGCGCACGACATCGCGCTCCTCGCGCGTGCCATCATCGAAGAGTTTCCGCAGTTCTACGCCCTCTATTCGGAAAAGGAGTACGTTTTCAACGGCATCCGTCAGCCCAACCGTAATCGCCTGCTTTGGCTCGATCCCAGCGTCGATGGGATCAAGACCGGGCATACCTCCTCTGCCGGCTATTGCCTGGCCTCTTCGGCTCGGCGCGAGGGACGGCGTCTGATCGCCGTGGTGCTGGGCGCGCCCTCCGACGAGGTGCGGGTGCAGGAGTCGCTGAAGCTGCTCAATTACGGCTTCCAGTTCTTCGACGCCGTCAAACTCTACGACGCCAACCAGGCGGTGGCCACGCTGCGCGTATGGAAAGGGGCCAAACGCGAGATTCCGGTGGGCTTTACCACCGACGTGGTGCTGACCCTGCCGCGTGAAGACGTCAAGCACGCCGAGGCGCGCTTCATCGGCGAAGAGCCGCTGCTCGCGCCGGTGAGCAAGGGGCAGCCGGTGGGCAAGGTAGAAGTGAGCGTCGAGGGCAAACCGCTCACCACGCTCACGGCGGTGGCGCTCGACGATGTGCCGCAAGCGGGCTGGTTCGGTCGTGCCTGGGATGCGCTGGTGTTGTGGATCAAGAGCTGGTGAGCTGCACGCCGGTTTTCTGGCTCGACCGGCAGCCTTACGAGCCGGTATGGCGCGCAATGCAGCGCGCCACGGCCGAGCGCGGGCCTGACACCCTCGACCGGCTGTGGTGCCTCGAACACGAGCCGGTTTATACCCTGGGGCTCGCCGGCCGTCCCGAGCACCTGCTGCCCCAGGGGCGGGCCACGGGCATTCCTCTGGTGCACATCGACCGCGGCGGCCAAATCACCTACCATGGGCCGGGTCAGCTCGTCGTCTATTTCCTCCTCGACCTGCGCCGCCGGCGCTCGAGCGTGCGCGCTCTGGTGCACCACATCGAACAGAGCGTGATCGACCTGCTCGCCAGCTGCGGGCTGCAAGGTGAACGGCGCGAGGGGGCGCCCGGGGTCTACCTTGCCGGCGCCAAGATCGCCGCGCTGGGGCTACGGGTGAAGAATGGCTGCACGTACCACGGACTCTCGCTCAACGTGGACCTCGACCTCTCGCCTTTTGCCGGCATCAACCCCTGTGGCCATGCGGGGCTCGCCACCACCCGCCTGCGCGATCATGGCCTCGATTGGAGCGTGCGCGAGACCGCCGAGCGGCTGCTCGAGCCGCTGCAGACCTGGCTCGGGCCGCTTGCCTGGAGCACTACTTGCGACCCCTGGGCCCCGCCCTCTTCCTGAAAGGAGCCGATCATGGACCGACCCGTCGATGCCCCCGAGAAAGCCCGTGGCGCCCAGAAGACCGCCCGTATCCCGATCAAGATCGTCCCCAGGGCGCCGCTGCCCAAACCCGAGTGGATCCGCGTGCGCCTGGCCGGGGGTGAAGAGGCCGAGCGTTTCCAGCAAATCAAGGCCACTTTGCGCGCCCATCGGCTGCACACCGTGTGCGAGGAAGCCTCCTGCCCCAACATCCACGAGTGTTTCGGCAAGGGAACGGCCACCTTCATGATCCTGGGCGACGTCTGCACGCGCCGCTGTCCCTTCTGCGACGTGGCCCACGGCAAGCCCTTGCCGCCGGATCCGGCTGAACCCGAGCATCTCGCGCACACGGTGGCGGCCATGCGCCTGCGCTACGTGGTCATCACCAGCGTCGACCGCGACGATCTGCGCGACGGCGGCGCGGCGCACTTCGCCGCCTGCATCCGCGCCGTGCGTGCACACTCGCCTTCCACCCGCATCGAAGTGCTGGTGCCGGACTTCCGCGGCCGGCTGGAGGCGGCGCTGGAAGCCTTCGCCCAGGATCTGCCCGACGTGATGAACCACAACCTGGAAACCGTGCCCCGGCTCTACCGCCAGGCGCGGCCCGGGGCCGACTATGCCCATTCCTTGCGGCTGTTGGCGGAATTCAAGGCGCGCCATCCCGAGGTGGCGACCAAGTCTGGCCTGATGGTCGGGTTGGGCGAAACCGACGAGGAGATCGTGCAGGTGATGCGCGACCTGCGGGCGCACGGCTGCGACATGCTCACCATCGGCCAGTACCTGCAGCCTTCGTCCGGACACCTGCCGGTGGAGCGTTACGTTCCACCCGAGACCTTCGCCGCCTTCGAGCGCGAGGCACTCGCGCTGGGGTTCAGGCACGCTGCCTGCGGGCCGCTCGTGCGTTCCTCCTACTGGGCCGATCGTCAGGCGCACGAGGCCGGCGTGGCCTGAGTCGCGCCGTTTCCGTCGGTTTTTCCCATCCGATCAGGAGGGGCGAGCGGTCGCCCCGGGGGCCTCGTTGCCGGTTTCACGGTTCGAGCGCTCGGCATCGGTTTCCTCGGAACTGCTGGATGGGGTGCCTTCGGTCGTTTGCGCGTTTTCTCGAGCGTCGGCGATCTCTTCTTCCGTCGAGGGGGAGTCTGCCCGGGGGATGGGTGTGTCCTGCATCTGGGCGGGTTCCGCTTCGGCCATCAGTTCGAGGACGGCGGGCGAAGTACGTACCATGGGTTTGAAGTGCGCCGGTTCTTCGACGATCACGTCCATGCTGCGGCGGTACTGCAGTGCGGCGAGCACCGTCATCGGCAAGAGGGCCACCGCGAGGAAGGCCGGGAAAGCGTTCGGCCCGAAATCCGTCATGGCCCAGCCGGCCAGCGAGGGGCCCAGCGCCGCGGCGATGCCATGCAACATCAGCAAAGCCGTGTTGCCTGCGAGAATCTCGTCGCGGTGCAGATGATCGACCAGATGCGCGACCACGATGGGATAGACGGCGAGCAGGAAGAGACCGAAGATCGGCCCCATCATCAAGAGGGGCAATTTCAGACTGGGTGCGAGCGCCAGCAGGCAGGCCGTGATGCAGGCCAGCCCTCCGACCCAGGCCAAGGTGAGGCGGCGATCGAACCGGTCCGAAAGCCAACCGATGGGCCACTGGAACAGGGCGCCCGCTAGGATGGTGAGCGAGAGAAAAGTGCCGATTTCGGCATTGCCCAAACCCAAACGGTTGAGGTAGGCTGCGGAGAGGGTCCAGAATGAACCCATCGCCAAGCCGGAGGAGACGGCTCCCATGGCCGCGACCGGGGCGCTCAACCACAGGCGGCGCAGGGACATTCGCGCCACTTCGACGATGGCCGGTGGCTGTAAGCGTGTGGCCGTCACGGGCAAGATCGCCAGCACCGCGAAGATGGCCGAGACCGCGAACAGGTTGAAGACGCCCGGGCTATTCCAGCGCAGGAAAAGCTGGGCACAGCCCAGCGCCACGAGATTGACGATCATGTAGACGGCGAATATGAAGCCCCGTCGCTCGGGTGGGGCACTCCCTCCGAGCCAGCTCTCGATCACGGCATAGAAACCGACGATGGACACGCCAGTGAGGAAGCGCAGCACGATCCAAATTTCGGCATGTACGTAAAGCAGGTGCAGGAGCACGCAGGCGGTGATCGTCGCGCAGAAAAAAGCAAAGGCCCGGATGTGTCCCATGCGCCGGATGAGGTAAGGGGTGATCCAGGTGCCGGCGAAGAACCCCACGAAATAGCTCGACCCCATCAGCCCCAGCAGTTGATCGCTGAACCCCTCGAGCCCTCCACGCAATGCGATGAGAGAGTTGAGTAGCCCCGTACCGAGCAGTAACGAGGCCACCCCGAGCATCAGAGCGGTAATGGGAAACAGAATGCTACGCATGGAGCCTCCCGCAAGGGTCGCAAAAAAGCGAAGGCGGCAGGGATCGGTGCGCCGCCCTCGTCGTGCTAAGGAAACGCTGAATAATTGGCTGCGCGGGCGAATCGCTGCGTTGCGCGGTGCTCGCTCCCTCGCCTATCCACTCGATATGTCTCGGTCGCTGCGCTCCGTGCGCCTTGCGCTTCATCCCGCTCGCTCATTTCTTCAGCGTTTCCCTAAGGATAGCCTGTCCCGCGGTGCGGCGCAAACCGGCCAACGGGAGGATCCTCTGCATGACGCTCCGCGCGTTTGCGTGGCGACGTTCTCCTGTGCTCGGATGCTCGCCTACTCGGAGACATGCCTTGCATTCGGTACGCCGGGTGCCTTGCCATGCGATTGTGCACGATGATTTCGTACGAGAGGCGCAGGAGCAGTAAGGCGGCGCCAGCCCACGAGGGTACAATCTCACGGGAGCCCTAAATGGCCCTTTGCGCGCCTGCACGGCGTCGCGGACGGTATTCGGTTGCCCGCTCGTGCCCCCGATGGGTGTCGTATCCTGTGCCCGGAGCGCCTCGTCCTTCGGCCGGGTGTGACGGTTTTTTTGCAGTCTCCCGATGGACCCCCATTTTCCCGTGCTCATGTCTTTGAATGCCGAACAGCGAAGCGCGATCACCCACCTCGACGGCCCCTGCCTGGTGCTCGCCGGGGCCGGCAGCGGCAAGACGCGCGTCATCACGCACAAGATCGCCCACCTCATCCAAAAGGTGGGGCTCGCCCCCCGGCACATCGCCGCCATCACCTTCACCAACAAGGCCGCTCGCGAGATGCAGGAACGGGTGGCGGCGCTCTTGGGCGGGCGGCTCCCCGGCGGGCTCACCGTGAGCACCTTCCACGCGCTCGGCGTGCGCCTGCTGCGCGAGGAGGCGCCGCACCTGGGGCTCAAGCCGCGCTTCTCCATCCTCGATCCGGCCGACGCGCAGAACGTGCTCGCCGAGCTCCTGCCCGCGGCCGAGCGCGGCATCGTGCGCCAGCTGCACTGGCGCATCTCGCAATGGAAGAACGCAGCGGTCGAACCGGAGGAGGCCGAGCAGCTCGCCGGCGATGAACTCGCCGCCGCCGCGGCCGCCGCCTACCGCGACTACGAGCGCACGCTGCGCGCCTACCACGCCGTCGACTTCGACGACCTGATCCTGCTGCCCCTGCGCCTGCTACGGCGCGAGGCCGAGGTGCGCGAGCGCTGGCAGAACCGGCTGCGTTACCTCCTCGTCGATGAATACCAGGACACCAACCGCACCCAGTACGAGCTCCTGAAGCTGCTCGCCGGGCCGCGCGAAGCCTTCACCGCCGTGGGGGACGACGATCAGGCGATCTACGGCTGGCGCGGCGCCGACGTCGAGAACCTACGGCTGCTCGCGCAGGATTATCCCCGGCTGCGGGTCATCAAGCTGGAGCAAAATTACCGCTCCAGCCGGCGCATCCTTGCCGCCGCCAACACCCTGATCGCGCACAACGACAAGCTGTTCGACAAGCGTCTGTGGTCCGAGCACGGCGAGGGGGAGGCGGTCACCGTGTTCGCTTGCCGTGATCCCGAGCACGAGGCCGAATGGGTGGCGGCGCGGCTCGACGCCCACCGCTTCCAGCACCGCGGCCGTTGGCGCGACTATGCCATCCTCTATCGCAGCAATCACCAGGGTCGGCTCTTCGAGCAGGCCCTGCGCCAGCACAAGATCCCCTACACCCTCACGGGGGGGCAATCCTACTTCGATCGCGTCGAGATCCGCGACGTCATGGCCTACCTGCGGCTGCTGCTCAACGAGGACGACGATCCGGCCTTCGTGCGCGCCATCACCACGCCACGGCGCGGCATCGGCCCGGCGAGCATCGAGGCCCTGTCGCGCTACGCCGGACTGCGCCACCTGAGCCTGTCGGCGGCGCTGCGCGAAGAAGGCGCGGCGGCGCACGTGCCGGCCGCGGCGCTGGCGGGTATGCATACCTTCGCCGAATTCCTCGACCGACTGCGCTGGCGGGCCGAACGCGAGCCGGCCGCCCGGCTCCTCGAAGAGCTGCTTGCGGCGATCGACCTCGAAGGCTGGTATCTCGCGCACGGCGAGGCGCGTGAGGCCGAGACCCGGGCGCGCTCGCTGCGCGACTTCGCCGCCTGGGTGGGGCGCAAGGGCGAGGAGGAAGGAAAGACGCTATTGGAGCTCGCGCAGACGCTCAACCTCGTCGCCCGGCTCGACGACGGCGAGGACGATGCCGACGCGGTGCAACTCGCCACCCTGCATGCGGCCAAGGGGTTGGAGTTCAAGCATGTCTTCCTCGTCGGCGTGGAGGAGGGCATCCTGCCGCATCAGGCGAGCCTCGAGGAAGAGCGGGTCGAGGAAGAGCGCCGCCTCATGTACGTGGGCATCACGCGCGCGCAGCGCAGCCTGACGATCACCTGGTGTGAGCGGCGGCGTGAGGGCAAGGAGTGGCGCAGCGTGGAGCCATCACGCTTCATCGCCGAGATGGGCGAGGGGGTACAGATGCGGCGGCGCGATGAGCCCGTGGCCAAGGAAGACGCCAAGGCGCGGCTTGCGCGCTTGCGCGCGATGCTCGAAGGCGGCTAACGCCCCAGCCAGCGCTCGAATCGCGGCAGCAATTCATCGGGGCCGAGGTAGCCTGCCACGCGCAACTCGCTATGCTCTTCTCCTCCGGGCGCGAAGAAGAGCAGGGCCGGCGGGCCGAAGAGTTCGAAACGGCGCAACAGCGCGCGGGCGGATTCGTCGGCGGCGGTTACGTCCGCGCCGAGGCGGGTCACGTCGGCGAGGTGCGGGCGCAGGCGAGGGTCTTCGAGGGCGCGCTCCAGTTCCAGGCAGGAGATGCACCAGTCGGCCCGCACGTCGACCAGCACGGGGCGATCGCTCGCGCGCACCGCCGACTCCAGCTCGGCGAGCGTGCGCACGGTGGGAACCGGCTGCGCCGGCGCCGAGGCGGAAGAGGCAGCCGAGAGGCGCAGCGCGAGCGGCTGCAAGGGATCACGCGCCCCGCCCAACAGCCCCACCAGGGCGACGATGCCGTAGGTGGCAAGCGCAAGGCCCAGGGCCTTACCCAGGCGCCGCATGGCCGGCGCTTGCGGTGGCAGCGGATCGAGCGCATGCAGGAAGACGCTGGTGCCCAGCGCGAGCAGGGCCCAGCCGAGCAGCCATAGCCAATCCGGCGCCACCGGCCGCACGATCCACCAAGCGAGCGCCAGCATCAGCACGCCGAAGATGCGCTTCACGCCTTTGAGCCAGGGTCCGGAGCGCGGCAGCAGCTCACGCGCGCCCAAGCCCACCGCCACGAGTGGAGCCCCCATCCCCAATCCCAGGGCGAAGAGCGCCCAGCCTCCGAGCCAGGCGTCCCCCGTGCGGGCGATGTAGAGCAGCGCGCCCGCGAGCGGCGCGGCCACGCAGGGGCCGACTACCAGCGCCGAGATCGCACCCATGAGCGCGACGCCGAGATAGCGTCCCCCCGGCAGGCGTCCCGCGGCAGCATCGAGCCGTGTCTGCCACGAAGCGGGTAGCTGCAGCTCGTAGAAACCAAACATCGACAGGGAGAGCAGCACGAATACCAGCGCGAGACCTCCGAGCACCCAAGGAGTCTGCAGAGTGGCGGAGAGCAGTGTTCCCGAGAGTCCGGCGAGCGCTCCGGCGATCGCATAGGTGGCGGCCATGGCCATGACGTAGGCGAGGGATAAGCCGAACGCCCGTCCGCGTGAGACGTGCTCCTTGCTGCCGACGATGATGCCCGAGATGATGGGGATCATGGGGAAGGTGCAGGGCGTGAAGGCGAGCAACAGCCCCAGGCCGAAAAACGTGGCGAGCATGGGCGCCCAGTGGCTGCCGGCGAGCGCTTGTGCCAGCCGCCCGCTCTCGTCGCCCGGCAGCGGGCTCGAAGGTGGCGTGGACTCCGCTGCGATCGAGGCCGAAGCCTGGGCCGGCGTGTATGTGGGCGTGACACCACGCAGACGCTGTAACAAGCTGGGGGCGGGCGGGGTGGCGGTCACTTCGAGGTCGGAGATCACTGGGGGGTAGCAGATTCCCCCGTCCCAGCAGCCTTGATGGGTGATGCGCAGGCGCTGTGGCGTCTCGCCCTCGTATCTCAGCGGCAAGCCGAGGCGGTTACGGAAGATCTGAACCTCGCCAAAGAACTCGTCCTGCTTCGATTCGCCCGGTGGCAGTTCGGGCAAGAGGCGGGTTTCTTGCGGGGAGAGGACGGTGAATCTCAGTTTGTCCCGGTAGAGATAATAGCCCTCGCGAATCGTGAATTCGACGACGATCGTGCCGTTTTCTCCACGGTAAGCGTGGGGCACGAAGGCTTCTTCCGGTGGAACGGGGTCGGCGGCGCGGCTCGGGAGCGGCGCGAGCAGGAAGAAGATGAGGAACGACAGGAAAAACGGCAGGCGTAACCGAGAACGAAGACGGCTCATGTGGGATCCTCGGGAGGGCTAAGGGTTTCCGTGGCGACCCACTCCAGATAGGCGGGCAGACCCGCCGACACTGGGACCGCGATGATTTCCGGGAGTTCATAAGGATGCAGGGCGCGTAAACGTTCCTGTAGTGCGCGATGGCGTGCCGCCGCGGTTTTGATGAGCAGCAGCGTCTCCGCGTCTTCCTGTACCGTGCCCTGCCAGCGGTAAAAGGACGTCAGTCCCGGCACGAGGTTCACACAGGCAGCCAGCCGCTCTTCGACCAGGGTTCGGGCGAGCGAGCGCGCGGTATTGAGGTCGGGGACCGTGCAATATACGAGCAGGATCGAATCCATCGCCGTTGCTCCCTCTGCGTAAAAGTCCCATTATATCCATCGGGTCGCGACGGACTTCCTCGCTATAATGAGGAAGTCTCGGACGAAAAAAACCAACATGTCGATCCTTGTCGCCCTCTTGGCGCTCGTGCTCACGAGTGCTTTCTTTTCCATGTCGGAGATATCGCTCGCGGCGTCGCGCCGCTTGCGCCTCGAGATGCTGGCCAAGCAAGGAGACGTCAGGGCCCAGCGGGTGTTGACGCTCCAGGATCAGCCGGGGCACTATTTCACGGTGGTGCAGATCGGCCTCAATGCGGTTGCGATCCTCGGCGGTGCGGTGGGAGAGTCTTCCGTCACGCCTTGGCTCGAACCGTTCGTGGCGCTCTTGTTGCCGCCGGAGTATGTCCGCTCCGTCGCCTCTTCCCTTGCGTTTCTCGGTGTCACGTTGCTCTTCGTCGTGTTCGCCGACCTGGTGCCGAAACGCCTCGCGCTACTCGCGCCCGAGCGCATCGCGCTGGTGGCGGCCCCGCCGATGACGCTGCTCGTGCGCCTGCTCCATCCCCTGGTGTGGGTGATCGACGCCCTTGCTTCCTGGGTGCTGCGCCTGGCCGGGGCGCCGGAGCGCCGGCGCGAGGAGGTCACCGTCGATGAAATCGTGGCGCTGGCCGACGCCGCCACGCGTGCCGGAACGCTGCTCGCCGAGGAGCAGAAACTGGTGACCCGTGTTTTCGAGCTCGACGAGCGCACCGTGCGTACCGCCATGGTGCCGCGCGACGAGATCGTCTATCTTTTGGTTGGTGAGCCCGAGGAAAACATTCGGCAGAAGTTGCGCAACCACCCCCACGGCAAGTTTCCCGTGTGTGACGGCTCGCTCGACCGTCCTGTGGGCTACGTGGACACGCGCGATCTGTTCCTCTCCATCATCGACGGAGAAAAAGTCTCGCTGACCGCCGAGATGGTAGTGCGGGATTTGTTGGTCTTCCCGGATACGCTCACGCTGCTCGAGGCGCTGCAGCGCTTTCGCAGTGCCGGGCAGGATTTCGCGCTCATCGTCAACGAATATGCCATAGTTGTGGGTTTGCTCACGCTTCGCGACGTGATGGACACGGTCGTGGCGGTCGATCCCGTCGTGGGGCGCGAAGAGATGATCGTTCGGCGTGACGCCGATTCCTGGTTGCTCGATGGGCTCACCCCGATCGCCGAAGTGGCCGAGGTGCTCGGGATCGACGGGTTCGAAGGATCGGAACACTTCGAGACCATCGCCGGGTTCATGATGTATCACCTGCGCAAGGTGCCCAAGCGCACCGATGCGCTCGAATACAAAGGCTACCGTTTCGAAGTGGTCGATATCGACAACTACCGCATCGACCAATTGCTGGTGACCCGCCTCTCCGCTCCCGCGGGAACGGAGAAGACGGGCGATGGCGGCTAGCGCTGCGTTGCTCGAATCACTTGCCGAGCTGGTCGCCGATGACGCCTCCAATGGCGGCACCTCCGACCGTGCCGAGCAGGTGCCCGTCCGAAACGGCCGCACCGATGACGCCGCCCACGGCAGCGCCCCCTACCGCGGCCTTTTCTCGGCTCGACATGTTGTCCCACGTGGCACAACCACTCAGCAGACTCAGGGTGGATGCGGTGAGCGCGAGAAGGAAGATTCGTTTCATGGTCGCTCCTCTTCGTGATTGATGGGTTTTATTTATATCGTGCGCGACGCATGGTAGATGTTTCGGGATGTCAATGGGTCACGGCTGTTTGATGCGTGTGATTTTCGTGCCCTCGATGTTGATGCCTCCCATGAGCCCCTGCTGGTCGAAAATGAACGCATAGGCGTCGTCACGCAGCGTGGTGGTGGAGATGTTCGCCGCTACCCCTGTATCGACTAGCGTGACGGTTGGACCGGAACCCAATTCCCAGCCTTGACTCTCTTCGAGATATTTCAGGGCTTTGTCGTTCATCAAGAACAGGGCGTAGCCGTACGATTGAGCGCCGAGCTGCAAACCCCAGGAGGCGGAGACCGAATTATAAAATCCCCGTACCTTGCCATCGACGAAGAGTACGCCTTCGCCATAGCTGCCGCCGAAGACGAAGCCAGCCTTGATGATGTTGGGAAAGACCAGGACTCCTTTGGCCGACTTGGCGATGGCGTCTGCCGATGGGTTGATTTTGCGTAGCGTGGCCAGAGCTTGCTGGGCGTCGCGGATCAGCTCTTCTTGTGACGTGGCTGCGTGGGCTCGTGGCAGGAGTAGCACGAGACTCATCGCGATCAGTAGTACGTAGAACCAAGCGCGGTGAAACGATCGGTCGAACGGGATCATCGTTTTTCTCCTCGAGACGAAAAGACGTTCGTATGAACCAGGTTAGTCTGCGGATCCAGGAAGATCAATCGTTGGCATCGGCCAAAAAAGAAACAAGGTGTTTACGGGATGCTTTTGCCGCTGCGAGAGATCCTGCAGGGGGTGGCAGGCAAGAGGCGGCAGCGCTACACTGATAGAACTTTCTTGCCGACCGGACGATTCATGCATATTGCCGACGTCACAATGTTCTACGCGGAAGCGAGCGGGGGCGTACGGACGTATCTGGAGTCGAAGCGACGTTTTCTTTCTTCGATCGAGGGGGTGCGGCATACCCTGGTGGTGCCGGGAGCAGAAGATCGCTCCGCACCCGGCTGCGAGATGATCTCGGCCTGGCCCATCCCTTTCTCCACCGGTTATCGCTTCCCCTTGCGCCCTGGGCCGTGGGGGGAGCGTCTCGTTGCCTTGGCGCCCGACGTGATCGAGGCGGGAGACCCCTACGTTCCTGCCTGGGCAGCGCTGGCCGCGGGGGAGCGGCTGGGCGTACCCGTGATCGGTTTTTACCATTCGGATCTCCCCCGCCTCGTCGAGCGACGATTCGGGCGAACCTGGGGGCAGGCGGCGGCCGCCTATGTGCGTCATCTCTACCGGCGATTCGACCGGGTGCTCACGCCCAGCCGCACCATGGTGGAGCATCTGGCGGCGCTCGGCGTGGAGGGCGCGATCGCCCAGCCCTTGGGCGTCGACACGGCCGCGTTCTCGCCGGCGCGGCGCGACCCCGCTCTGCGCGCCGAGTTGGGTATCCCTCAAGCGCGCTGCCTCATGGTCTTCGCCGGTCGCGGCTCGCGCGAGAAGAATCTCGACGTGCTGCTTGCGGCGGCGCGGCTCTTGGGCGAGGATTTTCATCTGCTGCTCGTGGGCAGCGCCATGCCGCGGCGGGTGCCGGAGAACGTGACGGTGGTCGATCGCTTCGTCGGTCGTGAAGACGTCGCCCGTATTCTTGCCAGTGCCGATCTGCTCGTTCATGCCGGCAATCAGGAGACCTTCGGCCTGGTGGTGCTCGAGGCGATGGCAAGCGGCATCCCCGTGGTCGGCGTAGCCGGCGGGGCCGTATCCGAACTGGTGCCGCCCGAGGCTGGCCGGATCGCGCCGAGCCTGGATGCGACGGTCTTTGCACAGACGGTACGCGACTTCGTGCGCGAAGTCGATCTCGAAGAGGCCGGGCGGCAGGCGCGCGCCTGGGTGGAACGCCGCTACGCCTGGCCGGCGGTGCTTCCCGGACTGCTGGAGCATTACCGCGCTTTGTGCGGGGTGCCTGCATTGCTGCCGGTGCCGGTGGATGCAGAAGTGTCCGATGCCTGGCAGGGGGGGCGATGAAGGCGCTCTTTTCCGTGGTGCTGCACGACGTGGCCCCGGCCACCTGGCCGCTTTATGCCGACTTTGCCGCGCGCGCAGCGGCGCTGGGCGTGCCATTGACGCTCTTGGTGGTACCCGACTACCACGGGCAAGGGACGTTCGACCGCGATCCCCGTTTTTGCGCGGCGATCGAGCGGGAACTGGCCCGCGGCGGCGAGGCGGTGTTGCACGGGTATTACCACGCCGACGAGCTGCCCTGCCATGGGCCGATCGACTTCGTGCGCCGGCGCCTCTTTACCCACGAGGGGGAATTCGCGGCGATCTCCGAGCAAGAGGCGCTGGCACGGCTCGAGCAGGGCCTCGCGCTCTTCGCGTGCCTGGGTTGGCCGGTGGAGGGTTTCGTCGCGCCGGGTTGGCTTTTGGGAGAAGGCGCCTGGCGTGCGCTCGCGCGTACTCCCTTGCGCTATACCAGCTCGCCGCGGCGGGTGTATGTCCGTGCGGGTGCGGGGTGGCGCTCGATCGAGGCGCCCAGCCTCGTGTGGAGCGCCCGCAGCGGCTGGCGTCGCCTCGTTTCGCAGGTGGTCAATGAGCGCTGGTTGAGACGCAGCGCGAACCGCCCTTGGCTGCGACTGGGATTGCACCCGGTGGACATGCGCCACGAGCGCTCACGCCGTTTCTGGGAGCGGACGACGCGCGCGCTACTGGCCGAACGCATGCCGAGCACCAAGGTCGATGCATTGCGGCATCTGGCCGCGTTACAGCAAGGCAGCGACGGCGGCGTACTCGTCGCGCAGCAAGCGCAGGCAGCGGGCGACGCCGTGCGCGCCCTCTAGGGAAACGCTGAATAATTGGCTGCGCGGGCGAATCGCTGCGTTGCGCGGTGCTCGCTCCCTCGCCTATCCACTCGATATGTCTCGGTCGCTGCGCTCCGTGCGCCTTGCGCTTCATCCCGCTCGCTCATTTCTTCAGCGTTTCCCTAGGGCAAGCGCTGCCACGTAGGGGCGGCCGACGAGCACGGCCGACGCGCCCAGTGCCAAGGCTTTGGCGACGTCGCTGCCGCGGCGCACGCCGCCATCGAAGAGGATCGTCATCCGTTTGCCCACGGCCTGTGCGAGCGGGGCAAGCCGTGCAAGGCTCGCGGGGGCGGCGTCGAAGGTGCGCCCGCCGTGATTGGAGACGACGAGACCGTCGTAGCCCAGCCGCGCCAGCGCTTGGGCGTCCGCTTCGTGCACCACGCCTTTGGCAAGGAGCGGCTGCCGTACGCGATCGCGTAGCCAGGCGAGATCATCGCGTGTCGGCGCGAGCGCAAGGAGGGCCGCCAGTTCGTGCGTGCGCTGCGTCGGTACCTGGGGGTCGAGGTTGGCCGGTACCGCCTGAGGCGGCAAGCGAAAACCGCTGCGCCACAGACGCCAGCGCAAGCCTCCGATGGGCGCATCCAGAGTGATCATCCAGGCTTCGGGGCGCAGCTGCGCGGCACGATCGATGAGCCGCGCGGTGGCGGCGCGATCGCCCTGCCAGTAGATCTGGAACCACAGCGGTTCTTCTTCGGCGAGCTGGCGCAGTTGCGGCCAGGGGGTGCTCGCCAGGCTGGAGACGATGGGCGTGACGCCCTGCGCCAACGCCGCGAGGACGCTCGCCGCCTCGCCGTCGGGATGGAAGAGCCGCTGGTGTGCGATCGGCGCGAGCAGCAGCGGCGAGGCGTGGCGCCGGCCGAACAGAATCGGCCCGCTCGGCGGGGTAAAAGGGGTGTCGCGCACGAAACGGGGGAGGAGGGTGGTGGCGTCCAGCGCCTCGCGGTTGCGCCGCGCCGCCAGTTCGGCTTCGGCCCCGCCGAAGAGGTACGCGGCGACGTCCGGCGCCAGCCGCCGTTGCGCGAGCTCGAGGTAGTCTTCGGCGCATACGGGCGCGAGCGCATCGTCGGACACGGCTAGACGCTCCAGCGCCGCAGCAGGTTGTGATAGAGGGTGGAGAATCGGGCGGCGAGTGCCCCTTCGCCGTGTTCGCTGCGCAGTGTGAGGGTGGCCATGTCGAGTTCGAACAGCATGCGCCGCTCGACCGGATCGGGCACCAGGCTCTGGAACCACATGAAAGAGGCGAGCCGCTCTCCCCGGGTGACCGGCGTGACCTCGTGCAGCGAACTCGCAGGGTAGATGACGATGGAGCCGGCCTTTTCCTTGACGCGCTGCGTGCCGAAGAGGTCGTGGATGACGAGCTCGCCCCCGTCGTATTCCTCCGGTGCGCTGAAAAAGAGAGTGGCCGAGACGTCGGTGCGCAGTTTTCGTTCGCCGACGAGGCGGATGGCGGCATCGACGTGGGGCCCGTAGCGTTCGCCTTCGCCGACGGCGCGATAGCGGTTGAACTGCGGCGGGAAGATGTCGCGCGGCAGGACGGCCGAAAAAACGAGCGGCTCGCGCTCGAGCGCCTGCAGCACCAGCTGGCGCAAGGGGGCGAGGGTGGGGCAGTCTTCGGCGATCTGCAGGTTGTTCTTGACTTCGCGGGCGAGCGGCCCGGCGGTACTGCGGCCATCGACCCAGCGCGCCTGCGCGAGCAGTGCCCGGGCATGGTCGACTTCCGCGGCGGAGAGGACTTCGTCGATCGTCAGGAGCATGGCATTTTCCGTGAGAGGCGGGGCTTCGCGCCCCGCCGAAAATTCAGAACTTGAACTCGGCCGTGAGGATCACCGCCCGGTCGGTGCCGGGGACGACGAAGCCCCCGTTGTCGTAGAGGGCATCATAATAGACCTTGTCGAAGAGGTTGCGCACGTTCATGCGTATCGTGTAAGAGGGCTGCTCGTAGGCGAGCATCGCGTCCCAGCGGGTGTAGGAGGGAGCGACATTGGGCGAGAACTTGCCGTTCACGAAGGGTCCGTTGGCGGCCATGGGGTTGTAGCCATAGCGCTCGCCCTTGGTCTCGGCGCCCAGACCGGCTTTCCAATGAGGCATGAAGCGGTAGGTGGTCCACAGGTTGAAGGTGTAGTCGGGCGTATTGCGCGGCTGCTGCCCCTTGAATCGCGGATCGGCGCCGGGGGCGACTTTGAGGATCTCGGCGTCCATCAGGGATAGGCCGGCGAAAACTTCCCAGCGCTCGGTGATGCGGCCGGCGGCTTCGAGCTCCAACCCATCGGTGCGGCGCTTGCGGCTGAGGATGGCGCCAGTGGTCTCGAGATCGGTGTTGCGTTCCCAGTCTTTGGTGGCACGATAGAGGGCGGCGCGCAGCGAGAGATCGCCTTCGAAGAGCATCCACTTGGCACCGAGCTCGACCACGTCGCTGCGCTCGGCCGGATACTCGCCGCCGGAGAGCTGGTAGAGGTCGGCGGTGGGGCTGAAACTGTCGGACCACGAGAGGTAGTAGTGTTGGTTGGCGGTGGGCATCCACGACAGGCCGGCGCGGTAGCTGTTCTCGCCGTAGTCGAGACGGGGAGAATTGACGTTGCTATAGTCGGCGGAGAGCTCGTCGCGACGTGCGCCCAAGGTGAGTTTCCAACCGGGCAGGAATTCGATCGTGTCTTGGGCGAGCAGCGCGTAGCTATCGCCCGTGAAATCGGTGGCGCTCGCCCTGGGATCTTCGATACCGGGACGATAGAAAGCGGGTGCCCCCTGGGGAGCGAGATTGCGCAGCGCGCGGCGGTGACTGTCTTCGTTGAGGTATTCGAATCCCAGGAGCAGTTCATGGCGCATGCCGGCGAGCGTGAGGGCGTGCGTGAGATCGGATTGCAGCGCCACGGTTTGATAGTCGGTGTTGCGTGTTTTCGAGCTGCCACTCGAACCGTCGGCAGCGGGCGCGCTAGTGCGTGAAGGGGCGAGCGCCCAATAACTGCGGTCGTAATCGGCGAAACGAAGGCTCGTGCGCCACTCGGTGCCCGGTTGGAAACGGTGGGTGTAGGTGGCGGTGGCGATGTGTGTGTCCGAGTCGTCGAAGGTATCGTCGGTGCCCCAGAAGGCGGAGGATCCAAAGCGTTTGAGCGGCCGCTTGGTCGTGGCATCGAAGGGCACGCCGTAGTCGGGATTGTCGCGAGTCTGTAGATAGTAGTAGCTGAGCTGCACTTCGTCGCGCGTGCCCATGCCGTGGACGAAACTCAGGGCCGCACCCTGGCGGTCGACCTCGGGTTCGGCGCCGTTGGCCGGGTTCTTGCGCCAGCTGCCTTCCACGCGTTTCATGAGATTGACGCGCAGCGCCGAGTTCTCACCCAGGGTTTTGTTGAGATCGGCCGTGCCCTCGCGATAGTCCTCGGTACCGACCGAGCCGGTGAGCTTGTACTTGTCGACGGGCAACGGCGTCTTGCTCACCTGGTTGATGACGCCACCCGCCTGGCCGCGGCCGTAGAGCATGGCGGCGGCGCCGCGCAGCACTTCCACGCTCTCGAGATTGAAGGTCTCGCGGTTGTATTGCGCCGTGTCGCGCATGCCGTCGAGGTACATGTCGCCGAAGGTATAGAAACCACGCAGCATCATGTTGTCGCCGGAGCGCCCACCCTCGGCGGCGTTGAAGGTGAGTCCCGAGACGTTGCGCAGCGCCTCGCGCAAGGAACCCACTTGCTGGTCTTCGAGCAGGTCGCGGGTGAGGATGGTGATCGCCTGGGGAATCTCCTGCGGGTCTTGCAGCGTTTTGCCCACGCGGGTGGTGCGCTTGAGGTACCCCTCTTCGGCAACGGGGGCTTGATCGGTCACGGTCACGGTGGGCAGGACTTGGGCGTCGGCAGCGCCGGTTTCGGCGCTTTGAGCCAGCGCCGGTTGCGCGGCACCCAGTCCGATGAGCACCGCCGCACCCAGCGGCAGGACCTTGGGACGAAGAAGCGCGGCGTTTTCCGCTTGCGGCTGGGGTTCGTGCGGAGGGACGGTCGACATCGAAAACACTCCTTGGGGTTGGGAAAAGCGTCGTCGTTTTTCAGGGCGAGGGCTCACCCGGCAGGGTCACGAAGGCGATCTTCGCCAGGCCGTGGCGCGAGGCGGCCGCCATCAAACGGGCGATCGCCTCATAGGGGGTGGCACGATCGGCTTGCAGCTCCAGCGTGGTCTGGGGCGTGAGTTCGGCGAGGCGCGGCTCCAGCGCCGTCCAGTCGATCGCCTCGTCGTTCCAGTGCAGGGTCTGCCCGTCGGCGGCGAGCCGCAGGCGTAGGCGCTCTTCGTCGCGTTGGGTGTCGGGGACGCTGCTCGCCTGAGGCAGGTCGACTTTCACCGCGTGGGTCATCAAGGGGGCGGTGACGATGAAGATGATGAGCAGCACCAGCATCACGTCGATGAAGGGCACCATGTTGATCTCGTTGATCGGTTCGGTGTCACCGGTGCTGTCGAGTCGAGCGAAGGCCATGAGAGATCTCCGTCAGGAGGCAGTCTTGCGGGCAGGGCGAGGGGCGTCGACACCGAGCGCGACGACGGCGGGTTCGGACCGGGTCGTCGGACGTTTGATGCCGGTGACGAGGAAGGTGTAGACGTCATAGGCGAAGGACTCCAGCTCCTGGGTGCGGCGGCGCTGGATGCGGCTGAAGGCGTTGTACGCGATCGCGGCCGGAATCGCGGTGGCCAGACCGAATCCGGTCATCACCAGGGCTTCACCGATGGGGCCGGCCACTTTGTCGAGCGAGGCGCTCCCGCTGGCGGCGATCGCCTGCAGTGCGTGATAAATGCCCCAGACGGTGCCAAAGAGCCCGATGAAGGGGGCGCTGGAGGCGGTAGTACCGAGGAGCGTCATGCCGGCTTCGTCGCGGGCGCGGGCTTCGTCGATGGCACGGCGCAAGGCCCGGGTGAGGAGTTCCTGCGGCTCGTCTCGTTCTCCGAGTGCTCCGGGACGTGTCGCGGCGTTTTCTCCTGCCCGGTCGATGCGCTCCAGAACTTCGAGACCGTGATGGACGAGGTGTGAGGCGGGATCGATCGCGCCGTGTTCCCTGAGGTCGCGCGCGATCTCGGCCAGATCGCCCGCGTTCCAGAATCGGCGCAGAAACTGGGCGGCTCGCCGCGACAGACGCAGGTGCAGTGCCGTTTTGGCGAGGATCACGGCCCAGCTCGATACGGAGAGCAGCGCGAGCAGCAGGAAGATGAAGCGGCTTACGCCGTCGCCTTGGGAAAAGAAATGCAGCAGGGGTTCGTTCATGGGTAAGGCTCCGCAAAGATCAGGAAGAAGAAAGGGAAAAAGCGATGGGCACGAGTACCGTGGCCTCGACCGGCGTGTCGCCGCGGCGTGCGGGAACGAATTTCCAACGTTCGACGGCGTCGCGCGCGGCCCGGTCGAGCCGGGGGTAGCCCGAGGAGCGCTCCATCTCGACGTGGCGAGGCGACCCGTCAGCTCCGACCAGTACGCGCAGGATCACCTTCCCTTGTTCGCCGAGTTGGCGTGAGACGGGGGGATAGGCGGGTCGAGGGTTGGCGAGGTAGGCGACATCGAAGCGCGGTTCGACGAAAGGCGCGGCTTCGGCGCTCGGGGTGCTGCCGTGGGCAGCGGTGGAAGCGTCCGCTGCCGGCGCGGAGTCTGCCGTCGCCTCGTTTGCCGGGGTGGCCGGGGCCGGGGCGGCGTTTGCCATTTTCGGTGGCGGTGGTGCTGGAGTGGGCCGAGCCGTCGCATGGGATTTTGGCTGCGAGCGGGCAGGCGCTTTCGCTTTGGGAGGGGTCGGAGGGGGTTCGGCGGCAGGCGCCGGCGCCACTGCGGGAGCGGGTTCGGGCGACGGAGCGACCCAGGCGAGCGTCATGATCGGGGCCGCGGCAGGCGCCTGCACTTCGGGCAGGGCGCGTGCGCTAGCGTAGAGGATCGCCCCGTGCAGCGCGAGGGCGGCGACAATCGACCAGGGCGAGATGACGCGATGAGTGTCTGGAGTCATGGTCCGGGGTGGGAAACGTTCCTTTGTAAATGATATGGTAAACGATAATCAGTATCAAGTGCAAAAAAATATTTCGCACGTCACGCGGGATCCGGTAATCCGTCGTTACATTCACGTTACGTTCGTGACAAACCCTTGCAAAACTTCGTCGGCACAATGCAGCCGTCGAGTGGAGGGAGACGGCCCCGCCGCAAAACGAGAACGACGGCGGGGTTCTACACACTCATCGTATTGGAGGAGGATTGGCATGGCCGAGGGCGCGAAACCGCATGCCCCTGCGATCATCCCGGGACTGGAGACTTTCCCGCGCATGCTGCGGCATCATGCCCGCGTGCGCGCCGACCGGCCGGCGATCCGCGAGAAGGAATACGGCATCTGGCAGACCTACACCTGGGGGGAGTGCTATGCCCAGGTGCGCGCGCTCGCCTGTGGGCTGGCCGAGGCGGGTTTCCGGCGCGGCGACCGTTTGGCCATCGTCGGTGACAACCGGCCCCGCCTCTACCTGGCGGTGGCCGCGGCGCAATGCCTGGGTGGCATCCCGGTGCTGCTCTACCAGGATGCGATCGCCGAGGAGATGGCCTACGTGCTGCAGGACGCCGAGGTCAAGATGGCGGTGGTGGAGGATCAGGAGCAGGTCGACAAGCTCCTCGAGATCCTCGATCGCCTGCCCTCGCTCGAGCGCATCTTCTATGACGATCCGCGCGGGATGCGCCACTACACCTTGCCGGTGCTGCAAGGGTTGGACGAGCTCCTGGAGGCTGGGCGCATCCACGATCGCAACCAGCCCGATTTCGTCGATGAGGAGATCGAGAAGGGGGAGAGTGACGACGTCTCGGTCATGCTCTATACCTCGGGCACCACCGGCAAGCCCAAAGGGGTGTGCCAGACGCATCGGGCTTTTCTCTTCGCCGGCATGGGCGGGGTACAGTTCGACCGCCTCACCGACAAGGAGGAAGTGCTCTCCTATCTGCCGATGGCCTGGGTGGGGGACCATCTCTTCTCCTATGCGCAGGCCTATGCCGCCGGTTTCACCATCAATTGCCCCGAGTCGAGCGAGACGGTGATGACCGATCTGCGCGAGATCGGGCCCACGTACTACTTCGCGCCGCCGCGCGTGTTCGAGAACCTGCGTACCCAGGTGTGGATCCGTATGGAGGATGCCGGCCGTTTGAAGCAGGCGATGTTTCGCCATTTCATGAAAGTGGCCGAGCGCTGTGGTATCCAGATCCTCGAGGGGCGTCCCGTGCCGCTGCTGCAGCGCCTGCACTATGCCTTGGGTGAGATCCTGGTCTATGGGCCGCTGCGCAACGTGCTGGGTCTGTCGCGCCTGCGCGTGGCCTATACGGCCGGGGCGGCGATCGGGCCGGATCTCTTCCGTTTCTACCGCTCGATTGGCATCAACCTCAAGCAGCTCTATGGCCAGACCGAGACCTGCGCCTACGTCTGCCTGCAGCCAGACGGGGAGGTCAAGCTCGATTCGGTGGGCAAACCCGCGCCGGGGGTGGAGGTGAAGATCGCCGACAACGGCGAGATCCGCGTACGCGGCCCGATGCTGCTCAAAGCCTATTACAAGCGGCCGCAGGACACGGCCGAGGCCTTCGACGAGGAAGGCTATTTCATGACGGGGGATGCGGGCTTCTTCGACGAGGACGGGCACCTCAAGATCATCGACCGGGCCAAGGACGTGGGGCGGCTCAAGGACGGCTCGATGTTTGCACCCAATTTCATCGAGAACAAGCTCAAGTTCTTCCCTCTCATCAAGGAGGCGGTGGCTTTCGGGCACGACCGTCCTTACGTGACCGCCTTCATCAACATCGACCTGGAGGCGGTGGGCAACTGGGCCGAGCGCCGCGGGCTCGCTTATTCGGGCTATACCGATCTGGCGCAGCAGCCGGCCGTCTACGATTTGATCCAGCAGTGCGTGGAAGAGGTCAATGAAGACCTGAGCCACGATCCGCAGATGAACGGCTCGCAGATCCGGCGTTTCCTCATCCTGCACAAGGAGCTCGATGCCGACGACGAGGAGCTCACCCGCACGCGCAAGGTGCGTCGGCGTTTCATTTCCGAGAAGTATGCCGTGCTCGTCGAGGCGCTCTATGCCGGCAAGGACAGCCAATACATCGAGACGGCGGTCAAGTACGAAGACGGGCGCACCGGCAAGATCGCTGCCGATGTGCGCATCCGCGACGCAAAGGTCTTCCCGTCCTCACCGCGCGTGCACGCTTGAAGGAGGAGGAAATGGCGCGAGTCATCGGCGACGTGATCCTCGATCTGCAGAACATCTCGCTGTCGTTCGGCGGGGTCAAGGCGCTCACCAACATCAGTTTCGACGTGCGCGAGGGCGAGATCCGCGCGATCATCGGTCCCAACGGGGCGGGCAAGAGCTCGATGCTCAACGTCATCAATGGCGTCTATCACCCGCAGCAGGGGCGCATCGTCTTCCGTGGCCAGGAGCGGCGACGGATGAATCCCCACGAGGCGGCGGCGCAGGGCATCGCCCGCACGTTCCAGAACATCGCCCTTTTCAAAGGCATGACGGTGCTCGACAACATCATGACCGGGCGCAACCTCCTGATGCGGCGCAACTTCCTGTGGAATGCGCTCTACTGGGGGCCGAGTCGACGTGAGGAGATCGCGCACCGGCGCCGTGTCGAGGAGATCATCGATTTCCTCGAGATCCAGAACATCCGCAAGACGCCGGTGGGGCGTCTGCCCTATGGACTACAAAAACGGGTGGAACTCGCCCGGGCGCTGGCGGCCGAACCCTCGCTGCTCTTGCTCGACGAACCCATGGCCGGGATGAACGTGGAGGAGAAACAGGACATGTGCCGCTTCATCCTCGACGTGAACGAGCAGTTGGGGACCACCATCGTGCTCATCGAGCACGACATGGGGGTGGTGATGGACATCTCCGACCGGGTGGTCGTGCTCGATTACGGTCGCAAGATCGGCGACGGATCGCCCGACGAGGTGCGCAACGACCCGGTCGTGATCGAAGCTTATCTCGGCGGCGCTGCCCACTGAGGGAGAAGGGACGATGCAATTCTTTCTGGAAGTGCTCATCGGTGGGCTGCTCGCGGGGATGCTCTATGCCTTGGTGGCGCTCGGTTTCGTGCTCATCTTCAAGGCCTCGGGGGTGTTCAACTTTGCCCAGGGGGCGATGGTCTTCTTCGCCGCACTCACTTTCGTCGGCCTGACCGAGCGTTTGCCCCAGTGGTTTGGGTTCTCGCCCGAGTGGGCGGGGCTTTTCTGGATCGCGCTGCTGCTCACCGCCGCGATCATGGTGCTGTTTGCCTGGCTGGTGGAGCGTTTCATGCTGCGCAAGCTGGTCAATCAGCCGGCGATCACGCTCTTCATGGCCACCATTGGGCTCACCTATCTCATCGAAGGGGTGGCGCAGGGCATGTGGGGGGCGATGGTGCGTGGCCTCGACCTGGGAATCTCGGACGAGCCGGTGATGTGGCTGCTCGAGCGCCACAATTTGATGATTTCCAAGTTCGACCTCGTGGCGGCGGCGGTGGCCGGCGTCCTGGTGGCCGTGCTTGCGTTCTTTTTCCAATATACCAAAGTAGGGCGGGCGCTGCGGGCGGTGGCCGACGATCACCAGGCGGCGCTGTCGGTGGGCATCCCGCTGCAGCGCATCTGGGTGATCGTGTGGGCGGTGGCCGGGTTCGTGGCCATCGTCGCCGGTCTGGTGTGGGGGTCGCGCAACGGTGTGCAGTTCGCCCTCACCTTCACGGCCCTCAAGGCATTGCCGGTACTCATCCTCGGCGGGCTAACCTCGGTGCCTGGCGCCATCGTCGGTGGGCTCATCATCGGGGCGAGTGAAAAACTGGCCGAAGTGTATCTCGGGCCTTACGTGGGCGGCGGGATCGACTCGTGGTTCCCCTACGTGCTCGCACTCGTCTTCCTGCTGATCCGGCCGGAAGGGCTCTTCGGCGAAAAACACATCGACCGCGTCTGACGGGTTCGGGAGGGATTGAGGATGATTTATCGCGAGGCAGGGCAGTTCAAAGCGAGTTACGAGGAAGATCAGCAGATTTTTCCGATCAAGCAAGACCGGATCGTGATGGCGACGCTCGTGGTGGCGACGTTCCTCGTCGTGCCCTTCGTGGCCAGCGAGTACTGGCTGCAAGCGGTGCTCACGCCGGTGCTGGTGTTCGCGCTTGCAGCCCTGGGGCTCAACATCCTCACCGGTTACGCGGGGCAGCTGTCGCTGGGTACCGGCGCGTTCATGGCGGTGGGGGCGTATGCCACCTACAATTTCCTCCTGCGTCTCGACGGCCTGCCTTTTCTCGTCGGACTCGCCCTCGGCGGGCTGAGCGCGGCGGCCGTGGGTATCGTCTTCGGGTTGCCCTCGCTGCGCATCAAGGGGTTCTATCTCGCCATGGCCACGCTCGCGGCCCAGTTTTTCATCATCTGGGTCCTGACCAAGTTTCCCTGGTTTTCGAACTACTCTTCTTCCGGCATCATTTCGGCGCAGCGCATCGAAATCCTGGGATTTGCCTTCGACACCCCGGTGAGCAAGTATCTGCTCACGCTCGCCATCGTTTCGCTCCTCGCGCTGGCGGCGAAGAACCTCGCGCGCACCAACACCGGCCGCTCGTGGATGGCGGTGCGCGACATGGACGTGGCGGCCGAAGTGATCGGTATTCCCCTCATGAAGACCAAGCTGCTGGCTTTTGCCGTCTCGTCCTTCTACTGCGGCATCGCCGGCGGGCTGTACGCCTATACCTATCTGGGCACGGTCGAACCCGATGGTTTCGGGCTCGATCTGTCCTTCAAAATTCTCTTCATGATCATCATCGGCGGCATGGGCTCTGTGCTGGGCGCCTTTCTCGGGGCGGCCTTCATCCTGCTGCTGCCGGTGGGGATCAACGTGCTGATGCACACTTCGGTCGGGGCGCTCGTTCCGGCCACGCTCGCCTCGAACCTGGAGTTGATCGTGTTCGGCGTGCTCATCATCTTCTTCCTGATCGTCGAGCCACACGGCCTCACCCGCTTGTGGCAGATCGGCAAGGAGAAACTGCGCCTGTGGCCTTTCCCGCACTGAGCGGGAAGAACGCACGGCACGGGGATTTTCCACACGAAAGGAGGCATGGCGATGAAACTGAAGAAAATATGGTTGGCGGCGGTGGCGGCGAGCACCGTCTGGGGCGCGGCTGCCGTGGGGTCGGCCCAGGCGGCGGAACAGTACCTCGGTTTGCCGAGCTACCGGGTCGGGCCGTATGCGGCCGGCGGTACGGGGGTCTTCGGCGGTTGGATCGACTACATGAAGCTCATCAACGAGCGCGACGGGGGCGTGAACGGCGTCAAGCTCGTGTGGCAAGAGTGCGAGACGGAATACAACAACGCGCGCGGCGTGGAGTGCTACGAACGGCTCAAACAGCGGGGAGGCCAGCGCAATGTGCTCTTCGCGCCGGTCTCTACCGGCATCACTTTCGGGGTGTTCGAGCGCGTACCTCAGGACAAAATCCCGCTGCTCTCGATCGGGATCGGCCGCTCGGATACTGCCGACGGGAGCGTATTCCCTTGGGTCTTTCCCATGATAGCCACCTATTGGTCGCAAGCCTCGGCCATCGTCGGCTATCTCGGGCAGCGTGAGGGCGGCATGGACAAGCTCAAGGGCAAAAAGATCGCCGTGCTCTACCTCGACTTCGCTCCGGGCAAGGAGCCTTTCCCCGTGCTCGACCGCTTGGCGCAGAAGTGGGGCTTTACCACCGAGAAGATCGCCGTGGCCATGCCCGGCAACGAGCAGCAGGCGCAGTGGCTGCAGATCCGGCAGATGCGGCCCGACTACGTGATTCTCCTCACTTATGGCGTGTCCAACCCGACGGCCCTGAAGACCGCGGCGCGTACGGGCTTCCCGGCCGATCGTATCGTGGGCTGGTGGTGGGCCGGAGCCGAGGAGGACGTCGTACCGGCGGGCGATGCAGCCAAAGGGTTCGTGGCCGGAGCGTTCAACCCGGCGGGTACTGATTTCCCCGTGATCCAGGACATCCAGAAGCATGTCTATGCCAAGGGTCAGGGTGACATGCAAGATCCCAAGCGCGTCGGCAGTACCTATTACAACCGTGGCGTGGGGCACGGGATCATCTACGTGGAAGCGCTGCGCCTCGCCCAGGAGAAATTCGGCAAGGGGCAACCGGTTGACGGTGAGCAGATGCGCTGGGCGCTGGAAAATCTCCGGCTGGACGAGAAGCGGTTGGAGGCGATCGGCGCCAAAGGGTTGATGCCCGAGCTGGCGCTGTCGTGCGCCGACCACGAGGGGTCCGGCCGGGTACGCTTCCAGCAGTGGGACGGCGAGAAATGGGTGTCCGTCTCCGACTGGATCGAACCGGATCGCGAGGTGGTGCGCGCGCTGGTGGAAGAGTCGGCGGCGGCCTACGCCAAGGAAAAAGGTATCACGCCGCGTGATTGCAGCAAGGAGCAGTGAGCGACGGCGGCGGTCCTTCGCGGGCCGCCGCCCGCCCTGTACGGCTAGTCCCAAACCGGAGTCAATGTGCGATGAACGCTGAAGCGGGCCGCGCCGCCGTTGGCGAACCCTACCTCGTCGTCAACAACGTCGAGGTGATCTACGACCACGTGATCCTGGTGCTCAAGGGCGTCTCGCTCGAAGTGCCGCGTGGCGGCGTCGTCGCGCTGCTCGGCGCCAATGGCGCGGGCAAGTCGACCACGCTCAAGGCCATCTCCAATCTGCTGCGTGCCGAGCGCGGCGAGGTGACCAAGGGTTCGGTCAGTTTCAAGGGAGAGCGCGTCGATGCCCTCTCGCCCAACGAGCTGGTGCGCCGCGGGGTCATCCAGGTGATGGAAGGGCGGCATTGTTTCGAGCACCTCACCATCGAGGAGAATCTCCTCACGGGGGCCTATACGCGCAAGCTTTCGCGCGCGCAGCTCGCCCAGGCGCTCGAGCGCGTCTATCACTATTTTCCCCGGCTCAAGGAGCGGCGCAAGTCGCAGGCGGGTTACACTTCAGGCGGCGAGCAGCAGATGTGTGCCATCGGCCGGGCTCTGATGGCCGCACCCGAGATGATCCTGCTCGACGAACCCTCCATGGGGTTGGCGCCCCAGGTGGTCGAAGAGATCTTCGAGATCGTGCACGAGCTCAACGCTAAGGAAAACGTGAGCTTCCTGCTCGCCGAACAGAACACCATGGTGGCGCTGCGCTACGCCAACTTCGGCTACATTCTGGAAAACGGCCGGGTGGTGATGGAGGGCGAAGCCCGGGAACTGCGTGAGAACGAGGACGTGAAGGAGTTCTACCTCGGCCTCTCGTCACAGGGACGTAAGAGTTTCCGCGAGGTGAAACATTATCGTCGGCGCAAGCGTTGGCTGTCCTGATACGGCACAGGAGGAGCGTGACATGGAAACCGCAATGACTCAAGGAAACAGGGGAAGATATTACGACGAGCGGGAGACGTGGGATCCCCAGCGCCGCGAATCGGATCTCTTCGCCCGCTTGCCAGCGCAGATCGCGCATGCCAAAGCGCACGCGCCGGTCTACGCCAAATTGCTCGCCCACGTCGACCCAAAAGCGATCACCTCGCGAGCGGCGCTTGCGCAACTGCCGGTGGTACGCAAGTCCGAGCTGCTGGAGCTGCAAAAGCAAGCGCGCCCTTTTGGTGGATTTGCAACCGTCGGCTGGGGAAGAGACATGTTGCGTGTCTTTTCTTCACCCGGGCCGATTTACGAGCCGGAAGGCCGAGGCGAGGATGCCTATGGTCAAGCTCGAGCGCTCTTTGCCGCAGGCTTCGCCGAAGGCGATTTGGTCCATAATACTTTTTCTTATCATCTGACGCCGGCTGGCGTCATGATCGAAAGCGGGGCGCATGCTTTGGGGTGCACGGTGTTTCCCGGTGGCGTGGGACAGACCGAGCTGCAGGTGCAGGCGATCGCCGACTTGAAGCCAACCGCCTATGCCGGAACGCCTTCTTTTTTGCGTATCTTGATCCAGAAATGCCGCGAGGCGGGCGTGGAAATGTCCTTTCGCAAGGCCCTCGTTTCGGGCGAGGCCTGTCCTCCCGCGCTGCAACGAGAGTTCGCCGAGGCCGGCATCGACGTCTATCAAAGCTATGGGACTGCCGACGTGGGCCTCATCGCTTACGAGACGTGGGCGCGAGAAGGTTTGGTGCTTGCCGAACACATCATCGTCGAGATCGTGCGCCCAGGTGGTACGGAACCGGTGCCCGAGGGCGAGGTGGGGGAAGTAGTGGTCACCACCTTCAACCCTGTCTATCCTCTGATCCGTTTCGGCACCGGGGATCTCTCGGCCATCCTCCCTGGCATCTCGCCCTGCGGGCGCACGAACACACGCATCCGCGGTTGGCTCGGGCGGGCGGATCAGACGACCAAGGTCAAAGGGATGTTCGTGCATCCCTCGCAGGTGCTGGCGGTGGCCTCACGCCATCCCGAAGTGCGGCGGGCCCGGCTGGTGGTCGAGAACCCGAACTTGTCCGACGTCATGATCCTCGAATGCGAAGTGGCGGGAGGTGACGAGGGATTGCGCCTGGCGATCGAGACGACGCTGCGTGAAATCACCAAGCTGCGCGGCGAAGTACGCTTCGTGCCACCGGGTAGTCTGCCCAATGATGGTAAAGTGATCGATGATCGGAGAAAATATGACTGAAACCGAACCGCAGAAACGAACCTTGCCCTTGCTCGGGGGCATGACGGTGCTCGATCTCTCGCTCCTGTTGCCGGGGCCGATGGCTGCTTGGCATTTGGCCGAGCTTGGTGCACGCGTGATCAAGGTCGAGCCGCCGCAGGGGGACGACGCGGCGCGCATGGGGGTTCGACGAGCGGGTGATGCAACGTCCTTTTTCTATCGAAGTATCAACGGACGCAAGGAAATCCACCGCATCGACCTCAAGAGCGAAGAAGGTCGGGCGTGGTTCGAGGCGCGCCTGCGCGAAGCCGACGCCGTGATCGAAGGTTTCCGTCCCGGCGTGCTCGAGCGGCTTGGCCTGGGGTTCGAGGCCATGCGCAGGCTCAATCCGCGCATCGTGCTGGTGTCCATTTCCGGCTACGGTCAGGATGGCCCGATGGCGCAGGCGGCGGGGCACGACATCAACTATCTGGCGCTCGCCGGGGTGCTGCACCAGACCGGTACGGCCGGTGGGCCGCCCGCGCAGTGCAACCTGCAGATCGCCGATTTACTGGGCGGGGCGCTGCATGCGGCGCTCGCCACGGTCGCTGCGGTGCATGCGGCGCGGCGCGACGGGGTCGGTGCCCATGTCGATCTCTCCATGACCGAGGCCAGCTGGGCGCATCTGGTCTTTCCTCTGGCGCAAGCCCTGGTCGAGGGGCGCAGTGAACCGCGGGGTGAGGGCTTGCTCACCGGGGGAGTGCCATGCTACGGGGTGTATGAAACCGCCGACGGGCGGCATCTCGCCGTGGGGGCACTGGAAGAGAAATTTTGGGTGCGGTTGTGTGAGGCGATCGGACGACCCGATCTCGTTCCTTTTCATCGCGCCGTGGGCGAGGAAGGGGTCAAGGCCAAGGCGGAACTGGCGGCGGTGCTGCGCACGCGCACGCGCGACGAATGGGCGGCGTTCTTCGCGCCGCACGATTGCTGCGTCACGCCGGTGCTCGCGCCCGAGGAAACGCTGGAGCATCCGCTCTTCCGGGAGCGGAAGGCGCTGAAAGCGGCGGAAGAAGGCGGCCCCTGGCCCCGTTCGCCGCTGCGGGTACGGCGGGGTTAGGCACCTTCTTTCCCGCTATCTCCTTTCGGCGAGGGCGCGGTTTTCTGACGCCGTCGCGCCGGCTTGGGTTTGGGCGCCGCAGACGAGTCAGGCGCAGGAGAGGCTTCCCGTCCTGTTTCTGCGGCAGTCCGGGCGACCGTTGAATCGGCTGCTTGCGGTGGTGGCGAGGGGGGCTGAGCAAAGGCCTGATGTGCCGCCTGGGTGGCGGTGGCGGTGGCCTCGACCGTTTGCTGGGCGGCCTGCTGCATCGTCTGCCACAGCTGTGCCATGGCCTCGAAGGGGTTGCCGGCCGGGGTGGTGGCCGCTTCCGCCGCCGCGGCCTGACTCGCCGTGCCCATCTGCGTGAGCGAGAGGATGGCGACGCGCTGCATCTCCAGCGATTGACGCGTCATCTGCAGGGTGCTCAGGTTCATCTGCAGCCATTGCTCCACCGCCTTGAATTCGGCGATGCGCCGCTCGACGTCGGCGAGATCCATCGTCGGAAACACCATTCCCGGAACCGGCACGCCGATGTTGGCGCACATCTGCCGCAAGAAGGCGAAAGGGTCATTACCCTCGAAGAAATTCTGCGTCATGGTCTTCCTCTCCGGTCGCGTGTTGCGCTATGAGCCGCTGTTCTTTCATGGCATTGTAGCGCGATGCGAACCTCAGCGCCTGAGGCGCAAGGGCATTTCTTCTTCGGGAATGCCTTCGTAGATTTCTTCACCTTCTGCTTCGTCGAATGAGGAGGGGAGCTCACGGCCGAGATCGAGCACTTCCAGCAGCTGGCGGGCGAAGGCCCGGGCGGTGTTGTTGAGGGGGGTGGGAAGTTGTGCCGGCAGGTGCTTTTGCAGCAACAGCTTGGTTGCCGAGACTGCCGGAACGGGGCGCAGGATGCGGCCGAGGTAAGGCGCCATCAGCTGGGCCACCGCGCGATCGGCGGCCTCGCGCTGCCAGACATTGACCGGCCACTGGCTGGGCACAGCATAGGCGCGGGGGAACTGCTCGAGGTCGGCGGTGACCGTGCGGATGTCCTCGTGCGACTCGCGAAACGGCAGCAACACGAGGTCGGACAGGGCATAGAGGCGCCGGTCGACGTCGGGGCGGTTGCCGCCGCCGTCGATCACGCCGATCCAGTCATCCAGCGGGCGCAGCTTGTCGATGATGCGCTTGAGCGTGTCGAGCGAGCGCGCGTCGGCGATGACGTAGCGTCGCCCGCGCGGGTCGAGCGGCTGGCGGGTGGTATCGGTGAGCACGCAGGCCGAGCGCCGGCCCAGCAGCCCCAACCCGTGGCAGAGCAGGTGTGAGAGCGTGGTCTTGCCGGTGCCGCCTTTGTTGCCGATGATCGCAATCAGGATCGCCATGGCGAAGAACCTCGTGGTGAAGGGCAGCCTTGAGAGGATTATCGGCAGGTACGCGCCAAATCTTGAGGGAAATAGCGACCCCCTCACCCTTCAATTCCCGCGCTGCCCCACCCGGTAGAGCCAGAGAGGACGATGGGTACCTTGCGGCACGATGTGGGCTTCGGGCACGATCCCGGGGATGGGGAACTCGTTGCTGCAGACCAGCGATCCCGGCGGGAGTTCCGCTCGAGCCTTGCGCCACAAGTCGGGCATGGGCACGGGTGAGAGGAAGGCGTAGAGCACGTCGTATCCTGCCCAAGGCAGCGCGAAGGCATCGCCTCGACGCAGATGCAGGTTTGGCAGGCCGCGGCCGCGCCAGCGTGCGATCAGGTGCGGCAGGACCGCCTGCTCGATACCGGTGAATTCGCCTCGAGGAAAAGCGCGGGCGAGCGCGACGACGACGCGGCCCGTGCCGCTGCCCACGTCGAGGAAATGGAAAGGACGATCGGCGGGCAGCAGCGCCGCGAGCGCATCCACCGTGGTGCGGTGCGACAGGAAAAGGGGCACCCGGGTGCGCGTCGGGTTGCCGAAGACGAGGGCGAGCAGCACGAAGGCCGCGAGGTACCACCCCGGCGCGAGCCCCAAGCCATGCAGGAGCACGAGGGCAGGGGAGAAAATGAGCTGAAAGAGGATCCACCACCAGGGGCTGCGCAAGGACGCGGCCATCCCTGCCGCCGCGATCGCCTGCAAGGCGAGGAGCGGCCACAGCCCGGCCACGAGGCCGAGATGCGCGGCGACGAAGGCAAGCAGCCAGCCCAGCAGCTGGGCCAGCGCCGCGGCAAGGAGCGGCGAGCGCGAGAGGCGGAACGTCATGCTTTCATGATACTACCTCGTGCCGCCTCGTGTGCTTCGGTGCTCAAGCCGGCACGGGGTGCCCTGCCGCAGAAGGCTCCGTCGCGCCGGCTTTGCCGATTTCCTTCCACCGCCGCCACAAAATGGCACGGCGGCGTTCGGCTTCTTCGCCCTGGGCTCGCTTGACGTGCCCAAATCCACGGATACGCTGCGGCAGGGCGAGCAGTTCGGTGGCGAGCGCCAGCCGCTCGGCGGTGAGTTCGCGCAAGACCCGCTCCACGTCGCCTTCGAATTCGGTGATGAGGGCGCGCTCCCAGCGCCGCTCCTCGGTGCGGGCGAAGGGGTCGAGCACCGTGCCGCGCAGCCGTTTCATCTTGGCGAGCAGCGCGAAGGCGCGGCGCATGGCCGGGCC
>NZ_SBHO01000019.1 GCF_006980705.1 Tepidiphilus olei | reverse complement strand
CGGAACAAGTCAAGATAGTTGTCGCCTGATTCATGCAATCACCTGCCTTCTATTTCAGCTTGGGTAGAGTCCCGAACGACGCTGTCCCGTTCCGGGTTGAGCGTGACGGCCCCGATCGGTGTCCAGTCCCGTGTCTGCCCGGACCAGCGCGCCGGGTGACGTTCGCGGGCTTGAAGATAGGTCTGGTGCCGTGCCGCCAGGATCGCATGGTCTTCCCCGGCATGCCGTTGGGCGGGGGTGACGTAGCGCAGGCCGCTGTGGCGGTGCTCGACGTTGTACCAGTGCACGAAGTGCTGTCCCCACTGGCGGGCTTCGTCCAGGCTGGCGAAGCCGCGCGCCGGGAATTCGGGGCGGTACTTCGCCGTTTTGAAGAGCGATTCGACGAAGGCGTTGTCGTCGGACACCCTGGGGCGAGAGTATGAGGGCTTGATCCCCAGCCAGTGCAGCATCGCCAACACCGTGGTGGCCTTGAGCGTGCTGCCGTTGTCGCCGTGCAGCACGGGTTTTTCCGGCAGGGCGTGGAGGCCTTCGGCCAACGCGGTGCGCTTGAGCAGGCTCACCGCGTGTTCTGCCTCATCGGTGGCATGAATCTCCCAGCCGACGATCTTGCGGCTGTACAGATCCATGATCAGATACAGGTAGAACCACTGCCCCTTCACGTGGGTGGGCAGGTAGGTCATGTCCCAGCACCACACTTGTCCGGGGGCGCTGGCTACGTGCGTCGTCGGCGCTCGCGTGCGCTGCGGCGCACGGCTGCGCCCACGGTGACGGGTTTGTCCGTGGGCACGCAGCACGCGCTGAAAGCTCGATTCGCTGGCAAGATAGACGCCCTCGTCGGCCAGCGTGGGGACGATGCGCGCCGGGGGTTGGTCGGCGAAACGGGGCTCGTTGGCCAACGCCTGGATCCTCGCCCGTTCTTCGTCGCTGAGCGCATGCGCCGGCTGCGCACGCTTTGCCAGGGGCCTGCGGTCCCCCTGGCGCAGTCCTTCCTGCGCTTTCCAGCGCTGCAGGGTGCGCAGCGTCATGCCTGCGACCTCGCAGGCCGGGCGTAGGCGCGCGCCGGCTGCGTGTGCCTCATCGATGTGTCGGACCAGTGTTTGGCGATCTTCCAGGCCGATCATGCGTCCTCGTCCTTGGGGAAGATCGCTTCGAGCTTTTTTGATAGCACCAGCAACGCTGCCGCTTCGGCCAGCGCCTTTTCCTTGCGGCGCAGGTCGCGCTCGAGTTCCTTGATGCGACCCCGCTCGGCCTTCTTCTCCCGCAGAGCCTGCCGTGCGACTTCCTCGGGCTCATCGAGCGCCTGCAGGGCGGCGGTGCGCCATTGCTCGAGCGTCTGGGGATACACGCCATGCTCGCGGCACCAGGCCCCTTTGCTCGCCTCGTCCATCGCGGCGGTCGAGAGCACCGCTTCGAATCGGGCCCCCGCACTCCAGCCCCGCTCGCCAACGGGCTGGGAGAGCGCCTCGGCTCGCCAGCGCGCTAGCGTCGCAGCTGAAATGCTCAGCTCTCGCGCCAGCGTCTGCACCGCGACACTTTCTGGCGGCAACAGCCGTGCAACCGCCCTGTCCTTGAAGGACTGTCCGTATCTGGCCACTTCGTTCTTCCTTTGTCGCCCTCTGGTTTCAGGATCTATCGAGACGACAACTATTCTGACACAGAGGG
>NZ_SBHO01000018.1 GCF_006980705.1 Tepidiphilus olei | reverse complement strand
TGGGTCGGTCAAGCCCCTTTCACCGAAGAGCGCCACCTCTTCGCCAACATGGGCGACGGTACCTACTTCCACTCGGGCATCCTCGCCATCCGCCAGGCGGTGGCCGCCGGGGTCAATATCACCTACAAGATCCTCTTCAACGATGCCGTGGCCATGACCGGCGGGCAGCCGGTCGATGGCCCGCTCACCGTGCCGATGCTCGTCAAGCAACTGCAAGCCGAAGGCGTGGCCAACGTGGTGGTGGTCACCGACGGCACGCCGCGCCCCTACGGGCCGGCGGATCTGCGCCACGTCCCGATTCGGCACCGCGACGAGCTCGACGCGATCCAGCGCGAATTGCGCCAACTTCCGGGCGTCTCGGCCATCGTCTACGACCAGACCTGCGCCGCCGAGAAGCGGCGTCGGCGCAAGCGCGGTCTCTACCCCGATCCGCCAAAGCGCGTCTTCATCCACGAGGCGGTGTGCGAAGGGTGCGGCGACTGCACGGTGCAATCGAACTGCGTGGCCGTCGTTCCCGTGGAGACCGAATTCGGGCGCAAACGGCGCATCGACCAATCCAATTGCAACAAGGACTACAGCTGCCTCAAAGGCTTCTGCCCCAGTTTCGTGACCATCGAAGGGGGGCGGCCGCGCAAGGGCAAGGCGCTCGCCGACGAACCGGGTCGCTTTCCCCTGCCGCCCGAGCCGACCCTGCCCACGCTCGCTTCACCCTGGAACCTGCTCGTGACCGGCGTGGGCGGCACAGGCGTCATCACCATCGGTGCGCTCATCGGCATGGCGGCGCACCTCGACGGCAAGGGCGTCACCGTGCTCGACATGACGGGGCTCGCGCAGAAGAACGGCTCGGTCTTCAGCCACATCCGCATCGCCGCCACCCCGCAAGACTTGCACGCCGTGCGCATCGCCGCCGGCGCGGCCGATGCGATCATCGGCGGCGACCTCATCGTGACGGCGAGCGCCGAGGCGCTCACCAAGATGGCCCCGGGGCGCACGCGCGTGGTCACCAACGCCGCCGAGATTCCCACCATCGACTTTCTGCGCAATCCCGACTGGCGCTTCTCGGCCCAGGAGATGCAAGCGCGCATTCGTGAGCGCGTGGGCGAGGCCCCGGCCGAATTTCTCGACGCCACGGGGCTCGCGACCCGGCTCATGGGCGACGCCATCGCCACCAATCTCTTCCTGCTGGGCTACGCCTGGCAGAAAGGCTGGGTGCCGGTGAGCCACGAATCGCTCATGCGGGCGATCGAATTGAACGGCGTGGCCATCGACATGAACCGCGCCGCCTTCCTCTGGGGGCGGCGCATGGCCCACGACCCGCAAGCAGTGCTCGACTTCGCCCGCCCCGAAGCCGAGCCCGAAGCGCGCTTTGCCCGCACGCTCGACGAAGTGATCGAGCGGCGCGCGGCCTATCTCGTCGACTACCAGGACGAAGCCTATGCCGAGCGCTATCGCCGGCTGGTAGAACGCGTGCGCGCCGCCGAGCGTGCGCTGCGCGGCACCCCTGCCGAAGAGACGCCTGGCACCATGCCGCTCACTGACGCCGTGGCCCGCTCCTACTTCAAGCTGCTGGCGATCAAGGACGAATACGAAGTGGCGCGCCTCTACTGCGACCCCAAATTCTGGCAGCAGCTGGAAGCGCGCTTCGAAGGTCCGTTCGAAGTGCGCTTCCACCTCGCCCCGCCGCTCCTTGCGCGCCCCGACCCGGTCACCGGCCTCGTCGCCAAGCGCGAGTACGGCCCGGCCATGCGCCGCGCCTTCGCGCTGCTCGCCAAGATGAAACGGCTGCGCGGCACGGTGCTCGACCCCTTCGCCCGCACCGAGGAGCGGCGCTGGGAGCGCGCCCTCATCACCGA
>NZ_SBHO01000017.1 GCF_006980705.1 Tepidiphilus olei | reverse complement strand
CCGTTAAGGTCGAGGCAAGGCCCGGGGGGCTGCCGGAGATTCGTGATCCCGACGATGTGATCTTCCTGGCGCTCGCCGCCGTGGCTCAGGCTGATGCACTGGTCAGTGGCGACAGCGACATTCAGGCGGTCAGAGACCAGTTTCATATTCCCATCCTCACGGTGGCCGAGTTCGCCGACTGGCTGCCCGCTCACCGCCGCCGACGCCGATAATCCGGCGCGAGCCCGGCAGTCACCGCCGCCTCAACCGATCCGCCACCCACGCCACGACACCGCGCTTGGCTGGTTGCGCGGCCTGCGCCTCTTCCCACTCGATCAGCGCCAACGCTTCCTTCACGCCCATCGGCACAATGCCGTCGGCGGTGACCAGCCCTTGCCGCTTCATCTCTTCGTACCGGTAGGGATCTCGGCGGTTGGGGATCAGCGCGTACTGCGCCTTGAGCAGCTGCGACTGGGCTTCGACGCTGAGGTTGCCGTCAGCCTCGTAGCGGCGTTTGAAGGCGTGACGGTACTTGGGCAGGACGTTGCCGAAGTCGTCCAGGCAGTCGGTGACGCCGGGGATGAAATGCTTGACCAGATGCCAGTGGCCCATTCGGTAGACGCCGGCCTGGAAAACCACTTCGTCGTGCAGTCGTTCCAGATCGGGTGAGCGCTGCTGGTAGGCGGCAGCAAAGGCTTCCAGTGCGTCGGCCAGCTTCGGCGCACCATCGTCAAACGCCAGCAGTGCGCGCCAGCTAGCTGCCAGCGTGAGCAAGCGCTGGTGCTCTTTGTCGGAATAAGGCGCGTGCAGCACCTTTTCCAGCGTTTTGACTTGGTTGGATAGGCGGCTGAGTTCCCGGTTGACCAGGATGGCGACCAGGGCGGGATCTGGTTTCTTCGATATCACGTCTCACCCCACCCACAGCACATTCATGCCCGCCATGCTCGCATCCGACACGCCCACCACGTCGATCACCCAAAAGAAAAGAAAGTGGGTGTCCCTTTGTTCTTTTGAGGGAATGGGCGTGGAGAAAGATGTCTCCCCCGCCTACCCCCGTCAGGTCATAGCCAACTCGAGTTTGCTGACGCGTTCAAGATTCGTGTGCTGGCGAGCGACCCAGAGATCGTAGGCATCCTGCAGGGCAAGCCAGCTCTCGGGGCTGCGTCCAAGCACCTTCGACAGCCGCAGCGCCATGTCCGGCGTCACCCGGCTTCTGCCCTTGAGGATTCTGCTCAAGGTGGAGGGCGCGACATCGAGCCTACGCGCAAGCTCGCGGGCGCTGATGTCATAGGGCTGCAGATAAACCTCGGTGATGAATTCACCAGGATGAGGGGGGTTATGCATGGCCATCAGTGATAGTCCTCGTAGTCCACAACGTATGCGTTCCCGTCACGGAACTCGAAAGTCATTCGCCAGTTACCGCTCACGCTAACCGACCAGCGTCCGCCCAACTCGCCTTTGAGCGGATGCAGGCGAAAGCCCGGGATATCCATGTCGTCAATCGTCTGCGCCGTCTCCAGAGCGGCGAGCAATATCCGCAGGCGTTTGGCATGACTGGCCTGGATGCCCGATGTGCTGCCTGTCTCGAAGAATCTGCGCAAGCCTTTGTGCCGGAACGATTTGATCATGATTCATTTTAGCATGTTGCGCAACAGGCAACAAATCGATCACCCCAAACTCGAAGCGATCATTGGGGAACCTTAACAGGGCAGGAGGGCTTGGGGCGTCGGAATGCGGAATGAGGCGTTACGTTAACTAAGTGTAACTAAGTGGGTGTCCTTTTTAGTGTTTTCTTTTTAGGTCTTTTTTAGGTGAGGGTGGTGTCAAAAAACACACATGGTGCTATACTGGCACCGGCGTACAATTTAGGACGGATAGTCCGTCAAAGGCGAAAGCCTATGCCTTGATTTTGATGCTCACCCGTTTCACCCATTTGAACATCATCACCCGCGAGCAGACCTCGCTGGTACGGAAGTTACCTGGGAAATGATCGAGGTTTGATCACTCTTCCATACGATAGGGCGCAAGCCCCTTATTTATACCTCTCGGAGTTACTGACCATGTCACGCCGCATGAGTGCGAATCAATCAGAGAAGGGCCGGATCACGGCCAGGGTTCCTTTGAGCGTACAGAAAACGATTCAGCGAGCTGCTGAACTGACGGGCATCCCCGTGAACGCGTACATCGTTCAGGTGGTGCATCAGCATGCTCAGGAATTCATCGACCGTTATGAAATGAAAAACATCGTCCTCTCCGAACGGGACTCGGAGTGGTTTCTGGAACAACTGGCCAGCCCGCGTTCGCCGAACGCCAAATTAAAGAAAGCGCTGGCCCAATACCGTGAGCTCATTGATGACAACGAAGATTCACCCGCTCTCTAAGTTGCCGAGGGATCTTCTTGATGCACGTTCGCAGTTCGATTGCGGCACGCCCGCGCTGAACCGATATCTTGCTGAGACTGCCTCTCAGCACGAGAAAAGGAACATTACCCGCACATTCTGCGGGGAAATGGATGGCGTGCTTTTCGGCTACTACGCGCTGACCAATGCGAACGTCGATCTCGGTGCGTTACCGCCTGATGTCGTCAAAAAATACAAGCTGCCCATCCATCAACTGCCTGTGGTTCGTCTGGCCCGCCTGGCCGTCGATAGCCGTTTTCAGGGCCAGGGTCTGGGGCAGGTTCTGCTGGTCGATGCGATGACAAGAGTCCTACGCGTGGCGGAGTTGTCGGGCTGCACGGGCCTCATCGTGGATGCCAAGGACGATAAGGCTGCCGGTTATTACAAAAGCTTTGGGTTCCGTCAGGCGCCGGAAAATGGACTCTTGCTGTTCATGCCGCTGCCTGAGATTCAGGAACTGCTGCGTAAGCGCTAACTTTCCCGGGCTGGGGCGGGGCATGGGGCGGCCCCGGCAGGACTCATGCAGGCAGTGTAGGCAAGAGGGGTGAATGCGTCAAGAAGAAAAAAGGGGGCGTCGGAAGATGCGTTACGTTAACTCTAAGTGGGCAACTAAGTGGGCAACTAAGTGGGTATCCCTTTCTTTGCTTACCCCGTGCCCGTCCGCCCCGGTGGGGCTCCCCATTTTCTGCCAGTGGCGACGTATCGTTGTCCCGTCGCTATGATGATAGCTTGGGCGCATACCCAACAAGAAGACCCAGCCAACTCTCGGAGAGTACGATTGATCCAGCCTACTGATTTCCTCGGCGCCCTCTTTGAAACCCTCGACAAGTCGGCTATCGACGACTTTCGCGCCTTTCTGGCGGCAAACGCGGGAGTGACGAAGTGGCAAATCGCCGCTGACTACTGTCTCCACGATCAGAGTCGGCCGAATAACGCTTTTGCGTTTTCTGTCATTCCGTATGACGACTACCTTGATGTGCTCAAGGGCGAGATTCGAGACGCGCTTCCGAAGGACCTCAAGAAGACCAAGAGCATTGGCGAAGACGCCGCTGCATTCCTTGTCCACCCACGCCGGTTCCACTTCGGATTTGTGTTTCGAAGTCCACCTGCCGTATTCAACAACGGCCCCGGTTCCGACCCTCGAAAAATTGCTCGTGAAAGCTTGGCAATCACAGTCGAAGAATTGACCAAGCACGGTCGCTCGAAAGAAAACATGCGGCGCCTGAAGGCACTTAAGCAACACGCTCAGGCTAGTAGCTTCAACGTCGGATTGCTGGCTGACATGTACGTCTTGTCGTACCTGCTTTGTTTCGTGACCCTCGTGCTGGCCCGCGAACGGCCTGTTGAAATCGTTGGATGGTTTTCTGATCGAGACAAGATGACAACATGGTGTGATGGCGTCATCTGGGATTTCGGCAGAGAAAATCTGTATGGCCTCGCAGAGCACTTCAACATTCCAATACCGCAAGACATGCCCGTGATTGCCGTTCCAACCCCTGATGCCGAGAAGGATGCGATGTGGTTTGATGAGTTCATCCGTCTCCCGGACTACATTGCCGGGATTATTGCCGCCTGGAACTTTGCGACGAATGAGCTACCCGGAGACAAGAGCAAGTATCTTCAACTCGCTGAGGATGTAGTTGCAGATGCACGAAATATGGCTGTGCTCAACGTCCAGTGGGGCGATTTCGTTCAGTGCAGTCGCATGGTCTTTAGCAGAGAATCACCCAAGCCGAACGGTCCAAGCAGTGGGCCTGTACCGACGCACTAAGACGCCGCCAGATCATTTCTTAGCAAGCTCAGTGTTACCGTGAGCGGCACACACGCGCACGGCGGCAAAGCGCGAACTGAGCAGCCCTCTGTGTCAGAATAGTTGTCGTCTCGATAGATCCTGAAACCAGAGGGCGACAAAGGAAGAACGAAGTGGCCAGATACGGACAGTCCTTCAAGGACAGGGCGGTTGCACGGCTGTTG
>NZ_SBHO01000016.1 GCF_006980705.1 Tepidiphilus olei | reverse complement strand
CCGTTAAGGTCGAGGCAAGGCCCGGGGGGCTGCCGGAGATTCGTGATCCCGACGATGTGATCTTCCTGGCGCTCGCCGCCGTGGCTCAGGCTGATGCACTGGTCAGTGGCGACAGCGACCTTCAGGCGGTCAGAGACCAGTTTCATATTCCCATCCTCACGGTGGCCGAGTTCGCCGACTGGCTACCCGCTCACCGCCGCCGACGCCGATAATCCGGCGCGAGCCCGGCAGTCACCGCCGCCTCAACCGATCCGCCACCCACGCCACGACACCGCGCTTGGCTGGTTGCGCGGCCTGCGCCTCTTCCCGCTCGATCAGCGCCAACGCTTCCTTCACGCCCATCGGCACAATGCCGTCGGCGGTGACCAGCCCTTGCCGCTTCATCTCTTCGTACCGGTAGGGATCTCGGCGGTTGGGGATCAGCGCGTACTGCGCCTTGAGCAGCTGCGACTGGGCTTCGACACTGAGGTTGCCGGCAGCCTCGTAGCGGCGTTTGAAGGCGTGACGGTACTTGGGCAGGACGTTGCCGAAGTCGTCCAGGCAGTCGGTGACGCCGGGGATGAAATGCTTGACCAGATGCCAGTGGCCCATTCGGTAGACGCCGGCCTGGAAAACCACTTCGTCGTGCAGTCGTTCCAGATCGGGTGAGCGCTGCTGGTAGGCGGCAGCAAAGGCTTCCAGTGCGTCGGCCAGCTTCGGCGCACCATCGTCAAACGCCAGCAGTGCGCGCCAGTTGGCTGCCAGCGTGAGCAAGCGCTGGTGCTCTTTGTCGGAATACGGCGCGCGCAGCACCTTTTCCAGCGTTTTGACTTGGCTCGACAGGCGGCTGAGCTCTCGGTTGACCAGGTTGACCAGGATGGCAACCAGGGCGGGATCGTATTTGCTGGCCTTAGACATCACCCCACCCACAGCACATTCATCCCCGCTATCGCCGCATCCGGCAGCCCGACCACGTCGATCACCCAAAAAAGTGGGTGTCCCTTCATTCGACGATGATGCCGTAGAACATGCTGATGGTGGGCATGGGTAGCAAGCTCTGACCCCTTTGTTTAACTAAATGGGTGTCCCTTTGTTTGTTCTTGTTTGTTCTCGCGCTGCAAGCGTTGTCAGGCCCGTAGAAGGGCTTGCGGGCGGGAAAAGCAAGGGTAGCCAAACCCTCAGAAGCCGCTGCCGGGCTTTGCCTCCAATCTTCTGCCGGCTTGGCTTCGTCGCGGCGCACTGGGTGTCCCTTTGTTTGTTTGCGCCTTTGTTTGTTTGCGTTGTTTGTTCGTGATAAGAATATCTCTTCCTCAGGCACGAGGGGATTTTGGCGTTGCTTGCCCCGGCGACGGCTGTGGGTATAAGGTTGTCAGAACGTCGGGGTTTGCCTCGACGATCTTGAGCAGCGCGCGGGCCGGACCCGACGGACGAACGCGGTGTTGCTCCCAGTTCTGCAGTGTCTTGAGCTTGACTCCGATCAGATAGGCAAAGCGGGTTTGGCTCAAACCAACGCGTTCGCGGATGGCCTTGACGTCAGGTTCCGGAAACTCGCGCAGCATCGCGCCTGGGAGCGATTCGCCACGCATGTGGCGACCCATGTCGCGAATGCTCTCCAGCAGTTCATCAAAGTGCTTATCGTCCATGACTGAGCTCCGCATCGATCACATCGGCGAGGCGCCGGAGCTGATCCTTGGTCAAGTCGGTAGTTACATTTTTTGCGTAGGCGTAGATCAAGTAGCACCAGTCATGACTGGCCCAGTGGTAGTAGATTACTCTGGCCCCGCTTCGTTTCCCTCTTCCGGCCAGCGGCACACGCAGTTTGCGAAGACCACGACCGCCAGGAATCAGATCGCCGGCGGTCGGATTTTCCAACAAGGTTATCTCCAGAGCACATAGCTCGTCGTCCGAGAAAAGATCTCGGGCGCAGCGCACGAAGATAGGAAGTTCAATGAAGACCACGTCGTGAATTATACGCTAGAAGCGGAGTCGAGCAGAAGACGGGTACCAGAGAGGGCGAAGAGTGAGGCGAGAGGGCGACTCCGGCAGGGCTCATGCAGGCAGTGTAGGCAAGGGGGATGAATGCGTCAAGACGGAAGAGGCGTTACGTTTTTGTTTTTCGCACTCAATCGCTCGGTGCTCAGGCTGGGATTTCAACGAATTCGCCGTAGGATCGAGGGGCGGGGATTTCTTGTCCTGCTTCCTTGAGCCCTTGGAGATGGAATTCGATGGCTTCCTGGATGAGGTGGCGCACTTCTTCCTCGGTGTCGGCAGCGGCGATGCAACCCGGCAGGTCGGGAACGTAGGCGCCGTAGCCCTGTGGACCGCGTTCGATGATGACCATGTAGCGCATCTCATTCTCCTAGAGTCAGACCGGCTTGCTTGAGCACGCTGGCAAGCGTGCCGGGCGGGATGTCGGCGCTTGGCTTGCCGGCAACGGTCACCGTACCCGGCTTGGTTGGGTGGCGAAACTGGCAGTGACTGCCCTTTTGTCGTACCTGAATCCAGCCGTCGCCTTCAAGCAGCGCAATCAGTTTTATGACTTTCATGAACGGTATTTTATCCTGGAGACGCAGGCCGTTTTTGTGGGATGACGCTCTTTGGGTGGTGCTTGGTTGGCGCTTTTTCGTGATGGTGGCAATGAGGCGTTACGTTAACTAAGTGCGTTAACTAAGTGGGTGTCCCTTTCTTTGTTTTTTGTTCTATGTTTCCCTTTGTTCTTCTTGGAAGGGCTTGCTGTCGCGCGCCCAAGTGTCAAGGGTAGCCAAGCTCGTCGAGTAAGAAAGTGCCTTTGAGTGTTTTTCTGCAATGCAATCGCATTGACAGGGTAATGTAACTGCATTACCATTCAAGCGTCACCCAAGAGCTGCTGGGAACTGCCATGGCCGCGACCATCGAAGTCGAATCCACACTCACCGATCGCTATCAGACCACGGTGCCGGAAACGGTGCGTCGTGCCCTCAAGCTGGGCAAGCGCGACAAGATCCACTACACCATTCGTCCCAACGGCGAGGTGGTGCTGACGCGCGCCGAGGGGGACGATCCGGTGCTCGGACAGTTCCTTGGTTTCCTGGCCGCCGACATCGCTCGCCATCCCGAGCGGCTGCACGCTATAGATGCCGGCCTCGTCCAACGACTCCGGTCGCTGGTCGGCGACGTCGAAGTCGATCTCGATGCCCCCCTGTCGGCAGACGATGAATGAGCGCTGGGAATCCCGCACCCCTGGTCATTCATGGCTGGACGATTTTTGCCCATCCCCTGTTCCTGGATCAGATCGAAGCGCTGACGAGGCAAGTCGAGACGCTGAAGCAGAAGGATCCTAGCGGGTATGTCAAGAAGAATGCCAGCAAGCGACTGGCCGCGATCACCAAGCTGGCGTTCGACATCATCCCGCACGATCCGACGCGACCGGAGTACCGACAAGGCGGCACGCTCGGTGACGATCACAAACACTGGTTTCGGGCCAAGTTCTTCCAGCAGTACCGACTGTTCTTCCGCTACCACGCACAAGCCAAGGTGATCGTCTACGCCTGGGTGAATGACGAAGACACCAAGCGCGCCTATGAGCGCAGTGACGACGCGTACCGGGTGTTTCGCAGAATGCTGGAAAGCGGGCATCCTCCTGACGATTGGGATCAGCTCCTGGCTGAGGCGCGCAGCGCATCGCAGCGGATGCAGGAATCATTGGCAAGGGCGGCAGCAGCGCAGTGATTGGCGCAAGGTGCGCTTCGTCACGCTTCGTCTTGAGTTTTTAGCTGCGTTGCAAGCGCTCACAGGCCCGCAGAAGGGCTTGCTGGCGGTTTCCAACGCGGTCGGGCCTTTGCTTCTTGGGCTTGCTCAATGCCCTTATTCCGCTCAACCGAACACGTGCTCGGATTCATCCTGTTGCGGCGAGGTACGGCTGGATTCCCACCCCAGGCAGGCGAGCCACACGGTCTTGGGGATGGGACGGGCGCCGGAGAGATAGCCGCCAAGCGTGCGCACGCTCAGCCCGAGGGCTTCAGCGGCCTGGCGCCGGGTGAGCTGGTTGCGATCCATCCAGCGCCATAACCGCTCGGGACCGATGCCGCCGGATTGTTCGATGGCGAGGTTGCGCAGGTTGTCGGCAGCCAATTCCAGCGCATCTTCGCGCCAGACGACGTAGCCGCCGCGGGCGTCGAGCTTTGCCTGGACGAAGAGATCGGGGTCGGCGAGTGGTGCGAGCACCGGATAGCGGGCGATCCAGTCGCCGAGATCGACCGTGGCGCTCAAGCCATCGGCGAAATGCAATTCGAGCGTGCTCGGCGGCTTGGCGCTGAGCGCGGTGATCGTGTGCTGGGGATCGTGGATCATGGGTTCCATTCCTCGAAACGTTGCCTTGCTTCGTCACGATGCTTCTTGATCCAGACGAGCGCCTCGGCGATTTCGACCGGACGTACTGTACGGCTCATGACCTCGAGCGTGTCAAGAAAGACGAGCGCATCACGCCGGTCGGGCAACACCACATGCACATGCGGTGGGCGATGGTCGGGCACATTGATGCGAATGCTCAAATGCGCGAGGCGGCAAAGCGTCGGCATGGGATCAGTGTCGTGCAGGCAAGGCACAAAGTCAAGATTCCTCCAATCTTCTGCCGGCTTCATCCCGGCGCACTGGGTGTCCCTTTGTTTTCTCCTTTCTTGGCGGGTGTCCCTTTCTTGTTTCTTGTTGTTGTTCCTTGTTGTTCTTGTCATGCCATGACGACGCGGGTGCGGACTTCCACATTCAGCGCGCGCTTGATGGCGGCGAAGATCGCTGAGAGATTGCTCATGGTGGGATTGCCCGAGGCCGACAGCATCCGATGAAGGCTCTTGGCCGGCTTGTGAATCTCTTCGGCCAGGGATTCGAATCCGATCGTCGCATTGACCAGATCGCGCAGGATGAGTTTGGCGGTCTCGGGCTCGCCATTGATGAACAGGGTGATCGCCTCGTCGAGCAGCGCCTGGGCAAAAGTCGGGTCGCTCTGCACGCGGGCTGCCACGGTTTCTTTGAAATCACGAGTCAGTGCCATGGTTCACGCTCCTTTTTGCGGATGGAGTGTCTTGCGGCGCTTGTAGTCCTCCCACAAGGCCAGCGCCTCATCGATGTCTTTCTGTTGTCGCTTCTTGCTGCCGCCGCCGAGCAGGACAATGAGCTTCAAGCCGTCTTTGGCCAGGTAGATGCGGTAACCCGGCCCCCAGTCGATCTTGTACTCGCCGATGCCCCGGAACCACTCCACGTTGGATAAATTGCCCTGTTCCATCCGCGCAACGGCCACACGGACCTTGGCAGCAGCCACCGGATCAAGCGTGGCAAACCACGCCGCGTAAGGGCTGCGGCCATCGGGCAGGAGTAGCTCTTGGACTTGGTAACTCAGTGACTAAATGGTAACACGTAAGTTCCCATCTTTGTCAGTCGTGGCAAAGGCTGCCACTTGGTGGCGCCAGGGGGGGAAGGGCGTCAACGTCAAAACGTCACAAGACGAAATGGGGTGGCGGGTGTCGGAATGAGGCGTTACGTTAACTAAGTGGGTACGTTAACTAAGTGGGTGTCCCTTTGTTTTTATTTGGGCGGGATCTGGTTTCTTTGATGTCATGTCTCACCCCACCCACAGCACATTCATGCCCGCATCCGGCAGCCCGACCACGTCGATCACCCAAAAGAAAGGGGGTGTCCTTTCATCACGCCAGGTGCACGATGATCTGGTAGGTGAGTAGGGGCATTGCGCCGCGCAGAGCTTGACGTTCGTGAATGTCTGGGCATCTTCCGCAAAGACCCCGCGCCCGGGACCCTTGAGGAAAATCCCCCGCCCCTCTTGCGAAGGACGGGGGGAAGGTCTTACGGCATCAGCCGCCCGCCGGGGCGGGGGCTGAGGGAAATCAGGCGATTTCCAAGAGGCCAGAAGTGTTGAAGGACGCCTTCGAAAGATCGACCAGACCGGTGATCATGACAATGACGTCTTCACCTTCGACAAAGGACGACGTGCTGTCATCACCCGCATCGAGGACGATGAAGGTGTTGTTTCCGCGCTGGAACCAGCCGATCTCGCCAGCAGCCAGATCGGCCATCGCTTTGTTGGCATAAGCCAGCAGGGTTTCGTCGGCGCCTTCGCTCAAAACGATCTTAGACTGCTTGAAGCTGTTGCCGCCGACCAGGTTCATGTCGATCACGTCGCCAGCATTCACGCCTTCGATCACGACATAGGTGTTCAGCGTGCTTGCGGCGCCGGCGATGACGAAGGTGTCGTTACCCGAACCACCGTTCAGACGGACCGTATCCGCGCCGGCTGTGACCGTCAGGATGTCGTCGCCGTCGCCGCCATAGAGCTTGACGCCATCGGCATTGGCCGTCAGGTGATCCGCGCCCGTGCCGCCCTTGACCACCAGGTCGTTCAACGAGGCGATGAAGGTAAGCTCGCCCGAGAAGCCTTTGGAAGCGTCCACCAGGGTTACTTCCGGGCTGTTCTGTAGACGCAGATCCAGGTTGGCGTTGCCGGTGACATTCACCTTAGTGGCAGCATCGGCATTCAGATACAGCGTCGAGGTCTGAATCGAAGCATTGCCCAACACAACAGGTACCGTATCCGTTGCGGTGATGTTGATGGTCTCGACGCCGGCCACTGTGACGGTGCCATGAATCAGGTCGTCAGAAGCAACCTTAGTAATGATGTTAAAGCTGTCAGCGTCGCCGGTGGCGTCCTTCATGACAACCACGGCGCCTGTACCTGCGCCCGTCAGTTCCAGCGTGCCGCCGTCGAGCATGTTGGTCAGGGTGAGTTGGGACTTGGTGGTTTGCGTGATGGCGGCGGTGATTAATTCGTCGTTCTCGTCGGAGGTGAAACTGTAGTCGCTCACGACGAAGGCACGGCCCGGATCGGCTGCGGTAATGACAATGGTGTTAGTACCATCAGTGTAAGTCGCATCGTAGAGGGTATCCTCGTTGATTGCATTAGCCAGTGCACCACCGATTTGATTGAGAGTCTTAGCCCCGCCAGACACGGTATAGCTGAAGGTCACGCCATTAATCTTGACCGAAATAATGGCACCGTTTGCAAAGCCCGCATTCTCACCCTCCTCCGCTGCAGTCAAGACAATCGTTGCTTCCTGCGCCGTATCCGCCGTACCTGCCGAGATGACATACTTGATGTCGTCCATGTTGGCGAGGTTGACCGTATTTTGAACACCGCTTGCCACTTGCCCCAGGCTCAGCTTCTGGAAGTTGGCGATCTTGGCGTTGAAGGCGCTGGTGGCGGACAGGGCTTCGGCGTCGGCAGCGTCCATCGCCAGGGTGTTGGTCCCCGTGCCGCCGTCGATGGTGGCGGTAATATTGGTGACGCTATTCGTGCCGCTTGCCAGGGTGAGTTGGTCATCGCCGCCGCCCAGCGTGATGTTCTTCGCCACGGTCGCGCTGGTCAAGGTCACGTTATCCACGCCGTCGCCGCCGGTGTAGGTGGCCTTGGACGCGTCGATCTTGGCGATGACCGTGCCGGTGGTGCCGGTGGTGTTGACCGAGGTCACGGTCGAGCCGCTGGCATCGATGTTCAGACCGGCAGAACCGCTGACGGTGACGGTTTTCAGGTGGTTCAGGCTTGAACCGTCGTGGATGTCGAGCATCTTGTCGCCGGACACGGCCAGCGTTTCGGCGTCCGCGCTCAGAGCAAAGGCCGAATCGGCGCCGGTGGCGGTGACCTTGAGGGTCTTGAGGCTGGTATCGGTCAAGGTGACCGCGTTTTGAATATTGTTGACCGTCAGACCGAGGGTGGCGGCGGACGTTTTGACCGTCGCAGTGCCATGGGAATTGGCCAGGTTCAGCGTGGTCAGAGCGTCGAGCGAGCCGCTACTTCCCAGCGTGGCGCTGCCATAGCCGTCGAGGGTGATGGTTTTGATGCTGGCGGCGCCCGATTTGTCATTGATGGTGACGGCGCCGTAGGTGACGGTGTTGGTGGACGTTACGGCCGGACTGCCTTCCGTACCGGCGACATAGGTAGAGGTCGGATCAACGGTACCTTCTGTCACGGTCATTTCGCCCGTGTTATGTGCTGCCGCCGTAAACACGACGGTATTGCCGCTCGCGGGGCCGCTCGTCCAGCTAGAAGACAGCGTGCCGGTGTAGTAGCCGTTCGCCGTCGGGCCGCCGGGGGTTTGCGTGTCGCCGCCGGCCGTCAAGTTGGCAAATGCGGCTGCGACCTGCTCGGCGGTCAGCGCCCTGGTGGCCGTGAAGGTGAGGCCAGCGACGGTTACCGTGTCGCCCTTCGCCATGGGCTTGAAGGTGAGGGTCTGGGTGGCCGGAACCATCGGCGTGCCGGGCTTGGTGAATTCGGTGACCGTAGCCTTTTGCGTCACGGTGACGTCGGTGGTGTTGCCGTCGGAGTTGACGGCCACGTCGCCGAAGATGTGGGTATTGGTTGCAACCTTTGTTGCGTTGACGGTCAGGTTGGAGTTGACCGTGACGGTCTTGCCGCCCTTGATGGTGATGTCATCCTGGCTAATCGGCGCAGTACCGTCGCTGCTGAGGTTGCTGGTCACAGAAACGGCGCCGGTGGGGGCGGTGTGCTCACCGATTGTGATGGCGCCGCTATCAGTCTTGGACGACGCCGTGACGGTGACATCGGTGCCGCCGTCGATGGCGATCGTGCCCTCGCCCTGGTTGCTGTCGGTGACGGTGATGGCGCCGGCAGGGGCCGTAGTCGCGCCGATGGTGATGCTGTTGTCTTTGGTGGCGTCGGTGACGGTAACGTTCTTGCCGCCGTCGATGCTGATGTTGCCGGTGACGCCGGAAACCGAGACATTGGTGGTATCGGCGGCCTCGACTGTGGCGCTCTGCGCGGTCAGAACGTTCACGTCATTGACGCCCGTAAAGCCGGTGGTGGTGACTTTGGCTTCGTCTACCGAGCGAACGTTAATGGTTTCGATGCTGGTCAGGGAAAGACCCAGCTCATTGATGTTTTTACCACCCGAGGTGTCGTTGTAGTTCAGCGTGTCGGTCCCCTTGCCGCCATCGAGCACGTCGAGCAGGAGGGTTTTGTCGGTGCCGTTGAAGACGTCGTTGCCGTCGGTGCCGATCTTTTGTTCCGGATCAGTAGTGAGCGTGAAGATCTTCCCGCTCGCCACTTGTTCGATGGGATCGCCGGGATCGGCGATGTGGGTCTGCACGTAGATCACCACGTCGCTCGTGCTCGGCAGCGTGGCTGGCGAGGACGTCACCGTCTTGAGGAAATCGCGCGCGGCGGCCGCATCGTCGTCCCCCTCGTAGGTGACGGCGAACTTGGTACCGGTGCCGAAGTCGGGATCGGTGAGCGCGCGGCCATCGACCGCTTCGGTGAAGCGGTTGGCGGCGACGAGCTTGTTCGCGATGGCGACGGCGTCGTCGTTTTGGGCGCCATTGAGCACGTCGAGGGCGACGCGGCCCAGGGTGGCGGGGCGGCCATCGGGGTACTCGCCGGCCTGGAGGGCCTGGACGTAGAAGTTGTCGGCGCCGCCGTCGGCGTCACGGCCGAAGAGGGCCTGATAGACGGAGTTGACCAGCTCGAGCGGGTCGGTTTGCGTATAAAGCGCCGCGGATTCTTCGGAGGTGGAAAACTCGTCGATGATCGCGTCGAGGTTGCCTCCCGCTTTGTCCAGCCGCTCGGCCCAGTAGCGCAGGCCGCCGGGATCGGCCGGGCGCTGATAGTAGGCGATGTAGATCGACTGGACGGTGTTGATGTAATCAGTATATGCCATCTTGGTGCTCCTGGGGTGGTTATCGAAAAAATCCAGCTCCAAATACAGACCACGCCGCTGGTATGGGACCGGACCATGGCCATGCTGGAGATGCTATGCGAAGGTACCGGTCAAGTCAAGATTCGGCACCGCCACTGCGGCGGAAATATAGCATCTTTGTGGTCGTGTGTGGTGGTGGGGAGGGTGGGTGTGGCATCAATGCAACAGATTTGGTCGGAGTTGCAGGCCGTGAATCATGTTACCATATATACGATATACGTTTTTTTACCCGTAAAAGGAGACTGCGATGGCGCAATCGGCTTATTGGGATGAGGTGCAAAAGGCGTACATTGCCTACTACGGACGGCCTGGGGACTGGGCGGGAATGACGTACTGGTCGCAGGCGCTGGCGCAAAATGGAGGCAATCTTTCAGGCATCATCCAGGGGTTCGGCAATTCGGTGGAGTCGCAGAGCCTATACGCGGGGGCGGATTACCGGACGATGGTGCAGAAGATCTATCAGCAGCTCTTCGGGCGCGATCCGGATCCGAGTGGTTGGGATTATTACGTGGGCAAGCTCGAGAAGAAGGAAATGAGCCTGCAGTCGATCGCGCTCGATGTGCTCAACGGGGCACAGGGTTCGGACAAGGCGATCATCGATGCCAAGGTGGCGGTGGCCAACCTCTTCACGCAGCGGCTGCATGAGCGGGGGGCGGATTACAGCTACATGGGAGACGACGATGCGCAGGCGGCGCGCGCGCTGCTCGCCCAGGTGGATGCGAATACGGACGTGACCTCGGCTCAGGCCAAGGTCGATGCGCTCATTGCCCAGATCCATGACGATGTGTGGGCCAAATTGAACGTTTATGTCGATGATATGACGTTCGATGGAACCGCGGTGTTCATCGTGGGAGATGCTTACGCGGGATGGCAGAGCGGGCGTGGCAACGATGTATGGGTGGCCAAGCTCGATCCGGGGTTGAGCGTGCAGAAAACGGTGTGGCTGGGAGACGTGAACGATCAGTATGGGCGTACCGTGGCGCCGACGGGCGATGGCGGCGTGGTGGTGACGGGCTATCAGTACGTGTCGGGAGAGCAGAAAGAGTTCATCTCCAAGCTGGATGCAAACCTGAACTCGGTGGGCACGGTGACGATCGGCGCGACCGGTACCGACGAACGGATCAACGACGTGGCCGTGCGGCCCGATGGAAAGATCGTGGCGGTGGGCTACCAGAATGCGGTGGCCGATGCACGAGATGCTTACATCGTGGCGCTCAATCCGGACATGACGGTGTTCGCTCAAAGACGTGTAGATAATCCCAACGTGCTCAATTCGAACGAGAGCTTCGATCAGGTGGCGGTGTTGCCGGACAATTCGGTGGTGGTTCGTTCGGGTAACTATGTGTTGGAGAAATTCGATGCGAACCTCAATCTGGTGAAGACGGTGCAAACGAGCTCGTGGATGCGGGATATGGCGGTGACGTCCGATGGGAGCGTCTGGGTGATCGAAGGCGGGCGGCTCATGCAGCTGACCTCGGATCTGCAGTGGGCGGGCGAGTGGTCGTCCAAGAATTTCAATCTGTATAATATAACTGCAGATGGTTCGATGCTGACTTTGTATGGTGATTCCGTTACGGTGACGGTGGACGTTGCGAAAGGCGTTCCCGTGATCGAGGACGTGACCAAGGTGTCGACGCGCTCGGGCGGGACGGTGTATTTCGATCAGGCGGTGCTGAAAAATGGCACGCTCGGGGCAATGGACGGTAGTAATGTTTTGATGACTTTGCGCCCGGAGGCGGTGGTGAGCCCGAACTTGGCGAGCGATTATCGTGAAACTGATCTGGACGTGAGCGCGTATGGGTTCAATGCCGTGACTTCTTACAAGGCGACGGTGACGCCGCTCGATTGGACCCAGGGCGACGTGCAGATCGTGGGGGTGGCCAATAGCTATACCACGAAGGATGCGTCGGGTCTGGTGACCATCAATGCGTATGGGACGCTGGATGCTTGATCTCGATCGGTTTTAGTTGTTGAAAAAGGGGCCGCGAGGCCCCTTTTTTCATGGGGTCAGTTTTGCTTGGATCGCTTCCCATGCGTGTTGGGCCACCACGCGCCAGTCGAGCCGTTCGAGCACGCGCGCGCGGGCGCGGCGAGCGAGGGCGGCGAGTTCGTCGGGCAGGGGGAGCTGGGCGAGGATTCGGGGGAAGGCATCGAGCGGGGCTTCGAGGCAGTGTTCGCCGGGTTCGAGGGGTTGGCCGCGGCGGCCGAAGGGGGTGGTGAGGATGGGCAGGCCGGCGGCGGCGTATTCGGGGAGCTTGAGGTTGGTGCCGCCGCCGCTCGTCATGGGGTTGACGGCGAGGTCGGCGATGGCGAGCCACAGGCGTTTTTCGCGCTCGGGCACGGGGCCGGTGTGGAGCACATTGGCCGGGGGGTGGGCGAGGGCGGGGTCGCGGGTGACGCTGCCTACCACCACGAAGGTCCAGTGGGGGCAGGCGGGGGCGAGGGCGTGGAGGTGTTGCACGGCCTGAACGTTGGGGAGATGGTGGCTGCCGAGGAAGAGGGCGAGGCGCGCTTCGGCGAGGCCGAGGCGTTCGCGCAGGGCTTGGCGCTCAGCGGGGGTGAGCGGCAGGTGGGGGTCGGGGGCGACGCCGTTGGGGACGAGGGTGAGGGCGGTGGAGTCGAGGCGGTAGAGGGCGGCGAGGCGCTCGGCGTCTTCGGCGCTGCAGGCGAGCACGAGGCGGGCGCGGCGGGCGAGGGTGCCTTCGGCGGCTTCGAGCGCACTCAGTAGGGCGTGGGTTTCTGGAATGTCGGGGAGCATGGCGGCTTTGAGGTCGCGCTCGACGTTGTGGGCGTCGTAGAGGAGGGGGCCGTGCCAGAGGCCGTCGAGGAGGGGGTAGAGGTAGGGGTGGGCGCAGACGACGAAGTCGATGCCGTCGAGCCGTTCGGCCAGCGTTTGACGCAGGGAGGGTTCCTGGGGGGCGTGCTGTAGGACGGCGAGGTCCCAGGCGGAGAGGCCGAGGGTGCGTTCGAGGGTTTGAGCGGCGTCGCCGAGGGGGGCGGGGGCGGGGAGGAGGGTTTCGCGGTAGCCGGGGGCGAGCAGGCGGGTCTGG
>NZ_SBHO01000015.1 GCF_006980705.1 Tepidiphilus olei | reverse complement strand
CCCTTCCTGCTGCCGATCGAAGACGTGTTCTCCATCTCCGGTCGTGGCACGGTGGTCACGGGCCGGGTCGAGCGCGGCATCGTCAAGGTGGGCGACGAAGTCGAGATCGTCGGTCTGCGTCCGACGCAGAAGACCACGGTCACGGGCGTGGAGATGTTCCGCAAGCTGCTCGATCAAGGGCAAGCGGGCGACAACGTCGGGGTGCTGCTGCGCGGCACCAAGCGCGAAGACGTCGAGCGCGGACAAGTGCTCGCCAAGCCCGGGACGATCACGCCGCACACGCACTTCGAGTGCGAAGTGTACGTGCTCTCCAAGGAAGAGGGCGGGCGTCACACGCCGTTTTTCAGCAACTACCGGCCGCAGTTCTACTTCCGCACCACCGACGTCACGGGCGCCATCAAGCTACCCGAAGGGGTGGAGATGGTGATGCCCGGTGACAACGTGAAGTTGGAGGTGAAGCTGATCGCCCCGATCGCGATGGAAGAAGGCTTGCGCTTCGCCATCCGTGAAGGCGGCCGTACCGTCGGCGCCGGCGTCGTCTCCAAGATCATCGAGTAAGCCGGTTTTTTGCCGGAGTCGTTTCCGGCAGTCGCAGGGGCATAGCTCAATTGGCAGAGCGTCGGTCTCCAAAACCGAAGGTTGGGGGTTCGATTCCCTCTGCCCCTGCCATTTCTCATTAGCGGACGGTCGTATCCATGGATCGCCTCAAATTTATCGCTGCACTGGTGCTGCTGGCTGCCGGCATCGCCGGTTTTTATGTTTTTGCCGATTTGCCGTCCGTGGCCAGGGGGGCACTGGTCGTGGTCGGCGTTCTCGCTGCGGGCGGGATCTCGTTGTTTGCCACCGAGGCGGGAGCGAAGTTTCGTGAGTTTGCGCGCGGGACCGTGGCCGAGGTGCGCAAAGTCGTTTGGCCCTCTCGCAAAGAGACGATCCAGTCGACGTTGATCGTCTTCGCCTTCGTGACCGCGATGGCGATTTTCTTGTGGTTGGTCGACAAGACCCTCGAGTGGGGTTTGTACGACCTGATCCTTGGGTGGAAGTGATGGCCAAGCGCTGGTATGTCGTACAGGCCCATTCGGGCTACGAGAAGCAGGTGCAAAAGGCGCTGCAGGAGCGCATCAAACGTGCCGGCATGGAAGACCTCTTCGGTCGCATTCTCGTGCCCGTGGAGAAAGTCATCGAAATGCGTGCGGGGCAGAAGACCGAGACCGAGCGCAAATTCTATCCCGGATACGTGCTCGTCGAGATGGAGATGAACGACGACACGTGGCATCTGGTCAAATCTTTGCCCAAGGTGTCCGGGTTCATCGGCGGCACGCCCACCAAGCCGGCCCCCATTCCCGAGCGCGACGTCGAGAAGATCCTGCAGCAGATGCAGGAAGGCGGCGAGAAGCCGCGTCCGCGCATCGTCTTCGAGCCGGGCGAGGTGGTTCGGATCAAGGAAGGGCCGTTCGCTGATTTCATGGGCACGGTGGAAGAGGTCGACTACGAGCGCAGCCGCCTCACCGTGGCCGTGACCATCTTCGGTCGCGCCACCCCGGTTCAACTGGAATTTTCCCAAGTCGAGAAGACCTGAGAAACCGCGGCACTGCCGCACCCCGAGGAGCCGCCCAAATGGGCGGCGTTTGCACTCACATTTAGGAGTCATCATTCATGGCGAAGAAAATCGTCGGCTATATCAAGTTGCAAGTGCCGGCGGGCAAGGCCAACCCCAGCCCCCCGATCGGCCCCGCGCTCGGCCAGCGCGGTCTCAACATCATGGAATTTTGTAAGGCTTTCAATGCCAAGACCCAGGGGATGGAGCCCGGCCTGCCGATCCCGGTGATCATCACCGCTTATTCGGACAAGTCGTTCACCTTCGTGATGAAGACGCCGCCGGCCACCATTCTCATCAAGAAGGCCATCGGCGTCCAGAAGGGCTCGTCCAAGCCGCACGTCGACAAGGTGGGCACCATCACACGAGCCCAGCTCGAGGAGATCGCCAAGACCAAGATGCCCGATCTCACTGCGGCGGACCTGGATGCGGCCGTGCGTACCATCGCTGGTTCGGCGCGCAGCATGGGCGTGACCGTGGAGGGGGTGTGACATGGCCAAACTCAGCAAACGCATGCGTGCCCTGAAGGAAAAGGTCGATCGCAACCGCGCTTATGCCTTGAGCGAGGCGCTCTCGCTCGCCAAGGAAACGGCGTTGGCCAAGTTCGACGAATCGATCGACATCGCCGTCAACCTGGGCGTCGATCCGCGCAAATCCGACCAGGTCGTGCGGGGCGCCGTGGTGCTGCCCGCCGGAACCGGCAAGTCGGTGCGTGTGGCCGTTTTCGCTCAAGGACCCAAGGCCGAAGAGGCCAAGGCTGCCGGAGCCGATCTGGTCGGCATGGATGACCTCGCCGAGCAGATCAAGGCGGGCAAGATCGATTTCGACGTCTGCATCGCCTCGCCCGACGCCATGCGCGTGGTCGGCCAGCTCGGTCAGATCCTCGGCCCCCGTGGCCTTATGCCGAACCCGAAAGTCGGCACGGTCACGCCCGACGTCGCCACCGCGGTGAAGAACGCCAAAGCGGGTCAGGTGCAGTTCCGTACCGATAAAAACGGCATCGTGCACGCCCCGATCGGCCGTGCCTCCTTCCCCGTGGAGGCGCTCGAGCAAAACGCCAAAGCGCTCATCGACGCGCTGATGAAAGCCAAGCCGGCAGCGGCGAAAGGCTCCTATCTGCGCAAGGTTGCGGTCTCGAGCACGATGGGCGTGGGCATCAAGGTCGATCCGGCCTCGGCCGTGCAGGCATAAAACAGAACTTTGGGCCGTCGCGATGGCATGCCGTCGCGGCGGGTTGTCAAAGACCGCTGGGGGTTCGCCTCAAACGCATCGTTGCGATGCGCCCAGCGTAGATGGCGTCACCCGAAGCAGGAACCTTCCGGTTCGCCGGAGCCGCTCCTGATGAAGGTCGCCGTGGCGCACCCCGGAAACGGGGTGCAGTAACCGTAGGAGTAGACCGTGGGACTCAATCTCGACGAGAAAAAGGCGATAGTCGCCGAAGTCGCGGCCCAGGTGGCCGGGGCGGGGGCGATCGTCGTTGCCGAGTACCGTGGTCTCGATGTCGCGCAAATCACCGAGCTGCGCAAGAGGGCCCGCCAATCGGGCGTCTATCTGCGCGTGCTGAAAAATACCCTGGTGCGTCGGGCGATTGCCGGGACTCCCTTCGAGTGCCTGGCCGATCGCCTCGTCGGCCCCCTGATCTACTGCATCGCTCCAGATCCGGTGGCCTGTGCCAAGGTGTTGCACGACTTTGCGAAGGATGCCGAAAAGCTCGTGATCAAGGGCGGCGCCATGCCCAACTATCCGCTCGACGTGGCGGGAGTGAAAGCCCTGGCGTCCATGCCGAGCCGCGAAGAGCTGCTCGCGACCTTGGTTGGCACGCTGCAGGCGCCGATCGCGAAGTTCGTGCGCACGCTCAACGAGGTGCCCGGCAAGTTCGTGCGCACGCTCGCCGCGGTGCGCGACGCGAAAGAGACCGCTTGACCCTTCATTACCCCTTTTTGCCATTCAGGCCAAACCCATCAGGAGTGAATCATGGCTTTGACGAAAGAAGAAATCCTTGACGCGATCGCCAGCATGTCGGTGCTCGAACTCTCCGAGCTCATCAAGGCGATGGAAGAGAAATTCGGCGTCTCCGCCGCTGCGGCCGTGGCCGTGGCCGCAGCGCCTGCCGCCGGCGGGGCCGCTGCCGCGCCTGCTGCCGAAGAGAAGACCGAATTCGACGTGATTCTGCAAGAAGCCGGTGCGAAGAAAGTCGAAGTCATCAAGATTGTGCGTGCGGCCACGGGCCTCGGCCTCAAGGAAGCCAAGGACCTCGTCGACGGCGCGCCCAAGCCCGTCAAGGAAGGCGTTTCCAAGGACGAAGCCGAGAAACTCAAGAAAGAGCTCGAAGCCGCCGGTGCCAAGGTCGAGGTCAAGTAATCGCCCCGAAGCCGTGCTGGAGGCTGGCGCCCACAGGGCGTCAGCCTTTTCGCGCTTGTGTCGTGAGAAGGCAGCACCGAGCCCGTCTTCGGCGGGCTGAGTCCTGTTTCCTCCCCCACGTCTGACATTGCCTGGAGCACTCATGGCGTACTCTTACACCGAAAAGAAACGCATCCGCAAGAGCTTTGCCAAGCAAAAGCCCGTCTTGGATGTGCCGTTTTTGCTGTCCACCCAGGTCGATTCCTACGCCGAATTCCTCCAGCTCGGAGTGCCGCCCGAGCAGCGTGAGAACAAAGGACTGCAGGCAGCCTTCAACTCCATCTTCCCCATCGTCAGCGTCACCGGCAATGCCCGGCTCGAATTCGTGCAGTATTTTCTGGGTGAACCGGTGTTCGACGTCAAGGAATGCCAGCTGCGCGGGCTCACTTACTGTGCCGCCTTGCGCGCGCGCGTGCGCCTGGTGTTGCTCGACAAGGCCACCAATTACGAGACGGTCAAGGAAGTGAAGGAGCAGGAAGTGTTCATGGGCGAGATTCCGCTCATGACCGAGAACGGCTCTTTCATCATCAACGGAACCGAGCGTGTCATCGTCTCGCAGCTGCACCGCTCGCCCGGCGTCTTCTTCGAGCACGACAAGGGCAAGACCCACTCTTCCGGCAAGCTACTCTTCTCGGCGCGCATCATTCCCTATCGTGGCTCTTGGATCGACTTCGAGTTCGATCCCAAGGATTGCCTCTACTTCCGGATCGACCGTCGCCGCAAGATGCCGGTCACGGTGCTGCTGCGCGCCATCGGCATGACGACCGAACAGATCCTCGAGACCTTCCACGATTTCGAAGACTTCCGGATCGAGAACGGGCGTTTCTACTACAAGATCGTGCCGGAGCGCCTGCGTGGTGAGATCGCCCGCTTCGAGATTCGCGACGCCGACGGCAACGTCATCATCGCCAAAGACAAGCGCATCAATGCCAAGAACGTGCGCGACCTCAAGCGTGCGGGCATCGAGGAAGTGGCGGTCGACGACGAATTCCTCTTGGGGCGCATCGTCGCCCGTGACCTGGTCGACCCCGAAACCGGCGAGATCATCGCGCGCGCCAACGACGAGATCACCGAAGAGGTGGTCGAGCGCCTGCGTCAATCCTCGCTCAAGGGATTCCAGACCCTGCTCGTCAATGACCTCGACCGCGGCCCCTATATCTCGCAGACCCTGAGGCTGGACGATACCACCGACGCCTGGTCGGCCAAGGTCGCGATCTACCGCATGATGCGTCCCGGCGAGCCGCCCACCGAGGAAGCGGTCGAAAACCTCTTCCAGGGTCTCTTCTATTCGCCCGATCGCTACGACCTCTCGGCGGTGGGGCGCATGAAGTTCAACAGCCGCGCCTATCCGCCGCTCGAGCAGCTCGACCCGAATTCGCCCGACTGGATCAAGCGTTTCTTCGAGCGCGTCGGCCCGAAAGGTGCCGAAGGCAAAGGGACGTTGGACGACGAAGACCTCATCGCCGTGATCGCGCTCCTCGTCGAGCTGCGCAATGGCCATGGTGAAGTCGACGACATCGACCACTTGGGCAACCGTCGCGTGCGCTGCGTCGGGGAACTCGCGGAGAACCAGTTCCGTACCGGGCTCGCCCGGGTCGAGCGGGCCGTCAAGGAGCGTCTGGTGCAGGCCGAGGCGGAAAACCTCATGCCGCACGACCTCATCAACGCCAAACCGATCTCGGCGGCGATCAAGGAGTTCTTCGGCTCGAGCCAGCTCTCCCAGTTCATGGACCAGACGAACCCGCTCTCCGAGATCACGCACAAGCGACGGGTCTCGGCGCTCGGCCCTGGTGGCTTGACGCGCGAGCGTGCCGGGTTCGAAGTGCGCGACGTGCACCCGACGCACTACGGACGCCTGTGCCCGATCGAGACCCCTGAAGGCCCCAACATCGGCCTCATCAACTCGTTGGCGGTCTATGCCCGCACCAACAAGTACGGCTTCATCGAGACGCCGTACCGCAAGGTGGTCGATGGCCGGGTCACCGACGAGGTGGTCTATATGTCGGCCATCGAGGAAGGTTCCTATGTCATCGCCCAGGCGAACTCGGAAGTCGATGCCGAAGGCCGGCTCACCGGCGCGCTCGTCTCCTGCCGGCAGAAGGGCGAATTCGTCATGGTGCCGCCGGAGCAGGTGCAGTTGATGGACGTGGCGCCGCAGCAGATCGTTTCGGTGGCCGCCTCCCTCATTCCCTTCCTCGAACACGACGACGCCAACCGTGCGCTCATGGGCGCGAACATGCAGCGTCAGGCCGTGCCCTGCCTGCGCCCCGAAAAACCGCTGGTGGGTACCGGCATGGAGCGCATCGCCGCAGCCGACTCCGGCACGGTCGTGCGCGCACGCCGCGGCGGGGTGGTCGACTACGTCGACGCCAAGCGCATCGTCGTGCGCGTGCACGACGACGAAACCTCTCCGGGCGAAGTCGGGGTCGATATCTACAACCTCACCAAGTTCACGCGCTCCAACCAGAACACCAACATCAGCCAGCGCCCCATCGTGCGCAAGGGTGATGTGATTACTGCCGGCGACATCATCGCCGACGGGGCCTCGACCGACCTCGGCGAGCTCGCTCTGGGGCAGAACGTGCTCGTGGCCTTCATGCCGTGGAACGGCTACAACTTCGAGGATTCCATCCTCATCTCCGAGCGCGTGGTGGCCGAGGATCGTTTCACCTCGATCCACATCGAGGAGCTCACGGTGGTGGCGCGCGACACCAAGCTCGGTCCCGAGGAGATCACGCGCGACATCGCCTCCTTGGGCGAAGCGCAGCTCACGCGTCTGGACGAATCCGGCATCATCCACATCGGCGCCGAAGTCAAGGCGGGCGACGTGCTGGTGGGTAAGGTCACGCCCAAGGGCGAAGCCCAGCTCACGCCGGAAGAAAAACTGCTGCGGGCGATCTTCGGCGAGAAAGCCTCCGACGTGAAAGACTCCTCGCTGCGCGTGCCCACCGGCATGAGCGGCACCGTCATCGACGTGCTCGTCTTCACCCGTGAGGGCATCGAGCGCGACAAGCGGGCGCAGTCCATCATCGACGACCAGCTACGGGCCTATCGCAAGGACCTCAACGACCAGATGCGCATCTTCGAGCGCGACGCTTTCCAGCGTGTGCGCCGTCTGCTCGTCGGCCAGAAGGCCAACGGCGGTCCCAAGCGTCTGGCCAAAGGCAGCGTGATCGACGAGGCCTATCTCGATTCCCTCGAACCGTATCAGTGGTTCGACATCCGCGTCGAGGACGAAACGCTCGCCGCGCAGCTCGAAGCCGTGCGCGACGGCCTCGAGAAGATGCGCAAGGCCTTCGACGAAGCGTTCGAGCACAAGCGCCGCAAGCTCACCCAAGGGGACGAATTGCCCCCGGGTGTGCTCAAGATGGTGAAGGTCTATCTCGCCGTCAAGCGGCGGCTGCAGCCCGGTGACAAGATGGCCGGCCGCCACGGTAACAAGGGGGTGGTCTCCAAGATCGTGCCGGTGGAGGACATGCCCTTCATGGCCGACGGCCGCCCGGTAGACATCGTCCTGAACCCCTTGGGCGTGCCCTCGCGCATGAACATCGGCCAGATCCTCGAGACCCACCTCGGCCGCGCAGCACGGGCGCTGGGCGAGCGCATCGGTGAGATGCTGCGTCGCCAGGCCACGGTGCAGGAAGTGCGCGAATTCCTCGAGCGGATCTACAACGAACGCGGTCACCGCGAGGCGCTCGGCGAGCTCAGCGACGAGGAACTCCTCGAGATGGCGCGCAACCTCGAAAAAGGCGTGCCTTTCGCTTCGCCCGTCTTCGAGGGGGCCACGGAAGAGGACATCGCCGCCATTTTCCGGCTCGCCGGCATCGAAGGGACCGAACAGGTCACGCTCTACGACGGTCAGACGGGCGAGCCCTTCGAGCGTCCGGTCACGGTGGGCTACAAGCACATGCTGAAGCTGCACCACCTGGTCGACGACAAGATGCACGCGCGCTCCACCGGTCCGTACTCGCTGGTGACGCAGCAGCCGCTCGGCGGCAAGGCGCAGTTCGGCGGCCAGCGCTTCGGCGAGATGGAAGTCTGGGCACTGGAAGCCTACGGCGCGGCCTACACCCTGCAAGAGATGCTCACCGTCAAGTCCGACGACGTGGTCGGCCGCACCAAGGTCTACGAGAGCATCGTCAAGGGAGAGCACCGCATCATCGCCGGCATGCCCGAGTCCTTCAACGTGCTGTTGAAGGAAATCCGCTCGCTTGCGCTCGACATCGATCTGGAACGCTATTGATCAGGCGGAATGATCCCGCCAGGAGAACTCATCCATGACTAGCACTAGCTTGCTCGCCGACCTGTTCAAACAGTCGCTGCCTCAGGAAAACGAGTTCGATGCGATCACCATCCGGCTCGCCTCGCCGGAGAAGATCCGCTCGTGGTCCTACGGCGAAGTCAAGAAGCCCGAGACCATCAACTACCGCACCTTCAAGCCCGAGCGCGACGGCCTTTTCTGCGCCAAGATCTTCGGCCCGATCAAGGACTACGAGTGCCTGTGCGGCAAGTACAAGCGGCTCAAGTACCGCGGCGTGATCTGCGAGAAGTGCGGCGTCGAAGTGACCGTGGCGCGCGTGCGCCGCGAGCGCATGGGCCACATCGAACTGGCCTCGCCCGTGTCGCACATCTGGTTCCTGAAGAGCCTGCCGAGCCGCCTCGGCCTGGTGCTCGACATGACGCTGCGCGACATCGAGCGCGTCCTCTACTTCGAAGCCTATGTCGTCATTGAGCCGGGACTCACGCCGCTCAACCGCGGCCAGCTCATGACCGAAGAGCAGTACCACGCCGCCTTCGAGGAATACGGCGACGATTTCGTCGCCATGATGGGGGCCGAGGCCATCCGCGAACTCCTGCGCACGCTCGACATCAAGCGCGAGATCGAGAAGCTGCGCGGCGAGCTCGAGACCACGGGGTCGGATGCCAAGATCAAGAAGCTCAGCAAACGGCTCAAGGTGTTGGAGGCCTTCAACAAGACCGGAATGCGCCCCGAATGGATGGTCCTCGAGGTGCTGCCGGTGCTGCCGCCCGACCTGCGCCCGCTCGTGCCGCTCGACGGCGGGCGCTTCGCCACCTCGGACCTCAACGATCTCTATCGCCGTGTCATCAACCGCAACAACCGCCTCAAGCGCCTGCTCGAGCTCAAGGCGCCCGACATCATCGTGTGCAACGAGAAGCGCATGCTGCAGGAGGCGGTCGATTCGCTGCTGGACAACGGCCGTCGCGGCAAGGTGATGACCGGGCCCAACAAACGGCCGCTCAAGTCGCTCGCCGACATGATCAAGGGCAAGGGCGGGCGCTTCCGTCAGAACCTGCTCGGTAAGCGCGTCGACTACTCCGGCCGCTCGGTCATCGTCGTCGGTCCGCAGTTGAAGCTGCACCAGTGCGGCCTGCCCAAGCTCATGGCGCTCGAACTCTTCAAGCCCTTCATCTTCAACCGGCTGGAGAAACTCGGCTACGCCACCACCATCAAGCAGGCCAAGAAGATGGTGGAGAACCAGGAGCCGGTGGTCTGGGACATCCTCGAAGAGGTGATCTACGAGCACCCGGTGCTGCTCAACCGCGCCCCGACCCTGCACCGCCTGGGCATCCAGGCCTTCGAACCGGTGTTGATCGAGGGCAAGGCGATCCAGCTGCACCCGCTGGTGTGTACGGCGTTCAACGCCGACTTCGACGGCGACCAGATGGCCGTGCACGTGCCGTTGTCGCTCGAAGCCCAGCTCGAGGCGCGCACCCTGATGCTCGCCTCGAACAATGTCTTGTCGCCTGCCAACGGTGAACCCATCATCGTCCCCTCGCAGGACATCGTGCTGGGTCTTTACTATGCCACGCGCGAATCGGCTGTGGCCAAGGGCAGCGGCATGATGTTTGCCGACGTCGCCGAAGTCAAGCGTGCCTTCGAGACGGGGGTGGTATCGCTGCACGCTCGCATCACCGTGCGCATCAAGGAGTACGACCTCGGCCCCGACGGTGAGCCGATCGAGCGCATCACCCGGCGAGAGACGACCGTCGGCCGGGCGATCCTCTCCTCGATTCTGCCCCCCGGCTTGCCGTTCGAGCTCATCGACCAGCCGCTCAAGAAAAAGACCATCTCCAAGCTCATCAACCATGCGTACCGCAATTGCGGGCTCAAGGCCACGGTGATCTTCGCCGACAAGCTGATGACTACCGGCTATCAGCTCGCCACCCGCGGCGGCATTTCCATTGCCATCAAGGACATGCTCGTTCCGCCGCAGAAAGAGGAGATCATCCGCAAGGCCGAGGAAGAGGTCAAGGAAATCGCCCAACAATACGCTTCGGGTCTGGTGACGGCGGCCGAGCGCTACAACAAAGTGGTCGACATCTGGGGTACGGCGGTCGATCAAGTAGCCAAAGCGATGATGGAGCAACTGGCCAAGGAGAAGATCGTCACCGAAGATGGCAAGGAGATCGAGCAGGAATCCTTCAACTCCATCTACATGATGGCCGACTCCGGCGCGCGCGGCTCTGCTGCCCAGATCCGTCAGCTCGCCGGCATGCGCGGCCTCATGGCCAAGCCCGACGGCTCGATCATCGAAACCCCCATCACCACCAATTTCCGCGAGGGGCTCAACGTCCTGCAGTACTTCATCTCGACGCACGGCGCGCGTAAAGGTCTGGCCGACACGGCACTCAAAACCGCCAACTCCGGTTACCTCACGCGGCGCCTGGTCGACGTCACCCAGGATCTGGTCGTCACCGAAGAAGATTGCGGCACCCACGAAGGCTTTGCCATGAAGGCCCTCATCGAAGGGGGCGAGGTCATCGAGCCGCTGCGCGACCGTATCCTCGGGCGTGTGGCTGCCGACGACATCATCGATCCGGATACGCAGGCCACCCTCATCGAGGCGGGTACGCTGCTCGACGAGAAACTCGTGGCGCTCATCGACGAGAAAGGGATCGACGAGGTCAAGGTGCGTAGCCCGCTTTCCTGCGAGACCCACTTCGGCGTGTGCGCCAAGTGCTACGGGCGCGATCTGGGGCGTGGTGGTCTGGTCAACGTCGGAGAGGCGATCGGTGTCATCGCCGCACAGTCGATCGGCGAGCCGGGTACCCAGCTCACCATGCGGACCTTCCACGTCGGTGGTGCCGCCTCACGAGCGGCCGCGGTCTCGGGAGTGGAGGCCAAGTCCGGCGGGACGGTGCGTTTCTCCTCGAACATGCGCTACGTGGTCAACGAGCGCGGAGAAAAGATCGTCATCGCCCGCTCGGCCGAAGTGCTGATCCTGGACGATGCCGGCCGTGAGCGCGAGCGCCACAAGGTACCTTACGGCGCGACCTTGTACATCGATGATGGCCAGGTGGTCAAGGCGGGGGTCAAACTCGCCGCTTGGGATCCGCACACCCGGCCGATCATCAGCGAATACGCTGGCACGGTGCGGTTCGACAACGTCGAAGAAGGCATCACGGTCGCCAAGCAGGTCGACGAGGTCACCGGTTTGTCGACCCTGGTGGTCATCGATGCCAAGCAGCGCGGATCGAGCGCCAAGATCGGACGGCCGCAGATTCGCCTACAGGACGAGGCGGGCAACGATGTGCGCATTCCCGGGACCGATCATCCCTTCATGCTCACTTTCCCGGTGGGCGCCATCATCACGGTGCGTGAAGGGCAGTATGTCGGCGTGGGCGAGGTGCTCGCCCGTATTCCTCAAGAATCGGCCAAGACCCGGGACATCACCGGGGGTCTGCCGCGCGTGGCCGAGCTCTTCGAAGCCCGTTCGCCCAAGGATGCCGGCATGCTCGCCGAAGTCACCGGCACGGTCTCGTTCGGCAAAGAGACCAAGGGCAAACAGCGCCTCATCCTCACCGAGCCGGACGGCACCACCCACGAGTTTCTCATCCCGAAGGAAAAGCGTCTCTTGGTGCACGATGGCCAGGTCGTCAACCGGGGTGAGCTGATCGTCGATGGACCGGTCGATCCGCACGACATCCTGCGTCTGCAAGGCGTCGAGGCGCTCGCGCGCTACGTCATCGACGAGGTGCAGGACGTCTATCGCCTGCAGGGGGTGAAGATCAACGACAAGCACATCGAGGTGATCGTGCGGCAGATGCTGCGTCGCGTCGTCATCACCGATCCCGGTGACAGCCGTTTCCTGCGTGAGGAGCAGGTCGAGCGCTCGGACGTGCTGATCGAAAACGCTCGTCTGGAGAAAGAGGGCAAGATCCCGGCGCGATTCGAGAACGTGCTGCTCGGTATCACCAAGGCGTCTTTGTCCACCGACTCCTTCATCTCGGCGGCCTCCTTCCAGGAAACCACGCGGGTGCTCACCGAAGCCGCGATCATGGGCAAGCGCGACGAGCTGCGCGGGCTCAAAGAGAACGTCATCGTCGGGCGGCTCATTCCCGCGGGTACGGGCTTGGCGCATCACCGGGCGCGTCGTCAGCGCACCCAGGCGCAGTCGGCCGAGAGCGCCTGGGCGCAGATCACGACCGGGGCCGCCTCGAGTCAGGCCGAAGGATGAGAACGATGGGGTGTGCTTGACGCACACCCCTTTTCAAGATAACATCGCGCGTTTATCGAACCGGCCAATCGTAGTCGGGTCGCCGAATCGCCAACGAAGGAAAAGAAACTATGCCGACGATCAACCAGCTCGTGCGCAAACCGCGTACCCGCGTCCGGGAGAAGAGCGCCGCTCCGGCGCTGGAATCCTGCCCGCAGCGGCGTGGAGTGTGCACCCGCGTCTATACCACGACGCCGAAAAAACCCAACTCGGCCTTGCGTAAGGTCGCCAAGGTTCGACTCACCAACGGCTACGAGGTCATCGCCTACATTGGAGGTGAGGGGCATAACCTGCAAGAACACTCGGTGGTGCTGATCCGTGGCGGCCGGGTGAAAGACCTGCCGGGGGTGCGCTACCACATCGTCCGCGGCTCGCTCGATCTTCAAGGCGTCAAGGACCGCAAACAGGCCCGTTCGAAGTACGGTGCCAAGCGTCCCAAGAAAGCCTGATCGGTTCGAAACGTCATCTAGAAATCGCGAGAGGTCGAAATGCCCCGTCGTCGTGAAGTTCCCAAGCGTGAGATTCTGCCGGATCCGAAGTTCGGCAACCAGAACGTCTCAAAATTCATCAACGTGATCATGGTCTCGGGCAAGAAGTCCGTGGCCGAACGTATCGTCTACGGCGCCTTCGAGGCGATCGCCGCCAAGGGGGGGAAAGATCCTCTGCAGGTTTTCAGTGCGGCGATCGAAAACGTCAAGCCGGTGGTCGAAGTCAAGAGTCGTCGTGTCGGTGGTGCCAATTATCAAGTGCCGGTGGAAGTGCGGCCGTCGCGGCGCCTCGCCTTGTCGATGCGTTGGCTGCGTGATGCGGCGCGCAAGCGCTCCGAAAAATCCATGGCGCAGCGCTTGGCCAATGAACTGCTGGAGGCCGCCGAAGGGCGTGGTGCCGCCATGAAGAAGCGTGACGAGGTTCACCGCATGGCCGAGGCGAACAAGGCCTTTGCGCATTACCGTTATTGATCCTAAATCCATGGCGCGGCGGGCCCCATCGAGGCTGGCCCGCTTTTGCGTTTTCGACGAACGATATTTTGGAATTCTTGGCGGGAAACGACGTGGCACGCAAAACACCCATCGAACGCTACCGTAACATCGGTATCTCGGCGCACATCGACGCCGGTAAAACCACGACCACCGAACGCATCCTGTTCTACACCGGGGTCAACCACAAGATCGGGGAGGTGCACGAAGGCGCCGCCACCATGGACTGGATGGAACAGGAGCAGGAGCGGGGCATCACCATCACTTCCGCCGCCACCACCTGTTTCTGGCGCGGCATGGACATGCAGTTCCCCGAGCACCGGTTCAACATCATCGACACCCCGGGGCACGTCGACTTCACCATCGAAGTCGAACGCTCGATGCGCGTGCTCGACGGGGCCTGCATGGTCTACTGTGCCGTGGGCGGCGTGCAGCCCCAGTCCGAGACCGTGTGGCGTCAGGCCAACAAGTACAAGGTGCCGCGTCTGGCTTTCGTCAACAAGATGGACCGCCAAGGGGCCAATTTCTTCAAGGTCTACGAGCAGATGCGCGCCCGCCTCAAGGCGAACCCCGTGCCGATCGTCATCCCCATCGGGGCCGAGGATTCGTTCGCCGGCGTGGTCGATCTCATCAAGATGAAAGCGATCGTCTGGGACGAGGCTTCCCAGGGCACCAAATTCGAATACCGCGACATTCCCGCCGAACTGAAGGATCAGGCGCAGGAGTGGCGCGAGAAGATGCTCGAGGCTGCCGCCGAGGCGAGCGAGGAGCTCATGAACGAGTACCTCGAAAACGGCGACCTGCCCGAGGCCAAGATCGTCCAGGGGCTGCGGCTGCGCACCATCGCCACCGAGATCCAGCCCATGCTGTGCGGCTCGGCCTTCAAGAACAAGGGCGTGCAGCGCATGCTCGACGCCGTGATCGAATTCCTGCCCTCGCCGGTCGACATCCCGCCGGTGCAGGGAACCGATTTCGACGGCAACGTCGTCGAGCGCCGTGCGGCCGACGACGAGAAATTCTGCGCCTTGGCGTTCAAGCTGATGACCGACCCCTTCGTCGGTCAGCTCACCTTCCTGCGCGTCTATTCCGGTACGCTCAACTCCGGTGACACCGTGCTCAACGCCAACAAGAACAAAAAAGAGCGCATCGGCCGCCTGCTGCAGATGCACGCCAACGAGCGCAACGAAATCAAAGAAGTGCTCGCCGGTGACATCGCCGCCGCCGTGGGTCTGAAGGAAGTCACCACGGGCGAGACCTTGTGCGATCCGGGCGCGCCGATCAAGCTCGAATCCATGGTCTTCCCCGAGCCGGTGATCCACGTCGCCGTGGAGCCCAAGACCAAGGGCGACCAGGAGAAGATGGGCATTGCGCTGCAGCGCCTGGCGATGGAAGATCCATCTTTCCGCGTGCGTACCGACGAGGAATCCGGTCAGACCATCATCTCCGGTATGGGCGAGCTGCATCTCGAGATCATCGTCGATCGTATGCGCCGCGAGTTCAACGTCGATTGCAACGTCGGTGCGCCGCAGGTGGCCTACCGCGAAACCATTCGCAAATCGGTCGAACAGGAAGGCAAGTTCGTCAAGCAAACCGGCGGCCGTGGTCAGTACGGTCACGTCTGGTTGCGCATCGAACCGAACGAAGCGGGCAAGGGTTATGAATTCATCGACGCCATCAAGGGCGGCGTCGTACCCCGTGAATACATCCCGGCGGTGGACAAGGGCGTGCAGGAAGCGCTGCAAAGCGGCGTGCTCGCTGGATTCCCGGTGGTCGATGTCAAGGTCACTCTCTTCGACGGTTCGTATCACGAAGTCGACTCCAACGAGAATGCCTTCAAGATGGCTGGTTCCATCGCCTTCAAGGAAGGGATGAAGAAGGCCAATCCGGTGTTGCTCGAACCCATCATGGCGGTGGAAGTCGAGACCCCCGAAGAGTTCATGGGCAACGTCATGGGCGATCTTTCCGGGCGCCGCGGCGTCATCCAGGGTATGGACGACCTTCCCGGTGGCATCAAGTCCATTCGTGCCGAGGTGCCGCTCGCCGAGATGTTCGGTTATGCCACCCAGCTGCGTTCGCTCACCCAGGGGCGTGCCACCTACTCGATGGAATTCAAGCACTACGCCGAAGCGCCCAAGTCCGTTGCCGAGGCGGTGATCAACAGCCGGAAGTGAGCGGTTTTTCTTTATCACGTTTGCAAGGGGAAATACGATGGCAAAAGCGAAGTTCGAGCGCACCAAGCCGCACGTGAATGTGGGCACGATCGGTCACGTGGACCATGGGAAGACGACGCTGACGGCGGCGCTGACGACGGTGCTGTCGAAGTACTACGGCGGCGAGGCGAAGAAGTACGACGACATCGACGCGGCGCCGGAAGAAAAGGCCCGTGGGATCACGATCAACACCGCGCACGTCGAATACGAGACGGAGAAGCGCCACTACGCGCACGTCGACTGCCCGGGCCACGCCGACTACGTCAAGAACATGATCACCGGCGCGGCGCAGATGGACGGTGCCATTCTGGTGGTGTCGGCCGCCGACGGTCCGATGCCGCAGACGCGCGAGCACATCCTGCTGGCGCGCCAGGTGGGCGTGCCCTACATCGTCGTCTACATGAACAAGTGCGACATGGTCGACGACCCCGAGCTCCTCGAGCTCGTCGAGATGGAAGTGCGCGAGCTGCTCTCCAAGTACGACTTCCCCGG
>NZ_SBHO01000014.1 GCF_006980705.1 Tepidiphilus olei | reverse complement strand
GGTGGCCAGCATCTTCCCCAACATGGATTCCTGCCTGCGCCTGGTCTCGGCGCTGCTGGCCGAACTCGACGACGAGTGGATGACCGGCAAGGTCTATCTCAACCTCAACCCGTAACCCCGGCGTCATGACCAACACCACGGAAATTTACAGAAAAAAGGTTGCACAACCCTCTCGCTGGCTGGCGTTGGCCTCCAGCAGCGTCCATATGGTGGTTTGCAAGTGTGGCTTCAAGACGTTCACTCCGGTGGTCCCCTCGTTGGTGAGGGGGTGAAAGTAACGTCCTGCCTGTCGGCCAGCGGGCGACCAACATGCCAAGCTCAATGCATCAGGTCACCACTGGTCAGGTGGAGCAATTTGGGTGGCCATAAGTGGAGCACTTTGGGTGGCCGCCGGGGGTCGATGCGATGAAGTCGAAGACTTGGGTGTAGCGGGTGCACACCGATCGTTCACGAAGATCTTTCGATGCAGTGAAAGGCGAAACCCCGCATGTCCAAACTGTTGCGGTGACGCCGAAGGCTTCACTTGTCCGCGAACAGATCGCTCACAAGTTGCCGCAGCCACATATTGGCCGGGTCACGGTTGTACTTGGCGTGCCAGAACATGTTAATGGCAATTTCGGGCAGCTTGACAGGGTGAGGGGAGACGACCAAGTCAAATGGGCCCTTGATGAGGTCAGCAAACCGCTCGGGCAATGTGGCGATCAGGTCGGTGCTTTGAAGGATGTGGCCCACAGCGATGAAGTGCGGCACCACCAGTCGAACGCGGCGCGTGACGCCCGCACGGGTTAGCAGGCTGTCGATCTCCCCATGGCCTGTGTTTGGCGCCGTAACACCCACATGTTCAAGCTTGCTGAATTGGGCCAGCGTCATGGGCGACTTTGCGACGGGGTGTCCCTTCCTGAACATGCACACGTAACGTTGCCTGAACAGCCGCTTCTGGAAGAAACCGGTTTGCAGGTTGGGCATCATACCCAGCGCGAGATCGATGGCGCCGGACTCCATGCCTTCCTTCAGGTCGCCCGAGTCGGGCCGGTGGGTATGGATCTGGATCTTCGGTGCCAGCCGGGACAGCGCGTCCATGAGCGGCGGCATGAAGTACATCTCGCCGATGTCGGTCATCGCCAGGTTGAAGGTCCGGGCACTGGTCTGGGGGTCGAAACTTTCTTTACTCGACAGAGCTGTCTGCAGCGCATTGAGTGCGTACACGACGGGTTCTGCCAGGTGCAGGGCGTAGGGCGTCGGCTCCATGCCCTTGGATGTGCGTATGAAGAGCTCGTCGTTCAGCAGCTCACGCAGGCGACGCAGCGCGTTGCTGACGGCGGGCTGTGACATGTTGAGCTTCTCGGCAGCAGTGGACGCGCTGCGGTCCATCAACATCTGGTTGAACACCACCAGCAGGTTGAGATCAATGTCGCGAAGCCTCATGCTGTACCTCACTATTCATGCTGGTGATTCTAACTATCAGGTTCGCTGCATCGACTTATACGACTTTTCTATCCAAAATCGCGTCATTCGGAGACAAAGAGAGCGCACAACATGGAACTGGTCGTACAGCCACTGAAGCTGCGGCTGCAGACAGAGATTGGGAAAAATCTGCTGGACGTGCTGCGTGCGCACAGCGTTCCCATTTCCTACAGCTGCATGTCCGGTCGCTGCGGCACCTGCCGCTGCAAGGTGATCGAAGGCAGCGTGCTGGGCGGCGTACCGGAGACAGGACGCCCCCATTCGGCCAAGGCCGGTGAGGTATTGGCCTGCCAGGCTACCCTGACCGGGGACTGCACCATCGAGGTTCCCGATGTGGATGAGGTGATTACCCATCCGGCCAAGATCATCAAGGGCACGGTCACATCGATCGAGCAGGCCACGCACGACATTCGCCGCATCAAAGTCAAGCTGGCCAAGCCGCTGGAATTCAGCCCGGGGCAGTACGCCATTTTGCAGTTCACGCCCGACCATATCCGCCCATATTCCATGGCCGGCCTGCCGGGTGATGAGGAGATGGAGTTCCACATCCGAAAAGTGCATGGAGGCCGCGTCACGGAATACATCTTCAGTGAACTGAAGGTCGGATCGAACATCCGCATCAGTGGGCCGCTGGGCACGGCATACCTGCGTCGCAAGCACACCGGCCCAATGCTGTGCGTGGGCGGTGGTACCGGTCTGGCCCCTGTTTTGTCGATCGTGCGCGGCGCGTTGGCCGAGGGCATGACCAACCCTATTCACCTCTATTTCGGTGTGCGCAGCCAAGAAGACGTGTACGACGCCGAGCGGCTCCAGGCGATGGCCGATCAACACCCTCAGCTCAAGGTCCACGTTGTCGTCGCCACCGGCCCGGTGGACGGTGCATGGCGCAGCGGCCTGGTCACCGATGCCATCGAGAGCGATTTTAAGTCGCTCGATGGCTGGCGAGCGTACCTGTGCGGCCCTCCCGCCATGGTCGATGCCCTCAGTTTGATCGTCGCCAAGCTTGGCATTGCGCCGGAGCATGTTCACTCCGATGCCTTCTATCCCAGCGGTGTCTGAACCCCACCGATCGTTCCCAGTGCATTCCACCCAAGGAGACGCACGATGAGTGAAACCAAGACAGTGTTTCCCAAAGACCCCGTTTGGCCAGGAGACGGCACCAGCCGGATCCCCTTCTGGGCTTACACCAGCGAGGACCACTACAAGCGCGAACTCGACCGCTTTTTCTACTCCGGCCACTGGTGCTACGTAGGCCTGGAAGCCGAGATTCCGAATCCAGGCGACTTCAAGCGAACGGTGATCGGTGAGCGCTCGGTCATCATGGTGCGTGATCCGGATGGCGGCATCAACGTGGTGGAGAACGTCTGCGCCCACCGTGGCATGCGCTTTTGCCGCGAGCGCCACGGCAACGCCAAGGACTTCTTCTGCCCCTACCACCAGTGGAACTACAGCCTCAAGGGTGACCTGCAGGGCGTGCCCTTCCGCCGTGGCGTCAAGCAGGACGGCAAGGTCAACGGCGGCATGCCCAAGGACTTCAAACTCGAAGAACACGGCCTGACCAAGCTCAAGGTGGCCGCCCGAGGCGGTGCAGTGTTTGCCTCTTTCGACCACGATGTCGAGCCTTTCGAGGACTTCCTGGGCCCAACCATCCTACACTACTTCGATCGCGTCTTCAATGGCCGCAAGCTCAAGATCCTGGGCTACCGCCGCCAGCGCATCCCGGGCAACTGGAAGCTGATGCAGGAGAACATCAAGGACCCCTACCACCCGGGCCTGCTGCACACCTGGTTCTCGACCTTCGGGCTCTGGCGCGCCGACAACAAGTCGGAACTGAAGATGGACGCCAAATTCCGCCACGCCGCGATGATCTCCACGCGCGGTCAGGGCGGCAAGAACGAGGAGGTCGTGTCCGGCGTGGACAGCTTCAAGGAGCAGATGAAGGTGAACGACCCGCGTCTGCTGGACATCGTGCCCGAGCCCTGGTGGGGCGGCCCGACCGCCGTGATGACCACGATCTTCCCCAGTGTGATCATCCAGCAGCAGGTCAACAGCTTATCGACGCGCCACATCCAGCCCAACGGGCACAGATCTTTTGATTTCGTCTGGACCCATTTCGGCTTTGAAGACGACACGCCGGAGATGCACCAGCGCCGCCTGATCCAGGCCAACCTGTTCGGCCCGGCAGGCTTCGTCTCGGCCGACGACGGCGAGGTGATCGAGTGGTCGCAGGAAGGCTTCGAGCAGAACCCGTCGCACCGCTCCGTGATCGAGATGGGCGGCCACGAGATCGGCGACACCGACCACATGGTCACCGAAACGCTGATCCGCGGCATGTACGACTACTGGCGCAAAGTGATGGGGGAGTGAACATGATCGACTTCAAGACGTACTTCGAACTGCTGAACCTGTACAGCGACTACGCCATGGTCTGCGACTCCGCCGATTGGGAGAAGTGGCCTGATTTTTTCATTGAGACCGGCACCTACCGCCTGCAACCGCGCGAAAACTTCGAGCAGGGCCTGCCCCTGTGTCTGCTGGCTCTGGAGAGCAAGGCCATGATTCGCGACCGTGTGTACGGCGTCAAAGAAACCATGTACCACGACCCCTACTACCAGCGCCACATCGTGGGCACGCCGCGAATCCTGTCCGTGGAGCGTGATGTCAGTGGCGAGCGCATCCAGTCGGAAGCCAACTACGTGGTCATTCGAACCAAGCTAGATGGGGACTCCACGGTTTTCAACGCAGGCTACTACCGCGACGTCATCGTGCGCACACCGGAAGGGCTGAAGCTGCAGTCTCGGCTGTGCGTGTACGACAGCGAGATGATCCCCAACTCCCTCATCTACCCCATTTGAGGTTGCAGAACATGTCCGAGAACTGGATTGATGCCATCGCACGGGACGCTGTGCCTGAGGGCGATGTGGTCGGAGTCATCGTGGCAGGCAAAGACATTGCCTTCTATGAGGTGGAAGGTGAGGTCTTCGCCACCGACAACTTGTGTACCCACGGGGCTGCGCGCTTGAGCGACGGCTTTCTCGAAGGCCGGGAAATTGAATGTCCTTTGCATCAAGGCCGATTCGATGTTTGCACGGGTAAAGCCTTGTGCTCACCCCTGACACAGGACATCAAAACCTACCCCGTAAAAATCGAAAACATGCGCGTGATGATCAAGCTGGACTAAAACTCTTTGCAGGAGGAAAGCCAAATCCGGAAATCACCCCACCCAACCCAATCACTACCCGTTTTCAAACAAGAGGAGACAAGCAATTATGAGTTACCAAAACTTAGTGAGTGAAGCAGGGCTGACGCAAAAGCACCTGATTCATGGCGACAAAGAACTTTTCCAGCACGAGATGAAGACCATCTTCGCGCGGAACTGGCTTTTTCTGACCCATGACTGTCTGATTCCCTCCCCCGGCGACTATGTCATTGCCAAAATGGGCGTCGATGAAGTCATCGTCTCCCGCCAGAACGATGGGTCGGTGCGAGCCTTTTTGAATGTTTGCCGTCACCGGGGCAAGACACTAGTTCACGCTGAAGCCGGAAATGCGAAAGGCTTTGTGTGCAGCTACCACGGCTGGGGCTTCGGTTCCAACGGCGAACTGCAAAGCGTTCCCTTTGAAAAAGAGTTGTACGGCGATGCGATCAAAAAGAAGTGCCTGGGCTTGAAAGAAGTCCCCCGCATCGAAAGCTTTCATGGTTTTATCTACGGCTGTTTTGATGCAGAAGCTCCCCCGTTCATCGATTATCTGGGTGATGCAGCCTGGTACTTAGAACCCATCTTCAAGTACTCTGGTGGCCTGGAACTTGTAGGCCCCCCCGGCAAAGTGGTGATCAAGGCCAACTGGAAGGCTCCTGCGGAAAACTTTGTGGGTGACGCGTACCACGTTGGTTGGACGCACGCATCGTCTTTGCGCTCAGGTCAGTCGATATTTACCCCTCTTGCGGGCAACGCTATGCTTCCACCCGAAGGCGCGGGCTTACAAATGACCAGCAAGTATGGCACTGGAATGGGCGTATTGTGGGACGCCTACTCCGGTGTCCACAGCGCTGATCTGGTTCCCGAAATGATGGCATTCGGCGCCGCAAAACAGGAAAAACTCGCCAAGGAAATCGGCGATGTCCGGGCACGGATTTACCGCAGCCATCTAAACTGCACGATTTTCCCGAACAACAGCATTTTGACCTGCTCCGGTGTCTTCAAGGTCTGGAACCCGATCGATGAAAACACGACCGAGGTTTGGACGTATGCCATCGTGGAAAAAGACATGCCTGAGGACTTAAAGCGTCGCTTGGCTGACGCGGTTCAGCGCACTTTCGGACCAGCAGGATTCTGGGAAAGCGACGACAACGACAACATGGAGACGGAGTCGCAAAATGCCAAGAAATACCAATCCAGCAACAGTGATCTGATTGCCAATTTGGGTTTCGGCAAGGACGTCTACGGCGACGAATGCTATCCGGGCGTCGTTGGCAAATCGGCAATCGGCGAAACCAGCTATCGCGGATTCTACCGTGCCTACCAGGCTCACATCAGCAGCTCCAATTGGGCCGAGTTCGAAAATGCCTCCCGAAATTGGCACACCGAACTCACCAAGACGACTGATCGCTAATCCAGGAGCCAACCATGATGATCAATACCCAGGAAGACAAGCTGGTCTCCGCGCACGACGCCGAAGAATTTCATCGTTTCTTCGTCGGGCACGACAGCGATCTGCAGCAAGAAGTCACCACACTCCTGACCCGAGAAGCACATCTGTTGGACATTCAGGCCTACAAAGCCTGGCTTGAACACTTCGTTGCCCCCGAGATCAAATACCAAGTGATCTCGCGAGAACTTCGCTCCACTTCCGAGCGTCGATACCAACTGAATGATGCGGTGAATATCTACAACGAGAACTATCAACAGCTGAAAGTTCGAGTTGAACACCAGATGGATCCTCAGAACTGGGCCAACAGCCCGAAGATCCGCTTCACCCGCTTCGTCACCAATGTCACGGCGGCCAAGGACAAGAGCGCACCGGATCTGCTGCATGTCCGCTCCAACCTCATTCTCCACCGCGCCAGGCGCGGAAACCAGGTTGACGTGTTCTATGCAACGCGAGAAGACAAATGGAAACGTAACGAAGGTGGTGGCATCAAATTGGTCGAACGCTTTGTGGACTACCCGGAGCGCATTCTCCAGACCCACAACATGATGATCTTCCTGTGAACCCTGGGGATGACTGCCTGGATGGCGGTCATCCTTGATTGTTTTAAACGGAAATTTATTGACATGAGCACACAGCAAGTTGTTGCCATCACTGGCGCCGGTTCAGGCATCGGGCTGGAACTGGTTCGATCCTTCAAAGCAGCTGGCTATTTCGTGTCCGCACTTGTTCGCAACGAGGAACAAGAGGCGGGTCTTCGCAGTGAATTCAAAGATGCCATTGAGATCGTAGCGGGCGATGTCCGTGATCACGCCACCAATGAGAAGCTGGTTAAACAGACGGTTGCCAGGTTCGGGCGCCTGGATTGCTTCATCGGAAATGCCGGGATATGGGATTACATGCTGAGCATCGATGAGCCTTGGGAGAAATTCTCGGGCAGTTTCGACGAGATATTTGACATCAACGTCAAAAGCTATTTCAGCGGCATCAGCGCGGCCTTGCCGGAACTCAAAAAAACGAACGGATCGGTAGTAGTGACGGCTTCCGTTTCTTCCTATGCGGTCGGCGGCGGCGGCTCTTGCTACATTGCCAGCAAGCATGCAGTGCTGGGCATGGTCAAGGCGTTGGCCTACGAATTGGCTCCGCACATCCGGGTCAATGGCGTTGCGCCAGGTGGCACGGTCACTCCTTTGGCTGGCCCGGCAAGCGCTGGCTTCGACAAAACCAAAATGAAAGACATGCCCGGCATCGATGACATGATCAAGGGCCTGACCCCCTTGGGGTTCGCAGCAAGGCCCGAGGACGTGGTGGCACCGTACCTTTTGCTGGCCTCCCGGGAACAAGGGAAGTTCATCACTGGCACGGTGATCAGCATTGATGGCGGCATGGCGCTCGGTCGAAAGTGAATTTTCAATCAAATCAGATTTTTCAACCCCATTCCCAGGAGACAACCCATGAAGACGAAATTGTTCATCAACAACACCTGGCGCGATTCGAGTGACAAAAAGTCATTCGATCGCAAGCACCCTGTCAGTGGCGAGGTCGTGACCCAATGCGCGAACGCCACGGTGGACGATGCGGTCGATGCGGCTCGAGCCGCTCAAGAGGCGTTCAAGTCCTGGAAGGCCGTCGGACCCTCGGAGCGGCGGCGCCTTCTTTTGAAGGTGGCAGACGTCATGGAGAGCAAAACGCCCGAGTTCATCGAAGTGATGGCCAAGGAAGTGGGAGCCTCCGCGCTGTGGGCGGGGTTCAACGTGCACCTGTCGGCCAATGTATTCCGGGAAGCCGCCTCACTAGCCACCCAAATTCAAGGCGAAACCATTCCGACGGACAAGCCTGACACCCTGTCGATGACGCTGCGTCAGCCGGTCGGCCCCATCTTGAGCATCGTTCCCTGGAACGGCACCGCAGTGCTCGCGGCGCGGGCCATCGCTTATCCGCTGGTCTGCGGCAATACCGTCGTATTTAAAGGCTCCGAATTTAGCCCCGCTACGCACGCTTTGGTTACGAAGTGTGTGCAGGAAGCCGGTCTGCCTGCTGGCGTGCTCAATTATCTGAACTCCTCCCCGGACCGGTCGCCCGATATTGCAGATGCGCTGATTTCTTCAAAGGAGATCCGTCGCATCAACTTCACGGGCTCTACCCGCGTGGGCCGCATCATTGCTCAGAAAGCCGGCCAGCATCTCAAACGCTGCTTACTGGAACTCGGTGGCAAGTCACCGCTAATCGTTCTGGACGATGCGGACATCGACGCGGCGGTCAAGGCAGCGGTGTTCGGCAGCTTCCTGTTCCAAGGCCAGATCTGCATGTCCACCGAACGCCTGGTGGTCGACGAGAAGATCGCGGACGAATTCGTAGCGAAGTTCGTCGAAAAAACCAAGCAGTTGCGCGCGGGCGATCCGTGCGTCACCGGGGACTGCATCATCGGCCCGATGGTGTCGCCCAACTCGGGGGACCGGATCAATGCTCTGTTCAAAGATGCCATCGATAAGGGCGCCAAGGTCGTGTGCGGCGGCATGGCCGAGGGTGCAGTCATGCCCGCCACGATCCTGGACCACGTGACAGCCGACATGCAGATCTACGATGAGGAAACCTTCGGTCCCATCACTGTGGTTATCCGGTGCAAGGGCGAAGCCGATGCCATCCGTATTGCCAACGACAGTGCATATGGCCTGTCATCGGGCGTGTTTGGCCGGGACGTGAACCGGGCTCTGCGCGTGGGCATGGCGATCGAATACGGCTCGGTCCATATCAACGGCTCCACCGTACAGAACGAGGCGCAGGCGCCTTATGGCGGCACAAAGGCCACCGGTTATGGTCGCTTCGACGGACGCGCGGTGATCGACGAGTTCACGGAACTCAAGTGGCTGACCATTGAACCGTTCGAGCAGCAGTATCCCTTCTAAGCTGAAGCAACAAAGGAGTTAAACCATGAACAAGCCAGCAACTGTCATTGAATTGGGGTACATGGGCATTTCGGTCAAGGATCCCGCAGCGTGGAAATCCTTTGCCGCAAACATGCTGGGGCTCCAGGTACTCGATGAGGGTGACAAAGACCGTTTCTATCTGCGGATGGATTATTGGCACCATAGAATCGTGGTCCATCACACGGGTCACGACGATCTGGAGTACCTAGGTTGGCGTGTTGCGGGGCAGCCAGAGTTCGAGGCCCTGGGCCAAAAGCTCGTGGACGCAGGCTACAAAGTCCGCGTGTGCGACAAAGCCGAAGCACAAGAACGGATGGTACTGGGCCTGATGAAGACAGAAGATCCGGGGGGCAACCCGACCGAGATTTTCTGGGGACCTCGGATTGACCTGAACAACCCGTTCCACCCCGGCCGCCCTTTGCATGGCAAGTTCGTGACTGGTGACCAGGGGCTTGGCCACTGCATCGTGCGTCAGACCGACGTGCAGGCGGCGCGCGAGTTCTACAGCCTCCTTGGTTTCCGCGGTGATGTCGAATACCGCCTCCCATTGCCCAACGGCATGACGGCTGAGTTGACGTTCATGCATTGCAATGCTCGCGATCATTCCATCGCTTTCGGTTCAATGCCTGCGGCCAAGCGCCTCAATCATCTGATGATTGAATACACTCATATCGAAGATTTGGGTTACACATACCAGCTTTTCACGAAGGAAAAGATTGACATTGCCTTGCAATTGGGCATCCATTCCAACGATAAGGCGCTGACGTTCTACGCGGCAACACCTTCCGGCTGGCTGATCGAACCTGGGTGGCGAGGCGCCCCCGCCATTGATGAATCGGAATATTACGTCGGCGACATTTTCGGTCACGCCATCGAGGCCACCGGTTATGGATTGGACGTCAAACTGAGCTAGCCATGTAACAGATGCGAAATCGATCGCATCTGTTTTTCCCATTCTGTTCCATATAACAAGAGGAGACAATGATGATCAAAGAAGCCATTTCCCTCGCAGGACTTGGGATGCTGATGCTCAGCACCGCATATGCCGAGGATTCCCGTTGGTCATATCGCATCGGCGCCACCAACATAGCCTTCGATGCGAGCGCCAAAGTTTCGATTGACGGAACAAGGGTTCCGGGTGGAAGCGCTGACGCTAGTGACAACAACGCTTTGACATTTGACTTCGGTTACATCATTAACGATAACTGGAACGCGCGATTAATTGTTGGCATTCCACCCACCACAAAAGTGACGGGCGCAGGCACGCTGCCTCCGATTTTGCTGGGCCGTGTTCAATATGCTCCTGCAGTTTTGTCGGCGACCTACAACCTGCCACAGATGGGATTGGTTCGCCCGTACGTGGGGGCGGGGATCAACTACACTCGAATTCTGAAAAGCAAAGACGCCAATCTGACCTCATTCGATGCAGATCATGCTTGGGCACCTGTGCTCCACATCGGTGCAGAAGCGAACATCAACCGCGACTGGTTCGTCAGCTTTGATCTCCGCAAACTTTATTTGAAAACAGATGCATCTGGGTTTCTTGGCCCGCAAGTCGCCACGGCCCGCGTAACATTGAATCCGTTGTTGACCTCGATTGCGATTGGTCGGAGATTTTGATCGGCCCACTTTGATTCCCAAGTTCTATTTACACCACCATTTTTAAAGGAGATTTGAATGACAAGAAAGACCAGCAAAGCGACGCGCCTGACTGCAGAGGATATTCAAGGCGTATGGGTCATCATGCCGACCCCGTCCACGCCGGATGCCTCGGACTGGCGCAGCACGCACACGGTCGATCTCGACGAGACGGCCCGGATTGTCGAGGAGTTGATTGCGGCCGGCGTCAATGGCATTCTGAGCCTCGGCACCTTTGGCGAATGCGCGACGCTGACGTGGGAGGAGAAGCGGGATTTTGTTTCAACGGTCGTGGAAACCGCGCGCGGTCGAGTGCCCTACTTCTGCGGCACAACGGCCTTGAATACCCGTGAAGTCATACGCCAGACCCGCGAATTGATCGACATTGGCGCCCAAGGAACAATGCTCGGCGTGCCGATGTGGGTGAAGATGGATCTGCCTACTGCCGTGCAATTTTATCGCGATGTGGCGGAAGCAGTGCCAGATGCAGCCATCGCTGTCTACGCCAACCCGGAGGCTTTCAAATTTGATTTTCCTCGCCCGTTTTGGGCCGAAATGTCCAAAATCCCGCAGGTTGTCACAGCCAAGTACTTGGGCATCGGGATGCTGGACTTGGATCTGAAATTGGCCCCAAATATTCGCTTCCTTCCGCATGAGGATGACTACTACGCTGCGGCCCGGATCAATCCCGAGCGCATAACTGCTTTCTGGTCTAGCGGTTCCATGTGCGGCCCAGCGACCGCCCTTGTGCTGCGCGATGAGGTGGTAAAAGCCAAAAAGACCGGTGATTGGGCCAAGGCCAAGGCTATTTCAGATGACATGCGCGCAGCCGATGCCACACTGTTTCCACGCGGCGATTTCTCGGAATTCTCAAAATACAACATTGGCCTCGAAAAAGCACGAATGGACGCGGCCGGCTGGCTCAAGGCGGGGCCGTGCCGGCCACCCTATACGCTGGTTCCCGACGAATACCTTGCAGGTGCCCGAAAATCAGGCAAGGCCTGGGCCGCACTGCATACCAAGTACGCCGAGGAATTGAAGAAAACCAAAACGGCAACCGGCTCGAAAAAGAAGTGAGGCGAGGCCAGGTCCTGAGTCAGATATCTCCGATCAGCAAAGCTGGCTGATCTGGGCGTCCTCTGGATTGGAGGAATCGGCGAGTATCAAATATGCGAGTACGCCGTAAAAGCGCCAAGAGCGCGGGATGTGGCGCTTGCCCTGAAGCAGCTCCACATTTCTGCCGTCTTTTTTTGGGAGAGCCTGAGCATGATGGTTGATTTTTATTTCGATTTTTTGAGCCCCTTTTCGTACCTGGCAAACCACCGTTTGTCGGTGCTAGCGGGGCGTTATGGATTCTCCATCCAGTATCACGCCATTGATTTGGCGCGAGCAAAAACGGCCATTGGCAACATCGGGCCATCCAATCGGGACCTCAAGGTCAAGCTTGACTACTTAAAGGTGGATTTGCAGCGATGGGCCGATCTCTATAGGATTCCGTTGGTTTTCCCCCCTAACTTCAACAGCCGCCGGGTGAATGCCGGACTGTATTACCCGGCAGCCAGGGAGCGAGCCGCTGAATATGTTCGCCTTGTTTTCGATTCGGCTTGGGGGAAAGGGTGGGCACTGGATGCTGATAGCTTGCTGGCTGAGGTATGCGACAAGCTAAACTGGGATCTCGGTGAATTTGAAGATTTTTTGAACAGCGAAAATGCCGCCAAGGCATACGACGAAGAGACGCAGGCGGCCATTGACCGAAAGGTTTTCGGGGTTCCCACCGTGTTTTGGGATGATCAAATGTGGTGGGGAAATGACCGCCTTTTCATGCTTGAGAGCAGGTTGCAAAAGGAAACGCAACCATAAATTCTCAGTGCATCGATTTTTCTGATTTTTCAACCACGCCTTGATTTTAAGGAGAGTCTCATGAAGCTTTATTACAGCCCCGGCGCATGTTCATTGTCGCCTCACATCATCCTTCGTGAAGGTGGATTTGACTTTCAGCTAGAAAAGGTTGATCTCGGCACCAAGGTGACTGAGACTGGTGTTGATTACAAGACCGTCAATCCCGTGGGCAGTGTCCCCGCTTTGCAAATGGATGATGGGCAGGTGCTCACCGAAGGGCCGGCCATCGTTCAATACCTCGCTGACCGTGTGCCAGAAAAATGCCTGGCACCGGCAGCTGGCTCGCTGGAGCGTTACCGACTGATGGAATGGCTGAATTTCATCTCCACCGAATTGCATAAAAGCTTCGGAGCGCTGTTCAGCCCGGTGTTTCCACAGGATGCCAAGCCAGTCATCAAGGCCCAATTGGAAAGCCGTCTTGCCCATACCGAGCAGATGCTCGGTGACAAGGTTTGGGCCATGGGGAACGACTTTTCCGTGGTGGACGCCTACTTGTTTACTGTGCTTGGCTGGGGGGCTTACGTGAATGTGGACCTTTCGCCTTGGCCCGGCCTGCAAGGCTACCTCAACCGCGTGGCTGAACGTCCAGCAGTCCGGGCCGCATTGTCGGCTGAAGGTTTGATCTGATTTTTTTAGAGAAATCGAATAAAGCATGGCCAGCCTCCATGAGCGGCCAGCCATGCCGCGGGGCAGCCGTGGGCAGCGGCCTCGATCAAATTTCGATGCACACAGATTACGAGCCCCTTTTTCCGACTGCGGTCGGATTCAGAAATTGCCGATACTTGCTTTGGTCTGATCGAAGCGTGAGGGATATCGGCTTCCCCTATCCACATGCTTGATGAAGAGGAGCGTATCACCATGAGTCACGAACTTGGCCGACTGGAAGACCTGCCGCAGGACTACCGAGACGAACTCAAACAACTTAACCTGGTGCCGCTATGGCCCAGCCTACGCGCGGTGCTGCCGCCCAATGTCCCGACCCGCCAGACGCAGCCGACTTACTGGTCCTACCAGACGCTCAAGCCGCTGCTGCTCAAGGCCGGTGAGCTGACCCCCATTGAGAAGGCCGAGCGCCGCGTGCTGGTGCTGGCCAACCCCGGCCACGGCCTGGAGAAGATGCAAGCCAGCGCCGCCATATACCTGGGCATGCAGTTGCTGCTGCCCGGCGAGTGGGCGCCCAGCCACCGCCACACCCCCAACGCGGTGCGCATGATCGTGGAGGGCGAGGGCGCCTACACCACCGTGGATGGCGAGAAGTGCCCCATGAGCCGGGGTGACCTCATCCTCACGCCCACCGGCCTGTGGCACGAGCACGGCCACGACGGCAACGAGCCCGTGGTGTGGCTCGATGTGCTGGACCTGCCGCTGGTGTACTACATGGAGGCCAGCTACCACATCGACGGCGAGCGCCAGCAGGTCGACCCCGGCCGGGGCGACTGCGCCTGGACCCGTGCGGGCGTGGTGCCAACCCCCGTGTTCCAGCGCAGCGACAAGCGCTATCCTCTCTTGCGCTACCCTTGGGCCGACACCCGTGCCGCCCTGCTGTCGCTGGCGGCCGACCAGCCTGAGCAGGAATGCGTGCAGGTCACCTACGTCAACCCCGAAACGGGTGACGACGCCGAGAACATCCTGGGCTTCTACGCCCTGATGCTGCGCCCGGGCCAGACGCTGGCGCTGCCGGCACGATCACCTGCGGTGGTCTATCACGTGATCGAAGGCGCGGCCCGTGTTTCGACCGGCGCCCAGGACTTCGATCTGGTCGCGGCCGACACTTGCTGCATCCCCGGCTACACGCCGACGGTGCTGAAAAACGCTTCGGCGACCGAACCTGCGTTCCTGTTCATCGCCGACGAGTCGCCGCTGCACCGCAAGCTCGGCGTCTACGAAGTCCGCCAGGACGATCAGCCAGCCATGCCGTCCTCCCTCTGATTTTTCGGAAGCCCTCCCATGACCCAATACCTCTTCACCCCACCCGCCATCCAGTCCCTGCCCATCCGCGGCAAGACCGAGCGCTTCCCGATCAACCGCATCTTCTGTGTCGGCCGCAACTACCACGCGCACGCGGTCGAGATGGGCCGCCCAGTCGACAAGAGCGTCGAGCAGCCCTTCTACTTCACCAAATCGCCCCAAACCCTGGTGGAAAGTGGTGCGACCGTGGCCTACCCGCCGCGCACCAGCAACTACCACTACGAGATGGAGCTGGTGCTGGCGATCGGCAAGCCCGGCTTCCGCGTCAGCGAAGACCAGGCGCACGAGTTGATTTACGGCTACGCCGCCGGCCTGGACATGACCCGGCGCGACCTGCAACTGGTGGCACGCGACAAGGGCCTCCCCTGGGACACCGGCAAGGACATCGAGGAAGGCTCGGTCTGCTCCGAGATCGTGCCGATGCAAGGCGTGGTGGTGGAGCAGGGCGCGATCACCCTGGAAGTCAACGGCCAGACCAAACAGTCGTCCAACGTGGACAAGCTGATCTGGAACGTCCGCGAGATCATTGCCGACCTCTCCACCTACTACCACTTGCAACCCGGCGACCTGATTTACACCGGCACGCCCGAAGGCGTGGGCGCCGTGGTGGCGGGTGACAAGATCATCGGCCGTGTGGAAGGCATTGCCGAGATCAGCCTGACCGTCGGCCCGGCCGAGTGAGCCTGCACGCGATGAAGCTGTACAACTTCTGGCGCAGCGGCACGTCACACCGGCTGCGCATCGCGCTCAACCTCAAGGGCGTGCCCTACGAGTACCTGGCCGTGCACCTGGGCAAGGAAGAGCACCTAAAGGACGCCTTCAAGGCGCTGAACCCACAGCAGTTGGTGCCCGCGCTGGACACGGGCGCGCAAGTGCTGATCCAGTCGCCGGCCATCATCGAATGGCTGGAGGAACAGTACCCCACGCCCGCGCTGCTGCCGGCCGACGCCGACGGCCGCCAACGGGTGCGCGCGCTGGCCGCCATCGTGGGCTGCGACATCCACCCCATCAACAACCGCCGCATTCTGGAGTACCTGCGCAAGACGTTTGGCGCCGACGAGGCCGCCATCAACGCCTGGTGCGGAACCTGGATCACGGCAGGCTTCGACGCGTATGAAGCCCTGCTGGCCAGCGACCCGCACCGCGGTCGCTTCAGCTACGGCGATGCGCCCACGGTGGCGGACGTGTACCTGGTGCCGCAGGTCGAGAGTGCACGCCGCTTCAAGGTGGACCTGACTCGCTGGCCGCTCATCAGCGCCATCGACCAAGCCTGTGGAGAACTGGAGGCGTTCCGCAAGGCGGCGCCGGCGATGCAACCCGACGCGGCTTGATGGTGGGCAGGCAGAGCCTGCCGATTCGTTGTACCGTAGCGGCTGACCGACCTCGCAGGAAAACCGCCCCATGACCTCGCTCTTCTTCGATACTCACCAGGACCGCGTGGCGCTAGGGCCTGTTAAGGAACCTCTGCACTACCCCGCCCACTCGTTCGTGGCGACGAGTTCAGGGTCAATATCGTTTCGTAGGATGGGATCGAAACAGATGCTGAACGGTTCTTGGGCTCCAGCAAGCCCCTTCGTGGGCCCTCTGCAGCCTCATCCGGCCCCAGTGAGCCCACTGCGGGCGCACTTATCCCGTCGCAGCCAGCAAAGCTTTGCGCGCCAGCCACAGATTGACCAGCGCAAACAGGACATTGAGCTGCGCGCCGTTCTTGGCCAAGCCTCGATAGGGCGTCTTGCGGTAGCCAAACTGGCATTTGAGTACCCGAAACGGATGCTCACCCTTGGCACGAATGCGCGCCTTGGTGCGTTCCAAGGCATCCATCACCTGGCCAAGAAAAGTGCGCTTGTCCAATGCCCGGCGCTTGCCCGGCCGCATGGCCACGTGCCAAGCGACTTGCTTGCCCTGGTTTTCCGCTCGCTTGTCCACTCCCTGATAGCCCGCATCGGCAAAGACGTCGGTCTCTTGCCCGTGCAAGAGCCGATGCGCCTGCGTCACATCCGAGACGTTGGCAGCGGTGGCCACCACCGTGTGTACCAGCCCTGTCTCGGCGTCGACCCCAACGTGCGCTTTCATGCCGAAGTACCACTGGTTGCCCTTCTTCGTCTGGTGCATCTCAGGGTCGCGCTCACGGCGGGCGTTCTTGGTCGAGCTGGGAGCAGCAATGAGCGTGGCATCCACGATGGTGCCGCTCTTGAGCATGAGGCCACGCTCGGTCAGGATGCGATTGACCGTCTCGAGGATACGCTGGCTCAGGCCGTGTTGCTCCAGCAGGTGGCGAAAGCGCAGGATGGTGCTCTCATCCGGCACGACATCCACCCCCAGGTCCAGACCAACAAAGCTCGCCAGCAGCGGCGTGTCGTACAAGGCTTCCTCCACCGCCGGGTCCGACAGACCAAACCACTGCTGCAAAAAATGAATCCTCAGCAGCTTCTCTACCGCAAAGGGTGGCCGCCCACCCTTGGGACCCGCCTTCGGCGCATACGGCTCGATGAGTGCGACCAACTCTGCCCACGGCACCACACGGTCCATCTGCTCCAAAAACGCACGCTTGCGGGTGCGCTTGGCGCGCAGCTCAAAGCCCGTATACATCGGCGCCTCCAGACTCATCTGCTTCATGTCGCTATTGTCCCATCCCGGCAGTCTGGCAGGAAGGTTTTGCAGACCTTCCCTAAAGGGGCGAGGGAGACACTTTCGGCGGTGCGTCTCAACACTCTGCGCAGTGCGGTTGTATTACCCCGATGGCCACCCCAAACTGCCCCACTTGTGGCCGGTCAAACTGCTCCAGGCAGGACGGTCGAATTATGAGGCTTCAGGGCTGATGGCGATGCGCGCGGCGGCCTCCTTGAGGCGGTAGCTCTTGCCCTCGAATTCCAGCATCGCGCAGCGGTGCATCAGGCGGTCCAGGATGGTGGTGGCCATGGTGGCGTCGCCCAGATACTTACCCCAGTCCTGCACCACCCGGTTGGAGGTCACCACGATCGACCTGCGCAACTTGTAGCGCTGGTGCACGATGGCCTGCAACACCTCGGCGGCGTGCTCGCTGATGCGCCGCGCCAGGAACAGGTCATCCAGGACCAGCAGGTCGGGCTGCACCCACTCCTTGAGCAGTGAGCCCCGCTCGGTGGCATTGCCCAGCGCGTAGCGGCCAAACTCGGTGTCCGCCTCCAGATAGCGCACATCGTGACCGGCCAGCGTGGCCTGGTAGGCCACCGCCTTGGCCAAGTGGCTCTTGCCCGTGCCGGGCTTGCCCACGATCAGTGCATTGGCGCCCTCTGCGATGAACTTGAGCGTGTGCAGCTCAAAGCAGGCCGATCTGGGCAGCTTGGGGTTGAAGCGCCAGTCAAAGTCGGCCAGCGTGACCTTCTCATCCAGCCCCGAGCGCTTGTAGCGGCGCTCCATCAGGCGCGTTCGGCGCCGGTCCAGCTCGTCTTGCAGCATGGCGGCGAAGGTCTCCAGGAACGGCTCCTGGCTGGCCTGGGCCTGCATCACGCGGGTCGACAGGGTCTCGGCAATGCCCGAGAGGCGCAATTCGCGCAGCGCGCGTTCGATCTCGGCCAGGTTCATGCCAGGCTCCCCGGTGCGGTGGTGGTGGCAGCGGTGGTACTGGATACGGTTGCCGTGGCCGTGGCTGCGGCGTGCGCGAAGAGATCACCGTACTCATCGACATCGCGGATGAGCCCGTGCTGCTGGGTCAGCTCTGGGGTGGTGAGCACCGCGCCGTTGTCACCGCTGGTTGTGTACCATCCTTTCTGTAAATTCCGTTTAGCGCCTCTGGCAGGAAGTGCGCGGCGCTCGGTCTGACGCCATGACTTCGAGAAAGGAGTATGCCCATCATGGCGATGCGTGTCGA
>NZ_SBHO01000013.1 GCF_006980705.1 Tepidiphilus olei | reverse complement strand
GATCAAACTCTCAGGTTCAATCCATAAAACCTCGCACGCATCTAGCGATGCGCGTGCCAGCGCACCCATCCCGCGCCAACACCCACACCGCTCGACTGTCCCCAAATTCTTAAAGAACTCCTTCCAACCCCACACCACCTCAGTGGCGCGGCAGAACCAGTATTATTCCTTACTTCTCCACCGCAGTCAACCCCGGCAAGGCGCGATTCCACAACCCTCTCACCACCGGCAATCGACCTACACCCCCCACTTCGGCCACACGACACCGGGGCCGCAGCAGGAGAGAGGCGCATTTTAGGCAATGGCAGCAATGAGTGCAAACAAGAAATTTTGATCGAACTCATAAGGACGACTCGAAATGCCGTCACCAGCGGCTGCGGATCAAGATTCAAGGAGCACGGAATGCGTGACATATCAAATGGATAGGAGAGCATCAGAGCGCCGGACGACCCGACATGCAGCCGCGGCGCAGGTCAGTCGCGGCGCTCTAGCCACACGCCGATCTGCGAGTCGACTTCATCAGAACGAGGTAGAGGCGAAGCTTTCGAAACGGGTGTGCTCACCGAAGAAGCTGAGGCGAATGGTACCGGTTGGGCCGTTACGATGCTTGGCGATGATGATCTCGGCCACGCCCTTGTCGGGGGTATCGGGGTTATAGACCTCGTCACGGTAGATGAACATGATGATATCAGCATCTTGCTCGATCGCGCCGGATTCGCGCAGATCCGACATGACCGGCCGCTTGTTCGGCCGCTGCTCGAGACTGCGGTTGAGCTGCGACAGGGCGATGATCGGTACGTTGAGTTCCTTGGCGAGCGATTTCACCGACCGGGAGATTTCGGAGAGCTCCGTGGCGCGGTTGTCGCTCTCCCGCGTACCGGTCATCAGCTGCAGATAATCGACGACGATGAGTCCGAGTTTGCCGCACTGCCGCGCCAGACGTCGAGCGCGGGCGCGCAGATCGATGGGATTCAAGGCGGGAGTCTCGTCGATGAAGATGGGGGCCTCGTAGAGTTTACCCATGGCTGCGGTCAAACGCTGCCAATCATCGTCGGACAGACGTCCTCGACGCAGGTTTTGCATGTCGATACGCCCGAGTGAAGCGAGAAAACGCGTGGCAAGCTGGGTGCTGGGCATTTCCATGGAAAAAACGGCCACCGGTAAGCGTTGATGGAGAGCGACGTGCTCGGCGATGTTGAGCGCGAGCGTCGTTTTTCCCATGGCCGGGCGACCGGCGAGAATGATCAGATCGGAGGGTTGTAGTCCTGAGGTTTTCTCGTCGAGATCGATATAGCCCGTGGGAATGCCGGTGACTTCACTGGGGTCTTCGCGGTCATAGAGTTCCTGGACACGATCGACCACGAGTTTGAGCGCCTGACCAATGGGGATGAATCCAGTGATACTGCGGGCTCCCGCCTCGGCGATCTCGAAGATCTTGGATTCGGCCTCATCGAGCAAAGACTTGGCGTCGCGCCCCATGGGACTGAGGGCGGAAGCGGCAATCTCGTCGGCGACGGCTATGAGTTTGCGCAGGATGGCGCGCTCGCGGATGATTTCGCCATAGCGTCGAGCATTGGCGGCCGAAGGGGTCTGGTTGGCGAGCTCGGCAAGGTAGGCAAGACCGCCCGCGGCTTCGGCTTCTCCACTCTTTTCCAGAGATTCATGAACGGTGACCACGTCGGCGGGACGCCCCTGTTCGAGGAGTCGGCTGACGTGACGGAAAATGCGTTTGTGTTCGTCGCGATAGAAGTCGTCAGGCCCGACGAGATCAGCGACTCGCTCCCAAGCGGTATTGTCGAGGAGCAAGCCGCCAAGCAGCGCCTGTTCGGCTTCGAGCGAATGAGGCGGCAGCTTGAAGGCGGAGGAAGGGGTGAACATGAGTTCGTCGGACATGGAACCAAAGTCTCGCTACGCAAGGTGAAGGGCTATTCTAGCGCCGAAAAAGACGAGCGCCGGACCCGGAGGTGCGGCGCTCGTCGTTGGGTGCGAACAGGGAGGAGGATCAGTGCTCGCCGAGCACCGAGACCTTGATGATGACGCGCACGTCGGTGTGCAGCGCGATCTCGATCTCGGTCTCGCCGACGCTCTTGATCGGGCCTTGGGGCATGAGAATCTGGGCGCGGGGAATATCGTAACCCAGGGCTTCCAGCCCTTCAGCGATGTCGATGTTGGTCACCGAGCCAAAGAGACGCCCATCCTCACCGGCCTTGCGGGTGATTTGTACCGTGATCCCTTCGAGACGAGTGGCGAGCGCTTGGGCGGCAGCGAGTTTCTCTGCCTGCTGACGCTCGAGTTCCGCACGACGGCGTTCGAATTCGGCGATGTTCTCGGGCGTGGCGCGCTTGGCCTTCTTTTGGGGAATGAGGTAGTTGCGCGCGTAGCCGTCTTTGACCTTGACGATGTCGCCGAGGTTGCCGAGGTTGGTGACCTTCTCCATCAGAATGACTTGCATGTCTGGCCTCCGCTCACTCGTGCTGGTCGGTATAAGGCAACAGCGCCAGGAAACGGGCACGCTTGATGGCGGTAGCAAGCTGGCGCTGATAGCGGGCGCTGGTGCCAGTGATGCGCGCGGGCACGATCTTGGCGACTTCGGTGATGAAGTCTTTGAGCAGCTCGACGTCTTTGTAGTCGATCTGTTCGATGCCTTCGGCCGTGAAACGGCAATATTTGCGGCGGCGGGAGAATCCGCGTCCGCCCCGTTCTGGTCTAGCCATGTTCTTTTCCTTCCATGTGTCGTAATTCGGTGATGTGTAGGATCGGCGTGCGGCTCTTTAGCGTCCGTGCAGCCAGGAAACCCGTACAGTGGATCACGGCGCCCAGCGGCAGCTCGGCCAGCCGAAGCCCGCATTCACCGAGGGATTTGATGCCGACCTCGAACTCGATGCGGCGCTCGGCGCCGGCTTCGGTCTGCGTCGAACGATGGGCAAGCACGCCCTCGAAAACCGGGATGCCCGCTGGCGTGTAACGCAGGCCACGACTAGAGATCAGCACGCCCTCGAGTTCCACACGGTTGCACACCGATCGGGCAAAAACTCAGACTGCCGGGCTGGATTCGGCGGCGGGCTCGGCTGCCGGGGTTTCCAGCAGGGAGCGAGACTTCTCGTCCTTCATCATCGGAGAGGGCTCGGTGATCGCCTTTTCCATGCGCACGGTGAGGTGACGCAACACGGCATCGTTGAATCTGAATGCCGTTTCGAGCTCTTCGAGGGTCTCGCCGTCACATTCGATGTTCATCAGCACGTAGTGTGCCTTGTGCACTTTCTGAATGGAATAGGCGAGCTGGCGACGACCCCAGTCTTCGAGGCGATGGATCTTGCCGCCACGGCCGGTGATGAGGTTGCGATAGCGCTCGACCATGGCCGGAACTTGCTCGGACTGGTCCGGATGGACGATGAAGACGATTTCGTAATGTCGCATGTAGACTCCTTATGGTTGACGAGCAGCCTCCCGACATGCGTTCCGGTGAGGCAAGGGAAATGTTCAATATAGCAAAATACTTGGACAATGTCTAGCGAACGCAAAGGGCGTAAGGATTACTCGAGCAAACGTCGTTTGTGGTTGAAGGGGGAATGCTCCCTGCGCAGGGGCGAAGATGCCGTTCGCAACCAGAGCCCGCCAGCGAGCCCTGAGCATGGCAATCGTTCGCCAGTCCCTCAAGTCATGCCTTCGCGCAACAGCGGCCAAGCGCGGCGCAGGTAATAAATCATGGAAACGATGGTGAGCAAAGCCGCCAGCCACAGCATCGCCTGCCCCCAGAAGGGGGTGTCGAAGTGCGGCAAGGGGCTCCAGTAGAGGAGCACGGGGATGGCGATGAGCTGGACGGTGGTCTTGAGCTTGCCGATGAAGGCAACGGCCACCGAGCCGCGGTTGCCGAGTTCGGCCATCCATTCGCGCAAGGCCGAGATGGTGATCTCGCGCCCGATGATGATGAGGGCAGCCAAGGCATGCGCCCGCCCCAGATCGACGAGCACGATGAGGGCGGCGGCAACCATCAGCTTGTCGGCCACCGGATCGAGGAAGGCACCGAAACGCGACTGCTGTCCGAGCCGGCGAGCGAGGTAGCCGTCAAGCCAGTCGGTGATCGCGGCCGCGGTAAAGATGATCGTAGCCCAGAGATTGACGACTTCAAGGCGCAGCCAGCCTTGGGGAAGATAGAAGAGCAGGACGAAGACGGGGATGAGGGCGATACGCCCCCAAGTGATCAGATTGGGAATGTTCCAGCGCATCGTGTCCCGTCCCTTCGCGTCTCTTCTGCCGTCACTGGTCATGCAGCGCATTATAGAGGGTTTGGGCGAGCCGCCGGTCGATGCCGGGCACGCGGCATAGGTCTTCGACCGTGGCTTCCTTCACTCCGTCGAGCCCGCCGAAGGCTGCGAGCAGTGCCTTGCGCCGTTTGGGGCCGATGCCAGGGATATCCTCGAGGCGGGAACCGGTGCGCGATTTCGCGCGGCGGGCGCGGTGGCCGGTGATGGCGAAGCGGTGCGCCTCGTCGCGCACGGTCTGGATGAGATGCAGCGCCGGCGAAGACGGCGGCAGCTGCAGGGGCGCCCGTCCGTCGGCGAAGACGAGGGTCTCGAGGCCGGGTTTGCGCGCTTCACCCTTGGCCACGCCCACGAGCGGCAGTTCGAGCCCGAGTTCGTCGAGCACCCGGGCGGCGACCTCGAGCTGCCCCTTGCCGCCGTCGATGAGCACGAGATCCGGGCGCGGCGCCTCGCCCTCGGCGACCCGCTCATAACGGCGGGTGAGCACCTGGCGCATGGCGGCATAGTCGTCGCCCGGCGTGATGCCTTCGATGTGATAGCGCCGGTATTGCGAGGGGTTCATCCCCTCCCCCTCCCAGACGACGCAGGAGGCCACGGTGGCTTCGCCCATGGTGTGGCTGATGTCGAAGCATTCGATGCGCCGCGGCGGCTCGGGCAGGTCGAGCGCCGCGGCCAGCTCCTGCAGCTGGGTGCGGGCACGCTCACCGCCGCGCAAGCGCGCTGTGATCGCCACCCGGGCGTTCGCTTCGGCCATCTCCAGCCAGGCGCGGTCGGTGGCACCGCGTCCGGCACTCACGGCAATGGGGCGTTCGGCAAGGAACTCTACGAACTCGGCCAATTCCGGCGAGGCAAGATTGGTGAGGATGCGATCGGGCCAGGGCCGGTCCTGGTAGTGCTGCTCGAGGAAGGCGTGGAGCACGTCGACTGGCTCGGCTCCCTCGGCCTGCTGCGGAAAGAGGGGACGGTCTCCGAGATGCCGCCCGCCGCGCACCATGGCGAGGTTCACGCAGACGAGTCCGCCTTCGGCGATGACGACTAGGATGTCGACGTCCTCGTCGCGGCGACTGTCGACGGCCTGCTGGTGCAGCACCGATTGCAGGGCGCGGAGGCGGTCCCGCAGGCGGGCGGCCTCTTCGAAGTCGAGGCGCTCGCTCGCGGCGTTCATCGCCGCGGTGAGCGTCTCGATCACCTCGGTCGATTTGCCGGAGAGAAAGCGCGCGGCCATCTCGACCTGTTGCCGGTATTCCTCTACGCTCACTTTGCCGACGCAGGGCGCGGTGCAGCGATGAATCTGGTGCAGCAGACAGGGGCGCGAACGGTTGCGGAATACCGAGTCGGCGCAGGTGCGCAGCTCGAAGAGTTTTTGCACGAGCTGAATGCTCTCGCGCGCCGCCCAGCCGTTCGGATAGGGTCCGAAGTACCGTTCTCCTTTGTGCAGCGCACCACGGTAGGTCTGAATGGCGGGGAAGTCGCCGCCGGTGAGCCGAATGTAGGGATAGGATTTGTCGTCGCGAAAGAGGATGTTGTAGCGCGGCGACAACGTTTTGATGAGGTGATTCTCGAGGATGAGCGCTTCGGCCTCGGAGCGCACGAGCGAAATGTCGACGCGTTCGATCTGGCGCACCATCAAGGCGATGCGCGGGCTCGGCAAGCGGGTGCGGAAGTAGCTCGCCAGGCGTCGGCGCAGGTTCTTCGCCTTGCCGACGTAGAGCACGGTCTCGTCGGCGCTAATCATGCGATAGACGCCGGGCGATTCGGGCACCGTCTGCAGAAAAGCCGAAGCGTCGAAACTCATGGCAGGAACGGATCAAAACCAGACATTGCGCTGCGACCAGTCGCGCACGCGTTCGCGCGCCTGCAGGTAGGGTTCGAAGAGCTCGAGCTCGAACGGATCGGGAATGCGCGGGGAACCAAGGAGCCCTTGGCGGCGCGCGATGACGTCCGCCGTCTCCTCCGGCCACGCCGCTTCGAGCAGATGCCCCACCCACTCGGGGCGATTGCACACGAGCGCCATGTCGCAACCGGCCGACAACGCCGCCGCGACGCGCGCACGAGGATCGTCCCCCGCGGCTCCAGCCCCCGCCATGCCGAGATCGTCGGAGAGCACGGCCCCGCGGAAACCCAGCCGAGCGCGCAGCACTTCTCCGAGCCAGAAGGCGGAAAATCCCGCCGGTTCGGGGGCACAGCGTTCATAGCGCACGTGCGCCGGCATGACGCCGGCCAGCGAGCGCAACAGGCGATGACGATAGGGCACGAGGTCGCGCTGCCAGATCGCCTCGAAAGGGCGGGAATCGACCGGCAGCGTCTCGTGCGAGTCGGCGGCCACCGCGCCGTGGCCGGGAAAATGTTTGCCGACGGCGCGCACTCCCATCATGGCGAGCCCCGCCACCAGCGCCTGGGCGAGCCGCGCGACCACGCCGGCATCGTCGCTGAAGGCGCGGTCACCGATCACCGCGCTCACTCCTGCCTCGACGTCGAGCACAGGGGCAAAAATGAGATCGATGCCGTGCGCGGCGAGTTCCGCGCCGATGACGAGCCCGACGTCGTAGGCGAGCGCCACCGCCTGCTCGGGGTCGCGTTCGTACTCATCGCCGAGCCGGCGCATGGGGGCGACCGGGGTGAAGCCATCGCCGCGGAAGCGCTGCACGCGCCCGCCTTCCTGATCGACGGCGATGACCAATGGCCCCGGGCGGGCGGAACGCATCGCCTGGACCAGGGCGGCGAGCTGGGCCGAATCGCGATAGTTGCGGGCAAAGAGAATGACGCCGCCCACGGCCGGATGGGCGAGACGGCGCAACTCCTCCGGGCTCGGTTCGAGACCGGCGAGATCGATCATCAAGGGGCCGGGCGGCAAAGAAGATACGGCAATATTCATGGGACCTGGGCTTGTCAGGCAGGGGGGAAAGTCGGCGATTCGCCCTCGCTACGCTCAAGCACGACGAAGGCGACGGCGTACTCGCGCTCGTCGGCAAGGCTCAAGTGCGCCCTCAGGTCGGCCGTGGCGAGTCGGGCCGCAAGGGCCTCGGCGAAGGCGAAGAAGGGACGCCCGCGGGCATCGTGCGCCACCCACAGATCCTGCCAGCCGAGCGACGCCCCCAGCCCCGTGCCCCAGGCCTTGGCGAAAGCCTCCTTGGCGGCGAAGCGCTTGGCGAGCAAGCGCTCCGGCATGGCCGCACGAAAAAATTCTTCCCGTTCGGCCGGAGCGAGGATGCGTTCGGCGAAGCGCGAGCCATGGCGCGCGAGCGCGGCAGCCAGACGCTCGATACGTACGAGGTCGGTGCCCACGCCCACGATCATCGGGCGCAGACCTCGCGCATCAGCCGTTTCATCTCGCGCACGGCCTCGCGCAGGCCGGTGAAGACGGCACGGCTGACGATGGCATGACCGATGTGCAGTTCCCGCACGCCGGGCAGGGCCGCCACCGGCTGAACGTTGTAATAATTGAGGGCATGCCCCGCATTGAAGCGCATACCCAGCCCCATGATCGCCTCCCCCGCCCGGCGTACCTTGTCGAGTTCGGCCTGCACGGCGGAGTGTGCCAGATCACGCCCGGCGGCATGGAAGGCGTGGGCGTAGGGGCCGGTGTGCACCTCGCAGACTTCGGCGCCGATGCGGCTCGCAGCCTCGACCTGACGAGGATCGGCATCGAGAAAGACGCTGACGACGATGCCGGCGTCGCGCAAACGGGAGACGACACCCCGCAAGCGGGCCTCGTCGCGCACGATGTCCAGCCCCCCTTCGGTGGTGATCTCCTGGCGCCCCTCGGGAACCAGCATGGCCATTTCCGGTTTCAGGGCGCAGGCGATCGCCACCATCTCGTCGGTGGGAGCCATCTCGAGGTTGAGCTTGATGTGCGTGAGCTCGCGTAGCCGGCGGACATCGGCATCCTGGATGTGACGGCGATCCTCGCGCAGATGGACGGTGATGCCATCGGCCCCACCCAGATGCGCCTCCACCGCCGCCCATACGGGGTCGGGTTCGTAAGTGCGGCGCGCCTGGCGCAGCGTGGCGACGTGGTCGATGTTCACTCCGAGTTCGATCATTCGAGCAGCTCCCGTAACATGCGTCGTGCCTGCAATTCCTGCCCGTCGAGGGCATGGTCGATGAGCCGGCGTGTGAGCGCGCGCACTTCGGCGAGCGTCGCCGGCCGGCTCCAGCATCCAGCGCGCAGATCTTCCAGTGTCTGGGCGCTCAGCACCACCTCGCCCGGAGCCGATTCGCCTTCCATGAGCGGTACCAACCCGCGGTGCGGCTCGAAGCGATAGCGCCCGGCCACGGTGTGCGGCCAATCCAGGCCATAGCCGAGCGCGGCGAGGAAGGCGAGTTCGAAGCGGCGCAACACCGGCGCAAGCGGTTCGCCCGCAGCGAGCGCACGCACCGCCGCATCGTAGGCGAGGAAGACCTCGCGGTGGGGATCTTCGCGCGCGAGCAGCCGCAGCACCAGTTCGTTGAGATAATACCCGCACCACAGCGCCCTGCCCTGCGGCAGGGGCACCCCGCCGGCCCAGTCGGCCCGCGTGAGGGTACGCACTTCGCCCGCCCCGCTCCAGCCGAGCACGAGCGGTTGGAACGTGAGCAGCACGGAGCGCAGCTGGGAACCCGGGCGGCGCGCGCCCTTGGCGACCAGCGCCAAGCGCCCGTGTTCGAGCGTGAGCACCTCGAGCAACAGGCTCGTCTCGCGCCAGGGACGCGCGTGCAAGACGTAGGCGGGCTCGGCCTCGACCCGTTGCCGCCGCGCCATGCGCCCTCAGCCGTCGTAGCCCAGCGAGCGCAGCGCCTGTTCGTCATCGGCCCAGCCACTGCGCACCTTGACCCAGACTTCGAGATAGACGCGCGCCTCCAGCAGATTCTCCAGCTCCTGGCGCGCCTCGGTGGCGATGCGCTTGATGCGCTCGCCGCCGCGGCCGATCACGATCGCCTTGTGCGGTTCACGCTCGACGATCACCGCGGCGTAGATGCGGCGCAAGTTGCCTTCGACTTCGTAGCGCTCGATCTCCACGGCGATGCCATAGGGCAGCTCGTCGCCGACGAGACGGAAGACTTTCTCCCGCAGATATTCGGCGGCGAGAAAGCGTTCGCTGCGATCGGTGATCATGTCGGGGTCGTAGATCGGCTCTCCCTCGGGCAGATAGGGTTCGAGGGCGCGCAGGAGCTCGTCGGTGTGCTCGTCTTTTTCTGCCGACAGAGGCACGATCTCGGCGAAAGACCGACGTTGCGCCATTTCGGCGATGAAGGGCAGCAGCAGTTTCTTGTCTTTGAGGCGGTCGACCTTGTTGATGACGAGCACCACCGGCACGTTTTCCGGCAACAGCGCCATCACCTGGGCATCTTCGCCCGTGAAACGGCAGGCTTCGATCACGAAGACGATGACGTCGACCTCGGAGAGCGCCTGGGTGACGGTGCGGTTCATCAAGCGGTTGAGGGCCCGCTTGTGCCGCGTCTGGAAGCCGGGCGTGTCGACGAAGACGAACTGTGCCCGATCCGTGGTGAGGATGCCGTGGACGCGGTGGCGCGTCGTCTGCTGTTTGCGCGAAACGATGCTCACCTTGTGGCCGACGAGGCGGTTCGTCAGGGTGGACTTGCCGACGTTGGGGCGACCGACGATGGCGGCATAGCCAGCGCGAAAAGGGGAAGCAGAGGAAGTATCGTTCATCGGGGCTTTGGAAATGGTTCAGGTCTCTCCCAACTGCGCCAGAATCTTGGCAGCGGCATCTTGCTCGGCGGCGCGGCGGCTGGGCCCTTCGCCTTCGGCGGAAAGTCCGATCGCTTCGGCCTGCGCCCGCACCTTGAAGTGCTGGGCATGCGCCGGGCCGCTGACACTGACGATCTCGTAGCGCGGCACGGGATGATGCCGACCTTGCAGCCATTCCTGCAGACGGGTCTTGGGATCCTTGAGGCGTTCGAGCGGACCGAGCGCGGCGAGTTCCGGTTCGAGGATGCGCGCCACCAGCTCGCGCGCGGCCTCATAGCCGCCGTCGAGCAGCACCGCGCCGACGATGGCCTCGAGCGCATCGGCAAGCAGTGAAGGGCGACGATTTCCGCCAACGCGCCGCTCTCCCTCACCGATGACGAGATACTCGTCGAGCCCCAGGCGCAAGGCCGCGGCGGCCAAAGTCTCTTGGCGCACGAGGCTCGCGCGGGCACGGGAGAGCGTCCCCTCGGGTTCGTCGGGATGGCGGCGATAGAGGAGCTCGGCCACCGCCAGGTCGAGCGCGGCATCGCCGAGAAATTCCAGACGCTCGTTGTGCCCTTCGCCCGCGCTGCGGTGTCTGAGGGCGGTGAAGAGCAGATCTTGTGCATGAAAGCGATGACCGAGACGCGCTTGCAGCGCCGTCCACTTTTCCTCACGCTCGCTCATGGCGCCCCTGTCGCGGCAGCGATCTCGAAATCGAAGGCGAGGCTGACGTTGGCTACGAGAGGAACGAGCCGCTGATAGCGTACCTCGATCTTCGTGCGCCCCTCCTCGCGGGTGATGACGAGGTCACGGCCATCCACCGAAGTAAAGCCGTCGATGGTAGCGAACTTTCCGAACTCGGTGCGCAGCTGAGACGGGGGCGTCTGCGGATCTGCGCGCTGGGCAATCTCAGCGAGCGCCCGTTTGATTGCGGCGTATTCGGTATAAACGGGGACGATGCGCAGCGCGAGGATCAGGACGATGCCGACGAGCACCCCCCAGAAGATCACGCCCAGCAAACTGACCCCTTGCTGCCGACGTACCAGCGCCGTGCCCATACGCCCTCCTTGTTTCATTGGATTCGACCAATACGCGAGAGGTCGGAAAAATTCAGCCAGATGAAGAAGGCCCTGCCGACGATGTTCTCCTCAGGCACGAACCCCCATACTCGGCTGTCACTGCTGCCATCCCGATTATCGCCCATGACGAAGTAGTGTCCAGGCGGTACCGAGCAGCGCACCCCCCGACGATTGTACTCGCAACGGTCGGCATGGGGGAATTCGAGCCGTTGCGTAACGAACGGTGGAGCGATGTCGTCGACGAGGATCTCGTGCGGGCGCTCCCCTAGATATTCGCGCCAGCGGGTGGAATAATACAGCCGATCGGCATGAAAATAGTCCGGTAAAGGCTCGTAGCGCACCGGCACGCCGTTGATGCGCAGCTTTTTGTCAAGATACTCGACGTAATCCCCAGGCAAACCGACGACTCGCTTGATGTAATCGACTGACGGGTCGACCGGATAGCGAAACACCATGACATCCCCACGCCGGGGTTCTCCCACGGGGATGATGACGTGGTTCACCAAGGGCAAGCGAATGCCATAGGAGAACTTGTCGACGAGGATGAAGTCGCCCGCGAGCAGCGTCGGGATCATCGACCCCGAAGGAATCTTGAACGGTTCGACCACGAAGGAGCGCAGCACGAAGACGGCGAGGATCACCGGGAAAAAGCTCGCCCCGTATTCGACCCACCAGGGTGCAGGAGCCCCCTCGGGGCGGCGTTTTCCCACCACCCAACGATCGAGCGCCCAGAGCACGCCCGTGGCGAGCGTGAGCAGGAAGAGGATCAGCGCGAAATTCATGGTTCCCTGCCTTGGAGAGTGCGGCGAGGCCGGTCAGGCTTCGTCGGTACGCAGCACCGCGAGGAAAGCCTCCTGCGGGATCTCGACGTTACCGACCTGCTTCATGCGTTTCTTGCCGGCCTTCTGCTTTTCGAGGAGCTTCTTCTTGCGAGAAATGTCGCCGCCATAGCACTTGGCGAGCACGTTCTTGCGCAACGCCTTGATCGTCTCGCGCGCGATGATGTGCGAGCCAATGGCCGCCTGCAGCGGCACGTCGAACATCTGCCGCGGGATGAGGCTGCGCAGTTTCTCGACGAGCTCACGGCCGCGTCGCTGAGCGCTGGCGCGGTGCACGATCACCGAGAGCGCATCGACTTTCTCACCATTGACGAGGACGTCGAGCTTGACGAGATCGGCAGGGCGGTATTCCTTGAATTCGTAGTCGAGCGAGGCATAGCCGCGCGACACGGACTTCAACCGGTCGAAGAAGTCCATCACCACTTCGTTCATCGGCAGCTCGAAGATCGCGTGGACCTGCCGGCCGTGGTAGCGCAGGTCGACCTGCACGCCGCGCTTCTGGTTGCACAGCGTGAGCACGGGGCCGAGGTAGTCCTGCGGCACGAAGATGTGCGCCGTGATGATGGGTTCGCGGATCTCCTCGATCTTGCTGGGATCGGGCAGACGCGAAGGATTTTCGATGCGCTGCACCTCGCCCGAGCGCAGCACCACTTCATAGACGACCGAAGGCGCCGTGGTGATGAGGTTCTGGCCGAACTCGCGCTCGAGCCGCTCCTGCACGATGTCCATGTGCAGCAGCCCGAGAAAGCCGCAGCGGAAACCGAATCCCAGCGCCTGCGAGGTCTCGGGCTCGAACTGCAGCGCCGCGTCGTTCAACTTGAGCTTTTCGAGCGCCTCGCGCAGGGAATCGTATTCGCTCGATTCCACGGGATAGAGGCCGGCGAAGACCTGCGGCTTGATCTCGCGAAAGCCGGGCAGCGGCTCGGAAGCGACGCGAGGCAGCGTCGTGATGGTGTCGCCGACCTTGGCCGCACGCAGCTCCTTGATGCCGGCGACGACGAAACCCACTTCACCGCACTCGAGCGCATCGCGTTCGAGCGAGCGCGGCGTGAAGACGCCGAGCCGCTCGATCGCGTACTCGGCCCCGGTCGACATCAGCCGGATGCGCTCGCCGCGAGCGAGTCGCCCATCGACCACCCGCACCAGCATGACGACGCCGACGTAGTTGTCGAACCAGGAATCGATGATGAGCGCGCGGGTGGGCGCCTCAGGATTTCCACGCGGAGGCGGTACCCGGCGCACCACGGCTTCGAGCACCTCCTCGATCCCCAAACCCGTTTTGGCCGAACAGAGCACGGCTTCGCTCGCATCCACGCCGATGACGTCTTCGATCTCGGCGCGCGCGCGCTCGGGGTCGGCCTGCGGCAGGTCGATCTTGTTGAGCACCGGCACCACCTCGACACCGAGCTCGATCGCTGTGTAGCAGTTAGCCACCGTCTGCGCCTCCACCCCTTGGGAGGCATCGACCACGAGGAGCGCCCCCTCGCAAGCGGATAGCGAGCGGCTCACCTCGTAGGAGAAATCGACGTGTCCCGGCGTGTCGATGAGGTTGAGCTCGTAGGTCTGGCCGTCGCGCGCTCGGTACATGAGTGTAGCGGTCTGCGCCTTGATGGTGATGCCGCGCTCGCGCTCGAGATCCATGGAGTCGAGCACGCGATCCTCCATCTCGCGATCGGATAAGCCGCCGCAATACTGGATGAGCCGATCGGCGAGCGTCGACTTGCCGTGGTCGATGTGGGCGATGATCGAGAAGTTGCGTATGTTTTTCATCGGCACACAAAAAAAGCCCCGCGGGGCAGTGGAGAGCGGTACGAAAGATTCATCCCGATCATTCTAACGGAAAACGGCTCAAATAGTCATGAACGCTTGCTGCATCGCAGCGATGGCGACAGATTTCCACGCTCCCATGCAGGACGACCGGAATCGCCCGGCCATAGCGTTGACGCCAGGCCGGATCCGCATCGACGTCGCGTTTGACCACGGTAAAACCATAGTGTCGTGCGATGGGCATGAGTTCCTCCACCATGTCATCGCACAAATGGCACCCCGGGCGCGACAAGACCCATAGGACACGCTCCTGGGACATCGCTCACTGCGCTCCCTGGTGTCGTACCATCGCATCGAGCAAAGCGCGCAGGGTCACGTCGGGCACTTCACCCATCGCGGTACGCAGCGCGCCCGGCTCCCGCCGGCGCACCACCTTCGTGGCACCAAAATGGTCCGTCTTCTCGCCCATTTCGTCCCCGTCCCATGGCTCGAAGAACACGGAGACGCTCACCAGGCCATCCCCGATCTGCCACTGAGTGATCGTCTTACCCGATGGCCCTCGCCGCTGGAAGACGGCCTCGAGCTCGAACCCTGCAGGCATGACGGTGAACGCCCAGCCTGTATCGGCGGCCTCGATTCGCCTGCCACGCAGATCGATACGCTGCCAATCTTCATGAGCGCCGAATTTCCGTCGTACCTGCGCGACATCGGGAAGACCCGTCACGCGGAAATCGGAAAAAAACTGCGTCTCCAGTACCCGAACCGGCGCCTCGTCCCAGATCGTTCGCTTCAACACGATCCCACTTTCTTTGTCGATCCACCATTCCTGACCGAACCGCAAGGCGTCGCGTGGCACGAGCCGTATCCCGACCACCTCACGCCCCGCCTCACGGCCCTCGCCGAGCGGTTCGATCTGGTAGGATGCCTCGATGCGGCCCACGGAGCCGCGCGGATGGTAAGGCACCCCGGATCCGCCCGCAGCCCGATCCATCAATACCAATTTCTCCTCGGGCAAAAAGCAGCGCACCTCCTCACCGATACGGACGGTTTCACGGGGTTCGCCCTCGAGCACCTCGACCCACTCGACCCGCTTTCCCTCCTTATTCATATGAGTCACGCGAAGCGTTTGCACCCGATCGCCGATCTGCAGCACCACCGTACCGTGATAATCGATGTCCGGCGGAGATAGGGAGCGCTCGAGCAAGCGAAGGACGTCTTCCGAGGCACTCGCCAGCGCCGAGGCCCATGCCACGAGGAGACAGACCATGAACCGCACTTTTGCCGCGAAGCGCATCAACGCCCCCCTTGCTGCTGCGCCATCACCCGGGCATAGCGAAGTCCGCCGACACCCGCGGGACCATGAGCATTGCCATAAGCGATCCAATAAATCTGCTCGTCCGGCGTTTGAGGGAGAGAACCCGAATTCGAGGGCGCAGCAATTTCCGCCTCCGCCAAACGCATGGCGTTCGCGTTGCCTGCGTCCTCGCGAGGCGTTTGCCACAGCCCCCAGCCGACGGCAAGGACGAGCGCCGCTGCGGCCGCAGTGGCAAACCAGTGTATTTTCGGTTCGTTGGCCACGGCGCGTACGTCGCGCTCGAGCCCGACGCGCGTCACGGGGCTTGGTTCGAGCGCGATCCGTCTCAGGATCACCGAGCATAAGTCACGCTGGCGAGGTCCGGGGAGTTCCCCCCGCAGAGCCTCTCCTATCAGGTGATAGGCTAGCCAGCGCTGAGCCATGGCCGGGTCGTTCGTGAGCCGTTGCACCCACGAAGCGGTGTCCGCGTCGTCGAGCTCACCATCCACCAAGGCCGACAGCGCTTCTGGAGTCGTTTTCGTGTCGCGCATCATCGTCGTTTCCTACCAACGTCGATCGGGGGCCGTATCGAGCAGCGGCCGCAAACGTTGCGCGATCGCCTCGCGCGCACGGAAGATTCGCGAACGCACGGTGCCGATCGGGCAGCCCATCACTTGGGCGATTTCTTCGTAGCTCAGCCCTTCGAGCTCGCGTAGCGTGATTGCCGTGCGCAGCTCTTCGGGCAAGGACTGAATCGTCTCTTCCACCGTCTGAGCGATCTCCTGGGTGAGGAGCAAATTCTCCGGCGTCTCGCTGTCACTGAGCAGATCGAGTTCATCCCACTGCTCTCCCTCCTCCGTCTGATGGACGGTGGCGCTCGCGGAAGGGCGGCGATTGGAGGCCATCAAGTGATTCTTCGCGGTATTGATGGCAATGCGATAGAGCCAGGTATAGAACGCACTGTCGCCGCGAAACGAATCGAGCGCCCGATAGGCCTTGATGAAGGTCTCCTGAGTCAAGTCTTCCACCTCCGCCGGGTCGCGCACTAGGCGCGACAACAACCGCTGCACTTTGCGCTGATATTTCGACACGAGCAACCCGAAGGCGTTCTGATCGCCTTGGCGCACACGCGCTACGAGCTGCTGATCGATCTCACGGTTGGTCATAGGAAGCGAGCCTGACGTTCCTGTCGGAGATTCATTATACCGACCCGCTTCCCCAATCCTCGCGAAAATCGACCCACGGAGCAGGGATTTGGTTCCTCCCTTGTGATAACCTTTTCATCTCTCCCCTTCCTTTCTTCCTCGATGGAACACTTCGACGTCCTCATCCTCGGCAGCGGCCTGGCCGGACAGAGCGTGGCGCTCAAACTAGCCGACCAGCGAAAAGTCGCGCTCATCACCAAGCGCACCTTGATGGAGAGCGCCAGCGCCTACGCCCAAGGCGGCATCGCCGCAGTACTCGACGATGCCGACAGCATCGAAGCCCACGTTCGTGACACTCTCGTGGCCGGCGCGGGCCTGTGCGACCCGAAAGCCGTGCGCTTCGTGGTCGAACGCGGCAAGCAGGCCATCGACTGGCTGATCGCCCAAGGCGTGCCTTTTTCGCGCGACGAGCGCGGTCAGTACCATCTCACCCGCGAGGGAGGACACTCGCAGCGGCGCATCATCCACGCGGCGGATGCCACCGGTGCCGCCGTCCAGCAAACGCTCACCGAAAAGGTGAAAGCTCATCCCAACATCCAGGTGTTCGAGCAGCACATCGCGATCGATCTCATCACCGGCGCGAAGCTCGGTCGACCCGAACTGGGTTGCCTCGGCGCTTACGTCTTCGACCGGCAGGCCGGACACGTGCGCACCTTCTCGGCCGCGCACACGGTGCTCGCCACCGGCGGTGCGGGCAAGGTCTACCTCTATTCGACCAACCCGGACACCGCCACGGGCGATGGCATCGCCATGGCCTGGCGCGCCGGCTGCCGCGTGGCGAACATGGAATTCATCCAGTTCCATCCCACCTGCCTCTACCATCCCCACGCCAAATCCTTCCTCATCAGCGAGGCGGTGCGCGGCGAAGGCGGCATCCTGCGGCTACCCAATGGCGAGCGATTCATGCCGAAACACGACCCGCGCGCCGAGCTCGCGCCGCGTGACATCGTGGCGCGAGCCATCGACTATGAGATGAAGCGGCTCGGCATCGAGTGCGTCTACCTCGACATCACGCACAAAGATCCGGACTGGATCCGCAGCCATTTCCCCAACATCTACGCGCGCTGCCTGGAACTGGGAATCGACATCACCAAACAGCCGATCCCGGTGGTGCCGGCGGCGCACTATACCTGCGGCGGTGTCAAGGTCGACCTTTCCTCCCGCACCGACCTCCCGCACCTGTACGCGGTGGGCGAATCGACCTGCACGGGGCTGCACGGCGCGAATCGCCTGGCGAGCAATTCCCTGCTCGAATGCCTCGTCTTCGGGGAAGCCGCGGTGCAAGACATGCTGGCGCAACCTCCACGTGCCCCCCTGCCGTTGCCGGACTGGGACGAGAGCCGTGTGACCGACGCCGACGAGGAAGTGGTGATCGCGCACAACTGGGACGAACTGCGCCGCTTCATGTGGGACTACGTCGGGATCGTGCGCACCACCAAACGCCTGCAGCGGGCGATGCACCGCATCCGGCTGCTCGAGCGCGAGATCGCCGAGTACTATGCGAACTTTCGTGTCAGCAACGACCTCATCGAACTGCGCAACCTGGTGACCGTGGCCGAGCTCATCGTGCGCTGCGCCCTCAGGCGCAAGGAGAGCCGCGGCTTGCATTACACCAAGGATTATCCCGAGACCCTACCGGTCGTCCGTAATACCATCCTGCGACCGCGGCGGCCGACCAGTGGCGCACCAGTACGCCAAGGCCCAACGATCTGACTCGGGCAAAGCGGGGAGCTCGACGAGACAAGTGGCAACGCGGCCGCCACGCCTCGGCCGCGCCTGCAGCAATACCCAGGGGCCGAAGCGGTGCATGCGTGTGCGATGACGGAGGTCCTTGCCTTCGGCAAAGGAGAGGCTCCAACCGGGCCACAACCAAAGCATGCCTCTCGCCGACGGGCGGCGAAACAGCTGCCGAACAGAGATACCGAGAGCCGCGCCGATCATGAGCGTTACCGGCCAGCGAAAGTAGAGGACGGAGAGGAAAACGCTCGCCGTACCCAGGGTGAGCGCCAGAAAGATCGCGAACCTCGGTAGCGGCACGACGAGCCGGCGTGGCTTCATCGGGCCGCCATCCATATATCATTCACATCCGCTTGAAGAGCAGCGTGCCGTTGGTGCCGCCGAAGCCGAAGGAATTGGACAGCGCCGCACGGATGCGGGTGGGACGGGCGACGTTTGGGCAGTAGTCCAGGTCGCACCCCTCGCCGGGCTCTTCGAGATTGATCGTGGGCGGCACGACCTGGTGATGCAGCGCGAGCACGGTAAACACGGCCTCGACCCCACCGGCTGCGCCCAGCAGATGCCCGGTCATCGACTTGGTCGAACTCACCACCAGCTGCCGCGCATGCTCGCCGAAGGTTCGCTTCACCGCCACCGTCTCGGCCACGTCGCCCAGCGGCGTGGAGGTGCCGTGGGCATTGATGTAGTCGATCTCGTCGGGTGCCATGCGCGCGTCTTTGAGCGCGTTGCGCATGCAGCGCATGGCACCATCGCCATCCTCGCACGGCGCCGTCATGTGAAAGGCATCGGCGCTCATGCCATAGCCCCCCACCTCGGCGTAGATGCGTGCACCGCGGGCCTTGGCGTGCTCGTATTCTTCGAGCACCAGGACCCCGGCCCCCTCGCCGAGCACGAACCCGTCGCGGTCTTTGTCCCAGGGGCGGCTCGCACGTTCGGGCTCTTCGTTGCGCGTGGACAGCGCCTTGGCCGAAGCGAACCCGCCGATCGCCAGTGGCGTTACCGTCGATTCGGCTCCGCCGGCGATCATCACGTCGACGTCGCCGTATTGAATCATGCGCGCCGCCTCGCCGATGCAGTGCGTAGCGGTACTGCAGGCGGTCACCATCGCCAGACACGGCCCCTTGATGCCGAAGTGAATCGACAGATGTCCGGCGATCATGTTGATGATGGTGGCAGGAATGAAGAAGGGGGAGATCCGACGCGGACCGGTTTTGAGGAATTCGCCATGCGTCTCTTCGATCATCGGCAGACCGCCGATGCCGGAGCCGATGTTGATACCTACGCGCTCGGCATTCTCTTCGGTGATTTCGAGCCCCGAATCACGCATGGCCTGGATCCCAGCCGCCATCCCGTAATGAATGAAGACGTCCATACGGCGCGCCTCTTTCTTCGGGATATAGGCCTCCACGTCGAATCCCTTGACCTCGCCGGCGATGCGCACCGGAAAACCGGAGGCGTCGAAACGACTGATGGGAACGATGCCGGAGCGCCCGGCAACGACGTTGGCCCAAGCTTCTTCGACGGTATTACCCACCGGGGAGACGATACCCATCCCGGTGACGACGACTCTGCGACGGGTCAAGGTTGGCTCCGTAGTCGAAAAAGGGGATTATTTCTTGGCGTGGTTGGTGATGTAGTCGATGGCCTGCTGCACCGTGGTGATCTTTTCGGCGTCTTCGTCCGGAATCTCGCATTCGAACTCTTCTTCCAACGCCATCACCAGTTCGACGGTGTCAAGTGAATCTGCGCCGAGATCCTCGACGAAGGAGGATTCATTCTTGATTTCGGCTTCATTGACGCCCAGCTGCTCGGCGACGATTTTCTTGACACGCTGCTCGATGTTTTCCATTTCAGGAAACTCCTTGAACGGGATGTGGAAAAAACGGGATTATTCTACCAAAGTTGGGAAGTTTGCAATGGTTCGTTACACGTCAGGCCGCCAAGTACATGCCGCCATTGACGTGTAGTGTGACGCCGGTGACGTAAGAAGCCGCCGGCGAGGCGAGAAAGAGTACTGCCGCGGCCACTTCTTCCGGCGAACCGAACCGACCCAGGGCAATGCGACCGGCCAGGGCATCGCGGGCCTCGTCGCCGAGCGCCCGGGTCATGTCGGTGTCGATGAAACCGGGGGCGATACAATTTACCGTGATGCCACGGCTGCCCAGCTCGAGCGCGAGCGAGCGGCTCATGCCGGCCACGCCCGCTTTCGCCGCGGCGTAATTGGCCTGACCGGGGTTGCCCGAATGCGCCACCACGGAGGTGAGGTTGACGATGCGGCCGTAGCGCGCCTTCATCATCCCCTTGAGCACGAGCTTGCATAGGCGGAAAGTCGCCTTGAGATTTGTGTCGAGCACGGCGTCCCATTCCTCGTCCTTCATGCGCAGGGCGAGATTGTCGCGGGTGATGCCGGCGTTGTTCACCAACACGGCGATGGGGCCGTGGCGCTGTTCGACGGCACCGATGAAGGCCGTGGCCGCAGCCGCGTCGGTGACGTCGAGCCGCATCCCCTCGCCGGCGATACCCTCGGCGCGCAGCGCTTCGGAGATGGCGGCAGCCCCCTCGTCGGTGGTCGCCGTACCGATCACCTTGGCCCCCGCTTGCCCCAGGGCGAGTGCGATGGCTCGGCCGATGCCGCGGGAGGCTCCCGTGACGACGGCCGTCTGGCCGTCGAGGCGAAACTGGATCATGTCTTCCCCTCTTCCTTGTCAGCCCTTGATGCCGAGCGCCTCGAGCGCCGCATGCAGGGTCGCCGCGTCGGCGAGCGCCCCACCCTCGAGGTCCTTGACGATGCGCTTGGTGAGCGCGGCGAGCACCTTGCCGGGCCCGCATTCATGGACGTGCGTGATGCCGCGATGCGCCGCCTCTTCGATCGTCTCGATCCAGCGCACGGGGCGCCAGGCCTGCTCGACGAGGGCACGGCGAATCTCCTCCGGGTCGCGGTGTTCGGCGACATCGACGTTGTGCAGCACGGGAATACGCGGCGGGCGCAGCGCGATGCCGGCGAGGCGCTCGGCAAGCCGCTCGGCGGCCGGTTTCATCAGTTCGCAGTGAAAAGGGGCGCTCACCGGCAGCGGCACGGCGCGCTTGGCTCCGGCTTCTTTGGCGAGCGCCGCAGCGCGTTCGACCGCCTCCTTGTGCCCGGCGATGACGATCTGCCCCGGAGCATTGAGATTGGCCGGGGCGACGATGCCCCCCGTCTCGGCAGCGGCCTGGCGACAGACGGATTCCAGCGCCGCCACGTCGAGCCCCATCACCGCAGCCATGGCGCCGACGCCGGCCGGAACCGCTTCCTGCATCGCCTGGGCGCGCAATCGCACCAACGGCAGCGCGTCGACAAACGACAGACTCTCCGCGGCCACCAATGCCGTATATTCTCCCAGGCTGTGTCCCGCAAGGAGCGCCGGTTCGGGGCCACCCAGGGCGCGCCAGGCGCGCCACACGGCCACACCGGCCGTGAGCATCAGCGGCTGGGTATTGACCGTGAGGGCGAGCCGTTCGGCCGGGCCTGACAGGGCCATCTCCCAGAGATCCTCGCCGAGGATGTCGCTCGCCTCGGCAAAGGTCTCACGGATGGCCGGCAGCCCCTCATAAGGGGCCATCATGCCGACGGACTGCGACCCCTGACCGGGAAACACGAACATGAAACGCATGATCCTCCGTCTCCTCAATAGCGCAGCAGCGCCGCACCCCAGGTGAAACCGCCGCCGATGCCCTCGAGCAAAAGCGTCTGCCCTGGACGAACCTTGCCCTCGGCGATGCCGACGTCGAGCGCCAATGGAATGGAAGCCGCCGACGTATTGCCGTGCCGATCCACCGTGCTGATGACTCGCTCGGGTGGCAGCCCCAGGCGCTTGGCCGTGGCTTGCAGGATGCGGACGTTGGCCTGGTGAGGGATCAGCCAATCGAGCGATTCGACTGGCAGTTTGGCCAGATCGAGCACTTCGTGCGCCACTTCGGCGAGCACCTGGACGGCGAATTTGAACACCGCCTGCCCTTCCATGCGCACGAAGGGATCTCCTTGCACTTTACCCGCGCCCACCTGCCCCGGCACCCACAACTCGGCGTGATGTCGCCCGTCGGCGTGCAGTCGGGTGGCGAGGATGCCCGGCAGTTCATCGGCTTCGAGCACGATGGCGCCGGCCCCGTCGCCGAAAAGCACACAAGTGGAGCGATCGTTCCAGTCGAGGATGCGAGAGAAGACTTCGGCGCCGACCACCAGCGCGCGGCGTGCCTCCCCCAGGCGCAGGAACTTGTCGGCGAGCGCCAGCGCATAGACGAAACCGCTGCACACCGCCTGGACGTCGAACGCAGGCGCCCGATTGGTCATGCCCAGCTTGGCCTGCAGGAGAGTGGCCGTACTGGGGAAAACGTAATCCGGCGTGGAGGTGGCGAGTACGAGGAGGTCGATGTCGTCGGGCCGACAATCGGCCCGCTCCAGGGCATGCCGTGCGGCGATGAGGGCAAGGTCGCTCGCCATCTCCCCCTCGGCGGCGAAATGCCGCGCGGCAATGCCGGTGCGGGTGCGAATCCATTCATCCGACGTGTCGATGCCGCGCGCGACCAGATCGTCGTTGGTGATGGGAACTCCGGGCAGATGGCTACCCGTGCCGATGATGCGGGAAAATCTCATGACGATGCCACCTCGGTGACGGGCGAGGCGGCCCGTGGCCACGCCCCCGCCATTTTTCGTTCGATGCGCTCGACCAGGCGATGCGCCGCCGCCTCGGCCGCCCGATCCAGAGCCTGACCGAAGGCATAGGCATCGGCCCCGCCGTGGCTCTTCACCACGACCCCGCGCAATCCCACCAACACCGCGCCGTTGTAGCGGCGCGGATCGACGCGATTTTTGAATCGTTTGAGCACCGGATAGGCCGCCAGCCCCATGAGGCGAGTCAGCAGACTGCGGTTGAATTCCTCGCGCAGGATGAGCGCGAGCATCTGCGCGAGACCCTCGGTCGTCTTGAGGGCGACGTTGCCGACGAATCCGTCGCACACCACCACATCCGCCTGGCCGGAGTAGATGTCCTCGACGTTGCCGACGAAATTGAGGTCGGTGGCACGCAGCAGCGCCGCGGCTTCCCGCACCACCTGATTGCCTTTGATGTCTTCGGCGCCGATGTTGAGCAACCCCACCCGGGGAAGCTCCACCTGCTCGACGGCGGACACGAGCAACGACCCCATGATGCCGAATTGACGCAAGTGCTCGGCGGTGCAATCGACGTTGGCCCCGAGATCGAGCACCCAGACGCGACTACCTCGCGCCGGCAACACCGTGGCAATGGCTGGGCGATCGATACCGGGCAGCGTCTTCAACACGAAGCGTGCGATCGACATCAAGGCACCGGTATTCCCCGCGGAGACCGCCGCCTGCGCCCGGCCCGCCTTGATCTGCTCGATCGCCACGCGCAAGGAAGAATCCTTCTTGTTGCGCATGGCGGACGTGGGCGCCTCGTCCATCTCGACGACCTGGGAAGCCGGCACGAGCTCGATTCGCTCCCCGAATCGACGACGAAGGCGCCCCACCTCTGCCTCGAGCACGGATGGCTGCCCCACTGCAAGCACGGAAACATCCGAACGCCGGCGCAGGAAAGACTCGATCGCCGGCAAGGTGACTTGCGGTCCGTGATCCCCGCCCATGCAATCCACGGCAAGCACGAACGGCTTTGCGCGCTCAGAAGCTGTCATGATCAGTCACGATAAACGGGCAAGCGCGCACCGAGAGGCGGCACGAAGCGCGCGAGCTCATCGATCGCAAGAGAATGGGATCATTCGCCGCCGACGTCGATCACTTTACGGCCGCGGTAAAAGCCGCCCGGAGTGACGTGATGACGCAGATGCACTTCCCCCGTGGTGGGATCGACGGCGATCGGCGGGTTCTTCAACGCCTGGTGCGCGCGGTGCATCCCACGCTTCGAAGGGGACTTCTTGTTCTGCTGAACGGCCATGACCGGATACTCCTCTAGTTCGAACAGGCCGGACGATGCCGGCCCAAAAAGTTCAGGATTGTCTCACGAGCGCTTCAGTTGCGCCAAGACCGCAAAAGGAGAAAGCGCTTCACCCGCCTCCCATGGCCCTGGGGGTTCACAGGCTTCATGCCGCGCGAACACCGGCAACTCGAGCAAAATCTCGTCTTCCACCAGCCCTGCCACGTCGAGCGCCCCTGCGAAGTGGATCGCGTCACAGGATTCATCCTCGAGTTCCTCCTCGGGGATGTCCTCGTCGGCACGATAGAGCGACAAACGCCGCGCCACGGCAAAAGCCCAATCCAACGGCCCCAGGCAACGCTCGCAGCGCAAAACGGCTACACCTTGAGCGGACACATCGAGCGCAGCGCGACCATCTTCGAGACACGCCCCCGAGACGCGCCAGCGCACCGCCCCCAATTCGAGCACGGAAGCGGATAGGCGCGACAACTCGCCGGATCCGAACTCGCCGCAGAGCGAATCGGCATCCCGTGCGAACACCAGCGGATCGGGCAGGGTCACGTTTTGCGACATAAGTTCTCAATGATAAGATTTCCTGAAATTTTTGTCAAAAAATTCCTCTCCATGACGCGTCTCATCCTCGCTTCCACCTCGCCCTACCGCCGCCAGCTCCTCGAACGGTTCGGCCTGCCCTTCACTGCCCTCGCACCCCAAGTCGATGAAACGCCGCTGCCCGGCGAACCCCCGGCACGGACGGCCCGGCGACTGGCCGAAGCCAAGGCCCGAGCGGTCGCGGCGACGCTCGACGAAGCCTGCCACGTCATCGGCAGCGACCAGGTCGCCCATCTCGGCGACGAGCGTTTCGGCAAACCGGGGAGCGTGGAGCGTGCCGTTGCGCAACTGCAGCGCATGCGCGGCCGGACGGTCGAATTTTCCACCGCCGTGTGCGTGCTCGACGAGCAAGGTCGCGCCCAGACCGAACTCGTGCCCACCCGGGTGCGCTTTCGCGCCGACCTCACCGACGCGGAACTCGTGCGCTACGTCGAGCGCGAACGGCCGCTCGACTGCGCCGGCAGCGCCAAGGCCGAGGGGCTCGGCATCGCCCTGCTCGAGGTGATCGAATCGAGCGACCCCACCGCCCTCATCGGCCTGCCGCTCATCGCCACGGCGCGGATGCTGCGCCGACTCGGCTGGACGCTGCCGTGACCCCCGGGCGATTGCTGCTCATCCCCACGCCGCTGGGCGATGAAGGGCCGCCGCTGCTGCCGCCGGAACATCTACGCGAAGTGCAGCGCCTGCGCCGTTTCGTCGTCGAAAACGAGAAACCGGCCCGCGCCGCCCTCAAACGCCTAGGACATCCAGGGCCAATTGCCGAATTACTGCTGCAGCGCATCCCCGACGCGCCGACGCCGGCCGCCCTGGACGTACTGCTCGCGCCTTGCCTCGAGGGCGAAGATCTCGGCCTGATGTCCGATGCCGGCTGCCCCGGGGTGGCCGACCCCGGAGCGGCGCTGGTCGCCCGGGCGCACGGGCGCGGCATTGCCGTGGTGCCGCTCGTCGGTCCCTCGGCCCTCCTGCTCGCGCTCATGGGCAGCGGCCTCGAGGGCCAGCGTTTCACCTTTCACGGTTACCTGCCGATCCCGGCGCCGGAGCGCGCCACCGCGATCGCCGCGCTGGAAGCGGCCTCACGCGCCCACCAGCAAAGCCAATTCTTCATCGAAACGCCGTACCGTAACGATCGCATGCTCGAAACCCTGGTGCGGGTGCTGGCGCCGACGACGCTGCTGTGCGTGGCCTGCCATCTCACTCAACCGGATCAATGGATCCGCACCGCCCCCGTCGCACGCTGGCGCGCCGACCCCTTACCGACGCTCGGCAAGCGCCCGACCGTCTTCGGCTTTCTCGCCCAGCACTAGCGGCGCGAGCGCGCCCGCACAATCCACCACCGACAACGGTCGCAGGGCCGTGAGCGCCTCGCGCGGATGCGCCCCGTAGGCCACGCCAATGGCGGACGTTCCCGCCGCCTGGGCCATGAGCAGATCGTGCGTCGTATCGCCGACCATCACCGCCCGCTCGGGCGGAACCGCAAACTCTGCCAGCAGCTCGTGCAGCATCTGTGGATGCGGTTTGGAATGGCACTCATCGGCGGTGCGCGAGGCCATCACGTAGCGGCGCAAGCCCGAATGATCGAGCGCACGCTCCAGCCCCAGCCGGCTCTTTCCGGTGGCCACCGCCACGTAGCGCCCGGCCGCCGCGAGCCGCGCAAGCAGCTCCTCGACACCGGGAAAGAGCTCGAGCTCGCCGTCGTGCGACAAGTAATGGTGGCGGTAGCGCGCCGCCATCTCCGGGTAGCGCTGCGCCGGCAACTCGGGCAGTGCCAGACGCAAGGCATCGGTCAAGCCCAGGCCGATCACCTGCCGCGCCCGCTGCGCCGGCGGAGGCGGCACGCCCAGATCCTCGGCGGCACGCTGCATCGCCCGCACGATGGCTGCCGTCGAATCCATCAGCGTTCCATCCCAATCGAATACCACCAGATCGAATGCGCTCACCCCTCCTCCCCCGGGCCCAGATCAGCCAAAAATTCCCGCAATTCCGGCGGCAATGGCGCCTCCAGGTCGAGGCGCACCCCCGAGCGCGGATGCATGAAAGAAAGAAAAGCCGCATGCAGGAACATGCGATCGAATCCCGATCGCGCCAGCGCCTTGTTGGCGGCGAAACGACCGTACTTCTCGTCTCCCACCAAGGGATGCCCCAGATGCGCCATATGCACGCGAATCTGATGCGTGCGCCCGGTCTTCAGTTCCACTTCCACCAAGGTATAACCCGCCTGCGGCCAGCGCCGCAGGCGCCGCACGATGCTGTGCGCGACCTTCCCCTCGGAGCTGACGCGCACGCGCCGCTCCCCTTCCGGCGTGAGGTACTTGAAGAGCGGCGCGCGCACGTGCTGCACGTGCTGCTCGACGAGGCCGTGGACCAAGGCGAGATAGCGCTTGCGCACCTGCCCGGCGCGCAAGGCATCCTGCAGCGCCTTCAGGGCCGAGCGGCGCTTCGCCACCATCAGCAGACCGGAAGTTTCGCGATCGAGCCGATGCACCAGCTCGAGCAGCGGTGCCGCCGGACGCTCGGCGCGCAAGCGTTCGATCACCCCGAACGACACGCCCGAGCCGCCATGCACCGCCAAGCCGGCCGGCTTGTCGAGGACGAGCAAGTCTTCATCCTCATGGATCACTGGCAGCGGCGGCCCGGCGGGAATCGCCGGACGCACGGGTGCCTCGGCCACGCGCACCGGCGGCACCCGCACCCTCTGTCCCTGCTCGAGGCGTGTCTGCGCCTGCGCCCGACGGCCGTCGACGCGCACCTCGCCGCTGCGGATGATGCGATAGACGTGACTCTTCGGCACCCCCTTGAGGTGGCGCAAGAGGTAATTGTCCAGGCGCTGCCCGGCGCCCGCCTCATCGACGCACCACTCCTGCGCCGCGGGAGAAATTTTGCGTTCCATCATCTTCCCGAATATACTATCGCTTCGATTCACGGTCGAGTCGTCGTGTAACGTCCACCCGGAGTGGACCGACTTCGAGCGGTCGAGCCCGTCGAGAAGACGTCGTGCTCCCGCCCGACCGGAATCGAAGGGCGCGCGAACGAACCTGCTGCCAGCAGCCGCAAGGCAAGTTGCCCGGAGCACAGATGCCAGACCATCTCGACGAGATGGGCAAACACCCGAGCGCCGGAGAACGTCTCCATACGGCTGTGCAGCGAATTGATCGCGATGTCCCGAAAGAACGCTTCGCGCCGGGAGCTCCAGTCTCATGCCCCTTGCCGAAGCCACCAGCGGAACACCAGGGTCGCCCGGCCACAGACTTTTTTCTCAACTTGAACGGCTTGGGCGGACACGAACAGGAATGCAGCAACGCCGCACCGACAGCGGAGCGGCACGAGACCGAAGAGACGATCGACGACATGGTGCCACCGAGATCCGGCCCCACGACCCCCGCAATGCACGGCGCAGCTCCTTGCTCCGTGAGGCCTGCCTGGCCGCCGCGGAACGGTGCTCCTGCGCACTGACGTCGAACCCTCGTCGGGCCACTGCCCGTTCGTGTCCGTCCCGAGCGCGGGAGTAAGGACACGATGAAACGCATGCTCTTCAATGCGACGCAGCCAGAAGAACTGCGCGTCGCCATCGTCGATGGTCAAAAGCTCATCGACTTCGACATCGAATCGGCAGCACACGAACAGCGCAAAGGCAACATCTACAAAGCGGTGATTACCCGTATCGAGCCCAGTCTCGAAGCGGTATTCGTCGACTACGGTGAAGACCGTCACGGTTTCCTTCCTTTCAAGGAAGTCGCCCGCACCTACTGGAAAAGTACCGAAGCCAACGGTCGCACCCGGGTGCAAGACGCGCTCTCGGTGGGGCAAGAGCTCATCGTCCAGGTGGAAAAAGACGAACGCGGCAACAAGGGCGCGGCGCTCACCACCTACATTTCGCTCGCTGGCCGCTATCTCGTGCTCATGCCCAACAACCCGCGCGGCGGTGGTGTGTCACGACGCATCGACGGCGAGGAGCGGGCCGAACTCAAGGCGCTGCTCGAGGAACTCGACGTCCCCGAAGGCATGAGCCTGATTGCGCGCACCGCCGCCATCGGTCGCACGCGCGACGAGCTGCAATGGGACCTCGACTATCTCCTCAAGCTATGGCGCGCGATCGAAGAAGCCGCCTCCTCCCAGTCCGGCCCCTTCCTCATCTACCAAGAAAGCGCCTTGGTGATCCGAGCGATCCGTGACTACTTCCAGCCCGATATCGGCGAAATTCTCTGCGACACCGACGACATCTGCGAGCAGGCGCGCCAATTCATGGCCCACGTCATGCCCGACTTCGTGCCCCGCGTCAAGCGCTACCAGGACGACGTCCCGCTCTTCTCCCGTTTCCAGATCGAGCACCAGATCGAGACGGCCTTCTCGCGCCAGGTGAATCTGCCGAGCGGCGGAGCGATCGTCATCGATCACACCGAAGCGCTGGTGGCCATCGACGTCAATTCCGGCCGTGCCACCAAGGGAGCCGACATCGAAGAGACCGCACTCAAGACCAACCTGGAAGCCGCGGACGAAATCGCCCGCCAATTGCGCCTGCGCGACCTCGGCGGGCTCATCGTCATCGACTTCATCGACATGGATGCGGCCAAGAATCAACGCGAAGTGGAGAATCGCCTCAAGGATGCGATCAAACACGACCGCGCCCGCGTTCAGCTGGGCAAAATCAGCAAATTCGGACTGCTAGAGCTCTCGCGCCAACGGTTGCGCCCGGCACTCGCCGAGACGAGCTACATCCCCTGCCCGCGCTGCACCGGCACCGGTCACATTCGCAGCACCGAGTCGGCGGCGCTACACATCCTGCGCCTGATCGAAGAAGAAGCGATCAAGGAAAACACCGCAGCCGTCTATACGCAAGTGCCCGTCGATGTCGCCACCTTCCTGCTCAACGAAAAACGCGTCGACATCGCCCGCATCGAGGCACGCCACAAGGTGCGCATCGTCGTCATCCCCAACCGGCACATGGAAACCCCCGTCCACGAAGTGGTGCGTCTGCGTCACGATCAACTCGATGCGCACGACGTCGCCCTGGTGAGCTACGAGCTCGCCACGCCGCCCGCGCCCGAACCCAATCGCCTCGTCGATCTCTCGGACAAGCCTGCCCGGCGGCAGGTCGCTGCCGTCAAGGGAATCACCCCCGAGACACCGCCGCCCTCTGCGAGCAGCCCGCCCCCTTCCGTGCCCCCCACCCCCGAGACTCCAGAGGTGAAAGCCGCACCGGCCCCTCTGGTGCAGCGTCTCAAATCCTGGCTCCGCAGTCTCATGGGGCCTGGCGGCAACGAGCCGCCCAAAGCCGAAGAACCCGCTACGCCGCCGGCCGAGCCCGAGGCGTCCGAATCGGCCCGCCGCCCCGAGGGCCGTCGCCAGCCGAGAACCCGAAGCAGCGACAACGGACACCGTGGCGACCGTCCCTCACGTGAATCGAGCCGGCGCCGCGCAGAATCTTCGGAGCGACCCGGCGCACGTCCAGCCTCCTCAGCGCCCCAAAGCGCTACCGTCTCGGACAAGAGCTCAACGCAGCCTCGCACCGCAACGTCACCGAGCTCCTCCGGCAGCATCGAGGCGCCCCCCACCACCCTGGCCACGGTACACGAAGCTGCCGAATCCCTCGAAGGCGCCCCACCCACGACCGAGAGCACCTCGGAGGCCACCGTCAAGCGCCGGCGTCGTTCGCGCTCGCGCCGCAAGGTCATGGGAGAAACCGCCGAGGCGATCGAAGCCGCCGAGACCGAAGAAACGGGGCAAAACGAAGCCGACCTTGCTGCCAGCGACGAATCCGCTCGGACCGATGAGATCGCCCCGGCACGCAAAGCCGCAACGAAGCGCGCCGATGCCACCGAGGAAGCGCTGCCCACCGAGCCCGCCGCTTCCGAGCAAAAGGCAGGTGATCTGCCCGCCATCGTGCCGCCACGACTCCCCGAACCGACGATCGAATCGCGGCGTTCGGACGCGTATATCGAAGCCGCAACCCCACACGCCACCGTGACGCCTCGCGCGGATGCCCCAACGACCGAATGGCAGGCCGATTCCCAGGCGCTTCGGCACCCGCGTGACGAAAGCGAACCAACAACCCGAGATGCCGAAGCACTCGCACCGCTGCCGCTCGCCGGCCCGGCACCCGAAGCGATGCAGCTCCCCGCCAGCCACGCCACGAAAAGGGAACACCCCGAGCCGACCGAGCAAACGCCGGCCACTCGCCCGACACTCCAGGAAGCCCCGGCAGCCCCCGAGGGTGGAGAAGCGGCTCCTCCCCCATCATCGAGCGAACCTCGTGCGCCGAGCACTTCGACGCACCGCGAATCTGCCATGGCAAGCACGCCGGCCGCCCCTCCTCCCGCACCTGCACCGGAAATGACTTCAGAATCCCTGCGCGAGATCCTCGCCGCCGCCGGCCTGCAGTGGGTGGAGACCGATCCGGCCAAGCTCGCCGAGCTCGAGCCCACCGAAGTGATCGTACGGCTCGGCCGCCCCGTGGTGCGCCCGCCCAAGATCGAGGAAGGGCCGCTGGTGCAGGTAGAGACCAAACGATCCTCTGTCGAATCGACCCCCGCCGTCGCCGACGAGCAACCTCCCGCCGCCTGAAAAAAGGCGCGGCAAACGCCGCGCCCTTCAACTTTCCTCGTTTCCTCACTCCTCGAGCGAGGCGTGGGGATCGGCACCGAAGACACGCGCGCGCAAGCGAAAGAGCCGGTCGCGCACCTGCGCCGCTGCCTCGAACTCCAGATTGCGCGCGTGCTCCAGCATCTCCTTCTCCAGCCGGGTGATCGCCCGCGCCACCGCCTTCTCGTCGGCTGGGTCGATGGACTCTTCCCAGTGCACCTCGGTCGCGGCGACGGCCCGCGCCGAGGGCCGATTCTCGCCCTCTTCACCATAGACCCCGTCGATGATGTCCTTGATGCGCTTGGTCACACCGCGCGGGGTGATGCCGTGCTCGGCGTTGTAGGCGAGCTGCTTGGCGCGGCGCCGCTCGGTCTCGTCGATGGCGCGGCGCATCGACTCGGTGACGCGGTCGGCGTAGAGGATGGCCGTGCCGTGGAGATTGCGCGCCGCCCGCCCGATCGTCTGGATGAGCGAGCGCTCGGAGCGCAGAAACCCCTCCTTGTCCGCGTCCAGGATCGCCACCAGCGACACCTCGGGGATGTCCAACCCCTCGCGCAGCAGGTTGATCCCCACCAGCACGTCGAATTCCCCCAGACGCAGGTCGCGGATGATCTCCACGCGCTCGACCGTGTCGATGTCCGAATGCAGGTAGCGCGCGCGCACGCCGTTCTCGTTGAGATACTCCGTCAAATCTTCGGCCATGCGCTTGGTGAGCGTGGTCACCAGCACGCGCTCGCCGGCGGCCACGCGACGCTTGGCTTCGGCGAGCAGGTCATCGACCTGGGTCGAAGCCGGGCGCACGATCACTTCCGGGTCGACCAGCCCCGTGGGGCGCACCACCTGCTCCACGAGCTGCTGCTGGTGCGTCGTCTCGTACTCGCCGGGCGTGGCCGAGACGAAGATCGTCTGCGGCATCAATCGCTCGAACTCCTCCCAGGTGAGTGGCCGGTTGTCGAGCGCCGAAGGTAGGCGAAAGCCATATTCGACGAGGTTCTCCTTGCGCGAACGGTCGCCGCGGAACATCCCCCCGATCTGCCCCACCGTCACGTGCGACTCGTCGATGAAGAGCAGCGCATCGGCCGGCAGGTAGTCCATGAGCGTGGGCGGAGGCTCGCCCGGACGGCGTCCCGACAGATGCCGGGAATAGTTCTCGATGCCCTTGCAAAATCCCATCTCGGAGAGCATCTCCAGGTCGAAGAGCGTGCGCTGCTCCAGACGCTGCGCCTCCACCAGCTTGCCGCACTCCAGCAGCCACGCCTTGCGCTCGCGCAGCTCCTCCTTGATCGAGTCGATCGCGCGCAAGACGGTGGCACGCGGCGTCACATAATGGCTCGAAGGATAGACGGTGAAGCGCACGAGCTTGTGCACCAGATGGCCGGTGAGCGGATCGAAGAGCGTAAGATGCTCGATCTCGTCGTCGAAGAGCTCGATGCGTAGCGCGTACTCCGCGCTCTCGGCCGGGAAGACGTCGATCACCTCGCCGCGCACGCGGAATGTGCCGCGGCGGAAATCCGCGTCGGCGCGCTCGTACTGCATCTGCACCAGACGCTCGATGATGGCGCGCTGCCCCATGCGCTCGCCCTCGCGCAGGTGCAAGACCATCGAGTGGTAATCGACCGGGTCGCCGATGCCGTAGATGCACGAGACGGTGGCCACGATCACCACGTCGCGCCGCTCCATCAGGCTCTTGGTCGCCGACAGGCGCATCTGCTCGATGTGCGCGTTGACGCTCGAATCCTTCTCGATGTAGAGGTCGCGGCTGGGCACGTAGGCTTCGGGCTGATAATAGTCGTAATACGAGACGAAGTATTCGACGGCGTTCTTGGGGAAGAACTCGCGGAACTCGGCATAGAGCTGGGCGGCGAGCGTCTTGTTCGGCGCCATCACCAGGGCCGGGCGCCCGCAGCGGGCGATCACGTTGGCCATGGTGTAAGTCTTGCCCGAACCGGTCACCCCCAGCAGCGTCTGAAACATCAGCCCGTCGCGGATGCCCGATACCAGCGCCTCGATCGCCTGCGGCTGGTCACCGGCCGGCGGATAGGGCTGGAAGAGCTCGAACGGGCTGCCCGGAAAGCGCACGAAGCGCCCGCTGGAGGAAGGAAGTTCGGCCATGCTACAATTTCCTTTTTAGGCGGTAGCCTTGCGACATCTTACCCCGAAGCGGGTTCCCGCAAGGCACAGCCCGATGGTCCAGCCTCAGGAGCCCCGATCCATGTCCCGCAGTCTCTTTGCCGCGGTCGAACTCGCGCCGCGCGACCCCATCCTCGGACTCAACGAAGCCTTCGCCGCCGACCCGCGCCCGCAGAAAGTGAACCTCGGCGTAGGCGTGTATTACGACGAAGAAGGACGCATTCCGCTGCTCGCCTCGGTGAAGACCGCCGAGGAAGCGCGCGTGCGTCAGGCCAAGCCGCGCGGCTACCAGCCCATCGAAGGCCCGGCCGCCTACACCGGCGCCGTGCAGCGTCTGCTCTTTGGCGCCAATTCCCCGCTGCTCGCCGAAGGGCGCGTCGTCACCGCCCAAGGGCTGGGCGGCACCGGGGCGCTGCGCATCGGCGGTGATCTCCTCAAGCGCATCGTGCCCGAGGCCACCGTCTACATCTCCGACCCCAGCTGGGAAAACCATCGCGGCATCTTCGAGGCCGCAGGCTTTCCCGTGCACACCTACCGCTACTACGATCCCAGCACCGGCGGAGTGGATTTCGCCGGCATGAAGGCGGCGCTCGCGGCCATGGCCCCGCGCAGCATCGTCGTGCTGCACGCCTGCTGCCACAACCCCACCGGAGCCGATCTCACCGAAGCGCAGTGGAAAGAAGTCGCCCAAGCCTGCGTGGCGGGCGAGCTCGTCCCCTTCCTCGACATGGCCTACCAGGGTTTCGCCGAAGGAATCGACGCCGACGCCGCGGCGGTGCGCCATTTCCTCGCCACCGGCATCCCCTTCTTCGTCTCGAGCTCGTTTTCGAAGAATTTCTCCCTCTACGGCGAGCGCGTCGGGGCGCTGTCCATCGTCACGGGCTCGCGTGACGAGGCCGAGCGGGTGCTGTCGCAGCTCAAGCGCGTCATCCGCACCAACTACTCCAACCCGCCCTCGCACGGCGCGGCGCTCGTGGCCGACGTGCTCGCCTCGAGCGAGCTGCGCGCACAATGGGAAGAAGAGCTCGGCGGCATGCGCCGACGCATCCGCGCCATGCGCGAAGGGCTGCGCCAGCGCCTGGAAGCCGCCGTGCCGGGCAAGGACTTCTCCTTCGTCACCGGCCAGCGCGGCATGTTCTCCTACACCGGGCTCACCCCCGAGCAGGTCGAACGGCTCAAGAGCGAGTACGGCATCTACGCCGTGCGCTCCGGGCGCATCTGCATCGCCGCGCTCAACGCGCGCAACCTCGACTACGTCGCCGAAGCGATCGCCGCCGTCCTGCGCGGCTGAGCCCCTTTCCGCCGCCCCGCGCGGGGCGGCACCCCTCCCCCATGAACGAACTCGACGCATTCCTCGAACACCTCATCTGGCGCACTCCCTCGGGCGAAGCGATCGGCTGTACGGAAAAGCGCAAAGTCCTGCGCGAGAATCTCGAGGAACTCGCCCAGATGCTCAAGGATACCCTCGACGACGCGCTCCTCATGGGCGTGAGCGAACGTCAGGTACGCGAAGTGTTCCATGCCCTGATCGATCGCATCGAAAGCGATTTTTCCGAACGCGACGATTGAGCGCAACGATTGATCACATCGTCAGCGCCGGGGTTGCGTTTGGGCACGGACGCATTAGAATGAAACCATGACGACACGGCATACCACCATCCCGATCCTCGAGAAAGAAGAGGCGCGGGTTACTCCCCCGCGGTTCTACAAGGTGCTGTTGCTCAACGACGACTACACCCCCATGGACTTCGTGGTGATCGTGCTGGAGCGTTTTTTTCACATGGGCCGCGAACGCGCGACGCAAATCATGCTCAAAGTCCATCATGAGGGGATGGCAGTGTGTGGCGTCTATCCGAAAGACATCGCCGCCACCAAGGTCGAACAAGTCACGACCTTTGCCCGGCAACACGGACACCCCCTCGCCTGCGTCATGGAGGAAGTTTGAAAATGATCGCCCAAGAGCTAGAAGTCACCTTACACATGGCGTTCGTCGACGCGCGGCAGAAGCGGCACGAATACGTCACCGTCGAGCACCTGCTGCTCGCCCTGCTCGACAACCCGTCGGCGGCCGATGCGTTGCGTGCGGTGGGGGCCAATTTCGACGAATTGCGCCGAGAATTGTCGCAGTTCATCGACACGCACGTGCCCCGCGTGCCGGGCAACGGTGAGGTCGACACCCAACCCACGCTGGGCTTCCAGCGCGTCATCCAGCGCGCCATCCTGCACGTACAATCCTCGGGCAAGGCCGAAGTGGTCGGCGCCAACGTGCTGGTGGCGATTTTCGGCGAGAAGGATTCGCACGCGCTCTATTTGCTGCAGCGGCAGAAGATCACCCGTCTCGACCTCGTCAACTACCTCTCGCACGGCATCGTCAAGTCGCGCAGCGCCGCGGGGGGACAAAACAGCAACGCCAAGACCAGACCCGAGCCGGCAGAAGAAGAAGACACCCAGCAAAACGCCGGCGGCGCGCTGGAGAACTTCACCGTCAATCTCAACCAGCTCGCCCGCGAAGGCAAGATCGACCCGCTCATCGGCCGTGGCACCGAGCTCGAACGCGTCATCCAAACGCTCTGCCGCCGGCGCAAGAACAATCCCCTGCTCGTGGGCGAAGCCGGCGTGGGCAAGACGGCCATTGCCGAAGGGCTCGCGCGCATGATCGTCGAAGGCAAGGTGCCCGAGATCCTCGCCAATGCCCAGGTCTACGCGCTCGACATGGGGGCGCTGCTTGCCGGCACGAAGTACCGCGGCGACTTCGAACAGCGCCTCAAGGCCGTGCTCAAGCAGCTGAAAGAGCGGCCCAACGCCATCCTCTTCATCGACGAGATCCACACCCTGATCGGCGCAGGCGCCGCCTCGGGCGGCACGCTCGATGCCTCCAACCTGCTCAAGCCGGCCCTCTCCAGTGGTCAGCTCAAGTGCATCGGCGCCACCACGTACGCCGAATACCGCCAGATCTTCGAAAAGGATCACGCCCTGTCGCGCCGTTTCCAGAAGATCGACGTTCCCGAACCGAGCGTGGAAGACACCATCGCCATCCTCAAGGGGCTGCGCAGCCGCTTCGAAGCGCACCACAACGTGAAATACTCCACCGCGGCGCTGCATGCCGCCGCCGAGCTCGCGGCGCGTTTCATCACCGATCGGCAGCTGCCGGACAAGGCGATCGACGTCATCGACGAAGCCGGCGCGGCGCAGAAGATCCTGCCCAAGAACAAGCAGAAAAAAGTGATCGGCAAAGGCGAGATCGAGGCGATCGTCGCCAAGATTGCGCGCATCCCGCCGCGTACCGTGGCCGCCGACGACCGCGAGAAACTCGCCAGCCTCGAGCGCGACCTGAAGAGCGTCGTCTTCGGGCAGGACGCGGCGATCGAGGCGCTCGCCCGCGCCATCAAGATGTCGCGCTCGGGCCTGGGCAATCCGCAGAAACCCATCGGCGCCTTCCTCTTCTCCGGCCCCACCGGCGTGGGCAAGACCGAAGTCGCCCGCCAGCTCGCCTACACGCTGGGGATCGACCTCATCCGCTTCGACATGTCGGAGTACATGGAACGGCACACGGTAAGCCGCCTGATCGGCGCGCCGCCGGGCTACGTCGGCTTCGAACAGGGGGGGCTCCTCACCGAAGCGGTGATGAAGAAACCGCACTGCGTGCTGCTGCTCGACGAAATCGAGAAGGCGCACCCGGACGTGTTCAACATCCTCCTGCAGGTGATGGACCACGGCACGCTCACCGACGCCAACGGCCGCTCGACCGACTTCCGCAACGTCATCATCATCATGACGACGAACGCGGGTGCCGAGACGATGCAAAAGAGCACCATCGGCTTCGCCTCCAAGCGCGAGGCCGGCGACGAGATGAGCGAGCTCAAGCGGATCTTCTCGCCGGAGTTCCGCAACCGGCTCGACGCGATCATCTCCTTCAAGCCGCTCGACAACGAGATCATCCAGCGCGTCGTCGAGAAATTCCTCATGCAGCTCGAAGCCCAGCTGCACGAGCGCAAGGTCGAGGTGCACTTCACCGACGAACTCAAGGCCTGGCTCGCCGCCAAGGGGTTCGACCCGCTCATGGGCGCGCGCCCCATGGCCCGGCTCATCCAGGACACGATCCGCGCCGCGCTCGCCGACGAGCTCCTCTTCGGGCGGCTGGTGAACGGCGGGCACGTCACGATCGACGTCGATGCCGAAGGCAAGGTGAAGCTGCTCTTCGACGAAGAAGCCGTGCTCGAATCCTGAACCCGGGTGGACGCCATACCGCGTCCGAGCTGCTGCTAGAATCTCCGGTCGTCTTCCACCGACCGGAGATTTTTTTATGGACTTCCATACCGCCGACCTGTGTGACGCGCACGAAGACCGCGTGCGCGTGCTCGCCCCCATGCTGCGCTCCTATGGCGGCGCCCGCGCCGCGGGCGGGCCCGTGCGCACCCTGAAAATTTTCGAGGACAACGCGCTGGTGCGCGAGATGCTCGCCGAGCCCGGCCAGGGCGCGATGCTGGTGATCGACGGCGGGGGGTCCCTTCGCCGGGCGCTCCTGGGTGACAACCTCGCCGAACTCGCGGTGAAGAACGGCTGGGCCGGGGTCATCGTCTATGGCTGCATCCGCGACTCAGCCGCCATCGGCCGTCTTCCCTTGGGGGTCTGGGCGCTCGCCACCCATCCGCAGAAAACGGTGAAACGCGGCGAAGGGCAGCGCGACATTGCGGTCAGTTTCGGCGGCGTCACCTTCGTGCCGGGGATGTTCGCCTATGCCGACGAAGACGGCGTGATCGTGTCCGATACTCCCCTACGATGAAAAACCTTGAGGGGCACATCGGCGTGGAAGCGGCCTCCGGCCTTGTGCCCATAGTGCTCGGCACGGCTACCAACGTCAGCGATGTCATGCAAGCAACACACCCCAAGGCGCGAAAAATTCCACCCTCTCGGAAATGTTCGCCCCATTCTGCCCCGGAAACTGGATACTCCTCGGCGAGAAAAGCTCGCAGGCTTACTTGTTCAGCGTCCCACTAGTCTACACCTCGGTTCATCTCGCGCACGCGGGAACATTCACCCTGCGAGTTCTTCCACCGCTCCATCGCAAAAGCTCACCAGCGTCCCCGGCGGAATCGGAGTCCAGGTTTCGTTGTCGGTGAGCGGCGTGGTGGCGATCACCGCCACGCGATCCCGAGGCGTGGTCACCTCGCTGAAGTCCATCGTCAAGTCCTCGTCACACAGATGCGCCGCAGCAAAGGGCGCCTGGCGCACGAGATGGCACAGACGGGTCGAGGCGTGCGCGTAGAGCCGCTCACCGTTGGAGAGCAGAAAGTTGAATTCCCCGTGCGCGGCGATTTTCCCCACCACCTCGCGCAGCGTGGCGAAGAGCGCCGCCGGTGCCGGTGGTCCATCGGGAAAACGCCGCGCCAAGGTATCGAGCAGGTGGCAGAAGGCCCGTTCCGAATCGGTATCCCCCACGGGCAGGAAACGGCCGCTCAAAGGAGGCGCATAGTCGAGGAGATTGCCGTTGTGCGCAAAGACCCAATAGCGTCCCCACAGCTCGCGCACGAAAGGGTGCGTGTTCTCCAGCCGCACCACCCCTTGCGTGGCCTTGCGGATGTGGGCGATCACGTTGAGCGAACGGATGGGGTAGTGGCGCACGAGCTCGGCGATCGGCGAATCTGCACTCGGCTGTGGATCGAGGAAGACGCGCACGCCGCGGCCCTCGAAAAAAGCGATCCCCCAGCCGTCGCGATGGTGGTCGGTGCGTCCGCCCCGCGCGCGGAAGCCGGTGAAGGAAAAGCAGATATCGGTGGGAACGTTGCAGTTCATGCCAAGCAGCTGGCACATAGACAGACCTCACGAGGACGACGTGGTAACGACGGAAGACAGTCTAACGCAAGGTTGTGCAACCTTTTTTCTGTAAATTTCCGTGGTGTTGGTCATGACGCTGGGGTTACGGGTTGAGGTTGAGATAGACCTTGCCGGTCATCCACTCGTCGTCGAGTTCGGCCAGCAGCGCCGAGACCAGGCGCAGGCAGGAATCCATGTTGGGGAAGATGCTGGCCACTCGGGTGCGTCGTCGCAGTTCCCGGTGTCGGGTAGCAGGACGGCATTACTGCCGCCCCGCCCCCTAAGAACCGTACGTGCGAGTTTCCCCGCATACGGCTCAAGCCTCTGCTAAGCTCCTTTTGACAGGAGCCGGCAGTTCACTTACCACCTTGGCTGTGGAGCTGTCTGTGGCAGTTCGGGTGAAGGAGTTGCAGGTTAAAGATTGAGTCCGTTCCACCGTGAGATTTCGGAAGGACGTGATGGATATTCCATCCGGTTTCCTTCGTAATTTTCTCTCCGCATTCCGGACAGTTCCCTTCCTGCATGAGCCAAAGCGTCCGCAGTTTCCTCCTTCCCTTA
>NZ_SBHO01000012.1 GCF_006980705.1 Tepidiphilus olei | reverse complement strand
TCGACACGCATCGCCATGATGGGCATACTCCTTTCTCGAAGTCATGGCGTCAGACCGAGCGCCGCGCACTTCCTGCCAGAGGCGCTAAACGGAATTTACAGAAAGGATGGTACACAACCTTACCACGCTGTGCCGATCCGGATCAAGCGCCGCGGCAGCCGCAAGGCCGTGGCCCTTCCGGACGGCAGCGCTGTCCAGCCCCGTCCCTGGGATGACACGCCGACGCCGATCCAGCTCGCACTCGCCCGCGGCCACCGTTGGCTGGCGATGGTGGAGTCCGGCGAGGCGCGCACGCTATCCGAGGTGGCCGAACGCGAGGGGATGGATCGCGCCTATGTGAGCCGGATGGTGAACCTCACCACCCTGGCGCCCGATATTGTCGCCGCCATCCTCGACGAGACCCTGCCGCCAGAGGTGACGCTGTTCGATCTGGCGTCGGGGACGCCGTTGTTGTGGGAGGAGCAGCGGCGAAGAATCCAAGCCTGATCTCGCGGATCCCCGATTCCCCGCCCCGGGTTGGGAGGGTGGCCGATTTCCCGTCCGAGTGTTGCGTCGTCGCATAGATGTGTTATCATGCAACTATGCATACGATCAACGTACAACCACACGAAATCTTTCAGGCCCTCGCCGACCCGACGAGGATCCGTATCGTCCGCCTGCTGGCCGAGACCGGCGAGGAGGCCTGCCTCTGCGAACTGGTGGACAGCCTGCTTGAGCCCCAGTACAAGCTGTCGCGCCATGTAAAGATTCTGCGTCAGGCTGGGCTGCTGTCCGCAGAGAAAGATGGGCGCTGGGTCTATCACCGCCTCGTGCGCGGCGTGCCTTACCTGGAATTGGCCTACGACATGCTGCGGGCGCTGCCCGACGTCGGCGGGCTCTTTGCCCAGGACTTGCACCGTTTTCGCGAGCGGATGTGTTTACGGGAAGGCGGGCGCTGTCGTATCGGCATCCAGACCGCATCGCTTGCGGCGGTGGAGGGCGAGTGATGGGCTGCGCCTGCGCCGCCGAGGCCCCGGTGGTCATGCCGCGACCCTGGCGCAACGCCAAGGTCGTCACCTCCGTATGCTCCGGGCTGTTGCTGCTCACCGGCTTCGTCGGCGGCTATCTCGGCCTGCCCGCCGGGTTTCAGGCAATTCTCTATATCGCCGCCGTACTCGTCGGCGGCTACTATTTCGGCCGCGAGGCGCTGGAGGAACTGGTCAAGGAGCGCGAGATCGGCATTGAGCTCCTCATGTCCACCGCCGCCATCGTCGCCGGGGTCATGGGGCAGTGGGCGGAGGCCGCGACGCTTGTGTTTCTCTACTCGATCTCCGAGGCGGCGGAAGGCTACACGGCGGAGCGCGCCCGGCACGCGATCCGCGCCCTCATGGACTTGGCCCCGAAGACCGCGCTCGTGCGGCGCGGAGACGAGGAGATACGGATCCCGGTCGAGCAGATCCGGGTGGGCGATGTCTTCATCGTGCTGCCGGGCGAGTCGGTCGCCACTGACGGCGAGGTGGTCGACGGTCATTCCAGCGTGAACCAGGCGCCGGTGACCGGCGAATCCGTGCCGGTCGAGAAACTGCCGGGCAGCCAGGTGTTCGCCGCCACCCTCAACGGCGAGGGCGCGCTCACGGTGCGCGCCACCAAGACCTTCGCCGACAACACCCTCTCGCGCATCATCCATCTGGTGGAAGCCGCGCAGGCGAGCAAGGGCCGCAGTCAACGCTTCATCGAGCGCTTCGGCAAGCGCTACAGCCCCTCCGTCCTGGGCGTGGGCATCCTCATCGGCCTTTTGCCGCCGCTGTTCGGCCTGCCTTGGGAGGACTGGCTCACCCGCGCCACCGTGTTCATCGTCGCCGCCGCCCCTTGCGCCCTGGTGATCTCCGTCCCCATCACGCTGGTCGCCGCCATCGGCACCGCCGGCCGCAACGGCCTGTTGATCAAGGGCGGCGTGCATCTGGAGAACCTGGCCAAGGTGCGGGTGGTGGCCCTGGACAAGACCGGCACGCTCACCCTGGGCCGGCCGCAGGTCACGGATGTGATCCCGCTGGACGGGCAAAGCGAACGCGAGGTACTGGCCGCGGCCGCCGCCCTCGAACTGCGCTCGCAGCACCCCCTGGCGCAGGCCGTGCTGGAGCGGGCCAAGAGCGAGGGCATCGCGGTCAACCCGGCCCAAGATTTCCTGTCCCTCACCGGCGCGGGCGCCCGCGGCCGGATCGAAGGCGTCGACCACTATGTAGGAAACCCACGGCTCTTCGAGGGGCTGGGCGTTCCGGTGGCCGCCGCGATGCCCCGCATCGAAGCCTTGCAGCGGGAAGGCAAGACCGTGGTGCTGGTCGGCACCGATCGAGCCCTCGACGGCCTGATCGCCATCGCCGATCCGCTGCGGCCGGAGGCGGTCCGGGCCGTCGCCGAGCTCAAGCGCGCCGGCATCGAGCGGGTGGTCATGCTGACCGGCGACAATCCCTTGGCGGCGGAAGCGATCGCCAGGCAGGTGGGTGTGGACGAGGTGTTCGCCGAGCTTTCCCCGGAGGGCAAGGCGCGCAAGGTCGCCGAGCTGGAGGCGCGCTACGGCAAGGTGATGATGGTCGGCGATGGCGTGAACGACGCGCCCGCACTGGCGGCGGCCCACGTCGGCGTCGCCATGGGCGCGGCGGGCACCGACGTCGCGCTGGAGACGGCGGACGTGGTGCTGATGAGCGACAACCTCGCGCGGCTGCCCTATCTGATTTCCTTCAGCCGCCGAACCTGGCAGGTGATCCGGCAGAACCTCGCCCTGTCCGCGGTGGTGATCGGCGTCCTGATCGCGGGCGCGGTGGGCGGCTATCTCACCCTGCCGATCGCGGTGCTGGCGCACGAGATCAGCGAGTTCGTGGTGATCGGAAACGGCCTGCGCATGCTGCGCCGCTGAACAGCAATTCCAACCCAAGGAGCGTTGTCATGGATATCAAGTACGGTTTCGGCAAGACGGTGGAGCTGACCTTCGATCAAGCGATCGAGCGCGTCACCCAGGCCCTGCAGGCCGAAGGCTTCGGCGTGCTGGCCGACATCGACGTCGCCGGCGCGATGAAGAAAAAGCTCAACCAGGACATGCCGCCCTACCGAATTCTCGGCGCATGCAATCCGCCGCTCGCGCATCGGGCCCTGACGGTGGAGCCGTCCATCGGGCTGCTCCTGCCCTGCAACGTGGTGGTGCGCCAGGATGATGCAGGCAAGGTGCATGTCGAGTTCATGGACCCCAACGCCGTGCTGGACCTGGTCGGCAAACCGGATATCACTCAGCTGGCCGGTGAGGTGAGGCAGCGGCTGCAGCGGGTGATGCAGGCGCTGTAGCCCCGGGCGAAAAGCGTCTTTCAGCCCGGGGCGAACGAGGAGCGTGGAGATGAGAACAACTCGACGAGGCATTTCAAGGCTAACGGCCGGTGCAGCCGTCGCGTTCTCGTTGCTCGTCTCATCCCTCGCTGTTGGCCTTGCCCGTGCGGAGGGGGCAACAAAATTGGCGCAAGACATGATGGGGCCGGGAATGATGGGCCCCATGCACAGGAACATGATGCAGCGGATGATGGGGGGCGCGCTGCCGCCCGGCATCGATCCCGCGCTGCTGCCCGAGCCGGATTCGGCAGGCGCGAGGATACTGCAGTATTACTGCGTGCAATGCCACAACCTGCCCGGCCCGGGCATGCACACCGCCGCCGGATGGCCGCGGGTGCTGGGCCGCATGAACATGCGCATGCGGATGATGGGCGGCATGATGGGTGGAATGATGGGGGTGGTGGCCCCGAGCAGGGTAGAACTGGACATCCTGCTCGACTATCTGCAGAAGCACGCCCAGGAACCGATCGACGCGGCCAAATACCCGGACCTGAACACGCAGGCGGGCCAGGCGTTCAGCACCTCCTGCGTGCAGTGCCACGCGCTGCCGGACCCGCGTCAGCACACCGCGCAGGAGTGGCCGGCGGTGGTCGGCCGGATGCGCGGGCACGAGGCGGCAATGGGAAAGTTCGTCCCGGACAAGACGACGACGGCCGAGATTATCGACTTCTTGCGGCGGCATGGCCGCACCCGGGAATGAAAGGCTAAGAAGATGATGATGGATTACGGCATGGGCTGGGGATGGGGATTCGGCTGGATCTGGATGATCCTGCTCTGGCTGGTGCCGGTACTGCTCGTGCTGGCCGCCATCAAGTATCTGTTGGGCGGCAGAAGCCGAACGGGCACGGGCGCTCGCCAGGGCGATGACCGGGCCTTGGCTATCCTTGAAGAAAAATACGCGCGGGGGGAAATCGATCGCGACGAGTTCTTGCAGAAGCGCGACGACTTGAAGGGGGGATAGGCCCCGGTCCAAGGACCGGGTTGTGCAATTTCCACCAGTAAAGGAGATGCAAATGAACACCAAGCAAAAACTCGTTGGCGCGCTTGCCGCGATGGCGCTTTTGGGAACCGTGGCCAGCGCTTCGGCTCAGCAAGGGCAACCGTACTACGGCTACGGCATGGGACCCGGCATGATGGGCGGATGGTGCCCGATGTGCGGCATGGGGCCGGGGATGATGGGCATGGGACCGGGCATGATGGGTCCCGGCATGATGGGCATGGGTCCCCGCGGGATGTGGGGGGATTGGGATGACTGGGACGACCGCTACATGGGCCCTGGCATGATGGGCCCCGGAATGATGGGCCCCGGAATGATGGGCGGATACGGCTATGGCCCGGCGCTCGACCTCACGGAGCAGCAGCAGGCCAAGATCGCACAGATCCAGGAGGACTTCCGCAAGAAGCAGGGGGACCTGGCGGCGAAGATGTATGCCGAGCAAGCCAAGCTCAACGAAATCTACTACTCCGGGAAGCGTGACCCCGCCGCGATCGACAACCAATACAAGAAGATTTGCGACCTGCGACGGCAGATGATCCAGATCCAGGTCGATGCGCAGAATCGCATGGACGCGGTGCTCACCCCCGAGCAGAAGGAGCGGCTGCGCGGTTACTACGGCGGGCGGGGCGGGATGATGCGGTAGCCGGCCACAGCCGGCCACGTTAACGGTGACTGGGCCGTGCTCGAGCCGGTCGACGCCGACTACCGGCCGACTCTACCGGGCACGCCGTCGCACACGGTCCTGCTGAGTAATCTCGCCAGCCGGGTACAGCCGATCCTGCGCTACGACCTCGGGGACAGCATCCTGCAGCGGCCCGATCCCTGTCCCTGCGGCAATCCACTGCCCGCGATCCGCGTGCAGGGCCGCTCCGCCGATGTGCTCTCATTTACGACAGAACGCGGCGAGCGTGTCTTTATCCCTCCGCTGGCGTTGGAGCTTGACCATATCTCTGGCGTCGAGCTGTCGCAGATCGTGCAGACTGCACCGATGCGTCTGCGCGTGCGCCTGCGTCCCGCGCCCGGCGCCGACCCGGAGCGCATGTGGGGGAGGCTGTGCGTAGTGGGATCGCGTGCCTGCTCATCGAGCACCGGCTCGATCAGGTCGCGGTCGAGCGCGCCGAGGAGCCGCCTGCGCAATCCAGCGGCGGAAAGTACCGCACCGTCATTCCGCTACCTCCCGAGGGCGCCCCGACCACGCAGGGTTGAGGCTATGTCTGGTTTGGGTGAGCGATGCACTCATCCAACCGGTTGAACGGTCAGCACGTAACTTGTTGATATTGAATGGTGCCGTCGGCGCTCCCTGTTGACTTCGACCTTTCGCCGGGGAGCAGGGCCGGAGAGAAAAACGGCGCGGAGAGAGCGAAATGGGGCCCGAGGCAGGCGAGACGGCCGGGGAAGGAAGTCCGCAGGAATCCGCAGGAGTCCCCGCGAACGCGCGGGAGCGCGCAAGAAAAAAGGCCAACCGAGAACGGTTGACCTTTATATATTGGTGGCCAGGGGCGGAATCGAACCACCGACACGCGGATTTTCAGTCCGCTGCTCTACCGACTGAGCTACCTGGCCGCCGAAGACCGCCATTATAGCGGCGGATGAAAGAAAGTCAATCTTTCAGAGGCGCATCCTCATGGGGGCGTTTGCGGTCCCCGGATGCCCGCTCACTCATTCCGGAGCGCTTGCATGCTGCGATCCGCGGGCCTTGTCCTGCAAGCGCTCGCGGCGCTTTTTCGCTGCATCCTCTCGTGCATCGGGTGTATCGGCCGGCAGGGGGAAACGCACGCGGGCGAGGGTGCCCCGGCCGTGGGGGTTGGGTTCGAGGCTGACGTCGGCACGATGCATCTCGGCGATCTCGCGCACGATCGCCAACCCTAGGCCGGAGCCGTCGACGCCGGTGTCGAGGACGCGGTAGAAGCGCTCGAAGACGCGGGGTCGGTCGGCGGGGGGGATGCCGATGCCGGTGTCTTCGATCTCGACGTCGATCGAATCCCCGCGAGCAAGCGCGCGCAGCGTGACGCTGCCGCCGGGCGGGGTGTACTGGATCGCGTTGTCGACCAGGTTCTTGAAGAGCTCTTTCAGCATCAGGTGGTTTCCTTCGACTTCCAGCACCGTTTCGTCTTCGTCGAGTCCGAGGTCGAGCATCTTGTGCTGGGCCTTGGGGTAGAGTTCGAGCGCCACTTCACGCAGCAGTTCGTGCACGTCGACTCGTTCGATGCGGTGCACCGCCTCGGAGCTTGATTCGGCTCGCGCCAGCGTGAGCAGCTGCTGGATGAGGTGGGCGGCGCGTTCGGCGGCACCGTGCAGACGCAGGAGATCCTGGCGCAGTGCTTGCGGGTCGCGTTCGCGCAGGGCGAGTTCGGCTTGCATCTTCAGTGCGGTGATGGGGGTGCGCATCTGGTGGGCGGCGTCGGCGATGAAGCGGCGCTGGGCTTGGAGGTTCTCTTCGAGGCGGGCCATCATGTCGTTGAAGGCGACGATGAGGGGGCGCACTTCTTCCGGGACGCTCTCGGGTGGAATGGGCGAGAGGTCGGTGGGGCGGCGCTGGCGGATGCGCGCCTGTAGGCGAGCAAGGGGTGCGATGCCGCGGGTGAGGCCAAACCAGACGAGCACGACCGAGAGGGGGATCAGGGTGAATTGGGGTAGCAGCACGCCGGTGACGACGTCGGAGGCGAGCTCGCGGCGCTTGTTGAGGGTCTCGGCCACTTGGGCGATGACGAAGCGCGGCTGCTCGGGGCCGGGGCGGCGGTCGATGCGGGCGGCGACGCGTACCGGTTCTCCGGCCACGACGTCGTCTCGCCAGCGCACTTCGCCGTCGGGCAGCCAGGGGCGGGGCGGGGCGGGGATCTCGGCGTCGCCGCCGACGAATCCTTCGTCGGTGCGGACCTGGAAGAAGACGACGTCGCTTGCCGAGGAGCGAAAGAGGATGCGGCCCGGCGCGGGCAGGTTGAGCTGGACGCGGTCGCCGTCGATCGTCACGAAACGCGCGAGCATCTGAACCTGTTCGCCCAGGGCGTGGTCGAACGAGCGATTGGCGATACGATCGGCCACTTGGTGCGTGACGATGATGGAGAAAGGCCAGAGAAAGAGCAGCGGGGCGAGGAGCCAGTCGAGGATCTCGCCGAAGACGGAGTTGGGCGAGCCGTCGGGCGTGCGCTTACGCCAGGGAAGCATCGCTGGGCTCCAGGCTGTAGCCGAGGCCGCGCACCGTCTGGATGCGTACGCCGCTTCCTTCGATCTTCTTGCGCAGCCGGTGCATGTAGACTTCGATGGCGTTGGTGGAGACTTCCTCGCCCCAGCCGCAGAGGTGTTCGACGAGCTGTTCCTTGCTCACGAGCCGCCCGGGGCGGGTGATGAGGTATTCGAGGAGCGCGAGTTCCCGACCGGAGAGCTCGAGCGGGGTGTCGTCGAGCCAGACTCGCCGAGCGGTCTGGTCGTAGCGCAGCTTGCCGGCTTCCACCACCGGCGGCGCGGCGAGCGAGCGCCGGGTGAGCGCCCGCACACGGGCCTCCAGTTCGGGCAGGGCGAAGGGTTTGGTGAGGTAGTCGTCGGCGCCGGCATCGAGCCCGCGCACGCGGTCTTCGATTCCGTCCTGGGCGGTGAGGATGAGCACGGGGGTGGTGTTCTTGCGCGCGCGCAGGCGGCGCAGCACCTCGATACCTGGCAGACCCGGCAGGCCGAGATCGAGGATGACCAGGTCGTAAGGGGTGGTTTGCAGGGCCACGTCGGCCTCGCGGCCGTTCATCAGCGTGTCGATGGCGCAGCCGGATTGTTTGAGCGCCCGGGCAAGGCCGTCGGCAATGACGGCGTCGTCTTCGACGATGAGGATGCGCATGCCTGCGTTCTCCCTTGGGCGATGGCTTCGCCCGCATTGTGGGTGCCCTGCTGTCCGCCGTCAAGGGTCGGGTCGGGGCGGATGATATAATCGCTGCCTTTACTCCGATCTCCAGCTCGCGCGCTCATGCCGTTCTATGCCTTGGGTCTGAACCACCATTCGGCGCCGATCGCGATTCGGGAGCGGTTCGCGTTCGATGCGCAGCGCGTGGCGCCGGCCCTGCAGGAATTGTGCGGTGGCGTGGCCGGCGTGTCGGAAGCCGCCATCCTCTCCACCTGCAACCGCACCGAGCTCTACGTGGCGGCGCGCGAGGCGGAGCCGGTGGTGGCTTGGCTCACCGCCCGCCAAGGAACGCCGCTGCCGGAAGTGGCGCCGCACCTCTTCACCTATATCGACCAGGCGGCGGTGCGCCATGTTTTTCGCGTGGCGAGCGGCCTCGATTCCATGGTGCTGGGCGAAGCGCAGATCCTGGGGCAGTTCAAGGACGCAGTGCGGGCGGCGCAAGCGGCTGGAACGCTCGGCAAGCATTTGCACAAACTCTTCCAGCACACCTTGGCGGTGGCCAAGGAAGTGCGTTCGGGCACGGCGATCGGGGCGAACGTGGTCTCCATGGCCGCGGCGGCGGTCAAGCTCTCCGAACGCGTCTTCGGGCCGGTATCGGAGCAGCGGGTGCTCTTCGTCGGCGCCGGCGAGATGATCGAATTGTGCGCCACCCACTTCGCCGCCGGCCGCCCCAGGCGGATGATGGTGGTCAACCGCACGCTCGCCCGGGCCGAGGCGATCGCCCAGCCGCTGGGTGCGGGCGTGGGGCGGCTCGAGGACCTGCCGGACATTCTGCCCGAATTCGACACCATCGTCTCGAGCACGGCCAGCCCGCTGCCGCTCATCGGCCTGGGGATGGTCGAGCGCGCCCTGAAAAAGCGTCGGCGCCGGCCCTTCGTGATGGTGGATCTGGCCGTGCCGCGCGACGTCGAGCCGGAGGTGGGTGAGCTCGACGACGTCTTCCTCTATGCCGTGGATGATCTGGCGCAGATCGTGCAGGCGGGGCTCGCCTCGCGGCAGCAGGCGCTGGTGGCGGCGGAGCGCATCGTCGAGGAGCGGGTGGCCGAGTTCATGGCCTGGGTGCGCTCGCGCGAGATCGTGCCCTGGATCCGCCGCCTGCGCGAGCGGGCCGATGCGCTGCGGGAGGCGGAGCTACAGCGGGCCTTGCGCCGCCTGCATGGGGGCGAATCGCCCGAGGCGGTGCTCATGGCCCTGAGCCATGGGCTGATGAACAAGTGGCTGCACGCGCCCACGCGCTTTTTGCAGGAGGCGGGCGACGCGGAACGCGAGGCGCTGCTCGCGGCCCTGCCGCGGCTCTTCGCGCTGGAAGAAAGCACGCCCCCGGCAAAAGACAAGGGGGAAGACGCGACGCAGGAAGAATCCCTGCCTCTGGCGGTGCCGCGGGGGGAGCGGGGATGAAAGCGCGTATCCGCGAACGGCTGCAGCGCATGGAGGAAAGGCTGCAGGAGCTCGACCGGGCGCTGCTCGACCCGGCGGCGGCCTCCGACCCGCAGCAGCTGCGCCGTCTGGGGCAGGAGCGCGCGGAACTCGAACCGGTGGTGGCGCAGTGGTGCGCTCATCGCGCCCTCGAAGAAGAGCTTGCGGCGGCCGAGGCGCTGACTGCCGATCCGGAACTGCGCGCGCTCGCGGAAGAGGAAAAGACGCGGCTCAGCGAGCGGCTCGCCGAGAGCGAGCGCGCGCTCATGGAAGCGCTCACGCCGCGCGACCCCGAGGACGACCGGCCGGCTTTCCTCGAGATCCGCGCCGGGACCGGCGGCGAGGAGGCAGCGCTCTTCGCGGCGGATCTGCTGCGCATGTATCTGCGCTATGCCGAGCGCCGCGGCTGGCGCAGCGAGATCCTCTCGGCGAGCGAGTCCGACCTGGGGGGGTACCGCGAGGTGATCGTGCGGCTGGAGGGGCGCGGCGTCTACGGCCGGCTCAAATTCGAGTCGGGCGTGCATCGGGTGCAGCGGGTGCCGGCCACCGAAAGCCAGGGGCGCATCCATACTTCGGCTTGCACGGTGGCGGTACTGCCGGAGCCGGACGAGGAGGCCGTGGTGCAGATCGACCCTTCCGAGCTGCGCATCGATACCTTCCGCGCGAGCGGCGCGGGCGGACAGCACGTCAACCGGACCGATTCGGCGGTGCGCATCACGCACCTGCCCACAGGGCTCGTCGTCGAATGCCAGGACGACCGCTCGCAGCATCGCAACAAGGCGAAGGCCATGGCGGTGCTGGCCGCACGGCTGGAGGCGCGGCGGCGGGACGAACAGGCCGCGGTGGTGGCGGCCGCGAGAAAGAGCCTGGTGGGCAGCGGCGATCGCTCCGAGCGCATCCGCACCTACAATTTCCCGCAAGGCAGGGTGACGGATCATCGCATCAATCTTTCGCTCTATCAGCTCGACGCGCTCCTCGAGGGGGATCTTGATCCGCTCATCGAGCCGCTGCGCCTCGAGCATGAACAAGAGCGGCTGCATGAGCTGGAGAACGCGCCCGAGGATTCGAAATGAATACGACGTCCGGGGCGCTGCCGCACGATGCGACGGTGGGCGAGGCGCTCGCCTGGGCCCGCGCCCGTATCGGCGCGCTGGAAGCGCGCGTGCTGCTGTGCCACGCCAGCGGCTGGAGTTCGACCAAGCTCACCGCCTGGCCGGAACGCTCCTTGCCGGCGGAAGTGCTGCAGCGCTTCGCCGCCTGGGTGGAGCGGCGCGCGGCGGGGGTGCCGGTGGCCTACCTCGTGCGCGAGCGGGAGTTCTACGGACGGCGCATTCGCGTCACGCCTTCGGTACTGATCCCACGACCGGAGACCGAGACCCTGGTGGAGGTGGCGATCGCCCTCGCCCTCGCCCTCACCCTGCCGCCGGAACACGCGCCGCGGATCCTCGATCTGGGCACCGGCAGCGGCTGCGTCGCCATCACCCTGGCACTGGAACTGCCGCAGGCGGAAGTTTTCGCGGTGGACGCCTCGCCCGAGGCGCTCGGCCTGGCGATGGGAAACTCCGCCCGCCTGAAAGCGAGCGTGTCGTTTCTGGAAAGCGACTGGTTCTCCCGGCTAGGCCCGGGCGAGGCGTTCGATCTCATCGTCTCCAACCCGCCTTATCTCGCCCAGGACGATCCGCATCTCGAAGAGGGGGATCTACGATTCGAACCACGCTCGGCGCTGGTCGCCGGAGAAACGGGCTTGGAAGCGATCGCAGCGATCGTCTCCGAGGCGCCACGCCACCTCGCCGAGGGCGGCTGGCTGCTGCTGGAACATGGTTGGGATCAGGCGCAGCGGGTGCGGGGGTTACTGCTCGATGCCGGTTTTCTCGAGGTGCAGAGCTGGAAGGATTTGGCTGGGCACGAGCGGGTGAGCGGTGGACGGCGGCGCCTCGTCGACGCCTGAGGCTCGAGCGCGGAACAAGAGGTGGTTTTTTTGCATCTTCAATCGTTGCATTGGCGCGTAAGGTGTTAAAGTCGCAGCCGTTCCGTCCTGTAACATAACAATGCCCATGCGTCTTCCGGATCGTCTCCGTGTTCTTCCTCGAGGCCAGCCTCGGCGCCGGAGGCTGGCGTGGGTGTTATTCGCGCTGTGGTTGTCTTATTCGGGCGCACTCCTGGGGTGGCATGCCTATACCGTACCCGCGTCCGACGTGTGCTTCACGCGCCCTTGAACCGTGATCGTTGGAGAATGTCATCATGACCGAGCCTGAGCCGACCGGTCGGGTCGAGGATGCCCTCATTCCTTTCCAGGCACATGCCGACCGGCTCATGCTGGGCGCGCTCGCGCTGCACTTGGTCGTGACCTTGGCGTCGGCCGCCATCACCGATACCTGGGGCATCGCGTTCCTTGTTGGCGTGCCCACGTTCTTGGTCCCACTCATCGTGGCGAGACTCCAGCCTGGGGCTTTGGTCACGCGCATGACCATCGCAGCGGCATTCATGGTGTTTTCGGCCCTGCTCATTCAACAATATTCCGGAGCCATCGAAGCCCATTTCGGCATTTTCGCCTTGCTCGCTTTCCTGCTCTACTACCGAGATTGGCGTCCCATTCTGGTGGCGGTGTTGGTCATCGCCGTTCATCATGCCCTGTTCAACTACCTGCAGATGCAAAACTGGGGAGTCTATGTCTTCATCCAAGGACCTTCCTGGACCCTCGTGGGCGTTCATGCGGCCTATGTCGTGGTCGAATCCCTGCTGTTGATGTACATGGCCCAGCGGCTCAAGCTGGAAGCAATCGAGAGCGTCATGGTCTCGAGGGTGGCCGAACGAGTGGGCGAGGGCGACTTGCGTCCCGTCGCTGCCGCGAAAGACCATCGGCTATTGCAGTCCATGGCCGAAATGCAATCCCATTTGACTGCTGCGTTGCGTCAGGTCTCGAGTGAAGCCAGGGCGGTATCGGAAATGGCCCAAAAGCTCGAAGGCGAAGTCGAGAGTGGGTTGGCTCGAACGCATGCCCAACGCCAGGCCGCCCAGGAAGTTTCTGCAGCCGTTGCCGATTTGTCGGTGGCACTCGAACGGCTCAGCGAACAGGCCCAATCGGCCAGGCAACTCGCCCTCGATGCCCGGCACTCAGCCCAGCAGGGCGGTGAAATCGTGCAGCAAACGATGCAGGAGATCGCCGCGGTGGCCAAAGCCATCCATGAGACTTCGAGTAGCGTGGAATTTCTCGGCACCCAGTCCGAACGCATCGGTGTGGTGGTCGAGCTCATCAAAGGCATCGCAGGGCAGACCAACCTGCTCGCCTTGAACGCAGCCATCGAAGCGGCGCGTGCCGGTGAGGCTGGACGCGGGTTTGCCGTGGTGGCCGACGAAGTGCGCAAGCTCGCCGAGCAGACTGCGAAGGCCACGGACGAAATCAACGACGTGATCGCCGGCATCGGTCAGAGCAAAGACGAGGTGCTTAGCCGTATGAGAGAGGCAGTCGAGCGTGTGTCGAAGGGTTCCGAGATGGAGCAAGATGCGGAAGGGGCGATGTCGAAGATCATCGAGGAGACCTCGCGCGTGGAGGAGGTCTTCGTGGAAATTGCTCAAGAGGTGGCCGCCCACAATCGAGCAATGCAGGAAAGCGCCAAGCAGCTGGGTCGGGTGGCAGAGTGGACGGTCGAGACCGAGGAGTCCATGAAGACTGTCGGTGAGAACGTTCGTCGCCTGCATGTCTCCGGCGAGCGCTTGGCGCGGACGGTGAGTGCATTTCGCCTGGAGTGAAAATTCGGATCTCTACCCCAACCCGTTCGCGGTGATTGTTCACTTGACGCTTCTTGGCGGGCCTGGCTAACATCCGTGTTGCCGCGAAAATTCAACAAGTACTCGTGGCTTACCCCAACCGATGACATAAGGACCGAAATGGACATCCAAGAAAAAATTCGCCAGCAGATTGCCGCCGATCCGGTGGTGCTCTACATGAAAGGCACCCCCGATTTCCCCTTGTGCGGTTTTTCCGCGGCGGTGGTGCAGGTGCTGCGCCGCTGCGGTCTGAAAGACTTCGCCGCCTACAACGTGCTCGAAGACGAGTCCTTGCGCCAGGGGATCAAGGAATACGCCAACTGGCCGACCATCCCCCAGCTCTACATCAAGGGCGAATTCATCGGCGGGGCGGACATCGTGCGCGAGATGTACGAGTCGGGCGAACTGCAGGAATTGCTCAAGGAAGCCGGTGTGCTCGCTTGACATCGGGTGCCGCGCAACCCCACCATGCAGCCGCACGGTAGGCGATTCGCGGCACCCGCACGGTTTCAGACGCGATTCATCAGCCGTGCCCGGGCGTGGGCGATCGCTTCGCGTACCGCTTCGGGCGCGGTGCCGCCGATGTGGCGCCGCTGCGCGAGCGACCCCTCGATCGTCAGCACCCGGTAGACGTCTTCCTCGATCAGGGGGCTGAAGCTGCGCAGCACGTCCAGCGGCAGCTCGGCCAGATCCACGCCGCGCGCCTCGGCCTCGCGCACGGCGCGCGCCACCGCTTCGTGCGCGTCGCGAAAGGGAACCCCCTTCTTCACCAGATAATCGGCCAGATCGGTGGCCGTGGCGAAGCCCTGGCGCAGCGCTTCGCGCATCGCCTCGGGGTGCACGGTGATGCCGCCCACCATCTCGGCGTAGATCACGAGCGTGTCGAGCAGGGTATCGACGGCATCGAACAAGGGTTCCTTGTCTTCTTGGTTGTCCTTGTTGTAGGCGAGCGGCTGCGCCTTCATGAGGGTGAGGAGCCCCATGAGGTGCCCATAGACCCGTCCCGTCTTGCCGCGCACGAGCTCCGGCACGTCCGGGTTCTTCTTCTGCGGCATGATGGAAGAGCCGGTGCAGAAGCGGTCGGCCAGCGTGATGAAGCCGAAGCGCGGCGTCATCCACAGGATGAGCTCCTCGGAGAAACGCGACAGGTGCATCATGACGAGGGATGCCGCCGCGAGGAATTCGATGGCGAAGTCGCGGTCGCTCACCGCGTCGAGCGAGTTGCGGCACACGTCCTCGAAGCCGAGTTCGCGGGCGACGAATTCGCGGTCGATGGGAAAGGTGGTACCGGCGAGTGCCGCCGACCCCAGCGGCAGGCGATTGACGCGGCGGCGGGCGTCGCGCAGCCGTTCGCGGTCGCGCTCCAGCATTTCCACGTAGGCCATGAGGTGGTGGCCAAAGGTTACTGGCTGCGCCACCTGCAGATGGGTGAAGCCGGGCATGGGCGTGGCCGCGTGCGCCTCGGCCAGGTCGAGGAGGGCGCTTTGCAGCGCTTCGATCGCTTCGACGATGGCGTCGATCTGGTCGCGCAGCCATAGGCGCAGGTCGGTGGCGACCTGGTCGTTGCGGCTGCGCCCGGTGTGCAGGCGCTTGCCCGCATCGCCCACCAGGGCCGTGAGGCGTTTCTCGATGTTGAGGTGCACGTCCTCGTCGTCCAGCGACCAGGGGAAGTCCCCGCGTCCGATTTCCTCGCGAATCTGGGCCATGCCGCGCTCGATGTCGGCCAGATCCCGGGCGCTCAGGATGCCTTGGCGCGCGAGCATCTTGGCGTGGGCGAGCGAGCCGCGGATGTCGTGCTCGGCAAGCCGCCGGTCGAAGGGGATCGAAGCAGTGTAGCGCTTGACGCGCTCGGAGACGGGTTCGGCGAAGCGTCCCGACCAGGTCTTGGCGGGCGTGTGGGGCGTGTCGGTCATAGTGAGCGGAGAAGGCTTGGCAACGAAAGGGGGAATTATAAGGCCCAGAGGCGTGGCGACGGTGATGATAGAATCGCCGCATTCGTTTGCCACCGGCGCTCATGTTCGCGCCGCCAGGGAGAAAGCATGACAGAAGAAAACCCGGCCTTTCCTCCTCCTTCGCGTCTCGTCATCGCCACCCGCGAGAGCCGCCTCGCCTTGTGGCAGGCGCAGTTCGTCAAGGGGCGGCTCGAGGCGCTCTATCCCGGTTGCCGTGTCGACCTCCTGGGGATGACCACGCGCGGCGACCGTATCCTCGACCGTCCCCTGGCGAAAGTGGGGGGCAAGGGGCTCTTCGTCAAGGAGCTGGAGGCGGCGTTGCTCGCGGGGGAAGCCGATCTGGCGGTGCATTCGATGAAGGACGTGCCGATGGTGCTCGACGAGGCGTTCGCGCTTCCCGCCACGCTCGCGCGCGAAGAGCCGGCCGATGCCTTCGTCTCGAACCGCTACGCCAGCCTCGACGATCTGCCGCCGGGCGCGGTGGTGGGCACTTCCTCGCTGCGGCGCCAGGCGCAGCTCATCGCCCAGTACCCCTATCTGGCGGTGAGCCCCCTGCGCGGCAATCTCGACACGCGCCTGCGCAAGCTCGACGAGGGGCAGTTCGACGCCATCATCCTCGCCGCGGCCGGCTTGCGCCGCCTGGGATTGGGCGAGCGCATCCGGTTGGTGCTGCCGGTCGAGGTCAGCCTGCCGGCGGCGGGGCAGGGCGCGCTGGGCATCGAGTGCCTGGCCGAACGCGCGGACGTGCGCTCCTGGCTCGCGCCGCTCGCCGATCCCGTCACCACCGCCTGCGTGGCCGCCGAACGGGCCTTCGCGCGCGTGCTGGGCGGCAGCTGTGAAGTGCCGATCGCCGCCTATGCCGTGCTCGAGGGCGGGGAACTCTGGCTACGCGGCCGGGTGGCCGAGCCCGACGGCAGCCGTATCTACGGTGGCGAGATCCGCGGGCCGCTCGCAGAGGCAAACCGTTTGGGCGAGACCTTGGCGCAGCGTCTGCTCGATGAAGGCGCGGCAGAGCTCGTCGCGACGCTCTCGGGCGGCGCGGCATGAACGGTTCGCCGCCCGCCGTCTGGGTGACGCGGCCGCGCACGCAGGCCCGGCGGCTCGAGGCGATGCTGCAGGCGCGCGGCTTCGCACCGGTGGCGGCGCCCTTGCTCGCGATCGAACCGATCGAGGACGAGGAGCAAGAGGCGCAGGTCGCCGCCGCGCTGGATGACTACGCCTGGGTCTTCTTCGTCAGCCGCAGCGCCGCCGAACTGGCCGTGCCGCGCCTGCGCCGTTACCGCGCCTGGCCGCCGGGTCCGCCGGTGATGACGGTGGGCGAGGGCAGCGCCGCCTCCTTGCGCGATCTGGGATTCGCAGAGGTCGTCTTTCCCCGGCAGGGGGCGGATTCAGAAGCGGTGCTCGCGCTGCCAGAATGTGCGCGTGCCGCCGTCTCCGGGCGACGGGTGCTGATCGTCAAAGGGGAGGGCGGGCGGGCGCTGCTCGCGCAAACGCTGATCGAGCGCGGCGCCCTGGTCGATACCTGGATATGTTATCGTCGCGTCCAGCCCCGATGGACGGCGGAAGTGCTCGCCCCCTTGCGCGAGCGGCGGCTCGCCGCCATGCTCCTCACGAGCAGCGAAGGGGTCATGAATCTGCCGGCCCTGGTACCGGCTGCCGATTGGCCGCTGCTTGTCGACGTGCCGGCCGTCGCGGCGCATCCGCGCATCGCTGCCGCGGCTACGACCCTGGGTCTGCGGCGTGTCGTCACGGCAGCGGCTCCGGGAGACGCGGGGCTGATGGCCACATTGGAATCCTTGCCCGCTGTGCAGGAGGGAAGTCGATGAACGAGCCGAAAACGAAAGAAAACACCGTGGAGGATACCGCGGCTGCAGAAAGCGTGGGTGCCACCGCTCCTTCCCCCGAATCCTCGCCCGAATCGGCAGGACAAGAAGCTACGTCCAGTCCTCCGCAGGGTGCTACGGGAGATCCACAGGGTGGGACATCCCACGCGAACGAGGCAGAATCGAGTGCCCCGTCCGCTCGATCCGGCCGTTCCTGTCGCCGCTGGGGCGGCTGGGCGTTGGCAGCCGGCGTCGTGGTGTCGCTACTTGCTTTGGGCGCCTACGCTTATGCGCGCCATGTCGTGCAGCAGGAGGCGGCGCAGCGCCAGGCGCTCGAGGAGCGGCTCGTCCGGCTCGAACAGGGCTCGCGACGCAGCGAGGAATCATTCCAGCAGCTCCAAGGTGCGCTGACCATCCTCACGCAGCGGCTCGATGCCGTCCAGCGCACGCTGGGGCAGGTCCAAGGGCAAGTGGATGATCTGCGCGAGCTGGGCCGTTTGGTGGAGCGCCTCACCCAGGCGCTGAGCCGGCAGGACGAGCGACGCCTGCTCGTCGAGGCGCGTGACGTGCTCAGCCATGCGCAACGGCGCATCGACTGGGCAAACGACCTCTCGTCCGCGATCTCCGTGCTCGCCGAACTCGACGCGCGTTTGGCCAAGGAGAGCAAAGGGCTCTTCCTGCCCTTGCGTCAGGCGCTCGCCCGCGACTTGGAGCGTCTCCGCGGCGCTCCTCGGGTCGATCTCGACGGGATCCTCGCCCGACTCGATGCGCTGGAATCCCGTTTGCCGCAGCTCACCCTCACCTTCGCTGCGCCCGTGCCGGAGACGGCGAGCATCGCCCTCCCTAGGCACGGTGCCGACGCAGGGTCGGAGAATTCTTTGCCGCCGGGGGAATCGCCTTGGTACCAAGGAATCTGGCAGACGATCCTGCATTGGGGCGACGCAATGCTCACATCCGTGGCTGGGCTGGTGCGTTTGGAGCGACTCGATGCGGTTGCGCCGGAGCTCCTTTCGCCGCAGATGCGCCTGGTGCTCGAAGAAAACCTGAGGTTGTGGCTCTCCAGCGCTCGACTCGCCGCCCAGAGTGGCGACGAGGCGCGTTACCGTGCCGCGCTCGATAAAGTACGAGAGGCGGTGGAGCGATTCTATGAACGTGATGATCCTGTCGTGGCCGCGACGCTCGCGGCGCTCGACGAGCTCACGGCACAAGCGGTCGGTGCGACGCGCCTCTCGCTCACCGACTCGTTCGCCGCGCTCGCCCGGATCGAGGAACGCCTGCAGGCCGAAACGGCCGCTTCCTCCGCCGCCCCTTGAGGAGAGCCCCATGAAAGCCTTGCTTACCTTCGTGCTCGTGGCGTCTTTGGCGGTGGCGGCAGGGCTCGCCATCGAGGGCGTGGATGGTTACGTGGTCTTCGTCGTGCCTCCGTGGCGTGCCCAGTTGTCTCTCACCCTTTTCGCATCGTTGGTCGTGGCGACCGTATTGGCTCTCTACGCCCTGTTGCGGCTGGGAAGCTCGCTCATCGCACTGCCCCGATCCCTACGCAATCGGCGCGAGGCATGGCGTTTGCGCCGGGCGACACACACGCTGTCGCAGCTGGTGCGCGCCCATGTGCTGGGTGATGTGGCGAAGGTCCAGCGTTTGGCGGAACGGCTCTCCCGATATCCCGATCTCTCCGAAGCCGGTGCGGCGCTCGCCACCGTGACGGCGCTCGATCGCGGCGACGAATCCCGAGCGGAAAACTGGCTCGCCCGGCTCCAGCGTTGGCCCGAAGTTCGTACCGTGCTGGAGGCGGAGTTCGGCGCACGATGCTCGCGACCCGAACGCCTCCATGCGGCGATGGAGCGGCTCGCAGCACTGCGCGGTCTCCCCGAGGCCACGGCGCTGCGTCTGAGGCTGGAAGCCGCCAAAAGGGAAGAACGTTGGCAGGAAGTGCTCGAATCGGCGCGTCGCTTGCGCGCGCTCGAAGCCATGGACGCGAACGAAACGGCTGCCCTCATCCGGCAAGCCCACCTCGACGATGCCTCCTCCCGGCTGAGCTTGGGGGTAGACCTCGCCGCTTGGTGGAAACGGCTACCCAAGGAAGAACGCTACGATCCCGCTTTCCTCGTTTCCTTGGCAAGGCTGGCGCTCGACCGGGGGCAGGGCACGCAGCTCCGTCCCATCCTCGAAAACGCCTTGAGCAAGTGCTGGCTGCCGGAGCTGGTTCGGCTTTACCCCTACTGTGTCGAACCCGGCGCTCGGCAAGAGGCGCTCGTCCGGCTGGAAGCATGGCGCTTGGCGCACCCCGAAGAACCCGCGGTGCTCGAAGCCCTCGTCGAACTCTGTCTCGAACTGCAGCTGTGGGGCAAGGCGCAGGACTATCTCACGCAGTTGCGTCGGGTCGGTGCCGATCCTGCCGTGCTGGAACGCTTTGGCTCGCGGCTGCGAGCGGGCACCGCAGATCGCGATGGCGCGACCCTTTCCGCTCCTCGAGGCGTGTTAGAATAGCGCCGTGGCGGGTCGCCCCGCATTGCGGCGCGGGAACCGGGTCAGGGCCGGAAGGCAGCAGCCCTAACCGCTCCCCGCAAGTGCCGGGGGTTCGGCTCGCCACCCTCCTCATACCCAGTACGACAGCCCCAACACCAAGGCCGCCCCGCCGACGAGCGGCAGGATCGCCCGCATTCCGCTTTGGCGAAGCCGGGGCGCAAATTCATGGATCAGCACGAACCCCATGGCCCCGGCTGCCAAGCCGGCCATCGAGAGCGCCTGTTCGGTGCCGACGAGACTCAGGCTTTTCGTCAGCAGCGCCACTACGGGTTCCACCGAGACCGCGGCGAAAGCCCAGACGCCCGCTTTCCTATCGGACCAGCCCGCCGCCGTGAGCAACCACATCGCCAGCACGCTCTCGGGCACGTTCTGGATCGCGATGCCCAAGGCAAGGCTGGGTCCCAGCACCTCACTCATGCTCAGCGCCAACCCTTCGGGCACGTTGTGCAGGGCGAGCGCAAACAGGAACAAGCGGGCCGAGCGCTCCTGCCCGGCCAGGGGCTCATGGCGGTGCGGCACCAACCGATCGAGCAGGGCCAACATGCCGGCCCCCAGGCCGAGCATCAGCATCCACCGGAGCATCGTTTGTACCTGCCCACCGTCCTGGGAGGCGATTTCTTGGATGGAGGGCAGGATGAGCCCTACGATCACGCTCGTGCCCATCACGCCGGCGGCAAAGATCTCGGCCGTGACAGGGGAAGCCAGCACCCACGACGACAAGGTGCGCGCGATCAGCAAGCCGCCGAGGGCCGCCGACAAGGAGAGGCAGACGAGGAAACCCCAAGGTGAAGCCGTCTTCAAGGGAACCAAGACCGCCGCGAACAGCACGGCCGCGCCCGCGAGCCAGATCGCCCATCCCAACGCGGCGCGAAACGCGCGCAAGGCACCGCCTTTCCGTTGCGTCGGCTCGTGCGCCGTGCCCATCGGGCCGAAGCGCGCCAAGACTTTGCTGATCATGGGATTCTCCTCGTGCTCGTGATCTCGTCCTGAAGAAAGGATAAGGTGTGAGGGCGCCAAATGCAAATGATATTGAGAAATGATCTCAATAAAAAATTCCCATCCCAGGGCGTTTCGTGGTGTCGTCGAGAGAATCCGGTAGAATTCTCCCTATGACCCAGCTCGCCCTCGCCCGCAAATGGCGACCCCGCCGCTTCGAAGCGCTCGTGGGGCAGGACCACGTCGTGCGCGCCCTCACGCACGCGCTCGCCACGCAGCGGCTGCACCACGCCTATCTCTTCACCGGCACGCGCGGGGTGGGCAAGACCACCATCAGCCGCATCTTCGCCAAGGCGCTCAACTGTGAGCGAGGCATCACCCCCGAGCCCTGCGGTACGTGCGCCGCGTGCGTGGCGATCGACGCCGATCGTTTTCCCGACTACGTCGAGATGGACGCCGCCTCCAACCGCGGCGTCGACGACATGGCGGCCTTGCTCGAGCAGGCCGTCTATGCGCCGGTGCAGGGGCGCTTCAAGGTCTACATGATCGACGAAGTGCACATGCTCACCGGGCATGCCTTCAACGCCATGCTCAAGACCCTCGAAGAGCCGCCCGAGCACGTCAAGTTCATCCTCGCCACCACCGATCCGCAAAAGATCCCCGTCACGGTGCTGTCGCGCTGCCTGCAGTTCAACCTGCGCTCGCTGCCGCCCGCCCTCGTCGCCGAACACGCCGCCCGTATCCTGGAGGCCGAGGGCGTGCCCCACGATCGCGGGGCGCTCGAACTCGTGGGACAGGCCGCGCGCGGCTCCATGCGCGATGCGCTCTCGCTCCTCGACCAGGCGCTCGCCTACGGGGCAGGAGAGGTGCGCGAGACGCAGGTGGCGGAGATGCTGGGCCTGGTGGCGAGCGCCACCTTGCGCGAACTCTTCGAGGCCGTGGCGGCGGCCGACGCCCCGGCTGCGCTCGCGCTCGCCGACCGGCTCGCCATGAGCGGCGCCTCGCTCGAATCGGCCCTGGCCGCGCTCGCGCAGCTCGTGCATCAGCTCGCCGTGCTGCAGTTCGCGCCCGAAGCCCTGGAGACGCAGACGTGCGAGGCGCTCGCTCCGCTCGCGGCCCGGCTCGACCCCGAATACCTTCAGCTCGCCTACGACATCCTCACGCACGCGCGCCGCGATCTCCCTCTCGCGCCCGATCCCGCCGTGGGTTTCTCGATGGCCGTCTTGCGTCTGCTCGCCTTCGCGCCCCAGACGACCGCCACGCCCCCTTCCGCCGTGCCCGGCCCCGCCACGGCGCCGCGCAGTGAAACGACCAGTGCCACGCCGCGTCCCTCGCCAAGCGAGGATGCTTCGCCTCTGGTAGACGAAAGAGACCGCCTGGATACCGCGCCGTCGCGCTTCGAGCAGGGGGCATCTACGGATGAGATGGCCCACGAGGCGATAGGTGTTGCGCCGATACGGACGGAAGCGGTGCCCGGGCAGCCTTCTTCGTCCGGTGCACGTTCCGTGCGGGAGCCACTCGTGTCTTGCCAGGGCGAGCCGGTACGGTCGGGCAGCAGCGAGGTCGATGCCTGGCACGAATGGTTTGCCGCCATGCGTCTCACCGGGCTCGCGCGCGAGTTCGCGCAACATTGCGTCTGCCGCGCGGTCCACGGCGATATGGTCGAGCTGCTACTCGATGCCTCGCACCGCGTGCTGCTCGAACTACACCCGGAATGCGTCGATCGCATCGCCGAGGCGCTGGGCGAGGTGCTGGGGCGGCGCGTCCAAGTGCGTGTCACTGCGGCCGAAGTCGCCGATACCCCGGCGCAGCGCGAAGCCGAGGCCCGTCGCCGGGCCCATGCCGCCGCCGTCGGGCGGCTGCTGGCGCACCCCGTTACCCAGCGGCTCGTCGAACGGTTCGACGCCACGCTCGACGAGGCCAGCGTCACCTGGTCTACTTCTTCAACTCCACCGCAAGGAACACGCCATGCTCAATAAGAACGCCCTCTCTGGCTTGATGCGCCAGGCGCAGCAAATGCAGGAAAACATGAAAAAAGTGCAGGACGAACTCGCCGCCCTCGAAGTCGAAGGGCAGGCCGGGGCCGGGCTCGTCAAGGTAATCATGACCTGCAAGTACGACGTGCGCCGCGTCGGCATCGATCCCTCCGTGCTCGACGACAAGGAAATGCTCGAAGATCTCGTCGCCGCCGCGGTCAACGACGCCGTGCGCCGGGTCGAGCAGACCACCCAGGAGAAGATGGCCGCCGTCACTGCCGGCATGCCTTTGCCTCCGGGCATGAAATTGCCTTTCTGAGCGTCCATGCCCACGCCGCTCGACGAACTCATCGAGGCGCTGCGCTGCCTGCCGGGCGTCGGCGCAAGGAGCGCGCAGCGCATGGCGCACCACCTGCTGCAACGCGATCGGCGCGGCGCGCAGCGGCTGGCCCGGGCGATCGAGGCGGCGCTCACCACCCTCACGCACTGCGCGCGCTGCAATGCCTTCAGCGAGACCACCGTGTGCGCTCGCTGTAGCGATCCGGCGCGCGACGCCACCCTCGTCTGCGTGGTCGAATCGCCCGCCGACATGGAAGCGATCGAACAAACCCACAGCTACCGTGGCCTTTACTACGTGCTGATGGGGCGCTTGTCGCCGCTCGATGGCATCGGCCCCAAAGAGCTCGAGCTGGAGCGTTTGCTCGAGCGGCTCGCTGCTCCAGAGGTGCGCGAAGTGGTGCTCGCCACCAACTTCACCAACGAAGGCGAGGCCACGGCACACTGGATCGCCGAACGCGTGCGAGCGCGTGGGTTGGCGGTCACGCGCCTGGCGCGCGGCGTGCCGCTCGGCGGCGAGCTCGAATACGTCGATCCTGCCACCGTGGCGCACGCGCTCATCGACCGCCGCCGGCTCGACGCCACCTGAAGCGTCGAGCCACCGCATTCCTCTTGGACGCCTCCCGTCGATCCTTTATAATTTGCAAATTTGTTCCGTCTTCCCATCTCTCGAGGATTCGCGCCATGAGCAAGGATCAAACGTTGGACGACAACCGGCGGCAGCTATTGATCGCCACCTCCGTCGTCGGAGGAGCCGGCGTGGTTGCCGCAGCGGCTCCCTTCGTCGCCAGTCTCACGCCTTCCGATCGCGCCAGGGCGGCCGGCGCGCCGGCCGAAGCCGATGTCAGCAAGCTCGCTCCGGGCGAAATGATGACCGTCGAATGGCGTGGCCAGCCCGTCTGGATCCTGCGCCGTAACGAGGCGATGCTCGCCACGCTCGAAGAAGTCGAACCGCTCCTTGCCGATCCGAATTCCGAGAAATCCATCCAGCCTCCCTACGCCAAGAACCGGCACCGTTCCATCAAGCCGGAATATCTCGTCGTCGTCGGGATCTGTACCCACCTCGGTTGCTCCCCTACGCCCAAGTTCGCCAAGGGTGAGGCGAGCGGTATCAGCAAGGACTGGCTGGGCGGCTACCTCTGCCCTTGCCACGGCTCGCATTTCGACCTCGCCGCACGCGTGTTCAAGAGCCAACCGGCGCCGACGAACCTCACCGTGCCGCCGCACCAATACCTGACCGATACCAAGATCCTCATCGGCGAAGACAAAGCTTGACGCGCGAGGAAAGAACATGACTGCCAAGAAAGGACTGTTGCACTGGATCGACGAGCGCTTCCCGCTCACCTCCACGATCCGGGAGCACCTCACCGAATACTACGCACCCAAAAACTTCAACTTCTGGTACTACTTCGGCTCGCTGGCGCTGCTCGTGCTGGTGATCCAGATCGTCACCGGCATCTTCCTCGTGATGCACTACAAGCCGGATGCCTCGCTCAACGCTTCCGGCATCCCCGTGGCCTTCGCCAGCGTCGAGTACATCATGCGCGAGGTGCCCGGCGGCTGGTTCATCCGCTACATGCACTCCACCGGCGCTTCGGCGTTTTTCATCGTCGTCTATCTGCACATGTTCCGCGGGCTGCTCTATGGGTCGTATCGTAAGCCGCGCGAACTCGTGTGGATCTTCGGTGTGCTCATCTTCCTCGCCCTGATGGCCGAAGCCTTCATGGGCTACCTGCTGCCATGGGGGCAGATGTCCTACTGGGGGGCGCAGGTCATCATCAACCTCTTCTCGGCGATCCCCGTCATCGGGCCGGATCTCTCCACCGTGATCCGCGGCGATTTCGTGGTGTCGGATGCCACGCTCAACCGCTTCTTCTCGCTGCACGTCATCGCCGTGCCGCTGGTGCTGCTGCTGCTCGTGGCCGCGCACATCATCGCGCTGCACGAAGTCGGCTCCAACAACCCCGACGGGATCGAGATCAAGAAGAAGAAAGACGCCAACGGCCGCCCGCTCGACGGCATCCCCTTCCATCCGTATTACACGGTCAAGGACATCGTCGGGGTGGCGGGCTTCCTCATCGTCTTCTTCGCGGTGCTCTTCTTCATGCCCGAGGGCGGCGGCTACTTCCTCGAGTACAACAACTTCATCCCGGCCGATCCCATGGTCACGCCGCCGCACATCGCGCCGGTGTGGTACTTCACACCGTTCTACTCCATCCTGCGCGCCGTCACCTACCCGCTCTTCGGCATCGACGCCAAATTCTGGGGTGTGGTCGCCATGGGCGCGGCGGTCATCATCATCGCTTTCCTGCCCTGGCTCGACCGTTCGCCGGTGAAATCCATTCGCTACAAGGGACCGATCTACAAGACCGCGCTCACGATCTTCGTCATCTCCTTCTTCATTCTCGGGTATCTCGGCGTATTGCCGCCCACGCCGGGACGCACGCTGGTGTCGCAGATCTGCTCTGTGCTCTATTTCGCCTTCTTCTTGCTGATGCCCTGGTACAGCAAGATCGATCCCTGCAAACCCGAACCGGAAAGGGTGACCTGGAAATGAAGAACCTCATCGTCCATGCCAAGCGGCTGCTCACGGCCGTCCTTTTCGCCCCCGCGCTCGTTTTTGCCGCAGCCGCAGGGGTGCCACTCGACAAGGCGCCGCTTTCTACGGATTTCGAGCGTCTCAAGCGCGGCGCGACGACCTTCGTCGCGGAGTGCCTCGCCTGCCACTCCGCGAGCTTCATGCGCTACAACAAGCTCACCGAGATCGGCTTCACCGAAGACGAGATCAAGGAAAAGCTCTTGCCGCCGGACAAGAAAGTGGGCGACCTCATGACCATCGCCATGCGGCCGCAGGACGCGAAGAGGTGGTTCGGTGGGGTCGCTCCGCCCGACCTCACGCTGGTGACGCGTCAGCGTAATTCCGAGTTCGGCAGCGGCGCGGACTGGGTCTACACCTACCTGCGCTCTTTCTACCGCGATCCTTCCCGTCCCAACGGCTGGAACAACGTCGTCTTCCCGGGTGCCGGCATGCCGCACGTCTTCTGGGAACTTCAGGGCGAGCAGACGGCCAAAATCACTCAAAACCCCGATGGTACCCAGTCGATCGAGCTCGTGCTCTCCAAGCCCGGAACGATGAGCCCGCAGGAATACGACGAGATGGTGGCCGATCTCGTCTCGTTCATGCAGTGGATGGGCGAGCCGATCGCCGAGAAACGCAAATCCATCGGCATCTGGGTGATGATCTACCTGGCGGTGTTCTTTGCGCTCGCCTATGCGCTCAAGAAAGCGTATTGGAAAGACGTCCATTGAACCCAGCTGCGGCGGGGCGCCGCAGCCCGGCCGGGCAGGATCCGCGCCCCGTCGTCACGCACGCACCCCGGCCGGGGTGCGTTCGTTTTTCTTCGTGAGACGCACACCATGATGAACCTCTATTCGGGATCGGTCGATCCATTCAGCCATCGTTGCCGCATCGTCCTCTATGAAAAGGGGATGGATTTCGAAGTCACCGACGTCGATCTGCTCGACAAACAGGCCGACGTCGCCCGCATCAACCCCTACGGACGGGTCCCGGTGCTCGTCGATCGCGAACTCGTGCTCTTCGAGCCCAACATCATCAACGAGTACATCGACGAGCGCTTTCCCCATCCGCAGCTGATGCCGCCCGATCCGATCCTGCGCGCCCGCGCGCGCCAGCTGCTGCAGACGCTGGAGAACGAGCTCTTCCGCCACATGCGCGTGCTGGAAGATGCGCAAGAAGAGGCGCCACGCGAGCAGGCGCGCCAGACGATCCGCGACCAGCTGGTGCAGCTCGCGCCCATCCTCAACCGGCAGAAGTACCTCTTCGGTGAGGACTACTCGATGATCGACGTGGCGATGGCGCCCTTGCTGTGGCGGCTCGAGCACTACGGCATCACGTTGCCCTCGGCTGCCTCGCCGATCATGAAGTATGCCGAGCGCCTTTTCAGCCGCCAGGGATTCATCGACGCCCTCTCGCCTGCCGAAAAACTCATGAGGAAGTGACGATGCTGCCCCCTTCGGCCAAACTCTACCTCGCCCGCGCCCTCTACGACTGGTGCCTCGACCGCGGGCTCACGCCCTACGTCAGCGCCAAGGTCGAGGGGGCGAGCGTGCCCCGCGGCTACGATCAGGACGGGGTCATCGTGCTCAACCTCGGGCCGGAGGCGACCAACCGTTTCGCCTTCGAGCCCGACGGCATCTCCTTCCAGGCCCGTTTCGGCGGCAAGGTCTTCGACGTCTGGCTGCCGGCGGAAAACGTCCTCGCGATCTACGCGCGCGAGACCGGGCACGGCATCGCGCTGCCCGATGAGATGTTCACCGCGCCCGAACCCGACGGTGAACCGACCCCACCCGAGGGACCGGAAGAAAAACCCGCCGGCAAGCGGGGTGGGGGATTCCTGCGCGTGGTGAAATAGGCTCAGCCCACGAAGGGAAAGGCTTCCAGCCCGGGCGGCGTTTTCCCTTCGAGGCGAGCGACGAGCGCCTGCGCCGAACCGCAGGCGAGCGTCCAACCCAGCGAACCGTGGCCGGTGTTCACCCACACGTTGGCCATGGGGCTGCGCCCGATGAGCGGCACGCCGCCCGGCGTCATCGGCCGCAGACCGGCCCAGGCTTCGGCCGCTTCCAGATCCGCCACGCCGGGCAGCATCGCCTCCGCCCAGCGTCTCAAGGGCGCGATGCGCTCCGGACGCACCGAATCGTCGTAGCCGGCGATTTCCGCCGTGCCGGCAATTCGCAGGCGGTTCCCCAGCCGCGAGCAGACGATGCGCTTCGATTCGTCGGTGAGCGATACCGTGGGCGCGCGCTCCGGCGCGAGGATGGGCGCCGTGAGCGAATAGCCCTTGACGGGATAGATCGGTGCTTCCATGCCGAGCGGTGCGAGCAGCCGCGGGCTATCCACCCCGGCGCAGACCACGATCGCATCAGCCGTGAGTTCGAACGTCCCGGCCGACCCCTCGAAGCGCGCCGCCTCGCAGCCGCCCTTGCCCAGACGCCAACCGCTCCAGCGCGTCTCGAAGAGCACTTCGGCCCCGGCCTGGCGTAGCCGCTCCACCATCTCCTCGCAGAAACGGCGCGCGTCGCCGGATTCGTCTTCCGGCGCGTAGAGGGCACCGCAGAGTTTCGCGGCCACCGGCGCGAGCGCCGGCTCGATCTCCACCGCCTCGGCGGGCGAGATCGCCCGAACGGTGATCCCCATCTCGCGCAGTTCCGCCTCGTGCTGCCGCCCGGTTTCCCAGTCGCGCGGGGTGAAGAAGAGGTGCAGGATGCCGCGGGTCTGCACGTCGTACTCCAGGCTGAGCGCTTCGCGCCAGCGGCGCAGCACCTGCAGGCTGTGGCGCGCGAGCAGCGCGATCGCCCGCGTGTTACGCTCGTGGCGCGACGGCAGGCATTCCCGCAGGAAGGCCGTGAGCCAGCACCATTGCGCGGTATCGAGCGAGGGGCGCCAGCGAAAAGGCCCGTCCTCGCGTCCCAGTGATTCCAGGGCGATCAAGGGCGCCCTGGGGCTGGACCAGGGCTGAGGATGGCTCACCGAAATCTGGGCGCCGTTGGCATAGCTCGCGCCACGCCCAGGCGCCTCCCGCGCATCCACCAGCGTCACCGTATGCCCTTCCTCGCACAAGGCCCAGGCCGTGGACACGCCGATGACGCCGGCACCGATCACGAGGGTTTTCATGGGGATCCTGTCTCCATCGGACGAAATGGGAAGTCACCTGCCTTGCATGTCGAACAGTGTAGCGCATAAAAAAACACGCTACGCGTGCAGATGGCTTTCGTGGCAGACTTCGAGGTTTCCCCTCGGTCGAGGAATTCGAATGATTCGTTGCACTTTCTCGTACCTTACGTCGCCTTTCATCGGCTCGGCTACGGGCGTCTTCACCTCCGGTACGCTCTCGGTGAGAAAACGATGAGCGAAAGGGGGTGCGAACCCTGGTCGGAAATCCGGGCGTTGCTCCGCCTCGCCGGGCCGATGGTGTTGTCGCAGGTGGCGTTCGTGCTCATGGGGCTGGTGGATACGGCCATGTCGGGGCACGCGGGGGCGCAGGAGCAGGCGGTGGTGGGGCTGGGGGTGGCGCTGTGGATTCCGGTCTTCATCGGCCTGATGAACGTGGTGCAGGCGGTGAGCCCCTTCGTGGCGCGGCATTATGGGGCGGGGGATCATCGCGCCATCGTGCGCGATACCCGCGAGGCGATGTGGCTGGCGCTCTGGACTTCGCTGGTGCCGCTGGCGGCCTTGCCTTTCGTGCCGGCGGTGTTGCGCGCCTTCGGGATCGAGCCGGAACTGGCGGAGAAAACGACCTTTTTCCTGGAAGGAATCGGCTGCGGTCTGCCGGCGGCGCTGATATTCCGGGCGCTCGCCTTCTATTCGGCGAGCGTGGACCGGCCCAAACCGATCATGACGATAGCGTTTCTCGGGCTCGGGATCAACGCGTTTTTCAACTGGGTGCTGATCTACGGCCGATTGGGGGCGCCGGCTCTGGGGGGCGCGGGATGTGGCTGGGCCACGGCGATCGGGATGTGGTGCAGCCTCGTGGTGATGGGGCTGTGGACGGCGTTCGCGCCGGCCTATGCGCCGTTTCGCCTCTGGCGTGGCGGCTGGAGTTGGCCGAGCCTGGAGGGGCAGAAACGCCTGTTGCGTCTAGGGTTGCCCATGGGCGGGGCGGGGCTCGCGGAGGTGGCGGCCTTCACGGGCATCGCGGTGCTGATCGGGCGCTTCGGGCCGGTGCAGATCGCGGCGCATCAGGTGGCGCTCAACGTGGCTTCGCTCCTTTTCATGTTGCCAGCGGGTATCGGCGCGGCGTTGGCGATCCGGGTGGGGCAGAGCCTGGGCGCGGGCGATCCGGCGCGGGCAAGGTGGCTCGCCTGGATGGGAGTGGCGGTAGGGCTGGCGATCGGGGTGCTGATGATGGGGCCGGTGCTGGCGGGGCGGCATGCGATCACGGCGCTCTACAGTTCGGATCCGGCGGTGCGGGATCTCGCGGCTTCGCTCCTGGTGCTGGCGGCATTATGGCAGGTGTTCGACGCGACGCAGGCGTGCATGATGGGCGCTTTGCGCGGCTATCATGTGACCCTGCTGCCCATGCTCCTCATGCTCGGGGCGTTTTGGCTGGTGGGTATCCCTCTGGGGGCCTGGCTCGGCTATGAAGGGGGGCCGTTCGGTCGCCCGTTGGGAGTGTTCGGTTTCTGGATCGGGCTGCTGGTGGGCCTTGCCTTGGTGTCGTGTGGGCTGGCGTTGACGCTGCGCACGGTGGCCGATGCGGCGTTGTCGCGGTGCAGGACGAAGGAGGCGTGATGACGTTCTCGCTCGATTTTCCTTCATTGGTATCGCAGTACGGTTATCTGGCGGTGTTCGTCGGTTGCTTTCTCGAAGGGGAGACGATCCTGCTCCTGGCGAGCTACGCCGCGCGGCGCGGATATCTCGATCCCTGGCTCGTCTGGGCCGTGGCGGCCTTTGCCGGTACGATGGGGGATTTGTTCTTCTTCTGGCTTGGTCGGAGGCACGGGCGCTGGGTGCTGGAGACTTTGCCTCGTTTGCGCGGCAAGATCACCTGGGCCCTCGTGCTCATCGAGAACCATCCGGTAAAACTCATCCTGCTGATGCGTTTTCTCTACGGGTTGCGCATCGCCTTGCCGATCGCCATGGGCATGAGCCGCATTCCGGTGCAGCTCTATGTGCCGCTCAATTTCCTGTCGGCGCTCTTGTGGGCGGCGGTGATCGTGCTCGCCGGCTACCTCTTCGGTGCCGCGGTCGAGGTCTGGCTCGACGAGCTCGGCCGTTACGAGTATTGGATCATGGGGGCGCTGGCCGTGCTGGTGCTGGTGGTGCACAGGGTGATGCGCCGGGGCGGGTTGCGTCGTCGGAGGGTAAAAAGTGGGCGGTGAGGGCGTGACTCCCGAAGCGTGGATCGATTTTGCCGCACCGAGAGCGGAGGACGTGCCGCTGCGGGGGCGTTTCGCGGGACTGCGCAGCGTGCTGCAGGCCGAGCGTTTCGCAGAGGTCCCGATCGTGCTCGAGCGGGTCGAGGCTGCGGCGAGGGCCGGGCTGTGGGCCGTGGGATACCTGAGCTATGAGGCGGCCGCCGCGTTCGATGCTGCCTTGGAGATCCATGCTCCGGAGCCGGGAGCGCCTCTAGTCTGGTTCGCACTCTTCGAACGGCTCGCTCCCTGGCCAGAGTCCATCACAGCGGGAGAATATGCCCCTTTGGCTTGGCGCAAGACATTGGATGATGCGGCCTTCACGGCGGCGGTGGCGCGCATCCATCGAGCGATCGCCGAGGGGGAGTTCTACCAGCTCAATTTCACGGCGCCCGTGGAGAGCTCCTTTTCGGGGGACGCGCTGGCGTTCTTTCTTGCCTTGCGCCGGGCGCAGCCGGGAGGGTATGCGCTCTTTCTCGACACGGGTGAGGGGCGTCGGGTGGCGAGCGTCTCGCCGGAGCTCTTCTTCGACCGCGTGGGAGATCGGATCCTGTGCCGTCCGATGAAAGGGACCGCGCCGCGGGGGAATTCCCCCGAAGAGGATGCACGCCAGGCGCTGCGTTTGCGCACGGAGGAGAAAGAGCGGGCGGAAAACGTGATGATCGTCGATCTCATTCGCAACGATCTCTCGCGCTTGTCCCAACCGGGAGGAGTGCGCGTGCCGCGGCTCTTCCATACGCAGGCTTGGCCGACGGTGTGGCAGATGAGCTCCGACGTCGAGGCCGTGCTGCGGCGAGAAGTGCGCCTGGTCGATGTTTTCTCGGCGCTTTTTCCCTGCGGCTCGGTGACCGGTGCGCCCAAGGTTCGGGCGATGCATTGGATTCGCCGTCTGGAGCAGGGGCCGCGGGGCGTATATTGCGGCGCGATGGGAGTGGTGCGTCCCGGTGGGGACGCGACGTTCAACGTACCCATCCGCACCGTCGAGATCGTGCAGGGGCGGGCGCGTTGCGGGATCGGCAGCGCCATCACCGCCGATGCGAGGGCCCAGAGCGAGGCGCGTGAGTGGCGCGTCAAAAGCGTTTTCCTCGAACGGGCGGCGCGTCCTTTTCAGCTACTCGAGACGATGCGCGTGGAAAACGGGGCGGTGGCCCATTGGCCGTTGCATCGGGAACGCCTGTTGCGTGCAGCGCGGTATTTCGGCTATCCCTGTGAGGAATCCGTGCTCAAGGCGGCGGTGCGCTCGGCCGCGGCTTCTTGGCCCGAGCCGGCGGGGCGCCTGCGCTTGTTGCTCGACGCCGAGGGAAAGGTGTCGGTCGATGTCGATGCCGTGCCCGGCACGCCGGATCGTCCCAAAGTGATGCTCGCCCGCTCGCCCATCGATGGCACGAGCGAGTTCGTGCGCTACAAGACGACCCGACGCGAAGCCTACGAGGTCCTCGCCCGCGCCGGGGTATTCGACACCTTGTTGTGGAACGAAGCAGGTGAGCTCACCGAATTCACGCGCGGCAACGTCGCGGTGCGATTCGGTGAAACGTGGTATACCCCGCCGCTGTGCTGTGGTTTGCTCGATGGCGTGATGCGCCGCATACTCTTGACGCAGGGGCGGCTCGTCGAACGACGGATCCGCCGTGAGGAGCTCGGCTCAGCCGAAGAGCTTGCTTTTCTCAATGCCTTGCGCGGTTGGGTGTCGGTGGTCTTGATGCGGGAGGAGGAAAACGATGCGCCAGGGTGTGGGGAATGAAAGTCAGGCCCTACAAGGGGCGGAGCGCCTGAAGCTTGCCGTGAGCGCCTGCGTGCTGGGGCAGCCGGTGCGCTACAACGGCGGGCACAAGCGCTCGGCCTTGTGCGTCGAGCTGCTGGGCCAGGCGTTCGACTTCGTGCCCTTGTGTCCGGAAGTGGGGATCGGACTGGGCACGCCGCGCCCGCCCATCCGCCTCGTCGGTTCGCCCGAATCTCCCCGGGCCGTGGGCGTGGGTGATGCCTCGCTCGACGTGACGGAGCGTCTGCAAGAATGGGCCGAGCGCGTGGCGGCGACGCTCGAAGGGGTGAGCGGGGTCATTCTCATGCAGCGCTCGCCTTCTTGTGGTCTTTTTCGGGTCAAGGTTTATCGGGAAGACGGCCGGCCGCCGCAGTTCGGCAGTGGCATTTTCGCGGCCACGCTCGCGCGCCGTCTGCCGGAGCTGCCCATCGAGGAGGAAGGGCGGTTGCACGATCCGGTGCTGCTGGAGAATTTCGTCGTCCGGGTGCGGGCCTACGGCGAATGGCAGCGCCTGCTCGCCGAAGGTCTCACGCGCGGGGCGATCGTCGCGTTCCATTCACGCTACAAGTATTTGCTACTCGCGCACGACCCCGCGGGCTACCGCACCCTGGGGCGCTTGGTGGCCGGGCTGGGCAAGGAAGATCCCGAGACGTTCGCGGCGCACTACTTTCCGGCGTTCATGGCCGCCCTGAGAAGGCGCGCCACGCGCGGCACCCACGCCAACGTGCTGCAGCATCTGGCCGGTTACCTGCGTCGGGTGCTGCCGGCCGAGGAGCGGCAGGAATTGCAGGAGCTCATCGCGCAGTATCGAGAGGGTGTGGTGCCGCTCGTCGCGCCGCTCGTGCTGCTGCGCCACCACCTGCGCCGCTACCCCGATCCCTATCTGGCGCAGCAGGTCTATCTCGAACCGCATCCGCCCCGGCTGGGGTTGCGCAACGCGCTGTGAGGGCCGCCGCTGTTATCATGCAGCATTGCCAGCACGCCGGAGGTCCTGCCATGCCCACCCTGTTTCCCCCGGAAGAAGTCTTGCGTTCCGGTTGCGACCGCTGCCGCGAGGAAGTAGCATTCGCCTTCACTTTTGCCTTTCAGCCGATCGTCGACGTGGCGCGACGCGAGGTGTTCGGCTACGAGGCGCTGGTGCGCGGACCTCAAGGCGAACCGGCGATGACCGTGCTCGGCCAGGTCGACGATACCAACCGCTACGCCTTCGACCAGGCCTGCCGCGTGCGCGCGATCACCTTGGCGAGCCGTCTGGGGCTGGATCGATATCTGAGCATCAATTTCCTGCCCAATGCGGTCTATGAGCCTTCCCTGTGCATCCGCAGCACCCTGGAGGCGGCAAGGGAATGCGGATTTCCCGCCGAGAAAATCCTCTTCGAGGTGACGGAGGGGGAGCGCATCGACGAGGTCGATCATCTCACGAACATCTTTGCTTACTACCGTTCGCGCGGATTTCTCACCGCCCTCGACGATTTCGGCGCGGGGCATTCGGGGCTGAACATGCTGGCGCGCTTCGTGCCCGATCTCATCAAGATCGACATGGCCCTGGTGCGCGATGTGCATCGTGATCGCGTCAAGCAGGCGATCCTCGAGGGATTGTTGCTCACCTGCCGGGAGCTGGGCGTGAAGGTGCTCGCCGAAGGCGTGGAGCAGGCCGAGGAGGCGCAGTGGTTCGTCGCGCGCGGCGTGCGTCTGATGCAAGGGTATTTCTTTGCCAAGCCGGGGTTCGAGTGTTTGCCGCCGGTGCGCTGGCAGATGCAAACCGGCGACACGGCCTCTTCCGCTTCTTAGCGCAAGGCGACGCGGCGGTAAAAAAGAAGGCACACCGCGACGAGCACCGCCAGCCCCAGCCACTGCGCCACTGGCTCGAACCCTTCGCCCACGAGCGCGAGCGGCGCTTCCTTGCCGGTACCGGCGATGAGCGCGGCGAGCACGATGCCCATGAGACTTTCGCCGACGATGAAACCCGAGGCAAGCAGGACACCGCGACGCCGGGGCTCTGCGCGCTCGGCGGCCGGGCGGCGGGCCAGGGCCCGTTCGACGGCATGACCCAGTAACGCCCCGACCACCAGGGTCATGCCGATGGTCGGCGGCAGGTAGATGCCCAGCCCCACGGCGAGCACTGGCAGCGAGCCCGAGCCGCTACGGCGCAGGAGCCGGTCGAGCGCGATGAGCACGGCGCCGAGCGCCACGCCGCCCAGGATCATCTTCCACTCCAGTGTGGCGTGAAAGATACCCATGGCGATCGCCGTCATCAGGGTGGCTTGCGGAGCGGAGAGCGCTTGCGCCGGGTCCATGTTGGGGCGAGGCAGCGCACCGGCAAATCCATAGGCCTGGTAAAGGAGCTCGAGCACTGGCGGAATCACCAGGGCGCCCACCACGCAGCCGATCATCAGCGCCACCTGCTGGCGCCAGGGAGTCGCGCCGACGAGGTAACCGGTCTTGAGATCTTGCAGGTTGTCGTTGGAGATGGCCGCGATCGCCACCACCACCGAAGTGGTGAAGAGCGCGAGGGCCACGGCGAGCTTGCCCTCGTTGGCGCCGGTGAGCTGCGGCACGGCGCCACCAAAAGCGAGCAGCATGAGCGAGATGAGAATCACGGCGAGGATGCCGATACCGGAAATGGGGCTACTCGAAGAGCCGACGAGTCCTGCCATGTATCCTGCCGCCGCGGCGATGAGAAAGCCAAAGAGCGCTGCGAAGAGCACGCAGGCGAGCACCAGGACGGCATAGGCGAAGAGGCCGAGGCCAGAGTCGGCCGCCGTGAGAAAGCGGTGGAAGGCGAGCAGCAGCACGAGGAGAGATGCCAGTCCCACGGCGAGGATCGCCCGGGGCGAGAGATCCCGTTCCGTACGAGGGGCAGCCTCATTGCCCAGATGGACTGCCTCGAGCGCGGTGCGGATTCCGTCCCACATCGGCTTGGCGAGCGTGGCGAGCGTCCATAGGGCCGCTACGCCGATGGTACCGGCACCGAAGAATCGTACCTGCTGGTGCCACAGGCTCATGGCCTGCGCCGCCAGCGTCTGGTCTGCTGCGGGCGTGGCCTGCATCGTCAGCCAGGGTACGATCACGCCCCAGGCGACCACGAGCCCCAGCAGGATCGCCAAGCCTGCCGCCAGCCCGATGAGGTAGCCGGCGCCGACGAGCGCGAGCGAGAAACCCACCGACAGGCGCACCGTGGCCGCTCCGAGCGGGATCCAGGCGGTAAAGCTTTCGGCCAGAAAACGGAAACCGCTGGAACAAAGGGTGACCACCGCGGCGAGCATGCCGCCGAAGGCGATCTCGCGCGCCTGCGCTTGTCCTTGGGCGATTGCCTTCTTGTTGTCTTTCTCCCGCGCGAGTTCGCCCACGCGTAGGATTTCGGCTGCAGCCACCCCTTCAGGATAGGGCAGGGGGCTGTTGACTACCATTACTCGCCGCAAGGGAATGGTGTAGACCACGCCCAAGAGTCCGCCCACGCCACACACCACTGCCGTCAGCCAGAAGGGGAATCCCTGCCAATGACCGATCATCAGCAGGCCGGGCAGGATGAAGATGATGGCCGATAGCGTTCCCGCGGCCGAGGCTTGCGTCTGAACCATGTTGTTTTCGAGGACGTTCGCCCCGCGGCAATGGCGCAGCACCGCCATGGAGATCACCGCCGCGGGGATCGAAGAGGCAAACGTCAGCCCTACTTTGAGCCCGAGATAAATGTTGGCTGCGGTGAAGATCACGGTGAGCACGGCTCCGAGCAACATGCCGCGCAGCGTCAGCTCCGGCAAGTCGGTGTCGTCGGGGATGCGTTCGATCATCGGCTTCCTCCAAGGCGGTGAGGCGAAGAATATAGCTGAAATTTTTTCGTGTGCGATTCGTCTTCATCGTCGGTGATCGTGTCAAAGAACCCACCTTGGCGCGATAATTCTCTTTTCCGCCAACCGCTGGAGTCTTTCCCATGCGCCGTGTCAGTCTCTCGCAATTCCTCATCGAAGAACAACGCGCCGGACGGCTCGATGCCGACCTGCGGCTCCTCGTGGAGGTCGTCGCCCGTGCCGTGAAGGCCATCGCCGTGACCATCTCCAAAGGTAGGCTGTGGGACGTGCATGGCGAGACCGGTGTGGAGAACGTCCAGGGTGAAGTCCAGAAGAAACTCGACGTCATCGCCAACGAACTGCTGCTGCAGGCCAACGAATGGGGCGGGCACCTCGCTGCCATGGCGTCCGAAGAAGTCGAGGAAATCTGCCAAATCCCCTTCGAGTATCCGCGCGGCGGCTACCTGCTTTTGTTCGATCCGCTCGATGGGTCCTCAAACATCGACGTCAATATCTCCGTGGGCACCATCTTCTCGGTGCTACGCAATCCCGATCGGGAGGCGATCCCGACCGAGGCTTCCTTCCTGCAACCGGGCACCGCCCAGGCTGCCGCCGGCTATGCCATCTATGGTCCGGCCACCCAGCTCGTCATCACCACCGGCAATGGCGTGCATGGATTTACCCTCGATCGGGAATTCGGCTACTTCGTCTATACCCACCCGTTCATGACGATTCCTTATCAAACGAGCGAATTCGCCATCAACTGCTCCAACATGCGTTTCTGGGAACCGCCGGTGCGCCGCTACATCGAGGAGCTCATCGCCGGCAAGGAGGGGCCGCGCGGGCGCGATTTCAACATGCGCTGGGTGGCTTCCATGGTATCCGACGTGCACCGCACTTTGTCCCGTGGCGGGATTTTCCTCTATCCCTTGGATGCGAAGAACCGGGCGCAAGGCGGCAAGCTGCGCCTGCTCTACGAGGCCAACCCCATGGCTTTCTTGGTCGAGCAAGCGGGCGGGGCGGCCATCGACGGGCGGCGGCGCATCCTCGAGATCGTGCCGCAGCGGCTGCACCAGCGCGTGCCGGTGATCTTGGGCTCGACGGAAGAGGTCGAGCGCGTGCGTGCCTATCACGAGGCCGAAGACGCCTCCTGACTTCCATTCTTTTCGCGACGCCTCGTGCGCTGCCTTCATGGGCACGAGGCGTATCGACTCTCCGTTGGTACAACGACCCTCTTGAAATTCGGAGCGAAGATCCTTATTATTAGCACTCGACAACGGTGAGTGCTAACAACGGGTCGCCGTTGGGTGTGTTCAAACCCTGTATCCGAACCAGAGGAGTCGACACCATGAAAATCCGTCCTTTGCATGATCGCGTAATCGTCAAGCGTCTGGAGTCCGAGCGCAAGACCGCCAGCGGCATCGTGATTCCGGACACTGCGGGCGAGAAACCCGATCAGGGCGAAGTGATCGCCGTGGGCAACGGGAAGATCCTCGAAGACGGCAGCGTGCGCCCCATGTCGGTGAAACCGGGCGACAAGGTGCTCTTCGGCAAGTATGCCGGTCAAACCGTGAAAGTCGAGGGCGAAGAGCTGCTCGTGCTGCGCGAAGAAGACATCCTCGGCGTGATCGAAGACTGATCGCGCTGCGACTCCAACCCTTTTCGGAATCTTTTCAGGAGGCATGATCCATGGCTGCCAAGGAAGTCAAATTCGGTGACGTAGCCCGCGAGCGGATGGTGGCGGGTCTCAACATTCTCGCCAATGCGGTCAAAGTGACGCTCGGCCCCAAAGGTCGCAACGTCGTGCTCGAGCGCAGCTTCGGCGCTCCGACCGTGACCAAGGATGGCGTGTCGGTCGCCAAGGAAATCGAACTCAAGGACAAGTTCGAGAACATGGGCGCGCAGATGGTCAAGGAAGTCGCTTCCAAGACCTCGGACGTGGCCGGTGACGGTACCACCACCGCGACCGTGCTCGCCCAGGCCATCGTGCGCGAGGGCATGAAGTACGTCGCCGCCGGCATGAACCCGATGGATCTCAAGCGTGGCATCGACAAGGCCGTCGTTGCGATCGTCGACGAGCTCAAGAAGATCTCCAAGCCCTGCACCACCAGCAAGGAGATCGCCCAGGTCGGTGCCATTTCCGCCAACTCCGACCAGTCGATCGGCGACATCATCGCTCAAGCGATGGAGAAAGTCGGCAAGGAAGGCGTGATCACGGTCGAAGACGGCAAGTCGCTCGAAAACGAGCTGGAAGTGGTCGAAGGGATGCAGTTCGACCGCGGTTACCTCTCGCCGTACTTCATCAACAACGCCGAGAAGCAGATCGCCGTTCTCGACAACCCCTACATCCTGCTGCACGACAAGAAGATCAGCTCCATTCGTGAGCTGCTGCCGGTGCTCGAGCAGGTTGCCAAAGCGGGCCGGCCGCTGCTCATCATCGCCGAAGACGTGGAAGGCGAAGCGCTCGCCACGCTCGTGGTCAACAACCTGCGCGGCATCCTGAAGACCTGCGCCGTCAAGGCTCCTGGCTTCGGCGATCGGCGCAAGGCCATGCTACAAGACATCGCCATCCTTACCGGCGGTACGGTCATTTCCGAAGAACTCGGCCTGCAGCTCGAGAAAGCCACGCTCAACGACCTCGGCCAGGCCAAGCGCGTCGAAGTGGGCAAAGAGTATACCACCATCATCGACGGGGCGGGTGACCCGGCCAAGATCCAGGCGCGCATCAAGGAGATTCGCGTCCAGATCGAAGAGGCCACGAGCGACTACGACCGCGAGAAACTGCAAGAGCGCGTGGCGAAACTCGCCGGCGGCGTGGCGGTGATCAAGGTCGGTGCGGCCACCGAAGTCGAGATGAAAGAGAAGAAGGCCCGCGTCGAGGATGCGCTGCACGCTACCCGCGCCGCGGTCGAGGAAGGCATCGTTCCCGGCGGTGGCGTGGCGCTGCTGCGTGCCCGCGAGGCCGTGCTCGCCAAGGGGCTCAAGGGCGCCAACCACGATCAGGATGCCGGCATCAAGATCGTGATGCGTGCCGTCGAGCAGCCGCTGCGTGAGATCGTGGCCAACGCCGGTGAAGAAGCCAGCGTGGTCCTGGCCAAGGTGCTCGAAGGCAAGGGCAACTTCGGCTACAACGCCGCCACCGGCGAATACGGCGACATGATCGACATGGGTGTGCTCGACCCGACCAAGGTCACGCGCACCGCGCTGCAAAACGCTGCTTCCGTCGCCAGCCTGATGCTCACCACCGAAGCCATGGTGGCCGAGGTGCCGGAAGACAAACCCGCCGCCAACCCCATGGCGGGCATGGGCGGTATGGACATGTGATTTCTCGCGCTGCTCCTTTCCGGGAGCAGGGATCGAGATCCGGGAGCCCCGCGCGAGCGGGGCTCTTTTTTTTGGTTGTGCAACCTTTTTTCTGTAAATTTCCGTGGTGTTGGTCATGACGCTGGGGTTACGGGTTGAGGTTGAGATAGACCTTGCCGGTCATCCACTCGTCGTCGAGTTCGGCCAGCAGCGCCGAGACCAGGCGCAGGCAGGAATCCATGTTGGGGAAGATGCTGGCCACCCGGGTGCGTCGCCGCAGTTCCCGGTGTCGGGTAGCAGGACGGCATTACTGCCGCCCCGCCCCCTAAGAACCGTACGTGCGAGTTTCCCCGCATACGGCTCAAGCCTCTGCAAAGCTCCTTTTGACAGGAGCCGGCAGTTCACTTACCACCTTGGCTGTGGAGCTGTCTGTGGCAGTTCGGGTGAAGGAGTTGCAGGTTAAAGATTGAGTCCGTTCCACCGAGAGATTTCGGAAGGACGTGATGGATATTCCATCCGGTTTCCTTCGTAATTTTCTCTCCGCATTCCGGACAGTTCCCTTCCTGCATGAGCCAAAGCGTCCGCAGTTTCCTCCTTCCCTTAAGGTCTGCGTACATCATGAACGCAAGACGTTCATCGAAGTACGCGTCCCATTTCGGGTCGTAGGGATTCGCTTCCGCCTTGATCTTGACGTGGCGTCGGATCGGCGTGTCGGCGGCTTTTACCAGCCTCAACACCTTCTCTTCACCCCGTGCATCCTTCATCGTCGCTGCGAACACCCAGTCTCTGGTGTAGTGTTTGGTCGTGACTTCCCCTTCGACGATTTGCTTTCTTGCGTAAGCTTCCTGTCTCCAGTATCGGTCTTTGACCCACTTTGCACCTTTGTTTGGGTGTCTGCGACAGGCCCATGACCAAAGC
>NZ_SBHO01000011.1 GCF_006980705.1 Tepidiphilus olei | reverse complement strand
CGGGTCACGTTAGCGTGCGGGGTCGATCCGCCAAAAAATTGCGCGACCTCTTCCCGCTGCCTTCCACCCCGTAGTTTCTTTCATCATCGGGGGTGGCGCCAGTCGCAATGACCGTTAGCCGGAACGGACCGACCAGAATGACGGACTAGCCGTTTTGCAATGCAACGATCGCTGTTGTCAACAAATAGAACTGTCCGGTTTCGTAGCACATAAACTGTCCGCTTTTCCGAGCCGGGGTGGGAAGGCGTGAAGGGCGTAGCCCGGAACGCCTTCCCACCCCGGAAGACGCCGCGGCGGACCTACGCGACAACCTGTAGTTCGGGGGGTTGCAGCTGACCGTCCGCCGTGTAGCGCGCGAGCCTTCGCGGGCCATGGAAGATCGCCAGCCGCCCGTCCAGGTAGCGATGCACCCGCACCTTGACCTTCACGTAGTGCATGCGATAGCGATCCGGCGGGATTTGCAACTTCAGCCCCTCGAACGCGACACAATTGTCCTTGCCCACCACCCGCTCGTAGTGCTCTCACAGGAAGTCGTCGAGCTCATCGCCGACCCAGGCCACGAAGGCCGATCCTTCCTCCTGGGCCGGCTGCATGAACTCGGCGTTGAACGCGGGCATATAGACTTCCTTGAGGTAGCGATTGGCCGCCTCCATCTCGGTGATCCCGGCCGCGGCCAGCTCCTTGGGCAGCCGGTCCTGATGCGTGCGAAACATCCGCTCCGAGCGCCCTCGCGCTTCCGGAGAATAGGCCGGAATCATCTCGATACCCAGCCGCGCCATGGCCTGCCCAAACTGGGTGAGATGGACCTTGTCCACCTTGCCACCCGCCTGCGGCGTGTGCCAGTAGTGGCTGCCCCGATCGGTGTAGAGCGCAGAGAACAAGCCGCGCGCTTCGATCACTTCCTTGACGCCGCGCAATGACGAGGCCGTCCCTTCTTCCTCGACGAAGAACATCGAGTAGTGCTCGTTGGTAGCATCATCCATGGTGACGATCAAATCCCAATACTGCCCGGGCATCCATTCGTGCCGCGAGCCGTCCTGATGCAACAGCATCCCCGGCCAGGCGGCGCGTTCCCGCCGCTTGCGGTGCTTGCCCCGGCCCGGGGCCTTCTCGACCACCCCGGCCTCCTGCAACCGGTTCTTCACCCAGGTGTAGCTGCGCTTGCCGCCCTCGCGCTGGTACCAGGCGTGAAAGTGCTTGACGTTCCAGCCCATATGCCGACTACGGTAGCGATCCACCAGCGCCATCACTTCATCGACCGGCGCCTTGCGGTGCGAGACCTGCGTCAGACGCCGATCAACCAAGCCCTCCAACCCCTCCTCTTCATAGCGGGCAATGTAGCGCCGAAATGTCCGATCACACACCCCCAGGAGCCTTGCCGCCTCTTCCTGCGTCAGCCGACCCGACTGCCAGCCCTCGTACGCTTCCTCAAACCGCATCTTCCGTATCTCCTGTAGCAACTGCGTCCGTCTCATTAGGCACCTCCTTCCATACCTAATGAAAACCGGACAAACCTCGTGCTACAAGTCCGGACAGTTTATTTGTTCGCTACAGCAATGCAACGATCGCTTGACTTCCATCATGGACCGGGTATAATTCGCTTTATCGATCGCGGGGTAGAGCAGTCCGGTAGCTCGTCGGGCTCATAACCCGGAGGTCGCAGGTTCAAATCCTGCCCCCGCAACCATCGCCAAAAACCGGCTCTCGCAGCCGGTTTTTTCATGTCTGCAGAACACCGAGCCATGTATCGAGCTGCTGCGCGATACCTGCCTCGGTTACCTCCTCGAGCCGAGGAGGTTCTTCCCGCGAAGTGCAACGGTGAGAAGCACCAGCAGCGCCATCGTCCCCATCTCACCGTAGAAACGCACGAAGGGCGTCTCGCCGTGCCTTCCTTGCACCGTCAATTCCAGGATCGACTCACGCCATTCGGGCAAAACCGCCAGCACTCGCCCGTCGGCGTCGAACCCCCCGCTCACGCCGGTGTTGGTCGCTTGTACCCACGGGCGAGCGGTTTCCAGCGCGCGCACCCTGCCGATCTGCGCATGTTGAGCCTGTGCCGCGCTGCGGTCGTACCACGCGAGGTTGGAGAGATTGAGGAGCCACGTGGCACCGGCGCGCACGTCGCCGGCGATGAGGTCGGCAAACGCGCTCTCGTAGCAGATGTCGACGGCGGCAGCCGTCTCGCCCACGTGCAAGAAAGGCTGAAGAGGAGCCCCCGGTCCTTGGTTCGACATCGGAATCGACAAGGCGCGGAAAAACCAGCCGAAGAGCGGCGGTGAATACTCACCGAATGGAACGAGGTGACGCTTGTGATAGGAAAAAGGCGCAGCCTTGCCCTGTGCCACCGCCGAATTGCGAATGACTCCTGCCTCGTCGCGCGTGAAGGTGCCATAGAGCACGGTGCGATCCTCGCCCAAGGCCTGCGCCACGAGGCCGTGCCACTCGTTGGGGATCTGCACGTCGAGCAGCGGCAAGGAAGTCTCCGGTAATACCACCAGTGTGCCGCGCGTCTGCGCGATCAGCTCGGCCTGGCGCCAGAGGTGACGTCCCAGCAGCGCCCCGTCCCATTTCTGATCCTGGGGAATCGCGGGTTGGATCAGGCTCACCGCGAGTGGGGCACCTACCGGTCGGGTCCATTCCACGCTGCGCAATACCCCGCCGAGCGCGGCCACGAGCAGCACGACTGGCAACCAGCGTCGCCAAGGCATGCCAAACGCGATCATCCCGGCAAGCGCGAAGAGAAGAAACCCCACCCCCAGCGATCCGACGAGCGGATAGAATCCCGCCAGAGGGCTGGGCGGCGTCTGACTCAGACCGGGGCTGAGCCAGGGAAAGCCCGTGAAGGCCCAGCCGCGAACCCATTCGGCTGCCGTGAAAACCGCCGCCGTGAAGACCGCCCGGCGAAAAGCGCTTCCTGCCGGAGACCAGCGCACGGCAAGCCCCGCAGCCAGCGCCCACCAGGCGGCAAGATAGACGGCGAAGAGCGCCACCGCCGCCCAGGCCGCCGGCCAAGGAAGGCCGCCGTAGCGCGCGAGCGCCACCGACAACCACCCCACCCCCACGAGGAAATAGGGCCAGGCCCAGAGAAAGGCCGCGACCAAGGCTTGCCGTGGATTCGCTTGTTTCAACGCGAACAAGAGGGGAAGGAGCGCAAGGGGTAGCCACCAGTACGCCCCGGTTGGGGCAAAAGCCCACGGGGCGCTCGCGCCAGCAGCAGCGATCAGACACGCCACCGCCCAAGACGGCAATGCGCGGCCACGCAGGATGAGGCGCGGCAACCAGGCGGTCACGCTCACCCTCACTCCGATTCCGTCGCTCCGCCTGCCCTGGTCGGTGGCCGCACCCGCAGCCAGTGCAACCGGCGGCTGTCGGCGCGCAGCACCTCGAAGGTCCAACCGTCGATGTCGACGCATTCACCGCGCTGCGGCAGGCGCCCGAGCCGATGGATCACGAGTCCACCGATGGTGTCGCCCTCTTCGTCGGAGAACTCTGTCCCGAACGCCTCGTTGAAGTCGATGAGTTCCATCGTCGCCTTGACGCGATAGCTGCCGTCCGCTTCCAGCCGGATGGCGTCTTCCGGCTCGTCGAAGTCGTATTCGTCCTCGATGTCGCCGACGATCTGCTCGAGCACGTCCTCGATCGTCACCAGGCCGCTCACTCCGCCGTATTCGTCGGCGACGATGGCCATGTGGTTGCGGCGGCGGCGAAACTCGCGCAGCAAGAGATCCAGCCGTTTGGATTCGGGCACGAACACGGCCGGACGCAGGCTGTCGCGCAGATCGAAGGGAAAACCGGCGAAATGGCGGATCAGATCCTTGGCGAGAAAAATGCCAACGACGTCGTCCTTGCTCTCGCCGATCGCCGGGAAACGCGAATGATTGGTCTCGGCCACGAAACGGGCGATCTCTTCGATCGGATCGTCGATGCGAATCACGTCCATTTGGCTGCGCGGCACCATCACGTCGCGCACACGCAGCTCCGAGATGGCCAAGGCGCCTTCGATGATGGAGAGGGCCTCGGCATCGAAAAGGTTGCGCTCGCAGGCCGAGTGCAGCACTTCCAGCAATTCCTCGCGCGTTTCGGGTTCGCGCGACCAGAACGCCGTCAGTCGATCCCACCAACTACGATGGGAAGGTTCGTCGTCGTCTTTCATCGCTCCTCGTCGACATAGGGGTCGGGGAAACCGAGCCGCCCGAGCACGTCGCGCTCAAGCGCCTCCATCTCGGCCGCCTGCGCCTCGTCCTCGTGATCATATCCTTGCAGGTGCAGCATACCATGCACGATGAGGTGCGCGTAGTGCGCCGCCAGCGGCTTGCCCTGCTCCGCGGCCTCACGCTCTACCACGGGCGCGCACAGCACCAGATCTCCCATCAATCCGGCTTCTTCCGGCACATCATAGACGAAAGAAAGCACGTTGGTGGCGTAATCCTTGCCGCGGAAACGCTGGTTCAACTCGCGCCCTTCCTCGGCATCGACGAAACGCACCGCCACCTGCGCCTCGCCCTTCTGCAGGGCGGCACGCGCCCAGCGCAGCACTGCGGCGCGCGGCGGGACTTCGGCGGAGCAGACCCGCTGATAGCTCAGGCGCAGACGCTTCACCGCTCCCCTCCTTCGCTGCCGTGACGGTCATAGGCCTCGACGATGCGCGCCACCAAGGGGTGACGCACCACGTCTTCCTTGAGAAACTGGGTAAACGCGATGCCGCGTACCTCGGCGAGTACCTCACGCGCCTGCGCAAGACCGCTCTTCGTGCCACGAGGCAGGTCGATCTGGGTGAGATCGCCCGTGATGACCGCCTTGGAGCCGATGCCGATGCGCGTCAGGAACATCTTCATCTGCTCGGGCGTGGTGTTCTGCGCCTCGTCCAGAATGATGAAGGCGTGATTGAGCGTACGCCCGCGCATGAAGGCGAGCGGTGCGATCTCGATCGCGCCGCGTTCGAAGAGCTTGCCTACGCGCTCGAAACCGAAGAGGTCGTAGAGCGCGTCGTAGAGCGGGCGAAGGTACGGATCTACCTTCTGGGCCAGATCGCCGGGCAGGAAACCGAGCCGCTCGCCGGCCTCCACCGCCGGGCGCGTGAGCACGATGCGCTCGATCTGTTCGCGCTCGAAGGCATCGACGGCCGCCGCCACCGCGAGATAGGTCTTGCCGGTGCCGGCCGGGCCGATGCCGAAGGTGATGTCGTGCGACTGGATCGCGCGCAGATAGGCCACCTGACGCGGCGTGCGCCCGCCGATCGCCCCCTTGCGCGTGCGCAGCCGCGGCACCGCGCCTTCCTCGGCCGATGCCTCGTTGGCGTCGCTCAGGCGCTCGATCACGCCGAGCTGGACGTCGTCGAGCGAGAGTTCCTGTCCGGCGCGAGCCCACAAGCGCTGCAGGACGTCGAGCGCGAGCCTCGTCTGCGCCGGCGCCCCCGCGAGGGTGAAATGGCCGCTACGCCGCGCGATCGTCACGTCGAATGCCGATTCGATCTGGCGCAGGTTCTCGTCGAGCACTCCGCACAGATTCGCGAGCCGCGCGTTGTCGAGCGGCTCGATGTCCCACTCCAGGTACTGCCTCTCAGGACGCACGGACGAGCACCTCCCCCCGCAGGCTGTGCGGCAGCGCCTCGGTGATCTTCACGTCGACGAAGTGCCCCACCAGGCGGGATTCGCCGCGAAAATTGACCACGCGGTTGTTCTCGGTACGGCCGGCGAGCCAGGCCGGGTCTTTCTTCGAAGGCCCCGTGACCAGCACCCGTTCGATGCGCCCCACCATGGCCTCGCTGAAGGCGCGCTCCTGTGCCTCGAGTTGCGCCTGCAGCCGGGCGAGCCAGGCGAGCTTGGTCTCCTGCGGCACCGGGTCGGGAAGTTCGGCCGCCGGCGTACCGGGGCGGGCGCTATAGACGAAACTGAAGGAATGGTCGAACTGCAGCTCCTCGACGAGACGCAGCGTCTTTTCGAAGTCGGCTTCGGTCTCGCCGGGAAAACCGACGATGAAATCGGACGACAGCGACAGGTCGGGGCGCACCGCCCGCAGCCGCCGCACGATGGACTTGTATTCGAGCACGGTATAGCCGCGTTTCATCGCTGCGAGCACCCGGTCGGAACCGGACTGCACCGGCAGGTGCAGGTGGCTGACGAGCTTGGGAATTTTCTCGTAGGCGGCGATCAGGCGCGACGTCATCTCACGCGGGTGCGAGGTCGTGTAGCGGATGCGCTCGATGCCGGGGATCTCGGCCACGCACTCCAGCAGAAAGGCGAAGTCGCCTACTTCCTCCCCGTCGCGCGACAGCCGCCCGCGCCAAGCGTTGACGTTCTGCCCCAGCAGCGTCACTTCTTTGACTCCCTGTTCGGCGAGCTGGGCCACCTCGACGAGCACGTCTTCGAGCGGACGGGAAATCTCTTCGCCCCGCGTATAGGGAACGATGCAGAAAGAGCAGTACTTGGAGCAGCCTTCCATGATGGAAACGAAGGCGCTCGCCCCTTCGACGCGCGGCTCGGGCAGCGCATCGAACTTCTCGATCTCGGGAAAGGAGATATCGACTTGCGGCCGATCCTGCCGCCGCCGCGCTTCGATCAGCTCCGGCAGCCGGTGCAAGGTCTGCGGCCCGAAGACGACATCGACGTAAGGGGCGCGGCGCACGATGGCCTCACCTTCCTGGCTCGCCACACAGCCCCCCACGCCGATCACGAGATCGGGGTTGCGTCGCTTGAGCTCCTTGACCCGCCCCAGGTCGTGGAAGACCTTCTCCTGCGCTTTCTCGCGCACGGAGCAGGTGTTGAAGAGGATGACGTCGGCTTCGAGCGGATCGTCGGTGGGTTCGGCGCCGTAGCGCGCCGCGAGCACGTCGAACATCTTGGTCGTGTCGTACTCGTTCATCTGGCATCCGAACGTGCGGATGTAGACTTTCTTCATTTGCCTATGGACCCTTGACACCCGAAAGGGAAAACCGGTATATTACCAGACTCGATGGTGAAGTAGCTCAGATGGTTAGAGCGACGGATTCATAACCCGTAGGTCGGCGGTTCGACTCCGCCCTTCACCACCATCACCCCAAAGCCGTTTTCGGCTCGAAACGCCTCCCGCCCCCCTCTTGCACCACCACCCGTTCTCGCTCGATGATGCGGCGAAACGCCTCGTCGATGCTCGCCCAGTCGATCACGTCCACGCGATAGGGCAAATCGGACTCGGAAAAGGCTTCACGCAACCGGGCCTCGAGATCGAGCGGCAAGGGTCGGTCGGTGATCACGGCGAGATCCAGGTCGGAATACTTCCTCGCCGTTCCCTTGGCGCGTGAGCCGAACGCCCAGACTTCGACGCCCGGAAGGTGGCGCTGCAGGATGTCCCGCACGATCCGCCAATGCTCCGGGCGGATGTCGAGCGGCGGGACGCTCCCGCTCATGACAGACGCTCCCGCAGCCGGTCGCGCAGATGGCGTACTTCCTCGAGAAATTCGGGGATGCCACGAACCATTTCGAGGGCGACGTTCTCGTCGTACGCATGACTGGTCTTGGCGCGCATCTCGCGGTAACGCCGCCAGTCGGGCCATTCTCCCCGCAGGAGTCCACGCTCGTTGCCGGCGCGGATCAAGTCCTGAAAGGGCATCTCGTCGTATTGCTGAGGCGTAGGAGACGTGAGCCGAAGAAAGCGCTTGAGCATCTTGTGCGCGAGTTCGTAGGTGAACTCGAATCGCTGGATCAGCCCGTCGCGAATCTGCAAGTCCTCAGGGTCTTGCAGATATCGCCTCCAACCCTCTTCCAGCCGGGCCACGGCGCGCTCCAGCGGGGTGATGTCGAGCGACTCATCCACCACTTTTCCTCCTTGATTCCTCTGCCGGGCTGGCGCTTCTGCAGCCCGGCGGTACCGACGCCCTCAGCGCTGGCCGATCTTCACGTCGCCGAACACGCCGCGATGCTGCTGCGGCTGGCAACGCCAGTATTGCGGCGGGGCTTTGACGGTGGCACCGAGCGCGGCGGCGGCGTGCCACGGCCAGCGCGGATCCCACACCATCATGCGGGCGAGCGCCACCAAATCGGCTTTTTCTTCGGCAAGAATGACCTCGGCTTGCTGGGGCTCGGTGATGAGCCCCACGGCGATCACGGGCATGTGCTTCACGGCGCGCCGCACCGCTTCGGCGAATGGCACCTGATAGCCCGGAGCCACCGGAATTTTCTGCAGGGGCGAGAGACCGCCGCTCGAGACGTGGATATAAGCGCAGCCCGAGGGTTCGAGCGCCTGTGCGAGCGCGATACTCTGCTCGAGATCCCAACCGCCTTCGACCCAGTCGGTGGCAGAGATGCGCACGCCCACCGGGATGCGTTCCGGCAGCGCTTCACGCACGGCGCGGAACACCTCCAGCGGGAAACGCATGCGGTTCTCCAGCGAGCCGCCATACGCGTCGGTACGCTGGTTCGATAACGGCGAGAGAAACTCGTGCAGCAGATAGCCGTGCGCCATGTGCAGCTCGATCGCCTGCAGGCCGCAGTCGACGGCACGGCGGGCGGCGGCCACGAAGGCTTCACGGATACGGGCAAGACCGGCTGCATCGAGTTCCTGCGGCGGCAGCTCGCCCGGAGCGTGCGGCAAGGGCGAAGGGGCGAGCGCGAGCCAACCGCCCTCCTCCACCGGAATCTGGGCGCCTCCCTCCCACGGCACCCGGCTCGATGCCTTGCGCCCCGCATGGGATAGCTGGATGGCAAGCGGTATCACCCCTTGACGACGCACGGGTGCCAACGCACGGGCGAGCGACTCGGCGTGCGCATCCGACCACAGTCCCAGACAACCCGGCGTGATGCGCCCTTCGGGCGTGACGGCGGTCGCCTCGACGATGAACATGCCCGCACCCGAGAGCGCCATTGATCCCCAATGCAGACAGTGCCAATCACCGGGATGCCCCTCCTGCGCCGAATACTGGCACATGGGCGCGATCACGATGCGGTTGGGCAACTCCAGCGCGCCCAAACGGAACGAGGAAAACAGACGGCTCATGTCATGCTCCTTGTTACATGGATGCGGGCGCCAGCGACCTCCTAGGTCGACGCCCGGAAGAACTGCCGTAACGAGATCTCGGCGCCGAGCACCCCCAGTACTGCGCCGGCAGTGACGAGCACCAACACAGCCATCCATGCTGGAAACGGCAAGAATCCTCCCAAGCCGTAGAGCCGGGCGAGTTCGTCGAACGGCGGTGTGAGCCAGGCGACGAGCCCGCCCCAGAGCGCGGCACCGACACAGCCGGCGAGTAAGCCCTGCAACCAGCCAAACCAGCGAAACGGCCGACCGATGTAGCCGTCGGTGGCGCCCAGGGCACGCAGCACGGAGATCTCCTGCGCCGCAGCGACGAGCTGCAGCCGGATCGCCAGATAGGTCTGCGCCAGCATTCCCAGGGCGAACCAGGCCGCGAGCGCTGCCGCCACCATCGTGCCGGCGCGCGCCAGTCCATGCACCCGCTCCACCCAGGCCGTGTCCACCTGGACCGTCTCGATGCCCGCCTCGGCGGCGAGCCGCTGCTGAAGCTGGGCCACGTCCTGCGGAGCAAAGCGTCGAGGCACCACCGTCATGGCGTCGGGCAAGGGATTGTCGGGCAGGGTCTCGATCGCTTCGCCCAGATCGGTCTGCAGCAGCCGCGCGAGTGCCGCCTCGCGCGGCACGAAAACGACGCGCGCCACCACCTCGTCCTCGCGCCAGCGCTGCACTATCGCGAGCGCTTCCTCCCGATCGATCGTCTGTTGGAAAAAAACCGTGATCTGCGGCTCCGTTCCCTGCCCCCCGAACCACTGGGTCACGCCAGCCCCGATCCAGGCCATCGTCGCCGGCAACGCGAGCGCCGTGGCGAGCACCAGCGTGACGACCGCCGTCACCAGGGGCGCTCTGCCCAAGAGGGTGAGGGCGCGTCCCAGCGCTTCTGTTTGTCCTTCCCACCAACCCCGTTTCACCACGTATCCTCCACCAGGCGGCCGTTCGCGAGCACGATGCGCCGTTGCGCCACGCTGGCAAAGAGCGCTTCGTCGTGCGTGGCGATGATCATCGTCACCCCCGCCGCGTGGAAGGCACGCAACAACCGCACCACTTCCTCGGCGTTGTCGCGGTCGAGCTGGGCGGTGGGTTCGTCGGCGATGACCACCGAAGGCCGATGCACCACGGCGCGGGCGATCGCCGCCCGCTGCTGCTCCCCGCCCGAGAGCGTGGGCGGCAGCTCGTGCGCCCGGCCGGCGAGCCCGACGCGCTCCAGCGCCAGCGCCACGCGTTCGAACGCCTGTCGGCGCGGCACCCCGGCGATCAAAAGCGGCAGCGCCACGTTCTCGGCCACCGTGCGCTGCGGCAAGAGCGGCGCATCGGAGAGCACCAGGCCGAAGCGGCGCCGGTAATAGGGCAAACCGCCTCGCCCCAGGCGCGCCACGTCGTGCTCATTGACCGAGACGCTACCGTGGGTCGGCGTCTCCAGCCCGGCGATGAGGCGAAAGAGTGTGGTCTTGCCCGCCCCCGAATGGCCGCAGACGAGCAGGAACTGCCCCGCCGGAATGGTGAGGTCGAGATCGACGAGCGCCGCCACCGGACCGGGATAGATCTTGGCGAGTTTCTCGCAACGGATCATCGCTCGATCCCGAGCAGTGCCTCCACGAATTCACGGGCCGAGAAGGGACGAAGATCGTCGATGCCTTCGCCCACGCCGATGAAACGCACCGGCTTGGGGCAACGCCGAGCGATCGCCGCGATCACGCCCCCCTTGGCCGTGCCGTCGAGCTTGGTGAGCACGAGGCCGGTGAGCCCGACGGCCTTGTCGAAGGCTTCGACCTGGGTGATGGCGTTCTGGCCGATGTTGGCATCGAGCACGAGCAGCACTTCGTGCGGCGCGCCCGGCTCGGCCTTGGCGATGACACGGCGCACCTTGGCGATCTCCTCCATCAGATGCAGCTGGGTGGGAAGCCGCCCGGCCGTGTCGATGATGGCCACGTCTACACCCCGTGCCTTGGCCGCCTGTACCGCGTCGAAGGCCACCGCCGCCGGGTCGCCGTGTTCCTGCGCGATCACCGGTACGCCGTTGCGCTCACCCCATACTACCAGCTGCTCGCGCGCGGCGGCACGGAACGTGTCCCCCGCCCCCAGCAGCACGGTTTTCCCTTGCGACTGGAAATACTTGGCGAGTTTGCCGATGGACGTGGTCTTGCCTGCACCATTGACCCCCGTCACCATGATGATGAAGGGCTGGTGCGCCTCGACCTGCAGCGGCTGCTGCAAAGGGAGCAGCAATTCGGTAAGCAGCTCGGCCATCACGTCGCGCAGCTGTTCGGCGTCGGTCAGGCCATCTTTCTTGATGCGCCGACGAAGGGCATCCATCAGCCATTGCGTGGCCTCCACCCCGCAGTCGGCGAGGAGCAAAGTGGTCTCGATCTCTTCGAGGAGCTCTTCGTCGATGCGCCGCCGCCCGAAAAGCCCCGAGAGATTCTGCCGCGTGCGCGCGAGCCCCGCCTTGAGGCGTTCGGACCAGGAACGCTTGCGCGGAGCGGATTCGGTCGGTGCTTCATCGGGCAAAGCCGCCGTTTCGGCCTCGGTACGCGAAGGCTCTGATTGCGGTAGCGCACGATTCGCCCCGCCCTCGACCTGCCCGGGCGTCGGCATGGCCGCCGTTTCGTGCCCGAGCCCGTCCGCCGGGACGTCGAGGGTTGCCTCGGCCGAGGTGCCGTCTTCGGCCGTCTCCTGCGGCGACGTCACTGCAGGTGCCGGCTCCGTTTTCTTGCGTTTGAACAAACCGAACATAGAAGTTGTCTGCCACCTTGGCGCGACCCTCCGGGAATTCATCCCGGACATCGCCAAAAAATTATGGGTACAATGGTTTCTTCAGCGTTTGCTCACCCAATGGGTGAAAAGGATTCTAGCAGATGCGATTCGATCCCTCCGCCCGCCGGACGTTCCCCTGGTCGTGGTCGTTCTTCTCCGTGCTGTTCGTTTGCATTGCCGTGCTCGTCGCCACGACAGCGAACGCCGAGACCAAAATCTTTCGCCTAGACAACGGGATGGAACTCATCGTCGTCGAAGACCACCGGGCTCCCTCCGTGGTGCACATGGTGTGGTACGACGTGGGTGCCATCGATGAGCCGGCGGGCAAGACGGGCGTAGCCCACGTATTCGAACACATGATGTTCAAAGGCACCCCCTCGGTGGGACCGGGAGAATTCAGCCGGCGTGTAGCCGAGCTCGGTGGGCGAGACAACGCATTCACCAGCCGCGACTACACCGCTTATTTCCAGCAGATTCCACCCGAAGCGCTGGGCGAAGTGATGGCGCTCGAGGCGGACCGGATGGAGCATCTCGTCTTCGACCCCGATGAATTCGTCAAGGAGCGCGAGGTCGTGCGTGAAGAGCGTCGCTTGCGTACCGACGACGTACCCGAAGCGCTCGGCCATGAAGCCCTAATGGCTACCGTTTTTTGGTCACATCCCTATCGCAACCCCATCATCGGCTGGCCCACCGACCTCGAACGGCTCAGACTCGAAGACGTGCAACAGTGGTACCGTAGCTGGTACGCACCCAACAATGCCCGGCTGGTGGTGGTGGGCGACGTCAACGCGGGCGAAGTCTACGCTTTGGCACAACGGCACTATGGCGCGATCGGCGCCCGTCCCGTGCCCGAGCGACCGTTCCTCGACGAGACCCCGCAGCATGGGCGCCGCCATGCGGTCGTGCAAGGGCCGACGGAACTCTCCAGCATGAGACTCGCCTGGAAAGTCCCGCCGCTGCGCGATCTGGAGGCCGACCGGGATCCTTACGCCCTCATGGTGCTCGCCGCCGTGCTCGACGGCTACGACGGTGCACGTCTGACGAAAGCCTTGGTGCGGGAGCAACCGCGGGCCATCGCGGTTTCGGCCGATTACGACGGAATTGCCCGCGGCCCCGGCCTCTTTACGCTGTCGGCCAGTGCCCGACCGGGTATCGCGCTCGATCAGTTGGAAAAGGCACTGCGCGAGGAAGTGGAACGCATCGCCAAAGAAGGCGTTTCCGAGCAGGAACTCCAGCGCGTCATCCGTCAAGCGGTGGCGCAGCAGGTCTATAAGCGGGATTCCCTCATGGGACAAGCCATGGAGATCGGGTTCGCGCGCGCCGTGGGGCTCCCTTGGGATGCGAGCGCGCGCATCACCGAAGCGCTTCAGCGCGTCACCGCCGAGGACGTGCAGCGCGTGGCCCAAACCTGGTTCACCGAAGAAGGGCTCACCCGGGTCGACGTGCTGCCCGATGGCCGCGCCCCCCGCCCCGTTGCCACCGATCCCCATGCGCCCCTGCACTGACCCTGCTCCGAGGAGGTCCCGATGATCCAGCGCACCCTCCGCACCCGCGCTTTTGCCGTGTTGCTCTTTTTCGTCGCCACCGCGTTCTCGCCGCTCGCCCTGGCGCTACCGACGATCGAGCGCTTCACCACCGCAAGCGGAGTGCGCGTCGATTTCGTCGCCAACCGCGACTTGCCGCTCATCGACGTCGTCATCTCGTTCGACGCCGGTTCCGCCCGCGACCCTGCGGGGAAGGAGGGGCTCGCTGCCCTCACACGGCGTCTGCTCGATACCAGTACCAGAGTGCACGATGAACAAGGCTTGAGCGAAGCCTTCGCGGATCTGGCGGTCAGCCTCTCCGGCTCGGTCGACGAAGACCGCGCCACCGTCGCCTGGCGTAGCCTCTCGGAGCCCTCAGTGCGCGACGCGGCCGCCGATCTGGTAGCCGAAGTGCTCACCCAGGCGATTTTCTCCCCTGCCGTCTTCGTTCGCGAACGGGCGAACGCCAAAGCGGCCCTCAAAGACGCGCTCACCCGGCCCAATGTCCTCGCCGAGCGTGCTTTCACCACCGCCATCTACCGCGACCACCCATACGGCAGGCTCACCACGCCCGAGTCCCTCGACCGACTCGGCCGCAACGACCTCGTCGCCTTCCATCGCACCCACTACACGCGTGCGCGGGCACACGTGGCCATCGTCGGTGACCTCGACCGCGCCCAGGCCGAGCAGCTCGCCGAGCGCATCATGGCCAAACTGCCCGCTGGCGAGACACCCGAGCCCCTGGTGCCAGTCGCGCCGACGCAAGCGAACGACGTGCGCATCGCTCATCCGGCGCAGCAGGCTCATCTGCGTCTGGGCTTGGCCGTGATGACCCGCGACGACCCCGATTATTTTCCCTTGCTCGTAGGCAACCACGTACTGGGCGGCGGCGGTTTCAGCTCGCGCCTGGTCGATGAGATCCGTGAGAAACGCGGTTATGCTTACAGCGTAGGCAGTTATCTCGAGCCGCGACGCCAGGCCGGCCCTTTCGTCATCGCGTTGCAGACCCGGGGCCAGCAGGCCGAGGAAGCCCTGGCGCTCGCGCGCGAAACGCTCGCGCGTTTCCGCGAACAAGGCCCCACGGACGAAGAACTACGCCGCGCCCAGGACAACATCGCGCGCGGTTTTGGCCTGAGACTCGATTCCAACCGCAAGCTCATCGGCTACGTCTCGATGATGGGCTACTACAACCTCCCCACCGACTGGCTCGAACGCTATCCGCAGGCGGTGCGCGCCGTGACGGGGCAGCAGGTGCAAGACGCTTTCAGTCGCCGCATCGACCCGGCCCGCCTCGTGACGGTGCGCGTCGGCGGCGACGGAGATCGTTGAGGCGATGGCGCGGCTGCGCCTCATCGGCGGCGCCTGGCGCTCGCGCGTGCTCATCGTGCCCGATCGCCCCGGCCTGCGCCCGACACCGGATCGGGTCCGCGAGACGCTGTTCAACTGGCTGGGACAGGATCTCACGGGGCTGACCTGCCTCGATCTCTTTGCAGGCACCGGCGCGCTCGGATTCGAAGCCGCCTCGCGCGGTGCAGCGCGCGTCATCCTGGTCGAGCGCGACCGACACCTCGCCCGGCAGCTCGAAGAAAACCGCAAGGCGTTGCGTGCCGACGAGGTGGAAGTCATCACGGCGAATGCGTTAGAATGCGCGCGCACCTGGTCGGAGCCCGTCGACGTCCTCTTTCTCGACCCGCCCTACCACGCGCATTGGCCCGAACGGCTCGAACCCTGGCTCGACCGGCTCGTGCGCCCCGACGGTTCCCTCTATCTCGAATCCGAGCGAGAGATCGAAACCCTCGGGGCCTGGCACACCGTGAAACGCGGCCGCGCGGGCCAAGTACATTACCACCTGCTGGAGCGCAACGCATGAGCGAACGATCGGTCGTCGTCTATCCCGGCACCTTCGACCCTTTCACTCGGGGTCACGAAGATCTCGTGCGCCGGGCGTGTCGCATTTTCGATCACATCGTCATCGCCGTGGCGCGCAGCCGCAATAAAAATCCCCTCTTCGGGCTCGAAGAGCGGGTAGAGATCGCCCGGGAGGTGCTGCAGCGTTTTCCCAACGTCGAGGTGGTCGGTTTCGACGGCCTGCTGATCGATTTCATGCACCAACGCGGGGCACGCATCCTCTTGCGGGGTTTGCGCGCCGTCTCCGACTTCGAATACGAATTCCAGATGGCCGGAATGAACCGCAAGCTCTTCCCCGACATCGAAACGGTGTTCCTCACGCCGGCGGACGAGTACATGTTCATCTCGGCGACCATGGTGCGCGAGATCGCCCGGCTGGGGGGCGACGTGCGCGGGTTCGTGCATCCCGTGGTTGCCGACCGGCTCTCCCGCCGCAATACCACACCAACCGATTGACTTTTTCTTCCTATGGAGGCTTTTCCATGGCTCTGACCATCACCGAAGAGTGCATCAACTGCGACGTGTGCGAACCGGAGTGCCCCAACGATGCGATCTCGCAGGGCGACGAGATCTACGTCATCGACCCGAACAAATGCACCGAATGTGTCGGCCACTATGACGAACCCCAATGCCAGCAAGTCTGCCCGGTCGATTGCATCATCCCCGACCCCGCCCACCGCGAGACCAAGGAGCAACTGCTGGAAAAATACAAGCGCCTGATGGCTGCCAAGGCGTAAGCCCGAGCGCACGACGCGGCACCGATCCTTCCACGCGGTCATCGGTGCCCCGTGTTTGTTGCGCCGCAAAAAGCGTATAATTTCGCCGTCGCGCTCGTTCCGATCTTTTCCGTGAACTCCAAAACCCGCTGTCGACCTCGTCGCTCGTTCCTCTACTGCTGCGTTCGCGGCTGACGCCTTCGTCGTTTCGCCGCGATCCCCGACCCCGCTGGCGAAACGTGTAAAGGTGCTCCATGCTGCGACTGTTCCAGGCCGAAAAAGACACCATCCGTGAACTGCCCAAGGCGCTCGCGCTCGACGATCAGGCCGTGGCCAGGGCCCTGTGGATCGATGCCCAAGACCCCGACGAGCACGAACGCGAGCTGCTGCAGCGGTTGCTGAACGCCGAACTGCCCGAATCCGAAGACGTGGAGGAAATCGAATCCTCCGCCCGTTTCTTCATCGACAACCAGGGGTTGCACGTCCACTCCCTCTTCCTCGCCCAGGAAGAAGGGCGCCACGTCACCGTCACCGTCGCCTTCATCCTGCAGCGCGAACGGCTCATCTCGGTGCGGGAAGAAGATCTCGCGGACTTTCGGCTGCTGCGCATGCGCGCCCGCCACGGTCAGGTCCATGCCGGAACCCCCCAGGAACTGCTGGTCACCATCTTCGAGCAAAAAGTGGAAAACCTCGCCGACACCATCGAAGACCTGCACCGGCGGCTCGAAGAGGTCAGCTTCATGGTGCTGGAGGACGAAAACGCCGAGCTCGAGGACGCCATCGACAAGCTGGCCAAGATCGAGAACAGCAACGGGCGCATTCGCCTGTGTCTGATGGACACGCAGCGTGCCGTCTCTTTCCTGCTGCGCCACCTGCGCGACCAAAACGGCTTGCAAGAGACCTGCCGCGAGATGATCCGCGACCTCGAAACCCTCATGGCTCACACCAACTTCGTCTTCGAGAAGATCAACTTCCTCATGGACTCGGCTCAAGGGTTCATCAACATCGAGCAGAACCAGATCATCAAGATCTTCTCGATCGCCGCCGTCGTCTTCCTGCCGCCGACCCTGGTCGCCAGCATCTATGGGATGAACTTCGAACACATGCCGGAACTGCACTTGGAATACGGCTATCCCCTCGCGCTGATCCTGATGGTGATCAGCGGCTTCGCCCCCTACTTCTACTTCAAGCGCAAGGGCTGGCTGTGAAACTCACCCAGCATCCCATCCGGCAAACACTGCACGAGGAGATCCACGCCCGGCCGTCCGTGCCGCTGCTTGCCCCGGCCACGGCGGTGCAACTGTCGTGGCTATTGCCGCGTGAGACCCCTTCCGACCGTCTCCTCGAGCATTGGGCGCGGCTGCGCAATCTTCCCGGCGCCGTGCTCGAGCTCGATGCCGCGGCGCAGTCCCTCCTACGGTGGGGCGGGTTGCGCATCAAGCGCGAACGCCACGCCGAATTCCATTCCTACACTTTCTATCTCGACGGCGATCACGACACCCCCGAGGCGATCCTCTCACGCCTGCCCGAAGGCTGGCTCGAGGCCAGCCCCGGCGAAGTGATCGCCGCCACGCACGTTCGCCTGAGGCCGGTATCCGACACGCCGCCCACCGAGTTCCTCGACGCGGCCGATCCGTTCGGTCCGGCACTCGTCGCCTCGAAGATCTCCGATGGCAACGCCTGGGTGCTCAGCGACTTCCAACTGCACGAGGGGTTCATCCAGTTCATCGTGCTCGACGCGGCCATGACTCCGAAACAGGCCGGACGCGCTGTGCAGCGGCTGCTCGAGATCGACACCTACCGCATGCTGGCGCTGCTCGCCTTTCCCATGGCCAAGGAAGTCGGAGCCTTTCTCGGCCGCGCCGAGGCGGAACTGGCCGAACTGGTGGCGGCCATGAGCCGCGCCGCTTCGTTCACCGACGAGCGCGAGATCCTGGCACGACTCACCCACCTGGCCGCCGAAATCGAAAATTCGATCGCCGCCAGCGCCTACCGCTTCGGCGCCGCCTCGGCCTACAGCGCCCTGGTGCGTCAGCGCATCGCCGAGCTGCGCGAGATCCGACTCCCCGGCTACTCCACCTTGCAAGGATTCATGGAGCGTCGCTTCGCTCCGGCCATGAACACCTGCGCCGCCGTCGCCCGGCGTCAGGAAGAACTCTCGCAGCGCTCGGTGCGCGATTCCCAGCTGCTGCGCACGCGCGTCGATCTCGAAATCGAACGCCAGAACCAGCAGTTGCTCGCACAGATGAACCGCCGCGCCAAGGTGCAACTACGGTTGCAGGCGGCCGTCGAGAGCCTGTCGGTGATGGCCATCACCTACTACGGCTCGCAGCTCGTCAATTACCTCACCAAGGGATTCAAGCCCTGGCTGCACCTCGAACCGGAACTGGTCACGGCCCTTTCCATCCCCGTGCTCGCCGGCCTGATCGCCCTGGGCGTGCGCCGCGTCCACCGGGCGGTGGAGCATGAAAGCTAGCGCCCGTGCGATAATTCTCGTTTTCAGAATGCCGGGGAAGGATCCATGGCCGAGGCGATCTTCGAGACGCACATCACCAGTCTGCCGCTCATCGGACGCGGCAAGGTACGCGACCTCTACGCGGTTGGCGAGGACAAACTCCTCGTCGTCGCCACCGACCGGCTCTCCGCTTTCGACGTCGTACTGCCCGATCCCATTCCGGGCAAGGGCAAGGTGCTCACGGCAATCACCGAATTCTGGCTCGATCTGCTCGCCGGCATCGTTCCGGATCATCGCACCGGCATCGATCCAACCTCCGTCGTCGCGCCCGAAGAGTGCGACCAGGTCCTCGGGCGGGCGATGGTGGTCAAACGCTTGCAGCCCTTGCCCATCGAAGCGGTGGTACGCGGTTACCTCATCGGTTCGGGCTGGAAAGAATATCAGCACAAAGGCAGCGTGTGCGGTATCCCGCTCCCGCCGGGGCTGAGGCTCGCCGAGCGCTTGCCCGAGCCGATCTTCACTCCGGCCACCAAGGCCGAGGCAGGCGAGCACGACGAAAACATTTCCTTCGAACAGGCCGAGGCCCTGTGCGCCGCACGGCTCGCACCGCACGATGGCGCGAGCCTCGCGCGGCAAGCCAAGACCGCGGCGCTCGCGCTCTACATCCGGGCGCGCGACTACGCCGCCGAGCGCGGCATCCTCATCGCCGACACCAAGTTCGAGTTCGGCATCGACGCTGCCGGCGTGCTGCACCTCATCGACGAAGTACTCACACCCGATTCGTCCCGGTTTTGGCCGGCCGACGCCTGGCAGCCCGGCACCAACCCGCCGTCCTTCGACAAGCAATACGTGCGCGACTACCTCGAGACGCTCGACTGGGACAAAACCGCGCCCGGGCCGCGTCTGCCGGAAGACGTCATCCGGAAGACGGCTGAGAAGTATCGTGAGGCGTATCGACGCCTGGTTGGGCAAGCGCTGCCGGAATAACACTTCCTGAAGTGAGTATTCCGGTGACCCCCCCGTCGCCGCAATTCCGAAAACAAAAAGAGGAGACACTCCATGGCCTGCAGCCGCCGCACGACGGCGCTCGTCGTCGTCATCGCCGCCTACGTTTTGTCCTTTTTCCACCGCTTCGCGCCCGCCGGTATCGCCACCGAACTCGCCGCGGCCTTCCACACCAGCGCCGCCTCGCTCGGCACGCTCGCTGCCACCTATTTTTACGTCTACACCCTGATGCAGCTGCCCACCGGCATCCTTGCCGACACCGTGGGACCGCGACGCATCATCGTGGCGGGCGGCTTCGTCGCCGCCGCGGGTAGCCTCCTCTTCGCGCTCGCCCCTTCGCTCGAAGTGGCACTCGCCGGACGTACCCTCACCGGCCTGGGCGTGTCGGTCACCTTCATCGCCATGCTCAAACTCTTCGCCCTGTGGTACGACGAGCGCCGTTTCGCCTCCCTGGTGGGTCTGGGCATGTTCGTCGGCAACCTCGGCTCGGTACTCGCCGGCACGCCGCTCACGGCGCTGGCGCAGCTCACGGGCTGGCGCGGCGTGTTCGTGGCCACGGCCTTGGCGTCGCTGGCCGTCGCCGTGCTGTGCTGGCGGCTGATTGAGCCGGAAGAGCCGGGTACGCTCAAGCGTTTCGACCGTACCGTGATCTTCGGCGGACTCGCGACCATCCTGCGCAACCGCGCCTCCTGGCCCGCCGTGCTCGCCAACTTCGGCATCGCCGGCAGCTTCTTCGCCTTCGCCGGCCTGTGGGCCACGCCTTACCTCATGAGCGTGCACGGCCTGACGAAACTGCAAGCCTCGCACCACCTCTCACTCTACTTCCTCGCCTTCGCCCTCGGGTGCCTCGCCATTGGCGCCCTGTCCGATCGGCTCGCGCGGCGCAAAGCCGTGCTGGTGCCCATGGCCGCACTCTACCTCGCCTGCTGGGTCGTGTGCCTGACGGCGGGGCCGCTGCCCCAGACGCTCACCTTTCCCCTCTTCGCCCTCATGGGGCTCGCCTCCTCTTCCTTCTCGCTCACCTGGGCCTGCGCCAAGGAAGTCAATCCGCCGGCGCTCTCGGGCATGAGCACGGCCCTCACCAACATGGGCGGGTTCCTCGGCGGCGCCCTCCTGCAGCCGCTCGCCGGCGCGCTCATCGACCGCGCCTGGAACGGAACCATGCTCGACGGAGTCCGTATCTATGCGCCGGAACATTTCACCGCGGCGATCGCCTGCCTTGCCGGCGCCGCCGCGCTCGGTTTTCTCGGCGCCTGCCTCGTCCACGAGACACGCGCCCGCAACCGGTGGCAAAATCCCGCCTGAAGAGAATCCACCTCGAGGACACGATGAACGCACCAGAACATCCGCTGCTGCATCCCTTTCAACTCCCTCCCTTCGATCGCCTCCGGCCGGAGGACGTCGAGCCGGTCATCACCGAACTCATCGCACGGGCCCGCGCCGCGATCGAGCGCGCGGTCGATGAACGCACCCCGCCCACCTGGGAAGACTTCGTCGCCCCGCTCGAACGCGCGCTCGAACAGCTCTCGGACGCCTGGGGCGTGATCGGGCACCTGCATAGCGTGATGGACACCCCCGCCTGGCGCGAGGCCTACAACCAGATGCTCCCCGAAGTCACGCGTTTCTGGACGGAGCTGGGACAGAACGAGGCGCTCTACCGCAAAACGCAGGCGCTCGCGCAAAGCCCCGAGTTCGCTCGCCTCTCGCCCGAACGCCGCCGCGTGATCGAACTCGACTTGCGCGACCATCGGCTCGCCGGCGCGGAACTGCCGCCCGAGAAGAAACCCCGCCACCGCGACATCCAACAGGAACTGTCGGCGCTCTCGGCCAAGTTCTCGGAAAACCTGCTCGATGCGACCAATGCCTACCAGGAATGGATCGAGGACGAGGCGCAACTCTCCGGCATTCCGGAGGAAGTGCGGGCCATGGCGCGTGCGGCGGCGCAGGCGCAAGACCGTCCGGGCTGGTGCTTCACCCTGCAGATGCCCTTCTACTTGCCGGTGATGCAGTACGCCGACGATCGGGCGCTGCGCGAGCGCATGTACCGGGCCCATGCCACCCGCGCCTCCGAGTTCGGCCCGCCCGAGCGCGACAACGGCCCGCTCATCGAGCGCATCATGGCGCTGCGCGGCGAAGAAGCGCTACTGCTGGGCTATCCCGACTACGCCAGCTACTCGCTCGTGCCCAAGATGGCCAACGAGCCGGAAGAGGTCGCCTCATTCCTGCGGGAACTCGCCGCCCGCGCCAAGCCCTTCGCCCTGCGCGATCTGGAAGAACTGCGCGCTTTCGCCCGCGACCGCCTCGGCCTCGATCCGCTCGAGCCCTGGGACATCGCCTATGCCTCGGAAAAATTACGCCAGGAGCGCTACGACTATTCCGAACAGGAAGTGCGGCGCTACCTGCCGCTTCCGCGCGTCCTGGAGGGGCTCTTCGCCCTCTTGGAACGGCTCTTCGGCGTGCGCCTCGTGCCCGACACCGCCCCCGTGTGGCATCCGGACGTGCGTTTCTACCGCGTCGAGCGCGACGGCGCGCCGATCGCCTACTTCTACGTCGACCTCTATGCCCGCGACACCAAGCGCGGCGGCGCCTGGATGGACAGCGCCAAGTCGCGCCGGCGCGAGGGCGAATTTCTCATGCTGCCGGTGGCCTACCTCGTGTGCAACTTCGCCCCGCCGGTGGGTGGCAATCCCCCCACGCTCACCCACGACGACGTGCTCACGCTCTTCCACGAGATGGGCCACGGGCTGCATCACATGCTCACCCAGGTCGACGAGGCGCCCATCTCGGGTATCCACCACGTCGAATGGGACGCCGTCGAGCTGCCCAGCCAGTTCATGGAAAACTTCGCCTGGGAATGGGAAGTGCTGGAGAAAATCACCGCCCACGTCGACACGGGCGAGCCGCTACCGCGTACGCTCTACGAGAAAATGCGTGCAGCCAAGAACTTCCAGGCCGGCATGCAGATGGTGCGCCAGATCGAATTTTCGCTCTTCGACCTGCGCATTCACCGCGAACTCGCCCGCGCCCAGGAACCGGCCCCCGAACGAGTGCCGCTCGCCGACGTGCTGCGCATCCTGGAAGAAGTGCGCGACGAGGTGGCCGTGATCCGGCCGCCGTCTTGGCATCGCTTCCCGCAGAGCTTCTCGCACATCTTCGCCGGAGGGTACGCGGCCGGCTACTATAGCTACAAGTGGGCCGAAGTGCTCTCGGCCGATGCCTACGAGGCCTTCGAAGAGGCGAGCGCGCGCACCGGCACCGTGCTCGATCCCGACACGGGGCGTCGCTTCTGGCGCGAGATCCTCGCCGTGGGCGCGAGCCGCCCCGCAGCCGAATCCTTCCGCGCCTTCCGCGGCCGCGAGCCGCGCATCGACGCCCTGCTGCGGCACAATGGCCTCATCGAGGAAGCCAGCGAGGCGCATGGCTAGGGAAACGCTGAATAATTGGCTGCGCGGGCGAATCGCTGCGTTGCGCAGTGCTCGCTCCCTCGCCTATCTACTCGATATGTCTCGGTCGCTGCGCACCAAACGCCTTGCGCTTCATCCCGCTCGCTCATTTCTTCAGCGTCTCCCTAGATGCTGCGCTTTTCCTCCTTGAGCCTCACCTCGAGGTGGTGCCGCTGTACCTTGCCGGTGGTACTGCGCGGCACCTCCTCATGGGTGATGAAACGGATCTCTTTGGGAAACTTGTAGCGCGCGAGTTTCCCTTCGCACAGCGCGAGCACGTCTTCCACGCTGAGGGTCGGATCGCGCGGCACGACGAAAGCCACCGGCACTTCGCCCCACTGCGGATCCCTACGGCGCACGACCACGGCCTCGTCGATGCGGGGATCGGCCAGCAACACCCGCTCGATCTCGGCCGGATAGATGTTCTCTCCGCCCGACTTGATGAGGTATTTGCGCCGGTCGACGAATTCCAGGGTTCCATCGGGATGGCGCACGAACACGTCGCCCATGTGAAACCAGCCATGGCGAAAATCTTTCGCATTCGTTTCGGGGTTCTGCCAATAACCGCTGAAAAGACTAGGACCGCGGATGGCGAGCTCGCCGGGTTCCCCATCGGGCACTTCCACGTCGTCCTCATCGACGAGCCGGATCTCACAGTAGGAACTCTGCTCCTTGGGCAGACGTTCCGGCATCGTCCCGATCGCAACGAAATTTTTGCTCGCAGGCGCCAGTCCGGTCTCGGTCGCTCCGAAGCTGTTGACGTAAGGGGCGCGCAGCAGGGTGGTGATCTCGGCGAGCTGATGCCGCGGCACCAAGTCGGCCATGGCGCCGATCGCCTTGATGCCGGCAGGAACGGTTTGGCGCTTTTTCAGCTCCTCGGCCAGGCGTTCGATCATCCCTGGCATCACGACGAACCAACCGATACGATGCCGGGAAACGGTCTCGACGAGTTTGTCGGGTTGAAAACCGTCGATGACGATCACCCTACCGCCATGGATCAAAGTTGCCATGGCGTGATCGTTCGAGACCATGTGAAAGAACGGTGCCCACGCCACGAAGGCATCCGCTTCGTCCAAGCGCAAATCGTGATAAAAAATCTGACTGCGCGCGATCACCGCCCTCTGGCTGATCAGGGCCCCTTTGGGCATGCCGGTGGTGCCGCTGGTATACAAGATGATGAGACCATCTTCTGGCTGAGCGAGGTTCGGCGCTTCCTTGGCAGGGGCAGCACGCAACATCGCCTCGAAGTCGCGATCGAGATCGATCAGACGATCGCCCCCGTAGCCGAGGCGAACCAGGGTCTCAATATAGCGGCCAGAGACGAAGAACAAGGAAGGGGTGACGAGTTCGATGCAATGGCGCAACTCTTCGTCGGTCAGACGCCAATTGAGCGCGGCGACGATGAGCCCCAGCTTGGCCGCTGCCACCTCGATTTCGACGAATTCACAGCGATTCTCCATGAGCGCGGCGATCCGATCCCCGCGTTTCAATCCTGCAGCCAGCAGGGCGTTGGCGATTCGATTGGCCCGCTCCTCGAGCTCACCATAAGTGAGCGAGCGTCGTTCGTCTTCGACGGCGATGCGCTCGGCCTGGTAGCGCGCATGGTGACGGATCAAACCGGAAAGCGAGAGCTTTCCGCTCTCGTGGATCAAGTGAGCGACATCCGTCATCGGTTCATCCTCGTAGGTTTTCCCGGTCGGCTTACTGCTTCACCAGGGGACACTGGCTCTCACTCAAGGGGATGAAGGCTTTGTCAGCGGGAATCGTCTCGATCACTTTCACCAGGTCCCATTCTCCCTTCGACTCCTTGGGCGATTTCACCTGCATGAGGTACATGTCGTGCATCACGCGCCCATCCTCACGCAGCCAGGCGTTCTTGTGATACATGTCATTGAACTTCATCTTGCCCAGTTGCGCCCGCACCGCCTTGCCTTCGTCGGTTCCCGCCGCTTCCACCGCTTTCAAATATTGCAATACGGCCGAATAGACGGCTGCATGGTTGCTCGTAGGCGCTGCATTATGGCGCTGCTGGAAGCGCTTGGCAAAGGCTCTCGTCTCCTCGTTCATGTCCCAATACCAGCTATCGACGAATTTCAAACCTTGAGCTACTGCCAAACCGAGCGCCTTCACATCCGAACTAAAGACGAGCAGACCGACGATCTGCTGCTTACCATCTCGCCCGATTCCGAACTCTGCTGCCTGTTTGATCGAATTGATCGTATCCTGAGCGGCATTGGCCAGCGCGATCACGTCGGCACCGGAATTCTGTGCCTGCAGTAAAAAGGAGGAAAAGTCCGTCGTTTGCATGGGATGGCGCAGGGAACCGACCACGTCACCGCCCCGCTCCTTGACGATCTTGCTTGCATCTTGCTCCAAGGAATGGCCAAAGGCATAATCGGCGGTCAGGAAGAACCATCGCTTCCCGCCTGCGTTGATGATGGGGTCGGCCACCCCGACGGCGAGCGCATGAGTATCATAGGCGTAATGAATCCCGAAGGGAGTACACTCCTTGTTCGTCAACGCCGTTGAACCTGAAGCGGTATTCATCGTGATCACGCCCAGCTGTGAGGCAAGGCGCTGCACGGCGATCCCTACGCTCGAAGTATCCATATCGGCGATCATGTCGACTCCATCGCGCTCGATCCAGCCCCTGGCGATGGTGGCTCCGACGTCGGGCTTGTTCTGATGATCCCCCGAAACGATTTGGATCGGCTTGCCGAGCACTTTTCCGCCGAAATCCTCCACCGCCATCTGCGCCGCCACCACCGACCCCTTGCCGCTGATATCTGCGGCGTAACCCGTCATCCCGTTGAGAATGCCGATTTTCACCACATCGCCGGAAATCTGTGCTTGAGCCCCCTGGGCCATCGCCCAGCATGCCGCTGCAGCCAGCCATACGACTTTTTTGATCACGTCTCGCCCTCCCAATCATGGTTTCGACTTCGAACCCTGCTCGATCTGCGCCAGCTCTGCTTCGTTTGCTTCCCTCCGGCCCCAAAAATGCCGTTGTGCCAAAGCCTGAAGCTCGCCGACGATGCCTCGGCGGAACACCAGTACGCACACGATGAACGTGGCTCCGATAATCACCGTGACCCAAGAGCCGAGGGCGCTCAACTCCGAATGCAGAGCAACGACCGTGAAGGCGCCTACCATCGGCCCGAACAAAGTGCCGACGCCGCCGAGCAAGGTCATCAGGACCACTTCGCCCGAAGTCGTCCAGTGCACGTCGGTGAGCGAGGCGAATTGGAAGACCAAGGCTTTGGTCGCCCCCGCCAGGCCAGCCAGTGCGGCCGACAAGACGAAGGCAAGCAGTTTGAAGCGGTCGACGTCGTAGCCAAGGGATAGGGCACGCGCCTCGTTTTCCCGGATCGCCTTGAGCACTTGACCGAACGGGGAATCGATGATGCGCGCGATCGACCAGAACGCGAGAAGAAAGATCGCCAGGACGAAGTAATACATGTTCATCGTATCGTTCAAATCCACGATCCCAAAAAGACGTCCGCGAGGAATCCCCTGCAATCCATCCTCACCGCCGGTAAAAGGGGCTTTCACGGCAACGAAGTAGACGATCTGCGCCAGCGCCAGGGTGACCATGGCGAAATAAATCCCTTGGCGCCGGATGGCCAACGCCCCCACCGCAGCGCCCAGGATCGCTCCGACCCCCAAACCGATCAAGATGCCGATCTCTGGCGGGACGCCCCAGCTTTTGACCGCATAACCAGCCACATACGCCGCCCCGCCAAAGAAAGCCGCGTGACCGAAGGAGAGCAAACCGGTATACCCCAGTAGGAGATTGAAGGCGCAGGCAAAAAGGGCAAAACACAGCATCTTCATCACGAAGACCGGGTAGAGCACGAAGGGGGCGACCACCCCCAGGCCGAGCAATAGAAACCATTGTTTGCGCGTCATGCCCTCACTCCCTGCCAAAAAGCCCACTGGGGCGTACCATCAGGACGATCGCCATGATCACGAATACGACGAGGCTCGCTGCCGGCGGATAGAGCACTTTGACGACGCCTTCGATCAACCCCAGCCCCAAACCCGTGACGATCGCTCCCAGGATGGAACCCATCCCACCGATGACGACCACGGCGAACACGACGATGATGATCTCAGAGCCCATCAAGGGGCTCACCGAATAGATGGGGGCAGCCATGACTCCAGCCAAACCGGCCAAGGCGCAGCCGAAGCCATAAGTCAGGGTGACGAGCAGTGGAACATTGACCCCGAATGCCTCGACGAGCTTGGGATTCTCCGTACTGGCACGAAGCAGCGCACCGAGTTTGGTGCGCTCGATCGCGTACCAGGTCACGAAACACACCGCCAGAGAAAAAAGCAAGGCGAACAACCGATACTTCGGAAAGTACATGAACCCTAGATCGACCACACCGCGCAGGCTCGGCGGAATCCCGGGATAGGGCGTGCCCGCCATGTTGTAGAAATTCCCGAAGAACCCCTGCAGCACGAGGGCAACGCCAAAGGTCAGCAACAAGCCATAGAGGTGATCGAGACCGGCGAGGCGCTTGAGCATGGTGCGCTCGATCACGATGCCGAACAAGCCGACGAGCAAAGGAGAGAGCAACAAAGCCCACCAGAAACCGATGCTCAGCTCCGGCATGCCGATCCAGCCACCGAACTGCGTCAGCCCAATCAGAGCCAAGAAAGCACCGAGCATGTAAAAAGCGCCGTGCGCAAAATTCACGATGTTGAGCAAGCCGAAAATGACGGCCAAGCCCAAACTCAACAAAGCGTAGAAGGCCCCGTTGTTCAGACCGAGCATGGCCTGACTGAGGACCGATTTGATGAAAGGATCCACTCCGCTCTCCTGATGAGGATGCCGGAGGTGCTGCCTCACCCCCGGCGACGATCACGTCACTTCTTCACCAGCGGACACTCGCTCTCGCTCAGGGGGATGAAGGCCTTCTCGGCGGGAATCACCTCCAGGATCTTCACCAGATCCCATTCGCCCGTCGATTCCTTGGGCGATTTGGCCTGCATGAGGTACATGTCGTGCATCACGCGCCCGTCTTCGCGCACCCAGGCGTTCTTGTGATACATGTCATTGAACTTCATCTTGCCCAGTTGCGCCCGCACCGCCTTGCCTTCGTCGGTTCCCGCCGCTTCCACCGCTTTCAGGTATTGCAAGACGACCGAATAGACCGCAGCCTGGTCACTCGTGGGTGCCGCGCCATGACGCTGCATGAAGCGCTTGGCAAACGCCCGCGTCTCATCGTTCATGTCCCAATACCAACTATCGACGAACTTCAAGCCTTGGGCTACTGCCAAACCGAGGGCTTTCACGTCGGCGCTGAAGACGAGCAACCCGACGATCTGCTGCTTGCCATCGCGCCCGATGCCGAATTCCGCCGCTTGGCGAATGGCGTTGGTCGTATCCTGACCGGCGTTGGCCAGGGCGATCACGTCGGCACCGGAATTCTGCGCTTGGAGGAGATAGGAAGAGAAATCCGTGCTCGGGAAGGGGTGGCGCACCGAACCGAGCACTTCACCGCCGCGGGCCTTGACGACCTTGGTGGCGTCCTGCTCCAAGGAATGCCCGAAGACGTAATCGGCAGTGATGAAGAACCATTTCTTCCCTCCCTCGCGAATGATCGGTTCGGCCAAACCCGCAGCGAGGGCATACGTATCGTACGCATAGTGAATGCCAAGAGGAGTGCATTCCTTGTTCGTCAGCGCCGTCGTGCCCGAACCGGTGTTCATCGTGATCACCCCTTTCTCCGCGGCGAGCTTCTGCACGGCGATGCCCACACTGGAGGTATCCATGTCGGCGATCATATCCACGCCATCGCGCTCGATCCACTGGCGGGCGATGGTGGCGCCGACGTCGGGTTTATTCTGATGATCCGCCGAGACGATCTGAATCGGTTTGTCCAATACCTTTCCGCCGAAATCCTCCACGGCCATCTGTGCAGCCACCACGGAACCCTTGCCGCTGATCGAGGCATAGGGACCCGTCATACCATTGAGTATCCCGATCTTGACGACGTCCCCGGAAATTTGTGCCTGTGCCGCCGAGCTGAGCAAGACTCCTGCGACGATGGCATAGAGTTGCTTTGTGAGATGCTTTTTCATGAAGGTCTCCTCCTGGTAAAAAAGTTGGATGAGCGGCTCACACGCTGAGCAACGCATTGAGCCGTTCTCGGTTCTTCTCTAATTCATGATGTGGGATCATGTCGAGCACCCGGCCGCGTTCGATCACGTAGTGCCGATCGGCCAACGGGGCCGCGAAGTGGAAATTCTGCTCGACCAATACGATGGTATAACCTCTATCCTTCAGCTTACGGATCACCTCCCCCAGCGCCTGCACGATCACGGGGGCAAGCCCCTCGGTGATCTCATCGAGCAGAAGCAGATAGGCGCCAGTGCGCAGAATGCGCGCGATCGCCAGCATCTGCTGCTCGCCTCCCGAAAGTTTCGATCCCTGGCTCTTGCGCCGTTCCCATAGGTTGGGGAACATCTCGTAGATCTCCGCCAGACTCATGCCATCGGAGCGCAAGGTCGGCGGTAGCAGAAGGTTTTCTTCGACAGTGAGCGAGGCGAAAATGCCGCGCTCTTCGGGGCAGTAACCGACGCCGATACGGGCAATCTGATAAGTTGGCAACGAGATCACCGGCCGACCGTTGATGCTCACGTACCCCGTACGCCGATCGACCAGACCGAGGATCGCTTTGAGCGTGGTGGTGCGGCCGGAGCCGTTGCGGCCGAGCAAGGTGACCACCTCGCCGCGATAGACGGTAAGGTCGATCCCATGCAGGATGTGCGATTCGCCATAGAACGCGTGAAGATCGGAGACCCGCAGGATCTCATCGGCACGGGGTTCAAGCATGAGCGACTCCGAGATAAGCAGCGATCACTTCAGGGTTTGAAGAGACCTCGGCATAAGTGCCTTCGGCAAGCACCGTTCCGCGCTGCAAGACCGTGATGCGATCGGCCAAGTGCGCCACCACCCCCAGGTTGTGCTCCACCATCAGCACGGTCCGTCCCTGGGCCATGCGCTTGAGCAAAGCGGTAATCGCTTCGACATCCTCCGTTCCCATCCCCTGGGTCGGCTCGTCGAGCAGCATCAACTCGGGATCGGCGGCGAGCGTGGTGGCGATCTCCAAGGCCCGTTTGCGTCCATAGGGTAATTCCACTGCCATCACCTTGGCGTACTCGCGCAAACCGACCTGCTCGAGCAGGGCCAGGGCCGCTTCATCGAAGCGATGCAAGAGCGCCCCGGAGCGCCAGAAAGCGAACGACCCCCCTGCTTTGGCCTGAAGCCCCAAACGAACGTTCTCTAGCGCCGTCAAATGAGGAAAAACCGAGGAAATCTGAAACGAGCGGACGATGCCGATCTGTGCGACCCGCGCCGGGCTGTAATGGGTGATGTCCCGCCCTTGGTAGAGGATCTGCCCTCGCGTTACCGGCAGAAATTTCGTCAACAGGTTGAAGACCGTCGTCTTGCCCGCGCCATTGGGGCCGATCAGGGCGTGGATCGATCCCCGACGTACTTTGAGATCCACCCCATTGACGGCGACGAAGCCGCGAAACTCCTTGACGAGGCCTTTCGCCTCGAGAATGTAGTCTTCCTCCATGTCCTCCCTCGATTTTTATATATGTAATCGATCGGTCTTAGAAAATATTTTATAACGAAACGCTCGTTTTTGCACCACGACGACCATTCACTCGATCGTCACGACGATTTTGCCGATGGCTCGGCGTGCAGAGAGGTCATCCAAGGCTCGCGCCGCCTGCTCCAGTGGGTAGGTATGCGAGACGTGCGGACGAATCCGCCCCGCCGCATAGAGTTCGAAGAGGTGCGCGAAATTGCGCCGGTTCGTTTCGGGTTCGCGCGCAACGAAGGCGCCCCAGAAAACGCCGACTACCTGGTACCCTTTGAGGAGCGGCAAATTGACCGGCAACTGCGGGATGCGCCCGCTGGCAAAGCCAATTACCAAGAGGCGACCGTTCCAGTTCATAGAACGCGCCATCGCATCAAACGCATCTCCCCCCACGGGGTCGAAACAAACGTCGGCCCCCTTGCCGTCGGTGAGCGCTTTGATGCGCTCCTTGAGATCCTCACGCCGATAATCGACGAGCTCATCGGCGCCATGTTCGCGGGCAGTCCGCAGCTTCTCTTCCGAACCGGCACAGGCGATCACCCGGGCTCCGAACACCTTGCCGAGCTCGACCGCGGCTAGTCCTACCCCGCCAGCCGCGCCGAGCACCACCAAAGTCTCGGCAGCTTGAATGGACGCACGCTGTACCAGAGCGTGGTAGGTCGTTCCATAGACCATGGTGAAACCGGCGGCGGTAACGAAATCCATCCCAGCGGGCATGGGTAACACGCGGTGTTCATCCACGACCACTTCTTCGGCGAACCCGCCGTAGCCGGTGAGCGCCATCACCTTGTCGCCAGGACGTATCCGACGCACTTCTGAGCCGACTTCCAGTACCTCACCGGCAACCTCACCGCCCGGAGCGAAAGGCAACTGCGGCTTGACCTGATACTTGTTTTGAATGATGAGGAGATCGGGGAAATTGACGCCACAAGCACGCACGCGAATCCTGACGTCCTTCGCTCCGAGCGGTGGCGAAGGGAGCTCGCCGAGCACCAAAGTTTCGGGGGGACCATATTCTTTGCAGATCAAAGCACGCATTTTTTATTCATCTCCACTGAAGATTTTTCTACTCACTCGATCACTTGAAGCACGAGTTTGCCGAGATTCTCGCCACGGAACAGCATCAAGAGCCGTTCGGGGAAAGTTTCGATGCCACTGACGATGTGTTCCCGGTGCTTGAGCTTGCCCTGACGAAGCCAAGTAGCGAGCTCGGCGATCGCTTCGGGATAGCGCTCGCGGTAGTCGAACACGATGAAACCTTCCATTCGCCCGCGGTTGATCAGCAAGGAGAGGTAATTGCTCGGACCTGCTGGTTTTTCGGTGGCGTTGTAGACCGCGATCGCGCCACAAAGGACGACGCGGCCGCGCAGGGCCAGAGCGGCGAGTGCCGCATCCAAGATTTCGCCGCCGACGTTGTCGAAATAAATATCGACTCCCTTGGGGCAATGCGTCTTGATCGCCCGCGCCACGTCCTCGTGCCTGTAGTCGATCACCGCGTCGAACCCCAGCTCGTCGCGCACGTAAGCGCATTTCTGTGCCCCACCAGCGATGCCGACGACGCGGCATCCTTTGAGCTTGGCGATCTGCCCCACGAGCGAACCGACGGCCCCCGCCGCGGCCGACACGAGGACGGTCTCGCCCGGTTGGGGCCGACCAACGTCCAGCAAACCGAAGTAGGCGGTAAGCCCCGTCATGCCGAGTACGTGCAGGTGGGCGGGAAGGGGTGCCAGATTCGGATCGACCTTGGTGAGGTCCGAGGCGTCGCATACGGCGTATTTCTGCACACCGAGGGTGCCCGAGACGTAATCGCCCACCGTGAAACGGGGATCGGCGGAAGCGATCACGCGCCCCACGCCCAGGGCGCGCATCACCTCACCCAGGCCGACGGGTTTCACATAGGATTTACCCTCGTTCATCCAACCGCGCATCGCTGGGTCGAGCGAAAGATAATGAACCTCGACGAGCACTTGTCCCGCTTGCGGCTCGGGCACTGGCCCGCGGACGATGGCGAAGTCGTCCGCCTTGGGCTCGCCGATCGGACGCTTGACCAGTTTCACTTGTACGTTTTCCATGACATCCCTCTGTTTTCCGTGAACTCAGAACCATTCGTCTTTCATTGAAAGGAAAGTCGGATCGCATCGCTCCAAAAGGCGACACAGCGGCTCGATCTGCGGCAGCTCCCAACGCAGGAAGTAGCGCGCGGCGTGCAATTTCCCGCGATAGAAATTCGCTTCGTCTTCGCTGAGATCGGCTCGCCGCAGACCACTGACGGCGACGAGCGCCTGACGCAGCCACTGCCAAGCGAGTACGAAGCGAGAGAACACTTCCAAGAAAGGAAAGGAATTGGCCAGTACCTGCTCGGCCTGGGCGCCGGACATGAGCGAACCCAAACGCATGATCAAGGCAGCGAGCGTATCGCGCGCCCCGCGCAGGGCTTCGACCAGCTCGGCAAGCTCGTTTTCCCCCGCTGCCTCCTGGAGTGTCGTCTCGACTTCCCTCAAGAGCGCTTTCAGCCCCGCGCTGCCGTTTTGCCACAGCTTTCGCCCCAGAAGATCCAGAGATTGAATGCCATCGGTCCCTTCATGGATGGGGTTGAGGCGGTTGTCGCGATAGAATTGCTCGACAGGATAGTCGCGCGTATAGCCCGCTCCGCCGAATACCTGAATCGCCAATTCGTTGGCTTTCAAGCAAAACTGCGAGCTACCCGCTTTGACGACTGGGGTGAGGAGATCGAGGAGCTCCTGAGCCCGTGCCCGTTCGGCCTCGTTCCCCGTGCGAATGTCGTCGACGAGCCGCGCGGCGTACAGACCGAGCGCGAGGCAACCTTCGACGTAGGATTTTTGCGCGAGTAGCATGCGGCGCACGTCGGGGTGCTCGATGATGGGAACCTGAGGGCTTGCCGGATCCTTGTTGGCGAGGGGTCGCCCTTGCGGACGGTTGCGCGCATAGTCGAGCGCGTGCAGATAGCCGGTGTAGCCAAGCGCGATTGCCCCCATGCCGACCCCGATGCGCGCCTCGTTCATCATGTGGAACATGTATTTGAGCCCTTGATGGGGCTCACCGACGAGGTAACCCACCGCTCCGTCCCGGTCGCCGAAAGTGAGCACCGTGGAGGTCGTACCGCGATAGCCCATCTTGTGCAAGAGGCCAGCAAGTACGACGTCGTTGCGCGCTCCCATCCGCCCGGCTTCATCGACCAAAAACTTCGGGACGATGAAGAGCGAGATCCCCTTCACTCCTGGTGGCGCACCGCTGATGCGCGCGAGAACCAGGTGGATGATGTTGCCGCCGAAGTCGTGGTCGCCGCCGGAGATGAAAATCTTGTTGCCGAACAGGCGATAGGTGCCATCCGGTTGCGGTTCGGCGCGGGTGCGCAAGTCTCCCAGGGAAGAACCAGCGTGCGGTTCGGTCAGACACATCGTGCCAGTCGCGCGACCGTCGAGCAGCAACGGCAAGAAACGTTTCTTTTGCTCCTCGCTGCCGTAGCGGTGAATCAGGTTGCCGGCCGCGAGCGTCAAGAGCGGATAGGCGGCAAAAGAGACGTTCGCCGCCTTGAAGAGCGCCATCGCCGCATTGACCACCACCGCCGGCAGTTGCATCCCCCCGAGCGCCGCGTCGTGGTGCGCGACCAAGAATCCCGCCGCGGCATGCGCTTGGACCGCCGCTTTGGTCTCGGGGATGGTGCGCGCTTGCCCGTCTTCAAACACGGGCTCGTTCTCATCAGCCTTGCGATTGAACGGTGCGAAATGCGTCTCGGCGATCTGCTGCGCCGTATCGAGAATCGCCTCGAAAGTACCCCGATCGTGTTCTTGGTAACGGGGGCGCTGTGTGAGCGATTCCACCTTCAGTACTTCGTAGAGCTGAAACGCGAGATCGCGGCGGCTGATCAATTTTTCGTCCATCGTTTCTCCCCAAACAATCTGGGCGACACGGCCCCTTGATCGCCCTGCAACAAAAACTGTTGGCAGTATAAATCATATGTTTGATTGAGGAGGAACCGAAAAAGCGACCCGCTCAGCCGAGCAACCGCTCGACGAGCGCCGCCGCGCGCGCTTCCACTTCCGGATCTTGGACGATGGCCCGGCCCCACTCGCGGTGGGTCTCGCCGGGCCACTTGTTCGTGGCATCGATCCCCATCTTGCTGCCCAGCCCGCCTTCGGGCGAGGCGAAGTCGAGATAGTCGATGGGCGTGTGCTCGGCGATGAGCGTGTCGCGCGCCGCATCCACGCGCGTGGTGAGCGCCCAGATCACCTCCTGCCAGTTACGGATGTCGACGTCCTCATCCACCACCACGATGAACTTGGTGTACATGAACTGGCGCAGGAACCCCCAGATGCCGAACATCACGCGCTTGGCGTGCCCCGGATAGGCCTTTTTGATCGACACCAGCGCCATGCGGTAGGAGCAACCCTCCGGCGGCAGGTAGAAATCGACGATTTCCGGATACTGGCGCTGCAGCAGCGGGACGAAGACTTCGTTCAGGGCCACGCCCAGCACCGCCGGCTCGTCGGGCGGCTTGCCGGTGTATGTGGTGTGGTAGATCGCCTCGCGCCGCAGCGTGATGCGATCGAGCGTGAGCACGGGGAAGACCGCCTGCTCGTTGTAGTACCCCGTGTGATCGCCGAATGGGCCTTCGAGGGCCGTGTCGCCGGGATGGATGTGCCCTTCGAGCACGATCTCGGCGCGCGCCGGCACCTGCAAGCCCCCCACGGCCTCGGTGAGCTCGGTTTTCGCCCCGCGCAGCAAGCCGGCGAACTGGTATTCGGAAAGGGTGTCGGGCACCGGCGTGACCGCGGCAAGGATAGTGGCCGGGTCGCAGCCGATCACCACCGCCACGGGAAAGGGCTCGTCGGGATGCAGCCGGGCGTGTTCGGCGTAATCGATCGCCCCGCCGCGATGCGCGAGCCAGCGCATGATCACCCGGTTTCGCCCGATCACCTGCTGGCGGTAGATTCCCAGATTCTGGCGTTTCTTGTGCGGCCCGCGGGTGACCACCAGCCCCCAGGTGATGAGCGGACCCGCATCCTGCGGCCAGCAGTGCTGGATGGGCAGCCGAGCGAGATCGAGCTCCGCCCCTTCCCACACCACTTCGCGGCACGGCGCGCGCGAAACGACCTTGGGCGCCATGTCGAGCACCCGGCGCAGCACCGGCATCTTCTCCCAGGCATCGCGCCAGCCGCGCGGCGGCTCAGGTTCTTTCAGATAGGCGAGCAGGCGCCCCACGTCACGCAGCGGCTCGCGCCAGTCACCGTCCTCGCCCACGTCCTGCCCCATGCCCAGCAAGACGCGGCGCGGCGTACCGAAGAGATTGGCCAGCGCCGGCAACGAATGCGCCCGGCCCTGGGTGTGCGGCCGCTCGACGAGCAGCGCCGGGCCTCGACGCCGCAGGACGCGATCGGCGAGCGCCGTGAGCTCCAGGTGCGTATCCACCGGCTCGGTCACCCGCTTTAGTTCGCCCAGCGCCTCGAGCTGAGCGCAGAATTCGCGCAGATCGGCAAACGTCATGTCGCTCATGCCCGATCGGCGAGCACTGCGCGCACGGCAGCGTGCACCGACTGCGCCGCGGCGGCGGCGGCATCCTGCCAATCCTCGCCCTCGCTTGCGTAGAGGATGGCGCGCGAGGAATTGAGGATCAGACCGGGAAACTCCGGGCGGCACCAGCCGGCGCGCACCGTGGCCGCCAAGTCTCCGCCCTGCGCACCGATACCTGGCACGAGCAGCGGCACGCCCGGCGCGAGCCGGCGCACCTGCGCCACTTCCTGCGGCCAGGTCGCACCCACCACCAGCCCTGCCTGCCCGTTCGTATTCCACGGGCCGGCGGCCAGGCGCGCCACGCGCTCGAAGAGCCGCTCGCCGCCGGCGAGCTCCAGGGCCTGCAGCTCGGCGCTGCCCGGATTCGAAGTCCGGCAGAGCACGAACACCCCCTTGCCCGGCCAGGCGAAGAAAGGCTCGAGCGAATCTCCGCCCAAGTAGGGATTCACCGTGACCGCGTCGGCCCCATAGCGCTCGAACGCCTCGCGTGCATAGTGGCGGGCGGTGGAGCCGATGTCGCCGCGTTTGGCATCCAGGATGACCGGAACGTCGGGATGGTTCAGTTTCACGTGGGTGATCAGCCGCTCGAGCACGCCCTCCAACCCCAGAGCGGCGAAATGCGCGATCTGCGGTTTGAAGGCGCACACGCAAGGCGCGCACGCCTCGATCACCTCGCGGCAGAACACCCAAACCCCCTCAGCGAGCGGCAGACGGCGCACGCTGCGCGGCAAGCGTTCCGGCTCCGGATCCAGCCCCACGCACAGCAGGCGCGCCGGATCGCGCCAGCGCTCGCGTAACGATTCGAGGAAAGTCGTTTGCGCCATTTCGTTCTCTCTTTCAGCCGTGCCACAGGTCGAGCACGACGCCGGCAAAGAGCACGAGCCCGAGGTAGTTGTTGTGCAAGAACGCCTTCAAGCAACGTGCGGGTTCGCGCGTGCCGATGAGCTCCAGATGGTAGGCGACGATGCCCGCGGCGACCACCAGCGAGACGAGGAAAGGCGCGCCGGCCCCAGCGAGGATGCCGGCGCGCGCCCACAGCGCAAACGCCGCGAGGTAACACAGGAACACCGCCAACACGTCCCAGCGCCCGAAGGTGATGGCCGACGAATGGACCGGCAGTTTCAGGTCGTCGGGCCGGTCGGCCATGGCGTATTCGGTGTCGTAGGCGATCGTCCAGAAGAAGTTGGCGGCAAAGAGCGTCCAGCACACCGCGTCGGTCTGGCCGCGAATCGCCACCCAGGCCATGGGAATGCCGAAGGAAAACGCCACCCCTAGATAAGCCTGAGGTAGCGGCAGAAAGCGTTTGGTGAAGGGATAGGTGGCGGCGATGGCGAGCGCCGGCACCGACCAGGCCACCACCTTCCAGCCCAGAGGCAGCACCAGGAGAAAGGCGATCCCCGCGAGCGCGGCGGCGACCTTGAGCGCCTCATCGGGTGAAATCAACCCCGCGGCGAGGGGTCGGTCGCGCGTACGGGCCACGTGCGGATCGATGTCGCGGTCGGCCCAGTCGTTGATGGCGCAACCGGCCGAACGCATGAGGAAAGTACCCACCACGAAGACGAAGAAGACCCCCGGCGGCGGAAATCCACCCGCGGCCCACCACAGGGCGATCAGGGTCGGCCACAGCAGCAGCAGCGTGCCGATGGGTCGATGCCCCCGGATCAGCCGCCAATACAGCGGCAGGCGCGCTCTCCAGTCGAAATTCGGCTCCATCGCTCGTCACGTCGGTGTAATGAGAAGGTCGATCGGCGGTAGAAAAACCTCGCTCACCAGCAGCGGCACGCCCTCCCGCCAAAAGAGCGAGCGTCGCGCCCACAAACCCGGCGGTACTTCCCGCCACAGCGCCGATGCGCGATGATACCGCGGATCGCGCGCATCGAGCCGCACCGCCTGCACAGTGCCGCGGCGTACCGTGGGATCGGCGAAGAGCACCGCGCCCAGAGGACGGTTGCCGATGCGCTGCAACAGACGCCACGGGTATCGCACTCCCTGCCACGCCGTCAGCGAGCGTGCGAACACCACCGGCACGCCGTCGGCAAGAAGCGCCACTTCGCGCACGCGCACCCTCTCCCATCTCGGTACCTTCAGGGCGATCGCCTCGTCCGGATAAGGTCTTCCCCACCCCTCGTAGATGCGGCGCACGGCGAACTCCCGGCAGTGCGCCCGGATGCGGGCGGTGAGCGACCCCCGCTCGGCAAGCCAAGGCTGCAGACGGCGCGGCACCCCGACAGGCAAACCGGATCGCCAGCGCGGCACGAAGAAGAGCGCCCCCTCAGGCATGGAGCCAAGCCCCGCCACCCGGCACCCAGCGCCGGATGAGCGTCTCGGCAAGCGCCGGATCGCGTTCCAGCACTTCGTCGGCGAGCCGCTGCGCCAGGGGCACGAGATCCTCGTCAGCCACCAGATCGGCCACACGCAGGCTGGGCACGCCACTCTGGCGCAGCCCGACGAACTCGCCGGGGCCGCGCAACCGCAGGTCCTCGCGCGCGAGCGCAAAACCGTCGTCGTTGGCACGGATCGCGGCGAGCCGCTGGCGCGCCGTGGTCGAGAGCGGCTCGCCGTAGCACAACACGCAAAAAGACGCCTCGCTGCCGCGCCCAACCCGGCCGCGCAATTGATGCAGCTGCGCCAGGCCGAAACGCTCGGCATGATCGATCACCATGAGGCTCGCGTTGGCCACGTCCACGCCCACCTCGATCACGGTGGTCGCCACCAGCACGTCGAGCGCACCGGCCATGAACCGCTCCATGACCTGCTGTTTCTCTTCGTTCTTGAGTCGACCGTGCAACAGGCCGACCCGCAGCTCAGGCATCGCCGCGACGAGCTCCCGCCAGGTCTCGGTGGCCGCCTGCAGATCCAGCACTTCCGATTCTTCGATCAAGGGGCAGACCCAGTAGGCCTGTCGCCCCTGGGCGCACCAGCGGCGCACCCGCTCGATGAGCTCCTCCCGGCGGCGCTGCGACAGCAGCAAAGTCCGTACCGGCTGGCGCCCCGGCGGGCGCTCGTCGAGCAGCGACAATTCCAGGTCGGCGTAGATCGCCAGCGCGAGCGTGCGCGGAATGGGCGTGGCGGACATCATCAGCAGATGCGGGGAAAATCCCTCGCCTGCCTTCGCACGCAAGGCAAAACGCTGACGCACGCCAAAACGGTGCTGCTCGTCGACCACCGCGAGCGCTAGACGCGGCAGCGCCACCGTCTCTTCGATGAGCGCGTGCGTGCCGACCACGAGGAGCGGTTCCCCTTCGGCGAGCCGAGCGCGCAGCGCCTGCGCCGCCTTGGCCGGGGTGGCGGCGGTGAGCAGCGCCACCTCGATCCCGGCCGGAGCGAGCCACTCACCGAGCTTGCGCGCGTGCTGGACGGCGAGGATCTCGGTGGGCACCATCAACGCCCCCTGATGCCCCCCATCCAGCGCCCGCGCCAGCGCCAAAGCGGCCACCACCGTCTTGCCGCTGCCCACGTCGCCCAGGAGCAGACGGTGCATCGGATGAGGTTTTCCCAGATCGGCGTCGATTTCGGCGAGCACCCGCCGCTGTGCCGCGGTGAGGGTGAAAGGCAGCGCCTCGCGCAGCGCCCGCCGCACCGGCCCTTCCGCTTCGGGCAAAGCGGGCGCCGTGGCCGATCGTCGCACCGTGCGCGCCCGACGCATCGATGCCTGCTGCGCCACCAATTCCTCCAGTTTCAGGCGGCGACGCGCTGCGTCCAGCCGACGTTCATCGGCACCGGCGGGCGGTGCATGCAAGCATTCCAGCGCCTCGCGCAGCGGCGGCAGCTGCTCGCGCGCGCGCAGCGCCTCGTCGAGCCACTCGGCGGGTGCGACCACCTCCAGCGCCCGGCGCACCAGACGGCGCAACAGCCCCTGCGACAAGCCCTCCACACTCGGATAGACGGGCGTGAGGCGATCGGGCAGCGGTGCCTCGAGCGGCACCAGCCGCGGGTGGAACATCTCGCGCTCGCCGAAGAAACCGACCCGCACCTCGCCGAACCAGCGCATGCGCTTGCCCACTTCGAGCCGCTTGGCGGTACCGGGATAAACGTGCAACCAGCGTCCGGTGAGCAAGCCCGTGCCATCGTCCAGATGCGCGACGAGCTGCGGCCGTGGCCCCTCCTTGCGCTCCACGCGCACGATGCGGCCTTCCACGAGTACGGACGAACCGGTTGGCGCCTGCGCCACAGGCGTGACGCGTGTCTCGTCCTCGTAGCGCAGCGGCAGAAGGAAAAGGAGATCCTCGGGGCGCATCACCCCGAGTTTCACCAGGCGCGCGGCCACCGCCGGGCCGACGCCCGGCCAGGATTCCAACGGATGACGAAAAGGCGCTTGCGCGGGCAAGGCCGGATCACGCCCCCAGCCAGACGACGGCCTCGGCCTCCACCATCGCCCCGCGCGGCAGGCCTTTCACCTCCACCGCCGAGCGCGCCGGATAGGGTGCGGTGAAATGGCGGGCCATCACCTCGTTGACGGTGGCAAAGTAGGACAGATCGGTGAGAAAGACCGTGAGTTTCACCACCTGATCGAGGCTCGCCCCGGCCGCCTCCACCACCGCCGCGAGATTGGAAAACATCCGTTCGCATTGGGCGGCGAATTCCGGCGGCAGCGTCATCGTGGCCGGGTCGAGCCCCAGCTGGCCGGAGAGATAGAGCGTATCGCCGGCGAAGACTGCCTGGGAATAAGTACCGATCGCTGCCGGGGCCTTGTCGGTATTGACGTGACGTCGCATGGCCTCGACCTCCTTATGCCCGCACGACCATTTCACAGGTAAACCGCTCGAGCACCTTTTGCAATCCGCGACGCGCGGCGGTGTTGATCAGCAGCGGCCCCATGAAGTTCGCCCGCAAGCCCGTATCCTGCGGCGTTTTCGCCTCCGTTCCATCGGCGCGACGCACGATCACGGCCAAGGCCACGTCCTCGGGTTTCCCGATTTGCAGTTGCGCCACTTCTCCATCGGAGAGCGTGATCTCGTAGCGCACCCCCAAGGCCTCGGGGCTCACCACGGAAAAAGCCACGTTCGGATCGTCCAGACTCTGCAGGATGAAGACCTTGGGACGATCCTCGCCTGCGCCCCCTTCTTCATCGTGTGCCAGCATGAAACGCTGGCACGACTCGAACCCGGGCAGGCCATTGGGGAACTCGATCACCTTGTCCTCGGCCACATTCACTTCGCCCAACACCGGACTTTGCACTTTCATCACCCATCTCCTCGTCTCAAAACCTACGAAACCGCTCATTTCACCTGGGTCACCGCGCCAACCTCGATCTCATGGCGCTTGAGTTGCTTGGCCGCCTCCAGCGCTTCCTGGCGCGAAGCATACGGCCCCACCAACACCCGCGCTTGTAGATGAGAGGGAAAGCCTTGTTCTTGCACCCGCCCTGCGAGTGCCATGGCATTATCCATCCGTCCGAACACACCGATGGGGACATAGTAGCCTTTGTCGAGCGGTTTCGAACGGTCGATAAAGGGAGGTTCTTCCGTCTTTTCCCCGGCCGGGTGCGTTGTCATCGCTTTGGCGGGAGCATTCTGGCCGCTCGTATCAGCCTTCGAGGTCGGCGCAACCGGTTCGGGCGGCGGAGCATCTTGGGCGACGATCGGATCTTCCGATGCAACCGTCGGCGGATGATTCTCGAGCGGGGAGCGATGCGTTGTAGCATCCTCCCGCGACGCAGCCCCTTGCCATCGGTCGTTTGGTGCGGGGTCGTTATCTTCTTGCCCGACCGGTTGGCTCTGAGCCTGCATCTGGGCAGGGGCTTCCTGGGTGCCGGCCGCCGGTCTCGGGGGATCCCTCATCTTATACCATAGACCGTACGCAGCAGCAGTTGCGATCAGCAAGGCCAGCAGCACCCGCTTCCAGGGAAAGACTCGAGAATCTTCCTCGGCTTTACTCATGGCTCACTTCTCCCTTCGCCGCGCGCCATCGCCACGAGCAGCTCCGCCTCGCCGAGCGTGATGCCGCAGCGCGCGGCAATCGCCGGCGCATCCAACCCCCGGCGGGCGAGTACCATCGGTTCGACGTATTCTGGAGAAGCGGCAAGCGGTTCGACCGGGCCGGTAGCGGAGGTGGAGGCCGCAGCAGATGCCTCCAGGCGATTCAGCCGTTCGAGAATTTCCTGCTCACGGCGGGCATGCTCTTCGAGATCGCGCTGCAACGCCTCGCAGCGCCGCTCGATCGTTTTCACCGCCAGATCGAGTGCAAAGAGGGCCGGAGTTGCACCCGGCACATCGGAGGCGGTAGCGTTGATCGTGCCCTTGGTCTGATTTCGCCGACGAGCACGCCACCAGCGCACGACCTCGAACATCACCCAAGCGATGCTCGCCACCAGGATCCCGCCGATCACCCACTGCACGCTCAGCGCTCCGTCGTTCTTCTAGTGACAATGATAAAGCCGGACGGAATTCTCACCAAGACATTGGGCACTTCGGGGTGCGGTACCTATGAGCGGAAGCCCTTCGAGACTTCGCAGGAAGTCGCCCTCCCCGCACGTCGGGTCGTGCGAACGCGCCCTCAGCAACCGCGAAAACGTGGTTTACGTTTGGCCAGGAACGCCTCGACGCCTTCGGCGAAATCCTCCGTGGCGCTGCAATCGCCGAATGCCTCGGCTTCGGCAAGGAGCTGCGCCTCCAGGCTCTGTTCGAGCGAATCGGCGAGCAGCGAGCGGATGCGCCCATAGGCGTAGCCCGGTCCGGCAACCAGGCGCGCGACCAGCGCATCGACTTCGGCGTCGAGCGCTTCGGGTGCCACCACGCGATTGACGATTCCCAACTCCAGGGCTCGCTGCGCATCGAAACGTTCCGACAAAAGAAAAAGCTCCGCTGCGCGGCGGCTGCCCACCACGCGAGGAAGAAAATAAGTGAGCCCGCCATCGGCCGGAAGCCCCAGCATGGCATAGGCGGTGGTAAACACCGCGTCGCTCGCAGCGATCGCCAAATCGCAAGCGAGCATCAAGGACATGCCGAACCCGGCACAGGCGCCGCGTACTTTGGCCACCACCGGGCAAGGGACACGGCTCAAACGCTCCACCACCGGATTTACCCGTTTCTCGATCGCAGTGCGAAACATCTCTCGCCGCTCGTCAGCAGGCCGATCGAGCAGACGGGAAAAATCGCGGATATCCCCTCCGGCCATGAAGTGGTCACCCCGACCGCTTACCACCAAAACCCGCAAATTGGGATGCTGTACCAGCGCTGCGCTCGCTTCCTCGAGCGCGGCCATCATCTCGAACGAAAGCGCATTGAGCGATTCCGGTCGATTGAGCTCCAGGCGGCCGATGCCGTCGACCACTTCCCAATGTACCTGTTTCTCGCTCATCGAATCCTCCTCCAGGTTCTAGGTTTTTTCATTCCGGGGGAATCGGGCGCTTCTGCCCGTTCGCATCCAAGGCCACGTATGTGAGCCTTGCCTCCGTTACTTTGACGACCACGGGATTTTCAGGATGACGTTCGGCATAGACTTCGACATCGACGGTCACGGAGGTATTCCCCACTTTGACGAGCCTGGCATAGAAGCTCACGACGTCACCCACCGCGATCGGCTGCTTGAACACGAAACTGTTGACCGCCACCGTTGCTACTCGCCCCCGGCTGCGCCGGACCGCTGGCATGGCTCCGGCGATATCGACCATCGCCATTACCCAGCCGCCAAACACATCCCCATTCGAATTCACATCGGCCGGCATGGGCATTACACGCAGCTCGGGCTGAAGATCAGGTAAACGTAAGGACATGGCTGCCAACTTCCTTTTGCGATCGGAAAAATGATGATAATGCATTCCTACCGAAGTCGCAAAAAAAGCGCCCGACGAGCGGGCGCAACCACCGAGGGAGGGATCGAAACATTTGCTTCTGACAAACGTTCGTTTGATTATACCATAAAAAAATCGGCAGGATCAACCTGCCGGGCTATCGATGAGTCCGTTGAGATACGTTTTAGGCTAAGATAATGCCGAGAGAGGGAGTCGAACCCTCACGGTGTCACCACCGGCGGATTTTGAGTCCGCTGCGTCTACCTGTTCCGCCATCTCGGCGCACGAAAGATTATATGCAAGAATCTAGCCTACGCAAAGCCCCGTCGCTGACGGTGCACGACTTCGATTTTTCCCTGCCGCCCGAACTGATCGCCCAGGTGCCGCTGCCCGAGCGCAGCGCCAGCCGCCTGCTCGTGCTCGACGACGAAGCGCTGCACGACCGGCTCTTTCGCGATCTGCCCGAATTTCTCGAAAAAGGTGACCTCCTCGTTTTCAACGACAGCCGCGTGATCCATGCGCGCCTCTTCGGACGCAAGGAAAGCGGCGGTGCGGTGGAGGTGCTCGTCGAGCGGCTCGTCGGCACACAGGAGGCACTCGCCCAGGTGCGCGCGAGCAAACCACCGCGCCCGGGCATGCGTCTGCGGCTGGAAGAGGCCTTCGAAGTCGAAGTCGTGGGCCGCGACGGCGAGTTCTATCACCTGAGGCTCGTCGGCGAAGGCGATCTTCCCCAGCTCGTCGAGCGCCATGGCCGGCTGCCGCTACCCCCCTACATCGCCCGCCCGGCCGAACCGGAGGACGAAGCGCGCTACCAGACGGTCTATGCGCGTACGCCCGGCTCGGTGGCTGCGCCCACCGCCGGACTGCACTTCGACGAGATGCTACTGCACCGGCTCGCCGAGCACGGCGTGGACACGGCCTGGGTGACTCTGCACGTCGGCGCGGGCACGTTTCAGCCGGTGCGCGTCGAACGGCTCGACGAACATCGCATGCACCGCGAGCGCTACTGGATCCCGGAAGAGACGGTGGCGCGCATCGCCCGGGCGCGGGCACTCGGGCGGCGTGTGATCGCCGTGGGAACCACCAGTCTGCGCGCCCTCGAAGGCGCCGCCCAAGACGGAGAACTTCGCCCCGGCAGCGGCGAGACCGAGCTCTTCATCACGCCCGGTTACGAGTTTCGCGTGGTCGATGCGCTGGTGACCAACTTCCACCTTCCCCGCTCGACGCTGCTCATGCTGGTATCGGCGCTCGCCGGGCTCGAGCGTGTCCGCCGCACCTATGCCCATGCGATCGCAAAACGCTACCGCTTCTTCAGCTATGGCGACGCGATGTTCATCCCGCGCCGCTTCGCGCGTTGAATTCCTGTCATCGAGGAATCCCCATGAGCGACACTCCCGCCTTTACCCTGCTCGCCACCGACGGAGCCTCCCGGCGCGGACGGCTCCAGCTGGCACACGGCACGGTGGAGACCCCCATCTTCATGCCGGTGGGAACCTACGGCACCGTCAAGGCGATGACCCCGGCGGCGCTCGAAGACGTCGGCGCGCAGATCGTGCTTGGCAACACCTTCCACCTATGGCTGCGCCCGGGGCTCGAGGTGATCCGCCGCCACGGCGGTCTGCACCGATTCATGGGCTGGAATCGGCCGATCCTCACCGATTCGGGCGGTTTCCAGGTTTTTTCGCTCGGAGCGCTGCGCAAGATCAGCGAAGAAGGCGTGCGCTTCGCCTCACCCATCGACGGGGCCCGCTGTTTCCTCACCCCCGAAGTCTCGATGCAGATCCAGACCGTGCTCGATTCGGACGTGGTGATGATCTTCGACGAATGCACGCCCTACCCTGCCAGCGAAGCGCAGGCGGCCGAATCGATGCGCCTGTCGCTGCGATGGGCCAAACGCTCGCGGGACGAATTCGACCGGCTAGGGAATCGCAACGCGCTCTTCGGCATCGTGCAGGGGGGCATGTACGAGGCGCTACGCGACGAGTCGCTCGCCGGGCTCATGGAGATCGGCTTCGACGGCTACGCCATCGGCGGGCTATCGGTGGGCGAACCCAAAGACGAAATGCGGCGCGTGCTCGAATACGTCGCGCCCAAGCTGCCGCAGACGCGTCCGCGCTATTTGATGGGCGTGGGTACACCGGAAGACCTCATCCACGGCGTCGGAGTAGGTGTAGATATGTTCGACTGCGTCATGCCCACGAGGAACGCGCGTAACGGACTTCTCTTCACCCGCCATGGCGACGTCAAGATCCGCAACGCGCGCTATCGCGAGGACACCGCCCCACTCGACGAGACCTGCAGCTGCTATACCTGCCGCCATTTCAGCCGGGCCTACCTGCATCACCTCTACCGCACCGGCGAAATCCTCGCGAGCATCCTCAACACCACGCACAACCTGCACTTCTACCTGACGCTCATGGCAGAGCTGCGCACGGCGATCGAACGAGGAACCTTCGCCGAAACGGCGGCGCGGATCCTTGCCGAACGTCAGCGCGGCGTATAGGGAGGGGAGGCGCGATTCAGGCGAAAATATTGACCGAATTGCCCAAGTGCGGCGGATTCGAAGCCGATATCGGCGCTTGTTGAATTTGCGGCAGCGCCGAGAGCAGCGCCTGCGCCGTGCTCTCCTGCACGTCGAGTGCTTTTCTCAGCACGGCGGTGCCGACCTGATCCTGCAGCTGCGCTTGCTGCATGGCGGTCATCATGCTGGCGACACTGACGGCATCCATGACGCACCCCCTTCTTTCATCTGGCTCATAGAAGCATTGTAGATCATCGAAGGATTGCCGTGTTCCCCTGCCGGAACGACCAGCCCGCAGAGGTCGTATCATCTCCCTCGTCTCCCCCCGATGTTTCAGCGCAGCACCGCCACCGCCTTGATCTGCGCCCACACGGTTTGCCCGGGATGCAGATCGAGCCGGGCCAAGGAACGACGCGTGATGCGCGCGAGCAGAGCGGATTCTCCCACCGTGAGCCGCACCAAGGCGTCGGCCGGGTGTTCATCCTCGCCGATTGCCTCCACTCTGGCCGGCAACACGTTGAGTACGCTGGCATCCTGATGCGGCGAGCGCGCAAGGCTCACGTCGCGCGCGAGCACCCGCAAGCGCAAAGGGGCACCCAGGGGTAGATTTTCACGGCGTACCCACAGCCTTCCCCCGGGAAAGGAAACGCACATCAAGACCCACGTCTCGTCGTGCTCGGCAACCTCCCCCTGTAAGACCACACCGGCCTCCTCGCCCAAGCGAATCGGCGTATCCAGGCGCACGAGCACCTCGGACAAGGGGCCGCTGGCCAGTACCTTGCCTGCGCGCAAAACCACTAAGTGATCGGCCAGGCGCGCGACCTCGTCGGGCGCGTGGCTGACGTAGACGATGGGAAGGTCGAGCTCGTGCGGCAGACGTTCCAGGTAGGGGATGATCTCCTCCTTGCGCCCGATGTCCAGGGCCGAGAGCGGCTCGTCCATCAGCAAGAGGCGCGGCGAAACGGCCAAGGCTCGGGCGATGGCCACCCGTTGGCGCTCACCGCCGGACAAAGTCTGGGGACGGCGATCGAGCAGCGGGGCGATCCCCAGCAGCTCGATCGCCTGCTCCAAGGCGATGCGCCGCTGCGCCGGCGGGACACGCCGCAGACCATATTCGACATTGCCGCGCACCGACAGATGGGCGAAAAGGCTCGCCTCTTGGAAGACCACGCCGATCGCCCGCCGATGCGTCGGCACGAAAACTTTCTTGGCATCGTCTTGCCAGATTTCGTCGGCAAAGCGCACGAACCCTCGCGGCCGCATCAAACCAGCCAAGGCCCGCAGGCAGCTCGTCTTGCCCGAACCCGAAGGGCCAAAGAGGGCGCTCACACCCCGTCCGGGCAAGGACAAAGACACCCTGAGCGAAAAATCGGCGAAGTCGGCATGCAACTCGGCCTCGATACCGGCGTGCATCATCGCTTTCTCTTCCCGAAGAAGTTGAGCAGCAGCAAGACGGCAAAAGAGAAGAGGACGAGGACGAGAGCGAGCCGATGCGCCTCGCCATATTCCATCGCTTCGACGAACTCATAGAGCTGAACCGAAGCGACGGTCGTTCTGCCCGGGATATTGCCCCCGATCATCAGGACGACGCCGAATTCCCCCATCGTATGGGCGAAACTGAGCACGCCGGCAGTGAGAAAACCCGGACGGGCGAGCGGCACGGCCACGGTGAAAAAGCGATCCCACGGCCCGGCGCGCAAGGTGGCGGCTACCTCCAAGGGGCGATCGCCCAACGCTTCGAAGGCATTCTGCAGAGGTTGAACGAGAAAGGGCAAGGAAAAGATCACCGAACCCACCACGAGGCCGGAAAAGGAAAACGGCAGCAGCCCCCAACCGAGTTGCTGGGTGAGCCAACCCACCGGTCCATGGGGTCCCATGAGGAGCAGGAGATAGAAACCGATCACGGTGGGTGGCAGGACGAGCGGCAAGGCCACGACCGCGGCAATGACCTCCTTGAAGCGGGAGCGCGTGCGTGCGAGCCACCACGCGAGCGGCGTTCCTATCAAGAACAACACCAACGTCGTCACCGCGGCCAGACGCAGCGACAGGGCCAAGGCCGCCCAAGCGCCTGCGCTCATCGCGCGAGCTCACTCGAAGGAATAGCCATAGCGCCGGATGATCGCCCGCGCCGGTTCGCGCTGCAGATAGGCAAGCAGTTCAAGCGCTGCCGGTTGGTCCTTGCCTGGGACGAGCAAGACGGCATCTTGTCGGATCGGATCATAATCTTCCTGCGGCACCAACCACGCCGATCCCTTCACTTTTCCGTCTTCATGGACTTGCGACAACGCGACGAACCCGAGCTCGGCCGCCCCGCTCACGACGAGTTGGTACGTCTGGGTGATCGATTGGCCCCTTACGATCTTTGGTTCGAGGCGCGCGACAAGTCCCCGTTTCTGCAGGACTTGCATCGCCGCTTTGCCATAAGGAGCGAGCTTGGGATTGGCCACGGCCAAATGCGCGAATTCGCCCGTCTCCAGGATCTTGCCTTGGGCATCCACCAGAGGGCCGGGGCTCCACAGCACCAGTTTCCCCACCGCATAGGTGAAACGCGTACCCGGCACGGCATGGCCGTCGCGTTCGAGCGCGGCCGGTGTTTCGTCGTCCGCGGCCAGAAAGACCTGGAATGGAGCACCATGGACGATCTGGGTGTAGAAACCGCCGGTCGAACCGAAACTCAGGCTCACCTTATGCCCCGTCTCGCGCTCGAAAGAGGCGGCGATCTCTTTCATCGGGGCGCTGAAGTTGGCCGCCACGGCCACGATCACTTCGGCGGCCCAAGTCGGCGAGGCCATAGCCCACAGGCCGAGGAGCAGGCAGACCGCCTGCAGACGGGATCGACCCCGAGACGAAACCCGTTGCTCAGAACTTGGCTCCATTCCCTCGCTCCTCCTTGATAAGGCTTCAAGTGTAGCGCGAAGGGATCGGGATAGGGGCAGTCAGGATACCTGACTGAGCCCCTCCCACACCACCCGGCATGCGGGTCCGCACCGGGCGGTTCGAGAAGTTGAGGTCATGAGAGTCGGGGTAGGTCGAGTTTGTCGAAGTAGGCAATGGTCAGCACCCGTTGGATGTCGCCCATGCTGTTTCGCCACCAGCAGCGCGCGTTCTGCGCCACGCGCTTTGCCACCTGCTCAGCCGCACCCAGCTTGGTCAGTTCCCGGAAGATGGTGCTACCTCGTCGCCATTGCCTGAGTTGAATCGCCCGCAATCGGTGGCGTAGCCATTCGTCCAGCCTGCGCCAGACTTTTGGCGTCTGCGCCAGCCCGAAATAGGCTTTCCAGCCCAGCAGGTAGGGTTTGAGCTTGTCGATGACCTCTGCCATGCTGCGACCACCAGAGCGCCGGGTCAGTTGCCTCACCCGTTGCTTGAATGTCGCCATCGGCTTGTCGGCCACCCTGCGCTTGACCCCATCCTTGGCAAACCAGAAGCTGCATCCCAGAAACTTCCTGCCCTTGGCACTGGCGACCGCGCTCTTGGTCTCGTTGACCTTGAGCCGTAGCTTGGCGTAGCACTTGCGCAGCAGCGCCATCACCCGCTCGCCTGCCTTGCGGCTGCGTACATAAACATTGCAGTCGTCGGCGTAGCGTGCGAAGCAATGGCCGTGCTTCTCCAACACCTTATCCACTTCATCGAGCATCACGTTCGCCAGTAACGGACTCAGCGGCCCGCCTTGCGGTGTGCCCTGGTACCGTTCCAACACGACGCCGTCGCTCATGATGCCGCTGTTCAGATACGCTCGAATCAGCCGGATGATCCCGGCCTCGTCGATGCGCTTCTTCAGGCGGTCAATGAGGATGTCGTGATTGACGCGATCGAAGAATTTCTCCAGATCGACATCGACCACGATCCGCCGTCCGGATTGAATGTAGCCCTGCGCCGCAAGGATCGCGTCGTGGGCTCGCCTTCCCGGTCGGAAGCCGTAGCTGTGTTCGCTGAAGGTCGGGTCCAGTATCGGTTGCAGCACTTGCAGCAGTGCTTGCTGGATCAGCCGATCCGTCACCGTCGGGATACCAAGCTCGCGCTCGCCGCCGTCAGGTTTCGGGATCGTCACCCTGCGTAGCGGACTGGGCCGGTACGTCCCCTGCCGCAGCTGGTCGCGTATCGTCGGCCACGCCGTGACCAGATGACGGGCCGTCTGTTCAATATCCAGACCATCCACGCCAGCTGCCCCTTTGTTGGCTTTGACCCGCTTCCAGGCCCGCTGCAGGTTCTCTCTCGTCAGCACTGCCTCAAGCAGCGCCGACCCTGTGCTCTCGTTGTCTCGTCGCGGGCTGCCCGCTTCGTCGCTGACAGGATCACGCCCGGCTTCACCGTGCGCTACGCCCGCCCGCTCTGCTCGCGCAGACTTCTGACGCATTGCGTTCAACATCGACATGACCTCGAACATTCCTCCTCGTTCGGCCCTTCGTTCCTTGTTGGCAACTACTACGGCCTCTGCTGACTTCTCGCTCCGTGTCTCCACGTCGGCCTTTCAGCCACAAGGCGAGATCTCCCCGGGTAAGAACGCACTCCTTCACTGCACAACCGCCGAATTTACGCCACCTCGCCTTGATCACGAGAGCTTCGCGGAATTGCGCCCGCTCGCCCTGCTCGGCAGCGCCTTCTATCCGGTTCTTGTCCATCGGCTCGCAGTTTCGCTCCACGCTTCCTCCCCACAATCGGTCACCCTCATGCAGTTGCGCTTCGCTTCGTTCGCTGTGATCAACTCACGGGAGGACTCTCACCTCCAAGAGTGCGCCCGTGCCGGGCGCACACAAAAAAAAGGTTGTGTACCATCCTTTCTGTAAATTCCGTTTAGCGCCTCTGGCAGGAAGCGCGCGGCGCTCGGTCTGACGCCATGACTTCGAGAAAGGAGTATGCCCATCATGGCGATGCGTGTCG
>NZ_SBHO01000010.1 GCF_006980705.1 Tepidiphilus olei | reverse complement strand
ATATTGACCCCGGCGGCCACCGCCTGGCGGATGGCGAGGATGCCCGAGTGGAAGTAGGTACCGTCGCCCATGTTGGCGAAGAGGTGGCGCTCTTCGGTGAAAGGGGCTTGACCGACCCAGGGGACGCCCTCTCCGCCCATGTGGGTGAACGTGGCCGTGCGTCGTTCGGGCATCCAGGTGACCATGTAATGACAGCCGATACCGGCCAGCGCCCGGCTTCCTTCTGGCACGTGCGTGGAGGTGTTGTGCGGGCATCCGGGGCAGAAAGTGGGGATGCGCTCAGCGACGGGAGGGCGAACGGTGAGGGCGCGTTCGCTCGCGTCGAGGAAGGCCAGGCGCTCGCGGATGTGCTCGGAGGTGTAGAAACGCGCGATGCGCTGGGCGATCACCCGGGCGATCTGCGACGGGTTGAGCTCCCCCGCGGCAGGCAACAGCCACTGACCGTGGTCCACTTTGCCATCGGGGCGCAGGATGTGCGCCCATTCACCTTTTTCGTCGAATTTGCCGATCACTCGCGGGCGCACGTCCTCACGCCAGTTGTAGAGTTCTTCCTTGAGCTGGTATTCGATGAGCTGGCGTTTCTCCTCGACGACGAGGATCTCCTCGAGCCCTTCGGCGAAGCGGCGCACGCCTTCGGCCTCGAGTGGCCAGACCATGCCGACTTTGTAGACACGAATGCCGATTCGGGCGGCGAGCTCCTCGTCGATGCCCAGATCGTCGAGCGCCTGGCGCACGTCCAGATAGGCTTTTCCGGAGGTGATGATGCCCAGGCGCGGCTGCGGCGAATCGATGACCACGTGATTGAGCCCGTTGGCGCGGCAGTAGGCGAGTGCGGCGTAGAGCTTGTGGTGCAGCAGCCGTTTCTCCTGCACCAGCGGCGGATCGGGCCAGCGGATGTTGAGCCCGTCGGGCGGCAGGGGGAAGTCCTCGGGGATGCGTGTTTCGATGCGGAAGGGATCGACGTCAATCGAGGCCGAGGTTTCCACCGTGTCGGCGAGAGCCTTGAAGGCCACCCAGCAGCCGCAGTAGCGCGACAGGGCGTAACCGTGGATGCCCAGGTCGAGGTATTCCTGCACGCCGGCCGGGGCGAGCACTGGCATCATCAGCGCCTTGAAGACGTGGTCGGTCTGGTGCGGTAGTGTGGAGGACTTGGCGGCATGGTCGTCGCCAGCCACGGCAAGCACGCCACCGAAGCGCGAAGTGCCGGCGGCATTGGCATGGCGGAAGACGTCGCCGCAGCGATCGACCCCCGGTCCCTTGCCGTACCACATGGCGAAGACGCCGTCGTATTTGGCTCCGGGAAAGAGCCCCACTTGCTGGGTGCCCCAGACGGCGGTGGCGGCGAGATCTTCATTGACGCCGGGCTGGAAGACGACGTGATGCGAGCGTAGATGCTCCTTGGCGCGCCACAAAGTCTGATCGAGTCCGCCGAGCGGCGAGCCCCGGTAGCCGGAGACGAAACCGGCCGTGTTGAGCCCGGCGGCTTCGTCGCGCTCGCGCTGGATGAGCAGCAGGCGCACGAGTGCCTGGTAGCCGGTGAGATAGACGCGTCCAGTGACGCGATAGCGGTCGTCGAGCGACGCAAGGGGGGTGGCCACGGCGGGCGTGGTGGCAGGGGTGCTGGCCATCGGTGTCTCCTCCGTTCATCCGCCGGGTTCGCTCGTGGCGAGTCGGCGGGGGTCCATGCGATCGGGCGCGCGGGTAGGCGCCCCTTTGCATTTCAGCTTAGTCGAGGAGTAAGCCTAGTGTCAAATGGTCGATGACGGCAGTCGGGTAAACCCTGAAGGGTTCATTCGCGATGATAGGGATGACCGGTCGTCAGACTCCAGGCACGATAGAGCGCCTCGATCAGGACGACACGGGCGAGCGCGTGTGGCAGCGTCAAGCTGGAGAGACGCACCGTTTCGTCGGCGCTCTGCAAGAGCGTGGGATCGAGCCCGTCGGGGCCGCCGATGAGGAGCGCCACGTCACGCCCGTCGTGGCGCCAGGACTGGAGCCGATCGGCGAGCTGCTTCGTGTTGAGGTCGACACCGCGCTCGTCGAGCGCGACGAGGCGTGCCCCGGTAGGGATCTGCGCGCGCAGGCGCTCGGCTTCGCGGCGCTTGAGCTCGGACACCGATTTGCCGCCGGTGCGCGGCTCGGTCTTGACTTCGACGATCGTCAGTGGCAAATCCGGGGGAAAACGCCGCGCGTATTCAGTGCAGGCCGTCTCGGCCCAAGCGGGCAGGCGCGTGCCCACCGCGAGCAGGGTGAGCTTCATCGTGCGTCGGTCAGGTGCCTTGGCGGGCAGTGGCGCCGTGCTGCCACAGGTCTTCGAGGCGATAGTAGGCGCGCACGGCCGGCTGCATGACGTGTACGACGACCGATCCGAGATCGACGAGCACCCATTCGCCCAGAGCCTCGCCCTCGACGCCGACGATGGGGATGCCGGCCTCCTTGGCGCGCTGGATCACGCGTTGGGCGAGCGCCTTCGTCTGGCGTGTAGACTGGGCGCTGGCGACGACGACGCGATCGAAGAGCGGCGAGAGCGCTCGCGTGTCGAACACGCGGATGTCCTCGCCCTTGACGTCTTCGAGGGCTTCGACGGACAGGGCGGCGATGGCTTCGGCATCGAGCAGGGTGTCGGTGGTGGTCATGGGTTTTTAGGGTCTCCTTGGTACAGTGAATGGGTGGTGATGTAGCGCAGCACCGCCTCCGGCAAGAGATAGCGGGCGCTGCGTCCCTCGTACAGCAGCCGGCGGATCGTGGTGGCCGAGATGGCGAGCGGCGTGTTGCGGAAGAATCCGACGAGGCCGGCCGGCGTTTCGGCCAGCCGCGCGAGTTTGGGCGCGCGCCGCTCAGCGAGCACGTCCTGCAAGGCCGGCGGTAGCCCCGCGCCGGGCTCGGGCGGATCGTCTTCGGGCGGTTCGCTGCCCCAGGGCGGCGGAAAATCTGGCCGCATGGCGACGAGCACGTGGGCCAGTTCGAAGAGCCGCTGCCACTGGTGCCACGAGGGTAGGCCGAAGAAGGCGTCGGCGCCGAGGATCAGCACGAGAGATCGGCGTGGACCGTAGCGGCGCCGCAAGGTTTCCAGGGTGATGACGGTGTAGCTCTTGCCGCTGCGGCGCAACTCCAGATCGTCGGCACGAAAGGCGGCATGGCCACGGAGGGCGCAGCGGACCATGCCGAGCCGATGGACGGCTGGGGTGCCCGGCGCGGGGCGATGCGGCGGGTCGCCTGCCGGGATGAAGAGCACGCGCTCGAGCGCGAGCGCCTCGCGCGCCTCTTCGGCGAGCCGCAGGTGGCCGTAGTGGATCGGGTCGAACGTGCCGCCGAGTATGCCGATCGGCCGCAGTGAGGCGTTAGCGGGGACCGAAGACATCGCGTACTTGCAGGTAGAGCCCGGCGAAGAGCGTCGGCACGAGTACCAGCGGCAGCAGGAACAGAGCGATGCCGAGCACGTAGGGATGGATGAGCGCGGCCAGAAAGGATAACACGAGCACCAGGGCGAAAACGACGGCAGCAATACCTAACGCATATACGAGCAAGGCGCGCCAGTTGCGTAGGGTGGCATAGAAACTGAAAAAGAGCGCCTTGGGCCAAGGTTGCCGGTGCCAGGCGACCAGGGCCGGGGCGAACCAGTAGGCCATGGTCACCGGCAGCGCTATCGCGAGCCAGACGAGCAACGGCCACAGGAGCTGGGGCTCGCTCTCGAGCGAGGCGGGATCGATCGTACCGCGATACAGCCCGAGCATCAGGCCGCCGTCGACGAGGATCGTGGCGAGTACGGCGAGCAGGTTTCCCGCCAGCTGAAAAGCACCCAGCGCGGCGAGCGAGCGCCACGGCCCACGAAAACCGGTGAAGAGCACTTCTGGTCCCGGACGGCGCCCGCCCTCGGCAGCCGCCATGCCCTCGAGCACGCCGATCGAAAGGATGGGCATGAGCAGTGCTGCGAGAAACTGACCGAGGTAGGGCAGGCTCGAGGCGAGCAACAGCAGCAGGACGTAGGCAAAGCTCACGTAACTCGTGAGCGCGGGGGCGCGGCGCCACAGCGCGAACCCTTCGGTGATCCAGCGCCAGCCGTGCGAATATCCAAGGATGTGGGCGTGCATGCGAAGCCGGCGCTCACCAGGACTTGATGATCCACATCGGTACGGAGAGCTCGGGCGTGCCGTCGAATCGCTCCATCACGCCATTGCCGGTACGATCGATCAGATAGTACGGTGTGCCCCCATGGGCCGGTACGACCTTGATCATATAGACGCGCCCTCCGATGCGGTATTCGGTGACTTCGTCTTCCCCTTCCTTGCGAATCGTCACTTGAGGCTCGAGCAGATCCTCTTCGGTGATGGGTCCGGGCAAGGGCGGTGGTTCGGGGATGGGTTCCAGCGGAGGGCGCGCAGTTTGCCCCCAGGCCGAACTGGCCGCGAGCAGTACGGTGAATAGCAATGGGCGAATGCTGGATTTCATGGGTGCGATTCCGGCGGCAAAGCTTCCTGTCGGCATTCTACCTTAGCGGCGGGCAGCCACGCGCTTTTCTTCGATGTTTTCAGAGGTTGAGCATCAGCTCGCGTTCGGTCGGCAGGGGTTCGAAACCGCGGCTCTCGTAGTATCGGAAGATTGCCGCGACGATCTCGTCGGGATCCTCGATGATCTGCACGATGTCGAGATCGCCCGGGTCGATCATGCCTTCTCCCACGAGCCGCTCGCGTGCCCACTCGAGCAACCCTTCCCAGAATGGGCGGTGTACCAGGATCAGAGGGATGCGCCGGCTCTTGCCGGTCTGGATGAGCGTCATGGCCTCGAAAAGTTCATCGAGGGTACCGAATCCACCTGGCAATACGACGTAGGCCGAGGCGAACTTCACGAACATGTATTTGCGCGCGAAGAAGTGCCGGAACGTCTGCGAAATGTCCTGATAGGGGTTGGCGTGCTGTTCGTGCGGCAACTGGATGTTGAGCCCCACCGAAGGGCTCTTGCCGAAGTAGGCGCCTTTGTTGGCCGCCTCCATCACTCCGGGGCCGCCGCCGGAGATGACGGTGAACCCGGCGTCCGAGAGCTTGCGCGCGATGCGCTCGGCGAGCAGATAATAAGGATGGTCCGGCACGACACGGGCGCTGCCGAAGATGCTCACCGCCGGGCGGATGGCGGCGAGCCGCTCGGTGCCCTCGACGAATTCGGCCATGATGCCGAAGATGCGCCAGGATTCGCGCCCGTTGTATTGAATGTCCTTGGGGTCGACGACCGGATTGGGGAGTTTGTCGTTCAACGGCATGGTCTTCCTTTCATCGTGCGCCGAACCGCGGTATAGTTGCCCGTTTGCAAGCCTCTGTGAGAGACGCCATGACGACGCGTCTGCTGCTCGTCGACGGTTCGAGCTATCTTTATCGAGCGTATCACGCTTTGCCCGATCTTCGTACTTCCCGGGGAGAGCCCACGGGCGCCATCCGCGGGGTGCTGTCGATGCTGCGGCGCCTGACGCAGGAATTCCCCGCGCCGTATCGGGCCTGCGTGTTCGATGCACCGGGCAAGACCTTTCGCGACGAGTGGTACCCGCAGTACAAGGCGCAGCGCCCCGAGATGCCCGAGGACCTCGCAGCGCAGATTCCCGTGCTGCACGAGGCGATCGAGGCCGAGGGCTGGCCGCTCCTGGTGATTCCGGGAGTGGAGGCCGACGACGTGATCGGCACGCTCACCCGCCAGGCGCTGGCGCGAGGCTGGGAAGTGGTGATCTCCACCGGCGACAAGGACCTCACCCAACTCGTTGGACCGGGGGTCTTGTGGGTCGACACCATGCGCGGCGAGAAGCTCGACGCCCAGGGCGTGGAGGAGAAATTCGGCGTTCCGCCCGAGCGCATCGTCGATTACCTGGCGCTGGTGGGAGACACGGTCGACAACGTCCCCGGCGTGGCGGGCTGCGGCCCCAAGACGGCAGCGAAATGGCTGCGGCAATACGGTTCGCTCGATGCCTTGCTGGCGCACGCCGACGAGATTAAGGGGCAGGTGGGGGAAAACTTGCGTGCGGCACGCGATTTTCTGCCGCTGGCAAGAAAGCTCCTGACCGTGCGCTGTGACCTCGAACTGCCGGTGCGGCTGGAAGATCTGCAGGCGCGGCCGCCTCAGCGCGAGAAACTCCTCGCGCTCTATGAACGGCTCGAATTCCGCACCTGGTTGAATGAACTGCGGGCACAGGGAGTCGAGGCGGCGGCCGAGTCGAGCGGCGATGACGGGTTCGAATCGCCGGCGCAAGCCGCGGCGCGGCGTTCGGCCTACGCCTGCCTCACCGACTGGGACGAATTCGAGCGCTGGCTCGGTGAAATCGAGCAGGGCGCCCGCGTGGCGTTCGATACCGAAACGACCAGCCTGGACGCGCGCAAGGCTTCCCTCGTCGGCATCTCCTTCGCCGTGGGGCCAGGTCGGGCGTGCTACATTCCGCTCGCGCATCGTGGGCTCGAAGTCGGGCCGCAGCTGCCGCGCGAAGAAGTGCTGCGCCGGCTCGCACCCTGGTTCGCCGCAGCCGAGGGCAAGGTGGCGCAGAACGCGAAGTACGACTGGCACGTGCTCGCGGCGCACGGGGCCGAGCCGGGCGGGATCATCGACGACACGATGTTGATGTCCTACGTGCTCGAGAGCGACGCCCAGCACGACCTCGACCGGCTCAGCCGCCGCTGGCTCTCGCTCGAACCGCTCACGTATGCCGAGGTATGCGGCAGCGGCAAGAAACAGATCGGCTTCGACGAGGTGCCGCCGGCGCGCGCGGCAGCCTATGCCGCCGAGGATGCGGACCTCACCTGGCGGCTTTTCGACGTGCTCTCGGCCAAGCTCGCCGCCGAACCCAAGCTCGAACGCGTCTATCGCGACATCGAGCGTCCGCTCGTGCCGGTGCTGGTGGCCATGGAGCGCGCCGGCGTGGCGATCGACCCCAAGGTACTCGCGGCGCAGTCCCGGGAATTCGAGACCCAGCTGCGCGCGCTCGAGCAAAAAGCCCATGAGCTTGCGGGGCGATCGTTCAACCTCGCCTCGCCCAAGCAGGTCGCCGAACTCCTGTTTGGCGAGCTGGGCCTGAAAGCGGCCAAAAAAACCGCCGGCGGGCAGGCTTCGACCAGCGAGGAAGTGCTCGAGCGCCTGGCACACGAGCATCCCATCGTCGAAGTGCTGCTGCAGCACCGGCAGATCTCGAAACTGAAGAACACCTATCTCGACAAGCTGCCGAAGATGATCGATCCGCGCACGGGGCGGGTGCACACCACCTTTTCCCAGAGCGTGGTGGTCACGGGGCGCTTGTCCTCGAGCGAGCCGAACCTGCAGAACATTCCGATACGTACGGCGGAGGGGCGGCGCATCCGCTCGGCCTTCGTCGCCCCGCCCGGCTGTCTCCTGCTGTCGGCGGATTATTCCCAGATCGAGCTGCGCATCATGGCGCACCTCTCGGGCGACGCGACCCTGGTGGCGGCCTTCCTGCACGGCGAGGACATCCACAAGCACACCGCTGCCGAGATCTTCGCGGTGCCTCTCGATGCGGTCACGCCCGAACAGCGGCGCGTGGCCAAGACCATCAACTTCGGTCTCATCTACGGCATGAGCGCGCATGGCCTGGCGCGCAGCCTGGGGATCGACCGCGCTGCGGCGCAGGAGTACATCGACCGCTATTTCGCACGTTATCCGGGCGTGGCGGCCTACATGGAGCAGGCGCGAAAGACTGCTTATGAGCAGGGCTACGTCGAGACCCTCTACGGCCGCCGGGTGTGGCTGCGCCACATCCGCTCGCGCAACCCGGCCCAACGCCAGGCCGACGAGCGGGCGGCGATCAACGCGCCGATGCAGGGCACCGCGGCCGATCTCATCAAACTCGCGATGATCGGCGTGCATCGTGCCTTGCAGGAGCAAGGCCGCGCGGCGAGGCTCGTCCTGCAGGTGCACGACGAGCTGGTGCTGGAAGTCCCGGAAGCGGAGATAGAGGCCGTGCGTACCCTCGTCACCGACCAGATGCAGAACGTCGCCGAGCTGCGCGTGCCGCTCGTGGTCGACGTCGGCGTGGGGAAAAACTGGGACGAGGCACACTGATGGAACGGAGCATGGATTCTTCCTGGGTGCTCTATCGCCGGCTGTGGGGTTATGTGCGTCCCTATCGTGCGGCCTTTGCCACGGCCCTGCTCGGCTACATGATTTTCGCCAGCGGCCAGCCGATGATGATGGGTGCGCTGAAGTATTTCGTCGATGGCCTGACCGACCCGGCGCGGGCACAGCTGCTGGTGCCGGGCTGGGGGGTAGTCGACACGCTCTATCTCGTGCCGGCGGCCCTGATGTTGGTGGCCCTCTGGCAAGGGATCGGCTCGTTTCTCGGCGCTTATTCCATGTCCAAGGTGTCCGTCGGACTCATCCACGATTTGCGGGCGGCGCTCTTCGCTCACGGGTTGAGGCTCCCTACGGCCTATTACGACAGCCAGGATTCGGGCCGGATCGTCTCTCGGCTCACCTTCGACGTGACCATGACCACGGGCGCCGTGACCGAGGCGGTGCGCGTCGTCGTGCGCGAGGGGCTGACGGTGGTCGCCCTCTTTGGCTATCTGCTGTGGTCGAACTGGAAACTCACGCTGATGTTGGCGGTTCTGCTTCCGGTGCTCGGAGTGATGATGCGCAGTGCTGGACGCAAGCTTCGCTCAGCGTCTCGACGCCTCCAAGAATCGATGGGACGCATCACCACGCTCGCCACCGAGGTGGTGATGGCGCAGCGCGTCATCAAAGCCTTTGGCGGCGAACGGCGGGAACTGGAGCGCTTCACCCGGGCCAACGACGAAGATTTTCAGCGGCAGCTGCGCTTGGCGCGCATCGGAGCAAGAAATAGCTCGACGATACAGCTCGTCACCTTCGTGGCGATCGGCGCTCTGCTGTGGCTCGTGTTGTGGTTGCGCGGAGACGCCACGGCCGGCGACCTGGTGGCTTATGTCACGGCGGCCGGGCTTTTGCCCAAACCGATCCGGCAGCTGACCGAAGTCAATGCCCGTATCGCCCGAGGTTTGGCCGGAGCGGAGAGTATCTTCTCGCTGCTCGACGTGCCACCGGAGCGCGACGAGGGGAGCTTTGCCCTCGAGCGCGCCCGCGGCGAGATCGCCTACGAGGGTGTGCGCTTCCGCTACCCGAATGCTCAAGACTGGGCGCTCGACGGGTTGGATCTACGCATCGAGCCGGGCGCGATCGTCGCCTTGGTCGGCCCTTCGGGCAGCGGCAAGTCGACCATGGCCCAGCTGCTGTTGCGCTTCTACGATCCCACCGAAGGCTGCATCCGGCTCGACGGTGTCCCCTTGCCGCAATGGCGGCTCGCGGCGCTGCGCCGTCAGATCGCCTACGTCGGGCAACAAGTGGTGCTGTTCGACGCGACCGTGGCGGAGAACATCGCCTACGGCGCGGGCGAGCGGCAGGTGTCGCGCGAGGAGATCATTGCGGCGGCGCGAGCGGCGCACGCACTGGAGTTCATCGAGCGCCTGCCGCACGGCTTCGATACCCCCATCGGCGAGAACGGGGCACTGCTCTCCGGCGGCCAGCGCCAGCGCCTGGCGATCGCCCGCGCCCTCCTGAAAGACGCGCCGGTGCTGGTGCTCGACGAGGCTACCTCGGCTCTGGACAACGAGTCCGAGCGCGCGGTGCAAGCCGCGCTGGAGACCCTCATGCAGGGGCGCACGACGCTCGTGATCGCACACCGTCTCACGACGGTAGAGCGGGCCGATCGCATCGTGGTGATGGAGCGCGGGCGCATCGTCGAGAGCGGCACGCACGCACAGCTGCTCGCCGCGGGGGGGCGCTATGCCCAGCTGTACCGGGAGGATTTGGCGGCATGAAGGCCAGCGTGCCCTCTAGGGAGACGCTGAAGAAATGAGCGAGCGGGATGAAGCGCAAGGCGCACGGAGCGCAGCGACCGAGACATATCGAGTGGATAGGCGAGGGAGCGAGCACCGCGCAACGCAGCGATTCGCCCGCGCAGCCAATTATTCAGCGTCTCCCTAGACTTCGGAGATAGACCTCGGCTATTGTGCCGGTGGCAGCTGAACCGCTGGCGGCGCTGGTTTACGCTCGATTGAACCACCGCAGCATGCTCCCCCAGGGCTCGAGGTCGATGCGTGTGGATTGGGCACAACCGAAGTCGAGGGCGAGCCAACGCTCTCGCGGCAGCCCGAGCAGGTGCCCGGCGAGCACACGCAAGGGGCCGCCGTGGGCGACGATCACGATCGCTTCCTCGTCCTGGTGGCGTTCGCGTGTCTCCTGCCACCATTCGAGCACGCGCATGGCCATTTCGGCGGCCGACTCACCCCCCGGCGGCTGAAAACCGAAGGGATTTTTCGCCCAGAGTTCCAGGGCTTCGCCCAGGGACTCGAACGGCTGCAGCTCCCATTGGCCGAAGTGCATTTCCTTGAGACGCTCGTCGAGGATGGGCTGTCCCAGAGACTGGGCCAGCGCGTGTGCTCGGCTCGAAGGGCTGGAGAAGAGGCGAAAGCGCTCTGGCAGCCAGGGGAACAGGCGCTCGGCGGCTTCCTCTGCGGGTTCGGCGAGCGGTACGTCGCTGTGGCCGTAGCACAAGCCCGGGTCGACGGCCACGCGCGGATGTCGGATCAGATGAATTTCCATGCAGCCAAGATTCCTAGCAAAAAGGTGATTTCGCCCGTTTGTTGGACGGCACCGAGCACGTCGCCGGTGTAGCCGCCCAGCCGGCGGGCGCACAGCCGGGTCCATGCGGCGGCGGCGGCCGCGGCGGCGACGAGCCCCGCGAGCGCGACCGGCGGCGGGAGACAGGCTAGCGGCGCGAGTACCCCGGCCGTGGCGGTGAGCTTCGCCGCCTTGTCCAGCCCTGCAACCAGCGGTTTGGCGCGGCTCGTGGTGTCTTCGGCGCGCGCATAGGGCAACACCAGCGTGGGGAATAGTACGGCGCCGCGCGAGACCGCATGCGCCGCCATGAGCGCAGCGAACAGCGATCCCGCTCCGAGCTCGCTGGCGAGCGTGGCGGTGAGCGCCACCCGTGCCCCCAGTGCCAGGATGAGGGCGGTGGCCCCGTAATTGCCCAGCCGTGCGTCCTTCATGATGGCGAGGATGTGCATTCTATCCCAGCCGGCACCGAAGCCGTCGACAGCATCGCTCAGGCCATCCTCGTGCATGGCCCCGGTGAGCAGGACCACGAACGCCACGGCGAGCACCGCGGCGACGGTCGGGGGCCACAGCCAGAGCGCCAACGACAACACCGCGGCCTCGAGGAGCCCGACGACGAGTCCCGCCCAGGGGAAAAAGCCGATGGCACCGCTCTGATGGAACGGTACTTGGGGCAAGTCGCGCGGCAGCGGCAGCCGGGTGAAGAACTGCAGCGCTGCGACGAACCGCCAGAAAAGGGTACGGATCATGGTGGAGCGCGCAGGCGTGGTCGTGCCACCGCTTCAGCTGCCCGAGGCCACGCCGGCGGCCGAGAAACTGGCCATCTCGCGCAGGAAGGCGGCGGCGGAGACGACGAGCGGATAGGCGAGCGCCGCGCCGGTACCCTCGCCCAGGCGCAGGTCGAGTTCGAGGAGCGCTTCGGCGCCGAGGTGTGCGAGCTGCAGGCGGTGCCCCGGCTCCTGCGAGCGGTGCGAGAAGATGCAGTAGTCGAGTACGGCCGGCTCCAGGGCATGGGCGACGAGGAGCGCGGCGGTGACGATGAAGCCGTCGACGAGGATGACGAGACGGCGTTCGGCCGCGGCGAGCATCGCCCCGGCGATCTGTCCGATCTCGAGTCCGCCGTATTCGGCGAGCACGTCGATCGGATCGGCGGGTACGCCGCCGCGCGCGAGCGCCGTCTCGAGCAGCTGGCGTTTCTTCGCCAGTCCCTCGTCGTCGAGCCCCGTGCCGCGGCCAGTGATCGCCGCGAGCGGGGCGCCGGTGAAGCAGTGGGTGAGCAGCGTCGCCGAAGCCGTGTTGCCGATGCCCATCTCGCCCAGCAGCAGGCAGTCGGTCTCGGGTGCCAGGCGGCGCACCAGCTCGGCGCCGGTGGCGAGGCAGCGCACGGCCAATTCCCGGCCGAGCGCGGGCGCCTGGAGATAGTCGTTGCTGCCGAAAGCGAGTTTGGCGTCGATCAGGCCGGGGTGCGGCGCGAACACGTGATCCACGCCGGCGTCGACCACGGCGAGCGGGATGCCGTGCTGCCGGCAGAAGACGTTGATCGCCGCCCCGCCAGCGAGGAAGTTTTCCACCATCTGCCAGGTGACCTCGCGCGGGAAGGCCGAGATGCCGGGCCGGTGCGTGGCGCCGTGATCGGCGGCGAAGACGAGTGCCTGCGGGCGTTCCAGATGGGGGTCGAGGCGGCGTTGGATGAGACCCAAACGCAGCGCCGTGGTCTCGAGCCGCCCCAGCGCACCACGCGGCTTGGTCTTGTCGTCGATGGCGCGCTGCAGCCGGGCGGCGAGTTCCGGATCGTGCGTCGGTGTGAGGGAGAATTCGAGCATGGGGCGGAAAGATCGTGGGCGAAAGCCCGCATTGTACGCAAACGCGATCGCGGGGGAAACGCCGCTTTCCCTCGGGGAAACCTTATTTGAGCTGCAGCGGCAGGCCGGCAACGACAAGGCTCACGGCGGCGGCACGCACGGCGACGTCCTGATTGAGCCGCCCGGCCTCGTCGCGAAAGCGCCGCCCGAGCGAAGTATCGGGCACCAGCCCCAGGCCGACTTCGTTGGCGACCAGCACGAGCGGACCGGGCGGATCGGCCACGAGTTCGAGCAGCGCCGCGCGCTCGGCGGCGAATTCGGTCGGCGTTCGGCGCGGCGGTTCGTCGAGGCAGGCGAGCAGCCAGTTCGACAGCCATAGCGTGAGGCAATCGACGAGGACGAAGCGATCGGGGGCGGCATGGGCGCGCAGGGCGGCGGCGAGCGCGAAGGGGGTCTCCACCGTCAGCCAATGGGCGGGGCGCTCCTGCCGATGGCGGGCGATGCGCTCGGCCATTTCGCTATCGCGGGCTTCGCCCGTGACGATCACCGTCACCGGCAGACCGCTGTCTTCGGCCAGCCGTTGCGCCAGGGCGCTCTTGCCGCTGCGGGCGCCGCCGAGCAGGAAGTGGGTGCTCATATAGGGGCGGGTCCGAAACCTGAAACCGCCTATTATAGAGACCCTGGACGAACCGGTTTGGAGAACATGGTCGTGGAAGAACTCGAACGCTGGGTCGATCGGTGCGTGGCCTCACCCAACTGCGACGATCGCCCGGCGGGCATGCCGATCAGCCTGGTGGTGCTGCACGCGATCAGCCTGCCGCCGGAAGTCTTCGGCGGCGATGCGGTCGAGCGGCTCTTCACCAACACGCTCGATCCGGCCGGTCATCCCGCCTTTGCCTCGCTCGAGGGGCTGCGCGTGTCGGCACACTACTTCATCCGGCGCGACGGCGAAACGATCGAATTCGTTCCTCCGGATCGCCGTGCCTGGCATGCCGGCCTCTCCTGGTGGGAAGGGCGGGAGCGCTGCAACGATTTCTCCGTGGGCATCGAACTCGAAGGCTCCGATCGGCAGCCTTTCACGCCGGCGCAGTACGAACGAACGGGGGCGCTCGTTGCCGCATTGATAAGAAGATATCCTGGGATCGACGCGATTGCAGGCCATTGTCATATATCTCCGGGTCGTAAGACCGACCCCGGGCCTTTCTTCGATTGGTATCGTTTTGCGTCTTCCTTGCCCGCGCCGCTCGCTGCGCGCTCGAGGATCGCCGGTCTTTTTTCGGGGCGTTTTCTTCCTCGACCGCTGTCGTAAGAATGCAACAGGGTCGGGGGAGTTTGCGTCTCGATGGGCCAAGTCCTTGGCTTGTCGAGTTTTTTACGCTATTCTCCGAATTCCTCAATGATCGTTTCTCATCTTTTCTCTGCGGCGGCCTTGCTGCCGTCGCTCAATTCAGCCGCGTTCCGGCTGGTCTGTATGCTTTCGGGGTCGCTTTCGCCTTTGCCGCGTGTGCGGTGAAATTCTTCCCGTCCAGGCGAAGGCATCCGAATCAAGAAGGAGGTCGATGTCATGACCGACGAACGGCGTCATGATGATTCGCTAGAGCCGTCCCGCAAGACGGCGCCAGGGCGTACGGTGTCCACCGTGCTGTTGTTGCTCGCCATCGGTTTCGGTATCTTGGGTCTGGCCGTGGTCTCCGATGCAGGAGTGGCGGCCATGCCTTCCTCGGTCACGGCGTTCCTGTCTTTGTCGCAAGACGAGGACGGCGAGGAATCTTCGGGGGTGGACGTGCTTCATGCCTCGAGCCCCATGGATGCCGTGGTCGAGCGTGCCACAGAAGTGCAGCCGCAAACCCCTGCCGCGGCGGTGAGCGGCAAGCAGAAAGTGGAGGCGCGCAAACCTTCTTCGGCGGGTTTGTCCTCGGCAGATTCGGTGCATGCCCACTTGGGGATTCAGGCGCTCAGCCCCGAGTTGCGCCGGCTGCGTGATCATGTGGCGCGTCGGTATCGGGTGGCTTCCGGGATGCTCACGCCGCTCTTTCTGGCCGTCGAGGAAGAATCGCGTCGGCGAGGGATCGATCCAACGCTGGTGGTGGCGATCATCGCCATCGAATCCGGATTCAACCCCTTCGCCGAAAGCGCTGCCGGTGCTCAGGGTTTGATGCAAGTGATCCCGAAATGGCACGGCGACAAGATCGCCGCCCGTCTCGATCGGGAAGTGCATGCGCGCGCGTTGTTCGATCCGGTGCTCAACGTAATGGTGGGCATCGACGTTTTGGTGGAGGCCATCGAACGGCATGGGGATCTGGAAACTGCCTTGCAGGCCTACAATGGGGCCATCGATGATCCCGATAGGCGCTATGCTCGGCGGGTTTTGTCGATGAAGCGCAGTCTGGAGCAGATCGCCAACCATCAGCAGCGGGGCTGACTCCCCGGCGCAGGGCGGCTGCAGTGTGCCGAGGTCAATCGTCGCGCCTGCTGGCGGGGCAGAGAGTGGTTGGGGTCGTCCTGAGCGAGATGTGCGACGCCTCACGATCCTTCACGATGATGAGCCCAGGGGGTGTTCGCGCCAGGGAACGCTTCGCCCGGCACTCGCGTGGCGGCTCATACGAGGCATGCGTTCGTCGTTGCGATCGTCAGGGTAGCATCTTGGCCAGCCGCTCGATGGCGGCGGCGATGCGCGCTTGTGTGGTGGTATAGGCAAAGCGCAAAAAGTGCTCGGCGCGGTGCTCGCCGAAATCCCTGCCGGGGGTGACGGCCACGTGCGCTTCCTCGATGAAGCGTTGCGCGAGCCGATCGGCCGCCTCTCCCAAGGCCGAGACGTCGGCGTAGGCATAGAAGGCGCCGGTGGGTTCGGCCGGCACGTTCAAGCCCAGGGTATCGAGTCCGCGCAGCAGCAGCGTACGCCGTTGGGCGAACTCGTGGCGTCGCCGCTCCAATTCTTCCCGGGTCTGCGGCAGGAAAGCGGCGAGCGCCGCGTGCTGGGCTACCGTCGAGGGCGAGATGAAGAGGTGCTGGGCGAGCTTTTCCGCCTCGCGCACCCAATCGGCATCGGGTAGCACCAGCCAGCCGAGGCGCCAGCCGGTCATGCCGAAATACTTGGAGAAACTGTTGACGACGAGTACGTCGTGCCGGCGCGAGAGGATGGTACGCATCTCCTCGCCGTACGTGAGCCCCTGGTAAATCTCGTCGACGAGCGTGATCACGCCGCGTGCGGCGGCCGCCTCGGCGATCGCCTCGATCTCCTCGAGCGAGAGCAGGGTGCCGGTGGGATTGGCCGGCGAGGCGAGCATCACGCCGCGGGTGCGCGGCCCGCAGGCCGCGGCGATCATCGTCGCCGTGGGCTGGAAGGCCGTCTCGGGGCCCACCGGCAGCAGCCGCACCCGCCCCTCGAAGGTGCGCACGAGGTGGCGGTTGCAGGGGTAGGAAGGGTCGGGCAGCAGCCACTCGTCGCCGGGATCGGTGGTGATACCCAGCGCCAGCACCAGGGCGCCAGAAGCGCCCGCGGTGACGACGATGCGCTCGGGGGCGACGTCGGCTCCCAATCGCTCGGCATAGAAGGCGGAGATCGCCTCACGCAGCGCCGGCAGACCCAGCGCCGGCGTATAGGCCACGCGCCCGGCCGCGAGGAAGCGCCGGGCCGCGTCCAGCACCGGTTCGGGCGTGGGAAAGTCGGGCTCTCCCACTTCCATGTGGATCACGTCGCAGCCGGCACGTTCGAGCTCGGAGGCGCGGCGCAGCAGCTCCATCACGTGAAACGGCGCGATCTCACCCATGCGGGCGGCGAACCTCGGGGTCATCGCCGCGCTCCTTCGTCGGTCAGTCTTCGTGCAGCATCAGTTCGAAGAGCTCGCGCTTGAGCACCAGCTCGCGCGGCAGGCGCTCGCCGAGCTTGTCGAACCATTCCTTGTGCTCGGAGAGTTCTTTGCGCCAAGCCTCGACGTCGACGCGGGTCAGCGCCTCGAACTCTTCACGGGTGATGTCGAGCCCCGTCCAGTCGATGTCTTCGAACCGCGGCATCCAGCCGAGCGGCGTCTCCTTGGCACCGACTCGCCCTTGGCAGCGGTCGACGATCCACTTGAGCACGCGCATGTTCTCGCCGAAGCCGGGCCACATGAAGCGGCCGTTTTCGTCCAGGCGGAACCAGTTCACGCAGAAGATGCGCGGCGGATGTTCGACCACGCGGCCCATGCGCAGCCAATGGTTGAAGTAGTCGCCCATGTGGTAGCCGCAGAAAGGCAGCATGGCGAAGGGGTCGCGGCGCACCACGCCCTCTTTGCCGGTGGCCGCCGCCGTGGTCTCCGACCCCAGGGTCGCAGCCATGTACACCCCATAGCCCCAGTTGAAGGCTTCGTAGACGAGGGGCACGGTGGTGGCGCGCCGCCCGCCGAAGATGAAGGCGGAGATGGGCACGCCTTCGGGGTTCTCCCATTCGGGGTCGATCGAGGGGCACTGGCTCGCGGGGGCGGTGAAGCGGGCGTTGGGGTGCGCGGCCTTGCGCCCGGTCTCGCGGGCGATTTCGGGCGTCCAGTCGCGCCCTTGCCAGTCGAGGCAGTGCGCCGGAGGCTCGCACATGCCTTCCCACCACACGTCGCCGTCGTCGGTGAGCGCGACGTTGGTGAAGATCACATTGGAGTGCAGCGTGGCCATGGCGTTGGGGTTGGTCTTCACGCCGGTGCCGGGCGCGACGCCGAAGAAGCCCGCCTCGGGGTTGATGGCACGAAACTTGCCGTCGGGACCGGGCTTGATCCAGGCGATGTCGTCGCCCACCGTGGTGACCTTCCAGCCGTCGAAACGCTTGGGCGGGATGAGCATGGCGAAGTTGGTCTTGCCGCAGGCCGAGGGGAAGGCGGCGGCCACGTAGGTCTTCTCGCCCTGCGGGGATTCGACGCCGAGAATGAGCATGTGCTCGGCAAGCCAGCCCTCGTCGCGCGCCATGGTCGAGGCGATGCGCAGCGCGAAGCACTTCTTGCCAAGCAGTGCATTGCCGCCGTAGCCCGAACCGAAAGACCAGATCTCGCGGGTCTCGGGGAAGTGCACGATGTACTTGGTGTGGTTGCACGGCCAGCGCACGTCCTTTTGGCCCGGCGCGAGCGGCGCGCCCACCGAATGCACGGCCGGCACGAAGAAGCCGTTCTCGCCCAGCACGTCGTAGACGGCTTTGCCCATGCGCGTCATGATGCGCATGTTGGCCACCACGTAGGGGCTGTCGGAGAGTTCCACGCCGATGTGCGCGATCGGGCTGCCCAGCGGCCCCATGGAGAAGGGGATGACGTAGAGTGTGCGCCCGTGCATGCAACCCCGGAAAAGCCCCGTGAGCGTGGCGCGCATCTTCGCCGGATCTTCCCAGTTGTTGGTGGGGCCGGCATCGTCCGGGTCCTGGGTACAGATGAAGGTGCGGTCTTCCACGCGGGCGACGTCGGAGGGGTCGGACCAGGCGAGGTAGGAATTGGGGCGTTTCTCGGGGTTGAGCCGGATCAGCGTGCCGGATTCGACCATCTCTTGGCACAGGCGGTCGTATTCTTCCTGCGAGCCGTCGCACCAATGGATTCGGTCGGGTTCGGTGAGCTCGGCGATGTCGGCCACCCAGCGCTTGAGCCCTTCGTGGCGCACGTAGGCAGGCGCCGAGTCGAGCGCCATGCGGCGGAAACGATTGTCGGTCATGGACTTCCTCACGGGTGATGCAGTAAAAAAGCCGGTGGCGTCGCGGCCCGCGGGCGGCGGCGAGGCCATAATTATCGCACGAGTCGATGACGGGGATACTGACCGGCAGCGTATTCATGCCGGCGAATGGCTCGTCTTCCGTCACAAACTGTTATATTTGGCGGATCGTCAGTCGCTCGATCTGCGTCGGGAGGGTGTCATGCTGCGCCGGTTCGTTCAGGGAGGGATCCTTGCGATCCTGTTGGTGGTGTCGTGGGCGCAGGCGGCCGAGCCGCCGCTCAAGTCCGAATCTTTCCTCGTGGCGGATGCGCGCTCGCTCGAGCGCATCGCCCTGCGCGGCGACCCGGCCGAACCCATGCCGATCGCCTCGATCACCAAGTTGATGACGGCCATGGTGGTGCTCGAGAGCCGTCTGCCGCTCGACGAGGAGATCAGCATCGGCAAGGAGGACGTCGATACCATCAAAGGGACCCGCTCGCGTTTGCGGATCGGAGCTCGCCTCACCCGCCGCGAGGCGTTGCTCTTGGCGCTCATGGCTTCCGAGAACCGCGCGGCCATGGCGCTGTCACGCCATTATCCCGGTGGGCGCCCGGCGTTTCTTCGAGCGATGAACGTCAAGGCGCGCATGTTGGGGATGCATCATTCCCGTTTCGTCGATCCGGCAGGGCTGAGTCCCGACAACGTGGCTTCCATGCAGGATCTGGTGAAAATGGTGCGCGCCGCGAACGAGTATCCTTTGATTCGCGACTTTTCCACCAGGGAACGGGCCGAGGTGCTCGTTGGCCGCCAGCGCGTGAGCTTTGGCACGACCAACCGTTTGGTGGGACGCGACGATTGGCGAATCTCTTTGCAGAAAACGGGCTACATCAGTGAAGCTGGCCGCTGCCTGGTGATGCTCAGCGAGCTCTCGGATCGGCCGGTGATCATCGTGCTGATGAACAGTCAGGGCAAGCTCACGCGCGTGGCCGATGCGCAGCGGCTGCGACGCTGGATGGAGGCGGGCGGCGCCGTCGCCGGGTCGAGGCTGGCAGCGCGCAGCGGTTGAGCACGAATGAGGCGTAGCACGGAAACCATCGTGCGGTTTGCCGGAGCGCGCGTCCGGCGCACGCGATGCCCGATCCATGAATCGATGGGCGAGCATCCGAGCGCCGGAGAACGCTGCCGCGTGCAGCCGGTCATTCGAGGCGCCCGCAGGGCGCTCCGGAGTCAGGGTAACGCCTTTTCTCTGATCGCATCGAGGGGTTCGCGCGTGCGGGGGCCGTGCCCGAGCGCGCGCGAGATCGCCTCCGCGGTCCGCCGGATCGGCTCGGCCAGTGTCGGGTCGTAGCGCTCGGTCGGCGTGGAGAGTGAAAGCCCTGCCACGAGCGTGCCATCTTCATCCCGGATGCCGGCTGCAATGCAGCGCACCCCTACTTCTTGCTCGTCGAGGTCGTAGGCGAGCGCTTCACGGCGCACGCGTTCGAGCTCCTCGTACAGCCGCATCGGGTCGGTGATCGAGCGTGGTGTCATGGGGGCGAGTCCCGTGCGGGCGACGTAGCGCTCGACCTCGGCTCGCGGCTCCTCGGCGAGGAAGAGCTTGCCGGTGGCGGTGGTGTGTAGCGGCGCCCGGGAGCCGACGATGTGGACCACCCGAACCGCAGAGCGCCCTCCGCTCGTGCGTTCGATATAGACGATGTGATCGCCGTCGCGGATGCCCAGATTGACGCTTTCGCCGGTGGCGCGATGGAGTTGCCGTAGCCACGGGTGGGCGACCTCGCGCAAGGAAAGGCGTTCCTTGACCAGTGCGCCCAGCTCGAGCAGCCTAATGCCCAGGCGATAGGCCCCGCCTTCGACCCGTTCGACGAAGCCGGCGGCCGTCATGGCCGAAAGGATGCGGTGCGCGGTGGAGGGGTGAAGCCCCGCTTGGTTCGCGAGCACCTTCAGCGGCAGCGAATCGGGATGCCGTGCCAATACGTCGAGCAAAGTGACGAGCCGATCGATCACTTGGATCGAGCTTTTGTTCTCGGCGGGCGTTGGGGCGGGGGCTGCAGGAGGATGTTGTTGTATCATCGGGTCGATCGTCGGAATCGAGCGCATAGTATAGCTCGATTTTTCGTATCGTGAAATGAGGAGGGAGGCAATGAGCGCAAGTGCAATCGTCGCTTTGCCGCTGCTGGGCGCGATCCTGCCGCCACTCTTTGCACGGGCAGGGCGCACGCCGGCGCTGCTCGCGGCTCTGGCGCCGAGTGTGGTGGCGCTCCTATTGTTGTGGGGGCAGGCGGCGTCGGTGTTTTCCGGCGTACCAGAGGAAGTGCGTGTCCCTTGGGTACCCGCGCTCGGCCTGGAATGGGCTTTGCGTATCGATGGCCTGGGTTTTTTCTTCGCTTCCCTGATCCTGGCGATCGGCATCCTGATTTTCATCTATAGTCGCGGCTATCTTGCCGGCAACGAACCCATCGGGACGTTTTATGCGTATCTCCTTCTTTTCCAAGGGGCGATGCTGGGGGTGGTGCTGGCCGACAATCTGCTCCTGTTGCCGGTATTCTGGGAGCTCACCAGCCTTTCTTCGTTTCTCCTGATCGGATTTTGGTGTCATCTGCCCGACGGACGGCGCGGGGCACGGCTTGCACTGGCGATCACCGGGGCAGGGGGGCTCGCTCTGCTCGCCGGCCTGATCCTACTCGGAGAGGTCGCCGGTACGTATCGCCTCTCCGAACTCGCGGCGCGGCAAGAGCTCATTCTCGCCTCGCCCTTGGCGCCGGCGATACTTACGTTGATTCTGTTGGGCGCCTTTACCAAGAGCGCGCAGTTCCCCTTCCACTTCTGGCTGCCGCACGCGATGGCCGCGCCCACGCCGGTTTCGGCCTATCTGCATTCGGCCACCATGGTGAAGGCGGGGTTGTATCTGCTCGCGCGCGTGTGGCCGGTGTTCGGTCAAACCGACGCCTGGGTCGTCTGGGTGACTGGGATCGGGGCGGCGACGATGCTTCTGGGTGCGACGATCGCGCTCTTCAAGGACGACCTGAAGGCACTGCTGGCATATTCGACGGTGAGCCATCTGGGTCTGGTGACGATGCTGCTGGGCTTGGGAACGCCCACGGCGGTGTTCGCGGCCATGCTGCACGTGCTGATGCACGCGACGTTCAAGGCGGCGCTCTTCATGAACACGGGCATCGTCGATCATGAAACGGGCCTGCGCGATTTGCGTCGCCTCTCGGGCCTGGCCAAGGTCATGCCCCTGACGGCGGGATTGGGGACGCTGGCGGCCTTGTCGATGGCCGGTGTGCCGCCGTTGAATGGTTTCGTTTCCAAGGAGGCGATGCTCGTCGAAGTGCTGGCGGCGCGCTGGGGGGGTGGTTGGCCGTTGTGGGGGCTCGTCGGCTTGGCGGCGATCCTCTCCGCGGCTTATGCGTTCCGGTATTTTTCGGCGCTCTTCTTCGGGCCGCTGCGCCTGCCGGAGGGGAGGATCCCACACGATCCGCCGGCACTCCTGTGGGGTCCTCCCTTGGTGTTGGTCGTGGCAGTGGTGGTGTTGGGGCTGTGGCCGAGCCTCGCCGAGCCCTTGCTCGCCGCGGCAAGCGCGGCGGCGGTGGGCGCGCACGCGCCGTGGCCGGAACTCGCGCTATGGCATGGGTTCGGCGCGCCGCTCGTGGTCTCCGCCGTGGCTTTCGTCATCGGCGCGGCCATGGTGTGGCACTATCGAGCGCTGTCGGGCCGGGTGCTTGCCTGGGCTTTGCCGTTCGATGGGCGTAGAGCGTTCTTCTCGGCGCAGGAATGGCTGGTGCGCGGGGCGCATCGCCTCATCGCCCGGGTGCACTCGGGTGTACTGGGGCGCTACGTGCTGCTGCTCGCCGTGGTGAGCCTTGCCGCGCTCGCGCTCGGTTGGGGCATGGGAGAGGGGTGGCGGCCGCAGCGTGCGCCGACGCCCATGAACGGCCTCGGTCTGATCTTCGCCGGGGTCGGTCTCGCCGCGATCGGTCTCGTGGTGCGCTGGCATCACAAGCGGCTGCGAGCAGTATTGCTCACGGGGGCGGTGGGGCTCGTCGTTTCGCTGGCTTTCCTGCATGCTTCGGCGCCGGACCTGGCGCTCACCCAGATTTCGGTCGAGGCGGTGACGACGGTTTTGCTGCTGCTCATGCTGTTCTTCCTTCCTCAGCACGATACCGAGCCCGTGGCCAAGCCGCGGGGTGCGGCGGCCGCCTCCATCCTCATCGGCTCGGTGGTGGGCTTGCTCGCCTGGGTGATGATGCGTAATGACGGGCCTAACCTGGCCGATTACTTCTGGAGCCGTTCGGTATCGGAAGGGGGGGGGAGCAACGTGGTCAACGTGATCCTCGTCGATTTCCGCGGTTACGATACGTTCGGCGAAATTACGGTTCTGGGCATCGCCGCCTTGGTGATCTACGCGCTTTTGCAGGGCATGCAGGAGGGGGTGGCACGGGAGCATCTCCACGCCTGGCGTTTCCCGTTCGCTTTGTCCCCGACGCGCCATCCGCTGCCGTTTGCCGTGACGGCGCGGGTGATGCTACCTTTCCTGCTCATGGCCGTTTTCTATATCTTTTTCCGCGGGCACAATGCCCCTGGCGGTGGCTTCATCGCCGCTTTGCTTTTGGCCCTTGCATTCTTGATCCAGTACATGGCCAGTGGCCTGTCATGGACGATGCATCGCATGCGCCTCGATGCGCACGTCTGGATCGGCACCGGGCTTCTCGTGGCCGGGGCGACCGGGATGGCGGCGATGGGTTTGGGCGCGCCATTTCTACGCAGTGCCCACGGCGAGGTGCATATCCCAGGCATCGGACCGGTGCCGTTGGCGAGCGCCATGGGGTTCGATCTGGGGGTGCTGCTGACGGTATTCGGGGCGGTGACGCTGGCTTTGGTGCAATTGGCTCATTTGGGGCAGCTCGCGGGTTTTCTGCCCAGCCGCACGCCCATGGACCCGGCCCGGCCGAAACCATCGGAAAAGGAGGGGTGAGATGGAAATTTTGTTCGCCGTGCTCATCGCAGCGCTGACGGCTGCCGGGATTTACCTGTGTTGCCTACGACAAGTCTTTCCCGTGGTGCTGGGCCTATCCCTGCTCTCCTACGCCACCAACCTCTTCCTCTTCGTTGCCGGGCGCTTGACCGTCGGCGCTCCCCCGGTCTGGGCTGAGGGGGTGACGCGCTTCGCCGATCCGCTGCCGCAGGCGTTGGTGCTCACGGCCATCGTCATTGCCTTCGGAATGACGGCGCTCCTGGTGGTGCTGGCCATCCGGGCGCGTTTCGAGTCCGGTGTGGAGCGCAGCGACGTGCCGGCGGTGACCGATCGAGTGGAGGTCGAGCGGTGAATGCGCATCTGCCGATTCTGCCCGTCCTGATTCCGGTACTGAGCGCGGCGGTGATGGTGGCGCTCTCGCGTCAGGATCTGGTGCTGGCGCGCGTGCTCTCTTTCATTGCTGCGGCAGCCCAACTCGTCGTGGCCTTGTTGCTGTTCGCGGCGACGGGAGAAGGAGAGATTCTCGTCTACCGACTCGGCGACTGGCCGGCGCCGTATGGCATCGCGCTGGTGGCCGATCGCCTCTCGGCGGCGATGGTGCTGCTCACCGCCATCCTCGGCGCGGTGTTGCTGTTGCACGCGGTCTGCGCCTGGGACCGACGCGGAAGGCACTTCCATCCGCTGTTCCAGTTTCAGCTGATGGGGATTTACGGCGCCTTTCTCACGGGGGATTTCTTCAACCTCTTCGTTTTCTTCGAGGTGATGCTGATCGCTTCCTACGGGTTGATGGTGCACGGCGGTGGTGCGGCGCGACTGACGAATGCGTTGCAGTACATGGTGGTCAACCTCATCGCTTCGTCCCTGTTCCTCTTTGCCGTCGCCCTCATCTACAACGCGGCCGGTACGCTCAATTTCGCCGATCTGGCACAACGAGTGCCGACGATTCCGTCCTCCGATCGGGGCATCCTCATGGCTGGAGGAACGTTGCTGTGCGTCGTTTTCTTGCTGAAAGCGGCGGTGGTGCCCTTGCAGTTCTGGCTGCCGGGAGCCTACGGGCATGCGCCGGGAGTGGCGGCGGCGCTCTTTGCCTTGCTCTCCAAAGTCGGTGCTTATGCGTTGCTGCGCTTTGCCCTCGTCGGCTTGGGGTGGTCGTCGCTCGCGGCGCTGGAGCCGCTCGCCTGGCTCACTCTGTTGGCTGGGGCGCTGGGCGTTCTGGCCGCACCCTCGCTGGGCGTGCTCGCCGGTTTTGCTTCCATCTCGTCGATCGGCGTGCTCTTCGTGGGGCTGGCCGGGGCGGATGCGGCGCGGCTGGGCGCCGGGCTCTACTACCTGGTCCATTCCACGCTGGCTGGGGCCGCACTCTTCGTGCTCGCCGACCTGGTGCGTTCGGTGCGGCGCGAGGAAGGCGATGCGCTGGTCGGTGGCCGGGAATTTAGCGGACGGGCGCTGCTCGGTGGGTTGTTCTTTCTCGTGGCGATCGTTACGGTGGGCTTGCCGCCGCTTTCCGGTTTCGTCGGCAAGCTTGCCGTATTGCGCAACATTCCAGTCACCGTGATCGAAGGGGCGGCGAGCTGGGTGTTCGTGCTCATGGCGTCTTTCCTGCTGCTGCTGGGACTGTCGCGGGCAGGGTCGCGGGTGTTCTGGAAGACGCAGAAGGATGGAGGGCAGGCGTCGCACGGGCCGGCGGCGGGTGGCGTGGCGGCGCTCGCCTTGCTGCTGGCGGGGACGCTCGTCTGGGCGCTCGTCGCCGGCCCGGCGCTTGCCTATTTCACGCAGGCGGCACAGGCGCTGCTCGAGCCGGGTGCTTACGTGCAGGCCGTGATGGGAGCGGGGGTGTACCGATGAGGATGCGATCGAAGTGGCGCCGCTGGGTGCCGCATCCAGCCGTGAGCTTGGCGCTGACCTTGGTATGGGTGGCACTGCAAAACGATTTCTCTGCCGGGCAGTGGCTGATGGGCGTGATTCTGGGCGTGGTGGTTCCTTTGCTCCTGCGCCCGTTCTGGCCGGATCTGCCGCGGGTGCATTCATGGCGTACGGCCATCGTCTATGCGGCGATCGTGTTGTGGGACATCGTCAGAGCCAACATACAGGTGGCCGGCTGGATACTGCTGCGCCGGCCGGAGACGTTGCGCTCGACCTGGCTCGTCGTGCCGCTGCGCCTGCATCGACCCGAGGCGATCACCCTGCTCGCGGGCACGATCACGATGACGCCGGGCACGGTGAGTTGCGATTTGGCCGCCGACGGCTCGGCCCTGCTGGTGCATTGCCTGCATACGGACGATCCGGACGCGACGGTGGCGGGGATCAAGTCGCGCTACGAGGAACGCGTGATGAAGATTTTCGGGGAGGGCGACGCATGATCGAATGGGCGGCTTTGGTGGCCTTGGCGGCATTCGGGTTGGGAGTGCTGCTGTGCGCGTGGCGTCTGTGGCGCGGCCCGGACCTGGTCGACCGGGTGATGGCGTTGGACACCATGATGGTGAACGTGATCGCGCTCATCGTCACGTGGAGCATCTGGCAAGGGAGTTCGGTGTTCTTCGAGGCAGCGCTCTTTTTCGCCATGATCGGGTTCGTGTCGACGGTGGCGTTTTGCCGCTATGTGCTCCGCGGGCTCATCATCGAATAGGAGGGGGGAGATGGCAGATATGCTGATCGCGGCCTTGTTGCTCGTGGGCGCGTTTTTTGGTCTCGTGGGGTCGTGGGGGTTGGTGCGGCTGCCGCAGGCGATGCAGCGGCTGCATGCGCCGACCAAGGCGACGACGCTGGGCGTGGGCGGGGTGTTGCTCGCTTCGATCGCTTATTTCGGCTGGGTGCGCGCAGAGTGGTCGGTCCATGAGCTGCTCATTACCCTCTTTCTCTTTTTGACGGCCCCCCTCTCGGCGCTGATGCTCGCTCGCGCCTGGCTGCATCGCGAACGGGAACGGGTACACGCTGCGCTGCCCCGTCCCGCTGCGTCCGGCGTCGATTGGGGAACGTTCCAGCCGCCGCCGGAGGAATCCGGCAGCGACGGTGCCGAACCTCGGCCCTAGCGTCTCACTGCGTCCCGCGGATCATCCCCGCGGCCACCGTGTCCCAAGTGGCCGGGTCGATGAGGAGGAAACTGCCGGTGTCGCGCAGAACCTCGTAAGGGTCGGCGGCGATCGGCTGGGCGAGCTTGACGCGCACTCGGGCGATGTCGTTCATGGTGAGTTCGTGCGCCGGCTCGCGCTCGAGCGTGGCCACGTCCAGGTTCCATTCGATGGTCTCCACCCGCGCCTGCACTTCGCGCGTGGTGTGGCGCAGCAGGTAGGTGCGCCGGGGGGCGAGAGGGGCCGGGTCGAGCCAGACGAGGTCGGCTTCCACGCCGCGGGTGAGCGCCGGCGCGGATTGGTCGGCGCGCACGAGCATCTCGCCCCGACCGACGTCGAGATCGTCGGCGAGCCGGATCATGACCGAATCGCCGGCGACGGCACGCTCGCGCGGCACGCCGCCCAATTCGATGGCGGTCACGGTGCTGCGGCGCCCGGAGGGCAGCACGACGATCTCCTCGCCCACGGCGATCGTGCCGGCTGCCACCTGCCCCGCCAGGCCGCGGTAATCGTGCAGCAGGGGGTCGGTGGCTTCCCTCGGCCGGCAGACCCATTGCACGGGAAAACGGAAGGGGTGGTCGCTCACGCCCTGGCCGGCGGGGGTGCGTTCGAGCACTTCCAGCAGCGTCGGACCCAGGTACCACGGCAGGTGCTCACCGCGCTCGACCACCATGTCGCCCAGTAGCGCCGACATGGGGATGTAGTGGCGCCGGGCGCGCAGTCCGCTGGCTTCGGCGAAGTCCTCGAAGGCGTAGACCACCGCTTCGAAAGCGGCCGGGTCGTAGTCGACCAGATCCATTTTGTTGACCGCGATCGTCAGCGCCGGGATGCCGACGAGATCGGCGAGCAGGGCGTGGCGCTGGGTCTGAGCCGTGAGTCCCTGGCGCACGTCGACCAGCAGCACGGCGAGCTGGGCGGTGGAGGCGGCGGTGACCATGTTGCGGGTGTATTGCTCGTGGCCCGGCGCGTCGGCGATGATGAAGGTGCGTGCGCCGCTGCGGAAGTAGCGGTAGGCGACGTCGATGGTGATGCCCTGTTCGCGCTCGGCGATCAGCCCATCGGTGACCAGTGAGAGGTCGGGGGCGGTGGCGCCGCGGCGCCGGCTGGTGCGCTCGATTCCCTCGAGGGTGTCGACCAGCAGCGCCCGGCTGTCGTAGAGGAGTCGCCCGATGAGTGTGCTTTTGCCGTCATCGACGCTGCCGCAGGTGAGAAAGCGCAGTACGGTATCCATCAGAAATAGCCCTCGCGTTTGCGTTGTTCCATCGCTGCTTCGTGCGTCTGGTCATCGAGCCGGGTGGCGCCGCGCTCGGAGACGGTGGTCGCGGCGGTCTCGCGCAGGATTTCCTCGATCGTGCGGGCGCGCGATTCCACCGGCGCGGTGCAGGGGATGTCGCCCACCGTGCGAAAACGCACCCACAGCGTCTCCACCGTCTCGCCCTCGCGCGCCGGGGTGAGCTCGGTGACCGGCGCGAGCAGGCCGCCGCGGCGCACGCAGGGGCGAGGATGGGCGAAGTAGATCGAGGGCAGTTCCAAGCCCTCGCGGGCGATGTACTGCCATACGTCCAGTTCCGTCCAGTCGCTGATGGGGAAGGCGCGCACGTGCCCGCCAGCGGGGACCTTGGCGTTGTAGAGCCGCCACAGCTCCGGGCGCTGGTTCTTTGGATCCCATTGGCCGAACTCGTCGCGCACGCTGAAGACGCGCTCCTTGGCGCGGGCCTTTTCTTCGTCGCGGCGCGCGCCGCCGATGAGGCAGTCGAAACCGAACTCCTCGATCGCCTCGCGCAGGGTCACCGACTGATGCCGGTTGCGCGACTCGTCCGGCCGGGCGAGCCGCACCGTGCCGCGGGCGATGGAGTCTTCCACCGAGCGCACGATGAGCCGCTCGCCGAGCTCGGCGGCGCGCCGGTCGCGGAAGGCGATCACCTCGGGGTAGTTGTGACCCGTGTCGATGTGCAGCAGGGGAAAGGGAAAACGGCCGGGGCGGAAGGCTTTTTCGGCGAGCCGCAGCAGGCAGACCGAGTCCTTGCCGCCGGAGAAGAGCAGGGCGGGGTTCTGGCATTGCCCCGCCACTTCACGCAGGATGTGGATGGCCTCGGCTTCGAGCCGGTCGAGATGGGTGCGGGGGGCGATCATCGGGTCTCTCCGGTGAGGACGGGGCGGCGGTGCAGGCCGCATTCCTTGTGTTCGGGCCGTTCCCACCACCAGCGTCCGGCGCGCGGGTCTTCGCCCACGGCCACGGCTCGGGTGCAGGGGGCGCAGCCGATGCTGGGGTAGAAACGCTCGTGCAGGGGGTGGAAGGGCACGCCGTGGTGGCGCAGGTAGGCCCAGACGTCGCGCGCGCTCCAGTCGGCGAGCGGGTTGAACTTCGCCAGCCCGTGCGCTTCGTCCCATTGCTCCGGCGGCAGGTCGCTGCGGGTGGGAGATTGCTCGCGGCGCATGCCCGTGATCCAGGCTCGCTTGCCGGCGAGCGCCCGGGCGAGTGGGCGCACCTTGCGCGCGTCGCAGCAGGCAAGGCGCGCTTCGAGCGAATCATAGAATCCGTTGATGCCATGGCGGGCGACGAAGGCTTCCACGTCCTCGGCCTGCGGGGCGAAGAGCTGCAGACGCAGGCCGTAGTGCGCTTCCACCCGGGCGATCAGGGCGTAGGTTTCCTCGTGCAGACGACCGGTGTCGAGCACGAAGAGGTCGATGGAAGGGGCGTGGCGGGCGATGAGGTCGGTGAGTACCATATCCTCGGCGCCAAGGCTGCTCGCGAGCGCCGCTGGGGCGTGCTCGCGGGCGATGCGCTCGAGCAGGGCGACGGCGGCCTCGGTTTTTTTGTCGAGCGCCGCCAGTTCGGCGGCATCGAGCCGGGGGCGGGTGGGATCGCTCATGGGGTTCGCTCCTCGATAAGCCCCCGCGCCCGGCGACGGAAAAGCGGCTCGGGCACGGCGGCGCTCGCCTGATAGGGTTCGGGGAAGACGGTCAGCAAACGGGTGCCGTCGCGCTCCAGGGTTGCACGGTCGTAGCGGGCCGGGTAGGGAACGAAGCCGTCGAAACCGCAGCGGCGAAGATAATCGAGCTGGTCGAGCAGGAAGGCACCGAAAGCGGTGAGCCGGCCATGCCAGCCGCGCCGACGCAGGCGCGTGGCCTGGCTGAACGCCCGTCCGTCGGTGAATTTGGCAATGGGCAGGATGATTTCCTCGAGCAAGGCGCATTCTTCCGGGCTGAGGAGCGGTTCTTCCTCCGGCGCGAGCCACACCCGCCGCGGCAGCGGCGCGCGGCCCGCGGCGAGTGCCTCGCGCCAGACGGGCAAGGCCAGCACGGCGTCCGCCTCGTCGCGAGCAGCTTCCCAGGTCGATACCAGTACCGCGCGGTAGTCCGAGACGCTACCGTCGAGCTCAAGCTTCCACATCGGCGGCCTCCCGGAGCGCGGGATGACGGGCGGCAGGGGTGCCGGCATAGACGGCTTCTTTGAAAGGCGCCGGCCCCAGACGGTCGAGCGTGTCGAGGAAGGTCTCACCGGGGGCGCGCAGCGCGCGGTAAGTCTCGACCAGGGTGCGCGCCACGCGTGGCATGTCTTCGGCGCGGAAGGCCGGCCCGATCACTTTGCCCAGCCGCGTGTCGTTTCCTTGCCGTCCGCCGATCGTCACCTGGAACCATTCTTCGCCGTTCTTATCGACGCCGAGCACGCCGATGTGCCCCACGTGGTGATGACCGCAGGCGTTCATGCAGCCCGAGACGTTGATCGACAGCGGCCCGATGTCTTCCAGCTCCGCTTCGGTAAACTCGGCAAGCAGCGCCTGGGCCACCGGGATGGAGCGGGCGTTGGCGAGGGCGCAGTAGTCACCGCCGGGGCAGGAGATGAGATCGTGCGCCAGGCGGAAACTGGGATGTCCGAAACCGAGCGCGCGGGCTTCGCGCCACAGTCCCGGCAGTGTTTCCTCGCGCACCCAGGCGAGCGCCAGGTTCTGCTCGTGCGTGACGCGGATCTCGCCGTCGCCGTAGCGCTCGGCCCAGTCGGCGATCGCTGTCATTTCTTCGGCGGAGACGTCACCTGGAGCGCTCGCGGCGCGCTTGGTGGTGAGCACGACGAGGGCGTAGCCGGGCTGGCGCTGCAGGTGTACGTTTCGCTGCCGCCAGCGTGTGAAGGCCGGCCATTCGTGCGCCGTGAGCGGAGCGACGGTGGGCAGGGGTGTTTGCCGCGCCCGTACGCGGCGCAGATCGTCGAAGTGCGCTGCCACGCGTTCGATCTCCTCGCGCGTGAGCAGCAGGGCTTCGCCCTGTGTCGCCAGTTCGGCCCGGTAGGCATCGACTTCGGCGCGAAAGGCGTCGATGCCGATCGCCTGCACCAGGATCTTGACGCGCGCCTTGTAGAGGTTGTCGCGCCGTCCATGGCGGTTATAGACGTGCAGGATCGCTTCCAGCACGGTGAAGAGTTCCTCGGCCGGCACCCCGTCGTAGAGGAGTTTGCCCAGGATCGGCGTGCGTCCCAGACCGCCGCCGACGAAGACGCGCACGCGCGGCAGGAGGGGATCGTCGCCCGGCAAGAGTTCGAGTCCGATGTCGTGGGCCCGGACGAGCACGCGGTCTTCCTCGGCTCCATGAACGGCGATCTTGAACTTGCGCGGCAGGAAAGCGAACTCGGGATGGAAACTCGACCATTGGCGGATCAGTTCGCACCAGGGGCGCGGATCGACGCGCTCGTCCGGAGCCGCGCCGGCAAACGGATCGGTGGTGAGGTTGCGGATGCAGTTGCCGGAGGTCTGGATGGCGTGCAGTCCCACTTCGGCCAGACGTTCGAGGATGTCGGCCGTGTCCTCCAGCCGGATCCAGTTGAACTGGATGTTCTGCCGGGTGGTGAAGTGACCGTAGCCGCGGTCGTAGCGGCGGGCGATGTCGGCCAGCATCCGCAGCTGCCGCGCTTCCAGCAGTCCATAGGGAATGGCCACGCGCAGCATGGGCGCGTGGCGCTGGACGTAGAGGCCGTTTTGCAGGCGCAGCGGGCGGAATTCGTCCTCGCCGAGCTCACCGGCAAGGAAACGGCGCAGCTGGTCGCGATACTGGACGACGCGGGCCTGCACCAGGGCTTGGTCCCAGGAATCGTAGCGGTACATGCAAGTTTCCCCTATGCGATGGCGGCAGTGTAGCGGCCGCCTCTGGCGCATAACAGGCGATTTGCGTTAGACTTCGATAACCGTCGGTTATTAGGAAGCGGTGATGAACCTGCAGCAGATTCGCTACGTCGTCGAAGTGGTGCAGCACAATTTGAACGTGTCCGAGGCGGCCGATGCGCTCTTCACCTCGCAGCCCGGCGTCTCCAAGCAGATCCGCGCCCTCGAGCAGGAGCTGGGCGTGGACATCTTCGTGCGTCACGGCAAGCGCTTCACCGCGCTCACCGAACCGGGGCGCCAGATCGTGGCGATCTGCGAGCGCATGCTGCGCGACATGAACCACCTGCACGCGGTGGCGGAAGAATTCTCGCGCGCCGACGAGGGGGTGCTGTCGATCGCCACCACCCACACCCAGGCGCGCTATGTGCTGCCGACGGTGATCCGCAACTTTCGCGAGCGTTTCCCCAAGGTGCGATTCTCCCTGCACCAGGGCAGTCCTCGGCAAGTGTGCGAGATGGTGATCGCCGGCGAGGCCGATCTCGCCATCGCCACCGAAGGGATCAGCGATTTCCCCGAGCTGGTCGAGCTCCCCTGCTACCAGTGGACGCATGCGCTGGTCGTGCCCAAAGGCCACGAACTCGCCACGCTGGAGCCGCTCACGCTGGAGGCGATCGCCCGGCACCCCGTCATCACCTACGACGGCGCCTTCACCGGCCGCAACCACATCAACAAGGCCTTCCTCGGCCGCGCCCTGCGGCCGGAGGTGATCCTCACCGCCCTCGACTCGGACGTCATCAAGACCTACGTGCGCATGGGCCTGGGCGTGGGGATCCTGGCGAAAATGGCCTTCGACCCCGCGGCCGACGCCGACCTCGTCTGCCGCGACCTGGGGCATCTGATCGAATCGAACACGACGCGCATCGGTATCCTGCGTGATGCCTACCTGCGCGGATTCGTCTTCGCTTTCATCGAAGCCTTCGCGCCGCACCTCAAACGCGACGTGGTGGAGCGGGCGCTACGGGGGGACGGGGAGGATTATGGGTTGTGACGGGCTCCGCCCTCATAGGCCGGCAGATGCCAGCCCCGCGTGATGCCCAGTCCGCGCAGCGCGAGGGCCGTGCCGGCACCGGCGGCGAGCGTGGGATCGTGGGGCCAGCCGGCTCGTAGCCCCAAAACGTAGACCGCGGCCCCGGCCGCGGCGGCGGAGGCGTAGATCTCACGGTGCAAGATCATGGGGATCTCGTTGCAGAGGATGTCGCGCAAGAGCCCCCCAAAGCTCGCCGTCATCATGCCCATGACCACGGCGATGAAGCCGTTGGCCCCGGCCGAGAGCGCCGCCTGCGCGCCGATGAGGGCGAAGACCGACAGCCCCACGGCGTCGGCCCAGTCGAGCAGCCGGCTCCAGCGCACGGGGCGTGCCGGGCGCGGCGCGAAACGTCCCCAGAAGAATACCACCCAGGCGGCGAGCACGGTGATGACGAGGTATTCCCACTGCGTGATCCAGTAGACGGGGCGATCGAGCAGCAGGTCGCGCAGCGTCCCCCCGCCGATGCCGGTCACCGTGCCGATGAGGGCGAAGCCGACGGGATCGAGCCGCTTGCGCGCCGCGGTGATGCCGCCCGAGAGGGCGAACACCGCCACCCCCGCGTAGTCGAGCCATTGAATGAGCGTCATTCAACCCTCATTCAACCCACGGCGGCTTTCGTTTCGACAACCCACTGCTCTACGGTGGCGCGATTGCGATCCAGCCACTCCTGGGTCACCATTTCGAGCGCTTGGCCTTCATCGAGTGCGAGCATCATACGCTGGAGTTCTTCGAGCGGCATCTTGTAACGTCGCAGGAATTCCACGGTCTCAGGTGAGCGTTCCTGAAGGCTCGGATGGATCACGGCATCGATATGCCCTTGCTCACCATAGATGTTCTTGGGGTCGGCGAGTTGTTTGAGTGGGAAACGCGCCCAGATTCCCAAGGGAGTCCAGGCCGTGACCACGATCCACTGCTTTCGAGCCACCGCTCGGGCGAGTTCGGCCTGCATGGCCGGAGTGGAGCTGTTGATCAAACGCAGGTTTTTTATGCCATAAGCTTCGATCGCTTGTTGGGTATTGATCATGATGCCGGCGCCGGCTTCGATGCCGACGATGCGCCGGCCGAAACGATCGGCATGTGCATCGAGATCTTCGATCGAGTCGATCGGGACGTAGTCGGGTACGGCCAGGCCCAACCAGGTTCCCTCGGTGATGGGACCGAGGTTGATCACCTGATCCTTGTAACGTTCCCAGTAGACCTGGTGGGTATTGGGAAGCCATGCCGTCAGCGTGGCATCGGCCCGACCGGTGGCAACGGCTGCCCACATGGGGCCGGCGTCGGTGTTGATCAGCTCCACCGACTGCCCCAGATGTTCACGCAGGATTTGAGCGGCGATATTCGTATTGAGGTTGCTGTCGGGCCAGGACTTCACGTAGGTGATCCGGACGGTGGCGCTTTGGGCGAACGCGCGCGGCACGAACGAGGAAAGCGCAGCCGCGGAGCTCAGGAACAGGAAGTGACGTCGTTTCATCGCGGTTTCCCCTTTTGCTGATAGATTTTCCCCATGGACTGGGTGATGCGATCTAGGACGATGGCGAGAATGACTACGGCAAGCCCGCCGACGAATCCTTTGCCGACGTCGAGCTGGGTGATGCCCTCGAGCACTACGTTACCCAGCCCCCCGGCGCCGATCATGGCAGCGATCACGACCATGGAGAGACCGAGCATGATGGATTGATTGACGCCTGCCATGATGGCAGGAAGGGCGACGGGAACCTGGACCTTGGTGAGCAGCTGCCACCACGTGGCCCCGAAAGCCAGTGCGGCTTCGACTAATTCACGAGGCACTTGCCGAATACCCAAGCTGGTTAGGCGAATGAGGGGTGGGAGGGCGAAAATGGTGGTCGAGATCACGCCTGGCACCAGGCCGAGCCCGAAGAAGATCACCGCGGGCACGAGGTAGACGAAGGCGGGCATCGTTTGCATCACGTCGAGCACCGGGCGCAGAATGCGCTCCACCATGGCGCTTTTGGCGGAGGCGATGCCCAAGGGGATGCCCACGAGCAGCACCAAGGCTTCGCTGGCGAGCACGAGTGAGAGCGTCGTGATGAGATCGTCCCACAAGCGCAGGTTCCATACCAAGCCCAGACCGACCAGGGTGAAAAGCCCCAACCCCCAGCCGCCAGGGCGTCGCCATCCCGCGGCGAGCACGGCGAGCAGAGAAAGGAGAACGATGAACCATGGCGCAGGAATGGCGTGCAGGCCGCTTTGCAAGGCATCGATCAACTCGTAGATCACGAAACTGATCGAGTCGAAGGCTGTGGCGTATTCGCGGGTGAGCCGGTCGATACCATCGCTCACCCACTCACCCAGCGGGATGGGGGCGAATTCCTTCATGATTTGTCCTCGCGTTCCACAGGTACTTGCGACTCCTCGGACGAGGGTTTTCGTTCGGATGCGGGGGGTGTTGGCGGCGCGCAGGCCGGCTGCTCGGCGGTTTGCTCCCCCGTCGCGGCAGTGGATTCGTCCGTCTCTCCCTGTTGTGCCAAGGCTGCCAGCAAGGTGGTTTTGTCGATGACGCCGATGGCCCGTCCCTTGGTATCGCACACGACCATCGGAGAGCCTTCGACGTTGGATCGCCGAATGAGCTCCGACAAAGGCTCCTCGGGAGTGGCACAGGGAAGGGGGCGCAAGGCGGAGCTTTCGAGGCGTGTTTGGTCTCGCATCTCGATTACTTGCCGTAATTCGACGTAACCCAAGGGATGGCGCTGATTGTCGAGCACGATCAGGCCGCTGAAACCGCTATGCTGCATTTTGCGCAACAAGGCCCGGGGCGAATCACGCAAATGGGCGAAAGTGTGCAACGGCAGCATGACGTCGGCGGCGGTGAGCACCTTGGTTCGGTCGGCGCCCCGCACGAAGGCGCTCACGTAGTCGTCGGCGGGTGCAGCGAGGATTTCCTGCGGGGTGCCTACCTGCACCAAGCGCCCATCGCGCAGGATGGCGATGCGCGTGCCGATCTTGATCGCCTCGTCCAGGTCGTGCGATACGAACACCACCGTCGTGCCCATGCGCTCCTGGATCGCGATGAGGTCGTCTTGTAGTTGTCCGCGAATGAGCGGATCGAGCGCGCTGAAAGCTTCGTCCATCAAAAGGATTTGCGGATCGACCGCCAGTGCTCGTGCGAGCCCGACACGCTGCTGCATGCCGCCAGAGAGCTCGTCGGGATATTTGTGCTCGTAGCCGCTCAATCCCACCGTCTCGATGGCCTGCTGTGCCCGTTCTCTCCGTGCCTGGCGGGCCACGCCGTGCAACTCGAGACCGAATTCGACGTTGCTGAGTACATTGCGGTGCGGCAGCAGGGCGAAGCTCTGGAATACCATGCCAAAAGCGTTGCGACGCAGGCGACGCAGCTCACGGGCCCCCATGGCCGTGATGTCTTCTTCGCCGATGAAGACTTTGCCGGTGGTCGGCTCATGCAGGCGATTGATGAGGCGCAACAGCGTGGACTTGCCGCAGCCCGATAGCCCCATGATGACGAAAATCTCTCCTTCGGCGATTTCCAGAGAGATGTCGTAGACCCCCACCACGACTCCGGTACGCTCCTGTACCGTTTTCTTGTCCAACCCTTGGGCCAGTAAATCGAGCGCCTGATCGGCATGTCGCCCGAAGATCTTGCTGACTTTTTCCAGGCGAATCTTGGGTGCGAGCGCTTGGTGCGAGGAATCGGTCGGCATCGGTGCTTCGGAGCTCATTTCAACTGCAACCCTTCGCCATCGAAGACGCTGAGCATCACCGGGATGCCGGCGGCCACGCTCTGGCCGACGACGCAGAATTCCTCGAATTGTCCCAGGATGCGGTCCAGATGCTGCAGGGTGGCGGCGGGGGCGCCGATTTCGAGGCGCACGTCGATGCGGCGCACGCGTAAACGGCCCGCTTCGTTGCGTCCCAGCTCGGCACTCGCCTCGGCGCGCACTCCTTTCGGGTCGTTCTTGAACTTCGTCAGGGCGAAATAGAGGCTGGAGGCCATGCAGTTGCCCACGGCCGAGAGCAGTAGATGGGTAGGCGTGGGACCCGTGCCCTTGCCCAGCGGGGGCGGCTCGTCGGTGAGTAGCACCGGCATATCTTCGCCAAAACGCACTTCGAACTGGAACCCTTCGATCTGGCGCAGGCTGACACTGGGCGGGTTTTTTTCTTCCATGATCGCTCCTTCCGATGAATGGGCGGAGTCAATGGTAGCACCGACGGGCGTCAGAACCGGTGAATCAATCTGCTGCGCGGTGCTCGCTCCTCGTTCGTCTACGCAGAAAGGCCCAGTCACTGCACTTCGTGCGCCTCGCTATTGCTCCGCTCGCGACGATTACCTCACGAGCGCTCAGCTTTTCCGGCATTTCCTTCCGGCATCAACCCTGCCCAGACGAGAATTTCGTCGAGATGGTCATTCCAGCGCGTGAAACTGTGATCCCCCCCTTCGAGTACCGTCTGCTTTGCGCCTTGATAGAAGGCGATGGTCTGTCGGTGATCGAGCAGTTCGTCGCCTAGCTCCACCATCAGCCAGATCCGTTCGGGATGTTCCAGACGGTCGCGCTCCAGCGCACGCAGCTGCGCGACGTGCTCGGGCGTCCACTCGAAGGGCTCGCCGGTGTAGAGGTTGGTGAGCCGGCCGACGTAGGCGGAAAGCCCCCGCGAGGGATGGACGACCGGATTGACCGCCACCGCCCGCACGCCCAGTTCTTCGGCGAGCCGGGTGGCGTAGAAACCGCCCAGTGAGCTCCCCACCACCGTCGGCAGCCGTCCCGCCTGCTCGGCGAGTCGTGCCACTTCCTCGCGCAACATGGCCATCGCCTCGGCCGGGGCGACCGGCAGCTGGGGACAGCGGAACGAGTCGGCGAGCCCTTTGGCCGCCATGTGCGCGGCGAGCGCGCGCGCTTTCACCGACTGGGGCGAGGAACGGAAACCGTGGAGATAAAGAATCATGGTGCAACTCCTTGGTCTTGCGCAACCACCTGCGCATAGCGTGCCAGGTTGGTCTCATGGTGCAGGCCGACGTGCACCGCGCCCACGACGACGAAGATCGCCACGGCAGCGCGGGCGCACCGGGCGGAGGGGATCGCCTCGCGACCGTAAAAGGCATGGAGTAACGCCACGAACGTGACCCAACAGAGGCCGAAAGCGAGGCCGGCGAGCACGTCGGAGCACCAATGTACGCCGAGATAGAGCCGGGAGAAAGCGATGAGTGCGAGCAGCAGTACGGTCAGCGCGATCGTCGCGGTCCGTAACCGGGTGCCGGCCTGGTGGTAGATGAACCAGGCGAGTAGGCCATAGACGGTCACCCCCATGAGCGCGTGACCACTGGGGAAGGAATACTGCTCGACGCCGCTGAAGAAGGCCCCGGGACGGGGCCGGTGCAGGACGAGCTTGAGCGCCGCCGTGGCGAGCTCGGCCCCGCCGACTGCCAGCAGCCAGCAGGCCGCACTGCGCCATAGGCGATGCGCCGCCAGCCAGGCGAGTACCAGCGCCGCCACCGGCAGGATCATGCCCTGATCGCCGAACCCGGTGAAGAGCACCATCACGCCGTCGCGCCCCGGCGTGCGCCAGCCTTGCAGGGTGCGGAACACTGCCTCGTCCATGGCGGGGGGCACGCCGAAGACCAGTGTGCCCAGCAGGCCGAGAAAAATCAGCGCCGCGCCGGCGGCGAACCCAAGCGCCGGTCGCGGTGCCTCCTCATGCAACCAAACCCCGAATTCCTTGACTCGATAGGTTCCCGTTCCCATCGATGCTCGCCCTTCCACCCTGGACCGGACTCGGTCGGATGGGGCGATTGTAGACGCGACACCGATTCCCCCGAAGTGGGGGTCACCTTCCGTGCAGTCAGCGGTCCGACGGAGCGGCAAGACCCGCCTCCATCGCCGCGATACGGGTGAGCGCCGCCCAGTCGAGCGCCTCGCCGCCTTGGGCCATCAGGGCGAGGAAGCGGTCACGCACGAGGCTTGCGATCGGCATGGGCGCCGCGGCGCGTTCGGCCGAAGCGAGCACGAAGCGCACGTCCTTCAGCCCCAACTTGGCCGTAAATCCAGCAGGAGAGAATCGCTCTTCGGCCACGAGGCGACCGTAATTCTCGTAGACTGGTGAGCGGAAGAGCCCGTTGATGATTTCAAGAAACTGGAGCGGTTCGACGCCCGCTTTGCGCATCAGAGCATAGGATTCGCCTAGCGCCTCGATGAGCGCCATGATCATGAAGTTGCCCGCGAGTTTGACGACGTTGGCCAGTTGCGGTTGCGTGCCGACGACATGTACCGCTTCCCCGATCGCCTCGAAAATCGGGCGACAAGGTTCGACGAACTGCGGTGCGCCGGCTACCACCACCCGCAGCTTGCCCGCCGCGGCCGCCTCGGGGCGACCAAACACGGGTGCGGAGACGAAACCGTGCCCAGCACGGGCGTGCTCTTCGGTGAGGCGGATGACGAAGGCTTCACTCAAGGTGCTCGACGAGACGTGGATCGCGCCGGCAGGTAGCGCGGCAAAGGCGCCATTCGCACCGAAGAGCATCGTTTCCACGGCCGCATCGTCGGCGAGCATCGTCACCAGGGCATCCACGCCCTGAACCGCTTCCGCGGGACTAGGCGCCGGCTTGGCGCCTTGCGCTACCAGAGCTTGCATCCGTTCCGGCGTGCGGTTATAGACGACGAGCGTATGGCCGGTACGGAGCAGGTTCTGTGCCATGCCGGATCCCATCCGGCCGAGACCGAGAAAAGCGATCTTCATGACGACGATCTCCTCTGGAGAGAGTGAAATCATGATAGCCGAACGGGGGAAGGTTTGCTGGTGAGGAACGGATACGAACACGGGAACGCAGCCATTGAGGACTGTTATTGGTCGTGCGGGTTGTGCGGTGATTATTGCCTCTGCGTCTTCTGGCTGCTAGAGTGCTAAAAGCGACGTGCCTCATGCGATGTTTGCCGAATAAGGGGAGACGACCGATGCTCAAGAACATAGTGTTTGCCTGCGCCTTAGCGGTTGCCACGGTAGCGATTGCTGCTGCCGAGCCTCTGCGCTGGACCCGTTCTGCCGACGGTTTGACATTGGATCCTCACGCCCAGAACGAAGGCCCGACCCATGCGCTCAACCACCAGATCTTTGATACCTTGGTTTTCCGGGACATGGATTTGATTCTACAGCCTGGGTTGGCCACCAAATGGTACATTCAGCCGGACAACCCCCGTGTGTGGGTATTCGAGATCCGTCGAGGGGTGAGCTTTCATGAAGGCCAGGCGCTGACCGCTCACGACGTGGTTTTCTCGTTGAATCGGGCGCGTCACGAGTATTCCGACATGCGGGGTTTGCTCACTTCCATCAAGGAGGTGCGTGCAGCTGACGACTACACGGTGCACGTGGAGACCGAGGCACCCAACCCCCTGTTGCCCAACAATCTCACGAACCTCTTCATCATGAGTCGAGAGTGGGCCAAACAGCATGGCGTCGAAAATCCGCAAAACTACGCCGCCGGAGAGGAAACCTATGCAGTACGCAATGCCAACGGCACCGGTCCCTTTCGTGTGAAGAGTCGCGAGCCCGACGTGCGCACGGTGTTGGTTCGTAACGATAGCTATTGGGGAATCAAGCACTTTCCAATGGAGATTTCTGAGCTGATCTTCACCCCCATCGAGTCGGCGGCGACCCGAGTGGCGGCCCTCCTCTCCGGGGAGGTGGATTTGCTTCAGGAGACGCCGGTGCAGGACATTGGGCGTCTGGGGAACGTGCCTGGAATCAGGAATGAGCAAGGAGCGGAAAACCGCACCATTTTCTTGGGCATGGATATGGGCTCCCCCCGATTGCGCACTAGCAATGCCAAGAACAACCCTTTTGCCGACCGTCGAGTACGCGAAGCGATCAACCTGGCCGTGGACGCTACGACCATTCAGCGAACGGTGATGCGAGGTAACTCTCAACCCGCCGGAGTGATCGTTCCCCCCTTCGTTAACGGTTACCCCAAAGATCTCGACCGAGTGGTTCCTGCGGATCTCGATCGGGCGCGGAAATTGATGGCAGAGGCAGGTTACGGCAATGGGTTCCGCGTAACTTTGCACTGCCCCAATGATCGCTATGTCAACGACGAGCAGATTTGTCAAGCGGTGGTTAGTATGCTTTCCCGCATCGGGATTACGGTGGATCTTGTGGCTCAGACCCGTTCCCTCCACTTTGCTGAGTTGGCGCGAGGTGAATATGATTTTTACTTGCTGGGCTGGGGAGTGCCAACCTTGGATTCCGAGTACGTCTTCAATTATCTCTACCATACGAAAAAAGGAGACCGCGGCACCTGGAACTTCACGGGTTATTCCAACCCGAGGGTGGACGAACTAACTGTGGCCATGGGGCGTGAGATCGATGTCGATGCACGCAACGCCATGATGGAGGAGGCATGGCGGATCGTCCATGCCGATATTGTCTACATTCCCATTCACCACCAGATGCTCACCTGGTCGATGCGTGACAACATCGACTTCAAGGTGCAAAGCGAAAATACGCCGCATTTCAAGTACCTGAAGTTCAAACGCTGATCGGCGCAATACCCCCTCGGGCCGCCCCCGGTTGGGGGCCGACACGATGATCCCATGCTAGCATTTCTCATCCAGCGCGTATTGCAGGCCATCTTCGTGATGTTGATGGTCTCCCTTTTCGCTTTTTCTTTGTTTCACTACGTCGGTGATCCGGTACTCAACATGTTGGGCCAAGAGGCGACGGAGGCCGATCGCGCTGCGCTGCGTGCCCAGCTCGGGCTCGACCAACCGGTAGTGGTGCAGTTCTGGAATTTCATCGTCAATGCAGTTCAGTTGGAGTTCGGCATTTCTTATCGTTCGGCGCGGCCGGTGACCGAGATGATCCTCGAGCGCCTGCCTGCCACCTTGGAGCTGGCCATCGTTTCGGCCATTTTTGCTGTGGTGCTGGGTATCGTGTTCGGCGTCTACACGGCCATCGCGCGCGGTAGCTTGTTGTCGAAATTCATCATGGCCGTGTCGCTGATCGGCGTCTCGCTGCCCACTTTTCTGATCGGTGTTCTGCTGATCTACCTTTTCGCCGTCAATCTGGGCTGGTTACCCGCCTTTGGTCGCGGCGAGACGGTGCGCATCGGGTCCTGGTGGACCACCGGGCTGCTCACTGCTAGTGGCCTCCGCTCATTGATTCTGCCAGCCATCACCCTGGGGCTTTTTCAGCTGACCTTGATCATGCGTTTGGTGCGGGCCGAGATGCTCGAGGTATTGCGTACCGACTACATCAAGTTTGCTCGAGCACGTGGACTGCCCCAACGGGTGGTCAACCTGCGCCATGCGCTGAAAAATACCCTGATTCCCGTGATTACGATCATCGGCCTGCAGCTCGGCACCATCATCGCGTTCGCCATCATCACCGAGACGGTCTTCCAGTGGCCCGGGGTGGGGGCCTTATTCATCACCGCCGTGCGTTTCGTCGACATCCCGTTGATGGCCGCCTACCTGATGATGATCGCTTTGGTCTTCGTGCTCATCAATTTGGTGGTGGATCTGCTCTACTACGTAGTCGATCCTCGCCTTAGGGTACCAGGAGGGAGCAAATGAGCCGCTCGGACGACCCCGCGCACGGTTTGAAGGGGCACGAGGCGCCCAGCCGACTGCAGGCGTTTTTGGCGAGCGACATCGTCTACTCCTGGAAGCGGCAACCGGTGGTGATCGTGGCAAGCTTGGTAACCCTTTTGATGTTTGCTGGCGCCGTCTTCGCGCCCTGGATCGCGCCGCAAAACCCTTTCGATCCGAGACAGCTGCATCTGATCGACGCTTTCACCCCGCCGCTGACTACTTCGGAGTTGACCGGAAACTTCTACTTGCTGGGTAGTGACGGCCAAGGGCGCGACGTCTTTTCGGCGATCCTCTATGGTTCGCGCATTTCGCTGCTGGTGGGCTTCGCCTCGGTGCTCTTCGCCTTGGTGCTGGGAACCACTCTAGGTCTGGTGGCAGGCTTTCGCGGTGGTTGGCGTGACGCCTTGCTCATGCGCATTGCCGACATCCAGCTCACTTTTCCGTCGATTTTGATGGCTCTGCTGATCTTTGGGGTGATCCGTGGCTTTCTCCCGCGTTCCCTGCATGCCGAAGCCGCCATCATCGTGCTGATCATTGCCATCGGTCTTTCCGACTGGGTGCAGTTTGCCCGCGCCGTGCGCGGCACCACCATGGTGGAGAAAAACAAGGAATACGTGCAGGCGGCGCGCGTGATCGGTCTGCCGGACGTGCGCATCCTCTTCCAGCACATCCTGCCCAATGTACTGCGTCCAGTCCTGGTGATCGCGACCATCGGCTTGGCGCTCGCCATCATTGCCGAAGCGACGCTGTCGTTTTTGGGGGTGGGTATGCCACCCACCCAACCGAGTCTGGGTACCTTGATCCGGGTCGGCCAGGATTACATGTTTTCGGGAGAATGGTGGATTCTCCTCTTCCCCGGCTTGGCTCTCTTGATGCTGGCGCTCTCCGTCAACCTGCTGGGAGATTGGTTGCGTGATGTCCTCAACCCCAAGCTCCGATAAGCCGAATTCCACGAACCGCACTGAGGATCGCCAAAGTGCCAGCAGCGAAGGGCCCATTCTGAGTGTGCGCCATCTGCGGGTGGAGTTCCCCGTCCGCCATGCCAATTTGGTGGCGCTCGACGATGTTTCCTTCGATATCGCCCCGGGTGAAGTCCTCGGTGTGGTGGGCGAATCAGGGGCTGGTAAGTCTATGATCGGCAACGCGGTGATCCGTTTGCTCGAGCCCCCCGGGCGTATCGCCAGCGGTGAGATTCACCTGGCCGGGCGACGCATCGACAACCTGCCAGAAGATGACTTCGTTCGGTTGCGTGGCCGTCATATCGGCATGATTTTCCAAGATCCTCTGACCAGCCTCAACCCTCTTTTCTCCATCGGTGACCAGCTGGTGGAAACGATCCGTACCCATCTGCCCCTGAATGAGAAGCAGGCCCGAGCGCTCGCCCTTGATCTGCTCGCCGAGGTGGGTATTCCTGCTCCGGAGACGCGTTTCGACAGCTATCCGCATCAGTTGTCTGGCGGCATGCGCCAGCGGGTGGTGATCGTTTTGGCGCTGGCGGCCCAACCGCAGCTGATCATCGCCGATGAGCCCACCACGGCACTGGACGTGTCGGTGCAGGCGCAGATCCTGGGGTTGCTCAAACGGCTTTGTGCCGGGCGGGGCGCGGCAGTGATGTTGATTACCCACGACATGGGGGTGATTGCCGAAAACGCAGATCGGGTTGCCGTGATGTATGCGGGTCGGTTGATCGAGATCGGCCCTGTGAATGAGGTGATCCATCGTCCCCGTCATCCCTATACCGAAGGGCTGATGGCGGCCATTCCCCGGCTCGATGGGCGGCGCGAACGCCTCTACCAGATCGAAGGGGCCATGCCCCGTTTGGCAGCGATCCCTTCTGGCTGTGCTTTTCACCCTCGTTGTCCCCATGCCGCCGAGCGTTGTCGCCGCGAGCGCCCGGAATTGATTCCTTCGGGTGACAGCCTGACCGCTTGTTGGCTCCATGATCCAGAAGCCCCCGTTGTGCGTCGTCAGCCACAGGGGGGTGAGCGTGTAGTACTGGTTTCATCGACACCGAGACCCGCCGGCGAGGTGTTGGTGAAGGCCATCGACTTGGTGCGTCATTTCGATGTCTCCAAACCGTGGATCAATCGGGTGCTGGAGCGTACCGGGAGGGTAACGCTGAAGGCCGTGGATGGCGTGAGTTTGGTTATCCGCCGCGGTGAGACCTTGTCTTTAGTAGGGGAGTCTGGCTGCGGGAAATCGACTTTGGCACGCTTGATCGTGGGTCTCTACGACTTGACGCGCGGTCGGCTGTTTTACGCCGGCGAAGAGATCACCGATCTGGCTCGCCGTTCTGGGCGTCGGGCCGCGGCGGTTCGTAAGCGTTTCCAGATGATTTTCCAGGATCCTTACGCCAGCCTCAATCCGCTGTGGCGGGTGGGTGCCATCATTGGCGAGCCGTTGCGCTATTTTCGTCCGGAAATGTCCGATGTCGACCGCCGTCGCCGCGTCGGCAAACTGCTCGAGCAGGTAGGGCTGTCAGCGGCGGATGCGCTACGTTATCCTCACGAGTTCTCAGGCGGCCAGCGCCAACGCATCTCCATCGCCCGCGCCTTGGCCAACGAGCCGGAGTTCTTGGTGTGCGATGAGCCTACCTCTGCATTGGACGTTTCGGTCCAAGCGCAGATCCTCAACCTGATGAAGGATCTGCAGCAGCAGTATGGTCTCACCTATTTGTTCATCAGCCACGACATGGCAGTGGTCAAACATATGGCTGACCGCATTGCCGTGATGTATTTAGGACGCATCGTCGAGGTTGCTGCATCGGATCGGCTCTTTGCCACCGCCTATCACCCTTATTCGCGGATGCTGTTAGACGCGGTGCCCTCCCTGGAGGGGACGGGCAAGCGGCGCACCATGATCGAGGGCGAAGTACCCAATCCGATACATCCCCCTTCAGGTTGTGCCTTCCATCCGCGATGCCCCCACGCCTTCGATCGTTGTCGGCGCGAAGTACCAGTTCTGACCATCAGGAGCGAAGGCAGTGAGGTGGCTTGTCACGCCGTGGCGGAGGGGCGTATCGTCTGACAACCCTGGCGAAAGACCCATGGATCATCGTCTGCATGCGGCCGACCCGTTGTGATCCTTCCACCACGGGTCGCACCAGGGACGGTTCACCCGTAGAGTTTTTCTTTTCGGATCAGATTGCGCGCAATCACCAGCTGCTGAATCTGCGTCGTTCCTTCGTAGATGCGAAACAGCCGCACGTCGCGGTAGAAACGCTCGATGCCATACTCGGCCATGTAGCCGGCGCCGCCGTGGATCTGCACCGCCCGGTCGGCCACTCGACCGCACATCTCGGTGGCGAACATCTTGGCGCAGGCCGCCTGCAGGTTGACGTTCTCCCCGGCGTCGCGCCGGCGCGCGGCATCGAGCACCATGCAGCGCGCGGCGTAGATCTCGGCCTGGCTGTCGGCGAGCATCGCTTGTACCAGCTGGAATTCGGCGATCGGCTTGCCGAACTGCTCGCGTTCGCAAGCGTAGCGCAGCGCATCCTGCAGCATGCGCTCGGCCACGCCGACCGCCGTCGCGGCGATGGCGATGCGCCCTTTGTCGAGTACTTTCATCGCCGTTTTGAAGCCTTGGCCCTCGACACCGCCGATCAGGTTTTCGGCCGGCACACGGCAGTTTTCGAAGACGACGTCGGCGGTGTGCGCTCCGCGCTGACCCATCTTGACATCGGGCGGGCCGACCCACAGACCCGGCGTGTCGCGCTCGACGATGAAGGCCGAGATGCCGTCGGCTCCCTTTTTCATCGGGTCGGTGCGCGCCATGACGGTAAAGATGCCGGCTTCCGGCGCGTTGGTGATGAAGCGCTTGGTGCCGTTGAGCACGTAGTGGTCACCTTCGCGCACCGCCGTCGTCTTCAGGCTTGCCGCGTCCGATCCGGCACCTGGCTCCGTCAAAGCGAAGGAGCCGATGAGCTCACCCGAAGCGAGGCGGGGCAGATAGCGCGCTTTCTGCTCGGGCGTCCCGTCGATGACGATCGCCTGGCTGCCGATGCCGCAGTTGGTGCCGAAGTAGGAGCGGAAGGCCGGTGAGGTGTGCCCCATTTCGAAGTACACCTGTACCTCTTCTTCCATCGTGAGCCCCATCCCACCGTACTCCTCGGGGATCGTCAGGCCGAAGAGCCCCAGGCGGCGCATCTCGGCGACGATCTCCTCCGGAATGTGGTCGGTGCGCGCCACTTCCGCCTCGGCCGGTACCAAGCGCTCGCGCACGAAACGCGCGACCGTATTGAGCAGTAGCGACAGGGTTTCCTGGTCGCGAACCATCGCGTTTCTCCCTTTTCAACCCACCATCGTCAGACCACCGGAGACGCTGATGACCTGACCGGTGATGAAAGAGGCTTCGTCGCTGCCGAGGAAAACGACGATGCCTGCGAGATCTTCCGGTTTCCCGAGACGGCCGAAGGGAATGGCACGGATCAGGGCCGCGCGTAGCTTTTCCCCTTGCTCGCCTTCACCGAAGCTACGAAAGAGGGGCGTGTCGGTGGGACCTGGGCAGACGACGTTGACATTGATCTGCTGTTTGGCGAGCTCACGGGCGATCGTCTTGGAGAACGCGACCAACCCGCCTTTACAAAACGCATAGACCGATTCGCCCGATGAACCCACGCGTGCCGCGTCGGAAGCGATGTTGACGACACGCCCTCTGCCGCGTTGTGCCATACGGCTCAGCACGGCATGGTGCATGTTGAGTGGGCCGTAGAGATTGATCGCCACGACTTTGTCCCACAGGGCCTTGTCGGTTTTGAGGAAGGGCGCCGCGCGATCCCAGCCGGCGTTATTGACGAGGATGTCGATGGGGCCAAGCTCTGCTTCGACCGCCTCGATCGTGCGTTGTACCTGGTCTTGCACGCTGATGTCGACCGTGTAGGCTTTGGCCTTGCTTCCGCTGGCACGAATTTCCGCCGCCACTTGCTCGGCGGCATCCCCATTGAGGTCGAGTATCGCCACCACCGTTCCTTCTTCGGCGAAACGGCGACAAATGGCTGCCCCGATCCCGCTGCCACCGCCGGTGACCACTGCGATTTTGTCGCGTAAGCCTTTCATACCCATGCTCCTACTCCTCATTGTTGTGTTGGTGACCGAAAACTTTATCCTGTTGCCACGAGAAACCGATTGTGCTTCAATGCCGCGTTTCGTTATTCGGCTTTTTTTACGATGAAAGACCTCAGCCTGGAAAAAACCCTCGCGACCGTCGAAATCAACAACCGTCTGTTCTTCCGTTTCTTTCAGACGGCCAACACTTTGCACACCAAGGGCACGCAAGCGTTGAGCGAGTTTGGCGTGACGACCCAGCAGTGGTCGGTGCTCGGTGCGCTTTCTCGGCCACAGGCAGCCGATGGCATGACGGTTGGAGAGCTCAGCCGCTATCTGCTGGTGAGTCGGCAGAACCTCTTTGGCATCCTCAATCGCCTGGAGCGCCAAGGTTACCTTGAACGAGTGACTGGCGAGGAAGATCGCCGCTCACGCAAGGTACGCCTCACCCCTGCAGGGGAAAAGTTGTGGGCCGATCTTGCCGAGCCCATCCACGACTTCTACGACAAGGCACTCAAAGGTTTGTCGTTCGATGACCGCATCACTTTTATTCATTATCTCAATGTCCTGCACAATAACATGGCCAAACTCTAGGGAAACGCTGAATAATTGGCTGCGCGGGCGAATCGCTGCGTTGCGCGGTGCTCGCTCCCTCGCCTATCCACTCGATATGTCTCGGTTGCTGCGCTCCGTGCGCCTTGCGCTTCATCCCGCTCGCTCATTTCTTCAGCGTCCCCTTAGGTGCGATGCCGAGCGAGCATTTGCCGGGCGATGATCATTTTCATGATGTTGGCAGTGCCGTCGCCGATCTGCAAGCCAAGGACGTCGCGATAGCGTTGCCCGAACGGCAGATCGTTGCTATAGCCGCCGTGGCCGTGTGCGATCAGGCATTGCTGGATGATCTCACAGGCAAGCTTCGGCGCCCACCATTTGCACATCGCCGCTTCGGCCGTGTGCGGCAATCCCTGGTCTTTCAGCCACAACGTGCGCAAGCACAGCCAGCGACAGGCTTCGTACTGCGTCTCGGCTTCGGCCAAAGGGAAAGTTACCCCCTGAAACTCGGCGATCGGACGACCGAAGGCCTGGCGCTCTTGGACGTAGCGCCATGTCTCATCCAGCGAGACGCGGGCCACTGCCATGCACTGTAAGCCGATCAGAGCCCGGCTGAAGTCGAACCCTTGCATGACCTGCACGAATCCTTGACCTTCGTCACCGAGCATCATCTCCGCGGGTACGCGCACCCCATCGAAGAAGATCGACCCTCGACCCACAGCACGCGAGCCCACGTCATCGAAAGCGGTACGCGTGATCCCAGGGGCATCGAGCGCCACCAGGAAAGCCGAGATGCCTCGAGCGCCAGCCTCTTCGCTGCCGGTGCGGGCGAATACGACGGCGATGTCCGCTTGGGTTGCCATCGAGATGGAGGTTTTTTCACCGGAGAGGACGTAATGATCTCCCTCGCGCACTGCGCGCAGCCTGATGTGCGCCGCATCGGAACCTGCACTCGGCTCGGTCAAGGCCAGAGCGATCAGTTTGTGCCCGGCAACTACGTCGCGCAGCCAGTCACGGGCCTGTTCGCAGCGGGCATGATCGACAATGATCTGACCACACAAGGAAGTGAGCAGGTTGAGATAGGAGACGTTGAAATCGCCCCGTGCGATCTGCTCGGTAATGAGTCCGCTGGTGAGTCGATCGAGCCCTGCGCCACCATACTCGGGCGCGAGCTCTGGGGCGAGGAAACCCAGTTCGCCCATCTGCCGTGCAATGTCGCGCTCGATCGATCCACGCTGTTCTCGGTCGCGGTAGCCTGGTTGTAGTTTCTGCACGGCAAAGCGCTCTGCGGCTGCGAGCAGCGCTTGCTGTTCCTCGCTGAGTGCGAAATCCACGGCGTCTCCTCCCCCTTTATCGTGTGGACTCAGTCTAAAGAGCGCCCCATTTTCTGTCAATACCTTTACGCTTATAATCGAAGCCGTGGCGAGCACGGAGTGATCGGATGGCCGACATGAATTGATGCTATGATGATTTAAACGATGAGATCGTCGCACAACAAGGTGCCCCGTTCAAGGGCGAAGACTGAAGGAGGAGACTGCAATGGACTTTGCGCCCATCTTGGTAGAACAACGCAAAGCGGTGATGAAGGCCGCTGGCCTGTGGCGTGACAGAACCATCGAACCGGCCCTGCAGCGGGCTTTACGGGAATGTCCCGACAAAATCGCGGTGGTCGATTATCGACAAGGGCGCGACGAGCCTCTGCGTCTCACCTACCGTGAGCTGGACGATCGGGTTGATCGCATTGCCCGGGGCTTAGTCACGAGTGGCGTAGGGCCGGGGGACGTCGTCAGCTTTCAGTTGCCCAACTGGTGGGAATTCATTGCCCTATGGCTAGCCTGCGGCCGCATCGGAGCCTGCGCCAATCCCGTCATGCCAATCTTCCGTGAACGCGAATTGGAATTCATGCTCGGTTTGGCCGAATCCAAGGTGTTCGTGGTGCCAAAGTCTTTTCGTAACTTCGATCACGAAGTCATGGCACGAGATCTTCTTTCTCGGCTCCCCACATTGCAGCGCGTCGTCGTCATCGGCGGGGAAGGGGAAGACGCGTTCGAGCAAGCTTTGTTGGGTGTGGATACGCAGCCGCTGAGCCATCGTGGTATCGAACCCGACGAGGTCATGCTGCTGCTCTACACCTCTGGTACCACGGGCGAGCCCAAAGGGGTGATGCATACCTACAATACGGTCTATGCCGGCATCGATCCCTATGTGGAGATGATGCATCTGGGCAAAGAAGACATCATTCTTGGGGCTTCACCCTTTGCCCATGCGACGGGTTTTTTCTATCTGGCAATGATGCCCATCGAGCTCAATGCAACCACGGTGTTGCTCGACGTGTGGGACCCAAAGCGTGCGCTCGAAATCATCCGGCGCGAACGAATCACGTTTAGCATGGCCGCGGCAGTGTTCGTCAGTGACATGTGCCACGCAGTGGAGCAAGGGGCGGCGCCTCCCGAGACCTTGCGTTGTTTCGTCAGCGCGGGTGCGCCCATTCCCTCTGTGCTCATCGAGCGCGCGCACCGGCTCCTGGGAATGACTTTGTGTTCAGCCTGGGGTATGACCGAGTGCGGCGCAGCCACCTTGACCGAACCAGAGCGTGCCCTGGAAAAATCGGCGATCTCGGATGGCCGACCCATTCGCGGCGTGGAAGTGAAAATCGTAGACGGGCAAGGGACGCCTTTGCCCACTGGCCAGACCGGGCGACTTTTAATTCGAGGTTCGGTGCTCTTCGGCGGTTATCTGAAGCGGCCGCACCTGAACAACGTCGACGCTGAAGGTTGGTTCGACACGGGGGATTTGGCTTTTGCCGATGATGAAGGCTATATTCGCATCAATGGACGTAGTAAAGATATCATCATCAGAGGCGGGGAAAATCTACCCGTGATGGAGATCGAAAATATTCTTTATGCCCACCCTGCCATTGCCGCCTGCGCGGTAGTGGGTTACCCCGACGAGCGACTGGGAGAACGCGCTTGTGCGTTCGTCATTCTCAAGCCTGGCACTAGCTTCGATTTCGCCGAAATGGTGCGTTGGTTCGAAAGTAAGCAGACGGCTCGGCAGTACATCCCCGAGCGTCTAGAAATCGTAGAAAATATGCCAACCACGCCGAGCGGTAAAATACAAAAATTCAAATTGCGTGAATGGGCGAAGGAACGAGTCAACGCTAAGGAGGCATAGGAAACGCTGACTTATTCCCTTTGTTCATGCTAAAAAGATAGTTTTGAACAGATTTGCGATACGATTTCCCTGGGCGGCGGGCAATACGACGATGGAGCCTGCCGTGCTTTTTATGGGATCGCGGCCGGAGATGAGCCTGTTTGCTAGGGGCGAGTCCTGTCTTTGTTGGTGCTGGGCGGCTGACCTTGTTCCGACTGACATCTCGAGCTCATGAGCAATCCGGTGGGGATGCGAGGGCTCCCGAGGAAAGACGCGCAAGTCGATCGCAAACCTTGCCATATCCGATCCGCTCCTGCTCCAGACGCAGCCGGGGCTGGAGCCGATCGAATCTGAGATCGTCATAGACGGCTGCCTCTTTGGTAGTGAGACGTGACAAATCGTGGCGCACGGGCTCGGGTTCCTCGCCCCAGTGCGGGCGATGCGCAAGCAAAGTCTCCCGGTCCATGAGGAAGGATTCCGCGCGGGGAAAGTGGCCGCGTAATTGGTCGAGGATGGCGAAGCCGTGGGTGTCGATGTCGCCCCAGTAGAGCAGCTGGCAGCGATGCAGCCACGCGGCGCGCGCCAGCGCCTCCCAGCCGTAACCCGCGCCGAAGACGACGATGGATCCCGCCACGGCGGGGAAAGCGAGAAAGTTGATCTCGTTCTCGGTGATGAAGACGCGCTCGATGGGTAAGGTCATCGCCGCGAAGCTGGCTGCATCCAGCGTAATGTCAGCCAGTACCCCGGGCAAGGCTTGGCAGCCCGGCAGACCGGGTAGCGCCGGATCGAGCAGACGAAACCGGATGCGCACGGGCTTGTCCAGAAAACCAAACCGACGCGGGAACTGCGCAACGCCCGTCGCGCTGGTCTCGATGGCCTCGGGAGGAAGGGACAAGTCCAGCAGCTCGGTGAGCACGCCGCGGTGGGTCTCGATGAACTTGCTGTCGACGCCGGGCACATCCACTTGGCGCAGGTACACGCCCGGGCGCGGATGGGCCTGCAGCCAGGCCACCACCGCCAGAAGGCGTTCCCAACGGTCGGCCAAGTCGAGCGCTTGAAGCGGCCGCCGGGATAGCCACGCCAGCAGCGCTGGCTGCATGACGGCCGTCTGCTGCCACAAAGCCGCGAAGCGTTGCGCCTGACGAACCTTGCCGATGAAGGCCAAGGCCGCCTGCAGCGTGTCGAGCCAGACCGCGGCAGGAAGACGCTGCACGCCTTGCACGCGGTGGTTCCATTCCCGCCACTCGATCCGAACCTGCGGGGTCTCGCCAAGCGCACACACCCAGTCACGCACCGCCTCGAAGTGATCGGACAAGTCAGCAGCCGAAGGCGCCTTCAAACTCAGGCGCAAGGGCCACGCCATGGCGTCCGTGACCGTCGCACGCAGTAATTCGCCACGGTCCCACAAGCGTTGCACCTGGGCGCGGAGATCTGCCGGCGTGGTCCAGCTCATGGGATATCGCAGGTTTCGACCCAAATCTTCGCCAATTCCATCAGATTCAAAGGTTTTCGTAGTAAGCCCTGATTTTCGCTGCCATCAACTTTCGGCGCTGCTTGAGAAATTCCTCATACTGGGCGACATCCATGTCCACGATGGATTCCGGCACGCAATTGGTCGCAAGATTGGCTTTGAGCGTGGCCTCGTCGTTGATCGCGCCGTATTTGAGTGCGCCGCCCCGACACTGCTGCAGTATTTCAGCGAAATAGTCGCGCGGCGACTTGCTGCCGATTTTGATGTTGATCTCTTGCTGGGTATAAGCGAAGTTGGCGATCTGATTGTACTGGCTTGGCCCTAGCCCGGCTTTTTTCAGTAAATCGCGCGGGAAGATGTGATGGATGTCGCCCCTGTGGCTGACCAGCTCGCGTACCGTGATGTCCTTCGATAATAAGCCGGTGTCGTTCGCACGCACCTGCGCCGCAATGAACACCCAGAAATAGGGGCTGTTGGTGCCGGAGGTTTCCAGCTGCTGCACCAGGCCCACATCCCAAAATGTCGGCGACAGGTCGGCTTGTTCCACCTTGGCTAGGATGTCACCGAAATCGCCCTCCGCGATCCGACGAATGTCTTGGTCGAACTGTGTCTCGGAAGAAGCAGTGTAGCGGTTTGTCAGTATCGACATGACGAACCAGCGTCGCACGAAGGATTCGATCCTTCCGTCATGGACGCCCTGCGCGCGCAACCGCAGGTAAACGATGTAGGCAAAGTTCAGGGCGCTTCGGGTGCGAATCATCGCACGGGTGATGAAGCCCGCCGACTTGATGATCATCACGAAGCGCTTGAAGTGGGACTCATTGATGAAGTTGAGCACCCCCTCGTTCAGCTTGGCGAAAGACGCTTCGGCGATGGCATCTTCGTAGTTTTTGGTTTCGAAATTTCGGCCCGAGAGCAGGCTGACCAGATCGGCCAGCTTGCCGCGCCCAAACTGACTGGTGAATGCCACCCTTAGCAGATCGTTGTAATTGGGATCGTAAAGGTCGTCGTTCTCGTGGCGTAGCCAAGCCATTTTCTGAAAGTAAGGTGACGCCGCGAATTCGGCATCGTTTTTCTTGATGTGGTCGTAAAAATCGGGCGCTACCGCTAAATGACAGAAGTAGTCGATGCACTTTCTGAGCATCTGGCCGCCATAGCGCGTGTCGGCGGCGATTTTGGACATGGCGAAGTCCGCTTGGGACAGCACCGTGCCTTTGGAATTGATGCGGATGAAGATTTCCGTAACGGTCTCGATGTCCAAGTCGTGGGATAACTCGATGAGGCCGATCTGCTTCTTGGCAATGTCGGTGAGGTTGGCGAGCGCCTCCTCCACCTTATCCTCGTCGGCCTGCGGATTGGCATCGAGATAACTGCGAACCGCTTTGGTCAACTTGATCTCGCCGCATACCATGGGCGCAATGTCAGCGATCCACGCCGTGTTTTTGGCGATGGCGGCGTTGCTCACCTCAAAGCGCTCCTCGATGGGGTGGAAGGCAATCGAGATGCGTACCTTCCGATAATCTTTGTTGATGACCGTCTGCCCGAGTATTGCGGCCGTCAGCGCCGTGACGCGCTGCTGACCGTCGATTAGGATCATCTTGCCCGCAGCCGTGCTGCCATCTTTGAGTTTCACGTCCGGATTGCGCCAGGCGATCAGATAACCCACCGGAAAGCCCTGATAGAGCGAATCCATGAGATCACGCACTTGGGAGGCATCCCAGACGAAAGGCCGCTGGATTTCCGGGATGGCGATCTCGCCCTCGCGCACCTTGGCGAGCAGGCTTTCGATCAGGTACTGGTTGACAGCGTATTTCTGGGTTTTCTTCATGGGCCGCCTCCGTGTGGGCTTGATTCAGTTGTGAGGGATACGCATTGCCGCCCTTTTACGTCATGACCCGGGCTTTTCACTTCTTTCCGCGCTGCCTTTATCGGCCTTCTGCGCCCGGTATTCCTCGATCGACAGGCAACGCAGCCGCGAGTCGCGCCCGCCTTCGTTGTGCACGAAACCGACGCTGGCAACGAAGGGCTCGATGATGTGGATTTTCTGCAGCGGCGTGACGATGAGCAGTTGCAGGTTGAGCTGCTGGAAGAGGCGCAACCCGTACTGCGCCGACTCGTCCGAGCCGCGCCCGAACGCTTCGTCGATCACGACGAAGCGAAACGAGCGCGAACGCACCGCGCCCCACTCCAGCCCGAACTGGTAGGCCAGGCTCGCCGCCAGCACGGTGTAGGCGAGTTTCTCCTTCTGGCCGCCCGATTTGCCGCCCGAATCCGAGTAGTGCTCGTGCTCGGCGCCGTCGGCGCGCCAGCGCTCGCTGGCGGAAAACAGGAACCAGTTGCGCACGTCGGTGACCTTGGCGGTCCAGCGCCGGTCGGCGTCCGCCAGTCCTTCGCGGCCCCGGAAGCGGTCGATGATGGCCTTGACCTGCAGGAACTTGGCTTCCGAATACTGTTCGTCGGCCGAGCCCGTTAGCGCGCCCTCGGTGCACGCACGTAAGTCCTGCTGGAAATCGCGGATCTCGGCATCGGGGCTCGGCTGCGCCACCAGTTTGATGTAGCGGCCGGGGTTGTAGTCGATGGCAGCGAGCGACTGGTTGATGAAGTCGACGCGCTCCTTGATCGTCTCCCGCTCACGGGCGAGCTGGGCGTTGAAGTTGGCGATCTCGTTGATGGTGTTGACGTTGAGCAGTTCCTTGAAGCGGGCCTCGAAGCGCGGCAGGTCGTCGCTCTTCAAGCCGGCGAGCAGGCGCTCGTACTCCGGCAATGCCGCGAGCGCAACGTCCATCTCGACGGTCTCGGCCTTGAATTCTTCCTTGAAGCCGCGCATGGCGTTGACGATGCGCTCGGTGAGCCGCGCGAGGCGCCTGTCCTCCGCGTCGATGCGCTGCTGGAGCCACTGGCGCAGCTCCTGCTCGCGGTTGTCGCAGGATTCGACCGTGAGTTGATGCTCGCCCAGCGCCTGTGCACGCCAGGCATCCAGACGCACGATCTGCGCGTCGGTGAGCGGCGCAGCGGCCCACACCGCGCGGGCCTCTTCGAGTAGCGTTTGCGCCGCTTCTCGCTTGGTCGCCACCGCCGAGCGTTTGTCGCGCACCGCGTCGCGCTGGCGCTCCACTTCCGCGAGCCGCGCTTGCGCCGCTTCGAGCCGGCGACCCAGCTCCTGCAGCGCGTCGGAAGCGGACTCCAGCCGTGCCCGTTCCTCGGTGAGCTCGGCGATTCTCCGCGCCGGGCTCATCCAGTCGATGTCGGCAAAGCGCGTGAATTCTTCCAGTTTGGCGAGTGCATCCAGCCGGCCCCGCAGTTCGTTGCGCGCCTGCTGGATCTCGCCGATGCGTTGCCCGAGCAGGGCGAGTCTCGCCTCCAGACGTTCCCGCCGATCCCGCAGCGCCCGCAGTTTGTCGGCATTGCTCCAGCCGAGCACGTAGTGGCTGCGATCGTCGATGCGGCTGCGGTCGTCCTTCTCGTGTCGTCCGCTCGGGTCCTTGATCTGTCCTGCGCGGGTGATGGCGCGCGTCTCGCGGCGAAACTGCGCGCCGGTGTCGCAGCAAGCCACATCGAAGCGGCTCCGAAGCTTCTGCTCCAACCACTCGTAGTGCGGCGAATCCGGCTTGATTTGGAGCTTTCTCACCAGCGACTGCGGATGCAGCGCCGCGCTCTGCGTTGCCTCCCGTGGTCGCACATGGAAGTACACCAGCCTCCCGCCCAGGTGCTGGCGGTCCACCCAGTCGGCCACGGCTTCGTAGTGCGCATCCGGCACCAGCAGCGACAGACCGAAGCCGCGTAGCAGCCGCTCGGCGGCGCCTTCCCAATCGCGCTCGTCCTCACGCACCTGGATGAGCTCGCCCGCGAACGGCAGTTCGTCCTCGTCGATCGAGAGCGCCGCGCACAGCGCCTCGCGGATGCGGATCTGGGCAGCGTCGATGTTGCTCTTGCGCCGAGAAAGACTCTCGATCTCGTCGGACAGGGCGGCGTGCTCTTCGCGGCCCTTGCGGAAGGCAAAGTCCTCCTCGCGCTCGCGGTTGTCCAGGTCGGCAATGCGCTCGCGCAAGCCTTCGGCACGCTGGGCGATGCTTTGCTGCTGGGCGAGAAAGCCGGCTTCATCGGCCGGCGCCGCCTCGTCGATGCGGGCCAGCAGCGCCTGGAAGCGATCCGACTTCTGCTGACGTTGCGCCTTTTCCTGTTCCAGACGGCGGATCTCGGCCGCCAGCTCCTCCAGGCGGTCGCCGCCGTTGTCGCGTAGCGCCCGCTCCAGGCGGCCGACTTCGAGGCGCTCGGTCTCACGCTGGGCATCCAAGCGCTCGATCTGCGCGTCGAGCCGGGCGGCCTCTTCCGCCAGCAGGCCGAGCCGGCGGTTGAGCAGCTCGCCCTTGAGCCGCGCGAAGTACGGCCGAAGCTGGTCGCGCGCTTCCCGCCAGTCCTGGATCTCGGCCATCAACGCCTGGTGGCGCTTGCCGTCCTCGACCAGCGGCGTGAGCAGATCGACCTGCCGCTTGGCCTTGAGCACCGCCTGGTGCGCACGGTCCAGGTCGTCGAAGTGGCGGATCAGCGCTTCGATGCGTTGCCCCGAATCGAACGGTTCCAGCATGTGGTTGCGCACGAAATCGGTGAGATTGCCCACCGACTTCATCGAGACGGTCTGGTGGAAAAGCTCCAGGGCTTGCTCGTGCTCGATGCCGAAGCGCCGGCGGAACCAGGCGCCGTAGGGCGGAAAGCTCTCGAACAGCTCGCAGCCTTGCGCCCGCAGCTTCTTGCGTAGCGCAGTGATGTCGGCTCCGAAGCCGCTGAAGTCGTCGGCGATGGCGAGTTCCCGCTCGGCGGCCACGAACAGGCGCGCGGGCTGGCCTTGCGGGTCTTTCAGCCAGAAGACCTGGGCCAGCGTCACCGCCTGATCAAAGCCCTCGTTGCGAAAGACGCCGAGGATGACCGAGTAGCTCGACGCATCGCGCAGCGCCACGGGCTTGCTGCTGCCCGTGAGCTCGTTGCGTTCGCTCTTGTAGTGGCCCAGCACGTAGGAGCGCAAGGAGCGCTCGCGGGCATCCGCGCCGGCCGCCTTGTTGTAGGCCACGCGATGCGCCGGCACCAGCAAGGTGGTGATGGCATCGACCAGCGTGGACTTGCCCGAACCGATGTCGCCCGTGAGCAGACCGTTGCGCCCGTCGAGCGGGTAGCGCGAGATCCGCTTGTCGAAGGTGCCCCAGTTCAGCACCTCCAGCCGGTGCAGCCGAAAGCCTACCCGGCTGTCGTCGGCCACGAAGTCCAAGCTCAACGTCGCCGAATCCAGCGGTGATTCAGGCATCGCCTCCCTCCTTGCCCGCGTTGCCCGACAGCGCCGTCCGGTAGACTTCCAGCCGCGCATCGAACTCGGCCAGCCACTGTGCGTCCACGAAGGCCTTCAGGATGCGCCGCACCTCGTAATGCCCTCGGTCCTGAGCGCTGCCGGCAGCGGGCTTGAGCCGGCGCAGAAACCCCAGATCGACTACCTTGGCGATCGTCGCGTCCACCTGGTCGATCAGCCGCGCCTCGTTCGTGCCATCGGGCAGGAACACGCGCATCAGCTCGGCAATCTCGTCGCGCGAGAGCACCAGCCGCGTGTCGCCGCCGCCGGCGTCGAACTCGGCCATGCGCTTCCTGAGCAGCGCCAGCATCAGGCTCAGCGGATAAGACAGCGGTCGGCGCGCGACGAGCCGCGGCAGGCGGGGCGCACCTTCGGACTCGTCCGGGTCGGGGCGGCTCTTGAGGAAGGCGTGGCCCTCGGCCTCGTCCAGCACCAAATCGAGCAGCAGCACGGCGGCCTGCTCCCTGACGCGCGCCTGCAGGCGCAAGAGGCTCTCCCACAAGCGCTCGTCATCGTCCCGGTAGAGCACGCCCTTGAGCAGGTGCACCATCAGCTGCGACAGCTCGGGCACGGCCGGCAGCGCGCTGGGCGGGGTCTCCATCGGATCGTCCTCGTACAGCGCCTCGTTCATGTGCTTTTCCTCCAGGCCGTTTGGCGCCGTCAGCGCGTGAAGATCACGCGCGGCAATCGCGCCTCGCGCGTCACGGCATTGCCCGCTGCATCGCGGGCCTGCCAGCGCACCGGCTCGATTACGGCGTCATCGACGAGGGCGCGAAAATCCGCAAGCGCGCTATCTTCGGCGTGGGCGAGTTCCAGATAAGCCACCAGTTCGACGAGGCCCTGGTGTAAAGGCTCATCCTCCAGCAGTTCGCGCAGCGTGATCTGCGGCTGGCGGCGCAGTGCGCGTTGAACGGCCGAGCGCAGGCGCGCCTTATCCACCACGATCTGGTCGAACAAGCGCGCGGTGTCGACCTCCTCCTCGCCGGCCACGAGGGCCAGATCGGCCAGGCGTGGCTTCACGCTCGGCGTGAACAAGGGGCGTTCCAGCGGCAGGTCGATGTCCGCGCCCATCGCGTCGATGTGCATCACCGTGCCGCTGGGCAGAGCCTCGCGCAGAGCCAGCGCCTTGCTCTCGATGCCGTGTAGCAGGTCCAGGATGCGGCGGTTTTCCAGAAAGGCCCGGTCGTCCAGAAAGCGGCGAAGTTGCTGCGACAGTTGAGCGACGGTGCGCTGCGTGTGTTCGCCGGCTTCCAGCCAGTCGTGATGCACGCGGCGGATGCGCGGCTCGGGCGAAAGCTGAACCACGGCAGGCAGTGCCAGCACCTGATCCAGCCGCTCGGAGAGCTCCTCCTGACGCCGGCTGGACATGAGGAAGTCCCAGAAAGCGCGGAAGCTGCGCCCCTGGTCGGAGTCGCCGATGGCGTCGCGCTCGCCCATGATCTCGTCGAGCAGCGCGCCCTTGCTGCCTTCCCACAGCGCGATCTTCTCGCGCACTTTGCGGTCGAGCCGGCGGAAGTTGTGTTCCACCTCGCGGAAGTCGGCCAGCAGCTCGCGCGCCAGCTGCTGGAACTGCAAAAAGCGGTCCTTGACCGCCGTGTCCTCCAGCAGCGGCACCTCGCCGGCCAGCACGCGGGCAATCTCGGCGTCGAGCGCGTCGCGTTTTTTGCGCAAATCCTCGATGCGCTTGATCGGGTCGGCCTCGGTGCCGGCGCTGATCTGCTCCAGCAGCGCGAACAGCGTCAGCAAGCGCGACTCGGTGCCGACGAAGGGCCGCTCGGTGAGCGACAGCAGCCAGGCGATGGCCTTCTCGGTGGCCGGCGTCAGGTCGAACTGCGCCTCGTCCGTGCCCGGCTTGTAGAACTTGCGCAGCCAGCCCTTGTCCGGCGCGGCCCAGTCGTTCAAGTAGTCCTGCGCGCCCTTGGGGTACGCCTCCGGTCCCAGCTGCTCGCGCAGGGTGAACAGCTCGTCTTCCAGCGCCTCGGCCAAATCGGCCTCGCTCATCACCCGCACGTTGGGCGCCACGAACACCCGGTGCAGGAAGCTTGCCACCAGCAGCGCGTGCGGCGAGGCCAGCAGCCGCCAGGCGGGGTGGTGGTCGCGCAGGGTGGAGAGGGTGGCGTGGTCGAGCAACACTGGTCAGGTCATCCCTAAATGTCAGGTCTCGGATGATTATGCGGTGTTCGGTGTTGTTATGAAAAGTTCAGGTTTGTCCGCGTACCGTTTTGTCATGGCATCGATGGGTGTGATGTGTCCCAGAGTCTTCTGAGGGATATGGTGATTGTACAGCCAGACGCAGCGCTGAATCGTCTCCCCCAGGGCAATCGCATGAATCACATCGTCGTTGAACGTCCGAAATAGTCTTTCACGATCAACGCCTTGAAGAATGGTCTGTTCCTAGTGGCTTGATTTGAGTGTTTTTTGTCTTTTTGGGTGGGCATAGAGACGGGAAACACGCTGCGCTTGGCCGACATATTCGTCACGATCCACGATCCGAGACAGTCAGGGAAGGTCGAACACGACCTCGTCGAACTGCTGGTGGTGGCCGTCAATGCCGTGCTGGCGGGCGCAGGCATCTTCGTCGAGATCGAATTGTGGGCGAAAGAGAAGCTGGAATGGCTGCGCGGTCATCTGCAGCTCGAGCACGGCATCGCGTCCCATGACACCTTCGGGCGCTTGTTCGGGCTGATTGACCCGGACGAATTCGATGCGGCCTTCCGACGCTGGGTGGGCACGCTGGTGCCGGCCTTGGGCGCCGATGCCGTGGTGGCGATCGACGACAAGACCAGTCGCCGCTTGGGCAAGCTCGATGCCACGCTTTTGCATCTGGTCAGAGCTTCTGCGGCGGTGCCGGGTTGGTGCTGGAGCAACGGGCGAGAGCGGAGAAATCGAACGAGAAGACGGCGATTGCGCAGTTGTTGATCACCTTGGCGCTCGAGGGCTGCATCGTCACGATCGATGCAATGGGCACGCAAGTGAACATTACCCGGGCCATTCGGGATCGCGGCACCCACTACGTCCTGGCGTCGCTCAAGGACAATCAGCCAAGCCTGGCCGCCTCGGTGCGGGAATTCGTTGTCCAGTACCAGTCTGCGCTCGAACGTACCCCGCATACCGTGGTGCAAACCATCGTGAAGGATCATGGCCGCATCGAAACGCGTCGCTGTTTCGCCTTCGATCGATTCGATTGCCTAGCCCAGCCAGAACGATGGCCCGATATGACACCCTTCGTGGTGATCGAGTCGGAACGAACGATCAATGGCAAGACCTCGCTCGAACGCCGTTTCTACCTCAGCAGTCTGCCGGCCGATGCCCATTGCCTGGCCCAGGCAGTACGGGCGCACTGGGCTGTCGAGAACAGTCTTTCGTCTTCCGCTGCTTTTTCCTTTGAAGTCAAGGAATTATGCGAATGTGTTGGTGGAGCCGGGGTCCGCCATTCCCATGTAATGTGCAATTTCTCGTCGTTTCAAATAGTATTGTAAATCAAGGCACCTAGGCTATAATCTGTCTCATCGTGTTTCGTCATGCGTCGTAAAATGATAAGGCAAGCGATAAGGCAGAATTTATGCCAAAGGTAATCAACCGGCTCGCCCCACGGGCGCTGGCGAGGTTGCCGGACGGCTACCACGCCGACGGCCGCAATCTCTATCTGCGGGTGCGCGGTGTCTCGCGTAGCTGGGTACTGCGCTACCGGTTCAACGGCAAGATCAACGAGCTAACCCTTGGGCCGGCTGATGTGCTGGCGCTGGCCGATGCGCGGGAAAAGCGCGACGAGCTCTTGCGCGTGCTCAAGCTCGAAAAGCGTGACCCGGCCGAGACGCTGCGCGTGAAACGTCATGTCGCGCTCACCTTCGCCGAATGCGCCGCCAGGCTCATCGAGGCCAAGCGCGCCGAATGGACGAACGCCAAGCACGTGCAGCAATGGGAAAATACCCTTGCGCAGTTCGCTTTCCCCATCATCGGCCACCTGCGCCCCGCCGAGGTCGAGACGCGCCACGTGCTCGCCATCCTCGAGCCGATATGGACGACGAAGACCGAGACGGCATCGCGCTTGCAGCAACGCATCGCGGCCGTGCTCGACTGGGCGGCGGCTCACGGACTGCGCAGCGGCGAAAACCCGGCGCGGTGGAAAGGTCATCTCGACAAGCTGCTACCGGCCCCGTCCAAGGTGGTCGAAGGCGAGAACATGCCTGCGCTCGACTACGCCGAGGCCGCCGACTTCTGGCGGGTGCTCGACGCCAAGACGAGCACGGCCGCCCGGGCGCTCGCGCTGCTCATCCTCACGGCCGTTCGTCCCCTCAATGTGCGCTTTGCCCAATGGCAAGAATTTGACTTCGAGGCGCGCGTCTGGCGCATCCCCGGCGCCAGCGACTACGGGCAACGCATGAAGACCAAGCGACCCCACGCCGTGCCCCTGTCGGCGGCCGCACTCGAGCTGCTGCACGCCCTGCCACGCTTTACCGCTTGCCCTTGGGTGTTCCCATCGCGCGGCGGCAAGCCTTTGTCGGACATGGCGCTGACGAAACTATTGCGCGACCTGCACGCGGCCAAGCACGCGGCCGACGGCGTAGGTTGGATCGACCGGCGCCAGGGTGGGCGCGTCATCGTGGCCCACGGCTTTCGCGCCACCTTTCGCACCTGGGGCGAGAACGAGACCCACTATCCCCGCGCACTGCTCGAAGACGCGCTCGCGCATGACTACAAAGGCGAGGTCGAAGCCGTCTATGCCCGCGGCGACCTTGTCGAGAAGCGGCGGCCGCTGATGGAGCAATGGGCAAGGTTCGTCACTACAGGAGCAAACGACGATGGTCGATGACTTGAAACGGTGGCGCAACATCCCCGACGACTTCGTTTTGCCGGTGCCCGAGGTGGCGCGCATCTTGGACGTGTCGGAAGAGGCGATCTATGCGGGCGCGCTGAGCGGGTTTTATGTGCTGCTGGCGCCGAATGATCGGGAGATGACCGTTTTTTGCATAGACTTAAAAGGTGCCCCGTTCTTATGCGACCCCGTGGACGTACTGCAAGCACGCGGGCATTGGGTGAATCGCGGCATTGAACTTGAAAACGACTACGAGACCGGGGCAGGGGCATGGCCCCCGTGGTCGGACGTCGGGCATCATGAACTGTTGCAATGGTTGCGCGACGGAACCGTTCCTCCCAACTTTTTCGCCTACGACGAAGCGAAGAGCCCCGTTAATGGTGTCTCCCCATCGAAGAAGTATTTGTCGCCAAAAGATGACGATTCCCCGCCGCGCAAGCCCCCATTCCTTGGCGTCTCTGGCGCTCTTCTCAAGCGATTCATCAACGAAGGATTCCCCCCGCCTGCCGATTCCCCCAGAGTGCAGGAAATTGAACCGCCCCCGCGGGAAGATGTCCGCGAGACGATGCGCGCCATCGTCGCCGGACTGCTCGAAGAGGCGGGCGCGGCGTTTCTGATCGGGCGCCCTACCGAGGCCGAAGTGTCCAAGGCATCGGCCTTGCTCGAGGCCATCGGGCAGCACCGCGGGAAGACCATCGCCCCCAAGACGCTATCGCGCTACCTGAGGAATTGGCTACGCGCCGAGGATTGATCACGTTTGAAACCGGACATGTCCAAGCGGCGGCGGACATGTCCAGAAAACCCGGCTCTTGGTGAAATATCTTTGGTGTCGCATTCATTCCTTATGGAGCGGCACCATGCAACGTGTTTTATCCCAATCCGAAGTCTGCGAGCTCATCGGCCGCTCGCGTGTGTGGGTGTATCGCCACGCGCGCAACGGCACTTTCCCCGCGCCCCGTATGGCCGGTTCCCGGCTCTTTTGGCTGGCCGAAGAAGTCGAAGAATGGCTGCGCACGGCCCCCGTTCCCACGTGGGCGGCCCGGAAGAGGGCGTGAGCGATGGAGGCCCAAAACGAAACGGCCGCCCCGGGTGGAGCTCCCGAGACGGCCGACAAGAACGAATGCACGCTCGCCCAGTATAGCACCCCTTTGGCCGTTACCGTCTTCGAGGCCGACCACCCCATCACGAAGACGGTGCGGCTCGACGGTAATGGCGAGCTCGACAAGAAAACGCCCCCGCAAATGGCGCGCGGCAAGGCGCGACGTTACCGGCTCGAGAACGTCGGCGAGTTCGTCGAGCTGCTCGAATGCCTGGAACCCCGGCACGCGCTCGCCTTTGGCGAACCTTGCGACCCGGCGCGCGACGAGTTCGTCGTCGTCACCAAGGGCAAGCTGCCCGCCGTGCCTTCCCCCGGCGTCATCGCCCGCTCGCGCGAGTTCTTCCAATGGGCGAACGCCCCGGGCGTGCTGCTGCTCGACTTCGACGCGCCAAAGGACGGCGAGCCCTTGGGGATCGACGCGGCGCTCGACGCCCTCTTCGCGGCGGTGCCCGAGCTCGAGGCCGCCCCGATGGTGATTCGTCCAAGTTCGTCGAGCTGCATTTGGCATGGCGAACGCGAGCTTGCCGGGTTGCGCGGCTTTCACATCTACGTCATCGTTGCGGACGCGCGGCGCATCCCCGAGCTGGGCGAGACAATCAAGGGGCGGCTGTGGCTGGCGGGCTTCGGGCGCTATGAAGTGTCGAAGTCTGGCGCCCTGCTCGAGCGAACCTTGGTCGACGCCAGCGTGTGGCAACCCGAGCGACTCGTCTTCGCGGCGGGTGCGCACTGCATCGCCCCGCTCGAACAGCGGCGCGGCCCGCCGATCGTGCGCCACCCCGAGGCGCCCCCACTCGACTTCCTGCCCCCGCTCACCCAAAGCGAGCGGAAGCGGATCGGCGAGGTGCAGCACGTGGCCCGCCAAGCCGTCGCCCCGCTGGTGCGCGAGAAACGCGAAGCCTTCGCGCAAGAGCTCGCGGACGAGCTCACGGACGGCAGCGACTTAGAGCACGCGGCGCATCTCGCGCATCAGGCAATCGAACACAAAGTCTTGTACGGCGACTTTCCCCTCACCCTCAAGGACGGGCGCACCGTCACCGTCGGCGAGGTGCTCGACAATCGCGCCAGATACCACGGCGCCTTGTGCCATGACCCGCTCGAACCCGACTACGACGGCGGGCGGCTGGTCGGCAAGCTCTTTTTGGTCGGCATGCGACCGACGCTAAAATCGTTTGCTCATGGTGGCTCCACTTACAGGCTCATTCGCGCCCCGCGGCGTGTCGAGATCGTGGGCGGGCGCACGCGCGAGCTTGCCGACTGGCTGCTCGAGTATCTGCGCAACGCCCCGGACGTCTTTGATTTTGGCAGCGAGCTCGCCACCGTCAGCGACGGCCGCGTGATCCCCTTTCGACGCGAGCGGCTGGCGTACTATCTCGGCGGCGAGTTCCAGTTCTTCGGCAAAAAGAAACAGAGAGACGGAAGCATCGTCGATGAAGACCGCGACCCGCCCCCCAAGGTCATCGACACCCTGCTCGCGCTTGGCGCCGAGCGCAAGCTGAAACCGCTCGAGGCCGTCGTCTCGGCCCCGTTGGTGCGGCTGGACGGCCAGGTGCTCACGGCCCCCGGCTATGATCACGTCTCGCGCTTGTTCTACGACCCCGGCGCCGAGACGCCCCCGATCGTGCCCGAGGCGCCCACGGCCGAAGAGATCGACGCGGCGCTCGACGCGATCATGGCGCCCTTCGAGTATTTCCCCTTTGCCGGGGTGCTCGACCGTAGCGTGCTGCTGGCGGCGCTACTCTCGGCCGTCGAGCGCCCCGTCCTGCCGACGTGCCCCGGCTTTGGGTTCGACGCGCCCGTGCAAGGCAGCGGCAAGACGCTATTGGCAAGCGCCCTGTGCGTGCTCGCCACGGGCGAGCCCCCGACGGTATGGCCCCACGTCAAGAGCGAACGCGGCGACGACGCCGAAGTGCGCAAGCGCTTGACGACGGCGCTAATGTCGGGCGAGCGGGCGATCGTGTGGGATAACGTGGTCGGCACGTTCGACAGTGCGGCGCTTGCGGCCGCGCTCACGGCCCCCATCTATCGCGACCGCATCCTTGGCGTGAGCGAAGCGGCGAGCGTACCCAATCGCGCCCTATTCTGCGTGACGGGAAACAATCTCATCCTTTCCGGCGACCTGCCCCGGCGCTTCCTGGTCTGCCGGATCGACCCGCAGACCGAACGCCCCTTCGCGCGGCGCTTCGCCTTCGACCCGGTGGAGCGGGTGCAGCGACAACGCCAGCGACTCGCGGCGGCCGCCTGCGTGATCATTCGCGGCTGGCTGAGCTCGAGCGACTACCGCGACGGCATCCGCGCCCCCGGCAGCACGGCATCGTTCGAGCGCTGGGATGACCTGGTGCGCCAACCCGTCGCATGGCTCGCCCGGCGCGACCCGCAACAATGGCGCGACCCGATGGACGCCATCACGGGCGCGACGGCCGCCGACCCCGAGCTCGACAGTCTCGGCGACCTGCTCGAGGCGCTGGCCGCGGCCTTCGGCGAAAAGCCCTTCATGACGCGCGACGTGTTCCAGCGGCTCGAAGGCTACGGGCGCGACCCCGAGCTTGCCGAAGCTATCGCCGGGTTCCTGGGCGGCGAAGCGCGAAACGCGAAACAAGTCGGCCGCCTGCTGCTCAACCGTCGCGATCGCATCGCCCGCGGCCTGGTGCTGCGACGCTTTGACGACGACCGCCACGAAAAGGTCGCGCGATGGATCATTCAGCGGGTGGAATAACCCCGTTTGCGGGGTTTGACGGGTTTTGCGGGGATTGGTGCACTCCAAAAACTTTTTCTCGCAAAAAACCCGTGCGGGTTATGGCGGGATATTGCGGGGAAGTTTGCCACCTTCGCGCGAGACCAAAAATACCATTTCTATGGTGTGGTTATTGGGCGTTACGTGAAAAAAGTTTTGGACTGTCAGAATCCCCGCCAAACCCGGCAAACCCCGCAACGGCTCACCCAAGAGGCAAGCATGACCACGCTTGACGAGCTCTTCATGCGATCCCGGCGCACCGGCGCACGGCCCGCGGACGACGCCCCGAAGCGCACCGGCGACGGCGCACGTGCCCACGGCGACGGCAGCACCGACGGCACCGACGCCCCGCAACGCCCCGGCGGCCCGACGATGGCGCCCACGCCCCGACCCGCACGCTCCGCGGCCACCATCGCCGAGGCACGCTCCGCGGCCACCGACGCCACCCCAAACGCCCCGACGCCCCGGCCTGCCGACGACGCCCCCGCCACCACATGGCGCATTCGCTACATCGACGGCACCGAGCGCGTCATCGCCTTTTCCCCTGCTAGAACGCGCGCCGAGGTGCTGCACGCCGAGACTGGCGCGGTGGAGGTGGTGGCGCACTCGCCAGGAAAAACGCCACCCGATCGGCCATTGCTCGAGGACGAACGAACCCGCATTCTTCGCTGGCTTGAGCTGATCGGCGAGACCGACCCGGCGACCATCGCCAAGGTGTTGGCGGCGGCGGCCGAGGATTCGACGGCGCGGCATTACTACCTGGAGCGATTCCGCGATTGGGAAGAGCGCGCGGCCGTGGCCGAATTCGACGGCGGCTTGCCACGCCAAGAGGCCGATCGGCTGGCGGCGGCGCAATCGTTCGAGGCCACCGAGGAATCACGCGCGGCACTACGAGCGGCGCGCCAGGCGTTTGGCGATCCCCTGCCAAGGCCTTGATCAACCCCGTGAAGCGCGCTTGCTGTGGTGTAAGCGCACTTCACGGCCACGCCAAGCGGCGGCAAAGGTACTCCCGACGATCCACGCGATTAGGGTGATGCAATCCGCGTTGTTCGGCAGTTTTCGCATCCCGTGACTTGAATAAGCCAACGGCATTAATGCCTTTAGCGTAACGCTTTCGCCTGGTTAAGCGCGGCGCTTGCGGCGGTGCGGCCAGAAAGCTCGAGCACGGCCACGCGCACCCGGCGGCGCCACCACGCGCACCCTGGAAGAACGCCACCACCCCGCCAGGAAGGGGAAGCGGCTTGCGTGGCGGCCTTCTACGGCTTTTTCTCTGGCGGGGATAGGCCACCCTATAGGCCACCACGGAAAACGGCTTACAAGGGCGCTATGGCGGCGCAAGGCCAAGCGCACCTTTTAACTATGGTTGCGGCCGGGTTTAACTATGGTTGAAGCGGCGGCAAGGCTTGCGTGGCGGCTTTCTGTGCCGTTTCTCTGGCGAGGGGCAAGCTCCCCCCTACTGGCGCACCACGAAAACGGCCTACAGCGGCTCTATGGCGGCGCTGCGGGGGACCCTGGGGGATTGGCTGGGGTGCGGGTGCGCAAACCCGCGAAATCGCGCTAGGGCGCGCGGTGGGCGCATATGCAACTGTACGAACTGGCGTCTTGGCTTGCCGGACGTGCGGCGCAGCTAGCGCGGCTTGGCGAGGGTTGCGGCGGCGGCCGGAAGGCGGCTCATGCCGACCACATCAAAAAAACGGGACGCGCTGCAAGACGATAAGGCAGGAAAAACGATAAGGCAAGTGATAAGGCAGAAATTTTTTGCTTGCCGTTTTTCCCTTTGAAATCAAGCGCTTATGCGAATGTGTTGGTGGAGCCGGGGGGAGTCGAACCCCCGTCCGGAAGCCCTCCACAGCCAGGTCTACATACTTAGCCTACCGTTTGGGTTTAGCGCCGGTGTTGGTGGGTAGGCTCACCGCACCGACGCGAGCCGCCTTGGTTTTAGGCCCCGAGCCAAGCGGCCCGACTCGGGGACGAGCCTCTGTGAATGACGCTGCGAGATGGCTTACGCCATCATCCGGCCCAGAGGCCAGCCGGTGCAGCGCTCGCCGCCCTCAGGCGGCGAGAGCGAAACGCTCGTCGTTGGCGTTTGTTTGCTTTCCAGTGGATTTACGAGGGGACTGGTCCTCGGTATGCGCTGTGCTGCTTTGCGACCCCCGTCGAAGCCAGGTACGGCCCCAGTGGGTTTGCATTGTATTAGTGCCTCGTGCAGCGAAAAAGTTCCGCCGATCGGTACACTTTTTTACGCCACCTTGCGGGTAGCGAAAAGGTAGTTTACCGCAGTTTCTTCGATCAGACGATAGGTTTTCGTGAGGGGGTTGTAGCCCAGCCCTTGCAGAGCGACCGGTTCGAGCCCGTTCGCCCGTGCCCAGTGGGCGAGTTCGGAGGGGCGGAGGAATTTGGCGTAGTCGTGCGTGCCGCGCGGCAGTAGCCTCAGCAGGTATTCCGCCCCCAGAATCGCGTGTAGGTAGGCTTTGGGCGTGCGGTTGATGGTGGCGAAAAAGGCCCAGCCGCCGGGGGTGAGCGCCTTGGCGCAGGCGGCGACGATGGATTCGGGCTCGGGGACGTGTTCGAGCAGCTCCATACAGGTGACGATCTCATAGGCGCCGGGATGAGCGGCTGCGTGGGCCTCGGCGCTCTCGAGGCGGTAGTCCACCGATAGGCCGGATTCGAGGAGATGGAGTTTGGCGACTTCCAGGGCGGCAGCGGAGAGATCGATTCCAGTGACCTTGGCGCCACGCCGCGCCATGCCTTCGGAGAGGATGCCGCCGCCGCAGCCGACGTCGAGCACGCGCTTGCCGGCGAGCGTGACGTGGGATTCGATCCAGGAGAGCCGTAGTGGATTGATTTCGTGCAGTGGCCGGAATTCGCTCGTCGGATCCCACCAGTGGTGGGCGCGCTCCTCGAATTTGGCCAGTTCCAGCGGATCGACGTTCGTCATGGGGAATCCTCCAAAGAAAAACCCCGCCAGGGCGGGGTTTTCCGCAGACCTCGGACGACCAGGATTACTTGTCGGTACCGATGACTTGGATTTCGACGCGACGGTCGGGTTGCAGGCAGTCGATGAGTTTCTTGTTGTTCCGGTTTTCCGGACCCATGTTCTTGCACTTGTCACCGGTGACGGGCATCGTCTCGCCTTTGCCTTCGGTGTAGATGCGATTAGCCGGGACGCCTTTGCTGGTCAGATACGCTTTGACGGCATCGGCACGGCGCTCGGAGAGTTTCTGGTTGTAGGCGTCGCGGCCGATGCGGTCGGCGTGGCCCACGGCGAGGATGACTTCGACGTTGTACTTACCGAGCTGGGCGACGACTTCGTCGAGCTTGGCTTTGCCTTCGGGGCGAAGCGTGGCTTTGTCGAAATCGAACAGCGTGTCGGTGGAAATCTTCACTTTCTGTTCGGCCGGCTTGGGCGCGGGGCGCGGGGCGGCCACGGGCTTGGGCGGTTCGCATTTTTCTTTGGCGATCAGGTCGGGATCGCAGCTGCAGGCAAGCGGCTTGCCATTGGTGTCCGTGGCCTGTTCGGCAGCCGCCGGCGACCAGCTGGCGCCCGCGCGGACGCAGGCACCTGCGCCACTCGTGACGACGACATTGCGGGAGTCGGTGACATAGGGAATGACGCCCTTGCGATCGACCACGACGTCGGCGGACATTGCGCTCATGGAAAACCCGATCGTCCCAAGGACGACGGCGAGGAGCTTGAAGCGGGTGTTTTTGGTGGTCATGGTAGCATCCTTTCTTGGGAAAACGGTTGGGACAAGGTCTAGGATCGTATCCTTGGATTCATTATACAAGCACTTTTTCAGCGGATTTGCAACTGGATTCGTTGCCGCCAGTTTTGCGCCAGAGCGGACAAAGGTCTGTTGTTTTCCTGCAACAGCAAGATTTTTCCGGAGACACGACGGCGTCCGGCGACCCAGACGTCGCTGACGTGCTCGCGTCCGGCGACGAAGACGAGGTGCGAGCAGGGGTCATAACAGGGCTGGGTTTCGACGGCATCGAGGGCGACGGCGACGAGGTCGGCGGCTTTGCCCGGGCGGATCGAGCCGAGGCGATGTTCCAGCCCGAGGGCGCGGGCGGCGTCGATCGTGGCGAGTTCCAAGATTTGCATGGCTGGCAGCACGTCGGCACGCCCCTGGCCGACCTTGGCGAGCAAGGCCGCGTGGCGCATTTCCTGAAAGAGGTCGAGCCGGTTGTTGCTCGCCGCCCCGTCGGTGCCTAGGCCGACGGGGATACCGGCTTCGAGCCACCGGGGTACGGCGGCGATGCCGCTGGCGAGTTTCATGTTGGAGGTGGGGCAGTGCACGAGGGCGGCGCCGCGCTCGGCTAGCAGCGCGATTTCGCTTTCGGTGAGGTGTACGGCGTGCACGCCGATGAGTCCCTGCCCCAGGAGGCCCATGCGATCGAGCCGCTGCAGGGGGGTCTCGCCGTGACGTGCGAGCGATTCTTCCCGCTCCTGCGCCGCCTCGAGCAAGTGGATTTGGACTGGCAGGTCGAGCTGGGCGGCGAGGGTGGCGATGCGCTCGAGGGTCTCGTCGCTCACCGAATAGGGGGCGTGCGGCGCGAGCACGAAAGAGACGAGGGGTTCTTCGCGCCAGGCATCACGCACGGCGAGCCCCTTGGCGAGCGCCTCGTCGGCATCGGCCGCGTACGGCGTGGGAAAGTCGATGGCGGTAATGCCGAGCACCGCCCGCATGCCCAGGGCGGTGAAGGCGCGCGCGGCGGCTTCGGGATAGAAGTACATGTCGACGGCGGTGGTGATGCCGCCGCGCAGCATCTCGGCGGCGGCGATGAGCGTGCCGTCGTGGACGAATTCTTCGCTCATCAGGGCGGCCTCGCGCGGCCAGATCGCTTCTTCGAGCCATCGCCGCAGCGGCAGGTCGTCACCCACGCCGCGCAGCAGGGTCATGGCCGCGTGGGTGTGCGCGTTGATGAGGCCGGGAAGCAGCACGTGCTCGGGTAGTTCGACGCGCTCGCGGGGCCGCCAGCGGCGCTCCAACTCATCGGCAGGACCCACGTCGAGGATCGTGTCGCCGCGGACCGCGACGGCGTGACCGGTGAGCAGCGCCCCGGCTGGTTCCATCGGCAGCAGCCAGCGGGGCAGGATGAGAGTGTCGGCGGACTGAAGCGCGGTCGGCTCGGGCATCGGCGGGCTCCGGAAAGGGGGTGAGTGGCGTGATAAAATAATGAATTCTACGGATTTGTACGGCGGTTTTTGCTCAATGGATTCTTTTGCCCGCGAAACCTTGCCCGTGCCCCTCGAAGAGGAGATGCGGCGCTCTTATCTCGACTATGCCATGAGCGTCATCGTCGGCCGGGCGCTGCCCGATGTGCGCGATGGCTTGAAGCCCGTGCACCGGCGCGTGCTCTACGCCATGCACGAATTGGGTAACGACTGGAACAAGCCCTACAAGAAATCGGCGCGCATCGTCGGCGACGTGATCGGTAAATATCACCCGCACGGCGATACGGCCGTCTACGACACCATCGTGCGCATGGCCCAGGATTTTTCCCTGCGCTATCCCCTCATCGACGGTCAGGGCAACTTCGGCTCGGTCGATGGCGACAGCCCGGCGGCCATGCGCTATACGGAAATCCGCATGTCGCGCATCGGGCACGAGATGCTCGTCGACATCGACAAGGAAACCGTCGATTTCGGTCCGAACTACGACGGCAGCGAGCGCGAGCCGCTGGTGCTGCCCTCGCGCATTCCCAATCTGCTCATCAACGGTTCGAGCGGTATCGCCGTGGGCATGGCCACCAACATTCCGCCGCACAATCTCGGGGAGGTGGTTCGGGCGTGCCTGGCGCTGCTGGAGAACCCCGGGCTGTCCGATGACGATCTGATGCAGTACGTGCCGGCGCCGGATTTTCCGACCGCCGGGCTCATCGTCGGGCTCGAGGGCGTGCGCGAGGGCTACCGTACCGGGCGCGGGCGCGTGGTGATGCGGGCGCGCACCCATTTCGAGGAGATCGGCCGTGGCGACCGGCAGGCGATCATCGTCGATGAGCTGCCCTACCAGGTCAATAAGAAGACCCTGCTCGAGCGCATTGCCGAGCTCGTCAATGAAAAGCGCATCGAGGGCATCAGCGAGATCCGCGACGAGTCGGACAAGTCCGGCATGCGCGTGGTCATCGAATTGAAGCGCGGCGAGCATCCCGAGGTGATCCTCAACCAGCTCTTCAAGCACACGCAGATGCAGGACACCTTCGGCATGAACCTGGTGGCGCTCGTCGATGGTCGGCCGCAGACGCTCACGCTCAAGGCCCTCGTCGGGCACTTCCTCGCGCACCGGCGCGAGGTGGTGACGCGGCGCACCGTGTTCGAGCTGCGCAAGGCGCGCGAGCGCGGGCACATCCTGGAAGGTCTGGCGGTGGCGCTGTCCAACGTCGACGAGATCGTCGCGCTCATCAAGGCCTCGCCTACGCCGGCCGCGGCGAAGGAAGCGCTGCTCGCGCGCCGTTGGCATTCGCCGGTGGTGGCCGAGCTGGTGGCGCGCGCGGGCGAAGACGCGGGGCGGTTCCGGCCCGAGGGGCTGGGGGCCGAGTTCGGCTGGTCGGCAGAGGGCTATCGTCTCTCGGAAGCCCAGGCGCAGGCGATCCTGGATCTGCGCTTGCAGCGCCTCACGGGGCTCGAGCAGGACAAGATCGTGCAGGAGTACCGCGAGGTGATCGAGCGCATCGCCGATCTGCTCGACATCCTCGCCAGGCCCGAGCGCGTCTCGGCCATCATTGGCGAGGAATTGCGTCAGATCGCGGCGCAGTACGCCGATCCGCGCCGCAGCGAGCTGGTGCTGGAAGCCGACGAGATCCGCCTCGAAGACCTGGTGGCGCCCCAGGACATGGTGGTCACGCTGTCGCACGCCGGCTACGTCAAGCGCCAGCCGCTCGACGACTACCGGGCGCAGCGCCGCGGCGGGCGCGGCAAGCAGGCGGCGGCGGTCAAGGAGGAGGATTTCCTCGAGCAGGTGTTCGTGGCCAATACCCACGACTGGGTGCTGTGCTTCTCCAGCCGCGGACGCGTCTATTGGCTGCGCGTCTTCGAGCTGCCCGAGGGGGCGCGTGGCGCGCGCGGCAAGCCCATCGTCAACCTGGTTCCCATGGGGCCGGACGAGCGCATCCAGGCGGTGCTGCCGGTGCGCGAGTTCGACGACGCGCACTACGTCTTCTTCGCCACCGCGTCGGGCGTGGTGAAGAAGACGGCACTGTCGGCTTTTGCCAATCCGCGCAAGGCCGGGATCGTGGCGCTATCGCTCGACGACGGCGACCGCCTCATCGGCGTGGACCTCACCGACGGGACCTGCGACGTGATGCTCTTCTCCGATGCGGGCAAGGCGGTGCGCTTCGCCGAGGATGACGTGCGCCCCATGGGGCGCGAGGCGCGCGGCGTGCGTGGCATGACGCTCGAGGACGGCCAGCAGGTGGTGTCGATGCTGGTGGTGCGCGACGAATCCGGCTCGGTGCTCACGACCACCGAGGCAGGCTACGGCAAGCGGACGCCGGTGGCCGAGTTCACGCGTCACGGCCGTGGCACCAAAGGGATGATCGCCATCCAGACCACTCGCCGCAACGGTCGGCTCGTGGCCGCCTGCCTGGTGCAGCCGGGCGACGAGATCATCCTCATCTCGCAGAACGGCGTGCTGATCCGCACTTCGGTCGACGACATCCGCGAGATGGGGCGCTCGACGCAAGGGGTGACCCTGATGGCGCTGGACGAGGGTGACCGCCTGGTAACGGTGGTGAAAGTGGCGCGCACGCCGGTGGTCGGGGACGAAGGCGAAGGGGAATCCGATGCGGGTGTATAACTTCAGCGCCGGACCGGCAATGCTGCCGGAGCCGGTCTTGCGTACGGTGCAGGACGAACTGCTCGATTGGCACGGAATCGGTTCGAGCATCATCGAGGTGAGCCATCGCGGCAAGCACTTCTCGGAGGTGATCGCGCGGGCGGAGGCCGATCTCAGGAAGTTGCTCTCCATTCCCGAGGACTACGCCGTGCTCTTCCTCCAGGGAGGGGCGACGCTGCAGTTCTCCGCCATCCCCATGAATCTGCTCGGCGGTGGTTCGGCCGACTACGTCGTTACCGGCGCCTGGTCGCAGAAAGCCTTCGTGGAGGCGCAGCGCATCGCACCCATGCTCGGCGGCCGGGTCCGTCTGGCCAGCTCCACCGAGGAAAGCGGTTTCACCCGCGCGCCGCGCCCCGAGGAGCTTTCGCTCGATCCGCAGGCGCGCTACGTGCATGTATGCACCAACGAGACGATCCACGGGGTGGAGTGGCTGGAGCTCGAGGCGCTGCAAGCCTCTGGCGTGCCCCTCGTCGCCGACATGTCCTCGCACCTGCTGTCGCGCCCCATCGATGTGCGCCGCTTCGGTCTCATCTATGCCGGGGCGCAGAAAAACATCGGTCCGGCGGGACTGACGCTCGTGATCGTGCGCCGCGATCTCATGGCTTCGCCCTGGGAGGGCACCCCGCCGGTGCTGCGCTACGACCGCATGGCCGAGAACGGTTCGATGCTCAATACGCCGCCCACTTTTGCCATCTACGTGGCCGGTCTCGTGCTCCAGTGGCTCGAATCGCTCGGCGGCTTGGCGGCGATGGCGCAGCGCAACGAAGCCAAGGCGCGTCTGCTCTACGAGTGCATCGATGCCACGCCCTTTTACCGCAATGCCGTCGAGCCGCGCTGGCGCAGCTGGATGAACGTGCCGTTTCGCCTCGCCGACGAGTCGTTGAACGAGCGCTTTCTGCAGGAGGCCGAGGCCGCCGGGCTCAAGTACCTCAAAGGGCACAAGATGGTGGGCGGGATGCGGGCGTCGATCTACAACGCCATGCCGCGCGAGGGCGTGGAGGCGCTCGTCGCTTTCCTGCGCGATTTCGCCGCACGGCACGCCTGAAGAAAGGGGAGGGGGATGGACGAGTCGGAACTCTTGGCGCTGCGTCGGCGCATCGACGCCATCGACGAGGAGATCCTCAAACTGCTTGCGGAGCGCGGGCGCTGTGCGCGGCGCGTGGGGGAGCTCAAACAGGGTGCGCTCTACCGCCCCGAGCGCGAGGCGCAGGTGTTGCGCCGTATCGCCTCGCTCAACCCGGGGCCGCTGCCCGAGAGCGCCGTGCGCACGATCTTTCGCGAAATCATGTCGGCCTGCCTCGCGCTCGAACAGCCGCTCAAGGTGGCCTATCTCGGCCCGGCCGGGACTTTCTCCGAGGCGGCGGCGCGCAAGCATTTCGGCAGCGCGCCGCAGTTCCTGCCGCTCGTCTCGATCGACGAGGTCTTCCGCGAAACCGAGGCGGGTAACATCGACTATGGCGTGGTGCCCATCGAGAACTCGGTCGAGGGTATGGTCGGCGTCACGCACGATCTGCTTCTGCTGCATCCGCTGCAGATCTGCGGCGAGGTGATGTTGCGCATCCATCAGCACCTGATGTCGCTCGCTCCGAGCCTCGCAGCGGTCAAGCGCGTCTATTCCCACGCCCAGTCACTCGCACAGTGCCACGAATGGCTCGCGCGACACCTGCCCGATGTCCCCTACGTGCCGGTGGCGAGCAATGCCGAGGCGGCGCGGCTCGCCGCCCAGGATCCGGACGCGGCAGCCATCGCCGGCGAGGCTGCGGCCGAGCGCTATGGGCTCACGGTGCTCGCGGCCAACATCGAGGACGATCCGAACAACACCACGCGCTTCCTCGTCATCGCCAAGCACGACGCCGCCGGCCCTTCGGGGCGGGACAAAACCTCGCTCGTGTGCTCCACGCCGAACAAGCCTGGTGCCATGCACCGCCTGCTCGAGCCTTTGGCGCAGTATGGCGTGAGTATGACCAAGCTGCAATCGCGCCCCGCCAAGAGCGGTCTGTGGGAGTACGTCTTCTACATCGACCTGGAGGGGCATCGGCTCGACGAGCCGGTTCGCCAGGCGCTCGCGGCGCTCGAGGAACGCGCGACCTTCCTCAAGCTGCTCGGTTCCTATCCGGCCGCGGCGTGGTGACATCGGCCAACAACGGGAGGAGAAGAGATGCGCGTCATCGATCACGTTCCAGCGGCGATCCGCTCGCTCGCCCCTTATCAACCGGGTAAGCCCATCGAGGAACTCGCCCGCGAGCGCGGTCTGCGGGAGGTCGACATCGTCAAGCTCGCCTCGAACGAGAATCCGCTCGGCATGAGTCCGAAAGCGCGGGCCACCTTGGATGCGACGGCGGCCGAAGGAGCCCGTTATCCCGACGGCAATGGTTTCGTGCTCAAGGAGGCGATCGCGCGCAAGTTCGGCGTCGCACCCGAGCGTCTGGTGCTCGGTAACGGCTCGAACGACGTGCTGGAGCTGGCCGCGCGCATCGTGCTGCAACCGGGTACCGAGGCGGTGTATTCCCAATACGCTTTCGCGGTCTATCCGCTGGTGACGCAGGCGTTGGGCGCACGGCCGGTCGAAGTGCCCGCCAAGGACTACGGGCACGACCTCGAGGCGATGCTCGCCGCGATCACGTCGCGCACGCGCGTGGTCTTCCTCGCCAATCCGAACAATCCCACCGGCACCTTCGTGCCCGGCGAGGCGCTGGAATCCTTCCTTTCGCGGGTGCCCGAGGACGTGCTGGTGGTGCTCGACGAAGCCTACGGCGAATACCTCGATCCCGCCGAACGCTACGAGTCGCTTGCCTGGGTCGATCGCTTTCCCAACCTGCTCGTGTGCCGGACGTTTTCCAAGATCTATGGGCTCGCCTCGCTGCGGGTGGGCTACGGTGTGGCGCGTCCCGAACTCGTCGATGTGATCAACCGCATCCGGCAGCCTTTCAACGTCAACGCCTTCGCGCTCGCGGCGGCGGCCGCCGCCCTCGAAGACGAGGCGTTCGTCGCGCGCAGCGCCGAGCTCAACCGCCAGGGGCTGCTGCAGCTCTACGAAGGATTCGCGCGGCTGGGTCTGCGTTGGGTGCCGTCGCGCGGCAATTTCGTGATGGTGCACGTGGGCGACGCGGGTGCGGTGAACGAGGCGCTGCTCGATCGCGGCGTGATCGTGCGTCCGATCGCCGGCTATGGCCTGCCCGAATGGCTGCGCGTCACCGTGGGTCTGCCCGAAGAGAATGCCCGCTTCCTCGAAGCGCTCGCCGACATCCTTTGCACCTGAAAGGGGGCTTTCATGAAGACGAAACCGGTGGGACGGCTGGTCGTGTGCGGTGTCGGGCTCATCGGCGGTTCCTTCGCCCTGGCGCTCAAGGCGGCCGGCATGGTGCGCGAAGTGGTGGGCATCGGTCGTTCGCGGGTTTCACTCGAACGGGCGCTCGCCTTGGGCGTGATCGATCGAATCGCCGCAGACTGGGGCGATGCGCTCGCCAGGGCGGAAGTCGTGCTGCTCGCCATGCCGGTGGGTCAGACGGAAGCGGTGGTCAAAGCCATGGCGCCACATCTGGCCCCAGGCACCCTCGTCACCGATGCGGGCAGTACCAAGCGCAACGTGATCGAAGCTTTTTACCTGCACTTGGAGCCACACCTGGCGCATACCGTACCGGGGCATCCCATCGCCGGTGCGGAGAAGAGCGGCTGCGAGGCGGCCGATGCGACGCTCTTCCGCGACCGTAAAGTGGTGCTCACACCGCTGCCGGAGAACGAGCCTGGCAGCGTGCTGCGGGTGGCGCAGCTCTGGCAGGCCTGTGGTGCGCTCATTCGCGAGATGTCACCGCAGGAGCACGACCGGGTCTTCGCCGCCGTGAGTCATCTGCCGCACGTGCTCGCCTATGCGCTGGTGCACGACCTCGCCGAGCGTGCGAATGCCGAGCAACTCTTCGAGTATGCCGCCGGGGGGTTTCGCGATTTCACCCGCATCGCCGCGAGCCACCCAGAGATGTGGCGCGACATCTGCCTCGTCAATCGCCAGGCGATCCTGGCTGAGCTCGACCAGTATCTCTCCGAACTCGCCTTCATCCGCGCGCTCTTGCTCTCGGCCAACGGCCCGGGTCTGGAGGATGTCTTCGCCAAGGCGCGCGCAGCCCGCATGGCCTGGGGCGAACGCTACGTCAACGGAGGAGGGTCGGACGAATGAGCGGGTTTCTCGATCTACCGCCCCTACTGCACGCCCGGGGCGGGGTGCGGCTGCCGGGCAGCAAGAGCATCTCCAACCGCGTGCTGCTGCTCGCGGCGCTCGCCGAGGGCGACACCCACATCCGCGATCTGCTGCACTCCGACGACGTCGCGCGCATGCTCGAGGCGCTCGAGGCGCTGGGCGTGCGCTGGGAGCGCACCGGCGAGCAGGACTACGTGGTCCATGGCACGGGTGGCGCTCCCTTTCCGGTGCGCAAGGCCGAGCTCTTTCTGGGCAATGCGGGTACGGCGTTCCGGCCGCTCACCGCCGTACTCGCCTTGATGGGCGGGGAATACCGCTTGCGTGGGGTGCCGCGCATGCACGAGCGGCCCATCGGTGATCTGGTCGAGGCCTTGCGTCAGCTGGGGGCGCGTATCGAGTACCTGGAAAACGACGGCTATCCGCCGCTCGCGATCCACTCGCCCGTACCCACTTCCGTCGAGACCGTTCGTATCCGGGGCGACGTCTCCAGTCAATTCCTCTCGGCGCTGCTCATGGCGCTGCCCCTGCTCGGCCGGCCGATCACCGTCGAGGTCGTGGGGGAGCTCATTTCCCGCCCCTACGTGGCACTCACGCTCGCGCTGATGGCGCGCTTCGGGGTGGAACTCGCCGAACGCGACCGGCGGTTCTACTACGATGGCCGGGCGCGCTACCGCTCGCCAGGGGAAATCTACGTCGAAGGGGATGCTTCTTCCGCGTCTTATTTCCTCGCCGCCGGAGCCTTGGGGGGAGGACCGGTGCGCGTCGAGGGCGTGGGTCGAGCGAGCCTGCAGGGCGACGTGCGCTTCGCCGAGGCCCTGGAGGCGCTCGGCGTCCGTATCAGTATGGGAGAGAACTGGATCGAGGCCTGTGCCCCTGCAAACGGCCGACTGCGGGCGTTCGATCTCGATCTCAACCACATTCCGGATGCGGCCATGACGCTGGCGGTCGTGGCGCTCTTTTGCGAGGGGCCCTCGCGCCTGCGCCGCATCGGCAGTTGGCGGGTGAAAGAGACCGATCGCATCGCCGCCATGGCCACCGAGTTGCGCAAGCTCGGTGCCTCGGTCGAAGAGGGGCCGGATTTTCTCGTCATCACCCCGCCCGAGCGGCTACGGCCGGCGGCGATCGCCACCTACGACGATCATCGCATGGCGATGTGTTTTTCGCTCGCCGCTTTCGGCGACATCTACGTGCGCATCCTCGATCCCGAGTGTGTCAACAAGACGTTCCCTCAGTATTGGCAGGCATACCGCTCGGTCGTGCGGCCGGTGCCCGTGGTGGCGATCGACGGTCCGACGGCAAGCGGCAAGGGCACCGTGGCGGCGCGCCTGGCCGAACGGCTCGGCTGGCACTATCTCGACAGCGGCGCCCTCTACCGACTGGTGGCGCTGGCGGCGCTGCGCCGCGGGGTGCCCGCCGAGGAGGTTGCGATGCTCGCGCGGCTCGCGCGCGAACTGGAGGTGCGCTTCGCCGGCGATCGCATCTTTCTCGCCGGTGAAGACGTGACCGAGGCCATTCGGACGGAAGAGGTCTCCGCTGCTGCCTCGCGCATCGCCGTGCACGGCGCCGTGCGCGAGGCGCTGCTCGAGCGTCAGCGGGCCTTCCGCCGCCGCCCGGGGCTAGTGGCCGAGGGGCGCGACATGGGCTCGGTCGTCTTTCCCGATGCCGAGCTCAAGGTCTTTCTCACCGCTTCCGTCGAGGTGCGCGCCGAGCGACGCTTCAAGCAGTTGATCGACAAGGGAATGTCTGCTAACATTGAAAGATTGCGCGAAGAGCTCGAGGCACGCGACCTGCGGGACCGGGAACGTGCCATCGCTCCTTTGCAGCAATGCCCCGACGCTCTGCGGCTCGATACGTCCCTCATGGGCGTGGAAGAGGCCGTGGAGGTCATTTTCGATTGGGTCCGGACACGTGGGCTCGCGTGATCCGGGAATGTTTATTCATACTTTTTGTCTTGCGTTTTTCCTGAGGGAGAAACGTCTTTGGAAACCGAACCGATGAACTCAACCGCCGTAGCCACTCAACCTACCGAAACCCAAGAAAGCTTCGCCGATCTCTTCGAGCAGAGTCTCGTGCTTCAGGAAATGACGCCGGGGCAGGTGATCACCGCCGAGGTCGTCGGCATCGACGACAACTTCGTGATCGTCAATGCCGGCCTGAAATCCGAGAGTTACATCCCCAAAGAAGAATTCATGAACGACCGCGGCGAGCTCGAAGTCAAGGTCGGCGACTTCGTGCACGTGGCGATCGAGGCCCTCGAAGACGGCTACGGCGAAACGCGTCTGTCGCGCGAGAAAGCCAAGCGCCTGGAAGCTTGGAACGAACTCGAACAGGCCTTCGAAGAAGGCCGTATCGTCAAGGGCGTGGTCACCGGCCGCGTCAAGGGCGGCCTCACGGTCATGCTCAACGGGCTGCGTGCCTTCCTGCCCGGCTCCCTGGTCGACATTCGTCCGATGAAGGACACCACCCCGATCGAGGGCAAAGAGCTCGAGTTCAAGGTCATCAAGATCGATCGTAAGCGCAACAACATCGTCGTGTCGCGCCGCGCCGTGCTCGAAGAGACCATGGGCGAGGATCGCGAAAAACTCCTCGAGTCCCTGCAAGAGGGCTCCATCGTCAAGGGCGTGGTCAAGAACATCACCGATTACGGTGCTTTCGTCGACCTGGGCGGCATCGACGGTCTGCTCCACATCACCGATCTCGCTTGGCGGCGTGTGCGTCATCCGTCCGAAGTCGTCAATGTGGGCGACGAGGTCGAGGCCAAAGTACTCAAGTTCGACCGCGAGAAGATGCGCGTTTCCCTGGGTCTCAAGCAACTCGGCGAGGATCCCTGGGTCGGTATCGCCCGCCGCTATCCCGCCGGTACCCGCCTCTTCGGCAAGGTCACCAACCTCACCGACTACGGCGCCTTCGTCGAGATCGAGCCGGGCATCGAGGGTCTGGTGCACGTCTCCGAGATGGACTGGACCAACAAGAACATCCATCCGAGCAAGGTCGTGCAGGTCGGCGACGAAGTCGAAGTGATGATTCTCGAGATCGACGAAGATCGTCGTCGCATTTCGCTCGGCATGAAACAGTGCCAGCCCAACCCCTGGGAAGAGTTCGCTCAGAACCACAAGAAAGGCGACAAGGTTCGCGGCCAGATCAAGTCGATCACCGACTTCGGCGTTTTCATCGGCCTGGATGGCGGCATCGATGGCCTGGTGCACCTCTCCGACCTCTCTTGGACCGAGCCGGGCGAGACGGCCGTGCGCCGCTACAAGAAAGGCGACGAAGTGGAGGCCGTCGTGCTCGCCGTCGACGTCGAGCGCGAGCGCATTTCGCTCGGTATCAAGCAGCTCGAGGGCGACCCGTTCACCAACTACATCGCCACGCACGAGAAAGGCTCCGTGGTCACCGGGACCGTCAAGTCGGTCGAGCCGAAAGGGGCCGTGATTCAGCTCGACGATGAGGTCGAGGGCTATCTGCGCGCCTCCGAAGCGGCGGCGCACCGCGTCGACGATCTCACCCAGCTCCTGCACGAAGGGCAGCAGGTGGAAGTGGTCATCATCAACGTCGATCGCAAGAACCGCAGCATCAACCTGTCGATCCGAGCGAAGGAGCAGGCCGAGCAGGCCGAGGCGCTCAATCGGCTGACGGGTGAAGGTGCCTCCGCCAGTGGCACGACTAGCCTCGGTGCGTTGCTCAAAGCCAAACTCAACGAACAGAAACAGTCGTGAGTGACCTGCGGCCATGACCCGTTCCGAACTGATCGAACGGCTGGCCGCGCGCTTTTCGCAGCTGCCGCCGAAAGACGTAGAAATCGCGGTCAAGATGATCTTGCAGGCAATGAGCGAGACGCTCGTTGCCAACGGGCGCATCGAAATCCGTGGTTTTGGTAGCTTTACGCTCACGTACCGTCCTCCGCGTATGGGGCGCAATCCGAAAACCGGTTTGCCTGTGCCGGTTCCTGGGAAGTACGTTCCGCATTTCAAGGCGGGCAAAGAGCTGCGCGAGCGCGTGGATCGGCACAAGGAGCCAGAGCCGGCGGCAGTGTGTTGAGGGTGCCTGCGAATCACCTGCCGCGTGGCCCCCATGGCGGCGGTTTCTGGTACTCGGGTGCTCGTCAGTCATTCGATATGCCGTGCATCCTGATCTCTGGTCGCATCGTCCTTCAGTCGCTCGCGGCGGCTTTTGAAGCCCCTGCGAGCGTTCGGCGCTCGTCCCGATGGAAGTGGCCCTCGTGGGCCGCTTCTTTTTTTTCGTTTGGCTTGGGATAATTCGTACGGTGCGGAACGCAGAGTTCCACCAACCCATGGGGAAAAGAGATGCGGATCTTTGTCTGGGTGCTCCGGCTCGTCATCTTTGCCGTGCTCGTCGCTTTTGCGGCACAAAATCATGTGCCGGTGACGCTGAAGTGGTTTGGTCAAGAATGGCAGGCCCCGCTCGCCGTCGTCCTGCTCGCGACGGCCCTGGTGGGGATCCTGCTTGGTCTGAGCTTCACGGTCGGCACCCTCGTGCGCCAGAGATGGACGCTGTCGCGTCTGCGTCGCCGGCTCGAAGCGACGGAGCGCGTGAGCGAATCCTCTGATCGTACCCTTCCCCCCGTATGAGCGAGCTCCAATTCTGGTGGTTGCTGCTCTTGCCCCTTTTCTTCGGCTTGGGGTGGGTGGCTGCGCGTATCGACATGCGCCAAGTCGTGCGTGCCTCGAGTCGCCTGCCGCGCATCTACCTCACCGGTCTCAATCATCTCCTGCACGACGAACTCGACCAGGCGATCGAGGCCTTTCTCTCGGCGGCGAGGGAGAATCCGGCCACGCTGGAGTTACAGTTGGCGCTGGCGGTGCTCTTTCGCCGACGGGGAGAGTTCGATCGAGCGATTCGCATTCACCAGGAATTGCTCGCGCGCGAGGATCTGCCGGAAGATCGTCGCGGCGAGATTCTCGCCGAACTGGCGCTCGATTATCACAAGGCTGGTTTCTTCGACCGTGCCGAAGAGCTCTACGCGGCACTTCAACAGACCGCGCGCAAGCATTGGGCACTTGCCCAGCTGCTCGAGATTTATCAGGTCGAAAAGGATTGGCGCAAATGCATCGATGTAGTAGAGCGTCTGGTGCGGGACGATAGTCCCGCCTGGCGAGTCCGACTCATCCATTACCACTGCGAACTCGCGGCGCTCGCGCTCACGGCCGAGCGCTGGGAAGAGGCCGCCAGACACATCGAGCAGGCACGCGCGCTCGATCGGCACGCCGTTCGCCCAATCCTGCTCGAAGGGGAACGGCATTTCCTACAGGGGCGGTTCGAGGTGGCATTCGAAGAATGGCTCACGCTCGAGCGCATCGCCATAGAGCATTTGCCGCTGGCGGCCGACCGGCTCATGGCGGTGGCCGAGCGCTGCGCCTGGCAGGCGAAACTCTTGCATCGTATGCATCAATGGCTGCACCGGCATCCCCAGCTCGATTTGGTCGACCATTACGTGGAGTTCGAGTCACGTCATGGGGATGTGGCGCGCGCCCTGCGTCTGCTGCAATGGATGTTACGCCAGCAGCCCAGCCTCATCGTGCTCGACGAATACTTGCTCTTGGTGGCGCGGCAGGTCGAACCCGCCTGGGTCGCCGACGTCGAACACGTGCGCGAAGTGGTGCACGGTTACGTACAACGGCTGGCGCGCTACCGATGCGCCCAATGTGGTTTCAAGGCGCGGCGGCATCTGTGGCGCTGTCCTGCCTGTGGCCAATGGGAGACGTTCGGCCCGGCGCGCGTCATCGAGATCGACGCGATCGCCGGTCATTGAGAGGAAGGTGCGATGTTCGAGACGATAGAATCCTGGGTAGGGAAGACTCCGCTCGTGCGCTTGCAGCGTTTGGGTGCAGGGCGGAACAACGTCCTGCTCGCCAAGCTCGAGGGCAACAATCCCGCCGGTTCGGTGAAGGATCGCCCGGCACTGGCCATGATCCGCGGCGCCGAAGCCCGTGGCCAGATCAAGCCGGGCGATACGCTTATCGAGGCCACCAGCGGCAACACGGGCATCGCGCTCGCGATGGTGGCGGCGATCCGGGGCTATCGCCTGATTCTGGTGATGCCGGAAAACCAGAGCGTCGAGCGGCGCCAGATCATGAAAGCCTATGGGGCCGAACTCGTACTCACGCCCAAGAGTGGTGGGATGGAACTCGCCCGCGACGTCGCCGAACAGATGCAGCGTGAGGGCAAAGGGGTCATCCTCGACCAATTTTCCAATCCCGACAATCCCCGCGCGCACTATGAGAATACCGGCCCCGAGCTGTGGGAACAAACCGAGGGGCGCATCACCCACTTCGTCTCCAGCATGGGCACGACCGGCACCCTCATGGGCGTGGCGCGCTACCTCAAGGAAAGGAATCCTGCCATCGTCACCGTCGGCTGCCAGCCGGAAGAAGGGTCGCAGATTCCGGGTATCCGTAAGTGGCCGCCGGAATACCTGCCGCGGATCTATCGTCCGGAACTCGTCGATCGCATCGAGCCGATCTCCCAGGCTGAGGCTGAGGAAATGGCGCGGCGGCTGGCGCGTGAGGAAGGGATCTTCGCCGGCATCTCCTCGGGCGGGGCGCTGGCTGCGGCTCTACGTGTGGCCGCCGAGGTGCGCGATGCCGTCATTGTCTTCGTCGTGTGCGATCGCGGTGATCGTTATCTTTCCACCGGCGTTTTTCCTGCCTGACGATGAGCACGCCGACTCTGGCCTTCGATCTCGAGACGATTCCCGACGTGGCCGCGCTGCGGCTGCTCCACGAACTTCCGGAATCCCTACCGGACGACGAAGTGGTGGAATACGCCGCCCAGCGCCAGCGCGCCCGCAACGGCAGCGACTTTCTGCCGCATCACCTGCAGCGCATCGTGACGCTCGCCGGCGTGTGGGACAATGGGCGCGAGGTGAAGGTGTTTTCGCTGGCCGCGCCGGAGCTCGAAGAAGCCGAGATCCTGAGGCAGTTCTTCGTCGCCATCGACAAGAAGCGTCCCCAGCTCGTCACCTGGAACGGCGGCGGGTTCGACTTGCCGGTACTGCACTACCGCAGCCTATTGCACGGTGTGCAGGCGAGTACCTACTGGGAAGTCGGTGAGCGGGAGGCGGAATACCGCTACAACAACTACCTCGGGCGTTTTCACTGGCGCCATCTCGACCTGATGGACGTGCTCGCCGGCTATCAGAGCCGCGCCGCCGCGCCGCTCGATCAGATCGCGCGGCTGCTCGGTTTTCCCGGCAAGCTCGGCATGGACGGCGGACAGGTGTGGAGCGCTTGGTGTCGGGGCGAGGCCGCGGCGATTCGTGCCTATTGCGAGACCGATGCGGTCAATACCCATCTGGTTTTCCTGCGCTTCCAGTGGTTGCGCGGTAAGCTCGGCGCGGTAGGGCTGAAGTCCGCACTCGAGCGGGTGCGCGAACATCTCGAAAAACTTCCCGGTGCACACTGGCGCGAATTCCTTGCGCAGTGGTCACCGGCCACCGATTGATTGAACGTCTGGGTACCCGACGAACCGTCGCGAGCGGCTAAAAGGTCTGGTGGGGGCGTACAGGATGCGCGACCCATGCCGAAGATGGGCGAGCATGCAAGAGCCGTGCAACCCTGCCGTGCGGTGATTCGCGCACTCGATGGGCGCTTCGCGCACACTTCTCTGGCACTCATCGGGTACATCCCCGGCCATTTCATGAAAAACAATATGATTCGCGCTGCACGCGTGGTCGGGTTTGAGGGGTTTATTCGTTTGCTACACAAGAAACTTGTTTTTTGTGCTCAGAGCATCTATAATGCAAATCCACCTGCTGCGGCATACTGCACCGTGTGTACCGTGGCTTGGTAGGAAGGAAGTTGAGGAAGTGCGTTCGGACTGTTGACACGGGTCGTGAAGTAAGGAATAATGCTGGTTCTGCCGCGCCACTGAGGTGGTGTGGGGTTGGAAGAAGTTCTTTAAGAATTTGGGGACAGTCGAGCGGTGTGGGTGTTGGCGCGGGATGGGTGCGCTGGCACGCGCATCGCTAGATGCGTGCGAGGTTTTATGGATTGAACCTGAGAGTTTGATC
>NZ_SBHO01000001.1 GCF_006980705.1 Tepidiphilus olei | reverse complement strand
AAGGCGCTCACGCGCTACGGCTTCATCCCCGCCAGCGCCTGAGCGGTCTGTCTTGAATTTCAATGGCTCGCGAGAGTCAGGCCCTTGCTCGTCCTGGATGAGGGGTCTTTCACGTTAAGAGCACGGCCCATCGTATAATGCGCTGCCATGGTTGCTCGTTTCTTCGTTCCCGATCTCACGCCCGAGGCTGGTGCGCTGGTGTCGCTACCTGCCGAGGTGGCTCATCATGCCCTGCGCGTGCTGAGGTTACGCGCAGGCGCGCCCGTGGTGGTGTTCGATGGTCGGGGAGGGGAGTGGCGTGGGGTGCTGGAACCCGTGGGGCGGGATGCAGCGCGGGTACGACTGGAAACCTTCGAGCCCGTTTCGCGCGAGTTGCCTTTCTCCGTGACGCTTGGTCAGGCACTGCTACCGGCCGAGCGCATGGACTGGGCGATCCAGAAAGCGGTCGAACTCGGTGCTGCGCGCATCGTGCCGCTCGTGACGGCGCGCACTCAGACCGGTGGCGCGCTGGAGCGGGGAGCGCGCAAGCAGATGCATTGGCAGCGTGTCGCCGTGGCCGCGGTGCAGCAATGCGCCCGCACCGTGGTGCCGGAAGTGGCGCGGCCATGTCACTGGCGGGAATGGATCGAGGACGTGCGAACGAACCATCCCGAGGCGCACCGGTGGCTGCTCGCGCCGCAAGGGGTTCCCCTGTCCCGCCTTCCCCCACCTTCGAGGCCGGTGATCGTGCTCGTCGGCCCCGAGGGTGGCTGGAGCGCGGAGGAACTGAGCGAGGCGGAACGGATCGGCGTCGAGTGCATCGGCTTGGGGCCGCGGATCCTGCGCAGCGAAACCGCCGCGGCCGCGGCTCTGGCGATGATGCAAGCCCTGTGGGGAGAGCGTTGATGTTCGAGAATGTGGAATTGGGCCATCGCCTCGATAAGGAGACCTATCGCCAGCGCTCGCAAGCCGTGCGTCTGCAGTTGCTCGATCTGGAATACCGCTTGGTGCAGGAGCGCGCTTTCGCCACGCTGATCCTCATCAACGGGGTCGACAAAGCGGGCAAGGGCGAGACGATGAATCTGCTCAATTCCTGGCTCGATCCGCGCCATCTCGACAGCCACGCGATCGACCGCCCGAGCTCCGAAGAGGAAGAGCGGCCCTACATGTGGCGTTTCTGGCGCCGTTTGCCGCCACGCGGGCGCATCGGGGTCTTCTTCGACAACTGGTACGCCGAAATCATCGAGGATCGGGCTACGGGTCGAAGCAAGCGCGCCGTCTTCGAAGCAGCGCTCGAGCGGGTACGCCGTTTCGAGGAAATGCTGGTAGCCGAGGGCGTGTTGTTGCTGAAGCTGTGGTTTCACATTTCGGCCAAGGAGTTGAAACACCGTTTGGAGAAACTCTCCAAGGACGAGCGCACCAGCTGGCGCGTGAGGGAGTCCGATTGGCGTCATCTCGAACACTACGAGGACTATGCCCAGACGGCGGCCGCGGCCATTCGGCATACGAGCACCGGTGTGGTGCCTTGGGTATTGGTCGATGGGGCCGACGATCGTTATCGGGCGGTGTTCGTGGGTGAAACGCTCGCCGGTGCCTGGCAGCGCAAGTTCGAAGCGATCGAGCGCGGGGAGGTGGGCGCGCCGCCTCTCGTCCTCGTGCCGGATCTCGAAGAACGCCCCAACGCCGTGAGTGCGCTCATCCTCGATCAGCCGATGAAGAAGAAAGCGTACAAACGTCAGCTGGAGCATCTGCGGGGGCGCTTCGATGCGCTCGTGCGCGACGAGCGTTTCGCCAAGCGCAGTCTGGTCGTGGTCTTCGAGGGGATGGACGCAGCCGGCAAGGGCGGGGTAATCCAGCGCGTAACCGCGGCGCTGGATGTGCGGCGCTACCAGGTGGTACCGATCGCCGCGCCCACCGACGAAGAACTGGCCCAGCCTTATCTCTGGCGTTTCTGGCGCCGCATGCCAGGGCACGGCCGGGTGGTGATCTTCGATCGCTCTTGGTATGGGCGCGTGCTCGTCGAACGGGTCGAAGGTTTGTGCGCGCCGGCCGACTGGATGCGGGCCTATGCCGAGATTAACGATTTCGAGGAAGAGCTGATCGATAATGGAACGGTGGTGGTGAAGTTCTGGCTGGCGATCGATTTGGAGGAGCAGTTGCGACGGTTTCGTGAGCGCGAATCCGATCCTTTGAAACGGCACAAGATTACGCCGGAAGATTGGCGCAACCGGGAGAAATGGCCGCAGTACGAACTGGCGGTGAGCGATATGATCGAGCGCACGAGCACCGAGATCGCACCTTGGACGTTAGTCGAGGCGAACAACAAGTACTATGCCCGGGTGAAGGTGCTACGAACTTTGTGTGATCGACTCGAGGCGTCGTTGTGAATGGAGGCAGACAGATGAGTAAAGCGGCGGGCTCGGGATCACAGTATGACCAACCGGGCGAGCGCATCCCCGAAGCGCCTCATCCCTTGTCGCTGCAAGACGGCTCGGCCGCGGCTTTCGTCGGCTGGATGCGCCACTCCGCGCCCTACATCCACGCGTTTGGCGGCAAGACTTTCGTGATCGCCTTCGACGGCGAAGTGGCCCAGGGCGAGCGCATGCAGCGGCTCGCCTATGATTGCAACCTGCTCGCAGCGCTGGGGATACGCCTGGTGCTGGTGCATGGCGCTCGACCCCAGATCGACGCCGAGATGGCACGCCGCGGCTTGACACCGGTGTTTCACAAGAACCTGCGGGTGACCGACGCGGCCGCGCTCGAATGCGTCAAAGCGGCGATGATGGTCACGCGCGTCGAGATCGAGGCCAAGCTCTCGCAAGGATTGCCCAACACGCCCATGGCGGGTAGTTACATGCGGGTGACGGGGGGGAATTTCATCACTGCCCGGCCGCTGGGGGTGATCGACGGGGTGGATTTTCAATATACCGGGGCGGTGCGCCGGGTGATCGGCAAGGAGATCGTCGCCGACCTGGAGCAGGAAAACGTCGTCCTCATCACGCCGCTCGCGCCTTCACCTTCGGGTGAGATCTTCAACATCACGATGGAGGAAGTCGCTACCGAGGTGGCGGTGACGATCGGCGCGGAGAAACTCGTCTTTCTGTGCGACGCGCCGGGTCTGCTGGATGCACAAGGCAAACTCGTCTCGTCGGTGACGGCGGATGCGGCCGCCCGGGCGCTCGCCGAGGGCACGGGACTTACCGAGGACCTGCACCTCTATCTGCCGCGGGCGATCGAAGCGGTACGCCGCGGCGTGGGCCGGGCGCATCTCATCGACCGTGACCTCGATGGCGGCCTCCTGCTCGAATTCTTCACCCATTCCGGCGTGGGGACGCTCATCACCCGCGATCCAATTTTTCGTTTCCGTGACGCGCGCCCCGAGGACGTCGCGGCGCTCGTTGCGCTCATCGCGCCGATGGAGGCCGACGGCACCTTGGTGCGCCGCAGCCGTGAGTTGCTGGAAAAGGAAATCGAGCGTTTCGTGCTCGTGGAGTACGACGGCGTGGTCGTGGGTTCTGCCGCCATCTATCCTTTCAGCGAGGAGAACGCGGCAGAATTGGCCTGCCTGGCGGTGGCCCCGGAATTTCGCCGCGCCGGCATCGGGGAGGAGCTGCTCCGGCGTATCGAGGCACGTGCCCGCGCCATGGGGCTAGAGCGGCTCTATGTGCTCACCACGCGCACGGCGCATTGGTTCCTCGAGCGGGGTTTTCGCGAGGTGGGGCCCGAGGCGCTCCCTCGGCGCAAACGCGAGCTCTACAATTATCAGCGCCGCTCCAAGGTGTTCGTCAAAGAGTTGCAGTAAACGGGAAAGGAGAGCCGATGACAAGGACGGTCTTTTGCGTCAAGCTGGGTCGGGAAGCCGAGGGGCTGGAACGGCCGCCGCTGCCGGGTGTGCTCGGCAAGCGCATCTTCGAGAACGTCTCCAAGGAGGCGTGGCAGGAATGGCAGCGTTATCAAACGATGCTCATCAACGAAAATCGTCTGAACCTGATGGAACCGGCTGCGCGCAAGTATCTGCAGGAGCAGATGGAACGCTATTTCTTCGGCGATGGAGCCGACGAGATCGCCGGCTATGTGCCGCCGAATCGTGGAGGGTGACCCGTAATCCGCGTGCGGCTGCACGGCGGCGTTTCCCGGCGCCCGGGCACTTGCGATCCAGGCGGTAGGTTTCGCGCCCCATCGGACGATGGGTGCCTTGCCCTGCAAGCGCTCGCGATGCGGTGGGTTTTCGGTGCGGCCGGTGCGGCTTACTCGGGTTCGGGTTTGGCCTCGGGGGTGTAGCGGATGTCGCGCCCCTCGACGAGATAGACCACTTGCTCGATCACGTTCTTCGCGTGATCGCCCACGCGCTCGAGCGATTTGGCGATGAAGACGAGCTCCAGCGAATGCGAGATCGTGCGCGGGTCTTCCATCATGTAGGTGACGAGCTCGCGCAGGATGGCCTTGAACATCGCATCCACCGTTCGATCATCGGCGAGGATCTCGGACGCATGGCTGTCGTCGAGGCGGGCATAGGCATCGAGCGAGGCGTGTAGCATGGCCAGCGTCGTGCGCGTGATGAGCTCGAGCTCGACCGTGGGCGTAAAGGCGGGGTAGGATTGATAGAGGCGGATGCCGCTCTTGGCGATCTTCTTCGCCTCGTCGCCGATGCGCTCGAGATCTTTGCTGATCTGCAGCGAGGAGATGACCAGACGCAGATCATTGGCTGCCGGTGCATTGCGCACGATCAGCTGTACGCTCTGCTCGAAGACGCGCCGGTCTTCGGCATTGATCGAGCGCTCGGTTTGCAGCACTTCGTCGAAGAGGGCCTGATCGCCTTTGCGTATGCCCTCGATGGCTTTGGCGACCTGTTGTTCGACGGTTCGGCCCATCTCGAGCACGGTCTGGCGCAGCTGGTTGAGCTCGCGGTCGTAAGGCCGGAAGGTATGTTCTTCCATCGTCTTCTTCATGGCATCCCTGCGGTGGTGATCGTCATTATCAAGGGAGAACGTTACCGTTTCGTGACGTTGGCGCGTTCACGGCGTTGTACGCCCTCGCCGGTGGCGAGCAGCAGAACGTCGGCACGCCGGTGGGCAAAAATGCCGTTGGTGACGACGCCGGGGATGTCGTTGAGCGCCGTCTCGAGCGCATCCGGGTCGTCGATGACGAGGCCGTGCACGTCGAGGATGGCATTTCCGTTGTCGGTGACGAAGCCGACGCGTCGGCGCGGTTCTCCCCCTAGTTCGCGCAGTCGGCGTGCGACGAGCCGTTCGGCCATGGGAATGACTTCGATGGGCAGGGGAAAGCGGCCCAGCCGCTCGACGAGCTTGCGTTCGTCGCAGATGCACACGAATCGCTCGGCCATGGCGGCGACGATCTTCTCGCGGGTGAGTGCGCCGCCGCCGCCCTTGATCATGGCAAACGAGGGGTCGATCTCGTCGGCGCCGTCGACGTAGAGCGGCACCGTATCGAGCTCGGTGGCATCGAGCACGGGAATGCCGTAGCGGCGCAGCCGCTCGGTGGTGGCCTCCGAGCTGGAGACGGCCCCGCGTATGCGTTTGCCGCTGCGCACGAGGGCATCGATGAAGCAATTGACGGTAGAGCCGGTACCAACCCCGAGGAAGATTCCTTCGGGGACCTCGGCCGCGGCGGCCTCACCGGCCAGGCGCTTCAATTCGTCGGCGTGCGTCATTGGCATCAGCGCAGGCTCGCGGCGTAGTCGGCCAGCGCCTCGATCTCGGTATCGGTGAGCTTGTTGGCGATCTGGCGCATCATTTGCTCGGGATCGTTGGCGCGTTGCTGTTCGCGGAAGGCTTTGAGCTGCAAGACGACGTAATCAGGGGTTTGACCGGAGAGCCTGGGGTAGAGGCTGGGGATGCCGGCTCCATTGTTACCGTGGCAACCCGAACAGGCGGGCACGGCCTTGTCGGGAAGGCCATGGTGCCAGATTCGCTGACCGAGGGCGAGCGTTTCCTGCGCCTTGGGTTCGGCGGGTTGCAGGGTTTGCTGGGCGAAATACTGGGACAGACCCAGCATTTCTTCTTTGGAATATGCCATGACCATCGCGTTCATCGTGGCGTTTTCCCGAGCAGGGGGTTTGTCGTCCCACGCTTTGAAATCGAGGAGCTGCTTGTAGAGATACTCGGGATGTTGGCCCGCGAGTTTGGGATATTCCGGCATCAGCGGCGTATTGCCGTCTGGTCCGTGGCAGGAAGCGCACAAGGTGGTGACGATTTCCTGCACCTGTTCCGGAGCCACGGGTTCGGCGGCATGGAGTAGGCTGGAGGCTGCGAGCGCGGTGAGCACGATGGAACGCTTGAGCATAGGGATCCTCGGCACGATGGATGGGAATTCGGAAATTTTGCTATTCTATCGCATCTCTCCATTTTGCGCAGGCTTGCCTGCCTCTCTTTCCATGCCCCTTTTTCGCCATGCCGAGTTCGTCACCTCGATCGCCAAGCCTGCAGGGTTGCCGGTAGCCAAAGGGCCGGAGATCGCCTTCGTTGGTCGCTCCAATGCCGGAAAATCCAGTGCGATCAATGCCTTGGTCGGGCATACGCGACTGGCCTACGTTTCGAAAACGCCTGGGCGCACTCAGTTACTCAACCTTTTTCGCACTCCTGCCGGCCTCTACCTGGTGGATTTGCCAGGATTCGGATTCGCCAAAGTACCCGAGGCGGTGCGTCGCGGCTGGGCGGATTTGATCGAACGTTACCTGCACGAGCGCGAGGCGCTCGTGGGCCTGATCCACATCATGGACGTGCGCCATCCGCTCACGGCCCTCGATCGGCAATTGCTCGACTGGTTCTTGCCCAGCGGCAAACCGGTGCATGTCCTCCTCACCAAAGCGGACAAGCTCTCGCACGGGGCAAGAACGGCAACGCTCGCCCAAGTGCGCCGTGCCTTGGCGCCATGGTCGGGCCAGGTCACGGTGCAGCTCTTTTCGGCGCTTCGCAAGCAGGGCGTGGAAGAGGTGGAAACCGTAGTAGGAGGCTGGCTCACGGGTATTTTGCTCGAGCCGGACGGAGCACATATCTAATTTGGATAAAAAGAGGCCCGAACGCAGGGGGCGTGTTCGGGCCATCAACCCGGCGAGAACCGCCGGGGTCCCGCTCAACTGGGAGAGTTCATGCAGGGCGGCGTCGAGCCAATGAAGTAGAAAGTTTTCACGAGCGGAAGTTCCCGCCGCTGCGGGAATGCTGACGAGGAGCGAATGATGCAGTTTTTCGGTAGGTTTCCCACGACGCGCATGCGGCGCATGCGGCGCGACGAGTTTTCCCGACGCTTGATGCGCGAACACGTGCTCACGGCAGACGATCTGATCCTGCCGGTGTTCGTGCTCGAGGGGGAAAACCGCGAGGAGGCGGTGCCTTCCATGCCGGGGGTGAAGCGCCTGTCGATCGACCGTTTGCTTGCGCTCGCCGAAGAGGCAGTCGGGCTGGGTATCCCGGCGCTTGCCCTCTTTCCCGTGATTCCTCCGGAGCTCAAAACCCCGGGAGCGGAGGAGGCGTGGAATCCGGCGGGTCTGGTGCCGCGGGCAGTGCGGGCGCTGAAACAGCGCTTTCCCCAGCTCGGGGTGATCACCGACGTGGCGCTCGACCCCTACACGAGCCATGGGCAGGATGGGCTGATCGCGCCGGACGATCCGCGCGGCTACGTGATGAACGACGAGACGGTGGCCGCCCTCGTGCGCCAGGCGCTGTGTCATGCGCACGCCGGCGCCGACATGGTGGCGCCCTCCGACATGATGGACGGGCGCATCGGCGCGATCCGCCACGCGCTCGACGAGCAGGGGCTCATCCACGTGCGCATCCTCGCCTATTCGGCGAAATACGCTTCATCCTTCTACGGACCGTTTCGCGATGCCGTGGGCTCGGCGGCCAATCTCGGGAAGGGCAGCAAGGCGACTTACCAGATGGATCCGGCCAACAGCGACGAGGCGCTGCGCGAGGTGGCGCTCGATCTCGACGAGGGGGCCGACATCGTGATGGTCAAGCCGGGCATGCCGTACCTCGACGTGATCCGCCGGGTCAAGGAGACCTTCGGGGTGCCGACCTTCGCCTATCAGGTGAGCGGGGAATACGCCATGCTCAAGGCCGCTTTCGCCCACGGCTGGCTCGACGAGCAGGCGGCGATGATGGAGTCGCTCCTTGCCTTCAAGCGCGCCGGGGCCGATGCCATCCTCACCTATTTCGCGCTCGAGGCGGCGCGGCTGCTCGCGCGGCGCTGAGTCGGTGCTCAAGGGCGGCGGTGTACGCGAATCACCGCGCGCCCGTCGGGCAGCGTCTTGGGCGCGGTTTTCCAGGCGTGCCCAAAGACGAGTTCGACGGTGATGGGAATCGTGCCGTCGGCCTCGCGCCGCGCTTCCAGCGCCGCGAGCGCCCGCTGCCATCGCATCTTGCCGGTGAGGGTGCGGCGGCGGTCGCGGCGCGCGTTCGTCGCGCCGCCCGCACGCAGATCCAGCCACAGGCGCGCCGGGTCACGGTAGCGCAGGGTGAGCATCTGCATGTCCATCACCGGATCGGTGAAACCCGCGGCCATGAGCAGATCGCCCACGTCGTGCATGTCGAGGAAAGGATGCACCGCGGTGGGACCGAGCACCTCGCGCAGTTCGCGCAGCGTGTCGGGGCCGACGGTGGCGAAGAACACGGTGCCGCCCACGGCGAGCACGCGCTGCCACTCCGCGAGCGCAGTGAGCGGTTCGGCGAGCCAGTGTAACAGCAGGTTCGACCAGAGGAAATCGACGCTGCCGGTGGCGAGCGGCAGCGCGTGCGCATCGGCCACGATGCCCTTGGTCGGTTCGTGCCGCACCAGCCGGCTGAGCCAGGAGGGGCGGGGAGCAAGGTGCGCGAGCCGCGCCGGGGCGAAGTCGACGGCGATCGCCTCGGCCTGGGGATAGCGTGCACGCAGCGCCGGCAAATCGTTTCCGCCGCCGAGATCGAGCACGCGCCGCGGAGTGATGCGCAGGTAGTCGAGCCGCTCGAGCAGGCGCTGGGCCGTTTCTTCGGCCAGAAAACGGTGTGCAGGGTAAGCCGGGGCGGTGCGCTCGGCGCGGCGGCGAATCAGGGCGGAATCGAGGTCGGGGCCCAGCGGGGTCGAGGTATCGGGCATGGTGCAGGGGGAGGAAATGAATCTGCCGGATTTTACGCTGCTCGTCGATTTTTTCCTGCCGTCGCACTGCGGTGTGTGCGGTCTGGGGACGACGGTGCGGGGCGTGTGCGCATCCTGCCGAGCCGAATTCGATCCCTGGACGCAGGAGGCGGCCTGCGGGCGCTGCGGCGATCGTCTGAGGGAGGACGAGCGTGAAGGAATCTGCGCCGAATGTGCGCTGGATCCGCCATCCTTTGACGCCGTGCGGGCGGGGTTCTGGTACGAGCCGCCGCTCGATGCCCTGATCCAGCGCTTCAAGTATGGCGGAGATCTGCGCCTGGGGCGCGCCCTGGCGCGGGCCTTGGCGCAGGAGCGGTCCTCTCCGCTGGCGGTCGACGTCCTCGTGCCCGTGCCGCTCGCACGTCAGCGGCTGCGCTCGCGCGGTTTCAATCAGGCCGCGGTGCTCGCCCGCGATCTGGGTGCCGCATGGCACGTGCCGGTTCTGCTCGAAACGGTGCAGCGCCGGCGCGAGACGCTGCATCAGGCCCGTCTGCACGCCGCGGCGAGGCGCGAGAACTTGCGCAGTGCCTTTGCCGTGGATCGGGTGCAGGGGATCGCCGGCAGACGGGTGGGCGTGGTCGATGACGTGCTCACCACGGGGGCGACGCTGAACGCTCTGGCCGCGGTCTTGCGGGAATGCGGCGCGGCTGTGGTCCAGGGAATCGTGCTGGCACGGGCGCTTTCGCCGGCCCGTCGGAGTCGATGACGAACATGTTCGAGATCGTTCTTTTCCGGCCGGAGATCGCGCCCAATACCGGCAACGTGATCCGGCTTGCCGCAAATACGGGGGCGCGACTGCATCTGGTGCGGCCGCTGGGCTTCGTGCTCGAAGACAAGGGGCTGCGACGGGCGGGGCTCGATTATCACGACCTCGCGCGGGTGGTGGTGCACGAGGATTGGGCGGCGTGCCGCGCTTGGTTGGGCGCGCGTCGCCGTTTCCTGCTGACGACCAAAGGCGCACGGTGCTATGCGGACGTGGCGTTCGCGCCAGGGGACGTCTTCGTCTTCGGTTCCGAGACGCGTGGCGTGCCCGACGAGGTGGCGGCGGAATTCGCCGAGGAGGCGCGCCTGCGCATTCCCATGTTGCCGGGCAACCGCAGTCTCAATCTGTCGAACGCCGTCGCGCTCGTCGTCTACGAGGCCTGGCGGCAGCAGGGATTTTCGGGCGGAGGGTGAGGAGGGTCAAACGCGCTCGAACTTCGGATCGCGCGCGAGCAAGGTCTCGAGGACATCCTCGGCGCTGATCTCCGGTTCGAAGAGCAGACGATGGACGGCCTCGGCGATGGGCAGTTCGATACCGTGGCGGTGGGCGAGCGCTACTGCGGCGCGGGTGGTGGGCACGCCTTCGGCGACGTGCCCCAGTTCGGCGAGGATTTCCGCTAGCGGTTTGCCGGTGGCGAGCATGAGCCCGACGCGGCGATTGCGCGAGAGCTGCCCGGTGGTGGTGAGGATCAGATCGCCCATGCCCGCCAGACCCATCAAGGTTTCGTCACGTCCGCCGAGCGCGCGGGCGAGGCGGGTAATCTCGGCCAAGCCGCGTGTAATCAAGGCGGCACGGGCATTGAGCCCGCAGCCCAGACCATCGGCTACGCCCGCGGCGATGGCGATGACGTTTTTGAGCGCTCCGCCCACCTCGGCCCCGACCACGTCGTCGTGGGCGTAGAGGCGCAAGCGCGGCTGGTGCAGCTGTTCGACCCAATGTTTGGCCCAGTGGGCGTCGGCGGCGGCAAGCACCATGGCGGTGGGCAAGTTGCGCGCCACTTCCAGGGCGAAACTGGGGCCAGTGAGCACGCCCGCCCGTGGCGGAGGCAGGCTCGCGGGCCAAGATTCGGCGACGATGCGGTGCGGCAGTGCCAGGCGCTCGGGGTCGATGCCCTTGCAGGCCCAGAGAAAGGGCAGATTCGGGCGCTCGCGGGCGAGCGCTGCCACGGTGGCCCCGAGCCCCGCGAGCGGCGTGACGATCAGAGCGAGATCCGCCCCTGCGAGTGCCTCGGAAAAATTTGCCGTGACGCGCACTTCTTCAGGGAGCGTCACATCGGGCAGATAACGGTGATTGTGGCGTTCGCGCGCCATCAGCTCAGCCTGGACGGGATCGCGGCACCACAGGCGGACGTGGTGACGTTGCGCCATGGCGACGGCGAGTGCCGTGCCCCAGGCGCCGGCGCCGAGTACGGCCAAGCGCATCACGGCCCCCATACGGCGCTGCGGGAGATGAATCCGCGCAGGGAGCCATGAGCGACTTCGACCCAGCCGTCGTGCGTGGCTAAGAGTGAGAGCACGACGTTACGCTCGACTTCGAAGACGATTGCCGCCTCAGGGTCGGGCGCAGAGCGGACTTCGGCCCGATCGACGGTGACGATCACGGTACGACGAGGGTCGAGATTGGCCGAGGGTACCCAGTAGAGTCCCCCGTCGGCGTCTCGGATCTGGGCCCATTCGCCCTGGTCTCGGATCAATTCGACGGGGGTTCCGGGCAATAAGTAAAACACGGGCACCGGTTCCTCGGGGGCGAGGTAGGCCGGGGTGTGGGTGGTGACGCTCCGGTACGGGATACCCTGGGCCAACGCGACGGGCAGCCATAAGGCCAGGGCGACGAGCAAGCCCCAATGGACGAGCTCGTCGAGGAAAGAATGGTTTCTGGGACCGGGCATCGATGCGTTCATGCCGAATTCACTGCAGTGGCGTTTGGCTTTCGCCTGCACGAGCGAGTTCGGCTTGTTGTTTCTGTTGGGCGTAGAGCGCTTCGAAATTGACCGGTGCAAGGATCACCGGTTGGAATCCGGCGCGTAGCGACGCGGAGGTAACGACCTCGCGTGCGTAGGGATAGAGCAGGCTGGGGCAGGCGACGAAGAGCAGCGGTTCGAGGTTTTCTTCCGGCACGTTGCGGATCTGGAAGATGCCGGCTTGTGCCACTTCGATGAGGAAGAGCGTTTTGTCCTGGCCGATCTTGGCGGTGACGGTGACGGTGAGCCTGACGTCGAAGAATCCTTCGTCGAGGCGCGTGGCGGCAGTGGCCAGTTGCACGTCGATGTTGGGCGTCTCGCGCTCGAGGAAACATTGCGGCGCATTGGGAACCTCGATCGAGAGGTCGCGCACGTAGAGTTTTTCGACGCTGAAGACGGGCTGGTCGGAGGTTTGCGTTGCGTTGGTGTCGCTCATGGCTGGGATCCGAAAAGAAAAAATCAGGAGGAGGGAATGCCTTGCAGCAGGGCATCGAGTTTGCCCTGGCGCTCGAGTTCGTAGAGATCGTCGCAGCCGCCGACGTGCGTCTCGCCGATGAAGATCTGCGGGACGGTGCGCCGACCGGTGAGGCGGATCATCTCGTCGCGTTGCTCGGGATCGCGGTCGATCAGGATCTTTTCGATTTCGCTCACCCCTTTACGGCGCAGCAGCTGCTCGGCCCGGACGCAGTAGGGGCAGACCTGGCTCGCATACATGCGTACTCTGGGGGACCCGCTCATTTCTTCTTCCTTTGAGTCTCGCTTTCTAGAGGCAGCCCGGCTTTCTGCCAGGCAGCGATGCCGCCTTCGAGATTATAGACGTGCGGAAAACCGGCGGCGCGCAGTTTCTTGCAGGCGGTGGCCGAGCGCAGGCCGCTATCACAATAAAGGATGAGGTGGCGTGAGCGCAAGGCTTCGAGTTTGCGATCTTCAGGGATGCGATCGGCGGGGATCGAGATCGCATTGGGCAAATGCCCTTTGCGATAATCGGCTTCGGGACGGATGTCGATCAGGACGGCATCTTGACGGTTCACCATGATGACGGCCTGAGCGGGAGTGACGCGGCTGGTGTCGGTGGCACTGCGTATCGTCTCGATGAGCCACCACAGGCCGCTTGCCAACGCGAGCAAGGCCCAATGCCAGTTTTGCACGAGAAATTCCTGCAACATTGCCTCCTTTCACGACGGGATAGGACGACGCACGGGCGACGGCTGCGATAAAATGCTCGGCTCGATCGTGATGTGCATCTGCCGTCGCCAGAGCGTCGATCGAGGTGTCCAATCATATCAGAGGATGATCATGTACAAGATCGTGCTGTTGCGTCATGGCGAGTCCGTGTGGAACAAGGAGAATCGTTTCACGGGCTGGACCGACGTCGATCTCACCGAGAAAGGCGTCGAAGAGGCGCGCGCGGCCGGGCGTCTGCTGCGCGAGCGGGGATTCGCCTTCGATCGGGCGTTTACCTCGGTGCTGAAACGGGCGAACAAGACGCTCAACATCGTGCTCGAAGAACTCGATCAGCTATGGTTGCCGGTGGAGCATTCCTGGCGGCTCAACGAGCGTCACTACGGTGCGCTGCAGGGGCTGGACAAGGCCGAGACGGCGGCCAAATACGGCGACGAGCAGGTGCTGCTGTGGCGCCGCTCCTACGATGTTCCGCCGCCGCCGTTGCCCGAGGGTGATCCGCGCATTACCGCCGACGATCCGCGCTACCGCGATCTGCCCAAGGCCGAGTTTCCCCGCACCGAATGCCTCAAGGATACGGTGGCGCGCTTCGTGCCCTACTGGCAGACGGTGATCGTGCCGCGCATTCTCGCCGGGGAACGTATCCTCATCGCGGCGCATGGCAACAGTCTGCGTGCGCTCATCAAGTATCTCGACGAGGTGTCGGACCGGGACATCGTCGGGCTCAACATTCCCACGGCTCAGCCCCTCGTCTATGAGCTGGACGAGAGCTGTCGGCCGCTCAAGAGCTATTACCTCGCCGACGAGGAGACGATCAAGGCGCAGCAGGCGGCCGTGGCGGCGCAAGGGCGCGCGAAAAAGTGAAGGGCTCCGGGCGGACGACGCGTCGATGAACGTCCGGAGGGTTGCGGCAAGGCTGATCGGGTTCGCGTGGTTCGTCCCTTTCGGCTGGCTCGCGCATCCGGTCGGGACGTGGGCGGATGAGGGGTTGGGGGAGAAACGCTCCGAGCTCCAGAGTCTGCAGCAGGAGATACAGCGTATCGATCGTGAGGTGCGTCAGACCGAGGACAAAAGGCGGCAGATCGAAGCGAAGCTGAAAGAATCGGAGCGTGCGGCCAACGCCTCGGCGCGCAAACTGGAGCGCTTGCGCACCGAAGAGGCGACCCTGTCGGCGCGGATCGCCGAAAACGAGGCGACATTGGCGGAGCTGGAGCGCTCGATTGCGCAGCATCAACAGGAAATGGCCGCCTGGGCAAGGGCGTATTACCGCCAGCAGCGCCCACTCGATCCGCTCCTTTCGAGCGAAGATCCCGCCGAAGTGGGGCGGCGCGTGCATTACCTGCAGATCCTGGCCGCCGACCGGGCCCGGCGTATCGCCGCCTTGCGTGAGCAGCAATCCCGTGCAGTGGTGCTGAGCAGAGAACTCGAACGCCGTCGGGAGCGTCTGGCACGAATCCAGGAAGAAACGGCCCGAGAGGCCGAGCGCTGGCAGGTGCTGGCGCAGGAGCGGCGGCAGTTGCGCGAGGCGTTGGCGCAACAGGTTCAGGCGGCCAAGGATCGCAAGCGCGAGATCGAGGCGGATGCTGCCGCACTCACCCGCCTGGTACGTCAGCTGGAAGCTCAGGAACGCGCTCGGCGCGAGGAAGCCCAGCGCCGGGAAAGGTTGCGGCGTGAGGAGGAAGCTCGGCAGGCAAGTGAGCGCCTTGCGTCCAAACCGATGGCGCGGGACGCAGAAAGCGGACCAGCCGCCGAGGGGACGCGGGGGCGTACGGCTCAAACCACGGCCCGGGTCCTCGCCGATGAGTCTGCTGCGGGGCAACCGCTCTCGGGCTTGCGCGGGCGCTTGGGCTGGCCGACCGAAGGTGGGGTGCAGGGGCGATTCGGCGCGGCCCGCCCCGAAGGTGGAACCTGGCGAGGACTGTTCATCGCCACCGATGCCGGGCAGCCCGTGCGGGCCGTGGCCGATGGGGTGGTCGCCCACGCCGATTGGATGCGCGGTTATGGTAATCTGATCATCCTCGACCATGGGGGTGGCTATCTCACCGTCTATGCCAACGTCGACTCGATGTTGTACGAACCGCAACAGCGGGTAAAAGCCGGAGAGACGATCGCCACCACGGGATCGAGCGGTAACATGGGACGCTCGGGGTTATACTTCGAAATCAGGCATAATGGCGAACCGCAGGATCCACTGCGTTGGATCCGGCGGTGATACACTCGGGTGCCTCGAAAAACCGTCACGAGCGGTTGCAGAGCAAGGAGCCCGGCGCACGGAATGCAAGACCCATCGAATGGAAGGGCGAGCAACCGAGCATCGGAGCACCGTGCCATGCGGCCAGGCAGTAGGTCATTCGAGGCTCCCACTCGATCGAGGTGAGTCGAATGCGACGCTGGATTAGTCGGATTTCCCTGTTGGTGGTTGGAATCGTGGGCGGGGCGTTGCTCACGTTCAATTTCTCGGCTTTGGCGGAGCGTAACGCCACTTCCGCTTTGCCCCTGGAAGACCTGAGGGCGTTTGCCGAGGTCTATGATGCAGTCAAGAAGGCGTACGTCGAGCCGGTAGAGGATCAAAAGCTCATCAGCGAAGCGATCCGGGGCATGGTGAGCGGCCTGGATCCCCATTCGGCCTATCTCGATCCGGAAGAATACCAGGAGCTGCAGGTCGGCACCCAAGGCGAGTTCGGTGGCCTGGGAATCGAAGTCGGCATGGAAGATGGCTTCGTCAAAGTGGTCTCGCCGATCGAGGATACTCCGGCGTTTCGTGCCGGGATCAAGACGGGTGACCTGATCGTGAAAATCGACGAGACGCCAGTCAAGGGGATGAGCTTGCGCGATGCGGTCAAACGCATGCGGGGCAAACCCGGTACCAAGGTGACGCTCACGATCGTACGCGAGCAGGTCGACAAGCCCATCGTGCTCACGATCACGCGCGAGGTGATCACCGTGCGCAGCGTCAGGAGCACGCGTGACGATACCATTGCCTACGTGCGCATCACCCAATTCCAAGAAAACACGGGCCCCATGCTCGTCGAGCACCTGAGCAAGCTGCGCCAGGAAGGGGCGGTCGATGGATTGATTCTCGATCTGCGTAACGATCCGGGTGGGTTGCTCAATGCGGCGATCGGGGTGTCCGGTGCCTTCCTGCCCGAGGATGCCGTAGTGGTCAGGACCGAGGGGCGTTTGCCGGATTCACGGCGCGAATACCGCGTGCGTCCCTCGGACTATCTGCGTGGGCCGCGGGAGCGCGATTATCTCGCCAGTTTGCCAACGGAATATCGAACCTTGCCGATGGTGGTCTTGATCAATGCAGGTTCCGCCTCGGCCTCCGAGATCGTGGCCGGAGCGCTGCAGGACCATGGTCGGGCGAAGATCTTCGGAACGCGCTCGTTCGGCAAGGGTTCGGTGCAAACCATTCTCCCGCTCAACAACGGCGCAGCGCTCAAGCTGACTACCGCGCTTTACTATACGCCGAACGGCCGTTCCATCCAGGCCAAAGGCATCGAGCCGGATTTCGTCGTCGAGGAAACCGAGAATGGATCGGTTCGTGCGCTGCGTGAGGCCGATCTACAGCAGCATCTCGAGCTCGATCGCGATGGGGTCAGACGTGCTCCCGCGGGACGCTCGGAGGGTGTGGGTACTGGTGCCGACGAAGGATCGACTTCGCCCGAAGAATCGAGTCTGCCTCCCCGATTCGAGTTTGGTTCGAGCGAAGATCGTCAATATCAGGCAGCGCTGAAGTGGTTGCGTGAAGGGGTCGTACCTGCTCCGGTGAGCGCCGAACCATCTGGCGCCGTGAGCAAGCAGGGCGAAAAAGCGCCCCTGAAGTGAGAACGATGGATGACGCGGCGCTGCTGCGCTACAGCCGGCATCTGCTCCTGCCCGAGATCGGTATCGAAGGGCAGGAGCGCATCGGGCAGGGCAAGGTATTGATCGTCGGAGCGGGCGGTTTGGGTTGCCCGGCGGCGTGGTATCTCGTCTCGGCCGGCATCGGCCGGCTGTTTCTGGCCGATGATGACGTGGTCGACGAGACCAATCTGCAGCGCCAGACGCTCTACGATGCAACCTCGGTCGGTCAGCCCAAGGTGCTGGCGGCGCGGGCGGCGCTTGCCCGCGTCAATCCACTGGTCGAGGTGGTGCCGCTGCAGGCGCGGCTCGAAGGGGATCGTCTGGCGCAGGCGGTGGCGGAGGCCGATCTGGTACTCGATTGCAGCGACAACTTTCCCACGCGCCACGCCGTCAACCGCGCTTGTGTGGCAGCGGGGAAACCCCTTTTTTCCGGCTCGGCGATCCGTTTCTCGGGGCAGCTCGCCGTGTTCGACCGGATAGGGCAGGGCGGGGCGTGCTATCGCTGCCTTTTCCCCGAAGAGGCCGAGGACGAGGAGCTGCGCTGCGCCGTGATGGGCGTGTTCGCGCCGCTCACTGGCCTCATCGGCACGGCGCTCGCCGCCGAGGCGATCAAGTGGCTTGCGGGGCTGGGGGCGGCGCTTTCCGACCGGCTCGTGCTCTTCGATGCCTTGACGATGCAGTGGCGCACCTTGAACGTGGCGCGCGACCCTTCATGCCCGGTCTGCGGGGCGCAGGCGCAGGCGTAGGTCTTCACCGAGGCGTTTCGTTTCTTGCAGGCGAAAGCGGGGCGCTAGAGCGAGCGTGGCCGGTTCGGGCAGCGCAAAGAGACCGCGCGCGCCATTACCCAACACGCAAGGGGCGGCGTAGTGCAGCCATTCGTCGACGAGACCGGCGGCAAGGAACGCGGCGTTCGCCGTGGCACCGGCTTCGATCAGAACTTCGTTGATGTCGTGCGCTCCTAGCCACTGCGCGAGCGCTTCGAGTGCGACACGCCCCGCGGCGTCGGCCGGTAGCCTGACGACCCGGTGGCCGCGGGCTTCGAGCCGGGCGCGTTTCTCCACGTCTTCCCTAACCGTGAAAATCCACACCGGCTCGCCGTGCAGCAGGCGGGCGGATTCGGGCAGGCGTAGAAGACTATCGAGCACGGCGCGGTGCGGTGTCCGCCGGCAGGGGACGTGGCGCACCGTGAGCTCAGGATCGTCGGCGAGCACGGTGGCGATCGTCGTGAGGACGAGGCAGGAGCGGGCGCGCCAGCGGTGGACGTCGCGCCGGGCGGCTTCGCCCGTGATCCAGCGGCTGCGCCCGTCGGCGAGTGCCGTGCGCCCGTCGAGCGTGGCGGCGGTCTTCAGGCGAAACCAGGGGCGGCCCTGGGTCATGCGGGTGAGAAAACCCCGGTTGAGCTCGGCGGATTCCGCGGCGCATAGCCCGACGTCGACGGGGATGCCGGCCTCGCGCAGTCGTTCGATTCCTTTGCCGGCCACGCGGGGATTTGGGTCTTGTAGGGCGACGACGACGCGCCCTACGCCAGCGGCGATGAGGGCGTCGGCACAGGGTGGAGTGCGGCCATGATGGCTGCAGGGTTCGAGCGTGACGTAGCACGTGGCGCCGCGTGCGGCCGCTCCGGCCTGGCGCAAGGCGTGGATCTCGGCGTGCGGCTCGCCGGCGCGCTCGTGCCATCCTTCGCCGAGCAGCCGTCCGTCGGGGGAGACGATGACGCAACCGACGCGCGGATTGGGCGTGGTGGTCTCCAGCCCTTTGCGCGCGAGCCGTAGCGCCCGGCGCATCCAGTACGGGGCGTCAGGAACGGACGAGGTCGGCGGCATCGTCGTCGGTGTTCTTCTCGCTGCGCTTGCGTCGGGCGCTCGCCTGCACGTCGCGGATGAGCTCGGCGAACTTGCCGACGTCCTCGAAGTTGAGGTAGACCGAAGCGAAGCGCACGTAGGCGACTTTGTCGAGGCGCTTCAAGGCTTCCATCACCATTTCGCCGATCACGGTACTGGGGACTTCGCTCGCGCCGCTCGACAAGAGCTCCGCTTCGATGCGCTCGATCGTGTGTTCGATCGTCTCGGCGGGCACGGGACGCTTGCGCAAGGCCAGCCGCAGACTGGCGGCGAGCTTTTCCCGGTCGAAGTCCTCGCGCGAGCCGTCGCGCTTGACGACGACCGGGGGCTTGAGGTCGACCCGCTCATAGGTGGTGAAACGGCGCTGGCAGTTGGCGCAGCGGCGACGACGGCGCACGACGCTGCCGTCTTCGCCCTCACGCGTGTCGAGCACCTGGGTGTCCGTGTCACCACAAAAAGGGCATTTCATCGCGGAGGAAAATCAAGGCTCGTAGACGGGGAAACGGCGGCAGAGATCGGCCACTTGTTCCCGTACCCGGGCGAGCACGGTTTCGTCGTTGGGCGCTTCGAGCACGTCGGCGATGAGGTGCGCCACCCGTTCGGCTTCGAGTTCGCTGAACCCGCGGGTGGTCATGGCCGGGGTGCCGATGCGGATGCCCGAGGTGACCATGGGTTTTTCCGGGTCGTTGGGAATGGCGTTCTTGTTGACCGTGATGTGGGCCCGCCCCAGCGCCGCTTCGGCGTCCTTGCCGGTGACGCCCTTGGGACGCAGGTCGACGAGGAAGAGGTGCGACTCGGTGCGCCCGGAGACGATGCGCAGCCCCCGCTCTTCCCCCAGCACCCGCGCCATCACCTGGGCGTTGAGCACGACCTGTTCCTGATAGCGCTTGAATTCGGGACTCATGGCCTCCTTGAAGGCAACGGCCTTGGCGGCGATGACGTGCACGAGCGGGCCGCCCTGCAGACCGGGGAAGATGGCGGAGTTGATCGCCTTTTCGTGTTCGGCTTTCATGAGGATGACGCCGCCGCGCGGCCCGCGCAGCGTTTTGTGCGTGGTGGAGGTGACGACGTCGGCGTGCGGTACGGGATTGGGATAGAAACCGGCGGCGATGAGACCGGCGTAGTGGGCCATGTCGACCCAGAAGATTGCGCCCACATCGCGGGCGACCTTGGCGAAACGCTCCCAGTCGATGCGCAGAGAATAGGCCGAGGCCCCGGCGACGATGATCTTGGGTTTGTGTTCGTGGGCCAGCCGCTCCATGCGGTCGTAGTCGATCTCCTCGCGTTCGTCGAGCCCGTAGGCGACGACGTTGAACCATTTGCCCGAGAGGTTGAGCGGCATGCCGTGCGTGAGGTGCCCTCCTTCGGCCAGGCTCATGCCCATGATGGTGTCGCCGGGCTTGGCGAAGGCCATGAGCACCGCCTGATTGGCCTGTGAGCCCGAGTGGGGCTGCACGTTGGCCGCTTCCGCGCCGAAGAGTTTCTTCAGCCGCTCGATGGCCAGCCGCTCGATGACGTCGACGTGTTCGCAACCGCCGTAGTAGCGCTTGCCGGGATAACCCTCGGCGTACTTGTTGGTGAGCTGCGAGCCCTGCGCCTGCATGACGGCATAGGAGACGTAGTTTTCGGAGGCGATGAGTTCGATGTGCTCTTCCTGCCGGCGGTTTTCGGCTTCGATCGCGGCGAAGAGCTCCGGGTCGACCTGGGCGAGGCCATCGGCTTTGCGGAACATGGGGGGACTCCGTCGGGGTTCGGAAACGGGAAATTCTAGCATGGGGCGCCACGATCACATGGCGGCGATCTCGTCGCGCGCCGGCGCTTCGAGGTGCGAGGTCTCGGCCCAGGCGAGGATCTCGCGCGTTCGCCCCCAGCGTACCCACGACAGGCCGCAGTTGGGGATGGGGAAGTCGCGCTTGCGCTCGAGTGGCAGTCCCTCGACGTGCCGACGCACGGCATCGAGCACGCCGCCGTGCGTGACGATGAGCACGGCTTCGCCGCGATGGGCGCGGGCGAGTTCGTCGAGCGTGCGGCCGATGCGGGCGAACGTTTCGCTGAGCGCTTCGCCGCCGACCGGTCGATAGTGAGGGTCTCGGCTCGCGTAGCGGGCATAACCATGAGGATCGAGCCGTTCGGCTTCTTCGGGCAAGAGCCCCTGGAAGTGGCCGCAGTGTCGCTCGCGCAGGCCCGGATGGGGCTGAAGGGACGCGTCTTCGCCGAGAATGAGGCGGGCGGTTTCGAGCGTGCGCGCGAGGTCGCTCGCGTAGTGCGCGGCAAAGGGGATTCCGGCAAGGGCACGGCGCACCGCCAGCGCCTGGCGGCGGCCGGTGTCGTTGAGGGGCACGTCGAGATGCCCCTGGATGCGCTTCTCGCGGTTCCAGTCGGTTTCGCCGTGGCGAACCAAACAAAAGAGCGCGTCGTCGCCATCGGGCAACGGAAAAGGGAGTGTTCGTTTCATTTTATACGAGGGTTTCGATCACGTCGGGATGGGAGAGGAAGGCGCGAGGACTTGCGCTCGCGCCGTAGGCGCCGGATTGATAGACCACGAAGAGATCACCAGGTTCGGCCAGCGGTAACGGCACCTCCTGAGCGAGGATGTCGAGGGGGGTGCACAGCGGCCCAACCACGGTGACCCGTTCGCTCGCCGGCAGGTGCATCTTGTTGCCGATCGCCACGGGGTAGTTTTTGCGGATCACTTGACCGAAGTTGCCGCTCGCGGCCAGATGCTGGTGCAGGCCGCCGTCGACCACGAGAAACGTCGTGTCGCGCGAGCGTTTCTTGTCGAGCACGCGGCAGACGTAGAGACCCGCTTCGCCTACGAGGTAGCGCCCCAGTTCGATGACGAGTTCGGTCGAGGGCAGGAGACGGTGCAGCTCGGCGGCGAGCGCGCGCAGGTTTTCGCCCACCGGTTCGAGTGCGAGGGGCTGCTCGCCGGGAAAATAAGGGATGCCGAAGCCGCCGCCGAGGTTGAGCCAGCGCGGCGGTGCAGGCAGCTGCTCGGCAAGCCGGACGAGGCGCTCGAAGGCGGCACGCTGCACGGCCACGAGCGCTGCGGCATCCAGGATCTGCGAGCCGGCGTAGAGGTGCAACCCCTCGAGGGCAAGGCCGGCGGCATGCAGAGATTCGAGTACGACCGGGGCGCGCTCGAGGTCGATGCCGAAGGGTTTGGCTCCGCCACCCATCTTCATGCCGGCGCGCTTGAGCTCGAAATCGGGATTGAGCCGCAGCGCGAGGTGCGGTGCGATGCCGAGCGACTCGGCGTGGGCGAGCACGCGCGACAGTTCGCGTTCGGATTCGAGGGTGATCGTGATCCCTGCGGCCAGCGCTTGGCGCAGTTCTTCCTCCCGCTTGCCCGGACCAGCGAAGGCGATGCGCTCGGCTGGCATGCCGCAGTCGAGCGCGAGCGCCATCTCGCCGGCGGAGGCGACGTCGAACCCGTCGGTCTCGCGCGCGAGCAGCGCCACGAGCGGCGGGAAGGGATTGGCCTTGAGGGCATAGTGCAGGCGCACCTCGGGGCCGATCGCCGCGCGCACGCGGGCCACGCGCGCACCTATCCGGCTTCGGTCGTAGGCGTAGAAAGGCGTGCGGCCGACGCGCTCGGCAAGCCGGGTGAGCGGCAGGCCGCCCACGGTGAGCTCACCGTGCGCGTCGACGGGGAATTCGTTCATCGGCGCGTGTTCCGGGGTCATGGGTGCATCTTGGTCTTGTGGTGCCGGGCGAGCCGTTCGCGGATCGCCGGGCGGTCGAGCTTGCCGTTGGGGTTGCGCGGCAGTGGGTGATCGGACACGAGGAAGACGTGTGGTACCTGGTAGGGGGGCAGGTGCTGGCGGCAATGTCGACGCAAGGTTTCCGGATCGAAGGGTTCGACCGCCGGTTGCAGCGCCACGGCGATGATCTGGCCGAGCCGCTCGTCTTCCAGCCCGCAGGCGCAGCACTCGCGCACGAGCCCGGAGGCGACGAGCGCCTCTTCGATCTCGGTGGGGCTGACGCGGTAGCCGGAGGTCTTGATCATCTCGTCGCGTCGCCCGGCGAAGTAGAGGTAACCCTCTTCATCGATCCAGCCGTAGTCCCCGGAGAACACCGCCCACTCGCGCGCCGGCACTTGCGCCGGGCGCGGATCGACGGCGGCGGGCAAGGGTCGGAAACGCTCGGCAGTGCGCTCGGGGTCGTTCCAGTAGCCCTGCGCCACCAGGGGGCCGCGCTGGACGATCTCACCCACTTCGCGCGGGGCGCAGGGGGTGCCGTCGTCGCGCAGTACGAACACTTCGGCGTTGGGGATGGCGCGGCCGATCGAATCCGGGTGGCGGTCGATCTCTTCCGGCGGCAGGTACGTGGCGCGGAAGGCTTCCGTGAGGCCGTACATGAGGTAGGGTTTGGCTTGAGGCGCGAGGGCGCGCAAGCGCTCGAGCGTGCGCCGCGGCAGTTTTCCGCCGGTATTGGCGAAATAGCGCAGATGGGCGGCGACGGAGGCCGGCCAGTCGAGCTCGGCGAGCGCCACCCACAGCGGCGGCACGGCGGTGAGCCCCGTGACGTGCTCGCGCTCCAGGGTGCGCAGCACGTCGACGGGCAGCAGGTAGTTGAGCAGCACCACGCGCGCCCCGGCGCAGAAAGCCGTGGTGAGCTGGGAAAATCCCGCATCGAACGAGAGCGGCAGCGCCGCGAGCAGTACGTCGTCGGGAGAATTTTCCAGATAGCTCGCCACCGATTGGGCGCCGGCGACGAGATTGCGATGCGACAGCACCACCCCTTTGGGGCGTCCCGTGCTGCCAGAAGTGTAGAGGATGGCGGTGACGTCGTGCTCCGTGGCGGACGGCGCGGCGAAGGTGCCGGCCTGCGCCAGGCACTCATGATAGGAACGGGCTTCGGGCGGCGTACTTTGTCCCGCTTCCTCCACGGCGAGCACGAGCGGTGCGATGCCTTCGGGCCAAGGTAGCAGGGTGCGCAGCCGCGTCGGGGCGGTGACAAGGCAGCGCGCGCCGCTGTCGCGCAGCAGATAGTGCACCTGCTCGGCCTTGAGGAGCGGATTGATCGGCACGAAGATGGCGCCGGCGGCGGCTGCGCCGAAACAGGAGATGACCGTCTCGGGTCGTTTGTCGAGCCAGACGGCGACGCGATCGCCGCGCCGAATACCCAGCGATTGCAGCGCCGCGGCGCAGCGTTCGATCTCCCGCGCGAGCCGGGCGTAGGTGAGATGTTCGTTACCGGAAGTGAGCGCCCGCGCTTCGGGGCGACGTTCGGCGTGGTACCGTGGCAGATGCCACAGCAGGAGCGGTGGATGCATCGCGGTGCGACCTCCCGTTATAATCATCGTTTCGCCACATCCGGGCGAGGATGCATGAAGGGGATGGGTTTGGACGTCGAACGCAGAGTGCGCGAAATCTTGGGCGAGGCGCTCGAATTGCCGCCGGAGCTCTTGCAGACCCTGGGGCGCGAGAGCGCGCTTTTGGGGGCCGTGCCCGAGCTCGACTCGATGGGGGTGTTGGCCGTGATCCACCTCCTCGAAGAGCGTTTCGACTTCACCATAGGCGACGACGAGATCGACGGCACCACGTTCGCCACGCTGGGTTCGCTCATCGACTTCGTGGCTGAGAAACTCGGCGACTGAGCGCTGGCACATCGATCCGCCGGGCGGTTTGATCGTGGCGTTGCGCCTCGTGCGCCTCGCGGTTTCTCCAGGCTGTGGCAATCCCTTCACGGGCTCTGTGTCGCCGGTTTCTCTTCATTCGGCACGAATCATGGTGCCGACCCCTTGGTCGGTGAGGATCTCGACGAGCAGCGCATGCGCGACGCGTCCGTCGATGATGTGCACCGAGCGCACGCCGTTTCTGGCCGCCTCGAGCGCGGAGGCGATCTTGGGCAGCATTCCGCCCGAGAGCGTGCCGTCGGCCACCAGTTCGTCGATTCGGCTCGGCGTGAGCCCCGTGAGGAGATTGCCGTTCTTGTCGAGCACGCCGGGCGTGTTGGTCATGAGGATGAGCTTTTCGGCGCGTAGCACTTCGGCGAGTTTTCCGGCCACCAGGTCGGCATTGATGTTGTAGGTTTGCCCTTCCTCGTCGACGCCGATCGGAGCGATCACCGGGATGAAGTCACCGCGATCGAGGAATTGGATGATCGCGGGGTCGATGGCGCTAACTTCACCCACTTGGCCGATGTCGATGAGCGATTCGCCGTCGTCTCGCTGGCGCAGGCGCATACGGCGCGCGCGGATGAAGCCGCCGGCGTCCTTGCCGGTGAGCCCGACCGCCTTGCCACCGTGCCGGTTGATGAGGTTGACGATCTCCTTGTTCACCTGACCGCCCAGCACCATCTCGACGACGCTCATGGTCTCGGCGTCGGTGACGCGCATCCCCTGGATGAATTCCCCTTTCTTGCCGATGCGGGCGAGCAGTTGCTCGATCTGCGGTCCGCCGCCATGTACCACCACCGGGTTCATGCCGACGAGCTTGAGCAGAACGACGTCGCGCGCGAAGCTATCTTTGAGGCGTTCGTCGGTCATGGCGTTGCCGCCATACTTGATGACGAGTGTCTTGTCGAAGAACTGGCGGATGTAGGGCAAGGCTTCGGAGAGCACGTCGGCTTTCTGCGCGGCGGTGAGCGGGGCGTCGGAGGTTTCCCGGGTCATGGCATCGTCCTTGGCATCAGGCGTTCTTGGCTGGTTTTTCCGGTTCGACACGCAAGCGGATGTGCAGCTCGCGCAGCTGTTTCTCATCGACCGGGCTGGGGGCCTGGGTGAGCAGGCACTGGGCGCGCTGCGTTTTGGGGAAGGCGATCACGTCGCGGATCGATTCGGCGCGCGCCATCATCGCCACGATGCGATCCAGGCCGAAGGCGAGGCCGCCGTGGGGGGGCGCGCCGTACTTGAGCGCGTCGAGCAGGAAGCCGAACTTGGCGCGCGCCTCCTCTTCGCCGATGCCGAGCACGGCGAAGACGCGCCGCTGCACCTCCTCGCGGTGGATGCGCACCGAACCGCCGCCGATCTCCCAACCGTTGAGGGCGAGATCGTAGGCCTTGGCGCGCACGCTGCCCGGGTCGGATTCCAGTCGCTCGAGGTCTTCGTCCTTGGGCGAGGTGAAGGGATGGTGCAGCGCCACCCAGCGTTTCTCTTCCTCGTCGTATTCGAACATCGGGAAATCGGTGATCCACACCGGCGCCCAGTCGGCTCCCGCGAGAAAGCCTTTTTCGTGCCCGATCTTGGTGCGCAGCGCCCCCAGGGCATCGTAGACCACCTTGGGTTTGTCGGCGCCGAAGAAGATGAGATCGCCGCTTTGCGCGCCCGTGCGCTCGAGGATGGTCCGCAGCGCCTGCTCGTGCAGGTTCTTGACGATGGGGGATTGCAAGCCGGTTTCGTCCGGGCGGCTCGCGTCGTTCACCTTGATGTAGGCGAGCCCCTTGGCGCCGTAGATGCCGACGAATTTGGTGTAGTCGTCGATCTCACCGCGGGTGAGCTGCGCCCCGCCGGGGATGCGCAGCGCCATCACCAGTCCGCCCGAGTTGGCCGGGCCGGAGAAAACCTTGAAGGCGACGTCGCGCACCGCGTCGGTGACGTCGGTGAGCTCCAGCGTCACGCGCAAGTCGGGTTTGTCCGAACCGAACCGCGCCATCGCCTCGGCGTAGCTCAGGCGAGGGAAGGGATCGGGCAGCTGTACGCCGAGCGCTTCGCCGAAGACCTCGCGGATCATGGCTTCGGCGAGCGCCGTGATCTGCGCTTCCGTCATGAAGGAAGTCTCGATATCGACCTGAGTGAATTCGGGCTGACGGTCGGCGCGCAGGTCTTCGTCGCGGAAGCACTTGGTGATCTGGTAGTAGCGATCGAACCCCGAGACCATCAGCATCTGTTTGAAGAGCTGGGGGGACTGGGGCAGCGCGAAGAAGTGCCCTGGATGCACGCGCGAAGGTACGAGGTAGTCTCGCGCGCCCTCGGGGGTGCTGCGCGTGAGCATGGGCGTTTCGATGTCGATGAACCCCTGTGCGTCGAGAAAGCGGCGAAAGGCCCGGGCGGCGCGGTAACGCAGCATGAGGTTGGTCTGCATCACGGGGCGACGCAGATCGATGACGCGGTGCGTCAGGCGAACGGTCTCGGAGAGATGGGATTCGTCGAGCTGGAAGGGCAGGGGTGCGGCGGCGTTGAGCACTTCCAAATCGCGGCACAGCACCTCGATCTCGCCGGTGGGCAGATTCGGATTCTCGGTACCCGCGGGGCGGCGGCGCACCGTACCGGTGACGCGCACGACGTATTCGTTGCGCAGGGATTCGGCGGTGCGGAATGTTTCGGGGGAGTCGGGATCGCAGACGATCTGCACCAGACCTTCGCGGTCGCGCAGATCGAGGAAAATGACGCCGCCGTGGTCGCGTCGGCGATGGACCCAGCCGCACAGGGTGACGGTCTGATCGAGGTGTTCGGCAGTAACCTGGCCGCAATAGTGGGTACGCATGGAGTTCCGTTTTCTTTTTTCGTCAGACAGAAGGGGGAAGATCCGCCGGAGGCGGGACGGGTGAGCGGGTTTTCGGATTGAGCGTGCCGAGAGAGATCACGTATTTCAAAGCCTCGTCGATCGACAAATCGAGGGGAATGACGTCGCGTGCCGGCACGATCAGGAGGAAGCCCGAAGTCGGGTTGGGCGTCGTGGGAACCATCACGGTGAGAAAGCGACCGTGTTCATTCAGATTGCCTACCGTCTCGGGGGCGGGTTCGCCAGTGACGAAGGCGATGGTCCAAGTGCCGTGCCGGGGATATTGCACGAGGACGGCAGTGCGAAAGGCCTGTCCCGTATCGGAAAAGAGCGTCTCGGAGACTTGCTTCACGCTCGCGTAGATGCTCTTGACGATGGGGATGCGATGGATGAGGGCTTCCCACAGCCGGATCAGGCGCTGCCCCAAGACGTTGGCCGCCACTAGCCCGGTGAGAAAGACGATGGCCACGGCCATCACCACCCCCATGCCGGGAATGCGCCGTCCTAGCAAGGCATCGGGTCGCCAGGCATGGGGTAGCCAGTCGACGATGGCATCGATCGTGCCCACGATCCAGCTGAGCACGACGAAAGTGACCACGATGGGCAGCCACACCAGCAACCCGGCGATGAAATAGCGTCTCAGATGCATGGGGGTGGAGGATCCAGGCTACCGGAATCAATGGCACGCGCAGGATGCACCGCAGCCGCCTTCAGTCGCCGTGGCCGGTGCCTTCGATGCTTCGCTGGAGGAGGGGTTACTGGACGCTCCTCCTCCCTTGAAATCGGTGGCGTACCAGCCGCTGCCTTTCAGCTGGAAACCAGCGGCAGAGACGAGTTTGGCGTACTGCATGCTGCCGCAATCGGGGCAGCGTTCGAGCGGCGCCTCGCCGAGTTTCTGCAGATGCTCGTGCCGGGTGCCACAATCGTTGCAACGGTATTCGTAGATAGGCATCGCAGATCTCCTGGAAAGGAAAGAACACCTGTCGGGACGAATCGGCAAGTCTACCGCAAAATGGGGACGTCCAACCACCATTGCAAGAGGTCAGCCCCCCACAGCAGTGCTACTGCTCCGCCGGCAGCAAGGAAAGGGCCGAAAGGCAGGGGTTGCCCTTGTCCCAGATGTCCGAGCGTCTTGAGCGCGATTCCAACCACGGCGCCCGTGAGCGAGGCGAGCAGGAGAACGAGGGGAAGGGCCGTCCAGCCGAGCCAGGCGCCGATCGCGGCGAGCAGCTTGAAGTCGCCATAACCCATGCCCTCTTTGCCCGTGAGGAGCTTGAAGAGCCAATAAATGCTCCACAAGATCAGATAACCGGCGACGGCGCCCAGCACGGCCTCGGGCAAGGAAGCGAAATGCTCCTGCAGGTTGACCAGCAGCCCCGCCCACAAGAGAGGCAAAGTCAGATCGTCCGGCAGCAGGCGCGTGTCGAGATCGATGAAGGCGAGCGCGATCACACACCAGAGAAAACCAGCGCCGGCGAGCGCCTGCCAGCCCATGCCGAAGCGCCACAGTGCGGCGAGCGCCGCGAGCGCCGCGAGGAGCTCCACGAGGGGGTAGCGCCAGCCGATGGGGGCTCGACAATGGCGGCATCGCCCACGCAACACGAGCCAGCTCGCCAGGGGAACGTTCTCCCAGGCGGAAATGGCATGGCCGCAGTGCGGGCAGTGTGAAGCCGGTCGCGCGAGGTCGTAGCGCGCTCGAGGCTCGAGCGGTAGCCCCAGGATTTCGCGCGCCTGCGCCTGCCATTGTTGCTCCAGCATACGAGGCAAGCGATGGATCACGACGTTGAGGAAACTCCCCACCATCGCGCCGACGACGAGCGCGGCGAGCAGTTGCACGCTCCAGGGCAGGACGGCCGCTGCGCTCATATGGTCTGGGCCATTTTGAAGATGGGAAGGTACATGGCCACGACGATGCCGCCGATGACGACCCCCAGGAAGACCATGATCACCGGTTCGAGCAGCTGGGAGAGCGACGCGACCGCCTCATCGACTTCGCGTTCGTAATATTCCGCCACCTTGCTGAGCATGGAATCGAGTTGCCCCGACTCTTCCCCGATCGAAATCATTTGCGTGACCATGGCCGGGAACACACCGGTTTCGGCCATCGCCACGGTGAGCGAGATACCCGAAGTGACCGCCTGGGTGATTTTTTCGGTGGCTTCACGGTAGACGATGTTGCCGGCGGCGTCTCCCACCGAGACGAGCGCCTCGTTGAGCGGCACGCCGGCGGCGAACATGGTGGCGAGCGTCCGGGTCCAGCGTGCGATGGTGGCTTTGCGGACGATCTCGCCTACGACGGGTAGGCGCAAGATGGATCGATCGACGAGGGCGCGGAACGCCGGAGATCGCCGATGCAACAGGGTGAGACCGACCATGATTAGGATCACCGCGCCCAGCATGACGTACCAGTTGGCGACGAAGAATTCCGACATGTCGATCACGATCTGGGTTGGAGCGGGGAGATCGGCGCCGAAGCTGGTAAAGATGTCCTTGAACTGCGGGATGACGAAGATCATCATGACCGCGATGACGATCATGGCCACGACCACGACGGCGGCAGGATAGAAGAGTGCCGATTTGATCTTGCCTTTGATCGCCAGGATTTTTTCCTGGTAGGTTGCCAGGCGCTCGAGCAGGTCGTCGAGGATACCGGCCTGCTCGCCGGCAGCCACCAGCGAGACGAAGAGCCGATCGAAGTACAAGGGGTGTTTGGCAAAAGCTGCCGCCAGGCTGGAGCCGGCCGCGATGTCTTCGCGGATGAGATTGAGTAATCGCGTCAGGGCTGGATTAGTCGAGCCCTTGATGGCGATGTCGAAGGATTGCAGCAGCGGCACGCCCGCCTTCATCATGGTGGAGAGCTGACGGGTGAAGAGGACCAGATCCTTCTCGTTGATGCGCCCGCGGCGTTGCTTGATCTTGGTGATCCTGGTGACGATCACGCCTTGCCGGCGCAGGGCCGTTCGCGCCGAAGCTTCGCTCATGGCGCGAATCTCCCCGCGGGCGGGTTTGTTCTGGGCGTCCTTACCTTCCCAGCTGAACAGCAGCTCTTTAGATTTCGCAGTCGTAGCAGCCATGGAGAACCTCTCGCAACGGGATCAATCGTTGGTGGCGGCAAGCACTTCGGTGAGCGAAGTGATGCCGTGTTTGACTTTCAGAAGCCCGGATTGCCTCAAACTGCGGACGCCTTCGCTCCGTGCCTGGGCCTCGATCTCCATGGCCGAAGCATTGGCCATGACGAGGCGTTGGATGGAATCGCTGATCGGCATCACTTCATAGATCCCAGTGCGCCCCTTGTAGCCCGAGCCGCGGCACTTCTCGCAGCCGACCGGACCGTAGGGTTGCCAGTCGCCATCGAGTTCGTCTTCAGTGAAACCGGCCGAGATGAGGGCCTCGAGCGGCACGTCGATCGGTTGCTTGCAGGTACAAAGACGCCGTACCAGTCGCTGGGCGGTGATGAGGATCACCGAGGAAGCGATGTTGAACGGGGCGATCCCGATGTTGCGCAGCCGCTCTACGGTGCTGGGCGCGTCGTTGGTGTGCAGGGTGGAGAGGAGCAAGTGGCCGGTCTGGGCTGCCTTGACGCCGATGTCGGCGGTTTCCAGATCCCGGATCTCACCCACCATGATGATGTCCGGATCCTGGCGCAGGAAGGCGCGCAAGGCCGAGGCGAAGGTCAAGCCCACCTTGTCATTGATGTTGACCTGATTGATTCCGGGCAGGTTGATCTCTACCGGGTCCTCGGCAGTGGAGATGTTGACTTCCGGTTTGTTGAGCAGATTGAGGCAGGTATAGAGCGAGACGGTCTTGCCCGAGCCGGTGGGGCCCGTGACGAGAATCATGCCGTAGGGGCGCTCGATCGCCTCTAAAAGTGCTGCTTTTTGCTCTGGCTCGTAACCGAGGGCGTCGATGCCGAGCATCGCCTGGCTCGCATCGAGGATGCGCAGCACGATCTTCTCACCCCACAGAGTGGGTAGGGTGGAGACGCGGAAATCGATCGATTTGTTCTTGCTGAGGGTGAGCTTGGTACGTCCATCTTGGGGAATGCGTTTTTCCGAGATGTCGAGCCGGGAAATGATCTTGAGGCGGGCGGAAATCTTTTCTTTGAGCGCCAGCGGCGGGCGAGCGATCTCGCGCAACACGCCGTCTTGGCGCACCCGGACGCGGAAGAATTTCTCGTAGGGCTCGAAGTGGATGTCGGAGGCGCCTTCATTGATCGCGTCGATCAGGATCTTCTGTATGAAGCGTACCACCGGGGCGTCTTCGACGTCGACTTCGGATTCCTCCGTGGCCGTACTCTCCGTGCTGAGGGAGACCTCCTCATACAGCTCGTCGGTTTGAATGAGGGCAGAAAGCGCATTGGTGGTCGATTCGTAGAATTTTTCGCAAAAACGGGCGAGGGATTGGGCCGGGGCAACGACGAGCTCGATCGACATGCCGGTCTGAAATCGGATTTCGTCGTAGACACGCACCTGGGTGGGATCGGCCACGGCGATCACCGTTTTCCCTTTGCGCTGCGACAAGGCGACGATCTGGTAGCGACTGGCGATCTGCGGATCGATCAGTTTGCGTGGCAAGACGTCGGGATTGACGGCCTCGATGTCCAATACGGGCAAACCAAACGTCTCGGCCGCGAACTGGGCGACCTTGCGCTCGTCGAGTGCATCCGACTTGATGAGGGCGAGCAGCAGGGCGTTGGGTCCATCATCCGCTTTGGCTTGAGCCTGTTCGACCGTTTTCTCGTCGATCCAGCCTTTCTGGATCAGGGCCCGTACCAAACCCGTCTTTTCCGTCATCGTCCTTCCTCACTGGATTCAGTGGCATCGCGCTCATCCGCATCGGTTCTGCCGGACGAGGGGGCGTAAATGCGGACCGATCTTATTCGGCGATCATGGCATTGTAAAACCTCCAGGCGTACGTCGCCAATACGCAGGGATACTTCCGATTCGGGGATCTCCTGGAGATATTCGAGAATTAGCCCATTGAGGGTCCTGGGGCCAGCGGTGGGCAGGTTCAGTCCGAGCATCTGGTTGAGGTCCCGTACGGGGGTGGCCCCGTCGACGATGACCGTTCCGTCTTCCTGCCACTGCAGCAAGGCGTCGCTACCGGGGCGACTGGTGGTGAATTTTCCTACCATCTCCTCGATGATGTCGTCGAGGGTGACCAAACCCTGCAACTCGCCGTATTCATCGACCACCAGAGCCAGCCGTTGGTGATGTTCTTGGAAGAACTGCAACTGCGTCATGGCGTTGGTGTCTTCCGGCACGAAGTAGGGCGGCGAGAGACTGCGGCGGATGGCCTCGCGGGAGAAGCCCGAGATGAGCGTCTCGGCGAGCAGCTGGCGCACGTGCAAAATGCCGAGCACCTCGTCCGGGTTGCCTTCGATCACCGGCAGCCGCGTATGGTAGGCGGTGGCCAGTTGCGCCCGTAGGGTCTCTTCGTCGTCGGTGAGATCGAGAAATTCGATCGCCTGTCGAGGGATCATGACATCGGCTACCGTGATGCGCTCGAGATCGAAGAGTTTGAGCAGCACGTCGCGGTGTTTCTCCGAGCGCAGCACGCGCGACTCGAGCACGAGGCTGCGCAGTTCCTCCAGGCTTGGGTCCTGAGGTGCGGCTCGGTGCGGCAAGCGCAGCAGCCACAGCAGTGCCTTGACGAAGAGATTGACGAAATTCACTACGGGCCCGAGCAGGCGCAGCAAGGCCGTGAGCGGATAAGCGACGTAGGGCGCGAGGAGGTCGGCATAGCGGGCACCGATCACTTTCGGCGTGATCTCGGAGAAGACGAGGATGAGGAAGGTCAGCGAGAAGCTGCCCACGGCGAGCATCGCCTCGTTCTGGCCGAAGAGCTCGATGGTGATGACGGAAGCGAGCGTGGCCGCACCGACGTTGACGGCATTGTTGACGAGCAGGATCACGCTCAGCATCCGCTCGGGGTGGGCGGTGAGCGCCGCGGCGAGCTGAGCGCCGCGCTCGCCGTTGTCCGCGCGGGCCTTGAGACGATAGCGGTTGGCCGCCATCATCACGGTTTCGCTCATGGAGGACAGACCCGAGGACAAGAGCAACAAGGCCAGCCCGAGCCATTGCCAGAGCAGATCGGCGGGAAGCGGGGCATCCATCGGAGGCGTCATCGGTGCTGCAGGAGGTATTCGAGGACGAAATGGGTGCCGAGGTAGGCGAGCACCAGGGTGACGAAACCGGCCCAGGTCCAGCGCAGGGCGACGCGCCCGCGCCAACCCCAGGCGTGTCGCCCCAAGAGTAGCACGCCGAAGATCGCCCAGGCGAGCAGGGTGAAGATGGTTTTATGGTCGGGGCGCAGCGGCTGGCCGAAGATCGCTTCGGAAAAAACGACGCCGGTGAGCACCGTGACCGTGAGCAGGGCGAAGGCTACGCCGATCACGCGAAAGAGCAGCGTCTCCATCACGAGCAGCGGCGGCATCCGTCCGAGCCAGGCCGCGGGTTCGCGCCGGTGCAGGGCACGCTCGAGCACCGACATCAGCACCGCGTGCAGCGCGGCGAGCGTGAACAGCGCATAGGAGAGCAGCGCCACGACCAGGTGCAGGCGCAGCCACGGGTTGTCGGTGGCGACAGGCGCGGCAGGCAAGGGCAGCCAGGGCACGAGCAGGCACACCAGGGCGGCGATCGGCGTGAGCACGGTGTAGAGCCAGCCGATGGGGGCGTAGAAGGATTCTATCCAGAAGAAGAGGGCGGCGAGCCACACCGTGAGCGAGAGTGCCGGCGCGAACCCGAGCCGCAATCCTTGGTCCGACAGCAGCAGGGCGGCCGCGCCCCAGCCGTGCGCGAGGATGGCGGCGGTGAGCAGCGCCCGGTCGAGTGGGCGCGGGCAGCGGCCTCCTTCTTCCGGTTGGCGGCGGCAGCGCCGCCCTACGGCGATCGCCCCGAGGCCGTACAGGAGGAAGGCCAGCAGATGGGGTAGAATCGAATCCATGATCCTAGTTTACTCGAAGAATGCCGAGGTTTTGTGCCCATGCTCGACAACCTGACGCAAAGACTATCCAAAGTCGTCAAGACGCTGCGCGGCCAGGCGCGGCTCACGGAAGACAACATCCAGGAGGCGCTGCGCGAAGTGCGCATGGCGCTGTTGGAAGCCGACGTGGCCCTGCCAGTGGTCAAGGACTTCATCGCCCGCGTCAAGGAAAAGGCCGTCGGTCAGGAAGTGATCGGTTCGCTCACGCCGGGCCAGGCCCTCATCGGGGTGGTGCACGACGAACTCGTGGCGCTGATGGGAGGCCAAAGCGAGGGGCTCAAGCTCGAGGCGCGCCCGCCCGTCGTCATCCTCATGGCGGGGCTGCAGGGGGCGGGCAAGACCACCACCGTGGGCAAGCTCGCCAAATGGCTCAAGGAAGAGAAAAAGAAGAAAGTGCTGGTGGTCTCGACCGACGTCTACCGCCCGGCGGCGATCGAGCAGCTGCGTACGGTGGCCGAACAGGCCGGGGTCGACTTCTTTCCTTCCTCGCCCGAGCAGCAGCCCGAGGCGATCGCACGGGCGGCCAAGGACTGGGCCGAGCGGCATTTCCACGACGTACTGTTGGTGGACACCGCCGGCCGGCTGGCGATCGATCAGCCGATGATGGACGAGATCAAGGCGTTACACGCGGCCTTGAACCCGACCGAGACGCTCTTCGTGGTCGATGCCATGCTGGGGCAGGATGCGGTCAATACGGCGCGTGCCTTCAACGAGACCCTGCCGCTCACCGGCGTGGTGCTCACCAAGCTCGACGGGGACGCGCGCGGCGGGGCGGCGCTGTCGGTGCGCGCCGTCACCGGCAAGCCGATCAAGTTCGCCGGGGTGGGAGAGAAACTCGCGGGGCTGGAACCGTTCCATCCCGACCGGATGGCGAACCGCATCCTCGGCATGGGCGACATCCTCGGTCTGGTGGAAGAGGCGCGGCGCACCGTCGACGAGTACAAAGCCAAGGAGCTCGCGCAGAAACTGCGCACCGGCAAGGGGTTCGATCTCAACGATTTCCGCGAGCAGATCGTGCAGATGCGCAAGATGGGTGGCATCGGGGCCTTGCTCGACAAGCTGCCGGCCCAATTCGCCCAGGCGGCCGGGCAGCTGCAGGGGGGCATGGAGGAAAAAGCGATCTCGCGCATCCAGGGCATCATCGATGCCATGACGCCGCAGGAGCGCGCCAATCCCGACATCATCAAGGCGAGCCGCAAGCGGCGCATCGCCGCCGGCGCGGGGGTGACGGTGCAAGAGGTCAATCGCTTGCTCAAGCAGTTCGACCAGACGCAGCGCGTGATGAAGCAGTTCTCCAAGGGCGGGATGGGCAAGGTGATGCGCGGGCTGCGCGGCGTGATGCCGCGGCTGCACTGAGGGATGATGGATCTCATCCGCATCGCGCTCTGGCGCTCGCTCGCCACCCTGGGGCGGGGCAAGATCCTGTGGGAGATGTTCTGGCCGCTGCTCGCGGCGGGCTTGGTCTGGATCGTGGCGCTCGTACTCGCCTGGGAGCCGCTCACGGCCTGGCTTGCGGGTTGGTTCGACGCCTCGCCGGAAGGTGCGCAAGCAGGGATGCTGGCGATGGCCGGGTTCTTCGCGCTCAAGGTGTTGCTGGTGTTGAGCGTGTTGCCGCTCATGTACGTCACCATGCTGGTGATCGTGGGCATCTGGGTGATGCCGCGTGTCGTCGCCTTGGTGGGCCGCGAGGAATACGCCGACCTCGAATTGCGCCATGGCGGGAATTTTGCCCGCAGCCTGTGGAACACCCTCAGCGCCTCGGGCCTCTTCCTGATCGGTTTTCTCGTGAGCATGATTTTCTGGTGGATTCCCGGCGCTGCGCTGGTGCTACCCTGGATCTTGACGGCCTGGCTCAACAGGCGCACTTTCACTTATGATTGCCTGATGGAACACGCCGACGCCGAAGAGCTGCGGGCGCTGGAGGCACGGGAAGGAGGAACCTTCTTCTGGCTCGGAGCGATCGGTGCGGCGCTCGCCTACGTGCCGCTGCTCAACCTCTTCGCCCCGGCGATCACGGGCTTGCTCTTCGTGCATGCCGGGCTGGAGGCGTTGCGGCGCTTGCGCGCCGAGCGCGGGGAATGGATCGTGGAGGCGGACGTTCCTTCCGGCGAAGCGACCTCGTACCCTCATCTGCCCAAGGGGAAGCCATGAGCGCGTTCGGAGCCTACATCATCGGTGACGAAATCCTCTCGGGCCGTCGAGAGGACAAACACTTCGCCAAGCTGCGCGCGCTATTGCATGCGCGCGGCTTGCGCCTTGCCTGGGTGCACTACCTGGGAGACGATCCGCGGCGGCTCACCGAGGCGTTTCGCCACAGTTTCGCGAGCGAAGACATCGTCTTCAGTTTCGGCGGCATCGGGGCCACGCCCGACGATCATACGCGGCAGTGCGTGGCGCAGGCCTTGGGCGTGCCGCTCGAGCTGCATCCCGAGGCCGAGGCCCTGATCCGCGCGCGTTTCGGCGAGCGTACCACGGCGCAGCGTCTGGAAATGGGGCGTTTTCCCCGGGGCGCACGCATCATCCCCAATCCCTACAACCAGATCCCGGGCTTTTCCGTCGGCAATCACCATTTCGTGCCGGGTTTTCCCGTGATGGCCTGGCCCATGATCGAATGGGTGCTCGACACCCAATACGCGCACCTCTTCCATCGCGAGGACTACGTCGAGGATTCCGTCTACGTGTGGGACGCGCACGAGGGCGATCTGGTCGATCTGATGCAGGCGCTCACCGCGCGCTATCCTGAAGGAACGCTCTTTTCGCTGCCGTCGGTACCCGAGGAGACGGGCGGCCGGCGTCGGCTCGAGCTGGGTTTCAAGGGCCCCAGGGCGATCGTGGAGGCGGCGATGCGCGACATCGTCGCCGCGCTCGAGAAGCGAGGTTTGCCCTGGGAACGCCCTCACAGTTGATTCCCCAACCAGAAGAAGGAGAGACGTCATGCCCCGTATTTTGCATACCATGATCCGGGTCGGCAATCTCGACCGTTCGATCGAGTTCTATACCAAAGTGCTCGGCATGCGGCTGCTGCGCCGTGAAGATTATCCCGACGGGAAATTCACGCTGGCGTTCGTCGGCTATCAGGACGAGAGCGAAGGGGCGGTGATCGAGCTCACCTACAACTGGGGGGTCGATCATTACGAAATGGGCAACGCGTTTGGGCACATCGCCATCGCCGTGCCCGACGCCAAAGCCGCCTGCGACGAGATCCGCGCCCGTGGCGGGAAAGTGATCCGCGAGGCCGGGCCGATGAAGCACGGCACCACCGTGATCGCTTTCGTCGAGGATCCGGACGGCTACAAGATCGAGCTCATCGAGCGGCCCTGAGTCGGCATCCGAAGGCCGGGATCGTCAGGTTTGTCGGAGATGGCTCTGGACCCAACGCACGATCTCGGCCGTGCCGACGGCGCCGGAATGCCGCGCCACTTCCCGCCCCTGGTGAAAGAGGATCATCGTCGGGATGCTGCGGATGCCGTAACGGGCGGCCGTTTGTTGAACTTCGTCCGTATTGAGCTTGGCGAAGAGAACCCGCGGGGCGAGCTGGCTGGCGGCATGGGCAAAGGCGGGCGCCATCATGCGGCAGGGGCCGCACCAGGGAGCCCAGAAATCGACCAGCACGGGCAGATCGTTCTTCGTCAGATACGTGTCGAAGTGCGCCTCACTGAGTTCGACGGGGTGACCGGGAAAGAGCGGTTGGTGACATTTGCCGCAGTTGGGCCCTTCGTGCACGCGCTCGGCAGGGACGCGATTGACGGCGAAGCAGGCCGGGCAGACGATATGCAGGGTATCGCTCATGGGGATGGCTCCACGAAGAAGTTCGATCGAACTATGGGGGCAAAGCCGGTGAGGGTCAAGAGGGTTTGACCCCATCTTGCCCGAGGAGGAAAGATGTCGTTGAAGTCCTGCTTGTGGGCCATGCTTTTCGGGCTCGTGCTGATGCCATTGAGCGTCTTGGCTCAGCCGCGCGCGCAGCTGACGGTCGGTATGTACCGAATCGTGGCCGAAGTGGCGGCCGACGAGCCCTCTCGGGCGCGCGGCCTGATGTTTCGCGAGCACCTGGGGGCGAACGAGGGGATGGTGTTCGTCTTTCCCGTGGCGGGGCGTCAGTGCATGTGGATGAAGAATACGCTCATCCCCTTGTCGGTGGCTTTCCTCGACGAGGCGGGGCGCATCCTCAACATAGAGGAGATGGCGCCGCGTACCCTGGATTCGCACTGTGCCGTGGCGCCGGCGCGCTATGCGCTGGAGATGCCGGGCGGGTGGTTCCGCGAGCGCGGCATCGCGCCGGGTATGCGCGTCGAAGGGCTCGAGCGCTTGCCCGCGGGGCGTTGAGCGGGCGCGGAAGGAGGCGGACGAACATCCGGACATATAAGGAATTTGTCATATATCCACGAGGCTGGTTGGCCGCAGGGCGCGTGGATCATTCGTAGCGCACCTCGACGCGCTCCACTCCCGGGAGCGTCCGCAGGGTGGCGAGCAAAGTCTCTTGCGGATGCAGGGTCCACGGGGAGGAGCATCGCAGCGTTCCCTCGGTGCCGTCGAGGCGCAGGGTGAGTGCGAGCGGCAGCCGACCACCGAGGTAGGGACGCAGCGCGGATTCCAATTCGGCGGTGAATTCCAGCGTGGTCTGTTCGAGCGCTACGGTGAGCGCGATCGCCCGGGCGCGTTCTTCGCGCAACTGCGCGAGCGTGGTGAATCGCTCGGCCACCACCCTCAAGCCCCCGGAATAGTCGTCGGGGCTCACCTTGACTTCGGCAAAGAGCGGCTCGTCGAGCACGATCGCGCTGCGATGGGCTTCGAAGACTTCGCTATAGGCGAGTACCTCGACCTGGGCCGTGCCGTCGTCGAACTCGACGAAGGCCATTTTGCCGCGATTGCCCATCTTGGTGCGCAGGTTGGTGACCACCCCGGCGATCCACACCGGCTCCCAGCCGGGTTCGAGGCTGGCGAGCGGTCTCGAGACCAGACGGCGCACTTCCTCGGCCCAGGCATGGAAGGGGTGCCCCGAGAGGAAGAAACCGATGGCGGTCTTCTCTTCCTTGAGCCGTTCGCGCTCGGTCCAGGGGCGAACGGCGGCGAAGGCCGGCTGCATCGCCTCGGCCTGGGGCAGGTCGTCGAAGAGCCCCCCTTGCAGGACGTTCGCCTGCGCCTGCTCGGCCGCTTCCATCGCAAGCCCGACGGTGGCGAGCAACTGCGCCCGGTCGCGACCGGCATGTCCCGGCAAGCTGTCCAGCGCCCCGGCGCGTACCAGCGCCTCGAGCACACGGCGATTGACCGCCCGCCGGTCGATGCGCGCGCACAGTTCGAACAGGTCGCGGAATGGACCGTTGCGTTCACGCTCGGCGACGATGGCCTCGGCCGCGGGGCGACCCACCCCCTTGATCGCCCCCAGGCCGTAGCGGAGGGTGCGGGTGTCGACCGGTTCGAAGCGATAGGCGGAGGCGTTGACGTCCGGCGGCAGGATCTCGAGGCCGTTGGCGCGCGCGTCCTCGACGAAGATCTTGACGCTGTCGGTATCGTCCATGTCGGAAGACAGCGTCGCGGCCATGAACGCAGCGCAGTGATGTGCCTTCAGCCAGGCGGTCTGGTAGGTGACCACGGCGTAGGCGGCAGTGTGGGACTTGTTGAAACCGTATTCGGCGAATTTCTCCATCAGGTCGAAGAGGCGCATGGCAAGGGACTCGTCGTAGCCTTTCTTGCGCGCCCCTTCGCGGAAGATCTCGCGGTGCTTGGCCATCTCCTCGGGTTTTTTCTTGCCCATCGCCCGGCGCAGCAGGTCGGCGCCGCCCAGCGTATAGCCGCCGATGATCTGCGAGATCTGCATCACCTGTTCTTGATAGACGATGACACCATAGGTGGGTTCGAGGCAGGGCTTGAGATCCTCGTGGAAGTAATCGATGGCCTGATCGCCTTTCTTGCGCAGGATGAAGTCGTCGACCATGCCCGACCCGAGGGGGCCTGGGCGGTAGAGGGCGAGTACGGCGATGATGTCTTCGAAACGGTCGGGCTGCAGTTTCTTGAGCAGCTTCTTCATCCCTTCCGATTCGAGCTGGAAGATGGCGGTGGTGTTCGCGTCTTTCAGGATCTGGTAGGTGGCCGGATCCTCGTAGCCCAGGGTTTCGAGTTTGGGACGGCTGCCGGTGAGCCGCTCGACGTAGTCGAGGGCGAGGTCGATGATGGTGAGGTTGCGCAGCCCCAGGAAGTCGAACTTGACGAGCCCGATCGCCTCGACGTCGTCCTTGTCGAACTGCGACACGGGCACGGCGTCCTCGCCGTCGGCCAAATACAGGGGGCAATAGTCGGTGAGCTTGCCCGGGGCGATGAGCACTCCGCCGGCGTGCATGCCCACGTTACGCGTCAGCCCCTCGAGCGGGCGGGCGAGCTGCCACAGTTGCTGGATCGCCTCGCCATCGTTGGCATCTTCCATCAGCTCGCGCAGCTGCGGTTCGAGCTCGAGCGCCTTGTCGAGCGAGACGGGTTTGACGCCCTCGAGCGGGATGAGTTTGGAGAGGCGGTCGCACAGGCCATAGGGCAGGTCGAGCACGCGCCCCACGTCGCGCACCACCGCCTTGGAGGCCATGGTGCCGAACGTGGCGATCTGGCTCACCGCGTCGTGCCCATAACGATCGCGCACGTACTCGATCACTCGGTAGCGCCGATCCTGGCAGAAGTCGACGTCGAAGTCGGGCATGGACACCCGTTCGGGGTTGAGGAAACGCTCGAAGAGGAGCGCATAGCGCAGGGGGTCGAGGTCGGTGATGCGCAGGCTGTAGGCGACGAGCGAGCCTGCGCCCGAACCGCGTCCCGGGCCGACGGGCACGCCGTTTTCCTTGGCCCAGTTGATGAAGTCGGCCACGATGAGGAAGTAGCCGGAAAAGCCCATCTGGACGATGGTTCCGGTCTCGAAGGCGAGCCGCTCTTCGTAGCGCGGGCGCTGGCGTTCGCGCTCGGCCTCGATCGGGTAGAGTTCGCGCAGACGCACTTCCAGCCCTTCCTTGGCGCGCGCGACGAGGTAGTCGTCCAGCGTCATGCCCGGCGGCGTGGGGAAGGGCGGCAGGAAGTTCTTGCCCAGCGTGATGGAGAGCGAGGCGCGGCGCGCGATCTCACCGGCGTTCTCCAGCGCCTCGGGCAGATCGGCAAACCGCTCGGCCATCTCGGTGCGGCTGAGGAAGTACTGCTCCGGGGTGAAGGGCTTGGGGCGACGGGGGTCGGCGAGCACCGTGCCCTGGGCGATGCACACGCGCGCCTCGTGCGCCTCGAAATCCTCGGGGCGCATGAACTGGATGGGGTGCGTCGCCACCACCGGCAGCCCCAGACGAGCGGCGAGCTCGACGGCGGCGTCGATGTAGACCTCCGTGTCCGGCTGTCCGGCGCGTTGCAGCTCGAGGTAGAACGCGTCGGGGAAAATCTCGGCCCAGCGCCGCGCCGCCGCCTCGGCTTCCGCTTCTTTCTGGGCGAGCAGCAAGCGTCCCACTTCGCCCTCCATCGCCCCGGAGAGGGCGATGAGGCCGCTGCAGGATTCCCGTTCGAGCCAGGCCGGATGGATCTCGGCGCGGCCGCGGTATTGGTTTTCCAGATAGGCGCGGGTGAGCAGTTCGCACAGCTGGCGGTAACCCTCGCGGTGGCGGGCAATCAGCAGCATCCGCCACGGATGGGCGCGATCTTCTTCGTTGCTGATCCAGGCGTCGACGCCGATCACGGGCTTGATGCCCTTGGCGCGCGCGGCCTTGTAGAACTTCACCATGCCGAAGAGGTTCATGGCGTCCGAGATGCCCAGGGCGGGCATTCCGTCGTCGGCGGCTGCGGCGACGGCCTCCGGTAGGGTGCAGATGCCGTCGGTGAGCGAGTATTCCGAGTGCAGGCGTAGATGGACGTAGGGCGTCATCAGGGCAGCAGAAGGGTGGCACCGGTGGTGCGACGGGATTCGAGCGCGCGGTGGGCTTCGGCCGCTTGGCTAAGGGGAAAACGCTGGCCGATTTTGACCTCCAGCCAGCCGTCGCGCAGCGCCGTGAAGAGCTCTTCGGCCATGGCGAGCAGATCCTCGCGCTCGGCGATGTAGGTGAAGAGCGTCGGGCGCGTGAGGAAGAGCGACCCCTTCTGGGCCAGCAAGCCGATGTCGAAAGGCTCGACCTTGCCCGAGGCATTGCCGAAGGAAACCATCAGCCCCAGGGGGCGGAGCGAATCGAGCGAGCCGAGGAAGGTGGCGCGGCCCACCGAATCGTAGACCACGTCGACGCCGCGCCCGTTGGTGAGCGCCCGGGTGCGTTCGGTGAAATCCTCCCGCGTATAGACGATGACGTGATCGGCGCCGTGCCCGCGCACGAGTTCGGCCTTTTCGTCGTTGCCTGCGGTGGCGATCACCGTGGCGCCGAGCCGCTTGGCCCACTGCACGAGGAGCAGTCCCACCCCGCCGGCGGCAGCGTGGATGAGGACCGTGTCGCCCGGCTGCACGCGGTGGGTACGGCGCACGAGGAATTGCGCCGTCAGACCTTTGAGCATTACCGCGGCGGCGGTTTCGAAGGAAATGTCGTCGGGCAGGCGCACCGCCCGCTCGGCCGGGAAGTTGCGCACTTCGCTATAGGCACCTACGGGCGACAGAGACCCGCCGCAGTAGACGACGCGATCGCCCGGGCGAAATTCGGTCACGCCGGGGCCGACGGCCTCGACCACGCCGGCCCCTTCTTGTCCGAGTCCGGAGGGAAGAGAAACCGGATAAAGCCCGGTACGGTGGTAGGTGTCGATGAAGTTGACCCCGATGGCATGGTGGCGGATGCGGATTTCTCCCGGACCGGGATCAGGGAGTTCCAACGCCTCCCAGCGCAGCACTTCGGGACCGCCATGAGCGGAGAAACGGATCGCGTGCGTCAACATGGCCTGCTTTCTCCAATCATTCTGTTTCGAGTTTGTTGCGCAGTTCGAGCGCATCGACCACCGACACGGCCGTCATGTTCACCAAGCGGCGCACGGTGGCCGAAGGGGTGAGGATCTGGACGGGCATGGCTGCACCGAGCAGCATGGGGCCGACGGTGACGCCGTCGCCGTTGGCGACTTTCATCAGGTTGAAGGCGATGTTGGCGGCGTCCAAATTGGGCATCACCAGCAGATTCGCTTCGCCCTCGAGGGTGCACGTCGGAATCAGCCGCTGGCGGATCTCGGGAGAAAGGGCCGAATCGCCATGCATCTCGCCGTCCATGTTGAGCTGTGGGCACAGGGTGCGCAGTAGATCCCGGGCTTCACGCATCTTGCGCGCGGATGGGGTGTCGGCCGAACCGAAGTTGGAGTGCGACAGTAGCGCCACGGCCGGCTCGTAGCCGAATCGGGTGAGCTCGACCGCGGCCATGCGGGCGATTTCGGCCACGTCCTCGACGCTGGGGTCGTAGTTGACGTAGGTATCGGTGATGGCGACGGTGCGTTTGGGCAGCATGAGGATGTTCATCGCGGCGAAGAGACGCGCGTCCGGGGCGAGGCCGATGACGTCGCGCACGTGCTGCAGGTGGGCGTGGTAAGTGCCGAACGTGCCGCACACCAGCGCATCGGCATAGCCGTTCTTGAGCAGCATGCAGCCGATGAGGGTCGTGTCGCTCATCATGCGCACCTTGGCGATTTCGGGCGTCACTCCCTTGCGGCACATCAGTTCGAGGTATTGCTGCCACAATTCCTTGTAGCGCGGGTCGGATTCGGGATTGACGACGTCGAAGTCGCGCTCGGGCACGAGGTTGAGCCCCAGGCGCTTGATGCGCATCTCGATCACCGCCGGGCGGCCGATGAGGATGGGGCGGGCGAGTTTCTCGTCGATCACGGCGCGCGCCGCGTGCAGTACCCGTTCGTCCTCGCCTTCGGCGTAGAGCACGCGTTTTTGTTCGAGCGGGATGCGCTTGGCCACCGAGAACATGGTTTTCATCACCACGCCGGAGTGGTAGACGAAGTTCTGCAGGGTGGCGCGATAGGCGTCGAAATCCTCGATCGGCCGGGTGGCCACGCCCGAGTCCATCGCTGCCTTGGCCACCGCCGGAGCGATGCGCACGATGAGGCGCGGGTCGAAGGGTTTGGGAATGAGGTAGTCCGGCCCGAAAGTTAGGGCGGTTTCGCCGTAGGCGCCCACGAGCATGTCGCTCTGTTCGGCGCGCGCGAGATCGGCGATGGCGTGCACGCAGGCGAGCTTCATCTCTTCCGTGATGGTGGTGGCGCCCACGTCGAGCGCCCCGCGGAAGATGAAGGGGAAACACAGGACGTTGTTGACCTGGTTGGGATAATCGGAGCGCCCCGTGGCGATGATCGCGTCCGGCCGCACGGCCTTGGCCACTTCCGGCATGATCTCGGGGATGGGGTTGGCGAGCGCGAAGATGAGCGGGTCGCGCGCCATCTTGGCGACCATCTCGGGCTTGAGCACCCCGGCCGAAGAGAGGCCGAGGAAGACGTCGGCGCCGTCGATCACTTCGGCGAGGGTGCGCGCGTCGGTCACCTGGGCGTAGCGCGCCTTGTTCGGTTCCATGTCCGGTTCGCGCCCGACGCGAATCACGCCACGGGAATCACACACATAAACATTTTCGCGTTTCAGCCCCAGGCGCACCATCAGATCGAGACAGGCGATGGCCGCGGCTCCGGCGCCCGAGCACACGAGCTTGACTTCTTCTATCTTCTTGCCGACGACCATGAGGCCGTTGAGGAGCGCCGCGGCCGAGATGATGGCCGTTCCGTGCTGGTCGTCGTGGAAGACCGGAATCTTCATGCGCTCGCGCAGTTTCTTCTCGATGTAGAAGCACTCGGGCGCCTTGATGTCCTCGAGGTTGATGCCGCCCAGCGTCGGCTCCATGGCGGCGATGATGTCGATGATGCGATCCGGGTCTTTCTCGTCGAGCTCGATGTCGAAGACGTCGATACCGGCGAATTTCTTGAAGAGACACCCTTTTCCTTCCATGACCGGTTTGGCGGCGAGGGGCCCGATGTTGCCCAGCCCCAGGACGGCGGTGCCGTTGGTGATCACGGCTACGAGATTGCCGCGCGAGGTGTATTCCCGCGCAGTGAGCGGATCGCGCACGATCTCCTCACAGGCGGCCGCGACGCCGGGGGAATAGGCCAGCGAGAGGTCGCGCTGGTTGCTCAGGCTCTTGGTGGGGACCACCGAGATCTTGCCCGGCGTAGGGTGGCGGTGATAGTAGAGCGCGGCGTCGCGGAAGTTCTTGTCCATTGAAAGCTCTCCAGAACGGTTGGATGCGTGCGCCTGCCCTCGGTCGCACGTCGAAACGGGGGTCCATCTATCGGAAGAGAAGTATACCGCGGGTGGGCTTCAGGTGTCGGCGACGAAGACGCGGTTCTTGCCGGCGCGCTTGGCGCGGTACATCGCCTGATCGGCACGCTCGAAGGCGCTCTCCCAACCGTCGTCGGGGTAGACTTCGGTGACGCCGGCGCTGAAGGTGACCACCCGATGGCGCTCGTCGTGGAAGAAAATCTCGCGCGTGAGGATGCGCTGCAGCCGACGCAGGATTTCGGCGGCATTCTCGGCGGTCGTGCCCGGTAGGATGACGACGAATTCTTCTCCACCGTAGCGACCAATGACATCGTGCTCGCGCAGGTGCCTGCGGGCGATCTCGGCGAGGAATTTGAGGGAATCGTCGCCGGCTTGATGACCGAAGAGATCGTTGATGCGTTTGAAGTCGTCGAGATCGATCACTCCCAGCGCGAGCGCAGGGATGGATCCTTGGCGCAGGGTCTCGATCGTGCGGGAAAAAGCGGCCTCCAAGCCGTTGCGGTTATAGAGACCGGTGAGGGAGTCTCGCACGAGTCGTTCATTGAGCGACTGTAGCTGCGCTTCCAATTCACGTACCTTGGCATCGGCATCCTCGGCTTCACGGCGGGTGCGTTCGAGCGCTTCGTGCGCCTGGCGTGTGGTCTCGCTCATGTGGCGCGTCGCCTGAAGCAAGGTGCGGAGCTCGCCCGCGACGGAGGCGAGATCGTCGGCCTGTTCGATGGCCGTTGCCGCCTGCTGGAGCTGGCTCTGGTACTGCTCGGTCTCTCGGCTCATACGCCCCAGGTGCGAGAGAAAATCCGCCAGCAGGCGTTTGAGTTCGGCTTCGGCCTGGCGCTTGCGCTCGAGGGCGCGTTGCAAAGGGTCGAGCAGGGCGTCGAGCCGTTCTTGCAGCAGGCGCACCAACTGCGGTGTGAAGGTGGTGGCCGGCTCAAGAAGTTCAGCGCGCAGGTGGGCCAACTCGACCCGGATGCCGTCGTTATCGCTGCCGACGAGTTCGAGCGCTTGCAGGGAGCGACCGAGCAGCTCGAGGAGTGCCCCGATGAGGGCAGCGGTATCGACCTCTTGATTCGCAGTAATCGGAGTTGGAGCAGTCTCCCCGGGCGGTTGGCGCAGCCCAGAGATGAAACGCTCGAGCCGTCGGGGAAACCAACGGCTTTGTCCTTCCGCGAGGATCGATTCCAAGGCGTGAAGTTTGCGCTCCGGCGTCCAACCGGAAGCGGCATGCTCCCAGGCATCGATCAGTTGACGGATCAAGTCCCCCCAAGAGACGTCCGTTTCGTGGGACGGCGGCAGGACGAGCAAAGCTTCTTCGACGTCGGCCAGCGCTTGGGCCGTTTCGTTGCGCTTGAGGTGATCCCGTGCTCGCCCGAGTGCCGCGCAGGCCTTCTCTCCCGCGCGGGGAAGTTTGGCCACGAGCTGTTCGAGCAGGCGAACGAACCTCGGCGGCAGCGGCTCCGGTTCTCCGGCCAGTTCGCAGTAGACACGGGTATAGTTCTCCGGAGTCGGGGGTTGTCGCAACTGCGACAGACGCAAGAGGGTTTCTTTGGCGAGATCGACGGGCGAGGAGGGCATCGTTCGAGGCACGCGAGGGGCGGCAAAGGAATCAGTGTATCACTGCGGCCGTTCAGCGGCAGCGGCATCGGCGAGCAGCAGCTCGACGAGATCGCGGCCGAAGACCGGTAGTAGGTCGAGGCTGCGCACGCAGATCTGCAAGTCGCGCTTGGCCCACTCGTCGTTGAGACGTATCAGACGAATGTTCATCGATTTGGCATGGCGCCGGGCAGCCGACTCCGGCAAGATGCCGATGCCGATGTCGGCCTCGATCATGCGACAGACGGCGGTGAAATTGCCCACTTGGATGCGAATCTTGAGTCGCCGGTTCAGGCGGGTCGCTGCTTCGACGAGAAAACCGTGGATCGCGCTCGTCTCGGTCAGGCCGATGAAGCCGTAATCGAGCGTTTCGGCAAAGTCCGCCGCGGGCTTGGCAGCCAGTGGGTGGGCAGGGGCGACGGCAAGGACGAGCCGATCACGGCGATAGGGCAAAACTTCCAGTCCTTCGGTGCGCACGTTGCCGGCGACGATCCCGATGTCGGCCATTCCTTCGGTGACGGCGCGTACGATTTCTTGGCTGAGGCGCTCACGCAGCTCGACGTTCACGTTGGGGTGTCGTGTCAGATAGGTGCGCAAGACTTCAGGCAGAAACTCGGTGGACGTGGTGTTGGCAAAAATGCGTACCTGTCCTTTTACCCCATTAGCATATTCCAGGAGATCGCCGCACAAGTTCTCGATTTGACCAAGCACCTGACGGGCGTGGTTCAGGAATACTTGGCCAACCGGAGTGAGGCAGACGCCGCGGTTGGTGCGCGTAAATAGTTTGAGGCCGAGGCTTTCTTCGAGGTTCTTGATGCGCATGCTCGCGGCCGGCAGGGAGAGATGGGCGCGCTCGGCCCCGCCGGTGAGGCTATTGGCTTCGGCGATATGCACGAGCAGCCGAAAATCCGCGAGATCGAAATGCATGCTCGGTGTGGGTGCGTCTTGAGAATCGAGAACATTGTACCGTATGCCTTCGGACGAGGTTCAATCTAGGTGAAAGGGGGGTTTGGCAGATACGAATTGTCTCGGGCGTCAAGCTGAGGCAAACTGCGATGGCTTTCCTTGGGATGAGAGCCGTCATCATGAACGTGAATTTCGATGAATTGCGGCGATGGATCGGCCGCAGTCAGACCCAGGACGATACGGTGACTCCGGTGCCGGTGGCGGCGTTGGCCGCTACCCTCGATCGCGACGATCCTCTACCGCAACCCGGAGACGAACTGCCCCCGCTGTGGCACTGGATTTATTTCCTGCCGCTCGTGCGGCATTCCGAACTCGGGCCCGATGGGCATCCGCGGCGAGGCGGGTTTTTGCCGCCGGTGCCTTTGCCGCGGCGCATGTGGGCGGGCGGGCGATTCGAGTTCTTCCACCCGCTGCGTGTGGGGGAATCCATCCGGCGCACCTCGCGCATTGCCGACGTGAGCCTCAAGGAGGGACGCAGCGGCACCCTGGTGTTCGTGCGCGTGCGCCATGAAGTGAGCAACGACGCCGGGGTGGCGCTGGCGGAGGAGCAGGACATCGTCTATCGCGAGGCACCACGCCCGGGTGAGACCCCGCCCGCGCCCAAAGCGGCGCCGCTCGATGCCGCGTGGCACAGCGAGATCGTGCCCGATCCGGTGTTGCTCTTTCGCTATTCGGCGCTGACGTTCAACGGGCACCGTATCCACTACGATCATCCTTACACGACTCAGGTCGAAGGCTACCCGGGATTGGTGGTGCACGGGCCGCTCACGGCAACGCTTCTCGTCGATCTGCTGCGCCGCCATTTGCCGCACATGCGGCTGGAGCGCTTTTCGTTCCGTGCGGTGCGGCCGCTCTACGCGCCACGGCCTTTTACCGTGTGCGGCAAACTGGAGGCCGACGGCAAGACGGCCACCTTGTGGACGAGGGATGCTGACGGCTGGGTGACGATGGAAGCCAGTGCCACCCTCGCCTGAGTGCCCGTGAGGAGAAGGAACAAGATGAACGAACTCGATCGACCCGATGATCCTTACCGCGACATTCGCGACGGCGTGCGGGCCGTATGTGCCCAGTTTTCCCCTGAATACTTCCGCGCGCACGACGAGGCGCGCACCTATCCGGAAGAATTCGTCGACGCCCTCACCCGTGCCGGCTGGCTCGCCGCGCTCATCCCTCAGGAATATGGCGGAGCCGGGTTGGGGCTGGCCGAGGCATCGGTGATCATGGAGGAGATCAACCGCTGCGGCGGCAATGCCGGGCACTGCCACGGGCAGATGTACAACATGGGTACGCTGGTGCGCCATGGTTCGGAGGAGCAGAAACGGCGCTATCTTCCCAAGATCGCTTCCGGCGAACTGCGCCTGCAGTCGATGGCGGTGACCGAACCTACCACCGGTACCGATACCACCAAGATCAAGACGACCGCCGTAAAAAAAGGCGACCGCTACGTGGTCAATGGCCAGAAAGTGTGGATCTCGCGTGTGCAGCACTCCGATCTGATGATCCTGCTCGCGCGTACCACACCCGTCACCGAAGTGAAGAAGAAGTCCGAGGGTATGTCGATCTTCCTCGTCGATCTGCACCAGGCGATCGGGCACGGCCTCACCGTGCGGCCGATCCGCAATATGGTCAATCACGAGACGAACGAGCTCTTCTTCGACAATCTGGAGATCCCGGCCGAGAATCTCATCGGCGAGGAAGGCAAGGGCTTCAAATACATCCTCGACGGCTTGAACGCCGAACGCACCCTGATTGCGGCCGAGTGCATCGGCGACGGCTACTGGTTCATCGACAAGGCACGGCGCTATGCGGCCGAGCGTGTGGTCTTCGACCGGCCCATCGGCAAGAACCAAGGGGTGCAATTCCCCATCGCCGAGTGCTACATCGAGATCGAGGCGGCGAATCTCATGCGCTTTCGCGCTTGTGCCTTGTTCGACGCGCACGAGCCTTGCGGCGCCGAAGCCAATATGGCGAAGTATCTGGCGGCCAAAGCCTCGTGGGAGGCGGCCAACGTCTGCCTGCAGACGCACGGCGGGTTCGGTTTTGCCGCCGAATACGACGTCGAACGCAAGTTCCGCGAGACGCGCCTCTATCAAGTGGCGCCGATCTCGACCAATCTGATCCTCTCTTACGTGGCCGAGCACGTGCTCGGACTACCGCGTTCTTTCTGAAGGGGATGCGTGATGCGGCCGCTCGAAGGAATCACCGTCGTCACGTTGGAGCACGCCATCGCCGCCCCGTTTTGCACCCGGCAACTCGCCGATCTCGGTGCGCGGGTCATCAAGATCGAACGCCCCGGCGTGGGCGATTTCGCCCGGGCTTACGACGAGCGGGTGCGGGGGATGTCCTCGCACTTCGTGTGGACCAACCGTTCCAAGGAAAGTCTCACCCTCGATCTCAAGCATCCCGAGGCGAAACCGGTGCTCGATCGGCTGCTCGAGCGCGCCGACGTGCTGGTACAAAATCTCGCCCCCGGAGCGGCGGCGCGTCTGGGATTGTCCTTTGCCGCGCTGCAGCCGCGCTTTCCTCGCCTCATCGTGTGCGACATCTCCGGCTATGGCGCCGAGGGTCCTTACCGCGACAAGAAAGCCTACGATTTGCTCATTCAGAGTGAATCGGGGTTCCTGTCCGTGACCGGCACTGCTGAGCAACCGGCGAAAGCGGGCTGTTCGATCGCCGACATCTCCGCCGGCATGTACGCCTATAGCGCCATCCTGGCCGCCCTCTACGAGCGCGAACGCACGGGCAAGGGGAAGGCGATCGAGATCTCGATGTTCGAGACCATGGTCGAGTGGATGGGGTTTCCCCTCTACTATGCTTTCGACGGCGCCCCACCGCCGCCGCGCACCGGCGCTTTCCATGCCTCGATTTTCCCTTATGGCCCTTTCCGTGCCGGCGACGGGCGTACGGTGATGTTGGGCATCCAAAACGAGCGGGAATGGGTGAAGTTTTGCGAGCTCGTCCTCGGTCGGCCGGAGCTCGCGAGCGATTCGCGCTTTTCCTCGAATTCCAAACGCAGCGCGGCCCGCGCCGAGCTCACTGCCATCATCGAGAACGTTTTCGCCGGTTTGAGCGCCGAAGAGGTGGTCGACAGACTCGAAGCCGCGCAGATCGCCAACGCCCAGATGAACACCATGCACGACGTCTGGCGCCATCCCCAGCTCGAGGCGCGCCGCCGCTGGGTGGAGATCGATTCTCCCGTTGGGACCTTGCCGGCGCTCTTGCCGCCCACGGCGCGCACGCCGCAGGAAGTGCGCATGGATCCGGTGCCGGCGCTGGGGGAGCATACGGAAGCCTTGTTGGGTGAATTGGGGTTCGATGCACCGGCGATCGCCCGGCTGCGCGAACACGAGGTGATTTGACGCGGGGAAATGACGATGGATGCGCATCCGAGCAAGACTCTGGCCGAGTTCGCGGCCACCCTTGAACCCAAGGCGATCCCGGAAACGGTGCTGCGCCGGGCCGAAGAGCTCTTCGTCGACTGGTTCGGCTCGGCGCTCGCCGGCAAGGGCGCCCGCCCGGTCGAGGCGATCGAATCCTTGGCACGAGAGATGGGGCCCGGGGCAGGGGAGGCCGAAGTGCTGATCTCGCGCCGCCGTACCAGCCCCTATTTCGCTGCCATGGTCAATGCCGCGGCGTCGCACTATGCCGAACAGGATGACGTGCACAATGGCTCGGTGTTCCATCCGGCAGCGGTGGTGTTTCCGCCGGCGCTCGCCTTGGCCCAAAGCTTGGGGCGCAGCGGCGAGGAATTTCTCACGGCGGTGGTGGCAGGCTATGAAGTGGGGATCCGCGTCGGCGAGTTCCTCGGCCGATCGCACTACAAGATTTTTCATACGACCGGAACGGCCGGTACGCTCGCCGCGGCGGCCGCGGCCGGCAGGCTTCTGCGCCTCACCCCTACTCAGATGCTGGATGCCTTCGGCTCGGCCGGTACGCAGGCCGCCGGCTTGTGGGAATTCCTGCGCGATGCCGCCGACTCCAAGCAACTGCATACGGCGCATGCGGCCTCGGCCGGCTTGGCCGCTGCCCTGCTCGCGGCCAAGGGGTTTACCGGCGCGAAACACGTTCTCGAAGGACCACAGGGAATGGGCGCCGGCATGTCGCGCGATGCCGACCCCGCTCGCCTCACCGATCGGCTCGGCAGCCGTTGGGCTTTGGCCGAGACCTCGTTCAAATACCACGCTTCCTGCCGCCACACGCACCCGGCGGCCGATGCGCTGCTGCACGTGATGCGACAACATGGCCTCGAGGCCGAGGACATCGCGCGGGTGCGCGCCTACGTACATCAGGCGGCGATCGACGTCCTGGGACCAGTGGTCGAGCCGCAGACGGTGCATCAGGCGAAATTCTCCATGGGGACGGTCCTCGGACTCATCGCGGTGTTCGGTCGCGCCGGGCTGCAGGAGTTCGAAACCGCTTTCCGCGATCCGCGCGTCGTCGCCTTCCGTGGCAAGGTGAACATGGTGCTCGACCCGGAGGTCGACTCGGCCTACCCGCAGCGCTGGATCGGCAAAGTCGTCGTCGAGACCGTCGATGGACGAACTTTGAGCGGTCGCGTCGATGAACCCAAGGGCGATCCCGGCAATACCTTGTCGCGGACCGAGATCGAGGAAAAATTCCGCCGGCTGACCGAGTATGGCAAGGCCGCCACGGGCAACGAGGTCGATCGCCTGCTGCCGCGGCTGTGGGCCATCGCCCAGGCGCCACGCGTGGCGCGATTCTGGGAGTGAGGTCGATGAAGCTTGCCCGTACCTACCTCTTCGTTCCCGGCAATCGGCCAGAGCGTTTCTCCAAGGCGCTGTCGGCGCGTGCCGACGTCGTGATCCTCGACCTCGAAGATGCCGTTCCGCCGGAAGAAAAGGCGGAAGCCCGCCGCGCCGTCCGCGAATGGCTCGATCCGGCCCGTCCCGTCGCCGTGCGCATCAACGCAGCGCAGACGCCCTGGTTCGAGGACGACTTGAGTCTACTCTCGCAGCCCGCGGTGAGCGCTGTGATCTTGCCCAAGGCGGAGCGGAGCGAAGACATCGGCTTGGTGCGTAGCCGGGCGCAGCGACCGCTTCCGGTTCTGCCCATCATCGAGACGGCGCTCGGCTACGCGGCTGCGCAGACTCTGGCGCGAACCGAGGGTGTCCAACGGCTCGTCTTCGGTTCGCTCGATTTCCAGGTCGATCTAGGGATCGAGGGCGAGGAAGAGGCGCTCCTTGCCTTTCGCTCCGGCCTCGTCTTGGCTTCACGTTTGGCGGAAATCGCCGCGCCGGTCGACGGCGTAACCCCTGCGATCGACGACGAAGAGCGTATCCGTGCGGAAGCATTACGCGCAAGACGCCTGGGGTTTGGGGGAAAGCTGTGTATCCATCCGCGCCAGATACCGATCGTGCGGGCCGCTTTCCAGCCGAGCGCCGAGGAGATGGCGTGGGCGCGCCGCGTGCTCGAGGCAGTGGCGCGATCCGGCGGCGCAGCCGTGGCAGTGGACGGAAAAATGGTCGATCGGCCAGTGATTCTCCGAGCCGAAAGGATTCTGGCTAACTACGAATGATCATCGCCACCCGAACATCATTTGCCGCGCGAAGCGCGCCTTGAGCGGCAGGCAGGCATCGAGTGCGAGCAGGGCGGCGCCGCGCGTAAGCGGCAGCAGGCCTTCCTGGGGCAGGAATCCGCGCACGAAGCCGTCGGTGAGGCCGATGGTGAGCCGTCGATCGAGGGCGCGGCGCCGGGCGTAGCGCTCGAGCGTCCAGGCGCTGCCGGGATCATCGGCCTCGCGCAGCAGCTCCACTAGGGTGGCGAGGTCGCGCGCGGCGAGGTTGAAGCCTTGGCCGGCCACCGGATGCAGGGTCTGCGCTGCGTTGCCCAACCAGACCGTACGCTCGGCCACCGGTCGGCGGCGCCAGCGCAGCACCAAAGGATAGGCGGCGCGGCCGTGGATTTCGCTCAGGCGCCAGCGGTTGCCGAAGGTATGTTCCAAGCGGTTCAGGTAATCGGCGTCGGGCTGCGCCAGGGCGCGTTCGGCTTCGCCATGCGGCATCACGTGGACGAAGGTCCATTGGCCGTGATCGGGCAGGAGCGCCGCGGGTCCTTGGGAAGTGAAGCGCTCGACGGCGGTCTCCGGCGCGAGCCCCTCGGCGTGCACCCAGCCGATGAGGGCGCTCTGGCCATAGTCGTGGGACACGACCCCTTCGGCCTCGGCGGGAAGCCGTCCCTCGGCGCGGGCGCAGAGCCGGGCATGGAAGGCTCCTTTGGGCGTGCGCAGGGCGATGCGCTCGCCCTGCGCGTCTGCCGACTCGACCGGAGTCTCGTCGAGCACGGCGATGCCGCGGGTTTGTGCCGCGTCGAGCAGGGCGGTGATGAGATCCGAGGCGCGCACGACTGCACCGAAGAAGGGAACTCCCAGTACGTGCGCCTCCAAGCGCACGCGGCCGAAACCTCGCTGCGAGACGTGAATTGTGCGGATCGGCGTGGCCGGGAGCCGCTCGGCGATCTGCAACCGTTCGAACTGACGCCAGGTGCCGAGCGAGAGCGCCAGCACCCGGGCATCATCGGTGAGCCTCGCGAGTGGCCGGGCATCGAAAACGAGGGCATCGCGCCCGAGCTCGTGTAGCCACAGGGCGAGGGTCAGCCCTACGGGGCCGCCACCGACGATGGCGACTTCCGGGGCAGAGGAGGAATGGGGCATGGCGATCGTCCTCGGGTCAAGCCGTTTCGTGCTGCATCAGCGCTTCGATCGCCTCGGGCGCAACCGGCACGTCGCGTGTGAGTAGCCGACAGCCTTCTTCGGTCACGAGGGCGTCGTCCTCGATGCGGATGCCGAGGTTCCAGAAGTCGCGCGGTACGTCGTCGGCCTCTGGCACGTAGAGCCCCGGTTCGACGGTGAGCACCATGCCGGGCACGAGCGTGACCGGCTGGCCGTGCTCGTGCGTGGGCCCGGCGTCGTGTACGTCCAGACCCAGCCAGTGACCGGTGCGGTGCATGTAGAAGCGCTTGTAGGTCTGCCGTTCGAGCGCTTCGTCGAGCGTACCGGAGAGGAGCCCCAGGTCGAGTAGCCCTTGAGTGAGCACGCGCACCGCCGCCTGGTGGGGTTCGTCGAAGGTGGCGCCGGGGCGGATCGCGGCGATCGCCGCCTCCTGCGCCGCGAGCACGAGGTCGTAGAGTAGGCGCTGCGGCGGGCGGAATCGCCCATCCACGGGGAAAGTGCGGGTGATGTCCGATGCGTAACCGTCGTATTCGCAGCCCGCGTCGATGAGTACGAGCTCGCCCGCTTTCAGCCGCGAGCGGTTGTCGGTGTAGTGCAGGATGCAGGCATTGGCGCCGCCGGCGACGATGGAGGGGTAGGAGGGGCCTTGGGCGCCGTGGCGGCGGAATTCGGCGATCAGTTCCGCTTCCAGCGTGTATTCATGCACGCCGGGGCGGCAGACGCGCATGGCGCGGCGGTGGGCATGGGCGGCGATGCTCGCACTGCGCTGCATCAGGTCGAGCTCGAAGGCATCCTTGACGCGGCGCATGCGTCCGATGAGCGCGCGGGCGTCGTGCAGCGTGGCCGGTGCCGGTGGGCCGAGGCGGGCCTTGGTGCGCAGATTCGGTAGCAGCCGCCGCAGGCGGGCGTCGATCTCCTCGCTCTCCGCCAGCGGCAACCACAGCGCCGGCGTGCCGGCGAGAAGTTCCGGCAGCTTCGTGTCGAGCTCGGCGAGCGGGAAAGCCGCTTCCAACCCCAATGCCTGGGGGGCGGCGGCCACGCCCAGACGACGCCCTTCCCACAACTCTTTTTCCGGGTCGCGGTCGCGGCAAAAAAGCGCGCTGCGCGGTTCTTCGTAGGTACGCAGCAACAGCCAGGCGTCTGGTTCGATGTAGCCGGTGAGGTAGTAGAAATCGCTGTCGAAGCGGTAAGGATAGGTGGTACCGCCGTTGCGGATGCGCTCGGGGGCCGTGGGCAAGAGCAACGCACCGCCGCCAGCGGCTTCGAGTTGATGCAAGAGACTCGCACGGCGCTTGGCGAAGGCACTCAGGTCTTCGTGGTAACGGCCGACGGGAAAATCGGGGTTCATTCGCTCTCCTCGGGTGCTGCCGACAACTGGCGGCGCAGGGCGTGCAATCGTTCGGGGGTGCCGACGTCGACCCACAGGCCATCGTAGCGCTCCCCGCTCACCTTGCTCTCTTGCATCGCTGCGCGCAAGAGAGGCGCGAGCGGTGCGCGCACTCCGGCAGGCAGCGGCCGGAAGAAATCCGCGCGGTAAAAGCCGATACCGGCAAACGTGAGCGGTTCGCCGCGAGCCTCCTTGGCATCAGGATACACCAAGGCATTTGCTCCCAGGGCAAAGTCTCCTTGGGGGTGGTGTACCGGATTGGGGACGAGCAGAAGATGTGCGAGGAACCCGGCTTCGAGCCGGCGCCGGGCGCGGCGTACGAAAGCGGCCACGTCGAGCGGGCAGTAGACGTCGGCATTGACGACGAGAAACGACTCGGCATTGAGCAGCGCCAACGCCTGGCGCACCCCTCCGGCCGTCTCCAGGCCCGGCGCCGGCTCTGGGCTGAAGCGCAATGGCGGGAGGGCTTCGCGCCGCGCGAGGTGCGCAACGATCCGGTCGCCAAGCCAGCAGGGATTGACCACGGCGCGGCGGCAGTCAGCGTCGGCGAGCCGGTCGAGCCAGTGGTCGATGAGCGTTTTCCCGCCCACCTCCACCAGCGGTTTGGGGCAGGTGTCGGTGAGAGGGCGCAGGCGCTCACCGCGTCCGGCGGCGAGCACCATCGCCACGAATCCCTCAGAAGGTGTACCCAACAGCCAGATCCTCCGGATGCAGACGCTCCAGCAATCGGCGCAAGGGGGCGAGTTCCCCGTAGCGGCGGCTCGCCAGCAACAAATGACGGCGCACGCGCGGCAGGTCTTCGAGGTAGCTCGTCTTGCCGTCGCGATGTGCGAGCCGGGCGAAGATGCCCAGCACCTTGAGGTGACGCTGTACGCCCATCCACTCGTAGTCGGTATAAAAGGACTCGAACTCGGCGTGGATCGGCAGCCCCAGGCGCTTGGCCACCTGCCAATAGCGTACCAGCAGGTCGAGCGCGAATTCTTCGGTCAGATCGACGTAGGCATCCTTGAAGAGGGAGACCGCGTCGTACGTGATCGGGCCCCAGACCGCATCCTGAAAATCGAGTACGCCCGGACCGCGCCCCTCGTCGAGCAGCATCAGGTTGCGGCCGTGGTAGTCGCGATGCACGAAGACCCGCGGTTGCGCGAGCGCCCGTTCCACCAGTACCGCGAAGAGGCGCTCGAGCATTGCTTCTTCGCTCGGCGTGAGGGTCACACCCAGGTGGCGACGCACGTACCATTCGGGAAAGAGGCTCAGCTCGGTGAGCAGTTTTTCCCGATCATATTCCGGCAGCCAATCGGGGCGCGGCAGGGCCTGCAGGGTGGCGAGCGTTCCCATGGCCTGGGCGTAGCGCTCGTGGGCGGATTCTGGGGAAACGTTGCCGGCGTAGGGTCGATCGCCGAAATCTTCCATGAGAACGAAGCCCTCGCTCGCATCGACCGCCTCCACGCGCGGCACGGCGATGCCGGAATCATGCAGCAGCCTCTGCACGGCGAGCCACTGGCCGATAGGCTCCTTGTCGGGCGGGGCATCCATGACGATGCGCGTGCCGCCTTCCGGCAGGGCAACGCGCCAGTAGCGGCGAAAGCTGGCATCGGCGCTCGCCGGACGAGGTTCGGCGGCAATGCCGAGATCGGCCAACCAATGGCGCAGGCGCGCGAAGCGATCCATGAGGGCGGGTTCCTTGCGGTACAATGGCGGACGATTTTATCAAAGCCGAGGCTGTGTGCCCGTGACTTCGGGGGAGTCCGATTTTGCGTGACGGGGAAAATTTTGGTTTGCTTGCCTGGGCAGCGGTGTTCCTGGCCTGGAGTCTGCCGTGTGCCCGAGCGATCGCCCAACCCTTGTCGCCTTTACCGGTGAAACCGGAGCTCCTTGGCCTGCCACCGGCGCCCAAGCCCGTCCTCGTCGCACCAACTTCGCCTACGGCGACGCCCTCTGGAGCCTCGGTTACCGTCGTTCCTTCGCCAACGGAAGGAACCGCTCAGCCTTTACCGCCGGTAAGCGCGCCACGACCCTCGGTGTCGCAGCAAGATTCGCCGACACCGCCGCCCCCTGTTCCCCTTTCCGCCACGGTCGAGCCCGAATCCGCATCGGAGGACGCTGCGCCGCTCACCCCGACTCCTCCTCCCGCCTCGCCCCAAACGTCATCGAGCCCCGCTCCGGCTTCTTTGCCCGCGGTGCAGCCCGGTGCGACGTCCAGCTCCCAGCAAGCGCCTCGTATCCGCCTTCCTGCCGATGCGGTGAGTGGCACCGAAACCTCCCTCCTGCCTCAGGGAACGATCGTCGAAGCCGACGAGATCCGCGGCGAGCGGGGGGTTGCCGTCGAAGCCATAGGTAATGCTGTAATCATACGAGACAGTCTTCGCATCCGAGGGGATCGCTTGCGCTTCGACGAGCTCACCGATGAGGCGAGCGGCGAGGGACGAGTCGTCATCCAGGACACGGCCAAGGGCTTCCAGGTCGAGGGACCGCGGGGGCGTCTCTATGTCACGGCCAAAGAGGGCGAGATCGAGCAGCCGGTCTATCGCTATGACCCACCGGAGCACGTCAAGGATCAGAGCCGCGCGGGTCACGGTCAAGGGCAGAAGCTCTTCTTCGAAGGGGAAAACCAGTATCGCCTGCTCAGGGGCACCTGGACGAGCTGTCCTGCCCCGGATCCGGCCTGGTACGTCAAAGCCAATGAGCTAAAGCTTGACTATGACCGAAACCAGGGGCAGGCAAGGAACATGTCGCTCGTTCTGCACGGAGTGCCGATCCTGGCTGCGCCTTACGCCGAATTTCCGCTGAGCAAAGAGCGAAAGTCTGGTTTCCTTACGCCAACCGCGGGGATGTCCACCCAGTCCGGATTCGACGTGGCGGTTCCGTATTACTTTAACTTGGCCCCGAATTACGACGCCACCCTGACGACGCGTCTGATGGCCAAGCGTGGGGTACAACTGGGGGGGGAATACCGCTACCTCACTCCAAGCTATCAGGGGCAGCTGCGTGGGGAATTTCTGCCCAGCGACCGCCAGGCCGATCGTAACCGTGCGTTGGGCTCCCTGCAGCATCAACAATGGATTTCCCCCAGCTGGTCGTATTCACTAGACCTCAATGCCGTCAGCGACAAAAACTATTTTCGTGATCTGAGTAGTCGCATCGAATTGTCTTCGATCTCGCACCTAGTTCGCCAGGGACAGCTCAATTACCACAATCCGGCAGGTTGGGGTGGATCGCTGTTGATGCAGGAATACCAGACGGTCGACCGAGACGTCACCGAGCCTTACCGCCGTTTGCCTCAGCTGACTTTGTGGCACGATCCGCTCAATCTTCCCGGCGGCCTTCAGCTCGATTTGGGCGGGCACTATACTGAATTCCGGCATGATCAGGCCGGTTCGCCCGGTCTCTATGGCATGAACTGGGTCGACGGGAGCCGGTTCGTGCTCGCTCCGAGTCTTTCCCTGCCGATCTACCGCAGCTGGTGGCATTTCGAACCCAGGGTTCAATGGCATTACAGCCGCTACGACCTGGATCAGGCAGCCATTGAACAGGGAAGGACCCAGATCACCCGTAGCATCCCCATCACCTCGCTCGACATGGGGCTCGCTTTCGAGCGTGAGGCGGCCTTCTTCGGCCGGGATTGGTTACAGACCCTCGAGCCGCGTCTTTTTTACGTGAAAACTCCTTATCGACGGCAGTCGGACATCCCCTTGTTCGATTCGAGCCGTTTCGGCTACGGATTTGCCCAGATTTTCTACCCCAACCGCTACGTCGGGGACGATCGGATTTCCGATGCCGACCAGATCACTTTTGCCGTCACGTCGCGTTTGCTCGAATCCGAAACCGGTTGGGAACGCCTGCGCGTTACTTTGGGTCAACGTTATTATTTCGAAACGCCTCGAGTGCTGATGCCCTATGAGAGCCCCATTCTCGATCGACGAACCGACGTGCTCGGTGAAGCCGATGTACACCTGACCCGACAGATGCAGTTCAAAACCTTCTGGCAATACAACCCCAACGAGAACCAGACGCAGCGCCTGAATACGGGCGTGCGCTACCAACCAGGTTTTGCCCGGGTGCTCAATCTCGACTACCGTTATACTCGAGATCTCCTCGAAGACGTGGGCATAGGCGTGCAGTGGCCGCTGGCCAAACGATGGGTCGGAGTGGCGCGCATGAGCCGCTCTTTGCTCGAAGAGCGCCTCACCGAGGCCATCGTGGGGTTGGAGTATGACGGCGGCTGCTGGGTGCTGCGCACCGCCTTCCACCGTTATGCCTTGTCTGCTGATGACGAGAACACGGCATTTTTCGTGCAACTCGAACTCAATGGATTGGGTAGCCTCGGTTCCAGCCCAGAAACGCTATTGCGCCGCTCGGTTCCCGGGTACGGCAAGATTCAACCAACCGCCACCAGCACGATGCTCGGAACCGAAGGGGGGATGTGATGGGTATCTCGATTGGCCAACTGTGCAGCCACATGGCTTGGTTGCGTGGTGCTTGCATGATTGCACAACGACGCCCAAGGGGGCTGCGTGGGCTATTGCCCTTTCTTCTGGTGTTCTGGATGTGGCCGGCCTCCGCGCTCGAGCTGACCCGGGTCGTGGCCGTGGTCAACAACGAGCCCATCACGTCTACCGAATTGAACCAATACCTCGTCCGCGCTCAGAATCAAGTGGCCAAACAGGGCCTGCAGATCTCCGAATCCGACTTGCGCCAGCAAGTGCTCGAACAGATGATTTTGGAGAAACTGCAACTGCAGGTAGCCAAACGCATGGGGATCTCCGTCGATGATGCGGCCGTTTCCCGGGCAATCGAGGACATCGCCCAGCGCAATGCCCTCACTTTGGATACCTTGGAACAGGCACTCGCCGCCGACGGGATCAGTTTCGATCAGTTTCGCGAGCAGATTCGCCGCGAAATGACCATCGCTCGGCTGCGTGAGCGAGAGATGGAGGGGCGGGTGACGGTGTCGGATACCGAGGTCGACCACTTTCTGGCCAACAACCCCGATCTGATGCGCCGCATCGAGGCGGAAGCAGGCAATGTGATCCAGACCCGCGTACGCCACATCCTGATCCGTACCAACCAGGCCACCAACGACGAATCGGCTCGAGCACGGCTCCTTGCGTTGCGCGAACGCATTCTCAATGGGGCAGACTTCGCCGAGCTTGCCCGGGCCAATTCCGACGACGGCTCCGCTTTCAAAGGAGGAGATCTCGGCTGGATCAACCCGGGCGATACCGTGCCTGCCTTCGAGGAAGCGATGAACCGACTCGAACCGGGCGAGATTTCCCAACCGGTGAAAACCCCCTTCGGCTGGCACCTGATCCAGGTTTTGGAGCGCCGTCCGCTCACTGCCTCCGAAGACTATCGCCGTAACTACGCCAGGCAGATCCTACGTCGCCAAAAACTCGAGCAGGCCTACAATGCTTGGTTGCAAACCATTCGCGCCGAGGCCTTCGTCGAAATCCGTCGCGACGCACTGGAGGGAACATGAAACCGATCGCCCTCACCACGGGCGAACCTGCTGGGGTCGGTCCCGAGCTCTGCGCCCGGCTTGCCGACCGTCTGTGGCCTGCGCCGCTCGTGCTAATCGGCGATCGGGAATTGCTACGCCAACGCGGTGCGCCGCCGCTGCCCGAATTCGATCCCGCCGATCCTGCGCCCTTGTCGGTACGCCATGTCCCGCTACGCGCCCCTTCCAAGCCCGGTTGCCTCGAACCGGCCAACGCGCCGTACGTGCTCGAAGTGCTCGACACGGCGATCGACGGCGTGCTCGAAGGCATCTTCGCCGCGATCGTCACGGCGCCGATCCAAAAAAGCCTCATCGCCGAATCGGGGCACACCTTCACCGGACATACCGAGTATCTTGCCGAGCGTAGCGGCACGCCGTTCGTGGTGATGATGCTTGTGGGTGCGGGGTTGCGCGTCGCGCTGGTCACCACTCATTTGCCCTTGACTGAAGTGCCTGCCGCCGTCACGCCGCAGCGGCTCGAAGCCGTGCTGCGCATCCTCGATCGGGATCTGCGTCGCCGTTTCGGCATCGCCCGGCCGCGCATCCTCGTGGCCGGCCTCAACCCGCACGCCGGCGAGAGCGGCCATATCGGACGGGAAGAAATCGAGGTCATCACTCCCGTGCTCGAGCGGTTGCGCGCCGAGGGGATGACCCTGGTCGGCCCTCTGCCGGCCGATACGCTCTTTACGCCCCGAGTGATTGCCGGCAGTGACGCCCAGCTCGTCATGTACCATGACCAGGGCTTGCCGGTGCTCAAGTACGCCAGTTTCGGCAACGGCGTTAATGTCACCCTCGGTTTGCCCTTCATCCGCACCTCGGTCGATCACGGTACGGCCCTCGATCTGGCCGGTACCGGGCGCGCGGATCCGGGCAGCCTCTTCGAGGCGGTCACGCTCGCCTGTCTGCTTGCTTCCGTCGAGGAGCGTCTTGCCGCTCAGGGGGAAAGCGGCACGTGATCGCCGAAGTACAAGGCCACCGGGCGCGCAAGCGCTTCGGGCAGAATTTCCTGCGTGATCCCAACGTGATCCGGCGCATCGTCGCCACGATCGACCCGAAACCAGGCGAGCACCTCGTCGAGATCGGCCCCGGGCTCGGCGCACTCACCGAGCCGCTCATCGAAGCCGCCGGCCAGCTCACGGCCATCGAACTCGATCGCGATCTCGCCGCCCGCCTGCGGCAGCGCTTCCCCGCGGAGCGGCTGCGGCTCATCGAGGCCGACGCCTTGCGTTTCGATTTCGCCACTCTGCCGGCCCCTTTGCGGGTGGTAGGAAATCTGCCATACAACGTGTCGACGCCACTACTGTTTCACCTCGCGGACTACGCCGATCGCATCGCGGACATGACCTTCATGCTGCAAAAGGAAGTCGTGGAGCGCATGGCGGCCGCTCCGGACAGTGCTGCCTATGGGCGATTGTCGGTGATGCTGCAGCAGCGATTTGCCGTGCGCAAGTGTTTCGACGTGCCGCCGGGTGCATTCGTGCCCACGCCGAAAGTCACTTCCAGCATCGTGCGCCTCACTCCTTTGCCCGAGGGGACGCATACCCTCGAAGATCCCGAACGATTCTCCCGGCTGGTCGCCGCCGCCTTCAATCAGCGGCGCAAGACGTTACGCAACGCCTTGAAAGCGTCGATTCCGGATCCGGCTCTCTTCGTTCAGGCGGGGATCGATCCAAACGCCCGTGCGGAGACCCTCGCGGTCGAGGATTTCGTGCGGCTGGCAAACGTGCTCGCGCACGCGCCAGCCTCTGGGGCATGAGGCTCAGGAATTCTGGCCGGAGCCGGATTCCTTGGTCTTGCAGGTGTTCACCCCGATGAGGGTATAGAGCGGGCACCAGTTGAAAAGCCCAGTGGCAAGCGGCAGCACCCCGATCCACGTCCAGGGCGTGCCGATACCCATCAAAGCGAGCACGATCAACAATACGCCCACGACGATACGAACGATCTTGTCGACGCCTCCGACATTTGGTTTCATGGCGCTATTCCTCCTGGTTGATGGGGGATTCCGCATTTCATCTTAGCACTTTCACTCGATGCGAGGGGGTCGATTCCATGGATTTTTTTCTTCTCATTCTCTTGGCGATGCTCATCGGCGTTGCGTCGTCCTTTTTCTGGGCGCGTTTATCGCTCTCGGCTCAGCGCTCCAGTTTCGAGCGTGAGCTCGCCCAACGGCAAGAAGCGGAACTGCGCTTGCAGAGCGAATTGCGCCAGCGCATCGAGTCCCTGGAGAGCGAGCGCCGCCTGCTGCACGAAGAAGTGGCGCAACTGCGCGGCGAGCTGACTCATCGCGCCGGCTTGGCAGAGCGCCTGGCCGAAACCAACCAGCGCCTCGCGGAAGTGCAAACCCGCTGGCAGCAAACCTTGGAGGAAAACCGGCGCTTGGCCGAACGTCAAGCGGCTCTGGCCCAGGAACTCGAAGCCGAACGCCGGGCAGCGGCGGAGAAATTGCGCTTGCTCGAAGACGCCCGTCAGCAGCTCACCGAGCAATTCAAGAACCTGGCCAATGAGATCCTCGAGGAGAAGTCTCGCCGCTTCACCGATCAAAATCAGGCGCAACTCGCCGGCTTGCTCGAACCGCTCAAGATGCGTCTGACCGAGTTTCAGCGCAAGGTCGAGGAAGCCTACGTCAATGAAGGCAAGGATCGCACGGCACTGGCCGAGCAGGTGCGTCAGCTCATGGCGCTCAACCAGACCTTGAGCCGGGAGGCGCGTCAGCTCACCGAGGCGCTCAAGGGGTCGAGCAAGACCCAGGGCACCTGGGGAGAGCTCGTGCTCGAACGCGTGCTGGAGGCTTCCGGTTTGCGCCGCGGCGAGGAGTATGAGGTGCAGGTGTCGCACACCGATGGCGAAGGACGACGCCTGCAACCCGACGTCGTGATCCGCCTCCCCGAGGGGCGGCACCTCGTCATCGACGCCAAAGTCTCCCTCAATGCCTATGAAGACTACACGGCCGCTACGGACGAGCATGCCCGCCAGGCGGCGCTCAAACGGCACCTCGATTCGGTGCGTATGCACATGAAAGGATTGTCGCAACGACGCTATGAAGAACTCTACGGCGTGGGGTCGCTCGACTTCGTGCTGCTCTTCGTGCCGATCGAACCCGCATTCATGCTCGCCGTCACGCACGACCGGGACCTCTTCATGGACGCCTGGCAGCGCAACGTGCTGCTGGTGAGCCCCTCGACGCTGCTCTTCGTCGTGCGCACCGTGGCGCACCTCTGGCGTCAGGAGCAACAAAATCAAAACGCGCAGGAAATCGCCAAGCGCGGCGCCGAGCTCTACGACAAGCTCGCCGGGTTCGTTGCCGACTTGCAGGCGCTCGGGCAACGCCTGGAGCAGGCGCGCAGTGAGTACGACAAGGCGATGGGCAAGCTCGCCACCGGTAAGGGAAATCTGCTGCACCGTGCCGAGTCGCTCAGGGAACTGGGGGTGAAACCGGCCAGAACATTGCCTTTGACGACATCCGAGCAGGGAGAAGCAGTTTAGCTCTTCTTAAGCCTCGCTTCAGCAATAAAAAATTGCACCCCTTTTCATAAGCAGGTATCTTCCCTCCCATAGAGAACAGTAAAAGGGGAGGGGCATGAGTATCAAGCGAAAGGCCTGCATCGTCGGCGCGTACGAGCACCCAACGCGTAAGGCACCGGACAAATCCGTGGCCCAACTGCATGCCGAATGCGCCAAAGGAGCGCTCGCCGACGCAGGGCTGAGCAAGGAGGACATCGACGGCTACTTCTGTGCGGGAGATGCTCCGGGGCTGGGCGCTTTCAGCATGGTCGAATACATGGGACTCAAAGTGCGCCATGTCGACACGACCGAGACGGGCGGATCCTCCTACTTGATCCACGTTGCCCATGCCGCCCAGGCGATCGCAATGGGCAAGTGTAACGTTGCCTTGATTACGCTCGCGGGTCGTCCCCGCTCGGAAGGTTCGAGCGGCACACAAGTGCGCAACTGGGGGGCGAACCTTCCCGATGGGCCGTTCGAATTGCCCTATGCGCCCGTCACGATCAACCAATACGCCATGGCGGCGATGCGCCACATGTATGAGTATGGCACCACCAGCGAGCAGCTCGCTTGGATCAAAGTTGCCGCTTCGCACCATGCGCAGTACAACCCCCAGGCCATGCTGCGTGACGTCGTTACCGTCGAACAGGTGATCTCCTCCCCCTTGATCTCCGATCCTCTGCATCGGCTCGATTGCTGCGTGGTCAGCGACGGCGGTGGGGCCGTGATCGTGGCTCGCCCTGAGATCGCCAAGAGCCTGAAGCGTCCGCTCATCAATGTCCTCGGTGCTGGCGAATCGCCCAAGCACACCGAAGGCGGGCATATCGACCTGACCTACACCGGCGCCGTTTGGTCGGGTAAGGCGGCTTTCGAAGAAGCAGGGGTGACACCCGGCGACATCCAATATGCCTCGATCTACGACAGTTTCACCATTACGGTGCTGTTACAGCTCGAAGATCTGGGGTTTTGCCCCAAGGGCGAAGGCGGAAAATTCGTCGCCGAGGGCAATCTGATCTCCGGAGTGGGCAAACTGCCGTTCAACACCGATGGTGGTGGGCTGTGCAACAACCATCCGGCCAACCGTGGGGGAATGACCAAGATCATCGAAGCGGTGCGCCAGCTGCGCGGAGAGGCCCATCCCAAAGTGCAGGTCCCCAACTGTCAACTGGCACTCGCTCAAGGGACCGGTGGTTCGATTGCAAGTAGGCATGGCAGCGCCACTTTGATCCTCGAGAGGGGGTGAGACGATGAGTACGCCTTATCAAACTCGTGAAATGACCCCACCCAAACCGAACCCTGGCGACGAACCGTATTTTACCGCGGCCGCTGAAGGAAAACTCTTGCTCAAGCGTTGTACCGATTGTGGTCGGGTCCATTTTTACCCGCGGGCATTGTGTCCCTTCTGCTTCAGCGATCGTCTCGAATGGACTGCGGCTACGGGACGCGGCGAGATTTACAGCTACAGTGTCACGCGCGGCGGTGTTCCCGTTCCCTATGCGATCGCTTATGTCACCCTCGACGAAGGGGTGCGTATGATGACGAACCTCGTCGATTGCGATCTCGACGATCTTCGGATCGGTCAGCGCGTACGGGTCGTCTTCAAAGCAGCGAGCGATGGGACGATGGTGCCTTGTTTCACCCCCGACTAGGGCTATACAGGAACCCACAGGGCGTTGCAAAAAAAACCGTCGTGAGCGTTGCAGGGCAAGGCGCCTAGAGCACGGAATGCGAGACCTGTCACCAAGATAGGCGAGTATCCGCATCATGTTACGTTGCCATGTCGTCGGTTTATTTATATACATGCCCAATGAAAGGAGGAGACTATCATGCTATGGAAAAAAGGGATCACAGCGTTCCTGGTTGCTGCACTCGGCGTTGGAAGTGCCGCAGCTGCCGAAATCTTGGTCGGTTCGGATATTCCCCTTACTGGTTCACTGGCGCGGGTGGGGACGAGCACCCACGAAGGGATCCAGACCGCGGTCGAGGTGTTCAATCAGACCAACGGTAAGCACACGATCAAATTGATTACCGTGGACAATGAATCTTCTCCCGCCAAGGCGATTGCCGGCGTAGAGAAGATGGCTTCCCAGGGTGTCGTCGCTTTTACGGGGGGATATGGTACCAACGTCGTTTCGCCCGCAGCCGAAGCAGCCGATAAACTGGGGCTACCCTATGTCACGACCGGGGTATTTTCCGACTCGATCACTGAAAAAGGACTCAAGACCTATTTTCGTGTAATTAATTCTGATGGCTATCGCAAGGCCATACTAGGTCTGATCGAATCGCTCGATGCAAAATCCGTTTCGATCGTTTATTCGGCCAGAGAAGCGACTTCCGGCCTGGCGAAAGATTTACAACAGTCACTGCAGGGAACAGGGTACCGTGTCACGATGCACGAATTCGATCCCGCGGCCACAGATTTCAAACCGATCATCAACAAGATAAAACTGAACGATCGTTCAGAATTATTGGTGATCAGTGGTTATGAAAATGATTATCTCAATATCATCAGAGCGGCGAGGGTTCTCAAGCCCCCGGTCAAAGCGATCATCGGTGCTTGGGGAATTGCAACTGCGCCAATGGCCAAAAACCATGGCGAAATCCTTAACCATACGTTTGGTACCAGTATGGTTTCTTATCCTCCCGAGTTCAAAACGGATGAAGGAAAGGTTTTTGCCCAGAATTTCGACAAAATTTTTCATAAAGAACCCGACTATTTGGCAATGTTTGGTTATGTCCAGTCAATGATCCTGTTCGAGGCGATTGCGCGGGTTCTGGATCAGGGGGCCTTGGAGCCAGCGAAGATCGTTGCTGAGTTGGCGAAGACCGATCGAGAAACCTTGATAGGTCGGGTGAAATTCAACGAGAAAAACGATAACCAATACTTTACGCAATACATGGGGCAACATCAAAATGGCAAAATCGTTATCGTCTGGCCGCAAGAGAAAGCCACTGCACCCATGATCTATCCTGGAGTTCCTTGGTAAGCCGGCTCGTTGTTGCAAGGGAGACGCTGAAGAAATGAGCGAGCGGGATGAAGCGCAAGGCGTTTGGTACGCAGCGACCGAGACAAATCAACTAGATAGGCGAGGGAGCAAGCACCGCGCAACGCAGCGATTCGCCCACGCAGCCAATTATTATAAGCGTTTCCCAAGCCAACCGCCAATGTAATGGCAGTGTATGGTTCGCTTGGTTGCCTGAGTGAATTCAGATCGGCGGTAGCGAAGTCCGTAGTGATTTTGCGCTTCGACAAGTAGATGGTTTTAGTATAACTGAAAAACAGGTCGAGAAAAGCTCATTGGTTGTATCCAATTTGGCAACAAAGAGAACGATCCGAATTTCGCTCAGCTTGTCGATCAGCATCAAAGCCGAGGAATCGTATTGCTGTGACCCGAAGAGGCATCGACCGATAAAATCAGACTGGTAAAATCATTTTTCCAGTAGAATCTTGGTGAGCCGTATTTATTCGACCGAGGAGTCGCGATCAAATGATAGAACTCGTATTGCAAGCCCTGTATTCGGGTTTTCTTCAAGGAGGATCCTACGCGCTGATCGCATTTGGTTTGGCGTTAGTTTTTGGTACCTTGAAAATAATAAATCTAGCACATGGCGAACTGGTGCTTTTGAGTGCTTATATCGCCTACACAGTAGAATCCAGAATGGATGTCAATCCGGTTTTTGCGATTCCTTTTGCGCTGGTTTTGGTTTGTTTGTGTTCCGTACTCGTCTATTACCTTCTGAGTTTCATTCGCAAGGATCGTGAGCTCAATTCGCTCATCCTCACTTATGGGATTGCGATCGTGCTCACGAATGCCCTCTTGATGATCTGGTCGGCCGACGTGCGAGCCACTACTTCACCCTGGTTGCAAGAGGCCTTGGTGTTCGGTCCGCTTGCAAGCATGCGTAGCGAGCTAATTTTTTTTCTCGTTTCTTTGATCCTGATGGGCGCTCTGTGGTGGTGGCTGGCGCGTAGTTGGTATGGACGGGCCGTGCGGGCCGTGGCGAGCAACCGGGAAGCGGCCAAATTGATGGGAATCGATCCGCGGTTGACTGAAATCCTCTCGTTCGTCGTCGCCGGCATCTTGGCATCATTCGCTGGGGTGGCCTTGTTTAGCTATGGCGTGATCCACCCACCCCTTGGCGAAGCCTTGACCTTGAAAGCGTTCACGATCACGGTACTGGCGGGGTTGGGTTCCATACCAGGGGTGATGTTGGGTTCGATTCTGCTTGGCCTCGCCGAGGCCTTGACGGTGACTTTCGCCAGCTCTGCGCTCCAAGATTTGGTGGGCATGATCCTATTGCTGATCGTTTTGTTCGTGTTACCCAACGGTTTGTTCGGTGTAACAGGAGGAAGAGGATGAAGGTCATGCTATTAAGATGGGCTGTGGTCGTTCTATTGGCTTACTTTTTCGTTCCCTGGCTCTTCGGTGCCAATGCCTACCTGATGAGTTTGATCGTGGCCTCTTTGGTGATCGGCGGGGTTGCTTTGGCTTGGGCCTTGCTCGGTAATCTCGGAGGGATGATCAGCTTCGGCCATAGCGCTTTCTTCGGAGTAGGGGCTTATGTGTCGGCTTTGTTGGCGATCAACGCCGATTTTCCCATATGGCTGGCGATGGTTTGCGGCGGGATCGGCGCCCTCCTTGTCTCCGTGCTCATGCTGCCGACTTTGCGCTTGAAGGGCCCCTATTTTGCGATCGCCATCCTCGCCTATGCCCAGATTTTCCGCATCATCGCCACGGAATGGCGCTCGCTCACCAATGGTGTGGCTGGTTTGTCGAGCATTCCTAGTCTTCCTGCCGTTCTATGGTGGGAGTCGGGGAGCAAAATATCGAGTTATCTGATCGTGGTGACACTCGTTTTTGCGTTCATTCTCGTATATCGATGGGTTGCGAACAGTCATTATGGCTTGGCTTTGCGGGCGATGCACGAAAGCGAAGACGCGACGAGGGTGGTCGGCGTCAATAGTACGCTCCTCAAGGCGGCAATGCTGCTGTTGTCGGCTTGCATGACCGGGATGATAGGAGCCTTCAATGCCCACTACATCAATTTTCTCGAACCAGATTACGCCTTCGGCGGCGTGTGGATCGTGATTCCCATCGTGGCGGCGATTTTCGGCGGCTACCGTACGATCTGGGGGCCCCTTGTGGGTGCGGTCGTGGTCTACCTCGTCGATCAGCTGCTTTTCAAAAACATCTTTCCGAGCGGCCATCAAATCATACTCGGCATCATTTTGGTGGTAATGATCCTGTTCAGCCCCGGTGGATTGCTCCCTTTGCTGACGGTACGGACGAGGAAGCGGACATGCTGAAACTCGAAGACGTGAGCGTTCGCTTTGGGGGGTTGGTTGCCCTGAATAACGTGAGTCTGAGTGTGGGTACCAACGAGATCGTCGGTCTGGTTGGCCCGAACGGGGCGGGTAAGACGACTTTGTTCAACGTGATCTCAGGCTTGGTGAAACCAACGAGCGGACGCATCCTCTTCGACACCCACGATCTTGGAAGTATGCCGGTTTATCGGCGAGCTCGATTGGGAATCGGACGAACTTTTCAGATTCCTCAGCCAATGCATGAACTGACGGTGCGAGAAAATCTGGTCGTCGCACAGCGCTTCGGCGCCGGGAAGCTCGATAGCGTGAAAATCGACGAAATCCTGGAAATCACGGGCTTGGACGACAAATCCGAACGGGATGCATCCAGTGAGTTGTCGCTCACCGAGCTCAAGTCCTTGGAGGTGGCGAAGGCGTTGGCCACGGCTCCGTCGCTTCTGCTCTTGGATGAGGTACTCGCGGGTCTGGAAAGCGTGGGGAAACGGCACTTCATGACGCTGCTCAAATCGTTGCACGAGCGCTTTTCTTTGGGGATTCTCATCATCGAGCATGATCTCGAGACGATCGCATCTCTTTGTCATCGGGTCGTGGTGCTCAATTTCGGCGAGGTGATCGCCGACGGTACCCCGGAGAACGTATTTCGTGATCCGGAGGTGATCCGAAGTTACACCGGAGCCGAGCATGCTTGAAATACGCAACCTCGAAGCCGGATACGGCCCGATCAATGTCCTGTGGGATGTTTCCTTGTCGATTGCCGAAGGTCGTGTCACCACCATCATTGGCCCCAACGGTGCGGGGAAAACCACCCTGTTGCGCGCCATCGTGGGATTGTTGCAGCCGCGCAAGGGAGAAATTCTTTTTCGGGATCGTCCTATCCATGGGATGGCGCCGTGGCATTTGCTCGAAGCCGGCATCGCGATGATTCCTGAAGGACGGATGATCTTTCGCGACATGACCGTGGAAGACAATCTCATCCTTGGGGCGTTTCCCAAGGCACGGCGCGCAGGGGTAGCGCGCAACCTCGAACGAGCCTATACCCTGTTTCCCCGCCTGCGTGAGCGCCGCCGTCAGCTGGCGGGTACCCTCTCGGGTGGAGAGGGTCAAATGTTGGCCATGGCGCGCGGTTTGATGTCGGAGCCTCAGCTCCTGTTGATCGACGAGCCTTCGTTGGGACTTGCGCCGGTCATCGTCAATGAGCTGTTCGAGATCATCGCCGATTTGAAGGCAGAAGGAAGGACCATCGTTTTGGTCGAGCAGAATACTCACAAGGCGGTCGGCGTCGCCGACGAGGTGTACCTCATGTTATCGGGCAAGGTAGCCTGGTCTGCTCCCGCCCGAGATGTCGACCTCGCCGTGTTGCACGATCTTTATTTCTCACGCTGATAGGTGCTGGAAAACGTTCAAGGAGGGTAGGGTGATCCCAAAGATAAACAAGCAAGACCTCAGAGCATTGTTGGCCCCGCGTTCAGTGGCCATCATCGGTGCGTCCGCCGATCCTACCCGCATCGGAGGGCGACCCATCGCGTCGACCTTGGCCATGGGGTACCAAGGAAAAATCTATCCCATCAATCCGAATCGCGCTGAGATCCAGGGCTTGCGCGCATACCCGAGTATCGACGATCTGCCCGAGGTGCCGGAAGCAGCCATTATCGCCGTACCGGCAGTCCAAGTCCAAAAAGCGGTAGAAAAACTGGCCAAGAGGGGAACGAAAGTCGCCATCCTCTTCAGCTCGGGATTCGCCGAAGTCGGCGATGAGGCATCTCAGAGCCGACTAGTCGCCGTAGCGCGTGAGCATGGTATGCGTCTGCTCGGACCCAACGCCTTTGGTGTCTTCGATCTGCGCAGCGGTTTTTTCGGCACATTCCCTTCTCTCTTCATTTCGGGTTTCCCCCCGTTGGGACGAATCGGTTTTGCGAGCCAATCGGGAGCGTATTGCTGTCACTTGGTAGCGATGCTGCGAGAGCGAGAAATCGGCGTGGCGGCCGCGGTGATGACCGGCAATGAGAGCGACATTACGGTGTCCGACGTCGTCTCCTACATGGTCGAGGACGATGGAATCGACGTCATCGTGGTCTACGCCGAAGCGATCAATGACGGCGAAGGGTTCATCGCCGCCCTCGAGGCCGCGCGCCAGGCAAAAAAACCCGTGGCCGTAATGAAAGTCGGTCGCAGTCAAGTCGGAAGTGCGGCGGTACGCTCTCATACGGCTTCGATCGCGGGCGACGATAAGGTGATGAGCGCGGTGCTGGCCGAGCTGGGGGCCTATCGCGCCCATACGAGCACGGATCTGCTCGACGTCGCCCATTTGGCCACACGCCGTATCTTCCCGGTCAATAATTCCCTAGGCGTCATCACGGTGAGCGGGGGAGGTGGGGCCGTCATCTCCGACACCGCCGAAGAATGTGGTCTGCCCATGCCCCCGATGCCCGAGGAGACGCAGCGCCGGCTCAAAGCGCTGCTGCCGATCGCATCGCCGCGCAATCCGGTCGATTGTACGGCGCAGTTCGTCAATGATCTCTCGATTTTGCGCAATTTCTCACAGGCGGTGCTGGCCGAAGGGGGTTATCCCTCAATCATTTTCTTCCTGACTTACACCATCTCCTCTCCGCAGCTGGCTGCCGTCTTGCTCGAGGAATTGAAGCGGCTGCGAGAGACTTATCCCGATCGTCTCTATGTCTTGTGTGCAGTGGGTGACAACGCGAGTATCAGGCCTTTTGAAGCGGCAGGGTTTACTGTCTTCGCCGATCCAGCGCAAGCAACGCTCGCGATTGCAGCCATGGGGCGCTATGGCGAAGCCTTTGCAGAAAAACCGCGCGCTGCCCCGCCGTCGGTCCCTTCCATCGCACTTCCTGGTGCGACGCCCAGCGAGGCTGCTGCCAAGGCGCTCTTGCAGCAGATCGGGATCGCGACCGTGCCCGAGCGGCTATGTACCAGTGCCGATGAAGCGGTCGCAGCCGCCGAACACATCGGCTATCCCGTCGTCCTCAAAATCGCCTCGCCCGATATTCTCCATAAATCGGAAATCGGAGGAGTGTTGCTCGATGTCGAGGACGCCCAGGCCGTGCGCCAGGGGTTCTCGACCTTGTTGGAGCGGGCCAGAGCCCATCATCCCGAGGCACGGATCGAAGGAGTGTTGGTAGCCAAGCAGTTGCGTGATGGGGTCGAATGCATCCTCGGAGTCCATTGCGATCCCGTGTTCGGACCGGTGGCCATGGTGGGTTTGGGGGGAATCTTCGTCGAGATCGTCAAAGACGTCGCCTTCCGCCGCTGTCCTTTTGGGGTGGATGTGGCGCTCGAATTGATTCGTGGTTTACAAGGGGCGCCGCTTCTCGAAGGCGCGCGTGGTCGGCCGCCTGCCGATATTCAGGCGCTGGCTGAAATGTTGGCCAGGCTGTCGGTGTTTGCCCATCAAGCCGGACCTCGGCTTGCCTCGATCGATCTCAACCCCGTGATCGTGCTTCCTGCGGGGCAGGGGGCCTATGCGGTCGATGCCTTGATCGAAATCGGAGAGAACCATGGCCATTGATTATCACAAGCTCCTCAATTTCCCCATTCCCGAAGTGCGGGAACGGCGTACCAAGCGCGATTCCGCCTTTTATGCCCTCTCCATTGGTCTTGGTCAGGATCCGTTGGACGAGCGACAGCTCGATTTCGTCGACCCCTTGCGCCCGCAAATGAAGACAATGCCTTCCATGGTCGTGGTCATCGGTCATCCGGGTTTCTGGTTGCGCAACCCCGAAACGGGGGTGGACGCAGTGCGCTTGGTGCACGGGGAACAAGGTTTTCGCATCCATCGCCCCTTGCCGGTCGAAGGGGAGTTCGTGGGCAAGACCCGCGTTACCGGCCTCGTCGACAAAGGCGCGGGCAAAGGCGCACTGCTCTATTCGGAGAAAGAGGTGCGCGGCTCGGATGGCACATTGTATGCCACGGCCACTTCCACGACCTTCCTGCGCGGCGACGGGGGATTTGGTGGCCCCTCGGGGCCAGTCAAAGAGCCGCATCCTTTGCCCGACACGGCACCCGAGCTGCATCTCGATCTGTCCACTCGGCCGGAACAGGCACTCTATTATCGCCTCAACGGGGACGACAACCCCTTGCATTCGGATCCGTCGGTGGCGGCGAAAGCGGGATTTCCTCGTCCCATTCTGCACGGGTTGTGCACTTTGGGCGTGGTAACACACGCGCTCATCCGCACCTTTGCCGACTATGACGCCACACGCTTGCGCGCGCTCGACCTGCGCTTCTCTGCGCCCGTATTTCCCGGGGAGACGATTCGCACCGAGATGTGGCGCGATGGTTCCTTCCGCGCCCGCGTCCTCGAGCGGGACGTGGTGGTGATCAACAATGGCAAAGCGGAGTTTGCCTGACATGCTCCATGAGACGATCGAAGAAGGGATCGCCGTGTTGACGCTGGACGATCCCACGAGCCGGAACGCCTTCTCGCCGGTGGTGCGGGCGCAGCTACAGGAAGCGCTGCAACGCAACGTGGCCGATGCCGCAGTCCGCGCCCTCGTACTCACAGGGGCAGGGGGGCATTTCTGTGCCGGCGGCAATCTTGCCCAGATGCAGGTCGAAACCTGGGCCCAGGCACGGGCGCGTTTCGCCGAGACGCATGCCTTGGTGCGCACATTGGCCGCCTATTCCAAGCCGATCGTTGCCGCCGTCCAGGGGTGGGCCGCGGGCGCCGGGCTTTCTTTGGCGCTTTTGTGCGACACGGTGGTGGCAGGTCGAGGAGCAAAATTCTCTGCGCCCTTCGGTCGGGTCGGCTTGATCGCCGATCTTGGATTACTCCACACGCTTGCGCGGCGCATCGGCGATGGGCGGGCACGACAGATGCTGCTCTATGGTGAACCGATTGAGGCGCAGGACGCCTTGGCGATCGGCTTGATCGATCGGATGGTCGAGGACGACGCGGTCTTGACCGTGGCCTGCGCGTGCGCGCGCCGCCTCAGTGAAGTGGCCCCTCTGCCATTTCAGCTTACGAAGCAGCACTTTCTGCGCGGACTGGAAGAGGTACTCGACTGGGAGCGTGAAGTACAAGCAGCCTTGATGCTCACGGAAGATCACCGCGAAGGGCGCGCAGCATTTCTGGAAAAAAGAACCGCGAAATTCATGGGACGTTGACGACGAGGAGAGAAGTATCATGCAAAGCAATACAGAGAAACTACTGCAAGGGAAAGTCGCGCTGGTCACGGGGGCGGGCGGCGGCATCGGACGGGCGATCGCCCTGGCGATGGCCGAAGCAGGGGCGGACGTACTGATCAACGATATCGGTGTGTCTTTGACTGGCGAAGGCGGCTCTGAGACGCCGGCCGAAGAGACGAAACGCCTCATCGAGGAAAAAGGGGGGCGGGCTGCGATCAGCACGGAGAGCGTTGCCGAATGGGCTGCGGCCAAGCGTAGCGTCGAGGCTGCGCTCGATCACTTCGGACACATCGACGTCGTGGTCAATAATGCGGGCATTCTGCGCGACATGATCTTTCACAAGATGTCGCCGGAGGATTGGCTCGCTGTCATCAATGTGCATCTGAACGGCAGTTTCTACATCAGCCGCGCCGCGGCCGAGCATTTCCGCAAACAAGAAAGCGGCGCCTACGTGCATATGACGAGTACCTCGGGGTTGATCGGCAACTTCGGCCAGGCGAACTATGCGGCAGCCAAGCTCGGCATCGCGGCCCTGTCCAAATCCATCGCGCTTGACATGGCGCGCTACAACGTGCGCTCCAACTGCATCGCTCCTTTTGCTTGGAGCCGCATGACGAGTTCGATTCCGACGGACACGCCGGAGCAAAAAGCGCGGGTGGAGAAACTGCAACGCATGACGCCGGACAAGAATGCACCGCTTGCCGTCTATCTCGCCTCCGACAAAGCGGCAAACGTAACGGGGCAGATCTTCGCCACGCGCATGAACGAGATCTTCCTCATCAGCCAAAACCGACCGATTCGCTCGATCCACCGCGGCGAGGGTTGGACGCCATCCCTCATTGCCGAGCACGGTATGCCTGCGCTGCAGGCTTCCTTCGTTCCCCTTGAGCGCAGCGCGGACGTGTTTTCTTGGGATCCGGTGTGATGCGAGGACTCATTCAGAAAGGTAGAGGAACAATCATAAAATTCTGGAGCTAGTCACGAAATTCTCGGAGAATGTAATGAGCATGAATCGAAGGGATTTTCTCAAAACGATGTCCATAGCGACTGCATTGGGTTCGACAAATTTATTGCTTTATGCTCGGTCGGCATCTGCGGCGAGTGATGCCACTTTGCCTACGACGATGATTTGGAGTACATATGATCTGGGATCGACAGGCTATGTCGAAGCATCAGCCATGGCCGATGCTTTGGGCAAAGTTTATGGTACCAGAGTACGTCTCCAACCATCTGGTACTTCTTTGGGACGAATCAAACCTCTTCTGGAAAGAAGGCTTGATTTTGCATGGCTGGCCGACGAGCTTTTTTTCGCTTCAGAGGGGTTATATGAATATGCTGCACCTGATGTTGGCCCTCAGGATGTGAGAGTGCTGCTGGGCAGACCACATTCTTATGGTTTGGCTGCAACAAAACGTAGCAATGTAAAAAAACTGGAAGATATAAAAGGAAAACGCTTTGCTATTGCCAAAGCGAATACTTCGGCAAATGCAAAAACAGAAGGAATATTGGCTTTTGCGGGATTGACATGGGACGACTTGGAATTAGTGGAAGTGCCGAGTTATTCAGCCACGTACAAAGCCTTGATAGAAGGGCGAGCTGACGTGACTGGTGTAGTGCCACAAGCGCCGTTGCTGCGGGAGCTCGAAGCTAGTCCTTATGGTTTGCAATGGATCGAACTCGATCCCAATCATGCCGAAGGTTGGCGTAAACTCCAAGAAATCGTACCGTATTGTGCGCCGATTCGTGAAACAATTGGAGCGGGTTTGTCAGAGGACGCACCGGTTTGGTTGGTAGGATACCGTTACCCGCAAATTTCTACTCGCGCGGATGTAGATCCGAGTATCGTATATAGTCTTGTCAAGGCGATTGATAAAACTTATGACTTATACAAAGAAACGGCCCCTATTATGAAGCGTTGGGCTATAGAAACGAGTGGGACGCCTCCAACAGGGGCGGCTTTCCACGAAGGCGCAGTTCGTTATTTTCGTGAAAAAGGAATTTGGACCAATGAATACCAGCTTTGGAATGAACAACGTATCGAACGCCATCGCGCATTGCAGGCTGCGTGGCGCGAAATGATGGAAAAAGAATTTAGTCGCTCGGCAGATCCTGAACGTGTTTCGCAGGTTTGGCAGGTCCGTAGAAATGAAATAATAAAAAGTATTTAATGTTTATAAAAATTATGATTTTGATTTATTTTCTCTCATTTGATTGATCGATCGAAAAAAATTGACTTGATCAGATTTTGCATGAAAGTATTGTTTCATTTAAGGTAATTTGATCTTGAATGATTGAAATACTTCCATCCATTTTTGTCTGCAGATGCATTAATTATGAAATTCATTCTGATGTCGTTTTAATGATTCAAGAATTGACAGCATAACTTGAAATTACTTGATGTTTGAGCGGGGGGGGGGAGATGGAACGATTCAGAGAAAGGATAATCAATGCAGAGATTTATAAGTCTGGGAGGTTGAGTGGGTTATCATTTTGGTGGGTTTTTTTTGTGACAATTTTTGGATTATTGTTGACCATCAATCAAGTTTTCAACTTACGCTTTGCTGGATTTCAGCTTATTAGCACAGCTTATTATTATTTGATGATTGGTATTTTCGGAGGGTTGGTTTTTCTTTTCTTTCCGGCAAGAAAGAATCAAGATCGACCTCAAATTTATGACTGGTTAATGACATTTGTGTGGTTTTTTTGTTCCGTATGGATTTCCATAAAAGCACAATACATAATAGACCGCGGATGGAATCAAGGCGCTCCAATTGAAGCTGTTGTTATAGCAACGATTTACGTTGCGCTTTCACTCGAAGCGCTAAGGCGTACAGGCGGCAAATTTCTTTTTATATTTTGTCTTCTCTTTGCTACTTTTCCGCTTTATGCAGGGAAAATGCCTGGCTTTCTCTGGGGTGTTGAATTAACTTTTTCCCAGACCGTTAGTGAACATGTTTTTGGGATGGAGGGGATCATCGGTGTTCCTATGCAGGTAGTTTGTGATACTCTCATTGGATTCTTGGTTTTTGGTGTCGTTTTGGCAGGTACTGGAGGTGGCGCATTCTTCATGGATTTTGCTAATTCATTGATGGGTAGTCGCAGGGGAGGTCCGGCTAAGGTAGCCATTGTCTCCTCAGGTTTGTTTGGTTCACTTTCAGGTAGTCCCACGTCAAACGTGATGACTACTGGTTCGCTCACCATACCGGCCATGATTCGGTGCGGGTACTCGCCAACTTATGCTGCTGCCGTGGAAGCATGTGCTTCGACTGGTGGCACTATTATGCCCCCGGTAATGGGAACTGCAGCCTTTATCATGGCCAGTTTCCTCAATGTTCCTTATAGCCACGTGGTTGTTTCCGCGTTTATCCCTGCAGTATTTTATTACGTTTTTTTGATATTACAAACTGATTGCTATGCTGCAAGAAAGGGGTTGCGCGGCTTACCTACTGAAGAATTGCCGTCTTTGCGCACCACTTTGTTGGGTGGTTGGTACTATTTAGTAGCATTAATTATCTTGACCTTCATGTTGTTGATGATGCCGGCTCAGAACGAAGTTCCTTATTGGGTAAGCCTCTTTCTCATTGTGATTGCTCTATTTCGTCGACATTCTCTGCGATTTGATATGAGGAGATTTGTAACTCTCGTTGTTGAGATTGGCCAATCAATTGCTCAAATTGTGGGTTTGATTGCAGGAATTGGGCTTATCATTGGTTCGATGTCGATCACTGGTGTAGCCAACTCTTTTTCTCGTGAACTCGTGCAAATCGCAGGGGATAATTTATGGTTATTGCTTCTTGTAGGAGCGTTTACTAGTTTTGTGCTTGGTATTGGAATGACTGCTTCGGCTTGCTATATATTTTTAGCCATAGTTCTTGCTCCAGCATTGGTTCAAATTGGGATTGATCCCATGGCTGCTCATTTATATATTTTCTATTGGGGGATGGTTTCTTTTATTACGCCACCGGTTGCTTTAGCTGCCATTGCTGCCTCTACTATAGCCAAAGCCAATCCTATAGTCACTGGTTTTTATGCTTTACGTGTCGGTTCTCTATTGTTCCTGCTTCCTGTAATCTTTATTTTAGAGCCGGCTCTATTGCTGCGTGGATCTTGGTCTGCCTTGATTCAAGCTGTATTGACTACAACGCTGGCCGTCTTTCTTCTTTCGGCTGCCGTTGAAGGTTTTTTCTGGCGTGTGGGATTATTGGGTTATGTGTCACGATTGATTTTAGGTATTTCTGGTCTTTGTTTCTTGGTGCCAGGTTGGAAAACTGATATTATTGCTATTTTCCTGTTTGTGCTTTTTTTAATAGGTGGTTTTTTACGCATTAATGGTAAAAGCATTTATAAATCTGGTTGATTTTAAAGGGGGGGAAAGTGGATTCAATCTTAGGAACCAAAAATGCTTCGGGCGATGATCAAGCTCGCTTGATATATGATACGGTTCATGATTTTGCAATCAAAAATATGCCTAGGGCACGTGTCAGAGCTTTGCGTTCAGTCGTTCCTGGTTTTGATATGGAATTATGGACCTCCATAGCTGAACAAGGATGGATAGGTTTATTTGTTCCTGAATCATTAGGTGGACTTGGGTTGGGACCAATTGAAACGGCGTGCGTTGTTGACGCTTTAGCCGAACATGTAGCTCCAGAACCTTATGTCTCTGTGGGTATTTTTTCTGCTTCCCTTTTGCAAAACAGCGCAGATGTGGAATTGGCGCGTAAGGAACTCGAACGTTTGATTACCGGGCAGTCTCTGCCAGTCGTTGCTTGGCAAAACGATCGTACTGGAAATTTAGATCCATTTGATGGATCTGCCCGGATTCTGTCTTCCGATGATTCAGGCTTCTTGGTTGCTGGTACTAAATATCACGTACGACCTGGGGCAGGAGCCACTTCGTTGATCGTGACAGCCCGTTTTGATGATGGCACACCAGCGATCGTCCTTTTGCCGTGTGAAACCCCTGGAATCGAGGTTTTCTCTGTACCCATGGCAGATGGAACCTTTGAAGGCAGGGTTAATTTCCCTCGTGTGTCTGTGAGCGATGGGCAGATACTTGCCCGTGGTGAAGCGGCCCAACGAGCGTTTGCCTACGCATACGATGTAGCCATGGTAATGACTGCCGTAGAATTGCTTGCGCTCGTTCGGAATATGGTGTCGATGACTTTAGAGTATCTATGTACTCGCCGCCAATTCGACCGTCCCATCGGCAGCTTTCAAGCCCTGCAACATCGAGCGGTGGATCTGTGGATCCAGCGCTCGCTGACCGAGGCCGTGGTGGCGGAGGCGCTCAAGGCGCTCGCTGAAGGGGTGCCGCCATCGGTGCGTTCGCGACTGGCGGCGCGCGCCAAGGCCAGGGCCAGCGACGCGGCCTTACACGTCGCGCGCGAAGCGGTGCAGATGCATGGGGCCATCGGTTTTACCGACGAATACGACTTGAGTCTCTATGTGCAACGCGCCTTGGTGCTGTCTGCCTGGTTGGGTAATGCAGCGCAGCAACGGCGGCGCTATGCGACTTTGGATAACGAACTGGTCCCGACTGGAGAGCGATGAGATGAGCACGGATTGGAATGCGCTCGATGACGAAACGTTTCGCCTCACCGTGCGCCGTTTCTTCGAACAACACTATCCCCAGCACTTGCGTTATCCCAAGCGGCGTCTGCGCTGGCACGAGATCAAGGATTGGTACCTCACTTTGTACCGGCAGGGTTGGGTTGCGCCCAACTGGCCAGTGGAATACGGCGGCATGGGTTTGGAGCCCAACAAGCTCATCATTTTCATCGAAGAGCAGGAGCGCTATGGCGTAGGACGCGCTCCGGACATGGGCATCGTCATGGTTGGACCACTGCTCATCCGCCATGGTACCCAGGCACAAAAAGACTATTACCTTCCCAAGATTTTGGCGGGCGAGCATATCTGGTGCCAAGGGTATTCCGAACCCAATGCCGGTTCAGACTTGGCCAGTCTGCGGACTGAGGCTAGATTGGAGGGGGATCATTTCGTCGTCAATGGTCAGAAGATCTGGACGACGCTTGCCCAGGATGCCACTCACATTTTTTTGTTGGTGCGAACCGATAAACAGGCAAAAAAACAAGAGGGGATCAGCTTTCTCTTGGCTGACATGAACACGCCGGGCATTCGTGTGCGCCCCATCCGGACCTTGGCGGGCCATGAGGAATTTTGCGAAGTCTTCTTCGACGAAGTACGCGTGCCCAAGGAAAACCTCGTCGGCGAACTCAACCAGGGATGGGGCATCGCCAAGGCGCTTTTAGGCTTCGAGCGCCTCTTCCTTGGTAGTCCCAAACAGAGCCAATATGCCCTGCAACGCTTACGCGATGCCGCGGTGGGCTTGGGGCTCTTTGCTGATCAAGGCTTCGTCGATCGCTATGTCAAGCTCGCGCTCGACGTCGAAGATCTGAGCGCACTCTATGGCCGGTTCGTCGAGCAGGTACGCCGTGGTGAGCCACTCGGCCCGGATGTCTCGATGCTGAAAATTTTCGCCACGGAGACTTTCTCGCGTCTGGCTGATCTTCTGGTCGAGATTGCCGGCACAGCCGGGGCGAGCGCCGAGCCCTTGCCGACGGCCGCAGGTGAAGTCGACGTGCTCTCGACGTTCTACAACGCGCGGCCGGCTACGATTTACGGAGGGAGCAACGAGATCCAGCGCAACATTCTGGCAACGAACGTGCTTCATCTACCCCGTTGAATATGCCGAAAAGGGAAATAGCCATGAGTTGGACCTTGGAAGACGAGATCGCCTGGAGTCGTAACAACCCCTTCCGTAATTTCATTGGCATGGAGATTACTGCGCTCGACGATAAAGGAAATGCCGTGGTTTCGCTTGAAGTCGATGCCCATTTGCTCCAAGCCTATGGCATGGTACATGGAGGCGTCTATTGTGTTTTACTAGACACTGTCATGGGTACGAGCGTACGCGCAGGTTATCAGCGCGACGTGCGACCCAATACGATCGATCTCAATGTCAGTTTTCTGCGGCCAAGTGGAGTCGGTCGCCTCACGGCGGCGGCGGAGCTCGTCAAGAAGGGACGTAACATTGCCGTATGTACCGGCAGCGTAAGCGACAGCGAAGGGCGCCTGGCCGCGCTCGGGCGCGCTTCCTTCCTCCTGCGCGACAACTGAGGGGCGTATCGCTGGATGTATCTCTCCTGAAAGAAGCGCCGACGGTAGTTGCTTTGCCGTCGGTGCCTCTTTATACTTGAATTCTGTTTTTTCTTGGCGATCCCAATAATTCAAAAGGAATGTCATGACTGAGACTGGCCTCGTCGAACGGACAGCGTCCGCCTATCCTTATCCTCTCCTGATCAAGCACCTGCTCGATCGCGCCGTGGAAGATTCCCCCCAGCAACAAATCGCCTATGCCGATCATTGTCTGAGCTATCGGCAAATGCGCGAGCGTGTCGGCCGTCTGGCCGGGGTGTTGGCCAGCCTCGGCGTCGAGCCCGGATGCACGGTCGGCGTGATGGACTGGGATACCCATCGGTACCTGGAATGCTTCTATGCCGTACCGATGATGGGCGCCGTCTTGCACATGATCAACGTCCGTCTGTCCGCAGACCAGATTCTCTATACCATCAATCATGCCCGCGACGACGTGCTGCTTGTCAACGGCGAGTTCTTGCCGATCTTGGAGAGCATTGCCGACAAGCTCACGACCGTCAAAAAAATCATCCTCCTCAACGATGCGTCCACGAGGCCGACGACGAAGCTCACGCTGGTCGGTGAATACGAGGATTTGCTGCAGCAGGCTTCTCCGGAGTTTGCCTTCCCTGATTTTTCGGAAGATACACGAGCGACAACCTTCTACACCACCGGAACGACGGGCTTGCCCAAAGGGGTATTCTTCAGCCATCGCCAGCTGGTGTTGCATACCCTCGCCTGCCAGATCGCATTAGGACAGGCGGCACACTGTCGGCTCGATGCCGACGACGTCTATATGCCGATCACGCCGATGTTCCATGTTCATGCATGGGGGATGCCTTATGTGGCGACGAGTCTTGGCTTGCGCCAGGTCTATCCCGGCCGCTATTTGCCCGACCGTTTGCTGCGCCTCTATGCGGAGGAAGGCGTCACCTTTTCGCACTGCGTGCCGACGATCTTGCAGATGCTGCTGATGAGCCCAGCCGCAAAGACAGTGGATCTATCGCGCTGGAAAATCATCATCGGAGGTTCGGCCTTGCCGCAGGCGCTGGCCAAGGCGGCTCTGGAGCGTGGCATCGACGTCGTGACCGGCTATGGCATGTCCGAGACTTGCCCCGTGCTGACGATCTCCTTCTTGCGCAAGGAGATGCTCTCATGGGATTTGGACCGTCAAGCAACGCAGCGCTCGAAAACGGGGCGTCCCATCCCCCTGGTGCAATTGCGCGTCGTCGATGCAGATATGAATGATTTGCCCCATGATGGCAAGAGCGCCGGTGAGGTCGTCGTGCGCGCCCCTTGGCTCACGCAAGGCTACTTACACGATCCAGAGAACTCGGAGCGGCTGTGGCGGGGCGGGTGGTTACATACGGGCGATATTGGCGTCATCGATCCGGATGGGTATCTGCGCATCACCGACCGGCTGAAGGACGTGATCAAGTCGGGCGGAGAATGGATCAGTTCGCTCGAACTGGAAAGCTTGATCTTGAAAGTGCCAGGGGTGGCCGAAGCGGCCGTGATCGGAGTGCCCGACGCGCGCTGGGGCGAGCGGCCGATGGCCTTCGTCGTACCCACTAGCCCAGGTGCGGTCACGGCCGAAGCGGTACGTGCGGCCTTACAGCATGCAGCTGATGAGGGACACATCTCGAAATACGCCGTTCCGGAGCAGATTCGGCTCGTCGAGGAGATTCCTAAGACGAGCGTTGGCAAGATCAACAAACGGGCGTTGCGGGGGGAATGATCCGCTTTCAGTCATAAGGGCAAGGGCCGCACGGCCATAGGATGCAATTTTTGAGGATAGGAGGAGTATCTCTTCTCTTCGAGTAGCCCCCAACTTTATGCTGGGGGCTTGGTTCTATGGCCGTTTGTAGCGGTTTTGCGAGTCAGAAACGCTTTTTGGCTAACGCCCTTGTCGATAAGAGCTAATGAGTTTTATAATGAATTTTGTTTGGTTCGACCTATCAACAAGGAGGAGACCTATGCGTAGCACGATGATGGATCATTATCCCTTGACCTTGGTTCCCATCCTTGAGCGGGCGGGTAAATTGTTTGGTAAGGTCGAGATTGTCTCGAACTTGCCCGACAAGACACTACATCGCCACACGTATGCCGATTTTTACCGGCGTGCGCGGGCCTTGGCCGAAGCGCTTCATCGTGCTGGCCTCAAGAAAGGCGATCGTGTCGCAACCTTGATGTGGAACCACTATGCCCACCTCGAGGCTTATTTCGGCATCCCCGTGGCTGGAGGGGTTTTGCATACCTTGAATCTGCGCCTGCATCCGGACGATTTGACCTATATTGTTACTCATGCGGACGATCGTTTCCTCATCGTCGACGACGTTCTGTTGCCGCTGTATGAAAAATTCAAGGATCGGGTGAAGATCGAGCGCGTCTTCGTTGTTCCACTCACAGGAAAACCGATTCCTGAAGGCTACGAAAATTATGAAGATTTCTTAAAAACGGCGATGGGGGATTTCCAGTATCCTGCCCTAGACGAACACGATACTCTGGGCATGTGCTATACGTCGGGCACGACGGGAAAGCCCAAGGGAGTTGCCTATTCTCACCGAGCAGTCGTGCTGCATTCCTTCGCTGCAGGCTTGGCTGGAGCGATGGGTTTGACTCAACATGACGTGGCCTTGCCGGTGGTCCCGATGTTTCATGCCAATGCTTGGGGGGTGCCTTTCGTTGCCACCATGGTCGGAACCAAACAAGTTTTCCCCGGGCCACATCTCGATCCTCAGAGTCTGCTCGACCTCTTCGAAAAAGAGCAGGTTACCTTTGCCGCCGGCGTGCCGACGATTTGGCTGGGCGCGCAGCAGTTGCTCGAAAAGAACCCCGGGCGTTGGAAGCTCGCTCCTGGGTTGCGCCTGACCGTAGGAGGGGCACCCACGCCGGAAGCATTGATCCGGTCGATGGACCGCCATGGTATCGAGATCATCCACGCCTGGGGGATGACCGAGACCACACCGCTCGGTTCGGTAAGCCGACTCAAGAGTTATATGTTGGATTGGCCCGAGGACAAAAAGTACGCCTATCGCGCTAAACAGGGGCTTCCCTCACCTTTCGTCGAGGCGCGCATCATGACCGACTCGGGTGAAGAGGGGGCTTGGGATGGACAAACCATGGGCGAACTGCAGGTGCGTGGCCCGTGGGTTGCAGCTTCCTATTACAACAACCCCGATGCGACGGATCGCTGGACCGAAGACGGATGGTTCAAGACAGGGGATGTGGCCTGCATTGATCCCGAGGGTTACATCGAAATTCGCGACCGCACGAAAGATCTGATCAAGTCCGGTGGCGAGTGGATCAGTTCGGTCGACCTCGAGAATACGCTGATGGCACATCCAGCAGTAGCCGAAGCGGCTGTCGTTGCCATTCCTCATCCGAAGTGGCAGGAACGTCCTCTGGCAGCGGTCGTGCTGAAGGAGGAATACCACGGCAAGGTCACTCCCGAAGAGCTACAAGAGTTTCTAGGCAGGAAGTTTGCCAAGTGGTGGATTCCTGATGCCATCGTTTTTGTCGACGAAGTACCAAAAACCAGTGTCGGCAAATTCCAAAAAACTAAATTGCGCGAGCAGTTCAAGGACTGGAAGTGGAATGAGTAAAACGGCTGATACGCCTTTCCGATGAAGCTGACGCTGGCGCTTCGTTGAATCGAGAATAACCCGCGGAGTAATCCGCGGGTTATTCATGTGTGTGCGCCCGGCACGGGCGCACTCTTGGAGGTGAAAGTCCTTCCGTAAGTTGATCACAGCGAACGAAGCAAAGCGCAACTGCGAGCCGATGGACAAGAACCGGAGAGAAGCCGTTGCAGAGCGGGCGGGTGTAGCGTACTTTCATCGATCAGATGGAGCGCAGAGACAGGAAGCTGGGTGATATCCAGCGAGGTTGAAATCCACCCCCCAGATCTCGATCTCCCTGCAAGCAGTATCCAGTGCGCTGGCATTCAGTCCGACGAGTCGCACTTTTGGAGCTTGCCCAAGCTCGGGGTGGCGGGCAAGCGAGCGGCGGTAGAGTGGGTCGTAATGCCGGGCGATGAGCTCGGCAAAGAGCGTCGCCAGATCACGGCGAAGGGCGAGTTCCTGCCAGCGGCGCAAGGTCTCGTTCGGGACGAAGCCTTTGAATCGTTCGAGCCGCCGCGCGAGCGCCTCGGGCTTGTCGCCCAGCCAGGCATAGTCTTCGAGCAGGAGCTGCATGCGGCACTCGTGGGGGGTGTCGAGCACGATCATCGGGGCGAGCCGGATCGCCTCGTGGAGCGCATCGGGGAGCTGCAGCAGGCCGATGCGCTTGCTCTCGGCTTCGACGAAGACGGGTTTTTGTGGGTCGAACCGACGCAGCGCCGCCACGAGCGCCGTGTCGAAGGCTTTCTGCGAGGGCTGTGATTCTCCTCCGGGCCAGGTGCCGAGGATGGAGCCGCGATGGCGCGCGAGCGCCTCCAGATCGAGCACCTGGTGACCTCGTTGGGCGAGCGCCTGCAGCACGCGCGTCTTGCCCGAACCGGTGGGCCCGGCGAGCACCCGCCAGGCAAAGCGCCCCGGCAGATCGACGAGCCGCTCCAACACCCAGCGGCGATAGGTCTTGTAGCCGCCGGCCAGTTGTGCCGCTGGCCAGCCGATCAGGCGCAACCAGGTGACGAAGGCGGCGCTGCGCTGCCCGCCGCGCCAGCAGTAGATGAGGGGGCGCCATGAAGGAGGGTACTGCTGCAGGCGCTCCTGCAAGTGGCGCGCGAGATTCTTGGCCACCCAGGCGGCGCCGAGCCGGCGTGCCTCGAAAGCCGAGCGTTGCTTGTAAATGGTGCCGACGATCCGCCGTTCGGTGTCGTCGAGCACCGGCAGATTGATCGCACCGGGGAGGTGGTCTTCGAGGAATTCGGACGGGGAGCGCGCGTCGATGATCGTGTCGAATTCCTCGATTCGTTCGAGCGGTACAATCCTGTCTTTGTCTTTGGCGGCCATGGATAGCGAGGAGGTCGATATGGAACGAGCGGAAGGAACGAAGGCGGCGGTGCACGGCATCCGGCTCACCGAATGGGCCCACGGCGGCGGCTGCGGTTGCAAGATTGCGCCGGCGGTGCTGCAGCGCCTGCTCGGTTCGCTGCCACCGGGGCTGTGTCCGCCGGAGCTGCTCGTGGGCACCGAGGCGAGCGACGATGCGGCAGTCTACCGCGTGCGCGAGGATTTGGCGATCGTCGCCACCACCGATTTCTTCACGCCCGTGGTCGACGACCCCTACGATTTCGGCCGCATCGCTGCCACCAATGCGCTCTCCGACGTCTATGCCATGGGGGGGCGGCCGATTTTGGCGCTGGCGATCGTCGGCATGCCGGTCGGCAAGTTGCCCGAGGAGGCGATCACGCGCATTCTGGAAGGCGGCGCGAGCGTGTGCCGCGAGGCGGGCATTCCGCTCGCCGGCGGGCATTCGATCGACACCGTTGAACCCATCTACGGCCTGGTGGCGTTGGGCGTGGTGCATCCCGAGCAGGTGAAGACCAACGGCGGGGCGCAGCCGGGCGACGTGCTGATCCTGAGCAAACCCTTGGGCATCGGCATCCTCTCGGCGGCGCTCAAGCAGGGTCGGCTCTCCGGCAGCGAATACGCCGAGATGCGGCTGTGGACGATGACGCTCAACCGCGCCGGGCAGGCGCTCGCCAGTCGCGAGGCGGTGCACGCCATGACCGACGTCACCGGCTTCGGCCTGGCAGGACATCTCTTGGAAATCTGCCGTGCGAGCGGCGCGTCGGCGGTGCTCGACCGGGAGGCGATTCCCGTGCTCGCCAGCGCCCGGCGATATGCCGCAGAGGGGGTAGCCACGGGGGCTTCCAAGCGCAACTGGGCGAGTTACGGCGAGGAGGTCGATCTGTCGCCGCTCGCCGAAGAGGAATCCGAGGAAGCGCTGTGGCGTACCTTGCTCACCGATCCGCAAACGAGCGGAGGGCTGCTGATCGCCTGTTCGCCCGAGGCAGCCGAGGGAGTGATCGCCGAGATCCGCGCCCATCAGGCGCTGGGCGGGTGGAAGATCGGCGAGATCGTCGAAGCGCCCGTGCCGCGCGTCATGCTGCGCTGAAATGCACCGTGTTTCAACGCCCGGAGGTGGCGCTGCGTTTGCGCACCGCCTCCAGCGCCGTGGCGATCGCCGGCCACACCGTCTCGAGCAACTTGGGCACGGCCTCCAGCACGGGATGCAGTCCGTCTTCCTGGAACGCGTCAGGGTCGAGCGCGATCGCCTCGAGCAAGAAAGGGACGAAATGCACGGGATGGCGGGCCGCGAGGCGCGAATAGACCGCTTCGAATTCGGCCGTGTAATCCGGCCCGAGGTTGGGAGGTAGCCTCATACCTACGAGCACGACTTCGCAGCCGGCTTGGCGCGCCATGCGGATCATGCGCTCTAAGTTCGCCTCCATGGCTGCAGGGGGAAGCCCCCTCAGGCCATCATTGGCGCCCAGTGCGAGGACGAGCACATCGGGTCGGTGTCGCTCAAGGAGCGCCGGCAAGCGGGCAGCCCCTCCGGCGCTCGTTTCCCCGGAGACACTCGCGTCGATGACCCGGTGCATCCCGGGTTCGAGGGTATCGAGCTTGTCCTGCAGCAAATGTGGCCAGCCGCTCTTTGGGGGTAGACCATAACCGGCCGAGAGGCTGTCGCCGAACACGAGGAGGGTGGCCGCGGCAACGGGGGAAGTGACGCAGACGAGTGCCAGGAAAATCGTGTGGGCAACAAGACGTCTAATTCGAGACAAGGAAGGAAAGGAAGGCATGGGTGAACAAACTCCGCAAACGAAGAACGTGATCTTGAGCGCCGAAAAACTCCGTAAAGTCGTGTCCCGTCGGGACGACCCCCCTCTCGTCATTCTCGACGACGTCGATCTCAGCGTCTCGCAGGGCGAGGCAGTGGCGATCGTCGGCTCCTCCGGTTCGGGGAAGTCTACCTTACTCGGCTTGCTCGCGGGACTGGATTCGCCGACCAGCGGCGAGGTTCGACTCGCTGGAGCGTCGATCTTCGCACTGGACGAAGACGAACGCGCGGCTCTGCGGGGGCGTACGATCGGCTTCGTTTTTCAGGATTTTCAGCTCCTGCCGACCCTGAGCGCCCTGGAAAACGTCGCGTTGCCGCTGGAACTCGGTGGTGTTGCGGCTGCGCAGGAGAAAGCCCGGGAATGGCTGGAACGCGTCGGCTTGGCGCACCGGTTGCATCACGACCCACGCACGCTCTCGGGCGGCGAGCAGCAGCGTGTGGCTCTGGCGCGCGCGTTCGTCACTTCGCCCAAGGTGATTCTCGCCGATGAGCCGACGGGTAACCTCGACACGGCCACGGGAGAGGCGGTGATCGAACTGATGTTCTCCTTGCGGGCGCGGGAAGGCACCACGCTCGTGCTCGTCACGCATGATCCCAGCTTGGCAGCACGATGCGATCGTGTCCTGAAAATGCACGCGGGACGACTCGTTCAATGAGGTATGCGCGTCTCGGCACGCTTCAGAGCTTCCTCGCGGGACGTTTCGTGCCATTGAGCCAAAAAAATACCCATCAGCAAAATGGCGGCCCCCAGCCATTGGCGTGCGCTCAACGTCTCGCCGAGCCAGAGCGCACCGGCTAGTGCCGCAAATACGCTCTCGAGCGAGAGGATCAGCACCGCGTGTGTCGGGCGTACGGTGCGCAGAGCGACCACCTGTAAGGTAAAGGCCAGAGCACTGGAGAGGATCCCCGCCCAAAGGATGGGGCCTAGGGTTGCCGTCACGTCCTCGATGGTTGGACGCTCCCAAAAAAGGGCCACCGGCGCGGACAGCAGCGTTGCCACGAGGAATTGTCCCGCCGTCAGGCCAATGGGGGACAAATGTCGGCCGTAGCGGCTGAGGGCAATGACGTGAGCTGCCCAGAAAAAGGAACCGGCCAATTCGAACGCATCCCCACGGTGAATTTTCAACCCTCCTTGGGTCGAGAGTAAATAGAGCCCGAGGATGCATGCGGATAGGGCATACCAGAATAGTTTTGGCGGGCGGATCCCTTGCAGCAAACCGAACAAGGGGACGAAGACGATGTAGCTCGCGGTGATGAAGGCTGCATTCGAGGCGGTCGTTTCGAGCAAACCGATCTGTTGTAAGGCAAATCCACCAAAGAGTAGGGTTCCCGTGATCGTCGAGGCCCGAATCCAGCGTCGCAAGGGTACGCGGCCCCAAGGGCGTTCATACCACCACCACATCGGCAGGAGAAAGGACGCCGCCAGCGCAAAACGGGCCATGTTGAAGGAAAATGGCTCCATGGTGGTCATGGCCTGGCGCTGGGCAACGAAGGTACTGCCCCAGATGGCGGCAACGAGCAGGAGCAGGAAATGGTCGCGGGAAAATCGCATCATGGGGTAGTAGGAATCAACATCCGCTTGCTATCCTGCCACCGTTTCTGCGTTCAAGATTGCATCGGCGGTATGCCAGCCGCTCGCGGCCGACGCTTCCGGCCCTGCAAAAGTCGGCGCTGACGCCAGCCATCCACCAGCAAGCCAGAGACCTGGAGCGATGTCCGGGGTCAGGGAAGAGGACTCTGGCAGAGGCAGGAGGAAATCATGCCAGGGTTCCTCGATCGCTGCCGTACCCAGGGGTGCGAGACGTTCCGCAGAGGGCCGATCAAGGCTAGCCCATCCCGTGCGGGCGCCTCCGGCTGGCGCACACCAGGCATCGGCTGCCGGGGTGAAACGCCATTCGCCGGAAGGGCGTGACAGGATCGTGCTCCAGAGTGAGGTTTTCGGCCAGTTCGAGAGCCGGTGGCGTAGTGCACCGAGCCCCTGGATTTCTCGGAGCAGAACTGCCGCATCCCAAGGAGCGACGGCGAGGACGACGTGATCGAATCGTCGGCCGTCGGTCTGAGGCAGGCGCCATCCGCCGTCACAGGGCTCCAGGGTGTGCACCGGCGCGGCGATCGCCACCTCGCTGCCGCAACGCCCCAAAGTACGAGTGAGCGGTACGGAGAACCATTCGACGAAGGAATCGGGTAACTGGACCCATTGGCGTTGGAGCCTCGTACCCAGCACAGCGGCGAGAAGGCGGGCGAGGCGGGGCAGGGGGGTTTCTTCGGCCGCCGTGAGACACAGAAGACGACACAATGGGCGCCACAGCAGACGAAGTCCCTCCTCGCCGCCCCAAGGCAGCGCCGCCTGGGCAAGCGGCACGTCGGGCAGGGTGCTTGCGCCGTGCCGGCCGGCGCGCAGCAGCCGCCTCAGGGCTCGGCCGGCCGCGCGCCGTGCCGCGCCAGAGAGCATCCCCTCTGGCTCGACCCATACTTCCAGTCCGCTCCAGCGCGTGCGCAGGATGACCGTCCCGGCACCGGCCACCGACCATGTCGGCGCGATCGTCCTCAAGCGGCGTGGTGACAGGCCCAGCCGGCGGGCACAAGCAAAGAGATGAAGGCTCGCCCCCCACAGGGGCAGAATCTCCGCGCTCAGGCAGGACGTTCCCGCGTCCAACCGCGGCGCGCGCTCGAAGACCGCCACCTTGGCTCCGGCTTCTGCCAGGCGCAGTGCACATACCAGCCCTGCCACCCCTGCGCCGATAACCGCCACCTGCAGAGCCTGTGAATCACTCCGTCGCGCAGCCCGATTGCTTCGTTGCGCGGTGCGTGTTCCTTGCGGATCTGCCCGATAGGTCTCGTCGCCGCGCTCCGGGCGCCGCCCGCGCGAACCGCTCGCGACGATTTCTTCACCAGCGCTCATCGGCCGGGCTTTCGCCGCCAGCCGCGCCAGGTCAGCCACAACTGCCGCAGCGGAGGCAGCTCGAGGCGACGATCGAGCAGCCGATAGTCGAGAGCCTCGGCTTCGGCGAGCAGGGCTTCGGTCACCGTACGCCGTGCCATCAGCGGGCGCAGCGCCTCGCGCATTCCCGGCGAGGCCATTTCGTCGACGGCACGGAAGTGGTGCCGCACCCGCTCGGCCTGGGCTCGCATCAGCGCCGCAAAGGCTTCGCTCCAGCGCCCCTCGAGGATCTGCTCCGCGGGCACGTCGTGGCGCTGCAGTTGTTCCACGGGTAACAGAATGCGGCCGGCGCGCGCGTCCGCGCCGACGCCGAGCAAGAGTTCGGCAAGCGACAGTCCCATGCCCAATTCCTGGGCCGCCTGTTGCGCCTCGCGCTCCATGCCGCCCAAGGCGCGCACCGTGAGCAAGGCGGGCACCGCGCCCAGGCGATAGGTCAGTTGCTGCAGCTCGGCGCTGGAGGCGCAGCGCATCGTCGTCGCCCTCAGCCTCGCGGCGAGCACCAGCTCGTCGAAGAAAGCCCGTTCCCAAGGCATGTCCGCCAGCACGAGGCGCAACGCTCGCGTGATGGGGTGGGTCGGTGTTCCGGCAAAGGCGGCTTCGACTTCGTTCGCCCACCAGGCAAGGGTCGTAAGGGTCACCTGAGTTTCACGGCAGGAATGCACGACGTCTTCGAGCGCGTCGATGAGGGCGTAGAGTACGAAAAGCGCCTCCCGCCGGGGGCCCTTCAGAAGCAGCAGGCTGTAGTAGCGGGCGTTGGGACGGCGGGCGAGACGTTCTCGGCAATGCTCGATGTCTGGAATCATCCTCGGACCTGGAAACCCTGAAGGGCGGCGGGTTTGCCGTATCGGGTTTTGCAGTAAGATCGGCGAAAAGTGTCTGCTTCGATGCACACCTCGAAAAACCGTCACGAGCAGTCGCCGGGCGACACGCCCGTGGGCCCATCCGTGTAGCGGAGAGCGCTGCCATGCGGCCACGCTGAAGATCATTCGAGGTGTCCCCTATGATACCCGAACCTCTGTCGGAGTTCTTGCAATGAGCTTTTCAGCCGATACCCTTCGCGACACGCTGGCCGCGATCCCCGACCCCAACCTCGGCACTCCTTTGGGTAAAAGGGCGATCGTCGGGCTCGAGGTCGAAGGAGGGACGGTGCGCGTGCGCCTCGCCCTGGATTATCCGGTGGCGACGCTGGGGGAGACAGTGCGCGAGGCGGTGACGCAAGCGCTCGCCCGGCTGCCCGGCGTGGCGTCGGTGCAGGTCGAGCTTCTCTCCCGCATCGAGATCCACAAGATCCCGCCCGGCACGCAACCCCTGCCCGGGGTGGCCAACGTGATCGCAGTGGCCTCCGGCAAGGGCGGGGTGGGCAAGAGCACTACGGCGGTGAACCTCGCCTTGGCGCTCGCGGCCGAAGGCGCACGCGTGGGCGTGCTCGATGCCGACATCTACGGCCCGTCGATTCCCCAGATGCTGGGGTTGGGGCATCAGCCACCCGAATCGACCGACGGCAAGAGCATGGAGCCGCTGCGCGCGCACGGCCTGCAGGTCAATTCCATCGGTTTTCTCGTCGATCCCGAGACGCCCATGATCTGGCGCGGGCCCATGGCCTCCCAGGCGTTGCTGCAGTTGCTCACCCAGACGAATTGGCACGAACTCGATTATCTCGTCGTCGACCTGCCGCCGGGCACGGGCGACATCCAGCTCACCCTGTCGCAGAAAGCGCCGCTCACCGGCGCGCTCATCGTTACCACGCCACAGGACATCGCGCTGCTCGACGCGCGCAAGGCATTGAGAATGTTCCAGAAGGTGAATGTTCCGGTCCTCGGGCTCGTCGAGAACATGAGCATCCACGTCTGCTCGAACTGCGGTCATGCCGAGCCCATCTTCGGCAGCGGCGGGGGAGAGCGCATGGCCCAGGAGTATGGTCTGCCGTTCTTGGGGGCGCTACCGCTCGACATCCGTATCCGCGAGGAAACCGATTCGGGAACGCCCACCGTCGTGGCCGAGCCCGAAGGGCCCCTCGTCGGGCGTTACCGCGACATCGCCCGCCGCGTGGCGCTGGCGCTTGCGCGTTCGCCGCGCGATCTCAGCCACAAATTCCCTACCATCGTGGTGCAAAACCGCTGAGTTTTGGCGTACACTTCGCGGCAATCGCGGGCGTGCAGGGTTGCCGGCCGCGCCGTTTTCGACCAAGGCCACGAACGGGAGTACGATGAGCATCAAATCGGATCGCTGGATACGGCGCATGGCGCAAGAGCACGGCATGATCGAACCTTTCGCGCCCGAGCTCGTGCGCCAGACCGAGCGCGGCAAGATCGTCTCCTACGGCACCTCGAGCTACGGCTACGACGTGCGCTGTGCCGACGAATTCAAGATCTTCACCAACATCAACTCCACCATCGTCGATCCCAAGGCCTTCGACGAGCGCAGTTTCGTCGATTTCAAGGGCGAAGTCTGCATCATCCCGCCCAATTCCTTCGCACTCGCCCGCACGGTGGAATACTTCCGCATCCCGAGGAACGTCCTCACCGTCTGCCTGGGCAAGAGCACTTACGCGCGCTGCGGCATCATCGTCAACGTCACGCCGCTCGAGCCCGAATGGGAAGGCTACGTGACGCTGGAATTTTCCAATACCACGCCGCTGCCGGCCAAGATCTACGCCAACGAAGGAGTGGCGCAGATGATCTTCTTCGAGTCCGACGAAGTCTGCGAGACCTCCTATCGCGACCGCGGCGGCAAGTACCTCGGTCAGCGCGGCGTGACCTTGCCGCGACTCTGATCGCCGTACGTAACCGTTTTTCATCCTTTGCCGAATCTTGCTGCGAGGGCGAGTTCCATGCGCTTCCATTTCCCCATCGTCATCATCGACGAAGATTTCCGTTCCGAGAATGCGAGCGGCCTGGGCATCCGGGTGCTCGCCAAGGCGATCGAGGCCGAAGGCATGGAAGTGCTGGGCGTGACCAGTATCACCGATTTCTCCTCATTCGCCCAGCAGCAGAGCCGTGCCTCGGCTTTCCTCCTCTCGATCGACGACGAGGAATTCCAGGCGCCGGAAGATGCCGCGCGTGCCATCGCTCGGTTGCGCGGCTTCGTGCGCGCCATCCGCTTCCGCAACCGTGACATCCCCCTCTTTCTCTACGGCGAGACCAGGACCAGCCGCCACATCCCGAACGACGTGCTGCGCGAGATGCACGGTTTCATCCACATGTTCGAGGACACGCCTGAATTCATCGCGCGCTACGTGGTGCGCGAGGCGCGCAACTACCTCGACAGCCTGCCGCCGCCGTTCTTTCGTGCGCTCACGCATTATGCCGCCGACGGCTCCTACTCCTGGCACTGTCCGGGGCATTCGGGGGGTGTGGCCTTCTTGAAGAGCCCCGTCGGGCAGATGTTCCACCAGTTCTTCGGCGAGAATCTCCTGCGCGCCGACGTGTGCAACGCCGTCGAGGAACTGGGGCAGTTGCTCGACCACACCGGGCCGGTGGCTGCTTCCGAGCGCAATGCCGCGCGTATCTTCCACTGCGACCACCTCTATTTCGTCACCAACGGCACTTCCACCTCCAACAAGATGGTGTGGCATTCCACGGTGGCACCCAACGACATCGTGGTGGTGGATCGTAACTGCCACAAATCGATCCTCCACGCCATCATCATGACGGGGGCCATTCCCGTCTTCCTGACGCCCACGCGCAACCACTACGGCATCATCGGCCCGATTCCGCTCGAGGAGTTCGAACCGGCTTCGATCCAAGCCAAGATCGACGCGCACCCCCTCATCGACCAGGCCAATGATCGCACGCCGCGCATCCTGACGATCACGCAATCGACTTACGACGGCATCGCCTACAACGTCGAGACCATCAAGCAAAAACTCGACGGCGTCATCGACACGCTGCACTTCGACGAAGCCTGGCTGCCGCACGCCGCTTTCCACGATTTCTACGGCGACTACCATGCCATCGGCGAAGATCGGCCCCGCTGCGAGCACTCGCTCATCTTCTCGACGCAATCGACGCACAAGCTGCTCGCGGGCCTGTCGCAAGCCTCGCAGATCCTGGTACAGGAGTCGCGCACGCGCACGCTCGACCGCGACGTGTTCAACGAATCCTATCTCATGCACACATCCACCTCGCCCCAGTACGCCATCATCGCCTCGTGCGACATCGCCGCGGCCATGATGGAACCGCCCGGCGGCACGGCGCTCGTCGAGGAATCCCTCATGGAGGCGGCGGAATTCCGCCGTGCCATGCGCGATGTGGAAGCCGAGATCGGCGGCTGGTGGTTCAAAGTATGGGGGCCCGAGTATCTCGCTGCGGAAGGAATCGGCCAGCGCGAAGACTGGTTGCTGCGCCCCAACGAGCGCTGGCACGGCTTCGGCGCCGTGGCCGAAGGATTCAACATCCTCGATCCGATCAAGGCGACCATCATCACGCCGGGGTTGGACGTGGAGGGCGAATTCGACGAATGGGGTATCCCGGCCGGAGTCGTCACGCGCTACCTCGCCGAGCACGGCATCGTGGTCGAGAAAACGGGTCTTTATTCATTTTTCATTATGTTCACCATCGGCATCACCAAGGGCCGGTGGAATACCATGGTCACCGAACTGCAGCAGTTCAAGGACGACTACGACGAGAACCGCAAGCTGTGGCGCGTGATGCCCGAATTCGTCGCCAAGCACCCGCAGTACGAGGACTGGGGGCTGCGCGACCTGTGCCAGCGCATCCACGCTTTCTACAAGGTGCACGACGTCGCGCGGCTCACCACCGAGATGTACACCTCCGAAATGGTGCCGGCGATGCGTCCGTCCGACGCCTTCGCCATGATGGCGCACCGCAAGATCGACCGCGTCCCGATCGACGAGCTCGAAGGCCGGATCACCGCCATGCTCGTCACCCCTTATCCGCCTGGCATTCCTCTGCTGATCCCCGGCGAGCGTTTCAACGCCACCATCGTGCGCTATCTGCGTTTCGCCCGCGACTTCAATCGGCAGTTTCCCGGATTCGAAACCGATATCCATGGTCTGGTCAAGGACTCTGAAGGGGACTATCATGTCGACTGCGTGCGTTCGTAGCGGCTAAGTAGCGCTGCTACCCATACAAGAAATCCGAAAAAGGAGAGGGCATGCAGCGATCCGGCAAACCGTCAGCATCGGTCAGGGCATTTTTTTCCCGATGTGTGATCTTCTTCGCTCAGTGTCTTCTTCCTGCCTTGATGGTCTGGAGCGGAAGCCCTCTTGCTCGAGCACAGCAGCCACCGCTCCTCATCGCGCACGTGATGCCCACCACGGGGCGTTTCGCTTTGCATGCCGAGGCCGACCGGCGCGGCGTGGAAATGGCGATCGAGGATTTCGGCGGTAAAATCCTGGGGCGCGACCTGGTTTTGCTCACACGTAACGCTACCACCGATCCGGCGAAAGCGGCCGAGATCGCCGAGTCGCTCATCACGCAGAACCGTATCGCCTTCATGGTCGGGGCGATCGACTCGGGCGTGGCCGCCGCCATGTCGGCAGTGTGCCAACGCTACGGCGTGATCTTCATCAACACCAACTCCTCGGCTCCCTCGGAAGCGGTGGAGAACGCCCATCGCACGAAATTCGTTTTCGATGCCAACGGCGCCAACTTCAACAAGGCGCTCCTGAAATACGCCCTCGATCGACATCCGCGTAAACGGGCCATCCTGCTCACCGAGGACAACGTCTGGGGGCACAGCAACGCCGCGGCCTCGCGCGGTTACATCGAGCGCTACGGCGGCAGCGTGGTCGAGGAGATCGTCGTCCCCGTCTCACTGCCCGATCCAGCCGGGCTTGCCGCGCGCATCGCGTCGATGGACATCGACGTCGTCGCCGTCAATCTGAGCGGCAACAACCAGATCCGCCTCTTCTCCCAGATCGACCCCGCGCTCTTCGAACGGCAGTCGTGGGTGGTGGGGGAGGTCGATTGGGAGGAACTCTATCCGGCGCCTGGCACGCCGCGGCCGCTCTTCGGCACCACCTGGGCGTGGAATCTCGACACGCCCGGCACGGCCGAGTTCGTGGCGCGCTACCGCCAGCGCTACGGCAACACGGTGCTCGATTATCCCGGTGACGTGACGCACGCCGCCTATCTGGCCATGCGCGCCCTGTTGCAAGCGATCGAGGCCGCGGGCACCACGCAGAACCACGCCGTGATCCGTACGCTCGAGACGATGCGTTGGAGCGGGCATGAGCGCATGCAGCACGACGACGCCTGGATGGATCCGGTGAGCCATCACCTGCAGCAGTCCGTCTATACCGCTACCTGGCGCCATGATCCCGTCAACCCCGCCGCCGGCATCGAAATCCTTGGGCACCTGAGCCCCGAAGAAGTGCGCTACGAGAGGGAAGATCATACTCGTCTCGAATCTTTCGATGAGACCCCGCTCTATACCCCCTGAGAGGAAGCCCATGACCCGCCCGCGCTTCGGCCTGATCGCTCGCATCGCCTGGCTGGTCCTCGCGATCGAGGCGCTCGCCTTCGGCGCGCTCACGGCGGTGTATCTCGATCGCTCGCGCACCATCATGGAGCGGCGCATCGAAGCTCAACTGCAGCGCGTCGGCCGCATGCTGCAGGAAGAAAACCTGCCGCTCAACGCGGTGGCCACCCCTTGCCTCATGTCCGACCTGATCGGCCTCGAATACCAGGGCGGATTCGTCTTGGGCGGCAACGGCCGGGTGATCGTCGCGAGCGACCCGTTTCTCCTGGGGAAGAAAGCCGAAGAAGTGCCGGGATTCGATCCTTCCTGGTTGAACGATGCCGCTCGCCCTCCGATCGAAGCGTCCTTCACGTCCGAGCGGCTCACTGCCGTCCTACGTCTGCGAGGGCCGCAAACCCCCATTCCCCTCTATACGGTGGTGCTCGATTTCGACACCGCCGAGTTGCGTGCCGCCAAACGCGAGGTGATCGCCTGGGGGACGGCCTTGTCTCTGGCCTTCCTCCTCTTCACGTCGCTTGCCATCGTCTTCGTCGCGCACCGTCTCATCACGCGCCGGGTACAGCGCACCCTCAGGGCGCTCGCGCGGATCGAGGAAGGGGCGCTGGAGACGCGCATCCCGATCACCTACGCCGACGAATTGGGCGACTTGCAGCAGGGCATCAATTCGATGACGGAAAAACTCGCCGCCTACATCGCCGAACAGAAGCGGGCGCAGGCGCGCATCCGCCAGCTCGCTTTCTATGATCAGCTCACCGGCCTGCCCAATCGTATCGCCGCGCTCGAGCACCTACGGGAGATTTTACTGTCATGCCCGCAAGAGTACGGCGCATTGCTGCTCGTCGATCTGGACGACTTCAAAACGCTCAACGACACCTTGGGGCACGAAGCAGGGGACGAGTTGCTGCGCCAGATCGCCGAGCGCTTGCGTGTCGAATTCGAAAGCCAAGGGTTGATCGCCCGGGCCGGGGGCGACGAATTCTTGGTGATCCTGTCGCGGCTCGGAGCGACCGAAGAGCAGGCCAAGCAGCGCGTCGAGGCCGTTTTTTCCCGCCTGCGCGAGTCCCTTGCCCTTCCTTGTCGGATCGACCATGCCTCGGTACGCACCACCGCCAGCGCGGGGGGCGCGCTGTTCCACGATGGTGATCCTGGGCTGGAAGAACTGCTCAAACGCGCCGACGTGGCGATGTATCACGCCAAGGCGAGCGGCCGTGACCGTCTCTGTTTCTTCGACGAAGAGATGGCGCGCGCCGTCCGCCGGAGAGCGGAACTCGAGCGGGATCTCGTCAAGGCGGTGGAGACGGGGCAATTCGTCCTTTACTATCAGCTTCAGGTGCGTGGTCCCAGTTGGCCGGTCGGCGCCGAGGCGCTGATCCGATGGCCGCATCCCGAACGTGGTTTGATCTCTCCGGCCGAATTCATCCCCTTGGCCGAGGAGACGGGACTTATCGTACCGCTTGGTTGGTGGATTCTCGAAAACGCCTGTCGGCAATTGGTGGCATGGGAACGCAAGGCGGAGACGGCAGGGCTTACGCTCTCGGTCAATGTGAGCGCGCGTCAGTTCTATCAGCCCGATTTCGTCGAGCGGGTGCTCGAAATCCTCGAGAAGACGGAGGCCGATCCTCGCCGCCTCAAACTCGAACTCACCGAGAGCACGCTCGCCTCCGATCTCGGCGGCATCATCGACAAAATGCGCGTCCTGAAACAACGGGGCATCGGTTTTGCCTTGGATGATTTCGGTACGGGATATTCCTCGTTGGGATACCTCAAACGCCTACCGCTCGATGAGCTCAAGATCGACCAGTCCTTCGTGCGCGACGTGCTCACCGATCCCAATGATGCCGCCATCGCCCGTACCATCGTCGCCTTGGCCGAAAGCCTCGGATTGCAAGTGATCGCCGAAGGGGTGGAAACGCCCGAGCAGTGGAAATTCCTCGCCGAACTCGGGTGCCCCGCCTATCAAGGCTACTATTTTGCTCGACCGTTGCCGATCGAGCAGTTCGAAGAAACCTTGCGGCAAATGCTGGCTCCTGCCTCCAGCGACGGGCAGGGAACGGTCAAATTCGAGGCCGGCGGTGGTACGTGACCACCACGGCCGGATACTCGTCGCTTTCTTCAGGTAACGCCTGACGGCCGACTTCGACGAAGCGCGTCCGATCCCACTCCGGGAAGAAGGCATCTCCCGGTGGCTCGGCGTCCACTTCCGTGAGTACCAGGCGATCGGCAAACGGCAGGGTCTGGCGATAGAGCTGCGCGCCGCCGATCACGAAGACGACCGGCTCATCGGCGAGCGCCGCCCGCGCGGCATCCAGCGACGGATAGACCTCGGCGCCCGGGGCCGTGAAAGAGGGATCGCGGCTCACCACCACATTGCGCCGATCGGGCAGGGGGCGGCCGAGCGATTCCCATGTCTTTCGCCCCATGAGTACCGCGTGCCCGGTGGTGAGCCGGCGGAAGTGCCGCAAGTCGGATCTCAGCCGCCACGGCAGTGCCCCGCCACGGCCGATCACCCCGTTTCGCGCCACGGCGGCGACGATCACCCACTCGCTCATACGGCCACCGGAGCGGGGATGTGGGGGTGCGGATCGTAGCCTTCCAGCGTGAAATCCTCGTAGCGGAAGGCAAAGAGATCGGTCACCGCCGGGTTGAGCTTCATCTTGGGCAATGGCCTTGGTTCGCGACCGAGCTGCAGCCGAGCTTGTTCCAGGTGGTTGAGATAGAGGTGGCAATCGCCGCCCGTCCAGATGAACTCGTGCGCCTCATAGCCGCAGACCTGGGCCACCATCAGGGTGAGCAGCGCATAGGAGGCGATGTTGAACGGCACGCCGAGAAAGACGTCGGCGCTGCGCTGATAGAGTTGGCAGGAGAGCCTGCCCTCGGCAACGTAGAATTGAAAGAGCGCATGGCACGGCGGCAGCGCCATCTGGTCCACCTCGGCGGGGTTCCAGGCCACGACCAGATGCCGGCGCGAATCCGGATTGGTCTTCAACCCTTCGACGAGGCGAGCGATCTGGTCGATGGTGCGCCCGTCCGGGGCCTCCCATCGTCGCCACTGTTTGCCGTAGACGGGGCCGAGCTCGCCGTGCTCGTCAGCCCACTCGTCCCAGATCGTCACGCCGTGTTCGCGCAGGTAAGCGACGTTGGTGTCGCCACGCAAGAACCACAGCAATTCGTAGATGATCGATTTGACGTGCAGTTTCTTGGTGGTGAGCAGCGGAAAGCCTTCACGCAGGTCGAAGCGCATCTGCCAGCCGAAGACCGACAAGGTCCCCGTGCCGGTGCGGTCTGCCTTGCGGGTGCCGTGTTCGAGGATGTGGCGCAGAAGGTCGAGATAGGGGCGCATCGCCGTGCCGCAACGAATTTTGACCGCCCATTTTAACGCAGCAAGGACGCGGAAACGGCACCCGGTAGCGTCGTGCGGCCTTCCCGCCCAGCAGAGCATATTCCCCGTGACTGGACAGGCACTCGTTCCATGTCTCCACACCCTCTGATGGGGTTTTATCCCTGAGCTAGTCGGTGTTATTCTTATCGAACTCGAAGCAGAGCCCCTTTTTCTCACGAGGTGAGACGAAATCGATGCACAACATAGAGCTCTATCGGGACGATGCTCACCTGTGCGTGCTCCTCAACGAAAGCGAAGAGCTCGACGAAGGCGGCATTCACTCCAACCAGTACCTCATCCTGCATCAGGAGTTCGGCGTCCTGCTCGATCCCGGCGGTTTCGGCGTGATGGCCGACGTGCTCGAGGCGATGCTCGCTTACTGCGAACCGGAGCAGATCCGCTACATCATTCTGTCGCACCAGGATCCGGACATCGTCGGCGGCCTGGCTTCCTGGCTCGAGCTCACCCGCGCCACCGTCCTCATCTCGCGCCTGTGGACGCGCTTCATCCCCCATTATGGTCTTCCGAGTACCGATCGCATCGTCGCCATTCCCGACACCGGCGCCCAGATCGACCTCGGAACCTCCGCCGTCCTCGAGCTGATCCCGGCGCATTTCCTCCATTCGGAAGGCAACTTCCAGGTCTACGACCCGCGGGCGAAGATCCTCTTCTCCGGCGACGTGGGGGCTTCCGAACTGAGCGGCGCCGAGACGCAGACTTTCATCGAGGATCTGGCGCCGCATCTGCCCCGCATCGAGGGGTTCCATCGCCGCTACATGGCGAGCAACCGCGCCATCAAAGCGTGGAGGGAAACCTTGGGCGAGCGGCCGGTCGAGCTGCTGGCGCCACAGCACGGGCCGGTCTATCGCGGCGCTGCCGTTGGCCAGTTCCTCGGCTGGCTCGAGGGGCTCGAATGCGGCGTCGATCTCCTGCAGCCCGGGGGAGTGTTTCGGCGATGAACCGTTTCATTCCCCCCGATCTCTTGCGTCTGCGGCGCGATAGCCTGCGAGCGATCACCGGTATCCTCGAGCATGAGACCCGTTTCCGTCTCGGGTTTTCGGCCATGGCGGCTGCACTCGAGCGCGCCCATCGCCGTCTGGCGGCGACGCTCGAGCATCCGCCGGCCGAAGGAACGGCCGAGGCGGAATCTCCCCGCTCCCAGCTTGCCCGCCTCGACCGTATGGTCGGTCTGCTCCACGAGCTCCTCGACCAGGATGGGCGGGCCCAGACCGAGGCCATCGTCTCCTTGCTGCACCACTTTGAAGCAGCCAGCGCCGAACTCACCCAGACCCTGGTGGAGAAGGAGCTCATCGACCGGCAGCGCGCCGTGCTCGAACGCATCATCTTTTCCTATGAGCGCATCTCCCAATGGATGGAGTTCCTCAAGAAGATCCTCACCGATTTTTACCAGATCTTTCCGTTCGATGCGTTCTTCGTCGCTTTTGCCGAGAAGCACGGGCTGACGCTCAAGGTCTTCCACCCTGCGGCGCTGGAATCGGCCATGCGAGAGCAGCTCTTGCATCGCGTCTCGCAGCACGTCCTCGCTTCCCTGGGTCAGCCTCCCGATGCGGCGTTTGACATCGAAGAGCATTTCCTCACGACCCAACCCGCCGAGGCGAAGCCGGTCGAATCGATGATGTTGATCACCGAGCGGGTGCCGGAGCGGCACACCAAGCTCGCCGGCATCCTCGGGGCGGCCTTCGGCGTGCATGAGAAGCTCTCGCCGCAGGAAGAGGCGGTGATCCGCTCGCTTCTGGCGATCGTCGTCATCGTGGTCGGCTCCAGCCGCGCGTTGGGGCAGTCGCTCGCCGAGCTCGAATACTATTCGCTGCACGACCCCCTCACCAACCTCTACAACCGGCGGCATTTTCTCTCCATGCTGCAGTACGAGATCACGCGCAGCGAGCGCCACCAGCACGAATTCTCTCTGCTGATGGTCGATCTCGACGATTTCAAGGACGTCAACGACACCTTCGGCCATCCCGTGGGCGACGAAGCCTTGTGTCAGGTAGCCAATCACCTCAAGGGCAGCGTGCGCCCGGGCGATCTCGTCTGCCGCATCGGAGGCGACGAATTCGTCATCCTCTTGCCGGAGACGGGCAAAGAGGAAGCCAAACGCCTTGCCCGTACCATCCGTGACCGTCTGCGCGAGCATCCCGTCCACGCTTCCCAGCTCGAATTCCATCTCACCGCCTCGATCGGCATCGTCACCTATCCCGCCGACGGAGCCAATCAAAACGATCTGATGACCCGGCTCGACTTCGCCGCCTATGAAGCGAAGAAACGGGGCAAGAATGGCATCTTCCTCTACAGCGACATCGATCGTGGAGAGGAGGCGCAGCGCATCGCCCAGCACCGCCGCCAAGAAGCGGAGATCGTGCGGGCCGCTTTGCGCAAAGGGCGCATCGTCCCTTATTTCCAGCCCATCATCGAAACGGCGAGCGGCAGGGTCGTCGCCTATGAGGTGCTCGCCCGCCTCATTGCCGACGATGGGGAGATCGTCTCCGCCGCCCGCTTCATCGATGCAATCGAGAAGTATGGCATGGGGCGAGAACTCGATCGTCGCATGATTGCCGCTTCCCTCGATACTTTGCGCCGTCTTCCCGCCGAGTCGAAGGAAACTGCGCCGATGCTTTTCCTCAATCTCTCGGTGCAGGAGATCCAGAACCGCAACGTACTGACCTTTGCCTCCCGCCTTTGTTATCAGTGGGAGATCGACCCTCATCGCATCGTCTTCGAACTGCTGGAGCGCGATGCCATCTCCGACATGGAGAAGATCCGCCTTTTCCTCTCCACCTTGCGCAAGAAAGGGTTTCGTTTCGCCCTCGACGATTTCGGCAGCGGCTACAACTCCTTCCACTACCTGCGCGAGCTGGAATTCGACTTCGTCAAGATCGATGGCGCCTTCATCCGCGGCATCGAGCACTCGAAGACCGACGAAGCGCTGGTGCGCAACCTCGCCCGCCTATGCCACGATCTCGGCATCCAGACGGTGGCCGAGTTCGTCGAGAGCCAGAAACTGCTCGAGAAGATCAAGGAGCTTGGCGTGACCCATGCGCAGGGGTATTACATCGGCCTTCCTCGGCCGGATATCCTACCGCCCGCAGGGGTGGATGCTTCGGCAGAATGAATGCGCCCCGGCTCGGGGCCTATGGTGAATCTGCTGCGCGACGGTTGCTTCACCGGCGCTCAGGTCGAGGCGTGCATCGTCTCTTTCGCATGGACCTTGCGCTCCCGCCAGATGAGATGCAGATTTCGGGCGTAGATGAAAAGGCCCGTGAGCTGGCCGATGATGAAGACGGGATCGGCGCGGTAGATGGCATAGGCAAGCAGCGTCGCCCCGCCGGCGAGGCTGAAGTACCAAAACGCGAGCGGCATCACGCTGCGCCGTTGCCGTTCGCTGGCGAGCCATTGGACGAGAAAGCGCATCGAGAAAAGCGCCTGACCGAGCAGGCCGATGCCTAGCCAAATGAAGTCGGGATTCATTTTTGCCCTCCATTCTGCGAGGAAAAAGGTAAGCGGCGGCGGTGCAGGAGCCACCATACGCCGAGGAGGTCGACCAGTCCGACCCATAGGCGATTACCGATGCCGTATTTCGAGGTGCCGTGCCGTCGGGGGCGGTGATGCACCGGCACCGAGACCACGCGTCCGCCCTCGCGTCGCACCAGAGCGGGAAGGAAACGATGTAGGTGATCGAAGTAGGGCAGGCGCAGAAAGAGCTCGCGCCGGATGAGTTTCACGCCACAGCCGCTGTCGGGCACGCCATCGTGCAGCAGCGCCGAGCGGACCGCATTGGCGATGCGCGAGGACAGCCGCCGAATCCACGTGTCGTGGCGATCGACGCGATGGCCGATGACCATGTCCGGCGGGTTTGGCTCCTGCTGCACCAGGGTCCAGAAACGCCACAGATCGGCCGGGTCGTTCTGGCCGTCGCCATCGAGCGTCCCGAGCCATTCTCCCCGTGCGGCGAGCGCTCCCGTGAGCAGCGCCGCGCTCTGACCGGCGTTGCGTGCATGATGCAAGACGCGCCAGTTCGGCCCCTTCTTGGCGCAGAGATCTTGCAACACGGCCAAGGTGTCGTCGGTGCTCGCGTCGTCGACGAAGATCACCTCGAAATCGAGCTTGTCGCCGAGTGCCGTGGCGATCTCCTCGGCGAGGGTGGCGACGTTGTCGCGTTCGTTGTGTACAGGGATGACGATGGAGAGGTCCATGAAGTTCATTCCGACGCGTCGTCGGCCTCGTCGTTGGAAGGGTGGGTGGATTCGTCGCCGGAAACCGACATGACGTCGGAGGCGGCGACCACGAGTAGAATCCGGCCGCGGTAGGGTTGCTGAAAAGCCGGCGCAGCGAATTCAGAGGGCGGGGTGTTGGCGAAAGTCTCGATGATCACCCCATGAGGATGGTCTTTGGCCCATGCGTGCAGACTCGACCAGGAAATCTCTTCGATCGGTTGCGTCAGACGACCGTAGAAATGAAATTGGTCGTAGTATTTACCGACGAAACCCACCGGGCGCCCCTCGGCCTGAGCTTGGGCGATGAAGCGGCTCGTAGGACGTACGTCGTAATAAGGGGCTGCAGCACGACCCAGCCCCAGAGCGAGGATCACGAGCGACAGGACGGTGGTGCCCGCGAGCGACGATACCCTCGCAGACAGTATGCGCCCGGGAGCCAGCCAGCCGAAAATGGCTACGGCGGCAAGCGCAGGGATCGGCCACCAAGCGCTTTCGGCAATGAAAGGGGGAAGATGAGCCGGGGGCCGCAGACGAAGGAAGAGGAGCGCCGTTGCCGCGAGGAGCGGCAGAAGCAAGGGGAAATGGTCGAAACGGGTAGCAAGTATCCCCCGCGTCGCGAGGGTGCGCGCGAGCAGGAGCGATACGGCCGGGAAGAGCGGCAGGAGGTAATGGGCTTGTTTGCCGCTGATGGCACAGAACGCGACGAAAGGGATCACTGCCCAAGCCAGGAGGAAGCGCTGCGCCGAATCGGTTCGCCATTCGAGCCGCGAGAGCGCCCGCCAAGCGCTCGGCCAGAGCAACCAGGGGTAGAGGAGCAGCGGCAAGAGGGGGAAATACCACCACCAGGGGCGCCGGTGGGCAAAGGATTTGACGATGCGCCCGGCGCTCTGCCCCCAGAAGATCATGTGCGCGTACTCGGGGCCGCCGCGGATCGCCGCCGGCACCGCCCAGGCGAGCGCGATCGCCGCGCCCCCCAGGACGGCGAGCGCCAGGCGTCGGTACCAGCGCCCCAAGGGCTGTGCCAGAGGCCGCCACCACGGCCACAGCAGCGCCGCGGGCAGCACGTGCAACAACACCACCGGCCCTTTGGCGAGTACCCCCAAACCGATGCCCGCAGCCACCCACGTCCAGGCTCGACCATGACCCTGTGCTGCGTCCCACAATCCGTTCATCGCCAATAGAACGCAGACCGCGAGCAGCATGTCGAACATCACGGCCGGCGTGTAAGCGGCCCAGAGTCCGGCCCCCAGCAGAATCGTCCCGGCCAAAGGGGCGAGCATCGCTTCTTCCGGCCAGAGCCGCCGGGCGAGCCGTGCCGTGAGCAGCAATCCTGCAAAGGAGATTGCGGCCCCGGCCACGCGCGGCCACCAATCGTTGATCCCGAACAGGGCCCAGCCCAGGTGGAATATCCAGAAAAGCAGCGGTGGCTTGTGATGATAGGGTTCGCCGTTCAAATGCGGGACGAGAAAATCGCCGCGTGCGAACATCTCCCAGGCAACCCCGAGATAGCGCGTCTCGTCGATCGGCAGGAAAGGCAGAGAAACGAGGAACGCCAGGGTGAGTGCCGAGATGCCGACGAGCCAGCAGCCGAGATGGAGCGGCAACGTTTGCAAAGGAAAGGGGCGGCGCAGTAAAGCATCCATGGGAGCGAGATTTTAGTGAACCCTAGGTCAACGCCGCGTGAAATCCTCGAAAATCGGTAACCCCCCTTTATAATGACGACATGGATGTTCTGCTCATCGAAGACAATCGGGATCTCGCGGGCAACCTCCTCGACCATCTCGAAGCATGCGGTCATCGGGTCGATTGGGCGAGCGATGGTCTGAGCGGGCTGCATCTGGCCGCGAGCAAGCCCTTCGACGCCATCGTGCTCGACCTCGGCTTGCCCGGCCTCGACGGGATCGAGCTCTGCCGTCGCCTGCGGGAAGAAGGGATCGCCACACCGATCCTCGTGCTCACGGCCAGGGGTGAATTGGACGACAAGCTGCTCGGTCTGGAAGTGGGTGCCGACGACTATCTCGTCAAGCCCCTCTCGCTGCGCGAGCTCGAAGCGAGATTGCGGGCAAACGTGCGGCGGGCCGCAGGCGGCTTGGAACGACGACGCCTGCAAGTGGGTGACCTGATCCTCGATGAACGAACCCACCAGGTATCGCGACAAGGGAAAAGAATCGTCCTGGCCCCGTTCGATTACCAACTGCTGCGGCTCTTGATGCGCGCTTCGCCCGCCGTCCTGACGCGCGAGCGCCTCGAAGCCGCACTATGGGGAGACGATCCGCCCGACAGCGACGCACTGAGAACCCACATCCATCGTCTGCGTCAGGCGATCGATCGACCGTTCGATGTTCCTTTGCTGCATACGGTACCCCACGTGGGTTATCGTCTGGCCGTACCCGATGAAGAAACGCCCGCATAGCCTGCGCGTTCGGCTCATCGCCGCCTTTGCTTTCCTCGGGGTGGTTTTGGGGCCACTCGTCTCCGGCATCATGCTCTGGGTAAGCTACCAGCTGGAAGAGCGAGCGGTGATGGAGGTGGTGCAAGATCGCCTGACTAGCCTCATGGCGGCGCCAGAGAACTTTGCCTTGCGCCCGCATCCACGCCATCCCGAGGTCCTCGTTTCGTACGCTCTCGAGCTCGAAACTTTGCCAGATGCCATTTTTTTCCTGCCCGATGGTGTGCATGAATTCGAACTCGGGCGCAAAGCATGGATCGTGGGGTTTGCCTCCCTCGCGGATGGCCGGCGTTTTGCCGTGCTCCACGACATCTCCAGCATCGAACAGCGCGAATGGGTGAGCGTGTTCATCATGCTCGCCGGCACCGTGCTCGCCGGCTATGCAGCGCTGTGGTTCGGGTTCTACTTCTCCCGCCGTTTGCTCGCACCGCTCAATCGACTCGCCGAGCGTTTGAGTGTGGTACATGATTTTTCCCCCGAAATGCGACTGGCCGACGAGGACATGGACGAAGAGGTATTGGTGCTGGCGCGGGCGCTCGAAGACTACCGGCAGCGCATGTTCGAGGCGCTCGTGCGTGAGCGGGATTTTTCGGCCGACGCGAGCCACGAATTGCGCACGCCGCTGACCGTGATCCGCCATGCAGCAGAGCTGCTCGCGTCAGATCCCTCTCTCTCGGAGCGTTCCCGGAGGGCCCTGGCGCGTATCGATCACGCGAGCGTACGGATGGCCGAGACCATCGAGACCCTCCTGCTGCTCGCGCGTGAACCGGAAGCGACGCGGGAGGAATTCGACGTGAGCGAAATCGTTCGCAATTGCCTTGCTCAGGTCGAATTCACTCCACGAGACGGAGGTCCTGTCCTGCATTTCAGCGTCGAGGCGAGCCCGACGCTGTATGGATCGCCCCAGACGCTCGCGGTGATCGTGACCAATCTGGTGCGTAATGCCCTCCAGCACGCCCGCTGCCACCGGGTCGAGGTAAGCATCGATGCGCAGGGGGTGAATATCGAAGACGACGGGATCGGCCTTCCTGATCAGGACGTGGCTCGAGCCCAGGCTCGTGGCCGTGGGTTAACGATCGTACGCCGGCTGTGCGAACGGGAGGGGTGGGTCCTGCACTTCGAGCGACCCGCTACGGGAGGCACCCGAGTCCGGGTCGCGTTTTCCCGGCCGGAGGAAGAAGATTCCGGCCGGGAATGATCAGGCGCGCGCGAGCGGCTTGTAACGGACGCGCCGCGGGCGGGCGGCGTCTTCGCCGAGGCGTTTTTTCTTGTCCTCTTCGTATTCGCGGTAGTTGCCCTCGAAGAAGGTCCACTGCGAGTCGCCTTCGGCCGCGAGGATGTGGGTGCAGATGCGGTCGAGGAACCAGCGGTCGTGGCTGATCACCAGCGCACAGCCGGGGAATTCGAGGAGCGCTTCTTCGAGCGCTCGCAACGTTTCCACGTCGAGGTCGTTGGAGGGTTCGTCGAGTAGCAGCACGTTGCCCCCCTGGATCAGGGTCTTGGCGAGGTGCAGCCGTCCACGCTCACCACCCGAGAGTTTGCCCACGGGTTTTTGCTGATCCGCTCCCTTGAAGTTGAAGCGGCCGAGGTAGGCCCGGCTGGGCATCTCGAAAGCGCCGACCTTGAGGATGTCGAGCCCCCCGGAGACTTCTTCCCACACCGTCTTGTTGGGATCGAGCCCTTCGCGGGATTGATCCACGGCGGCGATCTTCACCGTCGGGCCGATCTCGATCGTGCCGGAATCGGGCTGTTCCTTGCCGAGGATCATGCGGAAAAGGGTGGATTTACCTGCACCGTTGGGGCCGATGATGCCGACGATCGCCCCCTTGGGTACGGAGAAGGAGAGGTCGTCGATGAGCAGCCGATCGCCGAAGCCTTTGCTCACGTGGTGGAATTCGATCACCTTGTCGCCGAGCCGCTCACCGGGCGGAATGAAGATCTCTTGGGTCTCGTTGCGGCGCTGGTATTCGATCGAGGCGAGCTCCTCGTAGCGCGCCAGACGCGCCTTGGATTTCGCCTGCCGCCCTTTGGGGTTTTGGCGCACCCATTCGAGCTCTTGTTTCATGGCTTTGAGGCGAGCAGCTTCGGCCTTGGCTTCTTGCTCCAGGCGCTTTTCCTTCTGCTCCAGCCAGGAAGTGTAATTGCCCTTCCACGGGATACCCTCGCCACGGTCGAGTTCCAGGATCCATTCGGCGGCATTGTCGAGGAAGTAGCGGTCGTGCGTGACGGCCACCACCGTGCCGGGAAAACGCACGAGGTATTGCTCGAGCCATTCGACCGATTCGGCGTCGAGGTGGTTGGTGGGTTCGTCGAGCAGCAGCATGTCGGGCTTGGAGAGCAGGAGCTTGCACAGCGCCACGCGCCGCTTCTCGCCGCCGGAGAGGTGCGCGATCTTGGCGTCCCACGGGGGCAGGCGCAGCGCGTCGGCAGCGATCTCCATCTGGTTTTCGAGGTCTGTGCCGGCGCTGGCGAGGATGGCCTCGTATTTGGCCTGCTCTTCGGCGAGTTTCTCGAAGTCGGCGTCGGGCTCGGCATAGGCGGCGTAGATTTCCTCGAGCTTGCGCCGCGCCTCGACGAGTTCGCCCAGCCCCTCTTCGACTTCTTCGCGCACGGTCTTTTCCGGGTCGAGCTGGGGTTCTTGCGGCAGGTAACCGATGCGGATACCGGGCTGCCATTGCACCTCGCCGTCGTACTCCTTGTCGACGCCGGCCATGATGCGCAGCACGGTGGATTTGCCCGCGCCGTTCAGGCCCAATAGCCCGATCTTGGCGCCGGGAAAGAAGGAAAGCGAGATGTCCTTGATGATCTGACGCTTGGGGGGAACGATTTTGTTCACCCGAAGCATGGACATGACATACTGAGCCATGGTACTCCCGAAGAATTACGGTTCAATGGGTCATTGTACCCGAAACGCCGGCCGGAGTTCCCGGGACTGGTTCATGGCTCCCCAGAGGCGGCGAGGACGTTTGGGGAAGTCTCTCTTGCGCTGGGCCATTGTCGGGCAAATAGGCGATGATCTGGCACAGCACCGCTGCCAGATAGGGGATCGCCTGCAGCATGAGGATGGAGACCCAGAGCTTGATTTCCAGGTCGAGCAACCCTCGTTCGGCCACGAGAACCCCTGCACCCAATACGATCGTCGCGAGCAGGCCGAGTTCCTCGCGGATGGGGCCAAAGAAGGCAAACGTTCCTTTGGCGCGCCAACCTTTGGGGGTGCGCACGAAGGTGCCTTTCTTCTGGAAGAGCCCGGCGAAGACGCCGCGCGCGATGGTGTGCGCCAAGCCGACCGAGAGAATCGAGGCGCCGAGGATGTCACTCCAGCGCGTGTGCATGGTGCGCCGGTAGAGGACGGGCCCGAGTGCGGTCTTGAAGGCCATGAAACCGAGCACGGGCATGGCGAGCGAGGCGACCGGCAGGGCGAAGGTTTTGGGGAAGTGGATCATGCCCAGCGTCCAGTAGATGGAGGCGAGCGCGAAGACGAGGTGCAGGGCATCACCGAACCAGGCGAACCAGCCGGTGAGGAAGTGGTAGCGCTGAGCGAAGTTCAGCTTCGAGGGTCGCAGCCCCAGGAGCTTGGGCAAGTGGGCCTTGAGGATCTGCATCGCACCGAACGCCCAGCGGAAGCGCTGCGACTTGATGGCGGCGAAGTCCGAAGGGGTGAGGCCACGGCCGAAGATGTGATCCACGTAGCGGGTTTCGTAGCCGAGCTCGATCAGGCGCAGGCCGAGTTCGGTATCCTCGCAGATGCACCATTCCGACCAGCCGCCGACTTCCTCCAGGGCCCGGCGGCGGATGAGCGTCATCGTACCGTGCTGGATCAGGGCGTTGCGTTCGTTGCGGTGGTGCATGCCGATGCGGAAGAACCCTTCGAACTCCCAGTTGCACATGCGCTGGAAGAAACTGTGTTCGAAGTCGCGGTGCGCCTGCGGCGCCTGGACCACCGCCACCTGAGGGCTGTCGAGGAAGTGCGGCACGAGTCGGGCGAGCCAATCGGGTTCGACGACGTAGTCGGCATCGACTACACCGATGATCTCGGCGCGCGGATCCGTCTGCTTTAGGGCGAAATTGAGCGCGCCGGCCTTGAAGCCGGGCCACTTCGGCAGGTGGAAGAAGCGGAAACGCGGCCCGAGCGTGGCGCAGTGCGCCTCCACCGGCTTCCACAGGGCTTCGTCGGTGGTGTTGTTGTCGACGACGATTACCTCGAAGTTGGCGTAATCGAGCCGGGCGAGCGAGTCGATGGTGGCGATCACCATCTCGGGCGGCTCGTTGTAGCAGGCGAGGTGAATGGAGACGAAGGGCTGCTGCTCCGGCGGTAGAGGCTCACGGGGGGTGAATCGCCGGCGCCATTGTCGCTTGAAGAGCACCTCGCCGAACTCGAAGCCGTGCGACAGCAGTACGGCGATGGTCATGAGGGTGGCAAAGATGAGAAAGACGAGACCGACGAGATCGCCCCGCGAGAGGTAATAATCCTTCGGCAGATAGACGCCGACCACGAGTACGGCCGCGGAGAGCTGCACCAAGCCCATGAGCCACAGGCGCCCGAGCACGTTCCAGCTACCCAGGGCGAAGGCGATGAGGAACATGGGCACGGCTGCGACCGTCACCGCCAGTCGCGCTTTTTCTTGCCAGCGTACGTCGCTCACGATGAGACCGTCGAGGGAATACTTGAGCTGACGATCGGCGTCGAACATGCCCCAGTAGGAACCCGCCCAGCCCTCCACGGCGACTTTCCAGGGCTGATCGAACGCCTCCATGATGAAGTAATCGAGGAAGGCGGAACGTGGATCGGCGAGGAATCCGCGCACGAAGCGCACGGCGTCTTCGAGGGTGGCGCGGGCGTATTCGTCCCCGCCCATGAGGTTGGGCATTACTTCACCCTTGGTGGGCCAGCCGATCTCGCCAATGACGATGGGCTTCTTGGGAAATCGCTGCCTCAGCTCTTCGTATCGGCTGAAAGCGTATTCGAGCGCCCGTGCAGAGGAGATGCCCTCGTGATAGGGCAACAGGTGCACCATGAGGTAATCGACGTGGTCGACGAGCTCGGGGTTGGCGAGCCAGACGTGCCAAGGTTCGGCGGTGGAGACCGGAGGACGTTGTCCTTTGCGGAACTGGCGGCGGATGTCGGCGCGCACGCGGTCGAGATAGGACGCCATCTCGGCCACCGTCATCTCCTTGCGCAGCAACGCTTCATTGCCCACCACGATGCGTTCGATGTTCTTGTGTCGCTTCAGGAGCGCCAAGCCTTCGGTAATCTCCCGCTCGGAGAGTTCCTTGTCGGCCGAGACCCACAAACCCATGGTGACGGTAAAGCCTTTTTCTTCGGCCAAGGGATAGATCGAGGGGACATCGGTGACGCCGTAAGTACGGATGCGGCGAGTGTACTTGCTCAGGATGTCGAGGTCTTCGGCGACCTGTTCGGGCGTGGGGTACTTCTTCTCGAAGGGAGACTGGTCACGACGGAAAGGGGTGTAGGCGAAGCCGCCGATCTCGCCCGAGACGCCGGGCATGGCATCGCCCCGCGCCTGCCATTCCCATAGTTTGAAGGTTCCGAACATCACGAGCAGGGTAAGGACGAGGGCGACGAGCGCCCGCCAGAAGAGATGGAGTTTTACGCTCACTGCATCGATCCGTGGTACGGGAGGATAACGGACGATTTTACGGCTTCCCGTGCGGAATTGGCCGGGGCGATGAGAAAATGTTTGTTTCCTGGTGGATGTAGACGGCGAACCGGATGACGAAGAAGAGCGGATGGCGCGCCTTGGTGCGCGGCTGGTTCTTGGGTGCGATCCTGGTGGGGCTCGCCTGCCTATGGGTGCGCTTCGGATGGCTGGAGGCGCAACTCGCGCCGGCGGCCTGCGGCGGCAAGTGGGTGCCCGGAGGAGGCGTTGCCTGTGCAGCCAAGTTCCTGTTGGTTCAGGCGTTTCTCGAGGAACGCATCGGTTGGGTGGCCGTGTTGTGCGCGGCCCTCTCCCAGCTTCGTGGATCGCGCCGCTGGGCGGTGGCGGCACTGTGGCTCGGCGTGGCGGCCACGGTGTTCTATGCCGCCACGCCGGGAGTCATTGCGGTGCTATGGGCTTTGCCGCGGCTGTGGTTCTGCGATGCGCCGCGTGGATGGCGCGCGCGAACGTCATCGCCGTGAGTCCCCACAGCAGTGCCTGGCCGTTACCCGGTTCTTCCAGCCAGCGGTAGAGGCCAAAGGCGAAGAGAATCCAGGCCCAGAGCCGCTCTTCGGCGCTCACCTCCCATGCGCGGCGCCAGGCAAAGAGCGCGAGCGGCAGATAGAGCGCAGTGGGAAAGTCGCGGTAGCGGCCGTCGACCACGAGCCAGACGGAGGCCACGGCGGCGCAAAAGAGCAAGAGCCGCAGCGCGAGCGCGACGGAGCGGGCCGGCAGGCGCGGCGCCACGGCAAGCCACGCGGCGACGAGAATCGAGGCGAGCCCGATCGCTCCCAACACGCTCCATTCCACGGCGTCGCGGTAGGCCAGCCGGGCGTGTTCCCACTGCCACATCGCGATGAGTCCGAGCACGGCGCCAGCGAGCGCATGCCACGCGTGGTCGCGTCCGCTCGCGGCTCTTGGCGCGGCCATGAGGAGCAGCAGCGCCGCGCCCATGCCCGCCCAGGCGAGCACCGGCCAGAATGACGCGCGTTCGGCGATCGGCCCCGTAAGGGGGAATTTGGGCGCGAGCGAAGTGTCGAGCATCCCCCAGTGGCCACCGACGGTGCCCTCCAGCCAGCGCTTCCAGGGCTGGTCCACCGCTTCGATGAAGTTGTACTGCCAGCCGTGACGCTCCGCCAAGGCCAGGAATTCGCGCACGTAGCGCGCCTGGTTCACGCGCGAAGGAATCGCCCCTTCGCGCTGGCGCCCGGCACTGGGCCAGCCGGTCTCACCGATCACCACCGGTTTGGTCAGCAAGGTACGGGCAAGCGTCCTGATGCGCACGAGATGATCGATCGCCGCCTCGATCGGCTGAGGGCGGTCTTCCCAGTAGGGCAGGATGTGGATGGTGGCACGATCGACGTGCGGCTCGAGCGCGCTGCGATGGCGCAGCCAGAATTCCCAGACGTCGGCGTAGGTCACCGGCACGCGGCTGCGCGCGCGGGCTTCTTCCAACCAGCGGCCCATCGCCTCCGGGCTTTGCTCGCGGCGCAGCAGCACCTCATTGCCGACGATGAGCATCGTGACGACGTCGGCGTTGGCATTGGCCACCTCCAGTGCGCGCTCGAGCTCATGGCGGTTCTTATCGTCGTCGCGCCCGATCCATGACCCCAAGAGCACGGTGAGCCCGAGTTCGCGTGCCACTTCGGGGACCCGATCCAGCCCTTGGTCGACCGAGTAGGTGCGCACGCAGCGGGTGACGGCGGCGAGCGAGCGCAGATCGGTGGCGATTTCTTCGCGAGTGAGTTTCAGGTCTTTCTTGAACGGGGTGTAGCCGTCGCGATAGTAGGGAGCGTAAGAGACGCACTGCAGACGCGGGTCGGCGAGCGGCGAGGAGGGCAGATCGATGGGACGACTCTCGTGCCAGTACCACCCCAGGAGGGCGGCGAGCACGAGCGCCGTGAGAGCGAAATACCGCCGTAAAGGCGCCTGGGCGGCAGAGACCATGGTTCAGACTGAGGGAAACGCTGAATAATTGGCTGCGCGGGCGAATCGCTGCGTTGCGCGGTGCTCGCTCCCTCGCCTATCTACTTGATATGTCTCGGTCGCTGCGCTCCGTGCGCCTTGCGCTTCATCCCGCTCGCTCATTTCTTCAGCGTCTCCCTGAGAGGAGTGCATCATAGGCGCGCGCCGTGAGCAGCTCGGGGAGAGGCGCGTCTTCGTCGGGCATCAATTGCAGGAGCCAGACCTCGTAGGGCGCTTCGTTGAGTCGCTCGGGTCGTTCGCGGGGCTCTTCGTTTACCGCGACGACGGTGGCGGGGAAAGGGCAGAGAATCTCGGAAGCGACCTTGACCGATTCGACGACGGCGAGCACGTCTCCGGCTTCGAGATGCTGGCCAGGCTCGGGCAATTGCACATAGACAATGTCGCCGAGCTCACGTTGGGCATGATCGGTGATGCCTAGAGTGTAAATTCCATCGTCTTCGCGGCGCAACCACTGGTGGCTGGGAAGGTACAGACGGTCGTCGGGAGAGGGATTCATCACGGGCTCCGGGGCAAGCTGCAGGGGCGCCAAATTAGCATCAAGTGCCCAAAGGGGCAAGGAATTTTTCCGCAAACGTCTAGCCAAAGCAAGAGAAAGCAGGTAAGGTCTTGGATACGTCGGTCGATACCGGCGTGCTCTACACGACAGCGGAAAGGAAAGATCATGAATCAAGCAGCAAAAGCGGGCGATACCGTCCAGGTCCATTACACCGGCAAGTTCGACGACGGCTCGGTGTTCGATAGCTCGGCCGGGCGCGACCCGCTCGAATTCACCGTCGGCTCCGGTCAGGTGATTCCCGGTTTCGAACAAGCCGTGGAGGGCATGGCCGTGGGGCAGACGAAAACCGTCACCATCCCGGCGGCCGAGGCCTACGGGGATCGCGTGGCCGAGGCGGTGTTGCAGGTGCCGCGCGAGCAGCTGCCGCCGGATCTCGACCCGGAAGTGGGACAGCAGCTGGTGATGCAATCGCGTGACGGTCGGCAGATCCCCATCGTCGTCGTCGAAGTGACCGAAGATTCGATCACCATCGACGCGAACCACCCGCTCGCCGGGCGCGACCTCACGTTCGAGATCGAGCTCGTCGCCGTTCATTAAGCGGCTTTACGGCGGGCGAAGGGTGGATGCGATGAAAGTGGATCTCCATTGCCATTCGCTCGTCTCGGACGGGGTTCTCACCCCGGCCGAGGTGGTTCGTCGCGCCGCCGCGAACGGCGTGGCGTTGCTCGCACTCACCGACCACGACGAGACCGCCGGCTGCGCCTCGGCTGAGGTAGAGGCGCGCGTGTGGGGCATCTCTTTCGTGCCTGGGGTGGAGATCTCGGTGTCGTTCGCTGACGAGACGATTCACGTGCTCGGCCTGGGCGTCGATCCCGGCGATCCTGCCCTCGGTGAAGGCTTGCAACGGGTGCGTTCGGGGCGCGACGCGCGGGCGAAGCGCATCGCCGAGGAGCTCGAGCGCCATGGCATCCACGGTGCATGGGAAGGCGCCCTGCGCTTCGCGAAGAATCCGGCCTTGGTGAGCCGCGCACATTTCGCCCGCTATATCGTCTCGCTCGGTTTGATGCGCTCGGTCTCGGAAGTCTTCCAATACTACCTCGCCAAGGGCAAGCCCGGCTACGTCGAACACGAGTGGGCCGTGCTCGAAGAGGCGCTCGCCTGGATCCACAGGGCGGGCGGGGTGGCGGTGCTGGCCCATCCGGCGCGCTACCGCCTCTCGACCTCGCAGTTCGCAGAGCTGCTACGGCGCTTCGATGAAGCAGGGGGCACGGCCATCGAGGTGAGTTCCGGTTCCCACGGCCCCGACGACATGCGCCGCTGGGCGCACGTCGCGCGCCAGTGGGGGTTTGCCGCTTCGATGGGTTCCGACTTCCATGCACCGGAAGAATCCGCCGTCGATCTGGGCGCGGCGCCCCCCTTGCCGCCGGATCTTACGCCGGTGTGGCAGCTGCTCGAATGCGCGCTATAATGTTTGATTATGGCGCAAATCCTTTCCATTCATCCGGTCGATCCTCAACGCCGACTCGTCGACCTCGTCGCGCGTCAATTGCGGCAAGGCGCGGTCGTGGCCATGCCCACCGACTCGAGCTATGCCCTCACCTGTCATCTGGGGGACGTCGAGGCGATCCGGCGCATCCGCCGTATTCGCGACATGGACGAGTCGCAGCCGTTTACCTTGCTGTGCCGCGACCTCTCCGAGCTGGGCAACTATGCCCGGGTGGATAACCGCGTCTTTCGCCTGCTGAAGGCCAACACCCCCGGCCCCTACGTCTTCATCCTCGAGGGGACGCACGATCTGCCCCGGCGCATCCTTCACCCCAAACGGCGCACCATCGGGCTTCGCGTGCCGCAGCACCGCGTGGTGCAGGCGATCCTGGAGGCGCTGGGCGAGCCGCTCCTGAGCACCAGTTTGATCCTGCCCGGCGAGGCGGAGCCTTTGCCCGATGCCGAGACGGTGTCCGAACGCATCGGCAAGCTGGTCGACGTGATCGTCGACACGGGCGAAACCTGCCGCGAGCTCACCACCGTGGTCGATCTCACGGGCGAAGCGCCGCACATCGTGCGCGTCGGGGCGGGCGATCCCACCCCATTTATCGCCGAATGAATGCCTTTCTCGCCGATCTCGCGCTCTGGGCGCTGCCGGTGCTGCTGGCGATCACCTTGCACGAGGCGGCGCACGGCTACGTCGCCCGAGCTTTTGGCGATCCCACCGCCGAGCGTGCCGGGCGCATCTCGCTCAATCCACTGCGTCACGTCGACCCGGTGGGCACCCTCCTCGTGCCGCTGGGCATTCTCCTGCTGTCGCTGCTCACCGGCGCCGGAGCGCTGCTCTTCGGTTGGGCGAAACCGGTGCCGGTCGATCCCTCCCGCTTGCGTCATCCCAAGCGCGACATGTTCTGGGTGGCGGGCGCAGGGCCCGGCATCAATTTGGCGATGGCCCTCGGATGGGCCTTGCTCTTCAAGCTCTCGCTCACGTTCCTGCCTCCCTTCTGGGCAGTGCCGCTCGCGCGCATGGCCGATGCCGGCATCTCGATCAACGTCGCCCTCATGGTATTGAACCTCCTGCCGCTGCCGCCGCTCGACGGCGGTCGCATGCTCGTGAGCGTATTGCCGCCGCGTCCGGCCTGGGCCTTGTCGCGGCTGGAGCCGTACGGCATCGCGATCCTGCTGGTGGCCATGATCAGCGGGGTGGGCTCCTCCATCCTGTGGCCGATGTTCGTCGCGGTACGCAGCACAATTCTCGCGACGATCGGCTTTTAGCACCTTCGAATCCTACGAACCGTAAAGGCGAAAAAACCATGTATGCTGAAAGGGTCCTTTCGGGAATGCGTCCCACCGGGCGCCTCCATCTGGGGCATTATCACGGCGTGCTGAAAAATTGGGCCCGCCTGCAGTATGAATATCCTTGCCTTTTCTTCGTGGCCGACTGGCATGCGCTCACCACGGCCTACGACCAGCCCGACGTGATCTCGCAGGCCACCTGGGAGATGCTCATCGACTGGCTGGCAGCGGGCATCGACCCGAACCAGGCCACGCTCTTCATCCAGTCCCGGGTGCTCGAGCATGCCGAGCTGCATCTGCTGCTTTCCATGATCACGCCGCTCGGCTGGCTCGAGCGGGTACCGACCTACAAGGATCAGCTCGAAAAGCTCTCGCACAAGGATCTCACCACCTATGGATTCCTCGGCTATCCCTTGCTGCAGGCGGCCGACATCCTCATCTATCGCGCCAATCTCGTGCCGGTGGGCGAGGACCAGATCCCGCACGTGGAATTCACGCGCGAAGTGGCACGCCGCTTCAACCATTTCTACGGTCGCGAGCCCAATTTCGAGGAAAACGCCAAAGAGGCGGTGAAGAAACTCGGCAGCAAGCGCGCCCGGCTCTACCTCGAGTTGCGTACCCGTTTCCAGCAGGAGGGCGACACCGAGGCGCTCGCACAGGCCCGCGCCCTCCTCGAGGAAGCGCAGAGTTTGTCCCTGGGCGACCGTGAGCGGCTCTATGGTTATCTCGAGGGCTATAGCAAGCACATCCTGGTGGAACCCCAAGTGCTGCTCACCGAGGCCTCCCGCATGCCCGGCCTCGACGGGCAGAAGATGTCGAAGAGCTATGGCAATACGATCTATCTGCGTGAAGACCCCGAATCGATCACGCGCAAGGTGCGCACCATGCAGACCGATCCGGCGCGGGTGCGCCGCACCGATCCCGGCGATCCGGCACGCTGCCCGGTATGGCAGTTCCACAAGATCTATACCGACGCCGAGGTGCACCAGTGGGTGCAGGAGGGCTGCCGTAGCGCCAAGATCGGCTGCCTGGAATGCAAGCAGCCCGTGCTCGAGGCCATCCTCGAGGAGCAGGCAGAGATGCGCGAGCGGGCTCAGCCCTATGTGGAGAACCCCGGTCTCGTGCGTAACGTCGTCGCCGACGGCTGCGAGCAGGCGCGCAAGCTCGCTCAGGCGACCCTGCGCGACGTGCGCGAAGCGATGGGCCTGGATTACACGTGAGCATGGATGAAATTCTGGCCACCGAGGCGCCGATCGCGCGTGTCTACGGCGAGCCGCTCACCGCCGTGCCGGAAGATCTCTTCATTCCGCCGGAGGCGCTGCGGGTCTTCCTCGAAACCTTCGAGGGGCCGTTCGACCTCTTGTGGTATCTCATCCAGAAGAACCGGCTCGACGTGCGCGACATCCCGGTGGCGCGGCTCACCGAGCAGTATCTCGCCTACGTGGAGGCGATGCGCCGCTTCGACCTCGATCTGGCGGCCGACTACCTCTTGATGGCGGCTACGCTCCTCGAGATCAAATCGCGCTCGCTGCTGCCACGAGCCCCTTCGGTGCTCCAGGAAGACGAGGGCGACGATCCACGGGCCGAGCTCATGCGCCGCCTGCTCGAATACGAACGCATCAAACGCGCGGCGCACCTCTTGGGCGAGCATCCGCGGGCGGGACGGGATTTTCTCTGGGCCGGGCCGATCGAGTGGGGCCATACGCCGCAGCGGCCGCAGCCGGAGGCGAGTCTGGATCGGCTCATCGAGGCGTGGACGGGAATCCTGCAGCGCCTGCGGCTCGAGCGCCGGCACGAAGTCGCCGCCGAGGCGGTCTCGGTGCGCGAGGCCATGAGCCGCGTGCTGCGCCGGCTGCATCATGCCGCGGGAGCGCTCGCGTTCTCCACGCTGATCGAACCGGAGCAGGGGAGGCTGGGCGTGGCCGTCACCTTCGTGGCCGTGCTCGAGCTGTGCAAGGAAAGGGCCTTGCACCTGGAACAGCGCGAGCCCTTCGCGCCTCTTTGGGTGCGCTCGGCCGAAGCGGCACCGGAAACCGAACCCCTGGCGCTCGAACCATGACGACGGGCCCCTTTTCGACCAAGCGCATCGTCGAGGCGGCGCTGCTCGCGGCCGACGAGCCGCTGACGCTGGACGTCCTGCGCCGGCTCTTCGAACCCGATCCGGGAGCGGACATCCTCGCTTCGGTGCTCGCCGACTTGCAGCAGGAGTGGAGCGGCAAAGCGGTGGAGCTGGTCTGCACGGCGAGCGGCTGGCGTTTTCGTACGCGCTCCGAAATCCAGCCCTGGCTCGACCGGCTAAGGGCTCAGCGCGCGCCCACCTACAGCCGGGCGGTGTGGGAGACCTTGGCCGTGATCGCCTACCGCCAGCCGGTCACGCGCGGCGACATCGAGGCGATCCGCGGCGTGACGGTGTCGACGCAGGTGCTGCGCACGCTGGAGGGACGAGGCTGGATCGAAGTCGTGGGGCATCGCGACGGCCCAGGGCGGCCGGCGCTCTATGCCACCACGCAGCGCTTCCTCGACGATCTGGGTTTGCGCCACGTGACGGAACTGCCCCCGCTCGCCGAGCTCGAAGCGATGCTCGAACCCCTGCAGGGAGTGCATGACAAGGATGAAGATGAAGACCAAGGAAGTTGAAACGCCTCGCGCTGCGCCGCGGCGCACCCGTGCGCACAAGGACGCTCCGGCGCCGGCCGCCTCGACCGAGGCACCGCGCGAACGGGTGCAGAAGGTACTCGCGCGCATGGGACTCGCCTCGCGCCGCACCATCGAGGAGTGGATCGCGCAGGGGCGGGTGGCGATCAACGATCGACCGGCGCAATTGGGCGATCGGGTAGGGCCGGGCGATCGGATCAAGGTCGATGGCAAGCTCCTCGCCTGGCGGCCAGGGCGCGAAATCCCCCGCGTGCTGCTTTATCACAAACCCGAAGGGGAGATCGTCTCGCGCGAAGATCCGGAGGGGCGCCCCTCCGTGTTCGATCGCTTGCCGGCGCTGCGCAAGGGGCGCTGGATCGCGGTGGGGCGGCTCGACTTCAACACCTCGGGCCTGCTCATCTTCACCGACGACGGTGAGCTCGCCAACCGCCTGATGCATCCGCGCTACGAGCTGGAGCGGGAGTACGCCGTGCGCATCATCGGCGAGCTCACGCCGCAGCAGGTCGAGGAGCTCACCGGCGGCATCACCCTGGAAGACGGCCCGGCGCGTTTCGAAGCCCTCGTCGATGCGGGCGGCGAGGGGACCAACCATTGGTACCACGTCATCATCAAGGAGGGACGCAACCGCGAAGTGCGGCGCATGTTCGAGGCGTTGGGCTTTACGGTGAGCCGTCTCATTCGCGTGCGCTATGGTCCCGTGGCGCTGCCGCCACGGCTCAAGCGCGGCATGTGGATGGAACTGCCGCCGGAGTCGGTGGTGCAGACTTTCGGGCTGACCCCCTCCGAGACGAAGCGAACGAACCCCCGTGCAGGAAAGATCCCACGTCCGCGCACCACACCGCGCCCCTCCACTACTCATCGTTCGAAGAGGTGACCATCGATGGCTGATCGCCGACTACAGGTCTTTTATACCGTCGTCAAGGCGGGATCCTTCACCAAGGCGGCGGAGCGGCTCTTCATGACGCAACCCGCCGTCACGTTCCAGATCAAGCAGCTGGAGGAGCATTTCAACACTCGGCTGCTCGAGCGTGGCCACGGCAAGCTGAAGCTCACTCCAGCCGGCGAGATCGTCTTCGCCTATGCCGAAAAGATGCTCTCGCTCGATGAGGAACTCGAGACGCGCGTGGCCGAACTCACGAGCGAGCTCTCGGGGCTACTCTCCGTCGGCGCGTCGACCACGCTGGCGACCTGGTGGATGCCGCGCGTGATCGAGGAATTCAAGCGAGCCCACCCGCGCGTGATTCCGCGGCTGGTGGTGGGCACTTCGCAGCTTACGCAGCAACGGGTGCTCGAGCGCGAGCTCGATCTGGGATTCATCGAGATCGCCACCAAGGAGCCCGGTTTGGAGCAGGAGGAAATTAGCCGGGACGAACTATGGGCAATCTTCGCTCCGAACCATCCGCTAGCCAAGGGAAAAGGCAAGCCCGTGCGCGCCGAGCAGCTCGCGAAGCATCCGTTCATCCAGCGCGACCCAGGCAACGGCATTCGCGAGATCGCCGAAGCGTTTTTCGAAGCATCGGGGATCGCTCCCGAAGCGTTGGAAATCGCCGCTGAGATCGGAACGCTGCAGGGGGTGAAACATCTCGCCGCCGCTGGCATCGGCGTCGCCATCGCTTCCCGCGCGGCCTTGCTCGAAGAGCTGCGTACGGGGCAATTGGCGGCCGCACCGCTCGATCCGCCGCAATATACGCCCTTCGAGTTGATCCTGCCCAAGGATCGTTTTCGCTCGCGACTCATCATGACCTTCGCCGATTTCGCCCGGGAGCGTATCCAGACCATGGAACGGCAGCTGCCTTCGGCCGAATTCTTCTTCGGACGCTGATGGCCAAGGCACGCACGGTTTTCGTCTGCCGCGAGTGCGGCGCGCGTTTTCCCCGCTGGCAGGGGCAGTGCAGTCAATGTCAGGCGTGGAACACGCTGGAGGAAACACGCGAGACGAATGACTCGGGGCCGACCCTGCATCGGGCCATCCAACGCCCGGCGGCGCTCGCGGCCGACGCGGGCTCGGGCTTGGTCACGCTCGATCGCATCGAGCGCCGCCCCCTCCAGCGCCAAGCCACGGGCATCGACGAGTTCGATCGTGTGCTCGGCGGCGGCATCGTGCCCGGGGCGGTGGTCCTGCTGGGCGGCGACCCCGGTATCGGCAAGTCCACCTTGCTGCTGCAGGCGCTCGCCCGCTTGGAAGCTGCCGGCGCCGGCCCCGTGCTCTATGTCACGGGAGAAGAATCGGCCGAGCAGGTGGCGTTGCGGGCCGAGCGCCTGGGGCTGGCGGGCTTGCCGCTGCCGCTGCTGCCCGAGATCCAGCTCGAGCGGGTGCTTGCCGCGGCGCAGGTGCTCACGCCGCGCGTGATGGTGATCGATTCCATCCAGACGATGTACACCGAGGCGCTCACCTCCGCGCCCGGGTCGGTGGCGCAGGTGCGTGAGTGCGCGGCACAGCTCACCCGCCACGCCAAGGGAAGCGGCACGGCGGTGCTGCTCGTGGGGCACGTCACCAAGGAAGGGAGCCTGGCCGGGCCACGGGTTCTCGAGCACATCGTCGATACCGTGCTTTATTTCGAAGGGGACGCGCATTCGAGCTTTCGCTTGGTGCGCGCGGTGAAGAACCGCTTCGGCGCAGCGAACGAACTGGGCGTGTTCGCCATGACCGACCGGGGGCTCAAGGCGGTGAGCAATCCCTCGGCGATCTTTCTCTCCGAGCACCGGGCGGATGTGCCCGGCAGCGCCATCCTCGTCACGCTCGAAGGTACGAGGCCGTTGCTCGTGGAGATTCAAGCGCTCGTCGATGGCTCGGCGAGCCCCACGCCGCGGCGCCTGACGGTGGGGCTGGAGCCCAACCGTCTGGCGATGCTGCTCGCCGTGCTGCACCGCCATGCCGGCGTGTCGTGTGTCGACCAGGACGTGTTCGTCAATGCCGTGGGCGGAGTGCGCATCACCGAACCGGCTTCCGACTTGGCGATGGCGCTCGCCATCGTCTCTTCGCTCAGGAACCGGGCCTTGCCGCTGCGTCTGGCGGTTTTCGGCGAAGTAGGGCTCGCGGGCGAAATCCGGCCGGCGCCGCGCGGGCAGGAGCGCTTGCGCGAAGCGGCCAAGCTGGGATTCACCCAGGCGATCGTGCCGCGGGCCAACGTCCCCAAGCAGCCCATCCCGGGGCTGGAGGTGATCGGTGTCGATCGCATCGAGGCAGCGCTTGCGCAGCTGCGTCATTGAGTGCGCTGCCGCTCTTTGCGTAGTTCCCCGATCAGATCGGCGGGTGGCATGGGTTTGCCCACGTGCCAGCCCTGGATTTCGTCTACTCCGAGCGCGTGCAGGTAATCGGCCTGGCGCGCCGTCTCCACGCCTTCGGCGATCACGCGCTTGTCCAAAGCGTCGGCCATGGTGACGACGCCGCGCACGATGGCGCGATCGACCGGGGTCTCCACCAGGCGATGGACGAAGGACATGTCGAGTTTGATCGCGTCGAAGGGGAATTGCAGCATGTATTCGAGCGAGGCGTAGCCTACGCCGAAGTCGTCGAGTGCCACGGGGCAGCCGAGCGAGCGGATGGCGGCGATCATGGCGCGGGCGCGTTCGGGGTCGCGGATGGCCAGCGTTTCGGTGATCTCGAATTCGAGCCGCTGCGGGAGCAGGCGGTGGCGCTGCAGGCAGTCGGCGATGTGATCGACCAGCCCGTCGTCCAGAATCTGGCGCGGAGAAAGGTTTACCGCAAGGCGAAGGGGAAGCCCCGCGTCGTTCCAGGCGGCGAGCCGGGCCGATGCCTCGTCGATGATCCAGCGGCCTGCTTCCACGATCAGCCCCGTTTCTTCCAGTAGCGGAATGAACTGGATGGGCGGCAGCACGCCGCGCTCCGGATGGCGCCAACGCAGCAGGGCTTCCGTTCCGACGAGTCGCTGCGTTTCCAGTGCACGCTGCGGCTGATAGAGGACGAAGAATTCCTGGCGTGCGATCGCCTGGTGCAGATCGGATTCGAGCTGCAGGAGCGGGGTTTCGCCGGATTCCGCGTCGCTCGTGAGGAAGTAACGCCGTCCGCGCTCCTTGGCTTGGCGTTGCTGGTGACGGGCGAGCCGCAGCAGGGCTTCGACGTCGGTGCCGGCAGCCGGAATCCAGGCGCCTCCCAGGGTGACACGGGGATGGAGCTCCTGTCGTTCCCCGCCTGTCGTGAGTACGCCGACCGGATTGTGCAAGGTGGCAAGCAGCTCTTCGATCGGCTCTGCTTCACGGCTCTCCGAACCGAGGCTCACGAGGGCGACGAATTCGTCGCTGCCGAAACGGCTCGCCACCCCGCCATGACGTGCTGCCCATTGGGCGAGACGCTGCGCCAGAGTGCGTAGGAGTTCGTCTCCTGCCCGGTCACCGAAGGCATCGTTGATGTTCGCGAGCCCAGCGACGTCGAGGCACAGGAGAAGCTGAGGCCTTTCAGGGGTGGCCTGACGGATCATGTCCCGCGCCGCGCGCAGGAAATGCGCCCGGTTGGGAATGCCGGTGAGCTCGTCGTAGTGCGTCAGACGCTCGAGCGTGGCTTCGAAACGACGTGCGAGAGTGACGTCGACCAGCACGCCGAGGATGAGGGAAGCCTCTTCTTCACAGGGTTCGGCAACCAGCCGCACGAAGCGGGGCGGTTCTTCATCGAGGCGAAATTCCACCTCTGCCTGCCGGCCGAGGAGGCGCAGGTGCTCGAGCGTCGTTTCCACGCGTAAACGGTCTTCGTCGTGGACCCGTGCAAGCAATGCCGCACGGTTGGGCGGAGGCTCGCCACGCCACCACTGATGGGCTTCGTCGGGCCAATGGAAGCGGTCTTCGTCGGGCCGCCAGCCCCAGCCGAGGATGCCGGCGATGCGCGAAGCCGTGGTGCATAGTTGCTGAAGACCGTGGAAATTGCGCTGCAGCAGGCGTTCGGCATGCAGACGCTGGAGGCGATGGCGCAGCAAGACCGGATGCAGGGGCGCGAGTGCAACCTCGCTCGCCCCAGCTTCCAGTGCGCGGATGGCGTCTTCTTCCGTGGGCGCCAGCACGAAGAATTCGACCTCGTGCCGGCGCCGGCGGCGCAGCTCCCGCAACAGCGCGGGAAGTCCTTCGCCGTGTTCGAGCACCGCGAGGTCGGGATGGCGCCGTTCGAAGTGCGCGATGGCTCCTTCGGGCGTTTCCGCTACCAGAGTTTCGTAGCCCAGGGATTCGAGCACGGCGAGGAGCGTGTCTCGTTCGGACGGCGAGGGGCACAGGACGAGGGCGAGCGATTCGGTCATAGGGCAGCACACGGGGAATTTTGAGGCATTATAGGACCCTTGCCGTGGCTTGGCTGCCAGGGCGAGGAGAACGATGATGTCAATAGAATATACGGTTTACTGCGACGATCCCGCCGCCCATGAATTTCGGGTCGAAATGGATGTTCCCCTTGCCGGTGAGGAAGCGCTCCTGCTGCGCTTGCCGGTATGGATTCCCGGTTCCTATCTGATCCGCGAGTTCGCCCGCCACGTGCTCGAGTTGACCGCCGAAGCGGTATTGAGCGATGGCGCGAGACGGCCGCTTGCCGTCACCAAAATCGACAAGTGCTCCTGGCGTGTGCTGCCGCCGCGCGGCGCTCGCGCGGTGCGCTGCCGCTACCGCGTGTGGGCGTTCGACGCCTCGGTGCGCGAAGCCTGGCTCGACACGAACCGGGGGTTTTTCAATGGCACGAGTCTCTTTTTGCGCGTCGAAGGTCGAATCCGCGAGGAACATCGGGTCCGGCTCGTCCCACCCTCCGATTCCCGCTGTGCCGGCTGGCGCGTGGCCACGGCCTTGGATCGTGCCGAGGGGACGGCCCCGTGGAGCTTCGGGGACTATCGTGCGCCCGATTACGACGCGCTCATCGACGCACCGGTGGCGATGGGGCCGCTCGAGTTCGTCGAATTCAGTGCCGGAGGCGTGCCGCATACGTTGGCGTTCACCGGGCAGCTCGAGCCCGTCGACCGGCAACGCCTTGCCGCCGACCTGACGGCGATCTGCAGCACCACCCAGGCGCTGTTTGGCGACATCCCTTTTCGCCGCTATCTCTTCCTCCTGACGCTTACCGACGAGGGCTATGGGGGTCTGGAGCACGGCGAGAGTTCGGCGCTCCTGGCGGCGCGGCGCGATCTGCCCTGGCCGGGGATGGGGGCGCCGTCGGACGAGTACGTTCGCTTGCTGGGGCTCTTCAGCCACGAATATTTCCACGCCTGGGTGGTGAAGCGCCTCAAGCCTGCCGGCCTTTTACCCTACGATCTCTTCAGCGAAAACTACACGCGCCTGTTGTGGCTCTTCGAAGGCTGGACGTCCTACTACGACGATCTGCTGCTGGTTCGTGCCGGGGTGATCGACGCGGACCGTTACCTCGCGCTCGTGGCGAAAACGGCCACGCAGGTGCTGACCACCCCGGGGCGTCTGCGGCAGAGCCTGGCGGACGCCTCGTTCGATGCCTGGATCAAGTTCTATCGCCCCGACGAGAACAGCGCCAACGCCAACGTGAGCTACTATGCCAAAGGGGCGTTGCTGGCCTTGGCGCTCGACCTGCAGCTGCGCGAACGCGGAGCATCGCTCGATGCGCTCGTGCGCCTCCTGTGGGAACGCCATGGCCGCAGCGGCAAGGGGCTGGAAGAAAATACGCCCTTTGCCGTGCTCCATGAGATGGCCGGGGCGCGGCTCGCACGCTGGTTGGAAAGAATGGTCCAGTGCACGGAGGATCCGCCCTTGGCAGCGTTGCTGCGCCGTTTTGGCGTGCAGTGGCGGGAGGTGATGGCCACTTTGCCCGATGCAGGGTTGCGCTTCGAGCGCGATTCGATGCGCGTGGCGACGGTGCGCCGGGGCGGGTCGGCCGAGCGCGCTGGCATCGCGCCGCGCGACGAGCTCATCGCAGTCGAGGGATTCAAGGCGAATTCCGCGCAGTGGGAGAGCGTGCTGCGCCGCCGCGGCGCGGGGGCACGAATCGCCGTGCACGCCTTTCGCGAAGGACGGCTCTTTCAGACGAGCCTCGAACTCGCGCCGCCGGCGCTCGAGCGGGTGGAGCTGCGCCGCATGCCGCGTGCCACGGTGCAACAGCGGGAGCGCCTGACTTCCTGGCTGCATCCCGCCGCGCAGCAGTAAATCGTTCGCGCCGACCTCAGGTGCGGAACTGACGTAGCATCTGCGCCATGGCTTGCGTCATGGTATCGAGGTCGCGCGCGAGCTCCCGTCCCTGCTGCGCCAACTTGGCGAGGGCTTCCGCCATTTCGGCGATGTGGCTCACTTCTTCCGCCTCATGTCGCGTCACGGCGGCCTGCTCCTGGACGCTGTCGCGAATCGCCAGCGCCTGCGCCCCGATCTGATCCATGTTTCGTTCGACGAGGGCGATTTCCTGCGCGGCTTCGCGAGCCGATTCCACGGTCTCGCCCACGGTACGCTGACCTTCGGCCATGTGGGCCACCGTCGTTCCCACTTTTTCTTCCACCTGACTGATCATCTCGCCGATCTCGACGGTGGATTTGGCCGTGCGCTCGGCGAGCTTGCGCACTTCGTCGGCCACCACGGCAAAGCCGCGGCCCTGTTCGCCGGCGCGCGCCGCCTCGATGGCGGCGTTGAGCGCCAAGAGATTCGTCTGCTCGGCGATGTCGCGGATGACCGCGACCACCGAACGCACCGACTGCATCGCTTGGGTGAGCGACTGTACCTCGCCGGCGATGGCGCCCAGTTCGTCGGCGAGCCGCTCGGTTTTCTCGGCGCTCGCGCGCACCCGGGCGGCAGCGGCACGGTTGCGCGCGACCCCCTCGGCCACCTGCTGGGCTGAGCGTTCGGCGTTGGCCGCCACCTCGTCCATGCTCGTGGAGAGCTCTTCGATGCTGCCCGCCATGCGCTGCGCCGCATCCGCCTGCTGCGAGGCGGCGTCCGACGTCTGCAGCGCGCGCCGGGTCTCGTCCTGTACCGCCTCCTCGAGCTTGTGCCCGACCTGGCTCAAGGTGATCACCACCTCATAGAAACGCGCCCGCATGATCTTGAGCGCATCGAGCAGATCGCCGATCTCGTCACGCTGCGGGTCGTCGACGTCGGTGCGCAGATCGAGCCGGGCGATCGAGCGGGCCATGGTAAGCATGTTCCCCATGCCGCGCTCGATGCGCCGCCCGGCCCAGGCAGCCAGGATGGCGAGCAGGACGAAGCCGCTTGCGCCCAGCCCGAGCAAGGCGTATTCGGTACTACGGGCTTCGGCGACGGCGTGCTGCAACCCGGCATCGGTGCGGGCGCGCTGGAAGGCGATGAGTTCGTCGAGCGTGGCATGAACCTCCCGGCCGCGCTCTTCCATCGCCGTGAGATAACCCCCGGCGATGGCCAGCACCGTGTCGCGCTCGGGTGCCCGCTCCAGCGCATCGCGCGCCGTCTTCAGCAGTTCATGATAGGCACGGCGATGCTGTTCGAATTTTTCGAACAGCGCCCGTTCTTCCGGATCGTCGGTTTTTTTGAGGTAGGAGGCGATGCGCCGATCGATCTCGGTGGCGGCGCGATCCATTTCCTGCCACTCTTCGCGGTAATACTCGCCGCTGCCGTACTGGGTGGCCGCTTCGCCAAACGCGCGGTAGAGCATCGAGCCCTTGCGCTCGATGAGCTGCTTCACCGTGGCTAGGTCGGCAAGCGGTAGCACCCGGTCCTGGTAGATGGAGCCCATCATGCTGATCTCGCTTTGCAGGGTCTGCACGGCGGTATACCCCATGCCGGTGAAGAGCAGCATCGCTACGGCCACCGTGGTCCAGAGACGGGCCTTGAGGGTGATGCGGCGCAGGAAGCGCACCGGCGCCGGCGGGCGCAGCTGCCCGCGCTCGAACCGCAGGGAGGGATCGGCGTTCATGCGGGCGTAGAGCGCCTGCGCGGCGGCGATTTCTTCCGGCGCAGCCTTGAGCCGGATGCTCATGTAGCCCGAGCCGTCGGGCAGCGGCGCCACCGTGGCCTTGACCCAGTAGTGATCGCCGTTCTTGCGCCGGTTCTTGACTACGCCCTGCCAGGGGCGGCCGCTCTGAATGGTCGCCCACATATCGCGGAATACTTCGGGCGGCACGTCGGGGTGGCGGATGACGTTGTGCGGCTGGCCGATGAGCTCCTCGCGCGTCATCCCGGCGTATTCGCAGAAGTCGTCATTCACATATTTGATGACGCCTTCCTTGTCGGTGTGCGAGACGATCACCACGTCGTCGCGCACGGGGTATTCCTGTTGCGTCACGGGTTCGTTGATCCGCATGGTCGGACTCTCGGGTTGGTGGATTTTCGTAATTACGGCAGGCGCAATAAAAACTTTAGGAACCTCCTGCCGCGCCGGCGATCATGCTGCTACAATGGCTTGGCATCGGACGGGGGCGTCCTCGGGCGGTGTCATCTTACTTTGATTGTACGGAGTTCGTTCCATGGAAGTGGCAAAAAACACGGTGGTCACGCTGCGCTACACGGTGCGCGACAGCGACGGCGAATTGATCGACGACGGCAAGGAGCCCCTGGTCTATCTGCACGGCGGCTACGACGGCATTTTCCCCAAGATTGAGGAAACGCTGCAGGGCAAGAAAGTGGGCGATACCCTGCGCCTCAAGCTGCAGCCCGAAGAGGCGTTCGGCGAGTATGACGAAGAGCTCGTCTTCGTCGAGGACATCAGCCTCTTCCCCGAGAACATCGAGGTGGGCATGGCCTTCGAGCGCGTGGGCGAAGACGGTGAGGACGACATTCTCTATCGCATCACCGACATCGCCGAAGGGAAGGTGGTGGTCGACGGCAACCATCCGCTCGCGGGCATGGCGCTGGTCTTCGACCTCGAAGTTGCCGATGTGCGTCCCGCCACGCCCGAAGAGATCGCTCATGGACACCCACACGGAGCCGGCGGACACGCCCACTGAGGTACCCGTCGACAAATCCTTCGGCGGCGAGCGCAAGGTTCTGGTGATCGAGGATACGGTCACCAGCGCCGCGGTACTCGCGCGCCATCTGGAGAAGATGGGCTGTATCCCCTTGCTGGCGCACAGCGGCGAAGAGGGGCTGGAAGCGTTTTTTCGCCACGATCCCGACGTCGTGCTGCTCGACGTGATCCTGCCCGGTATCGATGGCATCGAAGTGGCCCGGCGCATCCGCCAGTCCGAGCGCCCCGGCGAGTGGACCCCCATCATCTTCCTCACCGCCCGCAGCGACGACCGGGCGATCGAATCGGGAATCGAGGCGGGCGGCGACGACTATCTCACCAAGCCGGTCTCGTTCGTGGTGCTGGCGGCCAAACTGCGGGCGATGCTGCGCCTGGCGCACGCTCAGCAGAACCTTCTTCTGCTCACCCGTCGGCTCGACGAAGCCAACCAGAAACTGCGCCGGCTCACCAATCTCGATGGACTCACGGGTATCGCCAACCGGCGCGGCTTCGACGACAAGCTCGCCCGCGAATGGGCGCGCTGCCGCCGTGAAGAGCGTCCGCTCGCGCTCTTGATGATCGACGTCGATCATTTCAAGGCGTTCAACGACAGCTTAGGGCATCTGGCAGGCGATGATACGCTGAAGATCGTCGCCGCCACCATCGCCGGGTCTTTGCAGCGTCCGGGAGACATGGCCGCGCGCTACGGCGGCGAAGAATTCGCCGTGGTGTTGCCCAACACCGACCTGGCCGGTACGCGCCACATCGCCGAGCGCATCCGTGAGAACGTGGATAAATTGCGCATTTCCCACCCGGCCCAGGGTATGGCGGAACACGTGACGATCTCCGTGGGCGGAGCCGTGGCGCATCCGGCCGCCTTGCCGGCCATGCCGGCGAGCCGCCTCATCGACTTTGCCGATGCCGCCCTCTATCGGGCGAAAAAAGAAGGCAGGAACCGAGTCGTCATCTTCGATGCGGATGCCATGGCGTCCTCTTTGCCTGCGTCTCGTTGAGTCGAGAGTGCGTGCATCAGCCGCGAAAGCCGTCCTTCCATTGGCGCAGCAGACGAAAGCGCTCGACCGGATCGTCGGGGCAATGCCCGTAATGCCGCGCGAGCGCCGTGGCTACGCTCGGCAAATGTACCCTGAGGAAAGGGTTGATCGCGCGCTCGAGGCCGATCGTGCTCGGCAGCGTCGGCTCGCCGGCCGCCCGTTTTTGCTCGCAACGACGCTGATATTCGGCTCGTTCGGCATTCTCCGGCTCGACCGCCGCGGCGAAACGCAGGTTGGCCAGCGTATATTCATGGGCGCAGCATACGCGGGTCGACTCGGGCAGCGCGGCGAGCCGCTGCAGCGAGGTGTACATCTGCGCCGGGGTTCCCTCGAACAGGCGGCCGCAGCCGGCGGAAAAGAGGGCGTCGCCGCAAAAGACGAAGTCCGCGCCCACATAGGCGAGGTGCCCGCGTGTATGACCGGGAATTTCCCACACCTCGAGTGTGAGGTCCAGTTGAGGAATCGACACCGTATCGCCTTCGCGCAACCGCTGCGTGAGGCAGCCGATGTCTTCGGCCGCTGGTCCGAACACCGGAACGTCGTACTCGACATGCAACGCCGGCACGCCTCCTACGTGGTCGAAGTGATGGTGCGTCAAGAGGATGGCCGCCAAGGCGAGCCTTCGGGTGGCGAGTGCCGCGCGCACGGGGTCGGCCTCGCTCGGGTCGACCACCACGGCGTGCCGGCCGTCGTGCACCAGCCAAATGTAATTGTCGCTCAAAGCGGCGATGGGTTCGAGGAACGTTTGGGTCATGGCTTCTCCTGAAATGCAAGAACCGGCTTTTTCCGCCTGGTTGGAATCGCCGGGTGGGGAACGGGTTTGGGCTTGGTGTGAGGAGGTCGTCGATCGCTTCGTCGCCGACGTCTTTGGATTCTACGCCATCCAGCTCGGCCTGCCACAGCGCGATCTGCTCGCTTCCTGCCGCATTCCCTGGCGCTGGCGCTGCGACCCCGAAGGAGGGGAAGTGCGCGCCGCCTGGGACGAACTGCCGTTCGAAGCGAACGCCCTCGATCTGGTCGTGGTTCCGTTCGCGCTCGATCGCAGCGCCGATCCCCATGCGCTGCTGCGCGAAATCGAGCGCGTGTTGGTGCCGGAAGGTCATGCGCTGTTCTTTGGGTTCAACCCTTGGTATCCTTGGCGGCTGCTCCTGCGCCGCGAGCGCTGGCCGCACTTGCCGGGCAGCATGACCGTGCCGCGTCTCAAGGACCGTCTGCTCGTGCTCGGTTTCGAGCCTCGCGGAGGGCGTTTCGGCCTCTATGCCCCGCCCGGCAACGGGGCGCCATCTCGTGCGCGACGCGCTTTCGAGGCGGCGGGAGACCGCTGGTGGCCGCTCCTGGGCGGCGTCTACGTGCTCGACGCAGTCAAGCGCGTGCCCGGTATGCGGATCATCCAGCCGGATTGGCAGAAACGCAAGAAACAGCGTGCCGAGCGGCTCGCGGCCATCGCCGAGCGTGCGCGACTGGAACGAAGATCGTGAGCGCAGAGAAAAAAGTGGAGATTCATACCGACGGGGCCTGTTCCGGCAATCCCGGCCCCGGCGGCTGGGGCGCGGTGCTGCGCTGGAACGGCCACTGCAAGGAGCTATGGGGGGGCGAACCCGCCACCACCAACAACCGCATGGAGCTGCGCGCGGTGATCGAGGCACTGCGGGCGTTGCGTCGAGCCGTTCCGGTGGCGCTCTACACCGACAGCCAGTACGTGCAAAAAGGCATCACCGAGTGGCTGCCGCAGTGGAAACGCCGCGGCTGGCGTACCGCTGCCGGCAAGCCCGTGGCCAACCAGGACCTCTGGCAGGAGCTCGACGCGCTCGCTTCGCGTTTTCCCATCGAATGGCACTGGGTGCGCGGGCATGCCGGGGACGAAGGCAACGAACGGGCCGACGAGCTCGCCCGCCGCGGTATCGACGAAGTGCGCCGCGGCGCCCTGCAGGAGAAATGAACCATGCATCAGATCGTGCTCGACACCGAGACTACGGGGCTCGATTGGAAGAACGGCGATCGCATCATCGAGATCGGCTGCGTCGAGCTGCTGGCACGGCGCCTTACCGACAATCGCTTCCACCGCTACCTCAACCCCGAGCGCCCGATCGACGCCGGAGCGGTGGAGGTGCACGGCATCACGGACGAGATGCTCGCCGACAAGCCGCGTTTCGCCGACATCGTAGACGAGTTCCTCGACTATGTGCGCGGCGCCGAGCTCATCATCCACAATGCGGCGTTCGACCTGGGATTCCTCAACGCCGAACTCTCTCGCCTGGGACGGGATCCGATCGAGACGGTGGTCAGCGGCGTGATCGACACGCTCAAGCTCGCCAAGACGATCGCTCCGGGCAAGAAGGCTTCACTCGACGCCCTGTGCGAGCGCTACGGCATCGACCACCGCCACCGCACCCTGCACGGCGCGCTACTCGACGCCGAATTGCTCGCCGAAGTCTATCTGGCGATGACCCGCGGGCAGGAAACCCTGATGCTGGATGCAACGCCCGCGGCAAGGGCCCAGCGCGGCGCTCTGCGCGATGGCACCCCACGGCCGGCCCTGCGGGTGCTGCGACCGAGCGAGGAAGAGCTCATCGCCCATGAAGCGGTGCTCGTGGAGATCGACCAGGCGAGCGGTGGCAAGACGCTGTGGCGTACGCTTGCGGTCAGTCGTGCGACGTGACATGGCCGAAGCGCTCCTGAGAAAACCTTACCCGTTCCTCGACGGTTTCCTGAATACCTTTCTCTCTGAGCGTTTCCAAGTGGCGTTCCACGGCGCGGGCACGGGGGAGCAAGCCACAGTTGTTGGCGATCTGGATATTCAGCCCCGGGCGAGCGTTCAGTTCGAGGATCAGCGGACCTTTGTTTTGGTCTAGCACCATATCGACCCCTATGTAGCCCAGATTGCATAGATGGTAAGCGTCGGCGGCGAGCCGCATGAACCCGCTCCAACTGGGCAGCCGAATGCCGTTTACCGCGTTGTTGGTATCAGGGTGCTTCGTGATCTTTTTGTTGTGCCAAGTACCGCCCAAGGTAATGCCGGTAGCAAGATCGACACCAACGCCGATGGCACCCTGATGCAGGTTGGCCTTACCGCCCGACTGGCGGGTAGGCAGACGCAGCATGGCCATGAGAGGATAGCCCATCAGTACGATGATACGGATGTCCGGCACGCCTTCATAGCTGATACTCTTGAAAATCGGATCGGGCTTGACACGATACTCGATCAAGGCACGGTCGCGATGGCCGCCGAGCGAGTAAAGGCCGGTCAGGATATTGGATATGTGATGCTCGATCTCTTCGTGGGTCAAGATTTTGCCGGATACCGTCTTGTAGTGACCTTCGAATCGCCCGGCGATCACCAGAATCCCATCGCCGCCAGCGCCCTGAGCCGGCTTGATGACGAAATCTTGGTGATCCTTGACGATGTCCTGTAGTTTTTCGATGTCTTTCTCGGTCTCGATGACGCCGTACATCTCCGGTACGAGAATGCCCGCCTCGATGGCGCGCTGCTTGGTAAGGATCTTGTCATCGACGAGCGGATACAGACTGCGTTCGTTGTACATGAGCACGTAATCGGCGTTACGCCGGTTGATGCCCATGACCCCTTTGGCTTCCAGGGCCCTCCACGTCTCGATCAGACCGAACATGACTCAGTCCTTTGCCAGGGCTTTGAATCGGAACAATTCGGTCAGGCGATACCCGCGATAGCGTCCCATCGCCAGCATGAAAGCCACTATGAGCAGCAGTACGGACGGGAAGGTGAAGATGAAGTAAGCCAACTCCCGGATATTCATCAGTAAATACGCCAAGCTCGCTGCGATTAGCGTTCCGATCCCCACCTTGAAAGCGTGACCGCCGCCACGTTCTTCCCAGGTGATGGATAGGCGTTCGATGGTCATGGTCAAGATCACCATGGGAAACAGCGAAACCGATAATCCACGTTCCAGGCCGAGTTTGTGACTGAACAAACTGATCGTTGCGATCAATGCCACGACGAAGGTCAGTACCACTGACAAGCGGGGCAACATTTGCAACTTGAGGTGTTCCAGGTATGAGCGCAGCGCCAGGCCGAGCGCGGTGATCAGGGTGAATAGGATGATACCGTAACTGATCTGGGTTTCACGGAATGCCAAAGCGATCAGCACCGGCGTGAATGTACCGAGCGTATCTATGCCAATAAGATTACGAAGTATCAGGATGACCAGCACGCCAACGGGGATCATGAGGATGATCTGGTAAAGCTGCTGGGTTTGCAGCGGCAGGTCATAGAGAGGGGAATACTTCAGGATGTTGGCCTCGGTGTTCTCGTCGATCATTTTGGCTAGGCGGATCGCGTTCAACTCGCTGCTGCTCAACGTGAATGTCACCTTCGGGTTACGACCACCTTCCAGGTTGATCAGTGGCTCGTCACCGGCCCACCAGATCAGACGGTCGTTGGGCAAACCCTGTGCACCGGTTTGTGGATTGAAGAACAGCCACCTATTACCATTGAAACTGCGCAGCCAAAGTTCCGGCGTCTGAGGTTGATCGGCGTTCAATCGGATGGTGTGCACGCGTTCCATCGGCACGTGCGCCATGGAGAGGATCAGCTCGATGACGCGAGCCTTGTTCTGGATCGAGGTATCGCCGCCCAGAAGAATTTTGACATTGTCGTCGTTGTGATTGTTGACCCGCTTGATCGCTTCGCTGATGAAGGTTTCGATGTCGGCGGAGTGCTGACGAATGGATGAAAGCAAGGCTTCGACGGCGATCTTCTCCGGGCCTTCGATCGGGATTGGTTCACGGAAAACAGGCCCTGTGGGTTTGCTTTGCTCTGCGCTGTAGCGCTTGGTCACCACCAAGCGATAATAGAGCGTCTGTTTGCCGTTGGCGCGGCGCGCTGACCAGGTTACACGGCGGTTGCCATTGACCTGGTTCACGCTGACGCCGTAGTTGTTGGAGATGAAACTCTCGTTGAGGCTGACGAAATCCTGATCCAATGGCGGCACATACATCTGCAGTTTCACGGGCACGCCTGGATTGGCTTGGAATTCGATCTTGGCTTCGATATTCCAGAGGTCGTCGATTACGTCTTCGGTAATTGGAATGCCGAGAACGAAGATTTGATAGGCAGTAACCGAAACTCCCAATACAACGAGCAGAGAGATCAGGATCTTCAAATGCAGACTCAGTGCGCGCATGTTGATTACTTATCAGTTTTGGATTTTTTGAGACAACCGGGTTTGCCGGCGGTAAAAGATCGGCTTGGGTCAACCACGGCGCCAAAACTGACGAGGGCATCGGAACCGATCAAAAGCGGGTATTCGAACGAAGTACGGTCGGTGAGGTTGACTTCGATGGTGCGTTTCGTCTCACCGATACACAAGTCGAGCTCGATGACGGGCCTTTCGGTATAGGGCTTTTCTTTTTTCGGGTCGAAATCGTCGGCACGGCGTTTGATCCTACTGATACGCTTGATCGGTCGTTCGATGGGATGTGCGTGTGCACCATCTATGGCCAGATAGAACCGCACCCAAGGCTCCCCCTTGCGCTCGAAACGGGTAATGTCGCGTGCGCTGAGCGACGCGGTCACGGCACCAGTGTCTAGTTTGGCCTTGACTTCCAAGTCGAAATCAGGGATGCCGACATATTCATGCAGGCCATAGATCGTTTTTTCGGCAGCCACGCCGACGAGCGGTAGGATCAGCAGACACAGCGACATGAGATGGGCTTGAAACCTCATGGACCCGACCTCCAAGGAAGAGAAAGATGAAAATCGACTAAAATGACGAAGTCTGGTGAGCATCGTGATGCCGGCTTTCATTGTAGCATTCTGATTTCTTGATTCCCGGTTCAACACGATTCGATACAGTTACGCCGTCCGTGCCACCTCGGAAGGCTACGAAAAACGCCAAGGAAAGACGCCTGCAATCCGGTCGCTGGGGAATTAATTTATGATAATAGGTTATTCGAGACGCTCGAAGGTGCTCATCTCGCTAGTGTCGAGATTCTCCCTCGGCTGCCCGCAGCGCGGCGCGCAGGCGCTCGAACCATGCGATCGCCTCTCCCAGGGTGAGCGCGCGCGGATCGACGTCGGCGAGCGGCTCTAGCCAGGCAGGAAGCACTTCCACGCGCTCGGGTTCGGGCGGCAAGTCGTCGTCCGTGGGTTCACAGGCGAAGAGCTGGGGCTGGCGGCTTTCCTCCAGGGCGCGGGCTTCCAGGCGCGCCAGTTCGCGGCGGGCCTGGGTGAGCACGGCGCGCGGCATGCCCGCGAGCGCGGCCACGTGGATGCCGTAGCTGCGGCTCGCCGGCCCTTCGCGCACCGAGTGGAGGAAGACCACCCGTCCCTCGTGCTCCACCGCTTCCACATGCACGTTGGCGCAGGCTTCCAGCTCTTCGGCCAGGCGCGTGAGCTCGAAATAGTGCGTCGAAAAGAGGGTGAGGGCGCGGTTCTTGCCGTGCAAGTGGCGCGCGATCGCCCAGGCGAGCGCCATGCCGTCGAAGGTCGAGGTACCCCGGCCGATTTCGTCCATCAGTACGAGGCTACGCTCGCTCGCGTGGTGCAGGATATAGGCCGCCTCCGTCATCTCCACCATGAAGGTGGAGCGGCCCGAGGCGAGATCGTCGCTTGCGCCGATGCGGGTGTAGATCGCATCGAGCGGCCCGATGACGGCGCGCCGTGCCGGCACCCAGGCGCCGACGTAGGCGAGCAGGGCGATCAGCGCCGTCTGGCGCATGAAGGTGGATTTGCCGCCCATGTTGGGGCCGGTGATCACCAGCAGCCGCCGAGCCGCGCCGTCGAGCCGCACGTCGTTGGCCACGAAGGTTTCCACCTGACGCTCGACCACGGGATGTCGCCCACCGTCGATCGCGAGCCCCGGCGTGTCGGTAAATTCCGGTGCGACGTAGCCGTAACGTTCGGCGGCTTGCGCGAGCGAAGCGAGCCCGTCGAGCTCGGCGGCAGCGCGCCCGGCCTCCTGTAGCGCCGCCACCCAGGCAAGTAGCTGACGCACCAACTCTTCATAGAGAAAACGCTCCCGCGCGAGCGCCCGTTCGGCCGCCGACAGCGCCCGATCCTCGAAGGACTTGAGCTCGGGGGTGATGAAACGCTCGGCGTTTTTCATCGTCTGGCGCCGACGGTAGTCGGCCGGCACCTTGTCGGCATGCGTCTTGCTCACCTCGATGTAGAAACCGTGCACCTTGTTGTATTCGACCTTGAGCGTCGCGATGCCCGTACGCTCGCGCTCGCGCGCTTCCAGTTCGAGCAGGAAGGCGCCGCAGTCGTTGTGCAAGGCGCGCAATTCGTCGAGTTCGGCATCGAACCCCGGGGCGATCACACCGCCGTCGCGCACCAGCGCCGGAGGATCGTCCGCCAGCGTGCGTTCGAGAAGGGTGAGCGCTTCGGGCGGCACCGTCAGGGAATCGCTCAAGGCGGCAAGGCGCGGCACCTCGCGGTGCGGCTCGAGCAACGCCCTCAGCTCGGGCAGACGGCGCAGCGAGGCGCGCAGCGCCGCCAGCTCACGCGGGCGCACCGTGCCCAACGCAATGCGCGCCGCGATCCGCTCCAGGTCGCCCAAGCCGTCGAGCCGCTCGAGGAGCGCATCCAAGGTGCGCGGTTGCGCGAGCAGCCTGCCGATCACCGCTTGGCGCTCGCGCGCAGCAGCAGCACTGCGCTGCGGATGGTGCAAGGCTTGCTTCAACCAGCGCGCACCCATCGCCGTGCGGGTGAAATCGAGCGTGGAGAAAAGGGTAGGGGAGGATTCGCCGCGCAGCGTCTCGGTGAGTTCGAGGTTGCGCCGCGTGGCGGCGTCGAGCCAGAGATAGTCGTCGTCGCGCTCGAGGCGCAGGGCGCGCACATGGGCGAGCTCGCTCTTCTGCGTCTGGCGCACGTACTCGAAAAGCGCCGCGGCCGCGGCGAGCGCCGGCTCGTGCATCGCTTCCACGCCGAAGGCGGCCAGATCCTGCACGCCGAAATGGGCCGTGAGCAGGCGCCGAGCGATCGTTGCGTCGAACTGCCAGCCGGGCAGGCGGCGCAAGGGTGTGCGCTCCGTCTCCAACACCGCGGGCAAAGGCAGATCCTCGGGCACGAGCACCTCGGCCGGGCGCAGGCGCTCGAATTGCGCTTCCAGCTCGGCGGCATCGCACACCAGCAGGCGAAAATCGCCGCTCGCAAGCGTCAGGGTCGCCACGCCCATTTTCCCTTTGCGGATAAACAACGCGGCGAGCGGCGCATCGCTGCGCTCGTCGAGCAGCGCCGCATCGACGAGCGTGCCTGGCGTGACGATGCGGGTCACCACCCGCTCCATCGGCCCCTTTTGCGCGCCCGGCTCGCCCTGCTGCTCGGCGATGGCCACCGCCAGGCCAGCGCGTATCAGCCGCCCCAAGTACGTCTCCAATGCATGGAACGGGATGCCGGCCATGGGAATGGGGGCTCCAGCCGACTGGCCGCGGGTAGTGAGCGTGAGATCGAGCAACCGCGCGGCCTTCTCGGCGTCCTCGTAGAAGAGCTCGTAGAAATCCCCCATGCGAAAGAGCAGCAGGCACCCCGGATGCTGCGCCTTGAGGCGCAGATATTGCTGCATCATGGGGGTATGGGCGGAGAGATCGGCGACGGAGGGGGTGTGCGACACGGGCATGGGCAAAAACGTTCGATCAGCGTGAAAGCTCGGGCGTGAGGTGCTCACGCACCACGCCGAGCAGCGGCACGAAAACCTTGGGGGTACCGGCCACGACGTTGCCGCTCTCGAGAAAGCCGCCTTCACCGGAGAGATCGCTCACCAGGCCGCCCGCCTCGAGGATCAACAGCGCCCCCGCGGCCATGTCCCAAGGCTGGAGACCGAATTCCCAGAAACCGTCGAATCGGCCGGCGGCCACGTAGGCCAGATCGAGCGCCGCTGCGCCGGGACGGCGAATTCCGGCGGTCTTTTGCGCCAGATCGCGGAAGATCGCCAGGTAGGTGTCGATGTGACGGAACTCGCGGAAAGGAAACCCCGTGCCGATGAGCGCCTGGTGCAGCTTCACCGTGCGGCTCACGCGAATGCGCCGTTCGTTGAGATACGCCCCACTGCCGCGCGAGGCGGCAAAGAGCTCGTTGCGCACCGGGTCGAAGACCACCGCATGTTCCAATATCCCGTCCTTGCGCACGGCGATGGAGATGGCGTATTGCGGTACGCCGTGGATGAAGTTCGTCGTGCCGTCGAGCGGGTCGATGATCCACTCGAACCCTTCCCCGGCCAATGCGCCCGATTCCTCGGCAAGGATGGCATGTTCCGGATACACTTCGCGGATCGTCTCGATGATCGCCTCTTCGGCCGCGCGATCGACCTCGGTGACGAAGTCGTTGAACGCCTTGGCTTCGATGGTGAGGCGCTCGAGCTGCAGGGCCGCGCGGTTTATGATGGCGGCGGCACGCCGGGCGGCCTTGATGGCGATGTTGAGGGTGGGGTGGACGATCATCGGCAAAATCCTCGGTAGTGAAACGCCTTCCGCGGGCGAACTCAAGATTTTACCGTAAAGGGCGGCGAGGCCGGCGGACAGATAACCGGCCCCGGTCGTACGTTTCAGACCCCCCGCACCGACAAGGTCACGTCGATGTTGCCGCGCACGGCGTTGGAGTAGGGGCAGACGTGATGTGCGGCAAGCATCGGTTCTTCTGCCGTGCGTTGAGTTTTTCTCAATGGCGATTTAGAATGAATCACATTGATTCAAAGCATGAAGAGACTACAGATGTCGAAAACCGAGACTCGAGTTCTGACAGTCCACGTGCCTGTCCCTTTGGCCGAGAAAGTCGATGATCTCGCCCGGCGCATGGAGCGGTCGCGGGGCTGGATCTTGAAACAGGCACTTGTGGCCTGGATCGCCCAAGAGGAAGAAAAGGATCGTCTCACGAGGGAGGCACTCGAAGACGTCGATGCGGGGTACGTGGTGGAGCATCGGGTCGTTCAGGAATGGGTCGAACGAATCGGTACCGATCAACCCTTGCCGATGCCCGAGCCGCGATGAGGGAAATACGCTGGACGGGCAAGGCCTTGTCCGACTTGGAGCGTCTCTACGCTTTTCTTGCCCCGAAGAACGAGCAGGTGGCCAAGAGGGTGATGAAAACCCTGATTTCGTCGCCGAGCGTCTTGGTGACGAATCCCCGGATCGGGGAGCAGCTTTTTCAGTTCGCGCCACGCGAGGTTCGTCGGTTGCTCATAAGCGATTACGAGATGCGATACGAGCTCCGTGACGCGGATATCTTCATTTTGCGCATATGGCATACACGGGAGCAGCGCTGAATTGTTGTCACCTATGGTAGACCATGAAGGCGCGCGATCGCTTGCCCGTGTACGCGTCGTGCTGTGCCGTCCTTCGCATCCGGGAAATATCGGAGCGGCGGCGCGAGCGATGAAGACGATGGGTTTGTCCCACCTCGTGCTGGTGGCGCCGCGGTGTTTTCCCGATGCGGAGGCCACGGCCAGGGCCTCCGGCGCGGTCGACGTGCTCGAGCGCGCCGTGGTGGTGGATACCCTCGCCGAGGCGCTTGCCGGGACTGCCGTGAGCGTGGCTTTCACGACGCGCTCGCGCACGTATGTTCAGCCTTTTCGTACCCCCGAAGAGAGCGCCAGCGAAGTGCTCGAGGTGCTCCAGGCCGTACCCGATGCTCAGGCTGCGCTCGTCTTCGGCAACGAGACGAACGGCTTGACGAACGAGGAAGTGTGGCAATGCACTTTCCCGGCAACGATTCCGGCCAATCCCGAGTATTCTTCGCTCAATCTGGCAGCGGCGGTGCAGGTGGCCTGTTACGTACTCGCCCGCACCTGCGAAGCCTTTGCGCCGCAGGCGAGCGCCATCGCGGACGCACCCGATTTCGTGCCCGCTTCGCACGAGGCGGTCGAGGGGTTGCTCGCGCAGTGGCTCACCGTGCTCGAGCGGCTCGATTTCTACGATCCGGCTGCGCCGAAACGGCTGGAGGCGCGGCTGCGGCGGCTGCTTGCGCGCGCTCGGCTCGAGCGGGCCGAACTCGACATCTTGCGCGGCATGCTCAAGGCGGTGGTGCGCAAAATCCCGTAAAATGCTTTGCTTTCCCGCCTGATCCGAGAAAGGAACTTCTCCATGCCCTCTTGGCTGGAACGCCTGCGTGAAGACATCGACAGCATCCTGCAACGCGACCCGGCGGCACGCTCGCGCTGGGAAGTGCTCACCTGCTACCCTGGTTTGCACGCCCTCTGGCTGCACCGGATGGCGCATTTCTTGTGGACGCGGCGCTGGTATTGGCTCGCCCGCTTCCTCAGCCACCTCACGCGCTGGCTCACGGGCATCGAAATCCATCCCGGCGCGAAGATCGGCCGGCGGGTGTTCATCGATCACGGCATGGGCGTGGTGATCGGCGAGACGGCCGAGGTCGGCGACGACTGCACCATCTACCAGGGCGTGACGCTGGGCGGCACCTCGCTCTATCGTGGCGTGAAGCGCCACCCCACGCTGGAATCTGGCGTGGTGGTCGGTGCCGGGGCCAAGGTGCTGGGAGGGTTTACCGTCGGAGCAGGGGCCAAGATCGGCTCGAACGCGGTCGTTGTCAAGCCGGTTCCGCCCGGTGCGACCGCGGTCGGAACGCTCGCGCGTATCCTCGAGCCGGAACAGGAGGAATCGCGCGACGAAGCGCGTCGACGCAAGGCCGAGGAGATCGGGTTCACCGCTTATGGCCTCACCAAGGATCTCGACGATCCGCTCGCCAAGGCGCTGCACGCGCTGCTCGATCATGCGGTGGAATCCGACCGACGCTTCGCCGAACTCGTGCGCCGGCTGGAAGCGGCCGGCATCGCTTTGCCCGATCTGCCCGGCGAGGATCAGGGGTTCGACCCGCAGCGCGTTTCACGTTGGGTGGAATAGGCAGGACGCATCGTCCGAATAGTTGACTTTTTCAGTAGGATAAGCTATCTTGCTCGCGAAACGTCGGCCACGGCCCGGCGGGAGGATGGACGATGCGACTGACGACGAAGGGGCGATTCGCGGTCACCGCGATGGTGGACCTGGCCAAGCACCAGGACAAGGGGCCGGTGGCGCTGGCAACCATCGCCGAGCGCCAAAACATTTCTTTGTCTTATCTGGAGCAGCTCTTCAGCCGCCTGCGGCGCGAGGGTCTGGTGTCGAGCGTGCGCGGGCCCGGCGGCGGCTACCGCCTCGGGCGACCGATGGACGAAATCACCATCGCCGAGATCGTCGAGGCGGTGGACGAGCCGCTCGATACCACGCAGTGCGGCGGCAAGGAAAATTGTCAGAACGACCACATCTGCTCCACGCACCATCTCTGGAGCAACCTCAACGTGCGCATGATGGAGTATCTCGACTCCGTCACCTTGGGCGCCGTGGTGCGCGGCGAGATCAAGCGCGTCGTTTCCCGTCGCCGGCCGAAAAAGAAGAAGGCCAATGAGACGGGTGAGCTCGCCGCCTGCGAGGCTTGCTGAGGCGATGACCCTCGCCCCGGGTGGCGTCTATCTCGATTGGAATGCCACCGCGCCGCTCGCGGCGTCGGCGCGCGCCGTGTTGCAGTCCTGTCTGGACGGAGAGTTGCTCGGCAACCCCTCCAGTCTGCATTCCGCGGGGCGACGCGCCCGTACCCTGCTCGAAGAGGCGCGGCGTACCCTGGCCGACTGTCTCGAGACAGCGCCCGAGGAGATCGTCTTCACGAGCGGCGGCACCGAGGCCAACGCGCTCTTCCTGCGCGGTGCGGCGGCGCTCATGGAGCCTGGCATCATCGCCGTGAGTGCCGTCGAGCACTCCAGCGTCTACGAAACGGCAAGAAGCCTCGCTGCGCACGGTTGGCGCTTCGTCGAGATCCCTGTGGATGCCGCGGGCCGGGTCGACCCGCTCGCCTTCGAGCGCATCCTGCGCGAGCGCCCGGCGCTCGTTTCGGTGATGCTGGCGCACAACGAGACGGGCGTGATCCAGGACGTGGCGAGCCTCGCCCGAGCGGCACGCGAGGCCGGCGCCCTGGTGCATTGCGACGCGGTGCAGGCGGCCGGGAAAATGCCGTTGTCGCGGCGCGCCCTAGGCGTGCATGCGCTCACGCTGTCGGGGCACAAGTTCGGCGCGCCGACGGGGATCGGTGCCCTCGTGCTCGCGCGTGAAGTGGCATTGGCGCCGTTGCTCACCGGCGGCGGGCAGGAGGCAGGGCGGCGCTCGGGCACCGAGAACGTGCCGGGCGCGATGGCCATGGCCGCGGCGCTCGTCGAAGCGCTCGAAGCCAGGGAATCCTTGCACGCCCGCCTGCACGCCTTGCAGCAGCGGCTGGAGGCGGGGCTCCCAGCGCAGGGGGCGGTGATCTTCGGCGCCGGCGCGGCGCGGCTACCCAATACGACGTTTTTTGCCCTGCCCGGCTTGGAAGGGGCGGCGCTCGCCGGTGTGCTCGATCGCGCCGGTTTCGCGGTGGGCACCGGCTCGGCCTGCTCCAGCGCCCAGCCCGGCGCGCCGCGCAGCCTGCTCGCCATGGGCGTGCCCGAGGCGCTCGCGCGCGGGGCCGTACGCGTGAGTACCGGACGCAGCACGACCCAAGCCGACATCGACGGGTTTCTCGCCGCGCTCGCGCAAGCCGCGGGCCAGCTGCGGCGCCTCGCGGCCCTGTGTGCCGATTGAAAGGAATCCTTCATGCAGCGACGACCGATCTACCTCGACTATGCCGCCACCACGCCGGTGGATCCGCGCGTGCGCGATGCCATGATTCCCTGGCTCACCGAACGTTTCGGCAACCCGGCAAGCCGCACCCACGCCTACGGCTGGGAGGCGGAGAAAGTCGTGGAGGAGGCCCGCAGCCGTGTGGCCGAGCTCGTCGGCTGCGAGCCGCGCGAACTCGTGTGGACGTCGGGCGCGACCGAGGCCGACAACCTCGCCATCAAGGGCGTGGCGGAGTTCTACCGCGACCGGGGTCGGCATCTCGTCACCCTGCGGACCGAACACAAGGCGGTGCTCGACAGCGTCAAGGCGCTGGAATCGCGCGGTTTCACCGCCACCTATCTGCCGGTGCGCGACGACGGTCTGGTCGACTTGGACGAACTCGAACGTGCCCTGCGCCCCGACACCCTGCTCGTGTCGGTGGCGCTCGTCAACAGCGAGATCGGTGTCATCCAGCCGATCGAGGAGATCGGGGCGCTGTGCCGCGAGCGCGGCATCCTCTTTCACGTCGATGCGGCGCAGGCCACCGGCAAGGTGGCGATCGACCTGCAAAAACTCGACGTCTCGCTCATGTCCTTCTCTGCCCACAAGACGTACGGCCCCAAAGGGATCGGCGCGCTCTACGTGCGCCGTCGCCCGCGGGTGCGGCTGGAGGCGCAGATGCACGGCGGAGGGCACGAGCGTGGTTTTCGCTCGGGGACGCTGCCCACGCACCAGATCGTCGGCATGGGGGAAGCCTATCGCCTCGCGCGCGCGGAGATGTCCGATGAGCTGCCGCGCATCCGGGCGCTGCGCGACCGGCTGCTCGCCGCCTTGCAGGAACTGCCGGGCATCCACCTCAATGGCGACCTCGAACATCGCGTGCCGCACAACTTGAACGTCTCGGTCGAGGGCATCGAGGGCGATGCGCTGCTCCTGTCGCTGGGCGAGGAACTGGCCGTGTCGGCCGGTTCGGCCTGCACCTCGGCAAGCCTCGAACCCTCCTACGTGCTGCGCGCGCTGGGCCGGTCGCCAGAGCTCGCCCGCAGTGCATTGCGCCTCACCCTGGGGCGCTTCACCACCGCCGAGGAGATCGACACGGCGATCCGCCTGCTGCGCGAGCGCATCCTTGCCCTGCGCGGGCGCTGAAGCGGAACCCCGACGCACGAGCGGCGTCATTTCATCTACTGCAAGCAAAGGAAACGAAGACCATGACGATCACCCTGACGGAACGCGCCGCTGCCCAGGTGCGGCGGATCCTGGAAAAACGTGGCCACGGCCTGGGCCTGCGCCTGGGCGTGACCCCTTCCGGCTGCACGGGCTTTGCCTACAAGCTCGACGTGACCGACGCGGCGGGGCCACAGGATCTCGTGTTCGAGAGCCACGGCGTGAACGTGGTGGTGGCGCAGGAGGATCTGCCCAAGCTCGACGGCACGGTGATCGACTACCGCCGCGAAGGCTTGAACGAATCCTTCAAGTTCGACAACCCCAACGTGAAGGCCACCTGCGGGTGCGGCGAGAGCTTCGCCGTCTGAGAGAGCGCCAGGGCATCACTCGAACCGCTCGCGACGATTTCTTCCCCGGCGCTCATAGCGCGGAGGCGGGCAGGAGAAACACCTTGTCCTCCGCCGTCTCCGTGGCGAGCCAGGTGAAGGGAAGTTCGGGGAAAGCCGCTTCCACGAGCGCCCGGTTGTGGCCGACCTCCACGGCGAGCCAGCCCTGCGGCGTGAGGTGGCGCTTCGCTTCGGCGAGGATGCGCCGCACCACGTCGAGCCCGTCTTCGCCCGCGGCGAGCGCGAGCGTCGGCTCGTGGCGGTATTCTTGCGGCAATTCGGCCATGGCCTGCATCGTGACGTAGGGCGGATTGCTTATGATCAAATCGAATGATTCCCCGGCAAGCGCCGAGAACACGTCCGAGCGCAGCAGCCGTACGCGATCCTGCAGGCCGTAGGCTTCGACGTTGATGCGCGCGACCTCCAACGCATCGTCCGAGAGATCGGCCGCCACGATCTCCGCCTGAGGGAATGCGTAGGCGGCCACGACCGCGAGGCAGCCGGAACCGGTGCACAGGTCGAGCACGCGATGAATCGCTTCCGGCTGCTCTATCCAGGGGGAGAAGCGCTCCTCGAGCAGTTCGGCGAGGAAGGATCGCGGCACGATCACGCGCTCGTCTACGTAAAAGCGAAACGGTCCCAGCCAGGCTTCGTTGAGGAGGTAGGCCGTCGGCACTTTATCGACGGCACGGCGCTCCACCAGCTCGGCAAGGCGTTGGCGCTCGGACTCGGTGAGACTCGCATCGAGGAACCACTCCAGGCGCTCGCGCGGCAGCTTCAAGGCGCCGCTCACCAGCCACACCGCTTCGTCGATCACGTCCTCGCAGCCATGGCCGTAGAAAGCTTCTTCGCTCTCGAGCCGAGTGACGGCGTAACGCACCCAGTCGCGCACCGTGATGAGCGCTTCGGTCTCGTCGTGATCGTGCGCTGCGAACATCGGATCGTCTTCAAACTCGGGCATCGTCATCTCCGGCAGGGGGCAGCAAACGTTCCAGTACACCGCGGTAGGCCGCGGCGAGCGGCTCGAGTTCGGCGAGCGCCACCGATTCGTCGATCTGGTGGATGGTCGCATTCACCGGTCCGAACTCCACGATCTGCGGACAAATGGCGGCGATGAAGCGACCGTCGGAGGTACCGCCGCTCGTGGAGAGCCGCGGCCGGATCCCGCAGGCTGCCTCGATGCTCTCCGACAGGGCGGTGATGAGTTCGCCTCGGGGGGTGAGAAAAGGGCGACCGCCCAGTTCCCAGGTAAGCGAGAAGGGCGCACCGTGCCGGCGCAGCATCGCCTCCACTCGCTCTTGCAGGCCCTCCGGCGTCTGCTCGGAGGAAAAGCGGAAATTGAAGGTCATGCGGCATTCGCCGGGCACCACGTTCGTCGCGCCTACCCCGGCATGCAGGTCGGTCACCTGCAGCGATGTCGGCGGAAAATGTTCGTTGCCCCGATCCCATTCGGTGGCTACGAGCTCGGCGAGCGCCGGTGCCAGGCGATGCACGGGATTGGCGACCAGATGCGGATAGGCGACGTGCCCCTGTTTGCCATGCACCGTGAGCCGGCCGGTGAGCGAGCCGCGCCGGCCGTTCTTGATCGTGTCGCCGAGCGCGTGTTCGCTGGTGGGCTCACCCACCAGCGCGTAGTCGAAACGCAGGCCGCGCGCTTGCAGGATCTCGACCACGTGGCGCGTGCCGTGGACTGCCGGTCCTTCTTCGTCTGAAGTCAGCAGAAAGCCGATGGAGCCCCGAGGCGAGGGATGCTCGGCGAGAAAGGATTCCACCGCGCACACCATGGCGGCGAGCGAACTCTTCATGTCGGCGGCGCCGCGCCCGTAGAGCCTGCCCTCGGCCACGGTGGCGGAGAAAGGGGGGAAACGCCAGCGATCCTCGGGGCCGGGGGGCACGACGTCGACGTGCCCGGCAAAGACGAAGAGCGGCCCCTCTTCGCCGCGCCGCGCCCAGAGATTCGCCACGCCGCCCGCATCGAGGCGCTCCAGCGTGAAACCGAGCGCAGCGAGCCGCTCACCGATGAACTGGAGGCAACCGGCATCGTCGGGGGTGACGGAAGGGCGGCGAATGAGCACCCGGGCGAGCTCGAGCACGTTCATGTCTTGTTATCGGTCAAAGAGGGGAATTCGATTTCGCTCATCTGCGAAGGCGGGTCGACGTCGGCAGACGGAACGCCTCCGTCCTGTATCGACGTTTTCACCCCGGTATTCTGCAGTTCCCATTGCAGGTTGGTGGGCGAATCGGCCTGGGCGATGGCTTCTTCCACAGTGATGGCGCCGCTGCGGTAGAGCCGCACGAGATCCTGGTCGAAGGTCTGCACGCCCGGCGAGAGGGAGCGCTCCATCGCGTCCTTGATCATGGAGAGATTGCCTTTCTCGATCATCTCGGCGATCAGCCGCGAATTGACGAGAATCTCCACCGCAGGAATGCGTTGCCCTTGGACGTGCCGCACCAGGCGCTGGGCGATGATCGCCCGCAGAGCCACGCTCAGGTCCGAGAAGAGCAAGCTCCGGCTCTCGAGCGGGTAGAAATTCACGATGCGGTTGAGTGCGTGATAGGTATTGTTGGCATGCAGCGAGGCCAGCACCAGGTGCCCGGTGAGCGCATAAGCGATGGCCGCCTGCATGGTTTCCAGGTCGCGGATCTCGCCGATGAGGATGCAGTCCGGTGCCTGGCGCATGGCGCTTTTGAGCGCCTCACCCCAGGAGAGGGTATCGATGCCGACGTCGCGCTGGTTGACGAGCGATTTCTTGTGCTTGAAGAGGTATTCGATCGGATCTTCCACCGTGAGGATGTGCCCAGGTAGAGTCGCGTTGCGATGATCGATCATCGCGGCGAGCGTGGTCGATTTTCCCGACCCCGTGGGGCCCACCACCAGGATGAGCCCCCGCTTGCCCAGAGCCATTTCGCCCAGGACGGGCGGCAGACCTAAAGCCTCGAAAGAGGGGATGTCGCGGCTCACATAGCGGATCACCACTGACGGGCTGTTGCGCTGCCAAAACGCGTTGATGCGGAAGTTGCCGATCTCCGAGACGCCGAGCGAGAAATTGAGCTCTTTGCGTTCGACGTAGCGCTGCCACAGCGTCTCGTCGGCGATGGCCTCTTCCAAGATCCGCCGTACCTGTTCGGGCTTCATCACCTGCTGGTTGATCGGCGCCACGATGCCGTTGATCTTGATGTGGATCGGCGCGCCCGCCGTGATGAAGATGTCGGAGGCGCTGCGATCGTGCATCGCGCGAAAGAGTTTTTCCAGCACCGGTGTAACGATCGGCATGATGATCGACTCCTCAGGCGCCGCGCAGCAGTTCGTTGATCGCGGTCTTCGCGCGCGTCTGGGCATCCACGCGCTTGACGATCACCGCGCAATACAGGCTGTACTTGCCATCCGGGGAGGGGAGGCTGCCGGGCACGACCACGGCGCCGGAGGGCACACGCCCGTAGAGGATCTCACCGCTTTCGCGATCGTAGATCTTCGTGCTCATTCCCAGATAGACGCCCATGGAGATCACGGCATTCTCTTCGACGATCACGCCTTCGACGATCTCGGAGCGCGCGCCGACGAAGACGTTGTCCTCGATGATGACCGGCCCCGCTTGCACCGGCTCGAGCACGCCGCCGATGCCCACGCCGCCGGAAAGATGCACGTTCTTGCCGATCTGGGCGCAGGAGCCCACCGTGGCCCAGGTATCGACCATCGTGCCTTCATCGACGTAGGCGCCGATGTTCACGTAGGAAGGCATGAGCACCACGTTCTTGGCGATGTAGCAGCCGCGCCGCGCCGCCGCCGGGGGCACCACGCGAAAGCCGCCCGCGCGAAACGCCGCTTCGTCGTAGCGGGCGAACTTCGGCTCGACCTTGTCGAAGTAACGCGTCTCGCCGCCTTCCATGAGGCGATTGTCGCGCAGGCGGAAAGAGAGCAGCACCGCTTTCTTGATCCACTGATTGACGTGCCAATCGCCGTCGCGCTTCTCGGCCACCCGGATCGCGCCCCGGTCGAGCCCGTCGATCACCGCCTCCACCGCGTCGACGAGATCTTTGGGCGCGTTGCCGGGGGAGAAGCGAGTGCGCTCTTCGAATGCCGCGTCGATCAGCGATGCGACGCCTTGCCAGTCGGTCATGGGGTGTCCTCCGTGGATCGATTTTCAGTTTCACGAAACGCGAAATGGTATCATGCGCGGCTCGAAGCCCTCATTGGTCTTCCCTCATACGCCGTGCGACTCATCAAGATCAAACTGGCCGGTTTCAAGACCTTCGTCGAGCCAACCACCCTCGTGCTCCCCGGGGCATTGGTCGGCATCGTCGGCCCCAATGGCTGCGGCAAATCGAACGTGATCGACGCCGTGCGCTGGGTGCTCGGTGAAATGCGCGCCTCCGCCCTGCGCGGCGAGCAGATGTCGGACGTGATCTTCAACGGCTCGGACACGCGCAAACCATTGGCGCGCGCCAGCGTCGAGCTCGTCTTCGATAATGCCGACGGCAGCGTGCCGGGCCCCTGGGGGCGGTTTGCCGAGATTTCGGTCAAACGCGTCGTCGTGCGCGGCGGCGAATCCAGCTATTTCCTCAATGGACAGCGCGTGCGCCGCCGGGACGTGGTCGACCTCTTCCTCGGCACGGGACTGGGGCCGCGCGCTTACGCCATCATCGAACAGGGCATGATCTCGCGCATCGTCGAGGCGAAGCCCGAGGAGCTGCGCCGTTTCCTCGAAGAGGCGGCCGGCGTGACCCGCTACCACGAGCGGCGCAAGGAGACGGAAGCGCGGCTGCGGGATGCGCGCGCCCATCTCGAGCGGCTGGCCGACCTGCACGCCGAACTCGCGGCCCAGGCCGAGACGCTCGCCACCCAGGCCGAACGTGCCCGGCGTTATCGTGAGCTGGAAAAGCGCCTGCGCCTCGCACGGCAGCAATCCTGGGCGCTGCGGCGGCGCGAGGCGGCCACGGCCCTTGCCGCCGGAGACGAGCGCATCGCCGCGCTCGAAGCCGAGCTCGAACGGCAGCGGCAGGAACGAACGAGCCTCGAAGCGGCGCTCGAATCTGCCCGGGTCGAGGCGCAGGCGGCCGCCGCGGCGCTCGAATCCGCCCAGCAAGTTTATTTCGAGGCGAGCGCCCGGCTCGAGCGGGTGATCGAGGCCCGTCGCCACCGCGAGGAGACGCTCGCCGCCCTTGCCGAGCGGTTAGAGCGCATTGCCGAGGAATCGCAACGCTGGCAGGAAGAGGGCGAACAGGCCCGCCTCGACCTGGCGCGCTGGGACGAGCTCGCCGAACTCGCCCAGGGGCGTCGCGAGACGCTGCAGGAGCGGGTGGATTCGTTCGACGAGGTCCTGGAGGCACTCGGGCGTGCCCTGGAAGATACCCGCCACGGCGCGGCGATCGCCGAGCGCGAGCGGAACGATGCCCAGCGGCAGATCGCCGTCGAACGCGCCCGCATTGCCGCGCTCGAGCGCTCGCTGCAGGCGAACGAGACCCGGCTCGAGCGTCTGGCGCAGGAATCCTCGTCGCTCGAGGGCGGCGACGAGGAGGCGCTTGAACGCGAGCGCGCCCGGCAAGACACGCTCGCCGGGCGGGTGGAGGAGCTGCGTGAGGCACTGGCCGCCGCCCAAGCCAAAGCGCAGGAGGCGCAGGTACGCCTCGACGCCGTCCGCGACGAATTCCGTCGGCTCGATGCCGAACTCGGTCGGCTCGAAGCGCGCCGTCGGGCGCTCGCCGAAACCCAGGCGCGCTGCGCCGGGGCTGCAGGGCAGGAATACGCGGCCCTCTGGCCCAGGCTGGAAGTCGCCGCTGGCTGGGAAGCGGCAGCCGAAACGGTGCTCGGCCCCTGGCTCGGCGCGCGCCTCGTGCCGCTACCCGAGGCCGCGAGGCAGCTCGAACACGCGCCGCGTTCAGGGGAAGCCTGCCTGTGGCAGGATCTTCCCCTGGCGGACGAGCCGGAAGGCTTCGGGCCAGTGCCCCAGGGGGCAGTGCGCGCCGCGGCGGCGGTCTCCACGAGCGACCCAACGCTCGCCGGAGCCCTCCAGCGTCTCCTGGCCCATACCGTCTTCGTCGAGACGATCGACGAAACGAACCTCGCCTGGGCCCGCGAACGCGGGTTGCGCCTGGTCGACCGGCGAGGCTGGATTGCCGATCCCCATGGAGCGCGTAGCCTCGGCGCCGACGAGCGGATGCTCGCCGGGGTCCTCGAGCGCGCCCGCGAGCTCGGTGTGCTGGACGCCGAATGTGCCGAGCTCGAGCGGCAGCGGGAATCCGCCGCGGAGGAACGTTCCCGCCGTGCCGCTGCCTGTGACGAAACAAAGGAGGCACACGAGGCGCTGCGCCGCGAGCTGCAGCTAGCCGAAAAGCTGCAACGCGACCATGCGCTCGAGCTTGCCCGACTCGAGACGGTCTTTGAGCACGCCCGTCGTCGACGGCAGGCCATCGACGAAGAGCGTGCCGCCCTCTCTCATCAGGCCGAGCGCGAGCGCGCCGAGCTCGCCACGCTGCAGGAGCGCATCGCCGAGCTGCTCGAACGCGAGGCCGCGCTCGAAACCTCCTGCCTCGAGCGTCAGGCCGATCTCCGCCGTCAGCACGAACGCCTCGAAGAGGCCCGCACGCAGCGTCAGGCGCTCGCCCGCGAGCTGCAGGAGGCCGAGTTCTCCTGCCGCGAATGCGCCCTCAAGCGCGAGGAGAGCGAGCGCCGCGCCCGGATCGCCGCCGAAAGCCTCGAGCGGCTCGAGCGCGAGCGCGCCGAGCACGAGGCCGAACGCGAACGGCTCGCCGCCGCGCCACTCGAAGAAGAATCCCTCGTACGCGAAGCGCGCGAACACGCTGCCAATGCACTTGCCCAAGCCCGCCTGCGGGTGGACGAGCACCACCAGCAGCTCCGTACGCTCGAAGAAACCCGCCAGCAGCAGGAATTCGCCCTGCAACCCCTGCGCGACGAACTCGAGCAGGCGAGGTTACGGCGGCAGGAAGCGGTCGCGGCGCTCACCCACGCCGAAGAGCGGCTCGCCGAATTGGGCGCCGATCTGGCCGCGCTCGAACCCCAGCTCGACCATCTCGACGCCGCCAAGCTCGCCCGGGAGATCGAGCGCCTCGGACGCGAGCTCGCCGCGCTGGGCGAAGTCAACCTTGCCGCGCTCGAAGCCCTGCGTCAGGTGGAAGAGCGCAAGACGGCACTGGAAACCCAGCTCAACGATCTCACCACCGCCATCGGCACGCTGGAAGAAGCGATCCGGCGCATCGACCGCGAGACGCGCCAGGCGCTCGCCGCCACGTTCGATGCCGTCGATGCCCATTTCGGCCGGCTCTTTCCCCGGCTCTTCGGCGGCGGGCAGGCAAAGCTCGTGCTCACCGGCGAAGAGATTTTGGATGCCGGCGTGCAGATCGTCGCCCAACCGCCGGGCAAGAAGAATGCGAGCATCCACCTTCTTTCCGGGGGGGAAAAGGCGCTCACCGCCATCGCGCTCGTCTTCTCCTTCTTCGCCCTCAACCCGGCGCCTTTCTGCATCCTCGACGAGGTCGATGCGCCGCTCGACGATGCCAACACCGAACGTTACGCCCGATTGTTGCGGGAGATGTCCGGCACGACGCAACTTCTCTTCATCAGTCATAATAAAATCACAATGGCGGCGGCCGAGCAGCTCATCGGCGTCACGATGCAGGAGCAGGGCGTCTCGCGCATCGTCGCCGTCGATATCGACGAAGCGCTTCGGCTCGCCGAAACGCCCTGAGGCCAGCCCGCGCGCCGACGCAAAGGAATACGCATGGATACCGATCTACTCGTCGCACTGGGAGGCGTGCTCGTCATCGTCACTGCTGGATTCTTCGGCTACAGCAAGTGGCAGGAGACCCGCAGCCGACGCACCCTCGAGCGCACCCTGCACACGCCGTCGCACGACCCCCTGCTCGACACCAGGCATGACGAGACCCCGGAGACGTCTGGAGAGGGTGGGGAAGGAGACCTCGTACTCGATCCGGTTCGGCACGCTCCGGCCCGGCGAGAATACGCCGCCGCGCCGTCCGTATCCCGCGCTCCACACCATCATCCCGACGGTCTCAAGGAAGGCGTCGATCTCATGGTGCGCCTCGAATCGCTCGGCGGCATGGATGCCGCGGCGCTCAGAGAAGTCGTTCTGCGTGAATTCCGCGATTCGCCGCGTCCGGTCGGCTGGTACGTTTTCGACGATGCGAGCAACGACTGGCAGCCACTCACCGCCAAAACCGAGGGTCAGTATCACCTCGCGCTCGCCTCGCTGCAGCTCGCCGATCGCAGCGGCGCCATCGGCGAGAAAGACTATCTGCGTTTCACCGGCGGCGTCGAGCGTGTGGCCGACCAGCTCGGCGCCGTGCCCGGGGCCATCGAATCGCGCGTCACCGTGCTCGAGCGTGCCGCCGCGCTCGATCGCTTCTGCGCCGAGGTCGACGTACAAATCGCGGTCAACGTCGTGCCGCGCAATGCCCCGATCCCGGGTACCAAGATCCGGGCCGCCGCCGAAGCGGCCGGTCTCACGCTCGGTGAAGACGGTCTCTATCGCCTGCTCGACGATCATGGTGTTCCCTTGTACGCGCTCGCCGATCTCGACGGGCGCCCCTTCCGTCAACCCGACATCAAATTGCATCAGGCAAACGGGGTCACCCTCTTTCTCGAAGTCACCAAGATCCCCTCGCCGGTGGTGTTCGACCGCATGTTCACGTTTGCCGAGAAGCTCGCCTCCACGCTCGATGGCCAGCTGGTCGACGATGCCGGCAACCCCATCACGCCTGAGGCCGGTCGGCTCATCCGTGATCGCATCGCCCAGATCCACCAGCGCATGAAAGCGCAAGAAATCCCTCCCGGCAGCGCCATCGCCCGTCGCGTCTTTGCCGGATGAAAGGACCGTCATGACCTCCCATGCCCCGCCGGAGGCGGTCGAGCGCGCCCGCTGGCTGCGCGAGGAGATTGCTCGGCTCGATCATGCCTACTACGTGCTCGCCGAGCCGCTCGTGCCGGATGCCGAATACGACCGGCTCTTCCGCGAACTCGTCGAGCTCGAAACCCGCTACCCCGAGCTCGTCACCCCCGATTCCCCCACCCAGCGCGTGGGCGGCAAACCGGCGCCCCAATTTGCCGAAGTCCGGCACGAAGTGCCGATGCTCTCGCTCACCAACGCCTATACCGACGAAGAAGTATATGCCTTCGACCGGCGTTGCCGCGAGCTGCTCGGCGTCGAGCGCATCCGCTATGCCTGCGAACCGAAATTCGACGGGCTCGCCGTCTCGCTCATCTACCGCGACGGCATCTTCACTCTCGGCGCCACCCGGGGTGACGGTTTCACCGGCGAAGACGTCACCGCCAACCTGCGCACCCTTCGTTCCATTCCCTTGCGCCTGCGGCTCGATTCCCCGCCGACGTTGCTGGAAGTGCGCGGCGAAGTCCTCATGACCCGCGAGGACTTCAAACGCCTCAACGAAGCGCAGCTCCGGGCCGGCGAAAAAACCTTCGTCAACCCGAGAAACGCCGCCGCCGGCAGCCTGCGCCAGCTTGATCCCGCCGTGACCGCCAAACGGCCGCTGCGTTTCTACGCCTACCAGCTCGTGCGCCTCGAAGGGCACCCTTGGCCGGAAACGCACAGTCAGGCGCTCGCGCTGCTGCAACGCTGGGGTTTTCCCGTATCGGATGCGCGCGCGCTCGCCGACGGCATCGCCGGCCTGCTCGCCTACTACCGACGCATGGAAGTCGAGCGCGACCGCCTTCCTTTCGACATCGACGGTGTCGTCTATAAAGTCGATGATCTGGCCGCGCAGCAGCGTCTGGGCACCATCGCCCGGGCGCCGCGCTGGGCCATCGCCCACAAGTTTCCGCCGCAGGAAGAGATCACCCGCCTCATCGGCATCGAAGTGCAGGTCGGACGCACCGGCGCGCTCACCCCCGTCGCCCGGCTCGAACCCGTCTTCGTAGGGGGCGTCACCGTCACCAACGCCACCCTGCACAACGAAGACTACATCCGGGACAAAGACATCCGCATCGGCGACTGGGTTGTCGTGCGCCGTGCGGGCGAAGTCATCCCCGAGATCGTCAAGGTACTTGCCGAGCGGCGCGATGGCAGCGAACGCCCCTTCGTCATGCCCACGCATTGCCCCGTGTGCGGTTCGGCGGTGGCCCGCGACCCCGACGAAGCCGCGGCCTATTGCACCGGCGGCATGTACTGCCCCGCCCAGCGCAAACGCGCCCTCGAGCACTTCGCCTCGCGCCTGGCGATGAACATCGAGGGGCTGGGCGAGAAACTCATTCACCAGCTCGTGGATTTCGGCTGGGTCGAAACCCCGGCCGACCTCTACGACCCCGACAAAATCGACGCCGAGCGGCTCGCGAGCCTGCCCCGCATGGGGGAAAAATCCGCCGCCAAGCTGATGGCCGCCATCGAACGCAGCAAGAAGACCACGCTCGCGCGCTTCATCTACGCGCTCGGCATCCGGCACGTGGGCGAGGCCACCGCCAAGCTTCTGGCCGAGCACTTCGGCGCGCTCGAACCCCTCATGCAGGCCGGGCTCGAGGAGCTCACCGCCATCGAGGGCATCGGCCCGGTGGTGGCGCAGAGCATCCGCGACTTCTTCGACGAGCCGCACAACCGCCAAGTGATCGAGCGCCTGCGCCGGCTCGGCGTGCAGTGGGAAGAAAGCACACCCGCGAAGCAGAGCAGGGCGCTCGCCGGCCTCACTTTCGTGCTCACCGGCACGCTGCCGCGGATGAGCCGTGAAGAAGCCAAGGCGCTCATCGAAGCGCATGGCGGCAAGGTGAGCTCTTCCGTGTCGAAGAAGACCGACTACGTCGTGGCCGGCAGCGAAGCCGGCAGCAAGCTGCAGCGGGCGCTCGAGCTGGGCGTTCCCGTCATCGACGAAGACACGCTCGAGCGCCTGATCGCCGAGCGCAGCACAACCCAAGGATGAACCCATGGATCAATCGCAGGAGTCGAACGAGATGAAGAAAGCCGTGCGCAAGGCCGTGTTCCCCGTGGCTGGGATGGGCACCCGGTTCCTCCCCGCCACCAAGGCGAGCCCCAAGGAAATGCTGCCCATCGTCGACAAGCCCCTCATCCAGTACGCCGTGGAAGAAGCGGTGGCCGCCGGCATCACCGAGCTCATCTTCATCACCGGTCGCACCAAGCGCTCCATCGAAGACCACTTCGACAAAGCCTACGAGCTCGAATCCGAGCTCGAAGCCCGCGGCAAGAAAGAGCTCCTCGACGTCGTGCGCAAGACCGTTCCCAAGGGCGTCAACTGCATCTACATCCGCCAGTCCGAAGCGCTGGGTTTGGGACACGCGGTGATGTGTGCCGAATCCGTGGTCGGCGACGAACCCTTCGCCGTGCTACTCGCCGACGACCTCTGCGACCACCCCGAAGGCAAGCCCGTGCTCGCCCAGATGATCGACGTCTACAACTACCACCGCTGCTCGGTGCTCGGTACCATCAACGTCGCGCGCGAAGAAACGCGCCAATACGGCATCGTCAGCACCGAGCCCGAAGCCCGCGGCAAGATCCAGCGCATCACCGGCATCGTCGAAAAACCCAAGCCCGAAGAAGCCCCCAGCACCCAGGCCGTGGTCGGGCGCTACATCCTCTCCGGCAACATTTTCGAACACCTGCACCGCATCCAACCCGGCGCCGGCGGCGAACTGCAACTCACCGATGCCATCAGCTCACTGCTGCAGGAAGAAGCCGTGCTCGCCTACGAGTTCGACGGCGTACGCTACGACTGTGGCTCCAAGTTGGGTTACCTCAAGGCCACGGTCGAATTCGCCCTGCGTCATCCCGAAGTCGCCAGCGAGTTCCGCGACTTCCTGCGCGCCCGCTCGGTGGGGCTGTAACGAAAAAGCCCCTTCGGGGGCTTTTTCGCGAAAGGAGGCTCAGGCGAGCGCCGTCTGCTTCGCCGCGCGGCGGCGATCGTGCTCCTGCAGGTGGCGCTTGCGCAGGCGGATCGACTTCGGCGTGATCTCCACCAGCTCGTCGTCCTCGATGAACTCCACCGCCGCTTCCAGCGTGAGTTCGATCGGCGGTACGAGCCGGATCGCCTCGTCCGAGCCGGAAGCGCGGATGTTGGTGAGCTGCTTGGTACGGATCGGGTTCACCACGAGGTCGTTTTCCCGCGTGTGGATGCCGATGATCATCCCCTCATAGACCGCATCGCCCGGATTGACGAACATGCGCCCGCGATCCTGCAGCTTCCACAGCGCGTAGGCCACGGCCTGGCCGTCGTCCTGCGACACGAGCACGCCGTTGCGCCGTCCGCCCACGGGGCCGGCGAGCGGTCCGTAGCCGTCGAAGATGTGGCTCATGAGCCCCGTGCCGCGCGTGAGCGTGAGGAATTCGCCCTGGAAGCCGATGAGGCCGCGCGCCGGCACGCGGTACTCCAGCCGCACGCGCCCCTTGCCATCGGGCGCCATGTCGAGGAGCTCCGCCCGGCGGCGGCCCAGTTCCTCCATCACCGCGCCCTGATGGCCTTCCTCGATGTCGACGGTGAGCCGCTCGTAGGGTTCGTGTATCTCGCCGTCGATCTCCTTCAATACCACGCGGGGCCGACCCACCGCCAGTTCATAGCCCTCGCGGCGCATGGTCTCGAGGAGGATGGTGAGGTGCAGTTCGCCCCGGCCGGAGACCTCGAAGCTGTCGCCATCTTCGCCAAAGCGCACGCGCAGCGCCACGTTCTTGAGCAACTCCTTCTCCAGCCGCTCACGGATCTGGCGGCTGGTGACGAATTTTCCTTCACGCCCGGCGAGCGGCGACGTATTGACCATGAAGGTCATGGTGAGCGTGGGCTCGTCCACCTCGATCGGTGGCAGCGGTTGCGCCGCCTCGGGGTCGCACACCGTCACGCCGATGCCGACCTGTTCCACACCGGAGATCATCACGATGTCGCCCGCCACCGCCTCGGGCACGGCCTCCCGCTCCAGGCCGACGAATTTCAGCACCTGGCCGATCTTCGCCCGGCCCAGGTTCTGCTCGCCCAGCCACACGCTCACTTCCTGATTGGGGCGCAGGCGCCCCTGGCGGATGCGGCCGATGCCCAGCTGCCCGACGTAGCTCGAATAGTCGAGTGAGCAGATCTGCAGCTGCAAGGGGGCATCGATCGACACCGGAGGGGGCGGAACGTGTGCGATGATGGTCTCGAAGAGCGGCCGCATGTCCTTGCCCGGTTCGTTCAGATCCAGCGTGGCATAGCCCTGCAGTCCCGAAGCATAGACGATGGGGAAGTCGAGCTGCTCCTCGCTCGCATCCAACTCCGCGAAGAGGTCGAACGTGGCGTTGATCACCCAGTCGGGGCGCGCGCCGGGGCGGTCGATCTTGTTGATGACCACGATGGGCTTGAGCCCCTGCGCGAGCGCTTTCTTGGTGACGAAGCGCGTCTGAGGCATGGGGCCTTCGACGGCATCGACCAGCAGCAGCACGCCGTCGACCATGGAGAGCACCCGTTCCACTTCACCGCCGAAATCGGCGTGGCCCGGGGTATCGACGATGTTGATGTGGGTGTCGCCATAGCGGATGGCGCAGTTCTTGGCCAAAATGGTGATGCCGCGCTCGCGCTCGAGATCGTTGCTGTCCATCACCCGTTCCGAGACGGTCTGATGCTGGGCAAATGTGCCGGATTGTTTCAGGAGCTGGTCGACGAGGGTGGTCTTGCCATGATCGACGTGCGCGATGATGGCGATGTTGCGAATGGCGGAGGACATGGACTTCCAGACGTACGAAAACGCCAATTATAACAAAGGGGCAGGGCGGCGTCGTGTACAATTGCGCATCCATCGGTTCGACCCGGAAAACCCCATGTTCGCGATCATCGGCGGCACTGGCCTCACTTCGCTCAACAACCTCGAAATCGTTCATCGTCAAGTCGTCCGCACTCCCTACGGCGATCCTTCCGGGCCGCTCACGATCGGCCGCATCGCCGGGCAGGACGTCGTCTTCCTTGCCCGCCACGGCTATGGCCACACCTACGCACCGCACCGCATCAACTACCGGGCCAACGTTTGGGCGCTGAAACACGTGGGGGTAAGCGAAGTGATCTCGGTCGCCTCGGTGGGCGGCATCCAGGAGCGCTATGCTCCTGGCACCCTGGTGATTCCGCACCAGATCATCGACTACACCTGGGGGCGCGTGTCGACCTTTTTCGAGGACGAAGAGGCCCCGGTCACGCACATCGATTTCACCCTGCCATTTACCGCTTCATTGCGCGAGCGGCTGATTCGCGCCGCGGACGGAGCAGGGGAGCCGGTGATCGACGGCGCCGTCTATGCTTGTACCCAGGGGCCACGCCTGGAGACCGCCGCCGAGATCGACCGCCTGGAGCGCGACGGCGCCAACGTCGTCGGCATGACCGCCATGCCCGAAGCAGCGCTCGCCCGCGAGCTGGGGCTTGCCTACGCCGCGATCAACGTGGTGGCAAACTACGCCGCCGGTCGCGGCGCCGACGCGAACGAGATCTCATTCACGGAAATCGAAGCGACGCTTTCCGAGACCATGGCGCGGGTGCGGCACGTACTGGAAGCGTTTGCAGTACTCCCACTCATCTCGTCGCCATGAAAATCATTCCAAGGGCCACGCCGAGCAGCGCGGTTCCGACGAGGCGGTCGAGCCATCTCATTCGCTGCGCCAACCAGCCATGAATGCCGGTCGATGAAAACAACCACGCAACCAAGGCAAACCACAGAAACGATTCCGTGACCAGTAGCATGAAGACGAGAAGTGCATCTGCCGGGCTTGCCTCCGGTGTCAGTACCTGCGACAGGATCGAGCCAAAATAGGCCATGGCCTTGGGATTGAGTAGGTTGGTCATGAAACCGGCGAGGAATGCCTTACCGCGAGGGGGGCGCGTATTCTCTTCCGGCAGCGTGCCATTTGAGATAAGGCAGCGGATTCCGAGGTAGCCGAGATAAAGGGATCCCGCGACGGAAAGCAGGCGGGACAGCGTAGGCAGAGCGTCCAGCAGTAGGGACAAGCCGAACAGGCAGAACAGCACATACAGGCCAATCGCGCAGGCCACGCCGCCGGCAGCAGCCACACCAGCTCCGCGACCGGAAACGATCGACAGCCGGCTGATCACCGCGAAGTCAGGACCCGGCGAAATCAGCGCCAGTGCGTGAACAAGAAACAGAAGGAAAAAAGCGCCCGCAGTCATGTTTCCGCAGGAATGACATTCTGAACCATCCGCACATTATCCCTCGAGCGGCCGATCGGATCACCCCATGTTTTAGCGTGATAATTTGTATTATGTAAAATAAACCATAGCCAGGCGGGACGAGCATGCGAGGCGGCGCATGGTCAGATGGCCACGCGGCGGAGGATCCAGATCGTGCATGAATAAAGACATTCCCACGCCCCCCTGTCCTCTTCTGGCCATCGTGCTATATTTCCGCGCACCATCCGATAGGAGACAGTTCCATGCGCATCGAGACGCTCGCCGTCCATGGCGGCTATACGCCCGATCCGACCACCAAAGCCGTGGCGGTGCCGATCTACCAAACCACGTCCTACGCCTTCGACGACACGCAGCACGGCGCCGATCTGTTCGACCTCAAGGTGCCGGGCAACATCTATACCCGAATCATGAACCCGACCTGCGACGTGCTGGAGAAACGCGTCGCCGCCATGGAAGGCGGCATCGCGGGCCTCGCGCTCGCCTCGGGCATGGCGGCCATCACCTATGCCATCCAGACGATCGCGGAAGCCGGCGACAACGTGGTCAGTTCGGCCACGCTCTATGGCGGAACCTACAATCTCTTCGCCCATACGCTGCCCAAGTACGGCATCGAGGTGCGCTTCGCCGACCATCGCGATCCGGCTTCCTTCGCCCGCCTCATCGATGGCAAGACCAAGGCGATCTTCTGCGAATCGATCGGCAATCCGCTCGGCAACATCACCGACTTCGAGCAGCTCGCGGCGATCGCCCACGAACACGGCCTTCCGCTCATCGTCGACAACACCGTCCCCTCCCCTTACCTCTGCCGTCCCTTCGAGCACGGCGCCGACATCGTGGTGCATTCGCTCACCAAATACCTCGGCGGGCACGGCAATTCCATCGGCGGAGTGATCGTCGACAGCGGCAAGTTTCCCTGGGCCGAGCACAAAGCGCGTTTCCGCGTGCTGGTCGAGCCCGATCCGTCGTATCACGGTGTGAGCTACACGGAAACCTTCGGTGCAGCCGCCTACATCGCCCGGGCGCGCGTAGTGCCCTTGCGCAACATGGGCGCGGCGCTCAGCCCCTTCAACGCCTTCCTCATCCTGCAGGGCATCGAGACCTTGCCGCTGCGCATGGATCGCATCTGCGACAACGCCGTGCGCATCGCCAACTTCCTGCGCACTCACCCGAAAGTGGGTTGGGTCAATTACGCCGGACTGCCAGATCATCCCGATCATGCGCTGGTGCAGAAGTACCTCGGCGGCCGCGCCTCCGGCATCCTCACCTTCGGCGTCAAGGGTGGCCGGGAAGCCGGTGCCCGCTTCCAGGATGCGCTCAAGCTGGTGACGCGGCTCGTGAACATCGGCGATGCCAAGACGCTCGCCTGCCATCCGGCGTCCACCACGCACCGCCAGCTCTCGGCCGAAGAGCTGAAAAAGGCCGGCGTGAGCGAGGACATGATCCGGCTGTCAGTAGGGATCGAGCACGTCGACGACCTGATCGCCGACCTCGACCAGGCGCTTGCCGCTGCCTGAGTCTGCCCTCCCCCGCCTAGGCGGGGGTGAGGCACCCCTCTCGGCGGATCAAAGCGCAACCGCCCTGCTCTCTTCCCCGGCGAGCGCGTTCGCCCGCCCGATGCCGACGTAGGCGATTCCCAGCCGCTGGAGCTGCTGCGGATCGTACTGGTTGCGCCCGTCGAAGATCACGGGCGTTTTCAGAAGCCGCTTGATCGCCGCGAAATCGGGATGGCGGAAGGGTTTCCATTCGGTCACCAGAACCATGGCGTCGGCTCCTTCGAGCGCGTCGTACTGATGACGGGTGAAGACGAGGCGGCCCTCGTCGAACCATTGCGCCGGGAATACTCGTCGTGCGTTGTCCATGGCGACTGGATCGTAGGCGCACACCTTGGCACCGCGCCCGATCAGGCCCTCGACGAGCGGAATCGACGGGGCTTCGCGCATGTCGTCGGTTCCGGGCTTGAACGCAAGCCCCCACACGCCGAAAGTCCGTCCGCCGAGGTCTTCGCCGAAACGGGCGACGATCTTTTCTTCCAGCACCCGCTTCTGCTTCGCGTTGCGATCTTCCACCGCCGTGAGCACTTCCGGCTCGACCCCGGCCGCCTGGGCCATGGCGATGAGCGCCTTGACGTCCTTGGGAAAACACGAGCCGCCGTAGCCGCAGCCCGGATAGATGAAGTGGTAGCCGATGCGGTGATCCGCTCCGATACCCAGGCGGACATTCTCCACATCGACGCCGTAGCGCTCGCATAACGCCGCGATCTCGTTCATGAAAGAGATCTTGGTGGCGAGCATGGCGTTGGCGGCGTACTTCGTCATCTCGGCATCGCGCACGCCCATGTGGATGACGCGCTGGTGGCTACGGTTGAAAGGCGCGTAGAGCTCGGCCATGCGCTCGCGCGCCGCTTCCGAATCGGTGCCGACGATGATGCGGTCCGGTCGCATGAAATCCTCGACCGCGGCGCCTTCCTTGAGAAACTCGGGGTTGGAGACGACATCGAACGGGATCGACGCGCCACGCGCATCGAGCTCTTCCTGGATCGCACGGCGCACCCGCTCGGCGGTTCCCACCGGCACCGTGGATTTGTCGACGATCACGCTGTAGCGCGAAAGCCGCCGGCCGATGTCGCGCGCCACCGTGAGCACGTGCTGCAGGTCGGCCGAGCCGTCTTCGAGCGGAGGGGTGCCCACGGCGATGAAGAGCACGTCGCACTCGGCCATCGCCTCGCCCAGATCGGTGGTGAAACGCAGCCGCCCTTCCTGATGGTTGCGCTCGACGATCTCCTCGAGCCCCGGCTCATAGATGGGCAGCTTCCCCGCTTTCAGCCCCTCGATCTTGGCCGCATCGACGTCGACGCACCACACCTCGTTGCCCATTTCGGCGAAACACGCCCCCGTCACGAGACCGACGTAGCCGGTCCCGATCACGCACAAATCCATTGAATTCCCCCTCGACTCGTGACAACGACAAGTTACTGATCTTCCGGAGCGATCCAAACCAAGTGGTCTCGCCCATATTCTTTGGCGCGATAAAGCGCCCGGTCGGCACGTGCGAACACGTCGTCGATCGTGCGATCGCTGATCGCAAACGACGTGCCGCCGGCGCTTATCGTATAGCGGATCGCATGGCCTTCGAAGACGACGACGCTTTGGCGGATCGCGCGTAGAAGCCGTTCCATCGCCGCTATGGCCGCCCGATCGTCGGTTTGCGGCAACAGGATGCCGAACTCCTCTCCCCCCAGCCGACCACAGACGTCCATCTGACGCAGGGTTTGCTGCACCGTCTGGGCGAAATGACGCAGCACGGCGTCGCCCGCGGCATGCCCAAGGGTGTCGTTGATCCGTTTGAAGTGATCGAGATCGATGAGGCAAAAAGAGGAATCGATCGTGAATCCAGAACGAACGACACGCTGAAACTCCTTTTGCATCGCCTCGAGAAAGGCTCGCCGGTTGGGCAACTCGGTGAGCGGATCGGTCATGGCCATGCGTTCGAGCCGCTCCTCGAGCACTACCTGTTCGGTGACGTCGCGATAGGTGGCGATGTAATGCAAAGGCCGCCCTTCGTTGTCGGTGACGGGGGCGATGGTCACGTCGTGGTGGCGCAATTCCCCTGTTGCCGTCTTGTTCACCATCCTTCCTTGCCAGACTGCTCCCCGGGAAATCGTCTCCCATAATTCCCGGTAAAACGATTCCGGCTGAACGCCGCTATGAAAGAGAAGTCCTGCCCGCGTACCGATGAGTTCGCCCGCGCTGTAACCCGTGATCTGCTCGAGCGCTGGATTGACCCATTCGACGGTACCGTCGGCCGCCGCGATCATGATGCCTACCGGCGCATGGCGCAGCGCTGCGGTCAAGAGGCGATCTCGCTGGATTTTTTCTTCTTCCTGGGTCACGTCACGCGACACACCGATCGCACGCAACACGCGTCCCGTCGTAGGATCGCGGTCACATATCTGGCCTCGATCTTCGAGCCACAGGATGCGGCCATCCGGTGTCCGGATACGGTAACGCTGCTGATAAGTTGCAGTTTTTCCTTTGAGCAGATCGATGAGGGCCGAGCGAACCTTGGGCCAGTCATCGGGATGGACGAAGGAACGCCATTCGGCAAAACTCAAGCGGACGGGCTCGTTGCCCAAACCCATCCAACGGCTCCACTGGGCATCGAGCCAGGCAGTTTCATTCCCGAAATCCAGATCCCACGTTGCCAGCTCAGCCGCTTCTAGTGCTAGCCGTAGGCGCGTTTCGAGCTGAGGAGATGACGAGATGGGATCCTTCCGCATTCACGCCCCTTTCGTCGGAATGAGCCCGCGGGCCTCGGCTTCTTCGTAGATCGCCCGCGCAACGGCCTTCCACACGGGGCCGCCGTGGAGCTCCTCTCCCATGCTCGCTGCCGAAGCCATGGTTTGAAACATGAGGGCGATGAGCCCCAGGAGCTCGGCGCGCACGCGCGGCTCGAGGGTCGAAGAATAGAAATGCTGCGTGAGGTGCTCAGCGTCGGTATCGAGGGCCTCGCGGGCGAGATCGCGCATTTGCTTGGCATTGGCGGGATCGAGCCCCAGAACGGCGAGCTTGGCGGCAATGGCGTGTTCCAACATTCCCACGTTGCGCGCCAGAAACGTTGGTTGCACCATCGCCAGCCCCTTCGCCCATGCACCGAATGCACAATGATAGCATAGCGAAAAGGGGCGGATGGTGGGTGCTGACGGACTCGAACCGCCGACATTCGCCTTGTAAGGGCGACGCTCTACCAACTGAGCTAAGCACCCGCTGCAAGAGCCGGCAATGGTACCATCACCGACCTTGCTTGGCAAACGCGGCGAAGCTCAATGCGGCAATTCGCTTGCCGCTGGGCTCACGCCCGTGCTCGTGGTACTCGCGGCAACGACTGGCGTCGCGACGGGAGGCTCGCTGGCTGGGACCAAAGGCTCGGGCTTGCGCTCGAGGGCGAGCTCGAGCACCTGCTCGATCCAGCGCACGGGAATGATCTCGAGCACACCTTTGACGTTCTCGGGAATCTCGGCCAAATCCTTGACGTTCTCCTCGGGGATGAGCACCTTGCGGATGCCACCGCGCACCGCGGCGAGCAGTTTCTCCTTGAGCCCGCCGATCTCCAGTACCTCGCCGCGCAGGGTGATCTCGCCCGTCATGGCCACGTCGCAGCGCACCGGAATTTCGGTGAGCGCCGACACGAGCGCCGTGGTGATGGCGATCCCTGCCGAGGGGCCATCTTTGGGGATGGCGCCTTCGGGCAGGTGCACGTGCACGTCGTTCTTCTCGTAAAAATCTTCCGGGATGCCAAGCTTGCGCGCGCGCTTGCGCACCACGGTGATGGCTGCCTGGATGGATTCCTGCATGACCTCGCCGAGCTTGCCGGTGGTGATGACCTTGCCTTTGCCCGGCATCACCGCCGCCTCCACGGTAAGGAGCTCGCCGCCGACTTCGGTCCACGCGAGGCCCGTGACTTGTCCCACCTGGTTCTCCTTTTCGGCCACGCCGAAAGAATACTTGCGCACACCCAGATAGGTTTCGAGATCGCCCGAGTCCACGGTGACCGGCGCTTTGAGTGCCTTGAGCAGGACTCCCTTGACCACCTTACGGCAGATTTTCGAGATCTCACGCTCGAGGCTGCGCACACCGGCTTCCCGCGTGTAATAGCGGACGATGTCACGGATCGCCTCGGTGGTCACGGTGAGCTCGTTCTTCTTCACCCCGTTGTTTTTCATCTGCTTGGGCAAAAGATAGCGCTCGGCGATGGCGATCTTTTCATCTTCGGTGTACCCCGAGAGCCGAATCACCTCCATGCGATCGAGCAGCGGCGCCGGGATGTTGAGCGTATTGGCCGTGGCCACGAACATCACTTCCGAGAGGTCGAAATCGACCTCGACGTAGTGATCCTGGAAGGCGTGATTCTGCTCGGGGTCGAGCACCTCGAGCAGCGCCGAGCTCGGATCGCCACGGAAATCCATGCCGATCTTGTCGACCTCGTCGAGCAGGAAGAGCGGATTCTTGACGCCGACCTTGATGAGACTCTGGATGATACGACCCGGCATGGCACCGATGTAGGTGCGCCGATGGCCGCGGATCTCGGCTTCGTCGCGCACGCCGCCCAGCGCCATGCGCACGAACTTACGCCCCGTGGCACGCGCCATCGACTGCCCGAGCGAGGTCTTGCCCACTCCGGGAGGACCGACCAGACACAGGATGGGCGCCTTGACGACATCGACGCGCTTTTGCACCGCCAGGTATTCGACGATGCGCTCCTTGACTTTCTCCAGACCATAGTGGTCGGCATCGAGGATCTTCTGCGCCTTGGTCAGATCCAGCGTGACCCTGGTTTTCTTGTTCCACGGCAGGCTCACGAGCACGTCGAGATAGTTGCGCACCACGGTGGCTTCGGCCGACATGGGCGACATCATGCGCAGCTTCTTGAGCTCGGCCTCGGCCTTCTCCTGCACCTCCTTGGGCATGCCGGCGGCCTTGATCTTCTTCTCGAGCTCGTCGAGCTCTGCCTGTTCGTCACCTTCGCCGAGTTCCTTCTGGATCGCCTTGACTTGCTCATTGAGGTAGAACTCGCGCTGAGACTTCTCCATCTGGCGCTTGACGCGGCTGCGAATGCGCTTCTCGACTTCGAGAATGTCGATCTCGGCTTCGAGCAGCGCCAACAGGCGCTCCATGCGCGGCACGAGTGCGAGAATTTCGAGCAGTTCCTGCTTCTTGTCGATCTTCAGCGGCAGATGCGCAGCGATGATGTCGGTGAGATGCTCGGGATCTTCGAGCGCCGCGAGCGAGGCGACGAGCTCTTGCGGCAGTTTCTGGTTGAGCTTGACGTACTCCTCGAAAGCCGACAGCAACGAGCGGCGTAGCGCCTCGGTCTCACGCGGGTCGCCCGGCTGTGTTTCCAGCGGCTTAGCCAGAGCGACGAAGGTGTCACCCTCTTCGAGGATGCGATCGAAACGCGCCCGCTGCCGCCCTTCGATCAGCACCTTGACCGTCCCATCGGGGAGTTTGAGCATCTGCAATACGTGGGCGATGCACCCGAGCGTGAAGATGTCGTCCGCTCCGGGATCGTCCTTGGCGGCGTCTTTCTGCGTGGCGAGCGCGAGCCGCCCGCCATTTTCCATGGCACGCTCGAGCGCTTTGATGGACTTGGGTCGCCCGACGAAGAGCGGGATGACCATGTGAGGGAACACGACCACGTCGCGCAAGGGCAACAGCGGCAGGTGTTCGAGGGTTTTACCCTGGGCTTCGATGAGTTCGGTCATGTGTGGAAATCCTGATGAGGCGAGAGATCGCTACTTCGCAATATGGTCGCTTGGCGGGCAAAAATCAAGGGGGCTCGTGGGACGTGCTGCCAGCGACCTGCCGGCGCATCGCTACTCGGGGCATCGCGCCTTGCTCATCCGATACACCAAGAAATGCCTCGATGAATCGTCGTGAGCGGTTACGGGGCAAGCCAACCGGAGTACGGCAACGCTCTATCAGGGCAAAGCCTGCAGCCCAGCACCAGAAAAACACCGCCATGTCGCAGTACAGCGAAACCGTTCGAGCTGCTCGAACGGTTTCGCTGGAGCCCTTGGCGCCTCGCGGGCGGGCCGTTTGCGGCAATCACTGCATGAGCGCTCAGTTTTCACCGCTGACGTGGGCTTCTTCGTTGCCGATCTTGAGCGGCTCGGTTCCTTGAGTCACGGTGGATTCTTCGATGAGGATCTTGTGCACCCCTTGGCTACTGAGGTTGGGGAGTTCGAACATCAGGTCGAGCAGGATGTCTTCCATGATGGAGCGCAAGCCTCGGGCACCGGTACGCCGCTCGATGGCTTTACGGGCGATCGCCCGGATTGCTCCCGGGGTGAATTCGAGCTCCACGCCCTCCATCTCGAACAACTTGCGGTATTGCTTGACGAGGGCATTCTTCGGCTCGGTGGCGATGCGCATGAGCGCCTCTTCGTCGAGCTCTTCGAGCGGAACGATCACTGGCAAGCGTCCGACGAACTCGGGAATCAGCCCGAAGCGCACGAGATCGTCGGGTTCGACCTGACGCAGCAACTCGGATTTCTTGCGCTCTTTCTTGCTCGCCACCGCTGCCCCGAACCCGATGCCGGCGGCTTCGGTACGACGCTCGACGATCTTCTCCAGCCCGTCGAAGGCACCGCCGCAGATGAAGAGGATGTTGGTGGTGTCGAGCTGGATGAAATCCTGATTCGGATGCTTGCGTCCGCCCTGGGGCGGCACGGAGGCGACCGTTCCCTCGATGAGTTTGAGGAGCGCTTGCTGCACGCCTTCGCCGGAGACGTCGCGCGTGATCGAGGGGTTCTCGGATTTGCGCGTGATCTTGTCGACTTCGTCGATGAAGACGATACCCCGTTGGGCTCGCTCGACGTCGAAGTCGCACGTCTGCAGCAAGCGGGCGAGAATGTTCTCCACGTCCTCGCCCACGTAGCCCGCCTCGGTGAGCGTAGTGGCGTCGGCGATGGCGAACGGCACGTCGAGCTTGCGCGCGAGCGTCTGTGCGAGCAGCGTCTTGCCCGAACCCGTAGGCCCGATGAGCAGGATGTTGCTCTTGGCGACTTCCACCTCGTCGTCGCGAGCAGCAAGTGCCAGGCGTTTATAGTGGTTATAGACCGCGACCGAGAGCACGCGCTTGGCGTAGTCTTGGCCGATGACGTACTGGTCTAGGTAGTCGACGAGTTCCTTGGGGGTGGGCAGACGCCGTGCTGCATCTACGGCCTCGCCGCGCACTTCTTCGAGGTCTTGGCGAACGATGTCGTTGCACAGCTCGATGCACTCATTGCAGATGTACACCGATGGGCCGGCGATGAGTTTTTTGACCTCATGCTGGCTCTTGCCGCAGAAGGAACAGAAGAATTCGCCGCTGTTGCCGCGTTTGCTTTTTGCCATGTTGACTCAGATATCCTCGCGACGAATGAGCACTTTGTCGACGAGGCCGTATTTGACGGCCTCTTCGGCATTCATGAAGTTGTCCCGCTCGGTATCGCGTTCGATGCGCTCGATATCGTTGCCGGTGTGAAAGGCGAGCAATTCATTCAACTTTGCCTTGATCTTCAGGATCTCTCGGGCATGGATCTCGATGTCGGAAGCCTGCCCCTGAAAGCCGCCCAGAGGTTGGTGAATCATCACCCGGGAGTTGGGCAGGCAATAGCGTTTGCCTTTGGCACCGGCCGCGAGCAGGAAGGCGCCCATGCTCGCAGCCTGGCCGATGCACAGGGTGCTCACGTCGGGTTTGATGAACTGCATCGTGTCGTAGATGGCCATGCCCGCCGTGACCGATCCGCCCGGCGAGTTGATGTAGAAGTGGATGTCTTTGTCGGGGTTTTCGGACTCGAGGAAGAGGAGCTGCGCGACGACCAGGCTTGCGACCGCATCGTCGACGGGACCGACGAGAAAGACCACCCGCTCCTTGAGCAGGCGCGAGTAGATGTCGTAGGCTCGCTCGCCTCGGCCGCTTTGCTCGACCACCATGGGCACCAGACCGAGGCCGAGCGGGGTATTCGCCTCAAACGATTCTTTCATGAATTCCTCACACAGCGTATCGACTTGCCAGCAATCGACGCAAAAAAAGACGGTAAGTTCGCGGCCGAGGCAAAAATGCACCGCAGCCGCGCCGCTCGGCTCAGACGGGTTTCTGCGCCATGAATTCGTCGAAGTCGACGGTTTTTTCGGTAACCCGAACTCGCTCCAGAACCCATTGCACCACGTTGTCTTCGATGACGACCGCTTCGATGGTGGCCAGTCGCTGTCGGTCGGCATGATACCAATCGACGACTTCCTGTGGCCGTTCGTATTCGGATGCCATTTCCTCGATGAACGCCCTCACCTGCTCCGGCGAGGCATTGAGCTCATGGCGCTTGACGATTTCGCCGATGAGCAGCCCAAGACGAACCCGTCGCCGGGCTTCTTCTTCGAAGAACGTGGGCGAGAGTTTGAGCTGGTTGGCATCGAATCCGCGCATCTGCAGATCGCGCTTGGCCCGCTCCAGGAGCTGTTCGGCCTCGAGTTCGACGAGCGCACTTGGGACGGCAAACTCGTGGGCGGCGAGCAAGAGGTCGAACACTTGTTTTTTCAGATCGGCGTCGAGTCGCTGCTTGAGCTCGCGCTCGAGCGAAGCGCGGATTTCGTCGCGCAGTTTCTGCACGTCGCCATCTTCGATGCCGAGCGCACGGGCGAAGTCGGCGTCGACCCCAGGAAGCTCGGGCTCTTCGACTTTATGCACCGTGAGCTCGAACTGGAGTGTTTGGCCGGCGAACTTGCTCTCTTCACCTTCGGGGAAGGTGACTTCGAAGGTCTTGGTCTCGCCCGCGCGCATCCCGATCGGCGCTTTTTCGATGGGCTCGAGCAAGGTCCCTGCGCCAATTTCGAAAGCATAATTCTCGATGCGCCCATTTTCGACTTCTTCGCCGTCTTTGCGGGCTACGTAGGAGACGGTGACGCGATCACCTTCCTGCGCCGGGCGCTCGACTTCACGCCAAGTGGCGCGCTGCTTGCGCAGGCGCTCGAGGGTCTTGTCGACCTCGGCGTCGGTGACTTCGAGGTTCACCCGCTCCACGGTGTGTTCGGAGAGATCGGCCAGTTCGATCTCGGGGTAGATTTCGAACTTGGCGGTGAATGCGAGCATGGCCGAATCGGCCGATTCGGCAGGTTCGATGCGAAAATTTCCCGCCACGCGCAAACCCTCGCGCGCGACCGATTCGTTGAAGCTGCGTTCGATCGCCTCACTCACCGCTTCGGCCCAAGTCTCGTTCCCATACATTTGTTTGACGAGGCGCATGGGCACCTTGCCCGGACGAAAACCGGGCATCTTCACGGTGGGCGCGATACGCTTGAGCCGTTTCTCGGCCTCTTTCTCGACCTCAGAGACGGGGATCTCGAGCGTGAGCGAACGCTCGAGCGGATTGACGGGCTGCTGCGCGGGCGTCTGTTCGGCGACTTCCATCCGAGTTCCTTGCAATTGGGTGGGTAAAAACGGTTTTTCATTCTAACATGGTTTGATCTCCAGCCGGGAGCCGCGCCATGCCTTTCGTTTCCTCTTTCACTGCGCCCCTTTCTTCCCGCCCCTTGCTCCGTCTGCAGGAAATCCGGGCGATCGAGGCGATGGAAGTCCCCCTGGCCGATCCGCCGCTGATGGAGCGGGCCGGTGCAGCGATCGCCCGCTCGGTGATCGCGCACGTTCCGCCCGGCGGTTTGGTATGCGTTCTGTGCGGGCCGGGCAACAACGGGGGGGACGGGTTCGTCGCGGCGCGTCGTCTGCTTGCCCTCGGACGGCGCGCCGTGGTGATCTGTCGCTTCGACGGAGGGCGATCGGGAGGGGAAGCCGCGGCGGCGCGCGAAGCGTTCATGGCAACCGGTGGGGTCGTCTTGCCCGGACCGGAAGCGCTCGAAGCCCCTCCGGCGGCGATCGTGGATGCCCTCTTCGGTATCGGTCTTGCGCGTCCCATCGGCGAACCCTATGCTTCCTGGATCGAATGGAGCCTGGCGCAGACGGCGTTCAAACTGGCGGTGGATGTGCCCAGCGGCCTCGATGCCGACACGGGGCGCTGCACGGGACCCTGTTTCACGGCGGACCTCACCTCGACTTTCCTTGCCGACAAGCCCGGCCTGCACACGCTCGACGGCCCGGATCGGGCCGGCAAAGTCATGGTCGACGCGCTGGGCATCGATCCGTCGCGCCACGATCCGGGGCAAGGCCGTTTGCTCGGGCTGGACGCTTTCGCCGGCCCTCTGCGGCCACGGCGCCAGAACACCCACAAGGGAAGTTTCGGCCACGTGCTGGTGGTAGGCGGGGCGCCGCGCATGAGCGGGGCGGCTTTTCTCGCCGGATACGCGGCGCTCGCCACCGGCGCCGGCAAGGTGACGTTGTGCGCGCTCGACCCGAACATCCCCTCCTTCAGTCCGGTGCATCCGGAATTGATGGTGGGAAACGCGATTCCCGAACGTGGCGTCGACGTCCTCGTCGTCGGGCCGGGCTTGGGCGCCTCGGCCGAAGCCCGCGCCCTGCTCGCGCGTCTTCTCCCCGCTCCCCTGCCGCTCGTGCTCGACGCCGACGGGCTCAATCGCCTGGCCGTCGACGCCGAATTGCAGGAGTCCCTGCGCGGGCGTTCGATCCCGGCGATCCTCACGCCCCACCCGATGGAGGCCGCGCGGCTGCTCGGCACCGACGTGGCGACGGTGCAGAGGGATCGCGTCGCCGCGGCGCTGGAGCTCGCCCGGCGGTATCGGGCGCACGTCGTGCTCAAGGGCTGCGGCTCGGTCGTGGCCGACCCCGACGGCGCTTGGGCGATCAACCCTACAGGGAATCCGGGCATGGCGAGCGCCGGTATGGGGGACGTGCTCAGCGGCTTGCTCGGGTCCTTGCTCGCCCAGGGCTGGCCGGTAGCGCTGGCGGCACGCTTCGGCCCCTTCCTGCATGGCGCCGCAGCCGACCGGCTCGCCGCGGAAGGCATTGGTCCGATCGGGCTCACCGCCAGCGAGACGGTGGCGGCGGCGCGGCAGCTGGTGAATGAATGGTCCGAGCGGAATCGAAAAGCGCTTTGATTACTACTCGATCTGCCCCCAGGGGCGGGCCCGCTCCTCCTCCCACCACGTCATCGTCTGCACCAGCTCGGCGAGCGAATCACAGCCCATCTTCTCCATCACACGAGAGCGATAGACTTCCACCGTCTTGATCGAGATCCCCAGGTCGTCGGCGACCTGCTTGTTGAGGCGACCGGCGACGATGAGCATGAGCACTTCGCGCTCCCGCTGCGACAGGGTCTCGAACCGGCGCTCGATCTCTGAGCGCCGTCCTCGCCGTTCTCGCAAAATACGCGAGCGCGCCAGCGCCTCCTCGATGCATTGGAGGAGCTGAGCATCGGAAAACGGTTTCTCGAGGAAATCGACCGCCCCCTTGCGCAACATCCGCACCGCCATGGGAATATCGCCGTGTCCAGTGATGAAGATCACCGGCAGCGGCAGCTCGCGTCGGCGCAGCTCCTCGAAGAGCTCCAAACCACTCATGCCCGGCATGCGCACGTCGAGCAACACACAGCCGCTACCCGACGGTCCGATGGTGGCAAGGAAGGATGCCGCATCAGCGTAAGTGCGCACACGATGCCCACTGCCTTCGAGCAGCCATAGCAAGGAATCCCGCATCGCTTCGTCATCATCGACGACATGTACGAGGGGCTCCTCCTCCATCCCGTTCATTCTTACGCCTCCACGGGCAAGGTAAAGCGGAACTCCGTTCCGCCCAGGGGATTGTCGTCGACCGTGAGCCGCCCTTCGTGGAATTCGACGATGGAGCGGCAGATCTTCAGACCCATTCCCAGACCGTCGGGCTTGGTGGTGAAAAACGAGGTGAAAATCTGCTCACGCTCCTCGGGCGACAGACCCCGGCCGCGATCGATCACCGACACAGCCACGTAGCGCTCGTCCTGCCGGCTCGCCTGCAGTCGGATCTGGCGTGCCGCGGGCTTCGTCCGGGACATCGCTTCGATTCCGTTGCGAATCAGATTCACCAGCACCTGTTCGATCAGGATCGGGTCGGCTCGCACTTCCGGCAAACCCGCGGGGAGCTCTACCAGAAGACGCACGTTGTTGCGCTTGGCTTCGGGCGTCATGATCTCGACGGCGCCCGCCACGATGTCGGCGAGCGGCACCACGTCGCGCCTGGGCTCGGACTTACGCACGAAGTCGCGGATGCGATTCAGAATGGAACCGGCACGCTCGGCCTGCGTCGCCGCCTTATCCAGTACGGCCCACGTGGCAGCCTCGTCGAGCCGGCCCTGCGCCAAGCGACTCATTCCTCCGCGGCAATAATTGGCGATCGCCGCCAGCGGCTGGTTGAGCTCGTGGGCGAGCGTGGAGGCCATCTCACCCATGGTGATGAGCCGTGCCGTTTGCTGTAATTGGGCCTGACGCTGCAACTCCAGCGCACGTAGATGCTGGAGCACCGTGATGTCGGTGGCGATCGCCATGCGTACGATCCGCCCGTCGACCCAGCGCGAGAGCTGCTCGTGCACATGGTACCAGCGCCCGGATTCTGGATGCTGCACTTCGCCGTCGAAGAGCTCGCGGGGCAGCGTCTCTTCGTCGGGGTGAGATCCTTCCGGCTCGGGGGAGATCGGCCGAGGCACCCCCAAGGCCGCCGCCCTTTGTCCCACCGCGTCGAAGCCATAGATGCGCTTGAATGCCCGGTTGGCGAAGAGGATTTCGTCGCTCGCCCAATCGGCGACGAAGACCGCGGCATCGAGCCCTTCTAGCACCGCGGCGAAACGATCTTGCGCGGCTTCGAGAGCCGCACGTGCCCGCCGGGCCTCGGTCACGTCGGTCACGGCCGCCATCCAACCGGTGTGCCGCCCCTCGCCGTCGATGAGCGCGGAAAGGTAGAAACGCGCATCGATCCGCTCGCCGTCCTTACGACTTATGCGCATGTCGAAACCTTCGGTGGGGAAACGGCCCGAGAGCGTCATGCGCAGGCTCTCCCAGCAAGACTCGATCGACTCTTCCGGCCAATAGGGAAAAGGTGGACTGCACCCGAGCAATTCCGCTTCGCTAAAACCTACCAGTCGACAGAAGGCCGAATTGACATAGATGATACGACCCTGCAGGTCGATCGCCCGCAACCCCGTGACGAGAGACTCCTCCATCGCGCGCCGAAACGCCATCTCGGCCTGTAAGGCCTCTTCGGTCTGCTTTGCCCGCGTGATGTCGTGGGCGATGGCATAGCAGGCATCTTCGTCATTGACGGGGTTGATACGCCACGACAGCCAGCGATACTCTCCGGTGATGCTGCGCACGCGCACGACGAACTCTACCGCCTCTCCGCTCGAGAGCTGTCTCAGCGCCGTCATCGTCTCGCCTAAATCGTCGGGGTGCACGAGATCGATGAGGGATTTTCGCCGCAACATCCGCTCGGTATAACCGAGCACGCGGGGGAAAGCAGCATTACAGCGCAGGATCTTGCCGTCTGGCTCCATCACCGCCAGCAGATCGAGCGAGAAGTGGAACAAGCGGTCACGTTCGCGCTCGACCCGGAGCAGGGCCAGTTCCTGCTGCCGTGCGCGAATGAGGAGTACGATCACCCAGGCCCCGAGCGCTACGATCACCAGCAGCATGGTCAGCATCTCTGCGTCGGCCGAGCCATTGCGCCATCCGCTTCCCCACTGGAAAAGCATGGCGAGAGCGCCTACCATGAAGAGCAGGACGAAAGCCGTCGCGGCGCCGATGCGAAGCGGGCGATCGGAACGCAGCAAAGGGGGTCGGTCACCGTTCATAAAACCTGCGATCGCACGACGAGGAAAAAATTCGCTTCACCAGGCCGAACTGTGGCGCATTCAGTGATTTCTGGCCACTAGGGAAAACCCGTAAGCATGCCTGGCACCGGGGATGGTGCACCGCACGATTGCACTTCGTGAAATTAAATTTTATATTGCGGGACGTCGTCCGCGAAAGGAGCCTCTCATGTCCGTCCAGTCCCAGCATCACGTGCATCCCGATCCCGATCCCTCAGAGACGCAGGAATGGCTGGAAGCTCTCGATGCCGTCATCGAGCATGAGGGCCCACAAAGGGCGCATGCGCTCGTGGAGACCTTGATCGAAGAAGCGCGAGAACATGGAGTCGACATCCCCTACTCGGCCAACACCGCCTACATCAACACCATTCCCGTCGAGTTGCAGCCACCGTATCCCGGCAACCCCGACCTCGAGATCAAGATCCACTCCTACATCCGCTGGAACGCGATGGCCATGGTGGTGCGTGCCAACCGCGATTCCAACGTGGGCGGACACATCGCCTCGTTCGCCTCGGCCGCCGTACTCTACGACGTCGGCTTCAACCACTTTTTCCGTGCGCCGAATGAGCATCATCTGGGGGACCTCGTTTTTTTCCAGGGGCACTCCGCGCCCGGGATCTATGCCCGCGCCTTCATGCTCGGCCGGCTCACGGAAGAGCAGCTCATCAATTATCGCCGTGAGATCGACGGCAAGGGGCTTTCCTCCTATCCCCACCCTTGGTTGATGCCGGCTTTCTGGCAATTCCCTACCGTTTCCATGGGCTTGGGTCCCATCCAGGCGATCTATCAGGCACGCTTCATCAAATATCTCGCCTGCCGGGGGCTGCTCGACGCGGAACGAGCCGCCAAACGCAAAGTATGGTGCTTCATCGGCGATGGTGAGGTCGACGAGGTCGAGACGCTGGGGGCGATCGGCCTGGCGGCGCGCGAGAAGCTCGACAATCTCATCTTCGTCATCAATTGCAACCTGCAGCGGCTCGACGGCCCCGTGCGCGGCAACGGCAAGATCATCCAGGAGCTGGAAGCCGAATTCCGTGGCGCCGGCTGGAACGTCATCAAGGTGATCTGGGGGTCGCGCTGGGACGCGCTCTTTGCCCGCGACAAGAAAGGCATCCTGAAAAAACGCATGATGGAGCTGTGCGACGGGGACTATCAGACGTTCCGCGCCAAGGACGGAGCCTACATCCGCGAGCATTTTTTCAACACGCCGGAACTCAAGGCGCTGGTGGCCGACTGGACCGACGAGGAGATCTGGCAGCTCAACCGCGGCGGCCACGACATCTTCAAGGTGTACGCCGCGTACAAGGCCGCCGTCGAGCACGAGGGTCAGCCGACGGTGATCCTCGCCAAGACCATCAAGGGCTACGGCATGGGACAGGCGGGCGAGGCGATGAACATCGCCCACCAGGCGAAGAAGATGGATCACGACGCGATCCGCAGTTTCCGCGACCGCTTTCAACTGCCCGTTCCCGACGACCAGATCGATGCCCTGCCTTTCCTCACCTTTGCCCCCGACTCGCGCGAGGCGCGCTACATGCACGAACGGCGCCAGGCGCTGGGCGGCTATCTGCCGCAGCGACGGCAGAAGGCGAGCGAATCGCTGGAGATTCCTCCGCTCGAATCGTTTGCTTCATTCTTTACCGGCAGCGGCGAAGGGCGCGAGATCTCCACGACCATGGCGCTGGTGCGCATGATGATCCAGCTCATGCGCGACAAGAAGATCGGCAAACGCGTGGTACCCATCGTGCCGGACGAGTCGCGCACCTTCGGCATGGAGGGAATGTTCCGCCAGTTCGGCATCTGGAACCAGGAAGGGCAGAAATACGTTCCCGAGGATCATGACCAGCTGATGTTCTACAAGGAATCGCGCGACGGTCAGATCCTCGAAGAAGGGATCAACGAGGCGGGCGCGACCTGCAGTTGGATCGCGGCGGCCACGAGCTACAGCGTGCACGACGTGATCATGATCCCCTTCTACATCTTCTACTCGATGTTCGGCTTCCAGCGCACCATGGATCTCATCTGGGCGGCGGGAGATCAACGTTCGAGAGGATTTCTCATTGGCGGCACCTCGGGGCGCACGACGCTGAACGGGGAGGGGCTGCAGCACCAGGACGGCCACAGTCACGTGCTCGCGCACGTCGTGCCCAACTGCATCAGCTACGACCCGACCTTCCAGTACGAACTCGCCGTGATCGTGCACGAAGGTTTGCGGCGCATGATGGCGGAGCAGGAAGACGTCTTCTACTACATCACCGTGCTCAACGAGAACTACGAGCATCCGCCCATGCCCGAAGGCGAGAGCGTGCGCGAGGACATTCTCAAGGGAATGTATCTGCTGCGCGCTGCCCCGGCCGGCGACGCGCCCCGCGTGCAGCTCATGGGGTGCGGCTCCATCCTGCGCGAAGTGATGGCCGCGGCCGACATCCTGCGTGAGGACTGGGGCGTGGCCGCTGACGTCTGGAGCTGCACGAGCTTCAACGAGCTCGCCCGCGACGGCCAGGACACGGCGCGCTGGAACCTGCTGCACCCCCTGGAAGCACCGCGCAAGAGCCACGTCGAGCGCAAACTTTCCGGTCATCGCGGCCCGGCGGTCGCCGCGACCGACTACGTCAAACTCTTCGCCGAGCAGATTCGTCCTTTCGTCAAACGCACCTATTACACGCTGGGTACCGATGGATTCGGGCGCTCCGACACCCGCGAGAAGCTGCGCTTCCATTTCGAGGTCGATCGGCACTGGGTGACGCTCGCCGCACTCATGGCGCTCGCCGAAGACGGTGAATTGCCGCGAAGCAAGGTGGCCGAGGCCATCGCCAAATACGGCATCGATCCCGCCAAACCCAACCCGCGCACGGCCTAAAGGAGACTCCCGATGGCATCCCTCATCGAAGTGAAGGTACCGGACATCGGCGACTATCACGACGTGCCGGTGATCGAGGTGTTGGTCAAGCCCGGCGACGTGCTCGCGCCCGAAGACCCGATCTGCACCCTCGAATCGGACAAAGCCACGATGGACGTGCCCTGCCCCGTGGCCGGCATCGTGCGTGAGGTGCTCGTCCAGGTCGGTGACAAGGTCTCCGAAGGCACCCCCGTCATCCGCCTGGAAGCCAAAGAAGCAGATCGAGCATCCGAGCAAGCCTCTCAGCCCCCCGCCGACGTGGCCACGCCAGTCCAGCGCGGCGTCGAAGCGAACGCAGCCGCCACGGCGGAAGTCGGCGAACCCACCCCTCCTGCCGCGTCACCGCGACCGGCCTCGGTCGCCGGTGCGGCGGTTTGGGCGCCCGTCGCCGAACCCCTGACACCGTCTCCCATTTCGCCCACACCGATCCAGCTCGGCGGCAAGATCCACGCCAGCCCCGTGGTGCGCGCCTTTGCCCGCGAGCTCGGGGTCGATCTCTCCAAAGTCACTCCGTCCGGGCCCAACGGGCGCATTCTGCGTGAAGACGTCGTCGCCTACGTCAAGCGCGTGATGCAAAGTGAAACCAGGGAGCCGTCCAAAGCGGGCGGCGGCTCGTTGCTCGCCGGCTTAGAGTTGCCACCCTGGCCCAAGGTAGACTTCGCCAAGTTCGGCCCGATCGAGGTCAAGGAGCTAGGGCGCATCAAGAAGATCTCGGCGGCGAACCTCGCGCGCAACTGGATCATGATCCCGGCGGTCACCTACCACGACGAGGCCGACGTCACCGAGCTCGAAGCCTTCCGCCGCGAACTCAACCGCGAGCACGAAAAGGAAGGGCTCAAGTTCACCATGCTCGCCTTCCTCATCAAGGCGGTGGTGGCAGCGCTGCAGCGCTTCCCCGACATGAACACCAGCCTCGACGGGGACAAGCTCGTCTACAAGCGCTACTACCACATCGGCTTTGCCGCCGACACGCCGCAAGGTCTGGTGGTGCCGGTGCTGAAAGAGGCCGACAAGAAGGGGCTGCGTGAGATCGCCGCCGAAACGGCCGAACTCGCCCGCAAGGCGCGCGAAGGCAAACTCAAGCCGGCCGAGATGCAGGGCGCCACCTTCACCATCTCCAGCTTGGGCGGCATCGGTGGTACGGGGTTTGCCCCCATCATCAACGCGCCCGAGGTGGCGATCCTCGGCGTGAACAAGATCGCCGTCAAACCGGTATGGGACGGCAAGGCGTTCGTGCCGCGCCAAATCCTGCCGCTGTCGCTCACGGCCGATCATCGCGTCATCGACGGGGCGTACGCCACGCGTTTCACCACCCACCTTGCCCAGCTGCTCGCCGATTTCCGGCGGGTGCTGCTCTGAAACGGAGGCGAATCCCATGTCCCTCATCGAAGTGAAGGTACCGGACATCGGCGACTATCACGACGTGCCGGTGATCGAGGTGTTGGTCAAGCCCGGCGACGTGCTCGCGCCCGAAGACCCGATCTGCACCCTCGAATCGGACAAAGCCACCATGGACGTGCCCTGCCCCGTGGCCGGCATCGTGCGCGAGGTGCTCGTCCAGGTCGGCGACAAGGTCTCCGAAGGCACCCCCGTCATCCGCCTGGAAGCCAAAGAAGCGGATCGAGCATCCGAGCAAGCCTCTCAGCCCCCCGGCGACGTGGCCACGCCAGTCCAGCGCGGCGTCGAAGCGAACGCAGCCGCCACGGCGCAGTCCGGATCGGCTCCCGTGCCAGCGGCGGAGACGCATTCCGTCCCTCGATCCGAGGCAGCGGCGGTAGCGTCGTCCGCGCCCGCCTTCGCCGGCGAAGTCCACCACCGCTGTCAGCTGCTCGTACTCGGCGGCGGCCCCGGCGGCTATTCCGCCGCCTTCCGCGCGGCCGATCTCGGGCTCGACGTGCTGCTGGTCGAGCGCGAACCCGTGCTCGGCGGCGTGTGCCTCAACGTGGGCTGCATCCCCTCCAAGGCCCTGCTGCATCTAGCCTCCGGCATCGAAGCGCGCACGCAGCTTGCCCAGGCCGGGATCGTCTTCGAAGCGCCGAAAATCGACCTCGAACGGGTGCGGGCGCACCGGGACGAAGTCGTCGGACGGCTGACCAAGGGCCTCGCGGGCATGGCCAAGGCGCGCGGCGTGCGGGTGCTGCAGGGGGAAGGTCGGCTCGTCGGCCCCCATCACCTCGAAGTGCGGCGCATGGAGGGCGATCCTGCGCGTGAAACCGGGGCCGTCGAAATCGTGCAATTCGAACAGGCGATCCTCGCCGCCGGTTCGCGACCGGTACGCCTGCCGTTCCAGCCCGACGACCCGCGGGTGGTGGATTCCACCGGTGCGCTTGCACTGCCCTTTATTCCCCAACGCATGCTGGTGATCGGCGGGGGCATCATCGGTCTGGAAATGGGCACGGTCTACGCCGCTTTCGGCGCCGCGGTCGACGTGGTGGAAGCCACGGCCGATCTCTTTCCCGGCGCCGACCGTGACCTCGTGCGCGTGTGGGAGAAGAAAAACGCCAGCCGTTTCGCCGCCTTGTACCGCAACACGCGCACCACGGCGCTGGAGGCGCGAGCAGACGGCATCTGGGCGAGTTTCGAGGGGGAAGCAGCGCCCAAGGAAGCGCAACGCTACGACCTCGTGCTCGTGGCCGTGGGCCGTCGCTCCAATGGGCCTCTCTTGGGAGTGGAAGCGGCGGGCGTGCACCTCGACGAACGAGGATTCATCCCCGTCGACCCGCAACGACGCACCAACGTGCCCCACATCTTCGCCATCGGAGACCTCACCGGCAATCCGATGCTCGCCCACAAAGCCGTGCACGAAGGGCACGTGGCGGCGGAAGCGGCCGCCGGCCGGAAAGCGGCGTTCGATGCCTTGCAGATCCCCTCGGTGGCCTACACCGACCCCGAGATCGCCTGGGCCGGACTCACCGAGGCCGAAGCCAAGGCCCGCGGTCTCGAAGTGGAAAAGGCCGTCTTTCCCTGGGCCGCCTCGGGCCGAGCGATCGCCAACGGTTGCGAGGAAGGATTCACCAAACTGCTGTTCGACGCCGAAACACACCGCCTGGTCGGTGGCGCCATCGTCGGCGCCAGCGCCGGGGATCTGATCGGTGAAATCTGCCTGGCGATCGAAATGGGGGCGGAAGCAGGCGACATTGCCCGTACCATCCATCCCCACCCGACGCTCATCGAGACGGTGGGTCTGGCCGCGGAAGTCGCCGAGGGGAGCTGCACCGACCTTCCTCCTGCGCGCAAGCGGTGAGTTCCTTGCCGTTGTCGGCGGGGAAGAAGAACGTACCCGCCGCTTCCTCGGGCAGATCCTGCACCATTGAGCGACGCGCGCATCAGTCCTTGCTCAGGGCTTCGATCGGCAGGCCGACGCGCACGTTCCCCCACAGGCGGCCGTTGACATAGATTGGCATGGCCACGTCGACCAGGACCTCGCCCGTGTCGCGGCGGTAAGTCTGCATCAGCACCGGCGCGGTATTCTGCGCCGCGCGCAGCTCGCGAGGGTTGTCGAACTTGCGGTAGGTCCGGTTGCCCACGAGATCCTTTTCCCGGTCGCCCGTGAGGGGTTTGCTGAATTTGGCGTTGTGCGCCGAGAGATAGCCGTCGGTATTGACGGCCACCACGAACACCGCCTCCGGGATCCGCGCGAGCCCCTCGTCCAACAGATGCTGGCAGCGGCGCACGAACTCGTCGCTCCAGGCGAGCTTGAATTTCGGCGGATCGCAGTTCAAGTAGGGGCGATAGTTGCGGTCGAACACGTCGATTCCCTCGCGCACCATCGCTTCGAGCTGGACCTGGATGGCGTCGCGCACGGCCCGTTCTTCGCGTACCACTTGGTCGAAGCGACCGCGCCCCACCCGGTAACGGGCGAGTATCTCGAGGATGGTCTCGGTGCGCTCGGTCAAAGCGTCGGTGTCGCTGCGGGTCTCCTGCATCAGGCAGCGTACGGCCTCGCCCACCTCGGCGATGTGGCGTACGTGTTCGATTGTGGCCTCGTTCGCCCGGGCCAGATTGTCACTGGCCGTAACCATCTCTCCCAGGCTCTCGCGGCTGCGGTGGAACGCCTCGTCCATGCGCGCGAACTCCTCTTCGACGTGATGGACCGAACGCAGCGTCTCGTCCATGTCGGCGTTGATCGCCTCGTTCTGGCTACGGGTCTGGTCGACGATGCCGATCATGCCGTCGATGTCTTGGGTGATCTCTTGCGAGGAGAGGTTGACGCGTTCGGCGAGCTTGCGTACCTCGTCGGCCACCACAGCGAATCCGCGTCCATATTCTCCGGCGCGCGCCGCTTCGATGGCAGCGTTGAGGGCGAGCAGGTTCGTCTGGTCGGCGACTTCACGGATCAAACCGGCGATGCGGCGGATCTGCTCGGAGCGGTTCGCCAATTCGCCCACCGTGCCGGTAAAGCCCGCCAGACGCTCGCGTGAAGTGCCGATGCGCTGCACGACGGCGTGCAGTTCGGAAAGTGCCGAAGAGACGGCGGCCAAGCTCTCCTGCATCGTCGTGTCCAGCCCCTGAATCCGCGTCTGGACCTCCTCGATCGCCTCCGTCGTACGCTGGCTCGCGGCAAAGACTTCGTCGGCCAGGCGCAGCTGGGTCTGGGCGCTCTTCTCGGCTTCCACCGCCTTGGCATCGGCGCGCACCGCATCCCCACCCACTTCCACGCTCACCCGACGCAGGTCGACGATGATCGCTCGCATCTTCTCGGCAAAAGCGTTGTAGGCTTTGGCGAGTTCCCCCAGCTCGTCGTGCGTCATCACCGGCAAGTCGACGGAGAAATCCCCCATGCGACGGTCGTTGCTCAGGGTACGAAAGATCTCGGCCATGCGCCGCAACGGCCGGACGATGAGGTGGCGCATGTAGAGGATGAGCCCGACGGACACGAGCAGCATCGCGACCATGAGCATCCCGAACTCGCCCACAGTATCGGCGAAGGCCGCCGCCACCTCGGCACGCAAGGCCTCGTTCCCCTGCCTCGAGAGCAGATCGTCGACCCGGGCTTGCAACGAATACAGCAGCAGGAACCCAGCCGAAGCGATGAGAGGCACGACGAGGAAACTCGCGAATTTCCTCGTGACCGTGGTAAAGAACGTCCGTTCCACCCAGTCGTAGACGCGCCAGAACCAATCCATATCCTTCTCCCTCGGCGTTTGGGGGATTATCGGCTCCCCTCGAAAAAACTTTAGCCGATGCTGGCATGCCTTGCTTGCACGAGGCTGACACTACGCTGTCCGCGGCTGCCAGAAGTCATGAGGTTTGCTCCCTCGCGCTGGAAATGCGAAAATTCCCCTTTCGTTCGCCCAGACGCAGAGTCCTCCCATGACGGAACCGATGACTTCCGAGCCGCTCACCCTTGCCGAAGAGAATCGCATCAGCGCCGAACGGCGCAAGAAACTCGCGGCGCTGCGTGCCCGTGGGCCGGCCTTTCCCAACGATTTCGAACGGCTCAATCTCGCCGCCAAGCTCGACGAAGCCTACGGCGAAGCCGAGGCGGAAAAACTGCAGGAACTCAAGCCCGCCGCGGTCGTGGCCGGGCGCATCATGTTGAAGCGCGTCATGGGCAAGGCGAGCTTCATCACGATCCAGGATCTCTCCGGCCGCATCCAGGTCTATGTGGCGCGAGACAGCGTCGGGGCCGAGGTCTATGAGGAGTTCAAACACTGGGACATCGGCGACATCGTCGGCGTCGCAGGTCACCTCTTCAAGACGCGCACCGGCGAGCTCACGATCCACGCGGAATCGATCCGCTTGCTCACCAAGAGCCTGCGTCCGCTGCCGGACAAATACCATGGGCTCGCCGATCAGGAGCTGAAGTACCGCCAGCGCTACGTCGATCTCATCATGAGCGAGGAGACGCGCCGGCGTTTCGTCGCCCGCAGCCGCCTCATCCAGGCGATCCGCGAGTACATGCTCGAATACGGCTTCCTCGAAGTCGAAACGCCCATGCTGCACCCCATTCCGGGCGGGGCCAACGCTCGTCCCTTCGTCACCCACCACAACGCGCTCGACATGCCGATGTACCTGCGTATCGCTCCCGAGCTCTACCTCAAGCGCTTGGTGGTGGGCGGATTCGAAAAGGTGTTCGAGATCAACCGCAATTTCCGCAACGAAGGGATCTCGCCGCGGCACAACCCCGAATTCACCATGATGGAGTTCTACGAGGCCTACAGCGACTACCGTAAGCTGATGGATTTCACCGAAGGGTTGATCCGTCATGCGGCGCGCGTGGCGCTGGGCACGGAACGCTTCATCTATCAGGGGCGCGAGCTCGATCTGTCACAGCCCTTCGCGCGGCTCACCATCGTCGAGGCGATCCAGAAACATCACCCCGGCTGGTCTCGCGCCCAGCTCGAGGATCCTCAGTGGTTGCGCGCCAAGCTGGCCGAACTCGGCGTGGATGTCAAACCGGACATGGGACTGGGGGCGCTGCAGCTCGCGCTCTTCGAGGAAACCACCGAAGCCGAACTCTGGTCGCCGACCTTCATCGTCGATTATCCGGCCGAAGTCTCGCCGCTCGCGCGCCGTAGCGACACCAACCCCGAGATCACCGAGCGATTCGAGCTCTTCATCGTCGGGCGTGAGATCGCCAATGGCTTTTCCGAATTGAACGATCCGGAAGACCAGGCCGAGCGCTTCCTCGCGCAAGTGCGGGCAAAAGAGGCCGGCGACGAAGAAGCGATGTACTTCGACGCCGATTACATCCGGGCGCTCGAATACGGCATGCCGCCCACCGGTGGCTGCGGCATCGGCATCGACCGTCTGGTGATGCTGCTCACCGACAGCCCCAACATCCGCGACGTCATCCTTTTCCCCGCGATGCGTCCGGAAGAGTAAAACGCTTCAGCGGCGGAAAAAGCGCGCCGGGTCGACCGCGAGCGCCGTGGTGCGCTCGAGCGGCCAGGGCTCGCCGCAGAGCATGGCCGCGGCAAGCCGCGCCGCCGGCACCGCGAAGGCCAAGCCCCGCGCACCGAATCCCGAGAGTATGAAAAGTCCCGGCGTCTCGCCCAAGGCGCCGACCACCGGCAGGCGATCCGGTACCGTCGGCCGAAATCCTACCCGTGCTTCGAGCGAGGCGGGATCGAGCCCCGCCGTGTAGCCGGGTAAAATCGCTTCGAGCTTGGCGAGGTTTTCCCGGTGATCGCTGGCGCGCACGGCAGGGTCCGGGTCATCCACGGCCAACGTCGCCCCGAAGGCGCGCTGCCCCGAGACTTCCGGCGTCACATAGCCATTGCGGCATACCGTCACCCGGGGCGGCGAACCGGCCTCGGCCGGCGAGAGCGACACCTGGCCGCGCGCGGGCCGGATCGGCAGTCCGGCCGCCTGAGCGAACGAGGAGACTGCCGCGCCCGCGGCGAGCACCACCGCGTCGGCCTCTTCTAATACTCTACCCTCGGCGTCGCGCACGCGCCAGCCCGGTGCGTACGGCTCGATCGAACCCACGGCCGTGGTGCAACGCAGCGTGAGCATCGGTCCGGCGAGCTCGAGCAAGCGGCGGCACCAGCGCTGCGGGCCGATCCATCCGCCGAGCTCAAACCACCAACCGCCCTGCGCCACCGGCCAGCCGATGCGCTCGGAGAGCGTGGCAGCGTCGAGCCAGGTCAACACCTCGGGTGGCGGGGCGAGCCGCTCAAGCGTTGCCCGTTGCTTGCGCGCCTGCGCTTCGTCGCGCGCCAGATGCGCTACCCCGCTCGGTCCCCAAGGGGCCTCGATCCCTCGATGCTCCCATTCGCGCAGCATGGCGTGGGCGGCGAGCGTGCCGGCGCGCGTCCAGCGCGAGAGAAAATTGTCGTCGGCGCTCGGCAACCAGCGCAGTACCCCGGCGAGATTGCCCGAAGCGCCCTGCCCCGGCGAAGCCTCGCGTTCGAAGAGCGTCACGGGTACGCCGCGGCGCGCGAGTGCATGGGCGAGGTTCGCCCCTGCCATGCCTGCGCCGATCACCACGACCCGAGCGGGACGTCGTTCCTCGGCGAGCATCCCCTCGCGCCAGGCGATGGTCATCTCCCGCTTGCCGGCGAATCCGGGCGCCGGACGGACGCTCAGGCCCGATGCGGCGAGCCGCCGGCGTACCTCACCGGCCGCACACCAGGTAGCGAGCCGCGCCCCCGGTTTCATGCGCCGTGCGATCGCGGCGAGCAGCGGCTCCGACCACATGGCGGGGTTCTTCGTCGGGGCGAATCCGTCGAGATAGACGGCATCGAACCGGCCTTCGATCTCCTCGATCGCCGCGGCATCGTGGTAGACGAGAAAGAGCCGCACCCGACCCTCGTCGAACTCGAGGGTGTGAATACCCGGAACGAGCGGCGGCAAGCGTTGGCCCAAGGCCAGCGCGAGCGGGCGCAGCTCGCTCTCCCCTTGTGCCCACACGCGGCGCCAGTCTTCGGCCGTGAGCGGATGCTTTTCCAGGGAAACGAAATCGAACCGCTGCGCGCGTCGCGGATCCGAACGCCACGCAGCCCAGGTGGCGAGAAAATTCCCCCCCAGCCCGAATCCCGTCTCCAGGATGGCGAAGTGTGCCCGCCCCGCCCACGCCTGCGGCAGCCCCGTGCCGCCGAGAAAGACGTGTCGGCTTTGGGCGAGCGCTCCATGCACTGAGTGATAGACGTCGTCGTAGTCGCCGTGCGCCGGCACGCCCTCGCGCCACTGCAGGCGCGCCGGGGTGAGTTCGAGGAGCCTTGCCATGGTCACGGGCTTAGGGAAACGCTGAATAATTGGCTGCGCGGGCGAATCGCTGCGTTGCGCGGTGCTCGCTCCCTCGCCTATCCACTCGATATGTCTCGGTCGCTGCGCTCCGTGCGCCTTGCGCTTCATCCCGCTCGCTCATTTCTTCAGCGTCTCCTCAGAGGGCGCGCTCGAGCCGCGAAAGCGTGCGTTCCCGTCCCAGCACTTCGAGCACCGCTTCCACTGCCGGGGATTGCGGCACGCCCAGCAGCACCACCCGCAGCGGGATGCCGAGCTTGGGCATTTTTACGCCAGCTGCGGCGAGCGTTTCCTTGATGGCTGCGGCGAGCCGCTCACGCCGCCATTCCGTTTCCGGGATCGCTTCGAGCCGACGATGGAGCTCGGCCAGCGCCCGGACGGCGGCTTCGTCGAGATGTTTTTCTCGTAATTCGGCCGCAGGATGCACTTCGACCACGAACGGCTCGACGCAGTCGACCAGTTCCTCCAAAGTCTGCACCCGGTCTTGATAGAGCGCCACCACCGGTTCGAGCGCTGCGGCATCGGCAACCACGACGCCGCGCCGCGTGAGCCGCTCGGCGCAATCGGCGGCGAGCCGGCGCACTTCGGCCTGCTTGATGTAGTGGGCGTTCAGCCAGCGGAGTTTGTCGAAGTCGAAGCGCGCCGCCGAAGGATTGACGTCTTTGAGGTCGAACCAGGCAACGAACTGCTCGCGCGTGAAAATCTCGTCGTCGCCATGACTCCAACCCAGACGGGCGAGATAGTTGATCACCGCTTCCGGCAGATAACCGTCCTCGTGGTACTGCATCACCGACACCGCCCCGTGGCGTTTGGAGAGCTTCTGCCCGTCCGGCCCCAGGATCATGGGCAAATGGGCGAACTGCGGCAGGGGGGCGCCGAGCGCGAGGTAGAGGTTGATCTGGCGCGGCGTATTGTTGACGTGATCGTCACCACGGATGACGTGCGTGATGCCCATGTCCCAGTCGTCGACCACCACGCAGAAATTGTAAGTGGGGGTGCCGTCGGCCCGGGCGATCACGAAGTCGTCGAGCTCTTCGTTGGCGAATTCGATGCGCCCTTTGACAAGATCGTCCCAGGCAACGGTGCCACTGAGCGGATTTTTGAAGCGCACGACCGGCTGCACGCCCGGCGGCGGAGGCGGCAGGGTTTTACCGGGCTCGGGGCGCCAGCGCCGGTCGTAGCGTGGCTTTTCTCCCCGGGCACGCTGGGCCTCGCGCAGCGCCTCCAGCTCCTCGGGGCTCATGTAACAATGATAGGCGGTACCGGCCGCGAGCATCTGCTCGATCACCTCGCGGTAGCGATCCATGCGCTGGGTCTGATAATAAGGCCCTTCGTCATAGTCGAGCTCCAGCCAATGCATACCATCGAGAATGGCCTGGACCGCTTCGGCCGTGGAACGCTCGCGGTCGGTGTCCTCGATGCGCAGGATGAACTGGCCGCCATGATGGCGGGCATAGGCCCAAGAGAAGAGCGCGGTGCGCGCACCGCCGATGTGCAGATAACCCGTGGGACTAGGAGCAAAACGCGTGCGGACGGTCATGATCGAAATGGTTCCTCGATAAACAAAGGTTCAACGCCCGCCGGAGCCGCGCGCGGCGCGCTCCAGGCGGTCGGCGATCGCCCGCGCCAAGGGGCCTTCCCCTTGCGGGCGTTCGATGACGATCTCGTCGATGCCGAGCCGGTCGAAGGCGCGCAGCCGGGCGTAGAGGAGGCGCGCCAAATCTTCGAGCGTCGCGGGCATCTCGTACCACGTCACCCCCGGCAGATCGAGCGCATGCCGGCTCCACAGGGCGAGGCGTTTGCCTTGGGCGAGCAGACGGGAGACGAGCGACCCGATCTCGCCGGGCGCGGCCAGACGCACGGGCGTGGTCGGCGCGTAATGCCCCGGCAACGACCCCGAGACGCGCGGCGCACCGCCATCGGCTGCAGCCACGGGTCGCCCCAGTACCTCGGCCAATGATTCTTCCCCGATCGCGCCGGGACGCAGAATGACAGGACCCACGGCGTCCAGGCGGGAGAGATCGAGGATGGTCGATTCCACCCCCACCGGGCAGGGACCGCCGTCGAGTACGAGCGCCACTTGGTCGCCCAATTCTTCGATCACGTCGGCGGCCGTGGTCGGGCTCACGCGGCCGAAACGGTTGGCGCTCGGCGCCGCCAGCCCCGAACCGAAAGTGCGCAAGAGCGCCAAGGCCACGGGGTGCGCCGGCACGCGCAGCGCCACCGTCTCCTGTCCCCCCGTCACGTCCAGCGGCACCCCATCGCCGCGCCGAAGCACGAGCGTCAAAGGGCCGGGCCAGAATCGACGCGCGAGTGCCCAGGCCTCTTCAGGGATGTCGCGCGCCCACTGGGGCAGGTGTTCGGCGGAAGGCAGATGCACGATGAGGGGATGATCGCTGGGCCTACCCTTGGCGGCGAAGATGCGCCGTACCGCCGTTGGGTTACGTGCGTCGGCCGCCAGGCCATAGACCGTCTCGGTCGGCAGCCCCACCAATTCGCCGGCATGAAGTTTCACCGCCGCCTCGGCCAGCGCTTCTTCGCCGGGAGGCAGGATGCGCGCGTTCATTGCGGCAAGGGCGGCAGCGGGGGCAAACCCAGACGACGCCGCGCTTCGCTTGCTACGGCGCACGCCTCGGCGAGCGTCGCCGCCGTGACGGTGAAATGCCCCATCTTGCGCCCGCGTCGCGCCTCGCGCTTGCCGTAGAGATGCAACCGCAAGCCCGGCAGGGCGAGAATCTCGTGCCAGGGCGGCTCGCGCAGCACCTCGCCTGCGAACCACACCTCGCCCAAGAGATTGACCATCACCGCCGGCGAATGCGCCTCGGGCACGGCGAGCGGCAGGCCGCACAAGGCGCGCACCTGCTGCTCGAACTGGCAGACGCGGTGCGCATCGAGCGTATGGTGCCCGCTGTTGTGGGGCCGCGGGGCCATCTCATTGACGTAGAGCTTGCCGTCGGCGTAGAAGAATTCCACCCCCAGCGTGCCGACGTAGCCGAGCGCCTCGGCGAGCGCCGCGGCGATCTCACCGGCCTCGCGCAGCACGGTCGATGGCAAGGGGGCCGGGGCGAACGTCGTATCCAGGATGCCGTCGCGATGTACGTTGAGTCCGGCCTCGAAGGCGGCGATGCGCCCGTCGGCGCCGCGGGCGAGCACCACCGAAAGCTCCGCCTCCAAGGCCAGCCGCGCTTCCAGCACGCAGTCGCGCCCAAAGCGCACGAACGCTGCCCGCGCCTCTTGCCGGTCAGCGACCACCGCCTGCCCCTTGCCGTCATAGCCGAAACGCGCCGTTTTGAGGATGCCGGGGAAAAGCGCCTCGGGCGCGCGCTCGAGGTCTTCTGCCGTGCGCACGGCGAGAAAAGGCGCATGCGGCAGGCCATTTCGCGCGAGAAAGGACTTCTCTTCGATGCGATCCTGGCAGACGGCAAGCGCCGCCGCGCCGGGGCGCACGGGCATGGACTCGGCGAGCCGGGCGAGGCTCGTCGCGGGCACGTTCTCGAATTCGGTGGTTGCCGCGGCGCAGTGGGCCGCAACTTCCGCGAGCAGCGTTTCGTCGTCGTAGGCACCGCACAAATGCCGCTCGGCAATGCGCCCTGCCGGCGCCTCGGAATCGGGATCGAGCACCCAGACTGCGTAACCGAGCTCCTGTGCCGCCCGCACGAAAAAGCGCCCCAATTGCCCGCCGCCGAGGATCGCCAGCCTCGCCGGCGCCTCGATTCGCCCGGCCGTCATTCCAGCGGCTCCAGGCGCATGGCGAGCACGGATTCGCTCTGGCGGCGGCGGAATTCGGCAAGCCGCTGCCCGAGCACTTCGTCCGTGGCCGCGAGCATCGCCACGGCGAAGAGCGCCGCGTTCGCCGCTCCGGCCGCGCCGATGGCAAAGGTGGCGACCGGCACCCCCTTGGGCATCTGGACGATGGAGAGCAGCGAATCCTGCCCGTGCAGCGCCCGCGACTCCACCGGCACCCCCAGCACCGGTACCGTCGTCTTCGCCGCCAGCATTCCCGGCAGATGCGCCGCCCCGCCGGCTCCGGCGATGATCGCCCGCAAGCCCCGTTCGAGCGCAGTCTCGGCGTAGGCGAACATCAGGTCCGGCGTGCGGTGCGCCGACACCACCCGCGCTTCGAAGGGCACCTCGAACTCACGCAGCACCTCGGCCGCGGCGCGCATCGTCGGCCAGTCGGAAGAAGACCCCATCACCACCCCGACGAGCGGCTCGCCGGTTCCGTAGCGCAGGACTTCCCCATTCACGGCGCGATCCCCCGGCGGCGCTGGGCCGCGAGCAAGGTATTTTCCAGCAACATGGCGATCGTCATCGGCCCCACGCCGCCGGGCACGGGCGTGATCCGGCTGGCGACCTCACGCACTCCGGCGGCCACGTCCCCCACCAGCCGGCCGTCGGGCAAGCGGTTGATGCCCACGTCGATCACCACCGCCCCGGGCTTGACCATCTCGGGTGTGATGAACTCGGGCTTGCCCACCGCCACCACCAGCAGATCGGCGCGACAGGTGTGCGCGGCGAGTTCCCGCGTGCGCGAATGCGCCACCGTCACCGTCGCCCCCGCGTTGAGCAGCATGAGTGCCATGGGCTTGCCGACGATGTTGGAACGCCCCACCACCACCGCGTCCATGCCCTGCGGCTCGATGCCTTCCCAGGCGAGCAGCTGCATCACCCCGTGCGGCGTACAGGGCCAGAAACATTCCCGGCCCTGTACCAGCCGCCCCACGTTCTCGGCGTGGAAACCATCGACGTCCTTGTTCACGGCGATGCGCTCGAGTACCAAAGTCTCGTCGATGTGCGGCGGTAGCGGCAGCTGCACGAGGATGCCGTCGACCTCGGAATCGGCATTCAAGGCGTCGATACAGGCGAGCAGCCGCTCGGCGGACACGTCGGCAGGAAACTCGTACTTGCGCGAGCGGATCCCGACCTCGGCGCAAGCGGCCACCTTGTTGCGCACATAGACGTGAGAGGCAGGATCTTCCCCCACCAGGATCACCGCGAGCGTCGGCACGACGCCGCGCTCCTGCAAGACGCCCACGCGTTCGGCGATGCGGCGGCGCAAGGCCTGGGCGATGGCTTTACCGTCGATGAGTTCAGCGGTCATCGTACACCCGTCGAGAAAGAAAATAGGCCGACGCAGGGCCGGCCTATTCGTGAAAACTGGGGCGACATACCGGATTCGAACCGGTGACACCTGGAGCCACAATCCAGTGCTCTACCAACTGAGCTAATGCCGCCGCCGCAAACCTTGGGGCTCGCGTGGCCTGCCCGACAGGAATCGAACCTGTAACCCCCGGCTTAGAAGGCCGGTGCTCTATCCGGTTGAGCTACGGGCAGATTCCGTCCCAGGCAGTATTCCGGAAGTAGCGTGGTCGGGGTGGAGGGATTCGAACCCCCGACATCTTGCTCCCAAAGCAAGCGCGCTACCGGACTGCGCTACACCCCGGAAAGGCGATCATTATAACCCGATCGCCCCGCTTGTCAAAGCCTCATTCACCCTCTTTGACCGCCTTGAGGCTCAGCTTGATGCGCCCGCGATCGTCGGTCTCGAGCACCTTCACGCGCACCTTCTGCCCTTCCTGCAGGTAGTCGGAAACCTTCTCCACCCGCTCGTCGGCGATCTGGGAGATGTGCAACAGCCCGTCGCGACCCGGCATGATGTTGACGATGGCGCCGAAATCGAGCAGCTTGACGACCGTGCCCTCGTAGACCCTGCCCACTTCCACTTCGGCCGTGAGCTCCTCGATGCGCCGCTTGGCTTCCTCGGCACCTTCGGCGCTGAAGGACGAGATGGTGACGTTGCCGTCGTCGGCGATCTCGATGACGGTACCGGTCTCTTCTTGCAGGGCCCGGATCACGGAGCCCCCCTTGCCGATCACGTCGCGGATCTTCTCGGGGTTGATCTTGAGCTGGATCATACGCGGCGCATAGGCCGAAACCTCGCCGCGCGCCTCGCCCATCGCCTGGCGCATCAGCTGCAGGATGTGCATGCGGCCTTCGCGCGCCTGGGCGAGCGCCACCTGCATGATTTCCTTGGTGATGCCTTGGATCTTGATGTCCATCTGCAGCGCCGTGACGCCACGCTCGGTACCGGCCACCTTGAAATCCATGTCGCCGAGATGATCCTCGTCGCCCAGGATGTCGGTGAGCACCGCGAAACGGTTGCCTTCCTTGATGAGACCCATGGCGACCCCGGCCACGTGCGCCTTGGTCGGCACGCCGGCATCCATCAGCGCGAGCGAGCCGCCGCAGACGGTAGCCATGGAGCTCGAACCGTTCGACTCGAGGACTTCGGAGACGAGCCGGATGGTGTAGGGGAAATCCTCCTGCTGGGGCAGCACGGCCGAGAGCGCCCGCTTGGCGAGGTTGCCGTGGCCGATCTCGCGGCGCTTGGGCGAACCGACCCGCCCGGTCTCGCCGGTGGAGAACGGCGGGAAGTTGTAGTGCAGCATGAAACTTTCACGATATTCGCCAGCCACGGCATCGATGATCTGCTCGTCGCGCCCGGTGCCGAGCGTGGCGACCACCAGCGCCTGCGTCTCGCCCCGGGTGAAGAGCGCCGAACCGTGCGTACGCGGCAGCACCCCCACCCGGATGTCGATCGGGCGCACGGTGCGCGTGTCGCGCCCATCGATGCGCGGCTCACCCGCGAGGATACGCCCGCGCACGATGGAGGCTTCCAGCGTGAAGAGGATGTTCTCGATGTCGGGGATGGAGGGCAGCGGATCGAACTCGGCGAGCACCTTTTCGATCACCTGGGCGCGAATCGCCTTGAGCCGATCGTTGCGCGCCTGTTTGGCGGTGATGCGGAAAGCCTCTTCCAGCTCGGCGAAGGCGAGCTCGCGGATGCGCGCCACCAGCGCCTCGTTGGGCTGGGGAGCCTTCCAGTCCCAGGCCGGTTTGCCCGCGACTTCGACGAGTTCGTTGATCGCCTGGATCGCCGCCTGCATCTGCTCGTGGCCGAAGACCACGGCGCCGAGCATCACGTCTTCGGGCAGCTCCTGCGCTTCGGATTCGACCATCAAGACGGCGTTCTCGGTGCCGGCCACCACCAGGTCGAGGGCACTCTTCTCGAGCTCGCTCGCGTTGGGGTTGAGGACGTACTGACCATCGAGGTAGCCCACACGGCAAGCGCCGATCGGCCCGTGGAAAGGCACGCCGGAGACGGCGAGCGCGGCGCTCGCGGCGATCATCGCGACGATGTCGGCGTTGACCTCGGGGTTGAGCGAGAGCACCGTGGCGACGATCTGCACCTCGTTGTAGAACCCTTCGGGAAAGAGGGGGCGGATGGGCCGGTCGATCAGGCGCGAAGTGAGCGTTTCCTTTTCGGAGGGACGACCTTCACGCTTGAAGAAACCGCCGGGAATGCGGCCGGAGGCGTAGAACTTTTCGATGTAGTCGACGGTGAGCGGAAAGAAATCCTGCCCGGGTTTGGCCTCTTTGGCGGCGACCACGGTGGCGAGTACCACGGTGTCGTCCATGGAAGCGAGCACCGCGCCGCTTGCTTGACGCGCGAGTTCGCCCGTCTCGAGGGTGACTTGGTGACGACCGTAGGTGAAGGTTTTTTTGATGGCGGTAGGCAAGGGACGATCCTTTCTCGGTGAGAGGGCCGACCCTCGCCTAGCCGGACGACAGCGATCGGCCCGGAAGAGGGAATTACTTACGCAGGCCGAGCCGCTTGATGAGCTCGAGGTAACGCTCGGGTTCGGTGCGCTTGAGGTAGTCGAGCAGCCGACGGCGCTGCGACACCATCTTCAACAGACCCCGGCGGGAATGATGATCTTTCTTGTGTTCGCTGAAATGCGGCTGCAGCCCTTCGATGCGGGCGGTGAGCAATGCGATCTGCACTTCGGGCGAACCCGTGTCGTTGTCGCCGCGTTTGTATTCCGCGATGATGCGGGCTTTGGTTGCGTTGTCTAGCGCCATGGATGTGGTTCTCTCTCGTGAATCTGAACGCAAAAAATGAAAAACGAGCCGCGACCCGGAAGGGATCATTCGGCCGGGATGACCGGAACACGCGACGAAGGCGGCGTTATATTAGCAATGACGCGCTTCGGGGACAAGCCCCGCGCCGGGTCACATTCCCCCAAACCGATGAAAATGGGGATTCCCTCCTCGCGTGCCCCATAGACGCGCACCATGCCAGAGGAACGGGAATCCCCAAGCGCGGCACGGGCGATGCGCTGTCCGGCAAGAAAAGCCAGGGTCCGGGTCGCATCCAGCTCGACCCGCGGCAGGTCTGCCACCAAGGCATCGGGCGGCAGCAGCCATTCCCGCCCTTGCGCTCCCGCTTCCTCCCATTCGGCGAGCGTTCTCGCCTTTTCGACCGAAAAGGGGCCGATCGCCAGGCGTCGCAGCCGATCGATGTGCGCCGGCACCCCCAGCGCTGCGCCGAGGTCTTCGGCGAGCGTGCGGATGTACGTTCCCTTGCCGACGCGGGCATAGAGGGTGGCCGCCGCGAGGGCTTCGTCCCACTCCACGAGACGCAGCTCGTGGATCGTCACCGGCCGGGGCGCACGCTCGATCATCACCCCCTCGCGGGCGTAACGGTAGAGCGGCTTGCCTTCGTGCTTCAGCGCCGACACCATGGGCGGCACTTGCTCGATGGTGCCGAGAAAACGCGGCAGCACCTCCTGCACCGCTCCAGCGCCGAAGGAAACCGGGGCGCAGGCGATCACCTCTCCTTCGGCGTCCCCCGTAGAAGTGGCCACCCCGAAACGCACGCGAGTGAGATAGACCTTGTCGGCTTCCAGCCAGCGTTGGGCGAACTTGGTCGCCTCGCCGAAAGCGAGCAGCATGAGGCCGGTCGCCATGGGGTCGAGCGTACCGGTATGCCCCGCCTTCGCCGCCCCCAAGGCGCGGCGCACCCGTTGCAGCGCGGCGTTCGCCGTGAGCCCCTCGGGCTTGTCGAGCAGCGCCACGCCGTCAAGCACCACGGTCTTCGTCCTCGCCATCCTTTCCCGGTTCCTTGCCCACCGCCTCGTCGATGAGATGCGCCAGGCGCAGTCCCCGTTCGATCGACTCGTCGTAGACGAAGGTGAGCTGTGGGATGGTGTGGATGTGCAGACGCCGGCCGAGCTCGCGGCGCAGGAACCCCGCCGCGTGCTGCAACCCCTCGAGGAGCTCCGGGATGGTGGCCGGATCGGCGAGCGTAGACACATACACCTTGGCGTGCGCGAAATCCGGACTCACGTCGACGGCGGTGATGGTGACGAAGCCCACACGGGGATCCTTCACCTGCCGCGCGATCAGCTCGGCCAATTCTTCGCGGATGCCCTCGGCCACCCGCGGCAGGCGGGTCCGATTGCCGCCTTTCATGCCAAGGTCCTCGCCACTTCGCGTACTTCGAACACTTCGATCTGGTCGCCTTCTTGAATGTCGTTGTAGCCCTTGACCGACAGGCCGCATTCGTAGCCGGCCTTGACTTCGCGCACGTCTTCCTTGAAGCGTTTGAGCGAATCGAGCTCGCCCTCGTGGATGACGACGTTGTCACGCAACACGCGCATCTTGGCGCCGCGCTTGATCGTGCCTTCGAGCACGTAGCAGCCCGCCACGGTGCCGACCTTGGGCACGCGGAAGACCTGACGCACCTCGGCCAGACCGATGATCTCTTCCTTGCGCTCGGGCGAGAGCATGCCGCTCAAGGCCGCCTTGATCTCGTCGACCGCGTCGTAGATGATGTTGTAGTAGCGGATGTCCACGCCGTAGCTCTCGGCGAGCTTGCGCGCGCTGGCGTCGCTGCGCACGTTGAAGCCGATGATGATGGCGTTGGACGCCTGGGCGAGGTTGACGTCGCTCTCGCTGATGCCACCCACTGCGCCGTGGATGACCTGCACCTTGACTTCGTCGGTGGAGAGTTTCTCCAGCGACTGCTTGAGCGCCTCGAGGGAACCCTGCACGTCGGCCTTGATGATGATGGGCAGCGTCTTCACCTCGCCCTCGCTCATCTGCTCGAAGAGATTCTCGAGCTTGAGCGCCTGCTGCTTGGCGAGTTTCACCTCGCGGAACTTGCCCTGGCGATAGAGGGCGATCTCGCGCGCCTTGCGCTCGTCGGGCAGTACCACGAACTCTTCGCCCGCCTGCGGCACGTCTTCCAAGCCCAGGATCTCGACGGGCATCGAAGGTGCGGCCGAGTCGACCGGTTTGCCGGTTTCGTCGAGCATGGCCCGCACACGCCCCCAGGTGGAACCGACGAGCACCACGTCGCCCTTGCGCAGCATGCCGCTTTGCACCAGCACGGAGGCCACCGGGCCGCGCCCTTTGTCGAGGCGTGCCTCCAGCACGATCCCTTTGGCCGGGCCTTCGGCCGGCGCCTTGAGCTCCAGCACCTCGGCCTGCAGCAGGATGCCTTCGAGCAGCTCGTCGATCCCCTGCCCCGTCTTGGCCGAGACGTTGTAGAACATGGTGTCACCGCCGTATTCTTCCGGGATCACGCCTTCGGCCACGAGCTCTTGCCGCACGCGCTCGGGCTTGGCCTCCGGCTTGTCGATCTTATTGACGGCAACGATGATGGGCACGCCGGCGGCACGCGCGTGGTGGATCGCCTCGCGCGTCTGCGGCATCACCCCGTCGTCGGCGGCCACCACCAGCACCACGATGTCGGTGGCTTGCGCACCCCGCGCCCGCATGGCCGTGAAGGCCTCGTGACCCGGCGTGTCGAGGAAGGTGATGGTACCGCGCGGCGTTTCCACGTGATACGCCCCGATGTGCTGCGTGATGCCGCCCGCCTCGCCCGCAGCCACCTTGGTGCGGCGGATGTAGTCGAGCAGCGACGTTTTCCCGTGGTCGACGTGACCCATGACGGTGACCACCGGCGGACGCGGTTTTTCTTCGTAGTGCTGCTCGCCGACTTCCTCGAGGAAGGCATCCGGTTCGTCCAGACGGGCAGGCACGGCCTTGTGCCCCATCTCTTCGACCACGATCATGGCCGTTTCCTGGTCGATGACCTGGTTGATGGTGGCCATGATGCCCATCTTCATCATGGTCTTGATGACCTCGGTGGCCTTGACCGACATCTTGTGCGCCAACTCGGCCACGGTGAGGGTCTCGGGCACATGGACTTCACGCACGATCGGTTCGGTGGGCGCCTGGAATTGTTGGGAACGTGATTCCGTCCCCCGGGGAGCGCGTTTGCCCGCCTTTCCGCCCTTGCCACCTCCTTTCCAGCCGGCGCTGCCATCGTCGAGCGCGCGGACTTTGAGCCCGCCGCGTTTGGGTGCCCGCTCTTCGACTTTTTTCTCGACCTTCTTCTCTTTGTCCTTCACCTTGTGCAGGGTCGGACGCTCTTCCGTCGCCGGTTTGGCCGTGCCGAGAGCCGCCTCGGCAGTGGCAGTCGCTGTTTTTTCGGCCTTCGCCGCATCCTCTCGCAGTTGAGCCTGCGCGCGTGCCTGACGAGCGAGCTCGCGTTCGCGCTTGGCGCGCAGATCGGCCTCCTGGCGGGCACGCAGCTCGGCCTGACGCTTGGCCTCGGCCTCTCGGCGTGCGATCTCTTCGGGGGGCAAGATGGATGTCGCGGATGGCTGAGGTTTGGGCTTGCTGGGCTCAAGCGGCGTTGCGGTCCGCTCGGGCTCGGATGCCGGTGGGGGCTCGCTCGCCTTCGACTCGGCGACGGGAGGAGGAACCTCCGGTGCGGCGGCTCGAGCCGGGGGCTTCGAAGCCGTCACTTCCGGTGCAACGGCCGCGCGCTCCTCGCTTGCCGCGACTTCAACCATCTCGGGCTCGGTCGTTTCGGCGGGCACGGGGGAGATCGTTTCGGCAGAAGGCGCCGGACGCGCCGACGGAGCCGATTCGACCGTTGTGGTCGCCTTCAGCGCCGCCTCGAGCTTGGCCTGCTCCTCCTTCGCCTTGGCGAGCAGCTCGTCGCGGTTGACCAGCACCCGCTTCTTGCGCACCTCGACCTGCACGGTACGTGCGCGCCCCTGGGCATCGGTTGCTCGCAGGGCGGTGGTTTCCTTGCGAGTGAGCGTGATCTTGCCACTGCCGCCTTCGCCGTGCTGACGTTTGAGAAAAGCGAGCAGTTGCGCCTTGTCCTTGGCCGTGATGCCATCTTCGGCGCTCTTCTTCTCTACGCCCGCCTGCTGCAATTGGTCGAGCAAGCGTTGTACGTCGAGCCCTAGCTCTTCGGCGAATTCTTTGACGTTTTTCGTTTCCATCTTGCTTTCCCCTTACTCGAACCAATGGGCACGCGCCTTGGTGATCAAATCGGCGGCGCGCTCATGGTCGATGCCGGTCAATTCGGCGAGCTCGTCGGTCGCCAGTTCCGCCAGATCGTCGAGCCGGGTGATACCCTGGCGAGCGAGCTTCACGGCCAAATCCTTGTCCATCCCTTCGAGCTCAAGGAGTGCAGGCTCCACCTGTTCGATCGCCTCCTCGATGGCGATCGCTTCCGAGAGCAGCGCCGTGCGGGCGCGTTCGCGCAGCGCCTGCACCGTCTCTTCGTCCAGGCCCTCGATCGCCAGCATTTCGGAGAGCGGCACGTAGGCGATCTCCTCGAGCGAGGAAAAGCCCTCGTCGATCAGCAGATCGGCAAGCTCCTCGTCCACGTCGAGTTTCTCCATGAAGAGAACGCGCAAAGCTTGCCGTTCCTCTTCCAGCTTCTGCTGCGACTCGGCTTGGCTCATCAGGTTGATGGTCCAGCCGGTGAGCTCGGAGGCGAGCCGCACGTTCTGCCCGCCGCGGCCGATGGCGATGGCGAGGTTCGCGTCGTCGACCACCACGTCCATGGCGTGTTTTTCTTCGTCGACCACGATGGAGAGCACTTCGGCCGGCTGCAGCGCCGCGATCACGTACTGCGCCGGATCGGGCGACCAGACGATGATGTCGATCTGTTCCTGGGCGATCTCGTTGCGGACCGCCATCACCCGCGAGCCGCGCATGCCCACGCAGGTACCCACCGGATCGAGCCGCGGATCCTTCGAATGCACGGCGATCTTGGAGCGCAGACCGGGGTCGCGGGCGCAGCCCTTGATCTCGATGAGCCCCTCCTCGATCTCCGGCACCTCCAGCTCGAAGAGCTTGACGACCAACTCGGGCGAGGTGCGCGAAAGGATCAGCTGCGGCCCGCGGCCGCTGCGATCGATGCGGATGACCACCGCCTTAATGCGGTCGCCGACGCGCAGCGCCTCGCGCGGAATCATCTGCTCGCGCGGCAGGAGCGCTTCCAGCCGACCGATTTCGACGATGGCGTTGCCGCGCTCCATGCGCTTGATGGTGCCAGAGACGAGCGTTTCCTTGCGCGAGAGGAATTCTTCGAGGATCTGCTCGCGCTCGGCGTCGCGAATCTTCTGCAGCACGATCTGCTTGGCCGTCTGCGCTCCGATCCGCCCCAAATCCTGCACCGGAATCTCTTCCTCGTAGTATTCGCCCACGCGAATGTCGGGATCGATCTCGCGCGCGTCGATGAGCCCCATCTCGCGCTCGTCGTTGGTCACTTCGGCATCGGGCAACACCAACCAACGCCGCCAGGCGCGGTACGTGCCGGTGGAACGGTCGATCTCCACGCGCACGTCGGCGTCTTCGTGGAGATGCTTCTTCGTGGCGGAGACGAGCGCCGCTTCCAGCGCAGCGAAGACGACATCCTTGGAGACGTTCTTTTCATGGGCCAGCGCATCGACCAACAACAGCAGTTCGCGACTCATCGTTTCTTACCTCCGAAACCGTCGAATTGGGGGACGAGGCGGGCCCGGTCGATCTCCGCCAACGCGAATTCATGTTCTCCCAGGTCGCTCGAGACGCGCACCCGATCCTCTTCGATACCCAGCAGTTCCGCTTTCAGATTCTTGCGCCCCTGCCAGGGCTCATGCAGCTTGAGCTGGACCTGGGAACCGACGAAACGGGCGAAATCGCGTGGTTTCTTCAGTACCCGGTCGAACCCCGGCGAGGAGACTTCCAGACGGTCGTAGTCGATGTCCTCGACCTCGAACACGCGCTGCAGCTGATCACTCACCGCCGCACAGTCATCGACGGTGACACCGCGCTCGATGTCGATGAACACGCGCAGAATGCGCGCCCGGGGCGAGACTTCGAAATCGACGAGTTCGAACCCCATGCCTGACACCACCTGCTCGACCAAGGCTTCCAGATCCACCATGTTTCACCCAAGAAAAAAAAATGGGCCAGAAGAGCCCATTTCCGTTTGCTTACCAACCGGAAATCCGGGCAACTTAGCAAGTTTGCCCGGACGAGATGACGAACTATAGCACCATCGAGGGGGTTTTTACAAGAGAGAGTGTTTCTACAAGATATTAGATCGACACGCTCCACACTTCTCGAAAAAGCGCTATATTTAGAGCTATATTCGTAGCCGTTACTTTGAGGGGAACGCATCATGGATGCAATCTACGCCAACTACTCCATCAGCATGTCCGAGTTCAAGCGCAACCCGGCACGGGTGCTGCGCGCCGCGGGCGAGAAGCCCGTGGCGGTACTCAACCACAACCGTCCAGCCTTCTACCTGATCACTCCCAAGCTCTTCGAGGCGCTGGTCGAAGAGTTGGCCGACCGCGATTTGGTCGATTTAGCCCGCCGACGTCTGGCCATGAAGGACAGCGCCGTCGAGGTGGATCTTGACGAGCTCTGATCCTTCGGCCAGGGCAACGAAATATCGCCTGAAGTTTCTGCCCGCAGCGCTAGAGGAATGGAACGCCCTGGACGGCAGCCTCAAAGCCGTCTTCAAGAAACTACTCGAGAAGCGATTGGAGCAGCCGCGCGTCCCCGGCGCGGAATTGCACGGGGATCTGCGCGACTGCTACAAGATCAAACTGCTCAAGCAGGGCTACCGACTGGTGTATCAGGTCGAGGACGATGCTCTGGTCGTGCTGGTGCTGGCCATCGCCAAGCGCGAGGACATGGTTGCCTATCGCGCGGCCATCGAGCGATTGATTGTAGATAGGTAGTGCCAGCCCCTCTGCGATGGCGCGCGCTCGCGGCTCTTTCAACCCACCCAGCGACGGGCATTGAGGAAGAGTTGGAACCATGGCGATTCCTCGCCCAGGCCAGGTGGCGCCCAGGACCATTGCACCGTGCGGAAAGCGCGTTCCGGATGCGGCATGAGGATGGTAAAGCGGCCATCGGGCGTGGTGAAGCCCGTGGTGCCGCCTGCGGAGCCGTTCGGGTTGAAGGGGTAGCGCTCGGTAGGGGCGCCGCGGTGATCGACGTAGTGCAGCGTCGCGATCGCCTTGGCAGCCTGTTCGGACGAGGCGAACTCGGTGCGTCCCTCGCCGTGGCTCACCACGATGGGCAATCTGCTGCCTGCCATCCCCGCGAAGAAGATGGAAGGGCTCTCCAGCACCTCCACCATCACGAAGCGTGCCTCGAACTGCTCGCTGCGGTTGCGCACGAAACGCGGCCAGTGCGCCGCCCCGGGGATGATAGGCGATAGTTGCGCCATCATCTGGCAGCCGTTGCATACTCCCAGAGCGAAGCTGTCTTCGCGCGCGAAGAACGCCGCGAACTGCGCCCGCAGCGTTTCATTGTAGAGGATGGCCTTGGCCCAACCCGCCCCGGCTCCGAGCACGTCACCATAGGAAAACCCTCCGCAGGCGGCGATTCCTTTGAATTCCTCGAGCCGGCGCCGACCGGCGACGAGATCGGTCATGGGCACGTCCACGGCCTCGAACCCGGCCCGGGAAAACGCCGCGGCCATTTCCGCGTGGCTATTGACCCCCTGCTCGCGCAGGATGGCCACGCGCGGGCGCGCGCCGCTTGCCACCATGGGCGCCTTGTCCATCTCGAAAGTAGGCGCGCAGGAAAGGCCGGGGTCCTCGGCATCGGCGAGCGCGGCGAACTCTTCCTCGGCGCAGGTTTCGTCATCGCGCAAGCGCGCGATGCGCCGGCTCACTTCGCTCCAGCGCTGCCACAGCGCCGTGCGCGGGGCGGCATAGAGAAGCTGCCCGCCGTGCCACAGGCGCAGTTCGTCGCGGTCGTTCAAGGTGCCGACGAAATGATGCACGAGGCCGTGCTCGCGCAGGATTTCGCGCACCTCCTCGCGCCGGTCGCGCTCGATCTGGATGAGCGCTCCCAGCTCCTCGGCAAAGAGGGCCGAGAGCACCGCGTCGTTGCGCCGTCCCAGCACGGTGTCGGATCGCTTGGTCGAATCCACGTCCAGGCAGGCGCCGCCGATCGCCACCGTGTCGAGCTGCAGCGAAAGGCCGCAGCCCGAGGCGAACATCATCTCGGCGGCGCAGGCGAGCAAGCCGCCGTCGGAGCGGTCGTGGTAAGCGAGCACCAGGCCGCGCGCGCGCAGTGCCCGCAGCGCGTGCCAGAATCCGGTCAGCGTCTCGGGGCGCACGTCGGGCGCCTGCTCGCCCACCGAGGCATACACCTGGGCGAGCGCCGAGCCTCCCAGGCGGTTTTTGCCCTCGCCCAGGTCGATCAGCACCAGTTCCGTCTCGCGCGTGCCCTCGCGCACGAGCTCCGGCGTGAGCGTGCGGCGCACGTCCTCGACCGGGGCAAAGGCCGTGACGATGAGCGACACGGGCGAGACCACCTCGCGCTCGCTGCCGTCGGCCTCGCGCCAGGCCGTCTTCATGGAGAGCGAATCCTTGCCCACCGGAATCGCGAGCCCCGCGCTTTGGCAGAAGCGGCTCACGGCCGCGACCGTCTCGTAGAGCCGCGCATCCTCGCCACGATGCCCCGCCGCCGCCATCCAGTTGGCCGAGAGTTTCACCCGCGTGAGTTCGGCCACGTCGGCCGCGGCGAGGTTGGTGATCGCCTCGCCCACCGCCATGCGCCCCGAGGCGGCCGGATCGACGCAGGCAAGCGGCGTGCGCTCGCCCATGGCAAAGGCCTCGCCCGCGTATCCCGTGAAATCGGCCGAGGTGACCGCCACGTCGGCCACCGGCACCTGCCAGCGCCCCACCAGCTGGTCGCGCGCCGTCAAGCCGCCGACGGTGCGATCCCCGATCGTGACGAGGAATTTCTTGCTCGCCACCGACGGCAGCGCCAGCACCCGCTCGATCGCCTCGTCGAGCGCGATCGGCGTGAGATCGAAGGGTGGAAGGTGGATCGCCCGGCGCGAAACGTTGCGCACCATCTTCGGCGGCTTGCCCAGCAGCGTCTCCATCTCCATGCGCACCGGATCGTTGCCGAAGAGCCGATCGTGCACGACGAGCATGCCGTCCTCGCTCGCTTCGCCCACCACAGCGAAGGGGCAGCGCTCGCGCGCGCAGATGGCGGCGAAGCGCTCGAGCTGCTGCGGCGCCACGGCCAACACATAGCGCTCCTGCGCCTCGTTGCACCAGATCTCGCGCGGGCTCATGCCCGGCTCCTCGATCGGGATCTCGCGCAGCTCGATGTGCGCCCCCAGGCCGGCCCCATCGACGAGCTCGGGCAAGGCGTTCGACAGGCCCCCTGCCCCCACGTCGTGGATGGAGAGAATGGGATTGTCGATGCCGAGCTGCCAGCAGCGGTCGATCACTTCCTGACAGCGGCGCTGCATCTCGGGGTTACCCCGCTGCACCGAGGCGAAGTCGAGCTCCGCCTCGTTCGTGCCCGCGCTCACCGAAGAGGCCGCCCCGCCGCCCAGGCCGATCAGCATCCCCGGCCCGCCGAGCTGGATCAGCAGCGTTCCCGGCGCGAAACCGACTTTCTTCGCCTGCCGCGCCTGGATCGCGCCCACCCCGCCGGCGATCATGATGGGCTTGTGGTAGCCGCGCACCTCGCCGTCGACCTCGAGCTCGAAGGTACGGAAATAGCCGGCGAGATTGGGGCGGCCGAACTCGTTGTTGAACGCCGCTGCCCCGATCGGCCCCTCGATCATGATCTCCAGGGGCGAAGCGATGCGCCCCGGTCGCCCATGAGCGTGCTCCCAGGGCTGCTCGAAGTCGGGCAAATGCAAGTTGGAGACGGTGAACCCGGCAAGCCCCGCCTTGGGCTTGGCGCCGCGGCCGGTGGCCCCCTCGTCGCGGATCTCGCCGCCCGCGCCCGTGGCCGCACCCGGGAAAGGCGAGATCGCCGTGGGATGGTTGTGCGTCTCGACCTTGCCGAGAAAATGCATGCGCTCACGATGGGCACGCCACACGCCGTCGGCATCGGGATGCAGCACCTCGCACTCCCGCCCCTCGAACACCGCCGCGTTGTCGGCATAGGCCACGATGGTGCCTTCGGGATGCGCCGCGTGCGTATCGCGAATCCATTGGAAGAGGGACTTTTCCTGCTCCTGACCGTCGATGACCCAGCGCGCGTTGAAGATCTTGTGCCGGCAATGCTCGGAATTGGCCTGGGCGAACATCATGAGCTCGACATCGGTCGGATCGCGCCGCATGCGCCGGTAGGCGTCGAGCAGATAGTCGATCTCGTCATCGGAGAGCGCCAGACCCATCGCGCGGTTCGCCGCCTCCAGCGCTGCACGCCCTTCCTGCAAGAGCGGCACCGTCTCGAGCGGCTTGGGCGGAAAATGCGCAAAGAGCCTCGCCCCTTCGGCCGGATCGTGGACGACCGATTCCGTCATGCGATCGTGCAGCAGCGCCTCCACCGCCGCGCGCTGCGCCGCGGCAAGCCGCCCGAACCCCTCCAGCCGATAGACGATGCCCCGCTCCAGCCGGCGCACCGCCGAAAGCCCGCACTGGTGCGCGATGTCGGTGGCCTTGGAGGACCACGGCGAGATCGTGCCGAAACGCGGCAGCACCACCAGCACGTCCGCCGGCGACTCCGGCGGCGCCGGCTGCGCCGCCAGCAGCTCCATGAGGCGCCCGCGGGCGAGCGCATCGAGCGGTGCCTCGCACTCGGCCCAGAACCACTGTTGCGCCGACAGCGTCGCCTCCCGGCCGATCGCCGCGGCCAAACGCCGCGCCAGACGCTGCAACCTCGGCGCCGACCAGGCAGCGCCCCCTGCGAACGAGACGATTTCGCTCATGAATGACCGCCAACGAACCGGAAACGGGAATTATACCGTTTGCCGTGCCCTTTATTTCCTGGTCGGCTTCGTCTATGATGGCGAATAGGGGAGCCGCCTCGAACGACCGTCGCGCCGAGCCTCGGTACGAAGCGCCCAAGACAGCCGCATGTTCCCCCTCCCGCGTACGGGCACAGATCGGCACACCGCACCGTGCAGCGAACCCTCTCTGATCGGAGCCACGCCAATCGACATGAGTAGAAGAAAGATTCGAGTGCGCCAGCTTTACTGGATCCTCGGGCTCACCCTGATCGCCATCGTACTCACCCCGCTGGTGCGGCTCTTATGGCACCCCCCCACCACGGTCCAGACGCCGACGAAAGAGCCTCCGCTCCCCTGGAGCATCACGTTCGACGAGGCTGGCCGCCCGTCCGTTTTCGGTCTCGTCCTCGATTCGAGCACCGTTGCCGACGTTCTTCAGCACCTCGGCAAAGGCGGTCAGTGGGCGATCCTCGAACGCCCCGGAAACCCACCCGTGCTCGAAGCCTATTACCCCGATTTCATCGTCGGACGAATCGAAGGCAAACTCATCCTCCGGTTCTCCGGCGATCCCGAGGCGCTGTCGCGCGAATTCACCCGCCACGGCCGGGCCGAACCCACCGCCAGCGGCGCCCGCAAGGTCGAGGTCGGCCCAGAAAGTCTCTCCAGGCTATCCCGGCTTCCCCTCACCCTCATCACGTTCCTGCCCAAAGCGCAAATCGACGAGGCCATATTGCGCGAACGGTATGGCTCACCGGCCCACCAGTGGCTCGAGGAAGAAACCAAGGTTCAACACTATCTCTACCCCGAACGCGGCATCCACATCCTGCGCACCGAGCGCGGCCGTACCGTGATCGAATACACCACGCCCGAGCGATTACGTCGGCACCTTTCGATCGAACGGCATTGATTCGACCTTTCGAACCTCGTATAATCCGCGGTTTTCGATCACCACCGTACATCGAGGAACACACATGGTCGTCATCCGTCTCGCCCGTGGCGGCGCCAAGAAGCGCCCCTTCTACAGCCTCGTGGTCACCGATTCGCGCAATCGCCGCGACGGTCGCTTCATCGAACGCGTCGGCTACTACAACCCGCTCGCCTCCGGCAACGAAAAAGGCCTCTCCATCGATTTCGCCCGCCTCGACTACTGGACCAGCCACGGCGCCCAGCTCTCCCCCACCGTGCGCCGCCTCGTCAAGCAAGCGCGCCAGAACGCCGCCTGAATCTCGCTCCATGGCCATCGTCGTCCTGGGGCGCCTCGTCGCCCCGTTCGGCATCAAAGGCTGGTTCAAACTCCACGCATACGGCGACGACCCCGGTTCCTGGGCCGAAATGCCCCATTGGTGGGTCGCGCCCGCCCCCGATGCTCCCTCGGAATCTTGGCAGACCCTGTCGCTCGCCGAGCTTCGTCCGCACGGCCGCGGGCTCATCGTCAAGTTTGCCGGCATCGACGATCGCACGGCCGCCGAAGCCTACCAGGGGTGGTACATCGGTGCGCCACGCGAGGCCCTGCCCGAAACCGAAGAAGACGAATACTACTGGGGCGATTTGATCGGTGCCGAGGTGCATACGAAAGGTGGCGCTGCGCTGGGCCGCGTCGCCGAGCTGATCGCCACCGGAGCGAACGACGTCCTCTCCGTGCGCGACGAAGCGCACGATCGCACCCGCCTCATCCCCTTCGTGCGCGCCTACGTGCTCGACGTCGACTTGCCCGGGCGCCGCATCACCGTCGACTGGGACCCCGACTGGTAGTCGATGCGCCGCTACGACGTAGTCACGATCTTCCCCGCCATGTTCGCTGCGCTGACCGAGTACGGCGTCACCCGGCGTGCGCACGAACGCGGCCTCTACGAACTCGCGCTCCACGATCCACGCAACTTCACCGACGATCCCCACCGGCGTGTCGACGACCGCCCCTACGGCGGCGGCCCCGGCATGCTCATGCGCCCGGAACCGCTCACCGCCGCCCTGCGCCACGCTCGCACCGAGCAGATCCGCGCGGTCGGCACCCCCGGTCCGGTCATCTACCTCTCGCCCCAAGGCAAGCGCCTCGATCACGCCGAAGTGATGCGGCTTGCCGCACGCCCGTCTTTCATCCTGCTCTGCGGCCGTTACGAGGGCATCGATCAGCGCGTGATCGAAGCCGAAGTGGACGAAGAGCTCTCCCTCGGCGATTTCGTCCTCACCGGCGGCGAGCTCGCCGCCATGGTCGTGCTCGACGCGGTGATCCGCCAATTGCCCGGGGCGCTGGGCGACGCGCAGTCGGCCGAAGCCGACTCTTACGTCGGCGGCCTGCTCGATCACCCCCACTACACCCGCCCCGAAGTCTTCGAAGGCCGAGCGGTGCCCGAAGTGCTGCGCTCGGGCAACCATGAAGCGATCGCACGCTGGCGCCTCAAGGAACGCCTGCGCCGCACCCGGACGTTGCGCCCCGATCTCCTCGCCTCCCGCCCCCTTTCCGTGCTAGAATCGCGCCTGCTCGAAGAACTCGAGCAAGAAGAGAAACGCGACGCATCAGCCTGAAACCCGGCTGCTCTGTGCGCAACCAGCCCCCTCGAGGGGCGTTTTTGCTACCAGGAGTTCCCGATGAACCTGATCGAACAGATCGAACGCGAAGAAATCGCCCGGCTCACCGCCGACAAGTCCATCCCCGACTTCCGCGCCGGCGACACCGTCGCCGTGCAGGTCAAGGTGAAAGAAGGCAACCGCGAGCGGCTGCAAACATTCGAAGGCGTGGTCATCGCCCGCCGCAACCGCGGCCTCAATTCTTCCTTTATCGTGCGCAAAATCTCCTCCGGCGTGGGCGTGGAGCGTACCTTCCAGCTCTATTCCCCGTTGGTCGCCTCGATCCAGGTCGTGCGCCGCGGCGACGTGCGCCGCGCCAAGCTCTACTATCTGCGCGAGCGCAGCGGTAAAGCCGCCCGCATCAAGGAAAAGATCGTGCGCAAGAACCGCGAAGGCGCGGCCCAGCAATCCGAGCAGTAAGCCCGCCGGCGTCTACCGCGCCGAAACGCACGGAGAAAAGGAAAAAGGCCCGCACGGGCCTTTTTCTTTCATGTCCTCCTCAGCGTCGCTCCACCCAATGCATCATCGCCAGGGCGAGCAAGGTGAAGGTCATCGCGGGCAGCGCAGCCGCCAACCAGGGCGACCACCCCGCGAGCACCCCCAGGCTGCCCGCGAGGGAATTGAGCAAGTGGAAGGCCACTCCGAGCAAAGTCCCCAGGAACACCTTGAAACCGATCGGAGCGCCTCTTGCATGCCCCAAGGCAAAGGGCAAAGCCAATGTCACCATCACCAAGGCCGTCAGCGGATAGACCAATTTGCGTCCCAGGGCCTGCAAATAGCGATCCGCGTTCTGTCCATTGCGTATGAGATGCCGGCTGAACGTGTAGAGCGCGCCGATGCTCATGCGGTACGGCTCCACCATCAGCACCGCCAGCACACGGGGCGTGAGCTCCGTGCTCCATTCGAGCTCCGGCAGCGACTCCGCCGTGATCCTCTCGGGCGCGAGCCGACGCCGTTGCACCTCTTTCAAACGCCACACCCCCTGCACGGGATCGAATTCCGCCTCCCTCACCTGGTCGATCGCCGTCATCACCCGATCCGGCCCGAAACGATAGATCTCCAGCTCGCGCAGCCGTCCATCACTCCCCAGGCGACGCACGTTGAGGAAATCCTCCCCCTCACGGATCCACAAGCCCGAGCGCATGTCCGTGGAAAAGTCGCTTCCACCCATCGCCTGCAAACGAAAACTTCGCGCCGTCTGCTCCGCCGGAGGCACCAGCCACTCCCCCACCGCGAAAATGATCACGCCCTGGATCAGCGCCGCCAGGGCGAGGATACGCCACAGCCCACCCACCGACATTCCGGAAGCGCGCAGCACCGCCAGCTCCGAATGCCGCGCCAGCTGCGCCAGCGCCGCCAGCGTTCCCACCAGCAGCGCAATGGGTAGCAACTCGTACAAACGAGACGGAAGCCGCAACACGACATAGAGCGCGGCCTCTTTCAGGCCATAAGCCCCACGTCCGATATCATCGAGCTGATCGACGAAATCGAAGAAAAGAAAGAGTGCGATGAACACGGCCGTCACCACCGCCGTGGCCCGCAACACCTCCGTCACGATCCAGCGTGACAGCACGCTCATCCCCGTCTGTTCCTCCAGACCATCAAGCCGAGCCAGGCCAACGCAGCCAGCGCGTGCGGCAACATCAACCCCGACCAGAACTCCATTCGACCCCGCGCAATCCACCCGTAACTCACGCTGATGAAATTCGTGTACGTCACGAACACGAGCACGGCCATCACCAAGGCGTACCCCTTGCTCGTACGCGGACTCGACTCACCCAGCGGCAAAGCCATCGCAACGAGCAGCAACACCGCCAAGGGCAAGCCCAAACGGCGGGCGAGCTCCGCCAATGCCTGCCGCCCCGGCTCGGCCAGCAACTCAGGCAAAGGGATCGCCTTCATCCGGAATCTGGGTGACTCGCCCGCTTTCGCCTGCAAACGCAATTCCTGCCACTCGAACTGCTCGATGCGAAACGCCAACGGCGTCTGCCCTTCTTCGTACCGCCGCCCGTCGAGCAAACGCACCCACTGCGCCTCGTCCCGCTGGAAAAGTTCGGCATCGGCCGCAAAGATCACGGAACTGCGCTCCTCTCGCCGCAAGCGCGCGAACACCTGTTGCCGTCCATCCTGGCCCGGCATCACGAAGAACACCCGCCGCCCATCGCCCGACTCGCGAAACACCCCCGGCGCCACGCTCTGCGTCTCGTCGCGCGCCGCCGCGCTCGCCAACAGCTCTGCACGCTGCCGCTCCGACCAAGGCGACACCCACATCGTGATCCACAGCACCAAGAGCGCCAAGGGAAGCGCGAAAAAGAGCAACGGATCGTAAAAGCCCACGCGCGACACCCCGGCCGCACGCCAAACCACCCACTCCGAATCCCGCGCCAAACGCTGGATGGTCAGCAACACCCCAGCGAATCCGCCCAATACCAGCACCAGCGGCAACTGGCCGATCACGCTCAATCCCAAGAAGGTCCACACCAGATCGGCCGGAATCTGACCGCCGGCCGCCTCCCCCACCAGCCGCACCACGAGCACGGTCAAGGCCACGGCAAGCAGCCCAAAGGCCGCCATCGCCGCGTTCTGTACGATCTCGGCTAAAATGCTTCGACGAAAGATCATCGGATCGACTACGAGGAGTGAGCCCGTGGAATTTACCATAAACGTCCAACCCGCCGAAAAAATCCCTGCCACCTCCTTCGTCCTCCCCGTCTTCGCCGACGAGCCCACCCTGCTCGTCACACACCTCGACAAGCTCACCAAAGGCAAGCTCTCGGCGCTCCTGAAAGAAGAAACCGATCTCGACAAAGCCGGAAGCCTGCACACCTACACCACGCTCCCGGGGCTGGACGCCGAACGCCTACACGTCGTCTCGCTGGGCCCGCGCGCCAAGCTCGACCGCCGCGCCTGGATGAAAGCGGTGCGCTCTGCCGCCGCGGCGCTCGCCAACGGCCCCGTCGGCACGGCCGTCGTCTCGCTCGCCGAGATCGAAGTGCCCGGAACCACGCTCACCGAACGCCTGCGCCGGCTGGCCACGGCACTCGAAGACGCCACCTACACCTACGACGCCACCAAAACCACCAACGGCAAGAAACCACGCGGCGCCGAGCGCATCGAACTGCCGCTGCCCACGCCGCTCACGCCCAACGAACTCGCCGCCCTCGAAGAAGGCCGGGCGATCGCCGCCGGCATGGCACGCGCCCGTGAGCTCGGCAACCTCCCGCCCAACCTCTGCACCCCCGCCAAACTCGCCGAAACGGCGCTCGAACTCGGCAAGGCCTACGATCTAAAAGTCGAAGTGCTCGAGCGCGAGGATGCCGAACGCCTCGGCATGGGCGCTTTCCTCGCCGTGGCCGCCGGCAGCAAGACACCCCCCAAATTCATCGTGGCCGAATACCGCGGCAGCGGCGAGAAACGCCGCAAACGCCGCCCCATCGTCCTCATCGGCAAAGGCATCACCTTCGATTCGGGCGGCATCTGCCTCAAGCCCGCCGCCCAGATGGACGAGATGAAATTCGACATGTGCGGCGCCGCCGCCGTGCTCGGCACCCTGGAAGCCGTCGCCCGGCTCAAGCTCCCGCTCGACGTCGTCGCCATCGTCCCCGCTACCGAAAACCTCCCCAGCGGCACCGCCACCCGCCCGGGCGACGTCGTGCGCACCCTCGCTGGCCGCACGGTGGAAATCCTCAACACCGACGCCGAAGGGCGGCTCATCCTGTGCGACGCCCTCACCTACGCCCAGCGCGAATACCACCCCGAATGCCTCATCGACGTGGCCACGCTCACCGGCGCCATCGTCATCGCCCTCGGCAAGGAAGCGACGGGGCTGCTCGCCAACGACGACACTCTGGCCCGCGAACTCCTCGCAAGCGGTGAGCGCGCCGCCGACCCCGCCTGGCAGCTGCCGCTGTGGGACGAATACCAGGAAGCGCTCAAGAGCAATTTCGCCGACGTGGCCAACGTCAGCACCGACCGCGCCGCCGGCTCCATCACCGCCGCCTGTTTCCTCGCCCGCTTCGTGGAAAACGTCCCCTGGGCGCATCTCGACATCGCCGGCACCGCCTGGCGCTCCGGCGAGAAAAAAGGCGCCACCGGCCGCCCCGTGCCGCTGCTCGTCGAATTCCTCCTCGAGCGCGCCGCCGCCCGGCGTCAGGCCGACTGACTCCTCCCATGGCGCACGTCCGCTTCTATTACGACGTGCCCGAGCCGTTCGCGCTCGCCTACGAGCTCGCCGCCCGCGCCTACCGCGCCGGGCAAAAAGTGGCCGTGCGCCTGGAAGACGAAACCATGCTCGCCACCCTGGCCCACCGCCTCTGGACCCAGGAATCCGGCGCCTTCCTGCCCAACGTCCCCGCCGCCTCGCCGCTCGCCGGGCAAACCCCCATCGTCCTCCTCACGGCCGAAGCGCCCATCCCGCCGCGCCCCGTCCTCATCCAGCTCGCCCGCTCCCATCCCGAGCTGGATCGGAACAGCGAATGGGTTTTGGAGATCGTCGGCCCCCAGGAAAACGACAAAGCCCCCGCGCGAGAACGTTTTCGTCGCTACCGCACCGAAGGACACGACGTCCAGGCCATCCCCCGCAAGGCCCCGACCCCATGACTCCGACCAACGACCCCTCCCCCACCGCCCCGCCGCTACCCGTCGACGACCTGCCGCTCCTCACGGAAGTGGTCGATACGCCCAACCCCGCAAGCGCCTCGTCCCCCTTACCCTCGCCCAATCAGAACCTCACCCCCGCCGCCGAAGCACAACTGCGCTGGATCGAACGGCGCCTGCCGCAGATCCTCGCCGAAGAGATGGCATTGCTGCAGACGCGCGTCCTCACCCGGCTGAAGCTCGAGCTGGAACAGGGGCCGCCGAAGTAGCGAGCGGCTCACCCCCGCCGCAACACCCCCGGCGTGCGAAAGCGCACGATGCGCCGGTACAGCCACACGTAGAGCACCGCGAACCCCAGCGTGAAGCCCATCAGCACGTAGGTGTGCCGCCAGAAGAGCACTGCCGGGATCACCGAGGCCGAGCACAGCAGCCACAGATAGGGCGAAGTGGCCGAATTACGCCGCACCAGCACCTCCGCCTCGCGCCCCCCGGCCCAGCGCACGATACGGCGGAATACCAACATGTGCAGATGCAAGCCATCGGGCACGCCGGGCGAGATTCCGCGCACGAATTTCTTGCGGTAGATGGAAAACACCGTCTCGAACACCGGATACACCACCAGCAACATGGGAAACCACGCCGACACCTCCGCGTGGCGCCCCACCAGCAGCACCGAAACCTCCCCGATCAGGAACCCCACCAGATAGGCCCCGCCATCACCGAGGAAGATCAAGCCCCGCGGATAGTTCCACACGAAGAATCCCAGCAGCGCCCCCACGCTCGCGATGCACACGTTCCATAGCAGATGATCGCCCAGCACGTAGGCCACGTACCCCAGCGCCGAGAGGATCATCACTCCCACCATCCCTGCCAGGCCGTTGAATCCGTCGATGATGTTGATCGCGTTGGCCACGCCCCCCACCGCCACCACCGTCACTGCCAGCGCCACCGGCCCATAACGGAAGAGGTCATCGACGAGCGGCACGTCCACCCGCGTGAGCACCGCCCCCAGGAGCCAGAACCCCAGCGCCGCCGCACCCATGGTCAGTAGCAGACGCGCCCCCACGCCCACGCGTTTGGTGACATCCTCGGCCAGCCCCCCGGCAAAGGCAGGAATGCCCGCCACCAGCAACAGGGCGAACTCGCGGGCGATCCCACGATTTTCGAGCCACAGCAGCACCACTGCCGCCACCAGCCCAAGCACCACACCCGTCCCACCAATTCGCGTTACACGATAGCGGTGAAATTTTTGCACCCCACCCCACTCATCCGTTGCAAAACATCCATAGCGACGATGCAGCCGAATCAAGCAGAGCACTGAAAAAAAACTCATCAGAAATGCCGTCAGCAGGACGTTCATTGCTACTTTCTCCCGTCCGTCCATGATGGCATCTTCAAAAAAATTCCTCTGAATACGTGCTCATTTGTCATGGATCAGATGCAGTCTCTTGATTCTTTGCGATAATACCGCATCGCCCCTTTTGACCCAACTGAAATACCGAAATTTGAAGTTCGCCAAACGGGCAAGCTGAACCTGATGCCGGGTCCCGGACGCTTGCATCGATCCACGACGTCGTACATCATTCTTGGCTCGTGAGACGATGTACGAGCCGCTCGAAGCGCTCGAGAGGTAAAAATATGAGGATCCGACTGCATGAGAACGCCACCACGACCCCTGCGATCCGGCGCACCATCCAAAGCTCGAACCTGCCGGTCCGCCGCCTTGCCTGGGAACTCGGGGTGTGGGAGGACACCATTCGACGTGGCAACGAGTACCGACGTCGAAGATCGTCCGCATACGGCGCGGCGCCTGCAGACGAACTCGACCCTCCGTTTCAGGCGGCAGTCGTGGTGGAGCTGCGCAAGCTCCTGAGGTTGCCCCTGGATGATTTGCTGGCAGTGGTGCGCAATGTCATCACACCGAACGTATCGCGCCCGGGGCGGGAATCGTTGCCTGCGTCGTCACGGACTCGGTTCGCTGAGGCGATTGCCGCCCAAAGCAAACCTCACCATCCGCAAACGAACGGCAGGGTCGAACACCTCAACGGGCACATCAGCAAAGTGCTTGCCATCCACCGCGCTTCGACAGCCGGGAAGCACTCGAAGCGACGCTTCAGCGCGACGTCTGGCGGTACGATCACCACATCCCCCAGAAAGCCTTCGCACATGCCACCCCCATCGAAGCCATGAGAAAATGGTACCAGGAAAACGAACGAAGCGGGTTTCGACGAAGCCAAAAACCGAAACTCTTCATAAAAACAACACCATGGAATCGTACGGAACCTCACACGTAGCCACGTTGGTTCAACCTGAAATTTTGCCCATCGACGAAATGTGTGGTACAGAGGGTGCGGCCTTCCAAGAAAAGGCGCAGCATAGGATCATGTATCTTATTCATTGCAAATTCGAAATTTTGCGTTTTTGTTCACATTCCCCTGAACTCAGAAAGGAATACTGCAAACGGGTATTCTTTCTTGAGCATGGAACACTGCGTGAGGAAACACTATGCTGATTCCCGTCATCCTCTCCGGCGGCGCAGGCACGCGCCTGTGGCCGGTGTCGCGCGAGGGACATCCCAAGCCCTTCATCACACTACCTGACGGCGAAACCTTGCTGCACAAAACCTACCGCCGGGCAGCCGCTCTGCATGATGAGCAAGAAGGAGTGCCAGCGGAGATCCTTACCGTCACCAACCGGGATTACTATTTCCTCAGCAAGGATGAATTCGCCCGAGCCGGGCTCGATCGACGCTATCGCAGCACCTTTCTACTCGAACCGGTAGGGCGCAACACGGCAGCTGCCGTGGCGCTCGCCGCACACGTGCTTGCCGAGCGCCACGGCCCGGATGCTCTGCTGCTAGTCCTGCCTGCCGATCATCTCATTACGGACGAGGCGGCGTTTCGCCGTGCCGTCGGTCAGGCCGCTCAACTAGCCAGCCAGCAACGGCTCGTCACCTTTGGCGTCGTTCCTGATCGGCCGGAAACTGGTTATGGTTACATCGAAGCCGGCGAGGCGCTGGGTCCGGGGCGGGCGGTGGTTCGTTTCGTCGAAAAACCCGCGCTAGACCTCGCTCGACAGTACCTCGAAGCGGGGAATTTCTACTGGAATGCCGGTATGTTCTGCTTTCAGGCCGGTGTTCTGCTCGAACAGATGGCGCGCTATGCGCCGGACGTGGCCGAGGCAGCGGCGCGGTGTTGGGAGCGCACCCGCGAACGGTGTACCTCAGAAACCGCCCTCCTCGAACTCGATGCCGAATCGTTTGCCGCGATTCCGGATATTTCCCTCGACTACGCCCTCATGGAGCGATCCGAGGCCGTCGCGGTCGTCCCGGCCGAGTTTGACTGGAGCGACATCGGTTCGTGGTGCGCCCTGAGCGTGCTGGCAACACCCGACGAGGCCGGCAACCGGGCTCGAGGTGAAGCCCTTTTCTTCGACAGCCGCAACACCTACGTCCATAGCGAAGATCGGTTGGTCGCTGCCCTTGGTGTGGAGGAATTGCTGATCGTCGATACCCCCGACGCACTGCTCGTCGCCCACCGCGACAAGGCGCAGGACGTGAAACACGTCGTCGCCCGGCTCAAAGCACGGGATCATGACGTCTACAAATTCCACCGCACCGTCGTGCGACCGTGGGGCAGCTATACGGTGCTCGAGGAAGGACCAGGGTTCAAGATCAAGCGTATCGAGGTCAAACCGGGGGCTTCTCTGTCGCTCCAGATGCACCACCATCGCAGCGAGCACTGGATCGTCGTGCGCGGCATGGCAAAGATCATCAACGGGGAGAAGGAATGCTACGTTCGCCCCAATGAATCGACTTACATCCCCGCTGGCCACAAGCACCGTCTGGAAAACCCAGGAATTCTCGATCTCGTAATGATCGAGGTGCAGTGCGGGGATTATCTGGGTGAGGATGACATCGTCCGCTTTCAGGATGACTATGGGCGCGCCTGATAAAACTCCTCGACCCCTTCCTTTATAAAATTTTTCTGCTCTGATATTCGTGAGGAGCCCGAACGGCGGTTTCGATTCCGAAGTGTGACGACTTGATGAGAGTGCCGGGATGCCGATGACGAGCCCAGGAATGAGCAAAAGCGTATGCTGGTGCCGGCCTTGGGCGTCGATGCCGTGGTGCGGCGATCGACGGCAAGACCAGTCGCCGCTCGGGCAAGCTCGATCCTACGCCTTTGCATCTGGTCGGTGCTTTTGCGACTGGTGCTGGGTTGGTGCTGGGGCAACGGGCGATAGTGGAGAAAAAATCAGACGAGAAGACGGCGATTACGCAGTCGCTGGCCACCTTGGCGCTCGAGGGCTGCATCGTCACGATCGATGCAATGGGCACACAAGCGAACATCGCCCGGACCATTCGGGAATTTGGGCTCCAATTGGCGTAACGTTCATGCGATTGCCCTGGCCATGGCACGTTCCCCTGCCGCAGTCCGTCCCGCTTGGCTATAATTATCAGCTTTCTCAGACGACCAGACTCCGCCATGACCCTCGACAAGAGCTTCGAACCCAAGGCGATCGAATCCCGCTGGTACCCCTGGTGGGAAGAACACGGCTACTTCCGCGCCGGTTTCGACCCAGGCCGCAACAATGCTTACTGCATCCTCATGCCGCCGCCCAACGTGACCGGCACCTTGCACATGGGGCATGGTTTCAACCAGACGATCATGGACATGCTCGTGCGCTGGCGGCGCATGAGCGGTGACAACGTGCTGCTGCAGCCGGGTACCGACCATGCCGGCATCGCCACCCAGATCGTGGTCGAGCGCCAGCTCGAGCAGGAGGGGCTCACGCGCTACGATCTGGGGCGGGAGAAGTTCCTCGAGCGGGTGTGGCAGTGGAAGGAATATTCGGGCGGCACCATCACGCGCCAGATGCGGCGGCTGGGCACTTCGGCCGACTGGACGCGCGAGCGTTTCACCATGGATGAGGGCTTGTCGCGCACGGTGCTCGAGGTGTTCGTGCGGCTTTATCGGGAGGGGTTGATTTATCGCGGCAAACGTCTGGTGAACTGGGATCCCAAGCTGCGCACGGCGGTCTCCGACCTGGAAGTTTCGGCGGAAGAGGAGGAAGGATTCCTCTGGTCCATCCTCTATCCCTTCGCCGATGGCCCCATCGACGGCCGTGCCGGGGTGGTGGTAGCCACCACGCGGCCGGAGACGCTGTTCGGCGACGTGGCGGTGATGGTCCATCCGGAAGATCCGCGCCATCAGGGGCTCATCGGCAAGGAAGTGATCCTGCCGCTCGTGGGCCGTCGCATCCCCATCATCGCCGATCCGGTGGTCGATCCGAGTTTCGGTACCGGCTGCGTGAAAGTGACGCCGGCGCACGACGCGAACGACTACGCCGTGGCCCATCGCCACGAGCTGCCGATGATCAACATCTTCCGCCTGGATGCGCATCTCAACGACAACGTCCCGCCCGCCTACCGCGGGCTCGACCGGTTCGTCGCCCGGGAAAAGGCCGTGGCCGAACTGCAAGCGCAGGGGCTTTTGGTGGAGGTGAAACCGCACACGATGATGGTGCCGCGCGGCGAGCGCACCGGCGTGGTGCTCGAACCCATGCTCACCGACCAGTGGTTCGTGGCCACCACCAAGCCCGGGCCGGACGGCAAATCGCTCGCGCAGAAGGCGCTCGAGGTGGTCGAGGACGGCAGCATCCGCTTTTTCCCCGAGAACTGGGTGAACACCTATCGCCAGTGGCTGGTCAATATCCAAGATTGGTGCATCTCGCGGCAGTTATGGTGGGGGCACCAGATCCCGGCATGGTATGCCGACGAAGATCCGGCCGAGCATCGCCGATTCTGGGTGGCGCACGACGAATCCGAGGCGCGCGTGCTCGCCGCGGCCGAAGGGTACACCGGCAAACTCACGCGCGACCCCGACGTGCTCGATACGTGGTTTTCTTCGGCCTTGTGGCCGTTCTCCACGCTCGACTGGACGCCCGAGTATCCGGCCAAATCGAACCCGGCGCTCGACCTCTACCTGCCCTCTTCGGTGCTGGTCACCGGATTCGACATCATTTTCTTCTGGGTGGCGCGCATGGTGATGATGACCACCCACATCACCGGCAAGATCCCGTTCAAGCACGTCTATGTCCACGGCCTCATCCGCGATGCCGAAGGGCAGAAGATGTCGAAATCCAAGGGGAACGTGCTCGATCCGATCGACCTCATCGATGGCATCGACCTCGAATCGCTCATCCAGAAGCGCACCACCGGCTTGATGAATCCGAAGCAGGCCGAGGCGATCGCCGAGCGCACGCGCAAGGAGTTTCCCAACGGCATCCCCGCGTTTGGCGCGGATGCCCTGCGCTTCACCTTCGCCTCGCTCGCGAGCCCCGGGCGCGACATCAAGTTCGATCTCGGCCGCTGCGAAGGCTACCGCAATTTCTGCAACAAGCTGTGGAATGCGACGCGTTTTGTGCTGATGAACGTGGGCGAACGCCTGCCCGATACGCCTGCGGCGCCCGAAGCGCTGGGCTTTGCCGAACGCTGGATCGTCTCGCGACTGCAGCGGGTGGAGGCCGAAGCGCAACGGCAGCTTACCGACTACCGGTTCGACCTCTACGCCAAGGCGCTCTATGAATTCGTCTGGGACGAATACTGCGACTGGTACCTGGAGCTCGCCAAGGTGCGTCTCGCCCAGGACGACGAGGCGGTGCGCCATGCCACGCGCCGCACGCTCATCGGCGTGCTCGAGGCCGTGCTGCGGCTGCTGCATCCGGTGATTCCCTTCATCACCGAGGAGCTATGGCAACACGTCGCCCCCGTGGCCGGGCGCAAGGTGAGCGATTCGATCATGCTGGCGCCCTACCCCGTCGCCCAACCGGAAAAGCTCGACGAGGCGGCCGAGCGCGAAATGGCGCTTTTTCAGGCGATCACACGGGCGGTGCGAGGGCTACGTTCCGAGATGAAGCTCAACCCGGGCGAGCGCGTGCCGCTCGCGGTGGCACTGGGCGAGCCGTCCGACGAGGCGCTCGCGGCGACGATCGCCGGATTCGTCCCCTACCTGCAAGCGCTTGCGCGGCTCACGGAAGTGCGCACGCTCGCGCGCCTGCCCGAAGACGCGCTCGCTCCCGTGGCGGCGGTGGAAACCCTGCAGCTCATGCTCGACGTGCCCATCGACGCTGCCAAGGAGCATGAGCGACTCGCCAAGGAGATCGCCCGCCTGCAGGCCGAAATCGCCAAGGCGAAGAAGAAACTGGAAAACCCCAGTTTCGTGGAACGCGCCCCGGCCGAGGTGGTGGCCCAGGAGCGCGAGCGCATCGAACGCTTCAGCGCCACGCTCGCCCAGCTCGAACCCCAGCTCGCGCGCCTTGAGCGGCATTTGGGGAGGGGGTGAGAAAGGCATCATTCCTTCATCGATGAAAAAACCCGAAGCCGCATCGGCGGCTTCGGGTTTCGATTCTTGGCGCGCCCGGCAGGATTCGAACCCACGACCCCCTGGTTCGTAGCCAGGTACTCTATCCAACTGAGCTACGGGCGCGCAACGGAGATTGAAATTATATCCATTCTCCGGTACATGTCAAGCTTCCGGCAACGCTTCGTTTCGCGAACGAACACTCCCTCGTGAGTTGCCACCGGGTTATCATCGCCCTCATCGTCCGTTTGGAGCCGCATCATCGACGCGCCGTATCGTTTGCCGATTCTGGCCGCCTTGGTCGTGTTCTTCGCCGTGCTCTTTCCGCGCCATGCAGTGCCGGCCCAACCAGATGCCGCGCCTTCTCGCTTGCGCATCGTCGGCCTAGAAGCACACCCGGAATTGGCTGCCAACGTGATGAAGCTGGCGCCTCCCTCGAGCCTTGCGTGCGATGCCCCCGAAGTGCGCTGGCGCGCCTATCTGCGCGAAGCGCGCGCCGCGGCTACGTCGGCGCTGCGCGCCTTGGGACATTTCAACGCGACGATCGAGGCCGATTTGGAGCACACCGAGGACTGCAAACGGCCCGTGCTGCGAATCGAGCCGGGCCCGCCCACGCTCATCGATGTGCTGGAGGTGGAGATCGAAGGCGAATTCGCACGAGATCCGATGATACGGCGTTATCTCGACGAGCTTCCGCTGGCAAAGGGCTCGCGATTGCATCAGGGTCTCTATGAAGAGATCCGCGACACGCTGCTCAATCGCGCCCGTTCGGCAGGCTATCTCGACGCGCACTACCGGCGGCGCGAACTCTGGGTGGATCCCGCGACGAACACGGCCCGCATCGGCTTACACTTGGACTCGGGACCACGCTATTACTTTGGGACGATCCGCGTCGAGCAAGACATCTTGGACGAAGACTTCGTCGCGCGCTTGTTGCCGGTGACCCAAGGCGACCCATACTACAGCGAGGCGCTGGCCGAGATCTACCGCAATCTGAGCGCCAGTGGTTATTTCGCCGAGGTGCGCATCGACCCGCTCACCGAGCAACGCCAGGCGCAGACCGTGCCCGTCGACGTCGTACTCACGCCCAACAAGCGCACCGCCTACGGCCTGCGTGTCGGGTTTGCCACCGATACCGGACCACGGCTGGGAGCAGACGCGACGCGACGCTGGGTCAATCGCCGCGGGCATCGGTGGAAAGGCAACGTGGAGTTCTCTCCGCGACTACAGCGCATCGAGAGCAACTACACCATTCCGGGGCGCTCGCCACTGACCGATTCGCTCGACTTATACACCCGCCTCGACCGGGAAGACGCCAACGACATCGTCTCCGACTCGGTCCGGCTGGGGGCTCAGTACGCGCGTTTGCGTAATGGGTGGACGCAGGCGCTCTTTGGTGAGTATCGTTACGAGCGTACCGAGTATGGCCGGCAGCCACGACGAGGAGACGGTTTCGTGCTCGCTGGCGTCAAGCTCGGGCATCGCCGATTCGACGATCCACTCTTTCCCACTCGAGGGCATTCTCTGGACTTCACCCTGCAAGGCGCGAGCGAGGCACTCTTGAGTGCCACCGACTTCGTGCAGATCGTGACGCGTGGGGTAGGCGCGCATTCCGTGGGACGTTTCATCTTCAAAGGGCGGATGGATCTAGGGCTCACGTGGATGGATGAATTCGCACGGCTGCCGAAATCCTTGCGCTTCTTCGCTGGAGGAGACAATTCGGTGCGCGGCTACGGGTTCGAGAAAATCGGCCCCCGAGACGAGCGTGGTCAGGTGGTGGGAGGGCGCTACCTCTTTACGGTGAGCGCCGAAGTGATGCACCCGATTCACGCCAACAACTGGTACGGTGCCCTTTTCGTCGACAGCGGCGACGCCTTCGACGGGCGTAGCGACCTGAATCTGAAGACGGGCGTGGGAGTAGGCGTGCGCTGGCGCTCACCGCTGGGACTGGTGCGCCTGGACGTGGCCTACCCCCTCGACATGGATTCGCCTTCTCCTCGTTTGCACGTCGGTATCGGAGCCTCGTTCTGATGGCGGCACGGAAACACTGGATACGGCTGGCGCGCTCCTTTTCCTGGGCGCTGGGTTTGCTCGTACCGGGGATTTTCTTCGCCCTCGCCTGGGTGTTCTTCACCACCAGCGGCACCCAGATCGTAGTACGGATGGGGGTACGCCTGATTCCGGAGCTCAGGATCGAGGCGGTCGAAGGCTCCCTATGGCAAGGAATGCGCCTGAAGGGGGTGGCGTACGATGACGACGCCGGTCTGAGGGTGACGGCGCAGGAAATCGTCTTGGCCGTGGATTGGCCTGCACTGCGCGCGCCGCTCGCCCGCTTGCGTACGCTCGCCTTGACGGGAGTACGGGTCGATCTGCCCCAGGGCGAAGCGCAGACGAACGAAGACGAGCCCTTCGTCCTGCCTGTCTTCACCTTGCCCGCCCCACCGCTGCCCGTGTCGCTACCGGCCATCGACGTGGCATCGCTGCTCGTGCGCTTGCCTTCCGGAGAAACGCTCGAGTTCGCGTCGATCGGAGCCCGGTTACGCTGGGAGGCCGACGGGGCAATTTTCTATCATGCCCGCCTCGACGGCCTGGCAGGAGAAGTGAGCGGCGTGCATTTCGCCGAACTAGGGGCCACCGTCTCGGGCGACGGGCAGCGTTTCCGGATGGATGATCTCGCTGGCACCATCCTGGGTGCACGCATTTCGGCTCGCCTCGATGCCGAACCACGAGACGAGGGTATCGCCTGGGATGCCGCCATGGAACTCTCGGCTGTGGACCTGGCGGCCCTGCGACCCTGGTTGGCATCCCCACTGAACGGATCGATCGGCGCGAAATTGACGACTCGGGGTTACTGGGGCACAGCGCCGCTGGCGGTGCAGCTATCGGTTTCCGAGCTGAATGGTGCAATCGAAGGACGTCCCCTCGCCGGACGGATGGAACTCGACCTCGAAGGCGACCGCTTGCGTCTGCGGCCGGCCGAACTCACCTTGGGTGAGAACTCGGTTTGGCTGGAAGGCACCGCCAGCCCGCCTTTCGACCTTGCCTATCGGCTACGGCTGCCGCAACTGGCAGCCCTGCCGCTACCCGGCGGACTCATTCCCCCGATTCAGGGATCGCTTGCGGGCGAAGGGCGGATCGCAGGCACCTTGGATCGACCCGAGGTGCAGGGGCAGCTCGAAGGGCGGGCGCTGTCCTTGGCGGAGTGGACCCTGGCCGCTTTCTCGCTCCGAGCCGAGGTCCGGCAAGATCGCCTGGAGCTTGCTACCACACTCCGTGATTTGAAGGGAGCTGGCAGACATGTGCGCTCGGCGAACCTCTCTGCTCGAGGACGGATGGCGGGGCACGCCCTCACCCTCACACTCGATAGCGACGTGGGCCGAGTCGCCTTGGGCCTGCAGGGCGCCTTGCAGGAAAATCGCTGGAACGGCACGCTCGAGCGGCTGATCCTGAACGGCACCCCAGGCGGGGACTGGCACCTGAAAGCGCCCGCTTCGCTGCGCATGCATGCCTTGCAGGTCTCTCTGAGACCGGCTTGCTTCGCCCCGACCAAGTTGCCTTTCGCGGCCTCGGCAGAGACGCTGCGCAAGAGCGAACTCTGTCTCAGGGCGGAAACGAAAGATGACGGCCAGCAGCGTGCCCTGCTCGAGGCCACGCTGCCCTTGGCGCTCCTCGACGCGCTCCTACCGCCCACCTTGAACTTACCGTCGTCGTCGGCCTCGCTCCGGGCCGAGGCGGAACTTGGGCCGACCCCGGAGCTGAATGTGCAAGTGCACGTTCCTGACGATGAAGTGCACCTACACGCTCCCGCCTCCCAACCGCTCGCTCTGCCCTATCGTGACGTCGCTGCCCACCTGACGGTACGAGACAAACGCCTGAAGCTCGAGTTTACTGGCACGCTCACCCAACGCCTCTTCCTGGAAGGGAACATTCAGGCGCAGCTGGAAGGGCGTCGGTCGCTGGAAGGGCTCTTGTCGGTGCGTGCGCCGCAGCTTTCCTGGCTGGGCGAATTCGCCCCCGAGCAAATCGCGCTCGACGGTTCGCTCGATGGCTCGGTGCGCGTGAGCGGAACCGTGGACACGCCCCTTCCACAAGCGGAATTCGTGCTCGATCTATCCCGGCTGGAATTGCCCCCCACGGGCGTGCGCTACGTCGATGGCCGCTTGCACCTGAGGGTGGATCCCTCCCGCCGGGTTGCCCTCGAAGGCAGCCTCGCCGGGGCGAGCGGCGGGTCGTTGCATCTGAACGGCGTCGCGCTGCTCGCCGATCTGCCCCAGTGGCAGGCACGGCTCGATCTCCAAGGAGAAGCGCTGCCCGTGCTCCGTACGCCCGAACTCACGGTGGATGCCAGCCCGAACTTGCATTTGACGGCCGACGAACGCATGGCGCTCCTTCGCGGCCATTTGTTGCTGCCCCGGGCCGAAGCCAAGATCCGTACCCTTCCCGAAGGCGCCGTGAAGGAGAGCGCGGATCTGCGAGTCGTCGGCCAAAGTCCGCCCCCTGCTCCCTACCCCCTCGGTGTCGATGTAGACGTGGTGCTGGGAGAGCGGGTCTCGTTGGAAGGGTTCGGTTTTTCTACCAAACTTTCCGGCAACCTTCGCCTTCGTGGGGATGGCCATTTGCCGCTTGCCGCCTTCGGCGAAGTCTCGCTGCGAGAGGGGCGCTACGAGGCCTATGGTCAAGCGCTGCAGATCGCCCGCGGACGGCTCCTCTTTACCGGCGCTCTCGACAACCCCATCCTCGAAGTACGCGCCGAACGCACGGTCGGTGCGTATCTTGCGGGATTGGAACTACTGGGCAGCCTGCAACAACCCCGCAGCCGAGTCTATGCCCAACCCGCGTTGCCCGAAGCCGAGGCCTTGAGCTTACTGCTCACGGGACATCGTCTGTCTCAGGTGCGTGGAGGTGAAGCACAGCTCCTGCTCGGCGCCCTCTCCAGCCTGGGCGTGAACCGTGGGGAACAGATCGCGCGCGAGATCGGGCTGGCCTTGGGCTTGGATGAAGTGGGACTGTCGAATGAGTCGGGAAACGGCAGCAGCCAGCTCACCTTGGGCAAGCGCCTCGGACCCGACTTGTTGGTGCGCTACGCCATCGGCGTGACCGACGGCGTAGGCAAAGTGATCACGGAGTATCGCTTGAGTCGCCACCTGCGCATCGAGCTCTTCTCGAGCCCGACGTCACAGGGAGGCGATTTGATCTATCGCATCGAGCGCTGATCGAGCGAGGCTCAGCGAGCCGCGGCGCCCTCTTGGCGTCGCGCTCCGAGCTTGAACCAGGTGTCGATGACGGTGTCGGGATTGAGTGAGATCGTTTGGATACCGCGCTCCATCAGCCATTCGGCCAGATCCGGATGATCCGACGGCCCCTGACCGCAGATGCCGACGTATTTGCCGAGCCGGTTGCAGGCATCGATCGCCATGCCGAGCAGGACTTGCACCGCCGGATCGCGTTCGTCGAAGGATTCGGCCACCAGCCCCGAGTCGCGATCCAGGCCCAGCGTGAGCTGGGTGAGGTCGTTCGAACCGATGGAGAACCCATCGAAGTGCTCGAGAAACGCCTCGGCGAGCAGCGCGTTCGAGGGAATCTCGCACATCATGATAAGCTCGAGCCCGTTCTTGCCGCGTTCGAGCTCGTTGGCCGCCAGGAGCTTGACCACACGCTCGGCCTCGCCCACCGTGCGCACGAAGGGGATCATCACTTTGACGTTGGTGAGCCCCATCTCGTCGCGCACTTTCTTCACCGCCTCGCATTCCATCTCGAAGCATTCGCGGAAACTCGGCGCGATGTAGCGCGCCGCGCCGCGAAAGCCCAACATGGGGTTTTCTTCCTCGGGCTCGTAGATCTCTCCGCCCAGGAGCTTGCGGTACTCGTTCGATTTGAAATCCGACAGGCGCACGATCACCGGCTGCGGATAGAACGCGGCGGCGATGGTGGCGATGCCTTCGGCGAGCTTCTCGACGTAGAAGGCGCGCGGGCTGGCGTAACCGCGGGCACGGCGAGCGATCTCCTCACGCAGCTTGGCCGAGATCTGGTCGAATTCGAGGATGGCCCGCGGATGCACGCCGATGACGTTGTTGATGACGAACTCCACCCGGGCGAGACCCACACCGGCGTTGGGGATCTGGGCGAACTCGAAGGCAAGTTCCGGATTACCCACGTTCATCATGATCTTCACCGGCAGCTCGGGCAGCGTTCCGAGGTCGGTGCGTTGTACTTCGAAGTCGAGCTTGCCGCGATAGACGTAGCCGGTATCCCCTTCGGCGCAGGAGACCGTGACCACTTCCCCTTCTTGCAGCACTTCGGTGGCGTTGCCGCAGCCGACGATGGCGGGGATCCCCAATTCGCGGGCGATGATGGCGGCGTGGCAGGTACGCCCGCCGCGGTTGGTGACGATGGCGGCGGCGCGTTTCATCACCGGCTCCCAGTTGGGGTCGGTCATGTCGGTGACGAGCACGTCGCCTGGCTGCACGCGGTCCATCTGGCTGGGGTCGGTGACGATGCGCACCGGTCCCACGCCGACTTTCTGCCCGATGGCGCGCCCATGCACCAGCGCCTTGCCGTGCTGCTTGAGGCGGTATTTCTCCATGACGCGGCCGCTTTCCTGCGACTTCACCGTTTCGGGACGCGCCTGCAGGATGTAGATCTTACCGTCGATGCCGTCCTTGCCCCATTCGATGTCCATGGGACGGCCATAGTGGCGTTCGATGATGACGGCGTAGCGAGCGAGCTCGAGGATGTCGGCGTCTTCGAGGCAGAAGCGGTTACGATCGGATTCGGGCACGTCGACCACTTTCACGCGCACGCCCTCTCCCGGTTCGCCGAAGACCATCTTGATGAGCTTGGAGCCGAGATTGCGGCGGATGATGGAGGGCTTGCCCTGCATCAGGGTGGGTTTATGGACGTAGAATTCGTCGGGGTTGACGGCCCCTTGCACCACCATCTCGCCCAAGCCGTAAGAGGCGGTGATGAAGACGACGTCGCGAAAACCGGATTCGGTGTCGATGGTAAACATCACGCCGGAGGCACCCACGTCGGAGCGCACCATGCGCTGCACGCCGGCCGAAAGCGCGACTTCGGCATGCCGAAAACCCTTGTGCACACGGTAGGCGATCGCCCGATCGTTGTAGAGCGAGGCGAAGACTTCCTTGATGGCGTGGAGGATGTTCTCGATGCCGCAGACGTTGAGCAGGGTTTCCTGCTGGCCGGCGAAGGAGGCATCGGGCAGGTCTTCGGCCGTGGCCGATGAGCGCACGGCGAAACTCGCCCCTTCGCCTTCGCGGGTGACGAGTTCGGCGTAGGCTTGGCGGATCTGGGCCTCGAACTCGGACGGGAAAGGCGTCTCCATGATCCAGCGGCGGATCTCGGCGCCGGTCTGGGCGAGCGCGCTGACGTCATCGACGTCGAGCGTTTCGAGCGCGTCGTGGATGCGCTGTGCGAGACCATTTTGCGCCAGGAAGAGGCGGTAGGCTTCGGCGGTGGTGGCAAAACCGCCCGGCACGCGCACGTCCGCGGGCAGTTGGCTGATCATCTCGCCGAGCGAGGCGTTCTTGCCGCCGACGATGCCGACGTCGGTCATGCGCAGCTCGTTGAACGGGATCACATATCGGGTCATCGCAGCCTTTCCTGAGTTCGTGAGGCACGGAAAAATGGTATTCTAAGCGTTTTCTTCCGTTTTGGTAAGCACGAGACGTCCGCCCCCGGCGCCTGCATCCCTTCTGCCCATGCTCGAATCCACCAAGCGTACCGTGTTTTACGTGTCCGATGGCACCGGCATCACCGCCGAGACGCTCGGTCACAGTCTGCTCGCGCAATTCCCCGATCTGGACTACGACGAGGTACGCGCCCCCTTCATCGATGCACCGGAGAAGGCGAGCGACCTCGTCGAGCGAATCCAGCGCGTGAAGCGACGCACGGGAATACGTCCCATCGTCTTCAGCACCCTGGTGCAACCTGCCGTCGTGGCCGTACTGCACCGGGCCGAAGCGCACATCGTAGATCTGTTCGGCACCTTTCTCGGACCGCTCGAGCGCGAGCTGGGCATGCCGAGCACGCACGCAGTGGGGCGTTTCCATGGCATCCTCGACAACCGCAGCTACCAGCGCCGGATCGAGGCGATCAACTTCGCTCTCTCGCACGACGACGGAATCGTGCAGGACGGCACGCTCGACGACGCCGACATCATCCTCATCGGGGTATCCCGTTCGGGAAAGACGCCCACGAGCCTGTACCTGGCCATGCAGTATGCGGTGAAGGCGGCCAATTACCCCCTCATCCCCGAGGATTTCGAGCGCAAAGCCCTGCCGGCGCCGCTCAAGACTCATCGACGCAAGCTCTTCGGCCTGACGATCGCCCCGGAGCGTCTGGCGCAGATCCGCGAGGAGCGACGTCCCAACAGCGTCTATGCTTCATTGGAGAACTGCCGCAAGGAAGTGGAAGAAGCCTTGGCGCTGATGCGCCGCGAAGGGATTCCATGGATCGATTCGACGACCAAATCGATCGAGGAAATCGCTGCCGTGATCATGCAGCACCTGCAAAAAATGCAAAAATACGCCGATCTGTGAGACGGGTTTTTGGAGCGACACCATGAAGAAGAAAACCCGCATTCCCCGCCCGAGTGGCCTGCCGCGCGAAGCCGAGCGCCTGAGTTGGCTCGCCAAAGGGTTGGCCCATTCTGGCAGCCGCATCGAAGATCGCTACTGGGAACGACTGCTCGGCGAAGCGGTACGCGCCTTGCTCGAAGCCGGGAACGAAATCGCGATCGAACGCGCCCTCGACCACCTCTACCAAAGTGAGCTACAGGCTTACGAAGAGTTGAGCGACGTGCTCGACTCGGAGGCCGAAACGCTCACCGCCTTCGACAAGAACCACGACCTGGTGCTGGTAGCCGCTCCCGTGCTCGCCTGGTCACGTTTCCAGATCCCTGCCCGCCCCATTCCCCAGGCCGTTCGCGAGAACCTTCGGGTACACCTGGGAGCGCACGTCTTCGCCGCCGGGGTGAAATTCGCGATCTTCGACTATCTCTTCAGCCCGGACCAACTGCCCGAGGGATTCGTCGCCACACGGCGTTGGCTGCTGGCTGCTGGCAAGGATGCGCTCGCCGAGCGCGATCATGCCGTCGATCGCGATGCACTGCCCGAGTCGGCCGTCTTTCTTTCCGACATCCGCTACGTCTTGGTGGCCGCTGCGGTGCCCAAGGAAAACCCCATCTTCACCTGGCAGGAAGCAGAGGGAGACCGGGATTTCGCGTTTGCCCAATGGCGCAAACAGGCCGGGCCGGTGCTCGCCCAGCTCATGCCCGGCTGCGGCACCGAACCGGAATTGCCCGACGCGTACTTCACCGCATCGCGCAAGGCGAACCGCGATGCTCGCCCCTTCGCGATCCACGCCGCGATCGCTTTTCTTGCCGCCGAAGCCAATATTGCCGCGAGCCATCTGCGCGCCGTGGTCGCACCCTGCGAAAGCCAGGGTGAATTCGAATACCGCATCGGACTCGCGCTCAAGCATGGCGGCCAGGTGGTGCACGGCATTCCTTGGCCTCTGCTCGGCGCCGACGAAACCGAAGCCGAAGCGGAGCGGCAGATCCAGGAGACCCTCAAGGCGGTCGGCATCCACGACATCGTGACCTTGCGCCGTACCCTGCCGCTCGAATTCTGCGACGACTGCGGCGCTCCGCTCTTTCCCAATACCGAGGGCGAATTGGTACACGCCGAGCTGCCCGCCCAGGAAGCAGACGAGAGCGACGATCTCAATCACACGCCGTCGGGTCCACGCTACCTGCATTGACCGCCGGCGGGATGGTCAGCCGTGATCGCCACGCTCGCCCCCGGCTGGCTGCTCGGTTGCGTCGCGCTGCACCTGTTGCCGGCGCTGCCGGGCCGGGGGACGTTCTCGGCCCTGGTCCTTGCCGGGGCGCTCGCCTTCGTCCTAGGGTGGCGGCGCTGGCGCGAAGCACCCGACGCGCCGGATCTGCGCGCGCACGGGCTGATTCTGCTTGCCGCCTTCCTGCTCGCCTTCTCCTCGAGCGGCTGGCGCAGCGCGGTGCGCCTGGCCGATCGCCTGCCGGAGGCGCTCGCCGAGCGTGAGCTCGCAGTCGAGGGCTATGTACGCACCCTAGGGGCGGCCGATGAGGTCGGCCGCCGTTTCGTGTTCGTCGTCGACGAGGCTCCGGCGGGCGTTCCGTCCACCCTGTGGTTACTCGCTCCTGCGGCGCGAAACGCCCCGCCTTTTCCCGACGCTTTCTGGCAACCCGGTTCGCGCTGGCGACTGCGGGTGACCCTGCGCCCGCCGCACGGACTCGCCGATGCCGGCGTTTTCGATCGCGAGTTTTTCTGGTTTTCCCGGGGTATCGGCGCCACCGGCCGGGTGAAGGCACCGCCCACGGCCCTTCCCGGCACCGTCTGGACCCCGCGAGTGCTACTCGAGCGCTGGCGCGAGGCGGCACGGCAACGGTTGGAACGCACGGGGGCGCGCCACGGCGATTGGCTGGGTGCGCTGGCGATCGGCGAGCGGGGCGGTTTCGACGATGACACCTGGCAAACGATCGCCGCCACCGGCACGGCGCACCTGGTGAGCATCTCGGGGCTCCACGTAACGCTGGTGGCGCTGCTCGCCGGCGGCATCGCGGCGGCACTGTGGCGACGCGATCCCGCCCGTCTGCTGCGCTTGCCGGCACGGCAAGTAGGGTTGATCGCCGGCGTGCTCGCGGCGCTCGCCTATGCGGCGCTCTCCGGCCTGGGAATACCCACGCAGCGAACGGTGACGATGCTGATGGCGGCGGCGCTGGCCTTCGCCAGCGGACGTTTCGTCTCTTCCTGGTCGGTGTTGATGCTGAGCCTGTGGGCGGTGCTCGTCTTCGATCCCTGGGCGGTGGGCGCGCCCGGCTTTTGGCTCTCTTTCCTCGCCATGGGCGCGATCATCGTCCAAGGCTCGCCCTCGACGCAGGACCTGCTCGCGCCCGAGTCGGCAAGCCTGGTAGGCTCCCCACCGTGGTACCGCTCCCTGCTCGCCTCGGGCCGCGACCTCGTCCTGCTGCAATGGCGCATGACCTTACTTTTGGCGCCCGTAGTGCTCGGCTGGTTCGGCAACGTCGCCGCACTCGGCACACTGGCCAATCTGGTCGCCATTCCCTGGGTGAGCTGGGTGGTCACCCCGCTCGCGCTGCTGGTGCTCGTCTTTCCCACCGGATTTTTCGTCGGCGTCTTCGATGCGAGCATTGCCGCGCTCGAAGCGGTGTTGCGTTTTTGTGCCTCGATACCCGGTGCGATGCTGAGCCTGCCACCTCCGCCGTGGCCCGTGGTGCTCGCCGCTACCGCCGCAATCGCTTGGGCGCTCCTGCCACGCGGCACGCCGGCGCGCGCGCTCGCCGTGCTCGCCGGATTTTCCCTGATTTTCCTCTGGCAGCCGCCGCGCCCGGGACCGGGAGAGGCACGCCTCACGGTGCTCGACGTCGGACAGGGGCTGGCGGTACACGTGCAGACCGCCGCGCACGACCTCGTCTTCGACACCGGCCCGCGGCAGGGCGGGTTCGACGCCGGCAGCCACGTGCTCGTCCCCTATCTTCGCACCCAAGGCGTGCGCCGGCTCGATCGGGTCATCCTCTCTCACCCGGACAACGACCACGTGGGCGGCTGGCCTGCGCTCGCGCGGGTAGTCCCCGTTGCCTCCGTGCGCGCCGGCGGCATGGATGAATCGGGCCTCGCGGCGCTCCATCCGCTGGCGCTACCCTGCAGCCGCGACGATCGCTGGGAATGGGACGGCGTGCGCTTTGCCATCCTCCATCCCGACCTTGCCGACCCCTGGAAAGGGCGCGGGGACAACGATGCCTCCTGCGTGCTGCGCGTAGAGACGAAAGCCGGTGCGGCGATCGTGTCGGGCGACCTGAGCCTGCGCGGCGAACGTCATCTGATCGCCACCTTGCCGGCGCAAGCGCTGCGCGCCGAGATCATCGTCGCCGGGCATCATGGCAGCAAGACGAGCTCTGCCCCCGAATGGATCGAGGCCACGGGTGCGCACCATGTCGTCTATGCCGTCGGCTACCGCAATCGCTTCCACCATCCAGCCTGTGAGGTCGCCACGGCCTGGCGTCAGGCCGGCGCACGAGCGTGGCGCAGCGACCGCGACGGTGCGATCACGGCCTTCTTCGGCAGGAACGAGCCGACGGTGCGTGCCTGGCGTGCGCAAACCCAGCGCTACTGGTATTCTCTCTGGCAAGAACCTTCCTGCGAAGAGGAGCATTCCCCATGAGTCTGGCCGACTGGCTCGAACGCGCCAAGCGCTGGCTCGCCGGCGCGCGCCCCGCCTCACGTACCCCCGACGGCGGATTTGCGCCGCGCCGCACCGACCACCCCACCGAAATGCGCACCGATCACATCATGTGCGTCGGCCCGCACGGCATCCACCGTATGGTCTACTACGAATGGGGCGACCCTACCAACCCCAGGGTGCTGCTGTGCGTGCATGGTCTCACGCGCACCGGACGCGACTTCGACGAACTCGCCCGCGCGCTCGCACCCTATTATCGGGTCATTTGCCCCGACGTAGTCGGCCGGGGGCTCTCCGACTGGCTCACCGTCAAGACCGACTACACGATCCCGCTCTATGTCTCGGACATGCTCACCCTGCTCGGCAAGATCCGCCCCAAGACCCTGCACTGGGTCGGTACCTCCATGGGGGGATTGATCGGCATGACGCTCGCCGCGCAGCCCATGAGCCCGATCGACAAGCTGGTGCTCAACGACGTGGGCCCCGTGCTCTCGGCCGCCTCGCTCGAACGCATCGGGCGCTACGTGGGCGAAACACCGCACTTCGCCAGCCTGGAAGAGGCCGAAGCCTACCTGCGGCGCATCCACGCGCCGTTTGGACCGCTCACGGACGCGCAGTGGCGGCATCTCACTTTACATTCGGTGCGCCAGGACGTGGACGGCCGCTGGGTGCTGCGCTACGACCCCGGCATCGCCGTCCCTTTCCAGACGCAGCCGGCACTCGACGTCGATCTCTGGGCCCTGTGGGATGCCATCCGCTGCCCCACCCTGGTGCTGCGCGGCGCCGAATCGGACCTCCTCACGCACGAGACCGCCGAAGCGATGACCCGCCGCGGCCCGCGCGCCAAGCTGGTCGAGATCCCCGGCGTCGGCCACGCCCCGGCGCTGATGGATCGGAAACAGATCGCCATCGTCGAGGAATTTTTGCTCGATCGCTCCTCGCCCTGAGGTTCCCATGCGGCGCTGGTTCAAACGTATCCTGCCGAATCACGAAGTCGTGCGCGACAATCGCTGGCTGCGTCCTTTCCGCAACACCCTGCTCCATCCGCGCCTGTGGCACATCAACCGCCGCTCCGTATCGGCGGGTGTGGCCATCGGCCTGTGGTGCGGTCTCATCCCCGGGCCGTTCCAGATGCTCACGGCCGCGCTCCTGTGCGTCCTCTTTCGCGCCAATCTGCCAGTAGCCGTGTTCACCACCCTCTATACGAACCCTTTCACCATCCCCGTGATCTATTTCGCCGCCTTCCAGATCGGAAGCTTCCTGCTCGGACGAGAAAACGGCGGCTTTCAGCCCGCACCCGAATGGGGTGAGCAAAGCCTGAGAGAATGGATGGATCAGGCGTTCGCCTGGGTGGCCTCCTTGGGGACGCCGCTCTTTCTCGGCCTCTTCGTGCTGGCAAGCACGCTTGCCATCGCAGGCTATTTCCTCGTGCGCGCCTGGTGGCGCTGGCATCTGATTCACCAGTGGCAACGACGCCAGAGCCGCCATCGCATGGCGACGACTTCCCTTGCACCTAAAAAGAAGCAGGGATGAGCTGACATCACTACATCATACTGCTACCAGCCGCCCCGACTCCAGCACGAGCCGGCGGTCGAGCCGGGCGGCCAGGCGCTCGTCGTGGGTGACGACCACCAGCGCCATGCCGCGCGTGCGGGTGAGCGAGAGCAGCAATTCGAAGACACGCTCGGCGTTCGTCCGGTCGAGGTTGCCGGTGGGTTCGTCGGCGAGCAGGCAGAGTGGCTCGGTGACCAGCGCCCGGGCGATCGCCACGCGCTGGCGCTCACCGCCCGAGAGCTGGGACGGGAAATGCGCGAGGCGCGCCTCCAGCCCGACTTCACACAGCAGCACCCGGGCCCGCTCCAGTGCCTCGGCCTTCGGCCGGCGCCGGATCATCCATGGCAGTGCCACGTTCTCGAGCGCGGTGAATTCCGGCAGCAGATGATGGAATTGATAGACGAAACCGAGCATGGCATTGCGCAACCGCCCGCGTGCCGCCTCGTCGAGCGCGAACACCGCCCGCCCCGACCAGCGCACTTCTCCGCTGCTTGGCCTATCAAGCCCGCCGAGCAGGTGCAGCAAGGTGCTCTTGCCCGAGCCCGAGGCGCCGACGATGGCCACCCGCTCGCCAGCCTGAACCGACAAATCCACGCCCTCGAGGATGGTGAGCGGTGCGCCGGCGTCGAGGTACACCTTGCTCAGCCCCTGCGCCTGCAGCACCGGAGCGTCGGGCATCGTCATCTCACTCATGGCGCAACGCCTCGGCCGGTTGCAGGCGCGAAGCGCGCCAGCTGGGATAGAGGGTGGCGAGCAAGGTGAGCACGAAAGAACCGGTGAGCACGCGCAGCACGTCGGCAGCGAGCACCTTCGAGGGTAGCTCGCTCAGGAAGTAGATCTCCTTGTTCCACAAGGTTGCCCCGGTGAGATGTTCGAGCGCCGGCACCACCACGTCGAGGTGGTGCGCGATCGCCAGCCCCAGCGCGAGCCCCGCCGTCAGCCCCAGCACGCCGATGGTCGTGCCCTGCACGATGAAAATCGCCATGATGGAAGCCGGGCTGGCACCGAGGGTGCGCAGAATGGCAATGTCGGCGGTTTTGTCTTGTACTGCCATCACCAGGGTCGAGACGATGTTGAACGCGGCCACCGCCACGATGAGAAAGAGGATGAGGGTCATCATCGTTTTCTCCAGCTGCACGGCGCGGAAGAAATTGGCGTGCGTCTGCGTCCAGTCGCGCAGCCACAAGCCGGCGGGCAGCGTCGGAGCGAGTTGACGCACCACAGCCGGCGCAGCGAAGAGGTCGCGCACTTTCAGGCGCACCCCGGTAACCGCCTCGCCGTAGCGATAGAGCGCCTGGGCATCGCGCAGATGCACCAGCACCAGCCCCGAGTCGTATTCATACATGCCGGACTCGAAGAGTCCGACCACGTGAAAGGCGCGCACCCGTGGCATGACACCCGCAATCGTCGTCGTTGCCGTGGGCGCGATCAGCGTCACCTCGTCGCCCATCCCCACGGCCAGGCGTCGCGCCAGATCCGTGCCCAGAATGATCCCGTAGGAATGAGGCTGCAAGGCATCCAGGCTGCCCGCCCGCAGATAATCGTCGAACTGGGCGACGCCACGCTCGAGCGAGGGCTCGATGCCCCGCACGCCTACCCCTTGCACACGGCCATTGCCGCTCACCATCGCCTGTTCCTGGATGAAGGGTGCAGCCCCGAGCACCTCCGGATGACGCCGCACCCGATCGAGCACCGCCGGCCAGGCTTCGAGCATCCCCCTCTGGGACGACACCTCTATGTGCGAGGCAACCCCCAGGATGCGATGACGCAGTTCGTCCTGAAACCCGTTCATCACCGACAGCACCACGATGAGGGCGGCCACGCCCAGCATCAGGCCCAGCATGGAGACCAGCGAGATGAACGACACGAACGCGTTGCGCCCGCGCGTGCCGCGTTGCCGACGCGTATAGCGCCAGCCGATGAACCCTTCGTACATCGTTCCTTTTCCGTTTTCCGTGGGGCACGTCGTCGACGGTACAATCGCCCCATGATTCCGACCGTCGTCCTCCCCGGCTTGCTCTGGCCCAATGCCGGCGCGCACGGCCTGCTCGACGGCGTTGCGCACCCCACGCTCGAACGCTGGCTCGCCGTGGGCGCCTGCCGTCGCGAATCGCCGAGATCATACCGCGAAACGCTTGCCACCGTGCTGGGACCGGCGCCAGCCCCGCTCGCCGAGCTGCGCCGGAGAGGTGAAACAGGGGCTCCGGCTTCCCCCGGCGGTTTCCTGCTGTGCGCCGACCCGGTGACGCTGACGCTCGCGCGCGATCGCATCGTCGTCACCGAGCCGGGCGAAGCGGGACTCGACTCTAAAGAAGCCGCTGCCCTGGCCTCCGATCTCTCCGCCTGGCTCACGCAGCTCGCTCCAGAGTGGATCCTGGGATTCGAGCTCGCCAGACCGCAGCGCGGCTACTTGCGGCTCGCCGCTCCTGCCGAGGGGGTGCGTTTCGTCCCGCTCGACGAAGCCTCCGGCCGCTCGCTCGACCTCCTTTTACCCCAAGGGGAAGACGCCCGGCGCTGGCGACGCTTGATGAACGAAATCCAGGTCTGGTTGCACGCACATCCCGTCAATGCCGAACGCCGCCGCCGGGGATGGCCCACCCTCGATTCTCTGTGGTTGTGGGGCAACGAACAGCCCACGGCGAACGCCGTCCCTTTCCGCCGCGTGCTCGGCATGGATACGCTCGATCCCCTCGCACGCGGCTGGGCGAGTGCCGCCGGACACGACCTCGTGCTCGCCGGGCACGACACGGGACAGACGTTCGACGTGGCGCTCCTCGATGCCGCCGAAGCCCCTTGCCGCCGGCTCGACCTCACCGCCTGGCGTACGGCCCTCGCCGCCCTCGATCGCGACTGGCTCGCCGGGTTCGAAGCCCGCTTGCCGCGCCTCTCGCTCCTGCTGCCCGGCGACAAGGCGAGCGTGCGCCTGGAGATCACCCCATCGCGCCGCCGCCTCGCTCCTTTGCGCCGCCTTTTTCGCAGCCCGCACACACTCGCGCGGCTGCTGGAGGAAACCGCCCAATGACCCCCCGTCCCATCGTCCGCCCCACGCCACGCCGTGCACTGGAGCGACTGCTCGAAGCCGGCATCGACCCCCTGCTCGCCCGCCTCTACGCCGCCCGCGGCATCGAACACCCCGCCGAGGCCGACACGGCGCTCACACGCCTTCTGCCGCCCGAAGCGATGAAAGGCACGCGCGAGGCGGCCGAACTATTGGCCGATGCAATCGAAGCACAGGCGCGCATCGTGGTCGTCGGCGACTACGACTGCGACGGCGCCACCGCCACCGCCGTGGCCGTACGCGCGCTGCGCGCCCTGGGGGCCCGGGCCGATTTCCTCGTCCCCAACCGCTTCACCTACGGCTACGGGCTCTCACCCGAGATCGTGGCGCTCGCCGCCGAACGTTTCGCACCGGACGTCCTCATCACGGTCGACAACGGCATCGCCAGCGTCGAAGGGGCTGCGACCGCCCGGGCGCTCGGCATGAGCCTCGTGATCACCGACCACCACCTTCCCGGCGACGTCCTGCCCGAAGCCGACGCCATCGTCGATCCCAATCAGCCTGGCTGCGACTTCCCCAGCAAGGCGATCGCCGGCGTGGGAGTCGTCTTCTACGTGATGCTGGCCCTGCGCGCCGAGCTGCGCCACCGCGGCGCGTTCGCGGCCCGCCCCGAACCCAATCTCGCGCAGCTCCTCGATCTCGTCGCCTTGGGGACGGTGGCCGACGTCGTACGGCTCGATCACAACAACCGCATCCTCGTCACCCAGGGGCTGAGCCGCATCCGCGCCGGCCGGATGCAGGCGGGCATGCGCGCCCTCTTCCAGGTGGCCCGACGAGACCCCGCCCGCGCCACCGCCCAGGATCTGGGATTCTTTCTCGGCCCCCGCCTCAACGCCGCCGGACGGCTGGAAGACATGAGCCTGGGCATTGCCTGCCTGCTCGAGGACGACCCGAGCCGCGCGCTGGAACTCGCCCAGCGGCTCGAAGACATCAACCGGGAGCGGCGCGGCATCGAAGCGCAGATGCGCGAGCAGGCCGAGCTCGCGCTCGATGCCCTCGCGCTCGAGGGACGCGCCACCCTCACGCTCTTCCACCCCGAGTGGCATCAGGGCGTGATCGGCATCGTCGCCGGGCGCATCAAGGAGCGCTACCATCGCCCCGTCTTCGCCTTCGCTCCGGGCGATGAAGATCTGCTCAAGGGCTCCGGGCGCTCCGTCCCCGGACTGCACTTGCGCGATGCGCTGGACTGGATCAGCAAGAAACACCCCGGGCTGTTACTGCGCTTCGGCGGACACGCCATGGCCGCCGGGGTGACCCTGCGCGCCGCCGACCTCGCCCGCTTCGAGCAGGCGTTCGAAGAGGCGGCGCACACGATCGGCACCGAAGCGCTGGGCGTGGCGGAGCTGCCCACCGACGGGTCGCTTCCGCTCGAAGCGCTCACGCTCGCCACCGTCGGCCGGCTCGAGGGCGAAGTCTGGGGACAGGGTTTCCCCCCGCCGGTCTTTCTCGACGCCTTCACCGTCACCGAACAGCGCCTCCTCAAGGACGCGCACCTGCAGCTCAAGCTGCGCCGTGCCCGCCAATCGTGCGAGGCGATCTTCTTCGGCCATGCCGAACCGCTGCCCTCCGAGGTCGAGCTCGCCTACCGTCCCATACGCGACGCGTGGAACGGCGTCGAGCGGCTGCGGCTGCAGATCGAACTCGCCCGTCCGGCCGAGGTCGAAGCCGGCAGCGTATAATCCCCGAGCAAAATTTTTACTCATTTTCCAGGAGAAACGATGGACGCCCAAGCGATCAACGAACTCGAAGCCCGAATCCATGGCCTCGCCGAGCGCGGCGCCGACTTACGGAGGTATCTTTGACTACGCCGAGAAGAAAAGCCGGCTCGAAGAAGTCAACCGCGCCCTCGAAGACCCCGCCGTATGGAACGACCCCGAGCAGGCCCAAAAACTCGGCAAGGAAAAGCGCGAACTCGAAGACGTCGTCCTGACGCTCGACGAAGTGGCCGACTCGGCCCAGGCGCTCGCCGAGCTCTTCGAACTCGCCAATGAAGAAAACGACGAGGCCTCGCTCGAGCAGCTCATCCCCGAGGTCGACGCGCTGGATGCGAAGCTGCACGAGCTCGAACTGCGCCGGATGTTCTCCGACCCGATGGATCCGGGCAACTGCTTCATCGAGATCCAGGCCGGCGCCGGCGGCACCGAAGCCCAGGACTGGGCGGCGATGCTCGAGCGCATGTACCTGCGCTACTGCGAGCGCAAAGGCTTCCAGACCGAACTGCTCGAAGAATCCGAAGGAGAAGTGGCCGGCATCAAGAGCGCGACCATCAAGGTCAACGGCCCCTACGCCTACGGGCATCTGCGCACCGAAACGGGCATCCACCGCCTGGTGCGCAAGAGCCCCTTCGACTCCAACGCCCGACGGCACACCAGTTTCGCCTCGGTCTTCGTCTACCCCGAAGTCGACGACTCCATCGAGATCGAGATCAACCCGGCGGATCTGCGCATCGATACCTACCGCGCCTCGGGCGCGGGCGGGCAGCACGTCAACCGGACCGACTCGGCCGTACGCATCACCCACCTGCCCACCGGCATCGTCGTCCAATGCCAGAACGACCGCTCCCAGCACAAGAACCGGGCCGCGGCCATGTCCATGCTGCGCGCCCGCCTCTATGAGCACGAACTGCGCAAGCGCCGCGAGGAACAGCAAAAGCTCGAAGAGAGCAAGAGCGACATCGGCTGGGGGCACCAGATCCGCTCCTACGTGCTCGATCAGTCGCGCATCAAGGACCTACGCACCGGCTATGAGGTGGGCAACACCCAGGCCGTGCTCGACGGCGATCTCGACGGCTTCATCGAAGCCTCGCTCAAACAGGGCGTCTGACCGGAAGCGAACGAACGATGGCGATCTATACCAATCCCGAAGACCTGGAAAAAATGCGCGTCGCTTCGCGGCTGGCCGCCCAAGTGCTCGACTACATCGCCCCCTACGTGCAGCCGGGCGTGACCACCGAGGAGCTCGACCGGCTCTGTCACGACTACATGGTCAACGTCCAGGGCACCATCCCCGCGCCGCTCAACTACACCGGCGGCGGCAGCCGGCCCTACCCCAAGTCGATCTGCACCTCGGTCAACCACGTCGTCTGCCACGGCATCCCCGTGCCGAAGAAACTGAAAAAAGGCGACATCCTCAACATCGACATCACCGTCATCAAGGACGGCTGGCATGGTGACACCAGCCGCATGTTCGTCGTAGGCGGCGAGACGAGCATCCTCGCCAAGCGCCTGGTGGAAGTGACGTTCGAATGCATGTGGCTGGGCATCGCCCAGGTACGGCCCGGCGCGCGCCTGGGCGACATCGGCGCCGCCATCCAGCGCCACGCCGAGCGCCATGGGTTTTCCGTGGTGCGCGAATACTGCGGCCACGGCGTGGGGCGCAAGTTCCACGAAGACCCGCAGGTGTTGCACTACGGCAAACCCGGCACCGGCATCGAACTCGAGCCTGGCATGATCTTCACCATCGAGCCGATGATCAACGCCGGACGCGCGGCCACCTCGGTGCTGCCCGACGGCTGGACCGTCATCACCAAGGATCGCAGCCTCTCGGCGCAATGGGAACACGCGGTGCTGGTCACCGACACCGGCGTGGAAGTGCTCACCGTCTCGCCCGGCTGTCCGCCGCCACCAGAGATCGTGCGCGAGCGTTTTGGCCATGGTTTCATCGGCTGAAAACCTCGCCCCGCTCAAGGATGAACTCGCCAGCGGGCGCGAAGCGCTCGCACGCGCCTTTCTCGCATCCACCCTCTCCCCGGCGCGCTACCTCGCGCGCCATGCGCACCTGGTCGACGAAACCCTGCGTCGCCTACTCGAAACCCACCCCTTGCCGCGCGGCGCGGCGCTCCTGGCCGTGGGCGGCTACGGCCGCGGCGAACTCTATCCCCACTCCGACATCGACGTCCTCATCCTGCTGGCCCAAACGGCGGATGCCGAAGACGAGGCACGGGTGCACGCGCTCGTGGCGGCGCTGTGGGACGTGGGCTTGCAGGTCGGGGCGAGCGTGCGCACGATCGAGCAGTCGCTCGCGCTCGCCGACGAGGACATCACGGTCGCCACCACGCTCCTAGAAACGCGGCTGCTTGCCGGCTCGCGCACGCTCTACCACGCGTTCCGCGAACGCTACCGTACCTGGCTCGACCCACGATCCTTTTATGAAGCCAAGCGCCAGGAACAGGAACAGCGCCACGCCCGCATGCTCGGCTCACCCTTCGCGCTCGAGCCCAATTGCAAGGAACACCCCGGCGGATTGCGCGACCTGCAGCTCCTCATCTGGATCGCCCGGGCGCTCGGCTATCGGGGCGGCTGGGCGGCGCTCGCCACCAAAGGTCTGCTCACCCCCGCCGAAGCGCAGGCGCTGTCGCGCTGCCAGAGTTTCATCGCCCGTGTGCGCATCCATTTGCACTTACTCGCACGCCGCGCCGAAGACCGCTTATTGTTCGATCATCAAGAGAAACTCGCACAGTGCCTGGACATTGCCGGACAGGATGGTCGTCGCCCGGCCGAAGTCTTCATGCAGCGTTACTACCTCACCGTCAAGCAGGTGTTACAGCTCAACGCCATCCTCATGGCTACTTTCGCCGAAGCCCTCTTCCCCGAGCGCCAGCGCCTGCCCTTCCCCATCAACGAGCGGTTCCAGCAGCGGGGCGACCGGCTCGACGTGGTGAGCGAGGACACTTTCGTACGTCACCCCGAGGCGCTCCTCGAAGTCTTCCTGCTGCTCGCACAAAGAAGCGAGCTCACCGACCTCACCGCTCGCACCCTGCGTCTGCTGTGGGCACACCGCGAGCTCATCGACGACGCCTATCACCTCGAACCCCGCCACCAGGCACTCTTCCTCGACCTCCTGAAACAGCGCCGCGGCATCGTGCATGGCCTGCGGCGGATGAATCAGTTCGGCATCCTCTCGCGCTACCTCCCTCCCTGGCGGCGCATCATCTGCCAGATGCAGTACGACCTCTACCACGCCTACACCGTCGATACCCATACGCTGATGGTCGTACGCAACCTGCGCTGCTTCACCATGGGCGAACACGCGCACGAATATCCGGCGATGAATGCGCTGATGTTCGAGTTCGGGCAACCCTGGCTGCTCTACCTCGCCGCGCTCTTCCACGACATCGGCAAGGGACGGGGTGGGGATCACAGCCTCATTGGCGCGGAAGAGGCCGAACGATTCTGCCGCGAACACCGGCTCGATTCGTCAGACGCCGAACTCGTCGTCTGGCTCGTGCGCCATCATCTGGAAATGTCACGTACGGCGCAGAAAGAAGACATCAGCGATCCTGAGGCCGTGGCGCGCTTCGCCACGCTGGTGGGGGACGAACGTCGCCTCATCGCCCTCTATCTCCTCACCCACGCCGACATCCGCGGCACCAGCCCCAAAGTGTGGACTCCGTGGAAAGAACGGCTACTGCACGATTTGTTCGAAGCGACGCGCCGCCACCTGCGTCAGAGCCGTCAAGGAATCGCGCACGATCCGCTCACCACCCGGCTCGAAGATGCCCGCCGTTTGCTGCGATTCCACGGCCTGCGCCCCGAGGCCGAGACCCCATTCTGGCACACGCTCGATACCGCCTACTTCCTACGCCACTCCCCCGAAGAGATCGCCTGGCACACCCGCATCCTCTACGGCCGCTTCCAACAAGAAGAGCCGGTAGTACGCGCACGGCTGTCGCCCGAGGACGGCGGCATCCAGCTCATGGTCTATACGCGCGACGCCCCCGAGCTGCTCTTGCGGCTCATCGCCTACCTCACTCAGCTCGGGCTCGAAGTCTGGGAAGCGAAAATCCACACCACCCATGCCGGCCACGCGCTCGACAGTTTCGTGCTACGGCCTCCGAACGATCTGCCGGCGCGCGAACTCTTGCCCTTACTCGAATACGAACTCCCGCGTCGGCTGAGCCAGCCAGGCTCTCCCCCCGAGCCCGATCTCGGCAGCAGGCGCCTTCCACGGCTGGTACGCCACTTCCCCTTTACCCCGCAAATCCACCTCAATCCAGACGAAAGGGGCCTACACTACGTCCTCAACGTCACCGCCATCGATCAGCCCGGGCTGCTCTATAAAATCGTGCGCACCCTGGCACGTCACGGGATCGCCATCGACATGGCGCGCATCGACACGCTGGGCGAACGTGCCGAAGACACCTTTCTCATTCGCGGCGACGCGCTCGAATCCCCGCAACGACGCCACGCGCTGGTCAGCGAACTCACCCGTGCGATCGACTTGTCTCAAACGGCAAAATAGACCCAAACCACGCAAGCCAACGCCAAGCGATACCACGCGAAACCGATGAACGAGTGACGCGCGATGAAGCCGAGCAGGAAGCGCACCGCCGCCAAGGCCGAGACGAAGGCCACGGCAAAACCCACGGCGATCGCAGCGAGATCGTCTGCGTTGAGCATCGACCAGTTCTTCGCCACGTCATAGATCACGGCCGCGAACATCGTCGGGATCGCCAGGAAGAACGAGAATTCCGTCGCTGCCTGGCGCGACAGACCGAACGCCATCCCGCCGATGATCGTCGCCCCCGAGCGCGAAGTGCCCGGGATCAAGGCCAAGCTCTGCGCAAACCCCACTTTCAAGGCATCGCGTATCCGCATGTCGTCGACGCTATGGATGCGCGGTGCGGGTCGCCATCGCTCCACCACGAAGATGATCACCGCCCCCAACGCCAGCGCGAGTGCCACCATCGGAGGGTTGAAGAGATGCGCCTTGATCGCCTTGTGCGCCAAGAGCCCGATCACTGCCGCAGGCAAAAAAGCAACGCAAAGGTTGACGAGGAAACGCCGTGCAGCGGGATCATGCCCCACGCCCCGGGCCACTCTGAAGAGCCGATCGCGGTAATACCAGCACACGGCCAGAATCGCCCCGAGCTGGATCGCCACGTTGAAGACTTTGCTCGCCTCGTCCGTGTGTCCCAGCAGATCCTGCACGATGATGAGGTGTCCCGTCGACGAGATCGGCAAGAATTCCGTCGCCCCTTCCACCAGTCCCAAGAGCGCCGCTTCCCACCAAGTCATCCCCGCCATCGATATCCCCTTCCGTCACCCACCCACGAACCTCAGCCACAGCACCCCACCCCATACGAGCGCGGCGCACGCAATCGACAGCAGCACGGCGGCACTTCCCAGATCCTTCGCCCGCGCCACCAGCGGATGGGCTTCGGGATGCACCAGATCACACACCGCTTCGATCGCCGAATTGAGCAACTCCACGACCAGCACCGCCAAGGTCACGGCAACCAGCAACGCCCGCTCGGACGAAGTGCGGCCCAAAAGCCAGGCCGCCGGCAAAGCGAGCACAAAGACGATCACCTCCTGGCGGAACGCCACCTCGTGGCACCAAGCCGCGCGCAAGCCTCGCCAGGAATAGACGAAGGCGACGAGCGCATGCCGCCATCCTCCCTCGTTCTTACGCACGATCCGTCCTCAGCCCGCCCGCTCGAAGCGCGCGATCGACTCGACGTGCGCCGTGTGCGGGAACATGTTAGCCACCCCGGCCGATTCCAGCCGATAGCCTTTCTCATGCACCAGCACCGCCGCGTCGCGCGCGAGCGTGGCCGGATTGCACGAGACATAGACGATGCGCCGCGGCCCCCGGGCCGGATCGATCGCCTTGACGAGCTCGATCGCCCCGTCGCGCGGCGGATCCACCAGCCACTTGTCGAAGGCACCGAGCGCGGCGAGGCTGTCGGGCGTGACAGTGAAGAGGTTAGCGGCATCGAACCGGCAGCGTTCGGCCAGGCCGTTCGTATGCGCATTCTCCAGGGCGCGCGCCACCAGCGCCTCCGAACCCTCGATGCCCAGCACCTGCGCGCCCCGGCGGGCGATCGGCAGGCTGAAGTTGCCCAGCCCGCAGAAGAAATCGGCGATGCGCTCGCCCGGGCAGGGCTCCAGCAAGTCGATCGCGCGGCGTACCAGCAAGCGATTGACGGCCACGTTCACCTGGGTGAAATCGGTGGGCGTGAACCGCAGCGTCAGGCCGAACTCGGGCAGCTGGTAGGCGAGCGGCCGTCCCTCGCCGATGAAGAGCGGAACGATCGAATCCGGCCCGCCGGGCTGCAGCCACACCTGCACTCCGTGACGCTCGCCAAAGGCGGCGAGTGCTTCGCGGTCGGTCGGCAGCAACGGCACCAGATGGCGGAAGACGAGGACGGTGGTCCCGTCGTCCCCCACCGCCACTTCCAGCTGGGGGATGCGGTCGGGGCAAGAGAGCTCGCCGATGAGGGTGCGCAGCGTCGGCAGCAGCGCCGAGACGTGCGGCGGCAGGATCTCGCAGCGCGTCATGTCAGCAATGTAGCTACTCTTGCGCTCGCGAAACCCCACGAGCACGCCGCCTTTCTTCGGCACCAAGCGCACCCCGATGCGCGCGCGGCTACGGTAGCCCCAGTAAGGCCCGTGGATCGGCGCGAGCAGCCGGGCGGGACGCACGCGAGCGATGTGCCACAGCGCGTCTTCCAGCACCCGCTGCTTGGCTGCCACCTGCGCCGCCGGTTCGAAATGCTGCAGGGCGCAGCCGCCGCACACGCCGAAGTGCGGGCAACGCGGCGCCACGCGCTGGCTGGAAGGGCGAACCACCCGCGTGAGCCGCCCCAGCTCGTAGCTCGGACGGCGCCGCACTACGGTGAACTCGACCAGCTCGCCGGGCAGCGCCCCTTCGATGAAGACGGCCTTGCCCTCGACGTGCGCCACGCCACGGCCCTCGAGGTCGAGCGATTCGATGCGGACCCGATCCATCGACCCTACTGCAGTTCTTCGTAGAGCAGTTCGAGGATCTGCTTGGCCGTCTTCGAGGTATCGGGCTGGCTGTCCAGAGTCAGTACCTGAACCACGGACTTGTCCCCCTGTCCGGAAACGCTCACCCGATACTGGGTATTCTGCTGCGGCTTGTCGCTGCCTCGCCAAAAGGCCAGACGCGATAGCCAACCACCGCTCTGGCCGCTATCGAAGTCCGGATCGAGATAGCGCACGGTGTAGATACCCTCCGCCGGATCGCGATCCTCGACGGTAAAGCCGATCCGATCCAGCGCCAGCCCCGTGCGTCGCCATGCCCGGTCGAAGTTATCGTCGACGACGAGACGGGCGACATTGCCATCGGTTTCGAGCCGCGCGCGCAGGTTGGGCCGAGCTTGCGCCAGCATCTGCTGCGCCTGCTCTTCCTTGACTCCGAGGTAGACCATGAGGCGGCGCAACATCTCGGCTTCGAGATCGGGATCGGGCGGACGCGGTTGCCAGATGGTACGGTCTTTGGCCTCGGTCGGGTAAATCTCCTGCATGCCGCGATGCGAGATGTAGATCTCGATCTCACCCGGCTTCTTGCCCGGTTCGATGCGCATGCGGAATTTGTCGCGCTCGGGCGTGGAGTAGAGGCTGTCGATGAGCTTGCCGAGCGTATTGCGGATGAAGTCTTGGGGGATTTTCGCGCGGTTCTCCGCCCAATCGGTCTCGAGCACGCCGATGTCGGGTCGATCGACCGCCAGCGAAAAGCCCATCGTGAGCCAGAAATCCCGCAGTTTCGGCCAAAGTGCATCGGGCGTGCCCTCGACCACGAGCCAGCGCTGCGTGCCGGCGCGCTCGATGCGCATCCCCTCCTTCGGCTCGACCAGCACCTCGCGCTGCGAGGCGTCTTTGGGCGCGTTGCGCTCGGCGACGTAGGTCGAGAACGTGGCCCCCCCCTTTCCCGCCGTGGTCGGCACGACGAAACGGTCTTCCTTGGCCGGAGAGACGAGATCGGGCGGCACCTCGAGCGGTGCCACCTTCTGCTCACTGCGGTAATCGATTTTTTTGCCTTGGAGCAGCTCATTGCTGCTGCAACCGGAGAGCACGCCGACGGCCGCCAGCGCCGCGAGCGAGCCGGCCAGTTCGCGTGAGAAGAAAGGCTTCATGCAGTCGTTTCCAGAATTCAAAGCGAGAGAGTAATACCAGCGCGCGCCAGGGCGGCGCGGACGCGGTCGTGGTAATCCGGCGAGAGCGTGGTGAGAGGCAAACGGATGCCATCGGCGATCCGACCCATGCGCGCCAGCGCCCATTTCACCGGAATGGGATTGGCCTCGCAGAAGAGGTCGCGGTGCAGGCCGACCAGGCGGCGGTTGCACTCGCGTGCCCGCGCGGCATCGCCCGCCACCGCCGCCGTGCACATCTCGTGCATCAAGCGGGGGGCGACGTTGGCAGTGACCGAAATCGTGCCGTGGCCGCCGAGCAGCATGAACGCCATCGCCGTCATGTCGTCGCCCGAGTAGAGGAGGAACCCCTCGGGCGCCCGGTCGATGAGATCGCACGCACGATCGAGGTTGGCGGTGGCATCCTTGATGCCGACGATGTTGGGAATCTGCGCCAAGCGCAAGGTCGTGTCGTTGGCCAGATCGGCCACGGTACGCCCCGGCACGTTGTAGAGGATCATCGGCAGCTCCACCGCTTCCGCGATGGCACGAAAATGGCGGTAGAGCCCCTCCTGCGTCGGACGGTTGTAATACGGCACGACCGAGAGATGCGCCGTGGCTCCGGCCTCCTGCGCCGCTTGGGCGAGGTAGATCGCCTCGCTCGTGGAATTGGCCCCCGTACCGGCGATGATGGGAATACGCCCGGCGGCGTGCGCCACGGCCACACGAATGAGCTCGACGTGTTCCTCGAACGACACGGTGGGCGATTCGCCCGTGGTGCCGACCACGACGATGGCGTCGGTCCCTTCGGTGATGTGCCAATCGATCAGGGATTTGAATCGCTCCCAGTCGAGGCTGCCGTCTTCGTGCATGGGGGTGACGATCGCGACCAGTGAGCCGGTGATGCGGTTCATGCGAGCGGTTCCTGCAAAGAATTGCGCAAAGGTTGTATTGTACGTTGGAGACTCAGCTTTCCGCGAGCGCCTTGATATGGGCGACGGCCGCGCGTGCGAGCGAAGATAGATTGTACCCACCTTCGAGCGTCGAGACGATGCGCCGATGCCCACACTCCTTCGCGACATCGACGAGTTGTTGCGTCACCCATGCGTAATCGTTCTCGACGAACCCCAGACTGCCCATATCGTCTTCGTAATGAGAATCGAACCCGGCCGAGATGAAGATCATCTGCGGCTGGTGTTCACGTAAAGCGGGTATCCAAAGGTCCCAAACGATTTGACGAAAGGCGTCGCCCCGGGTTCCCGCCGGTACCGGTACGTTGACCATGTGTTTGGGCGTGTCCTCGGTACCGCTATAGGGATAGAACGGATGCTGGAAGATGCTCACCATCACCACCCGAGGATCGTCGCGGAAGATGTCCTCGGTGCCATTGCCGTGGTGCACGTCGAAATCGACGATGGCCACGCGTTCGAGCCCGTGGGCTTCCAGCGCGTGCAGGGCTGCCACCGCCACGTTGTTGAAGAAACAAAACCCCATGGCCTTGGCGCGTTCGGCGTGATGACCAGGCGGACGCACGAGGCAAAAAGCGTTCTCCACTTCCCCCTTCATCACCAGATCGACAGCGAGCACACCGGCGCCGGCCGCGCGCAACGCCGCGCGCAGGGTGTGCGGATTCATGGCGGTGTCCGGGTCGAGGTGCACCAAGCCTTTTTCCGGGGCACTGGCAAAGAGCGCGTCGAGATATTCGGCGGTGTGCGCCCGCAGTAAGTGCTCACGCTCGGCCAGGGGGGCATCGTAATAGACGAGATACTGGTCGAGGCCGGTGGCGATCAGCCGATCCTGGATCGCCGCCAGCCGCTCGGGACATTCGGGGTGATAGGAGCCCATCTCGTGCAAGGCGCAATCGCGATGGGTGATCAGGGCGGTCATCGTCATCGTGGGGATCCCCTCCGTGAGCGGACGAGCTCCCGAGACCGTCTCCTCCCTCTGGCCCGTCCGTATCGGCTATTATCGGGTCTTTCCCCCCGGCTGGCAATCTCCCTCCGATGAGCCCCTCGACCACTCCGCTCCACGAACGTCTTCGTACGATCCGTCGCGCCCTGGAATCCGTGCTCCTGGGAAAAGAGAAAACGATTCGCCTGGCGCTCGCCGGGCTGCTCGCCGGCGGGCATCTCCTCCTCGAAGACCTGCCCGGCGTCGGCAAGACGACTCTGGCACAGGCGCTTGCCCGTGTCTTCGGACTCGACTTCGGACGCGTCCAGGGCACGAACGACCTCCTGCCTTCCGACTTGCTTGGTCTTTCGGTCTTCGACGAAGTCGGGCGCGAGCTGCGTTTCGTGCCGGGACCGATCTTTCATCAAGTACTGCTCGCCGACGAGCTCAACCGCGCCTCGCCCAAGACGCAGAGCGCCCTGCTCGAAGCGATGGCCGAGCGCCAGGTAACCATCGACGGAGTCACACACGCCCTGCCCGAACCTTTCTGCGTCATCGCCACGCAGAACCCCCTCGAACAGGTGGGCACTTACCCCTTGCCGGAGAGCGAGCTGGATCGCTTCCTGCTGCGCCTGGAAATCGGCTATCCGCCGCCGGAAGTAGAAAAACGCCTGCTGGCCGGCGAAGGCGGCGCCGCGGCCTTGGCCGCCCTGCGCCCGTTGGCGGACGCCACCGAGTTGCGTGCCTGGCAAGCCAACGTGCGTTCCCTGACGGTGCGCGAGGCGCTCCTCGACTACGTGCTCTCACTCGTACAGGAGACACGCACGCATCCGGGCGTACGGCTAGGCTTGAGCCCGCGCGGGGGGCTTGCCCTGCTCGCCGCGGCGCGCGCCCATGCTTTCCTCGCGGGCCGAGACTTCGTCTTGCCCGAAGACGTGCAAGCCGTGTTCGTCGCCGCCACAGCCCATCGCCTGGTGCTGCGCAGTGGCGAACGCGAAGCCTGCACGAACACGGCCCTGCGAATTCTCTCCACGGTGCCGGTGCCATGAGCCTGCGTGCCGTTTCGATCTGGCGCAACTGGCTGGAGCGCTGGCAGCGCCGCCGCGCTTCCGCCTCCGAAGGCACGCTCACCGTCACCCACCGCACCCTCTACATCCTCCCTACCGCGGCCGGCGTGGGATTCGCCCTTGCGCTAGTCGTGCTCTGGCTGCTCTCCATCAACTACCTCCTTTCCCTGGGTCACGCCCTCGTCTTCTGGCTTGCGGCCGTCGCGGTCGTGGCGATTCCTTCCACCGCCGCCACGCTGCGTGGCGTGACGATCGAGGTGAGCGAACCCGAAGCCGTTTTCGCCGGCGAACACGTGCGCTGGCCGGTGACGCTACGCGCCCACACGGCGCGTTTGCGCCCTTTGGCACTCAGTGCACCCGATGCGCACGCCTTCGCCGTGCTCACGCCTACCGCGGGATCCGTACGGGTTTTTCTCGAACAGGAAACCGGGCAGCGCGGCCTGCGTCGCCTTGGGCGCCTCACCGTCGCCACGCGTCACCCTTTCGGCTGGTTCCGCGCCTGGACGGTGCTCTGGCCTACGGTCACCGCCTGGGTCTATCCCCGGCCCGAGCCCGAGGCTCCACCGTGGAGCGTCGCTGCGGCCACGACCGACGGAGCGAGCGCACGCGCTCGACGCCTTCGCCCCGGGGAAGAAGACTTCGACGACCTTCGACCTTGGAGGATGGGCGAGCCGTTGCAGCGGATCGTGTGGAAGATCGTCGCCCGCGGCGGTCCGCGCATGCTGGCCCGCAGAGAATCCCCCGCCAGTGGCTCCGTGTTGCTGCGCTGGAGCGACACGCTCAGCGCAGGCGAGACGGAATCGCGCCTCTCACGTCTGTGCGCCTGGGTGCTCGCCGCCCATCGCCAAGGACTGGCTTTCGGCGTGGAATTACCAGGCATCATCGTACCCCCCAACCGGGGCAAATCCCATCTTCACGCCGTGCTCCGCCGTCTGGCACTTTTTCCATCGGAAACCTCATGAGCGAGTCCGCTCCGATCGCCCGACTGTTGCGCGGACTGAACCGGCTCACAGGCCGCCTTGCCGGTACCGCCGCCGCACCGCTCGCGCTGGCGCTCGTGCTCGCCTTGGGGAGCCAATTCGTCGAATTTCCTCTCGGCATCCAAGCCGGAGTCGCCCTGCTTGCCTTCGTCTGGTTTCTGCGCCGGCGCCGAGAGCTGGGAGCACTCGGCGGTTGGCGTCTGTGGCTGACGGGTTTGGCCTGCGCACTCGTCGTGCGTTGGCAATATGGCTACTGGTTCGGCCAAGAGCCCGGAGTCGCCCTCGTCGCCTTGCTGGTGTGGGTCAAGTGGCTCGAGGCACGCACCGAGCGAGACGAACGCACCGTCGCCGTGCTCACTCTCTTTCTGCTCACGGCCGTATTTTTGCGCGGGCAAACGCCGCTGCACGCGCTGGTGGCATTCAGCGGGGCGGGTCTCGTCCTGCTCGCCTGCGCCCGACTGACGGTTTCCCCCATCCTTCCGACCCCTCTCGCTCTGGCGGATCGGGACGCCGGCCGTGCGATGCTCTGGGCACTCCCACTCGCCGTGCTTCTGTTCGTGCTGGTGCCGCGCGTTCCCGGGCCACTGTGGGGACTGCCCGCCGACGCTCGTGCCGGACGCACCGGAATGTCCGAGACGATGGAAGCGGGCAGCATCGCAAGCCTTGCCCGATCCGACGAGATCGCCTTCGTCGTCGAAGTCCTGGAAGGACGGCTACCCACCCCTCGCTACTGGCGAGGTCCGGTACTCGAAGTCTACGACGGTCGCAGCTGGAAACCCTCTTCGTGGCGGGCAGCGAACCCCATGCTCGACGCCTTGCCCCAGCCAGCTCAAGTACGCTACCGCAGTCTCCAGGAACCCTCCGACCTCACGTGGGTATTCACCCTGGAGCGCACCCATGCGCTGCGCGGCGCGGCGGACGTGGAACGCATGCCGACCGGTTCCTGGCGTACTCGCCGGCCTCTATTGCAGCGTACCCTTTTCGAGGGCGAAGCCCGCTCGGGCGAACCTCTCCCGGAGCCCCTCTCCCCGCTTTCGATCCGCGCTTTGACGTCCCTGCCGCCGGGGGTCAATCCCCGCACCCGAGAAATCGGTGAAGCCCTCTCCAACCGATACCCCCGACCCGAAGACCGGCTAGCGGCCATCATCGATTTTTTCCGTGAACGAGGATTACGCTACACCCTGACCCCCCCGCCCATGGAGCGCGATAGCGCCGACCAGGTGCTCTTCGAGGTCCGTGCCGGGTTCTGCGAGCACTTCGCCGATGCCTTCGCCGTGATGGCCCGCGCCGCCGGGATCCCCACCCGCATCGTTCTTGGCTACCTCGGCGGCGAACGCAATCCCGCCAACGGCACCTGGGTCATCCGCCAGGCGGATGCCCACTCGTGGGTGGAAGTTTGGCTCGCCCGGAGGGGCTGGGTTCGCGTCGATCCCACCACCTTCGCCCAGCCCGAGCGCGCCGAACGTCCACTGGGAGAAGTACTCGGCGAACGCGAGGGCTTGCCCCTGTTGCTGCGCCCTGAGTGGCGCTGGGCCTGGCGCCTGCGCGCCCAGCTCGAAGCCTGGGAATACGGCTGGAACGTGTGGGTGGCGGGGTTCGACGCCGAACGCCAGCGGCGACTGTGGCAGAACCTGGGCTGGAGGCCGGACCGCGCCCTGGGCTGGGCGCTCGCCGCCACGGGAATGGCGCTCGCGCTCGCGGCCCTGCTCGCCTGGTGGCTGCAACGGCCACCGACATCGCGCGACCCCCTGGAGCGGCAGTGGCACCGCTTCTGTCGCCTGATGGCGCGCCGCGGCCTGGCGCGCGCCCCGGCCGAGGGACCGCTCGATTACGGCAGGCGGCTGATGCGGCACTTTCCCCAGGCGAGCGGAGAAATCGAGGCCCTGCTTCGCCCCTATCTCCAAGCGCGCTACGGCGGCGGTCTGGCAACGGAGGAAGCCGCCGCGGCGATGCGGCGCGCCCTACGCCAGCTGCGCCGCCGCCTGCGTCAGGAAAAAAGCGCCTGACCGTCGAGCCCCGATTCGCGCGCCATGTGGCGCAGCCGGCGCAGCGATTCGAGCTGGATCTGGCGCACCCGCTCGCGGGTGAGCCCCATCTCGTCGGAGAGATCTTCTAGCGTCTGCGGCAGGATGCCGCGCAAGCCGTAGCGATGCACGACGACGAAACGATGTTTCGGCGGCAAGGCGTCGAGCCAGCGCTGCACCAGCGCTTCGAGCTCGGCGTTGTAGATCTGATCTTCCGGGCTGAGGCTGGATTCGTCGGCCACCAGCTCGACGAGCGAGCGCGCCGTATCGCGGTCGATCTGCGCATCGAGCGAAGCCGTGGGTTCCAGCAACGCGAGCAGTTCGTGCACTTCCTCGACGGGACGTCCGAGGCGCTCGGCAAGCGACTGGGGCGTCTCGCCGCCGTTTTCCGTGGCCTCCGCCCGGCGCGCGTGATAGAGCCGGTTGATGCGCTTCATCACGTGGATCGGCAAGCGGATCGTGCGCCCCTGGTTCATGATGGCTCGCTCGATGTTCTGCCGTATCCACCACGTGGCATAGGTAGAAAAGCGAAACCCTCGAGAAGGATCGAATTTCTCCAGCGCGTGGATCAAGCCCAAGTTTCCTTCCTCGATGAGATCGAGAAAGGGAAGCCCGCGGTGTTGGTAATGCTTGGCGATGCTCACCACCAGGCGCAGGTTGCGTTCGATCATCGTCCGGCGCGCCGCCTCGTCCCCCTCCTTGGCGAGCTGCGCCAACCGCCGCTCCTCTTCGGGCGTGAGCAAGGGGTAGGTGCCGATCTCGTTGAGATAGCGTTGCGTGACATCGGAAAAGAGCTCGTCATCGACGACCTTGTCTTCGTCGAACGCCAAAATCTCGGGAGGAACTTCCTCGGCCGCCTCGCCCAAGTCACGCCACCAAGCCACCTCACCGTCGGCATGGATATCCTGGATGCCTGTGACGTCGTCCTCCTCCATGATGAGTGCCTCCTCAGCGTGACGGTAAGAGTCTGAGCGGGTCGACCGCTTGACCGGCCTTGCGGATCTGGAAATGCAGTTTCGGCTGCTTCACGTCCTTCCCGGTCTGGCCGATGGCCGCGATCACCTCACCACGCTTGACCTGCTGGCCCTCCTTGACGAGGACTTTGCTGTTGTGGGCATACACCGAGACGTAGTCGTTGGGATGCTGGACGATCACGATGAGTCCATAGCCCTCGATCCCCTCGCCGGTGTAAGAGACCGTACCATCGAGCGCTGCGCGCACCGGATCACCCATCTTGCCGCCGATGTCGATGCCCTTGACGCTCGTGCCGTTGAAACGGGTCAGGAGCGGCCCGTCTGCCGGCCATTGCCAGCCCTCGCCTGCCGCCGGCGCCTTGTCTTCGGCCTTCGGGGCGACGGGCGCGGACGTTGCCTCTGCACCGGTTCGCCCGCCCTTGGGCGAAGTCACCACCGGCGCAGCGCTCACCGCCTGAGGCGCACCATCGAGCGGCACCGGAACCACTTGCACTCCACTCGCCTCGGCCGGCGACGAAGACGGACCTTCGCGAACCCTGAGGGTCTGTCCAACGACGATGCGATTCGGATCGGAGAGCTGGTTGAGCGTTACCAGCTCATCGACCGAGACCCCGTATTGCCGCGCGATGCCGCGCAATGTCTCACCGGGTTGAACGACGTGATGGACCGGGCCAGGGGCCGCGGGTGTCGCTTGCGTTGCCGTCGCTGACGCAGCCATTGGAGCGCCCGTCGATCGATCGGCCACCGGCGCTTTGACCGCGCTCGAACAACCCGCCAAAATCCCTGCCAAGCCCAAGAGGAAGGCCACTCGGCGACCCCACCCTTTCGTCATCTCAAGGCTCCTTCCAAGCATTTAACCCACTCCTCCCAGGAGGGGCACGAAACGTACCGGTTCATGCTCTGAGAGCACGATGCCGGAAGAAGTTCGGTCGACCACCCGCAACGACTGGACCGCATCGCCCACCGGCATGACCAGCCTTCCGCCCAAAGAGAGCTGCTCCACGAGCGCGGGCGGAACGACGGGCGCCGCCGCAGCGACGATGATCGAATCGAACGGCGCCACCTCAGGCAGCCCCAACATACCATCGCCGTGTTTCAGGCGAACGTGCGCGAAACGAAACGGCCGAAGATTCTCTCGCGCCAGATCGAAGAGCGCCCGGATGCGCTCGATACCGTAGACTTCCGGCGCGAGTTGCGCCAGCAAGGCCGTTTGATACCCGCAACCCACACCCACTTCCAGCGTACGCCCCGGCTCGCGGCCGGCGAGCAGCAACTCCAGCATCCGCGCCACCACATAGGGCTGGGAAATCGTCTGCTGAAACCCGATCGGCAGGGCGATGTCGTCATAGGCCCGAAGCTGCAGCCCTTCCTCGACGAAATGGTGGCGCGGGACACGCTGCATCGCTTCGAGCACCCGTTCATCGCGAATACCTTCGTGACGCAACTTGTCGAGCAAACGATCGAGCGCACGCGAAGAAATGGCATCGAAGCGTACTGCAGCATGGTTCATGGAGCGCCCGTCTCCTGCAACCAACCTTCTACCTCGGGCAGCAACTCATAGTGCGTCAGGTCCATTTGCAAAGGGGTGATGGACACGTAACCTTCGGCGACGGCATGGAAATCGGTCCCCTCGCCCGCCTCGGCCGCCTTCCCCGCCGGGCCGATCCAATAAACGGTCTCTCCCCGCGGATTTTTGGCTGGGATCACGGGCTCGGCCTTGTGTCGCCTTCCCAGACGCGTGACCCGATACCCTTTCAATTGTGGCAAGGGTAGATCAGGGATATTGACGTTCAACAGCACCGCCTGGCGCGACAAGGGCTTGGACAAGAGCCGCTCGACCAACCGACGAGTGACGTAGGCCGCGGCGGAAAAATCCTGTGGCGACTTGCTCACCAACGACACGGCGAGCGACGGCACCCCCAGCAGATACCCCTCGGTCGCGGCCGCCACCGTACCCGAATAAACGGTGTCGTCGCCCATGTTCGCCCCGATGTTGATGCCCGAGATGACCATGTCCGGCTGCACGTCGAGCATGCCGGTCACCGCCAAATGGACGCAGTCGCTCGGCGTGCCATTGACGAAATAGAACCCGTTGGGCGCCCGTCGCACGATGAGCGGACGATCGAGCGTGAGCGAATTGCTCGCCCCGCTGCGGTCGCGTTCCGGCGCAACCACCGTCACGTCACCCAAGGTACGCAGCGCGTGTGCTAGCGCCTCCAGGCCAGGAGAGAAATAACCATCGTCGTTGCTGAGCAGGAAACGCATGGATCATTCGCGAGCTATCGTTCGTGCATCGATATTACCACAGTGATCCCGAGCGTTTCATTCGCCTGCCCCGATCCATTCCAAAACGGTCGCGGCCATCGCCTCCCGGACCCTCTCGGATTCACCCAAGGCTGGCAGCACCTCGAACGAGACGTCTGGATACGCTGCGCGCAAAGGCGCCAACAAACGCGGCAGGTCCTCGCGCAGATGACCGCCGACGGCAATGAACACCGGAACCAGCGTCACTCGCCGATGGCCAAGCGCGAGCGCTGCCTCTACCGCTTCGGACAGGCTGGGCGCGAGAAATTCCAGGAACGCCGGCTGCACGAACGCCTCGGGCAACGCCTGCCGCAGCCGTTGCGCCAAGGCGAGCACCGGTTCCGCCCACCGCGGATCGCGCGCCCCGTGCGCGAAGAGAATCACCGCAGGTACCCCGCTCATCGCTCCTCCTGCACCAGCCATGCAACGACGCGCTCGGCGGCGATCAGCCCCATCGTGGCCGTCATCATCATGCTCGAACCGTAGCCGGCGCAAGCGAGTCCGGCGCGAGCATCGCATTGGGCATCGCGGCGCATTGGCTCGGGCGAGAACACCGCCGGTATGCCGAAACGGCCCCGGCCACGCGGAAACCCATACTCGCGACGCAACGAAGCTCGTGTCTTCGCCAGCAACGGGTCTTGTACGGTGTGCGCCAGATCCGCCACCTCGAGTCGCGCCGGATCGCGCTTGCCTCCGGCTGCCCCCGTCATCACGAGAAAAATTCCCTGCGCCCGACAGTGCGCCGCCAACGCCGCCTTCGCGCGGACCGCATCGACGGCATCGATCACCGCGTCCATCCCGGCGGCGAGCGCGGCGCAATTCTCCGGCGTGAGGAAGTCGTCGATCAGCTCACACGACAATGAAGGATTGATGTCGGCCAAGCGTTCTGCCATCGCTTCCACCTTGGCACGCCCCAGCGTCGAGGAAAGCGCATGGATCTGACGGTTGCAGTTCGATTCCGCCACCACGTCGAGATCGATGAGGCGCACTCCCCCCACGCCGCTGCGCACGAGCGCCTCGGCCGCCCAGGAACCGACCCCGCCCACGCCCACCACCGCCACTTTGCTTTGCTGCAAACGGGCAAGCGCGCCTTTGCCGTAGAGACGCTCGATCCCCCCGAAGCGTCGCTCCAGTTCGACTGCTTCACTCATCCGGTACTGACCAGCTGCTGCCGATCCAGCCACACGCCCAGACCCTGGGCATTGAGCTCGAGATCCATACGTAGCAACTCGATGAGCGCATCCCCCCGCACTAGCCAGCCCTGACGCTCCGCTTCCTCGTGCATCAAGGCATGCAAACCAGCGAGGATCTCCAGATGCCGCGCCACTCCTTCGCCGCGGGCCGACCGGGCCACCTCGACGTAGGCATCGATCAGACGATGCAGGTCGGTCGCCAAGCGCTCGAGCTCACGCACGCGCCCGAAATGGGTCAAATAGGCGGCCGAGGGACGGGCGGCGAGAATGCGATCGATGGAGGCATGGAGCGCCTCCGGTTCGAACTCGGTGGGCGTCGTCGTCGGAATCACCGACGCCCGTCCCGCAACGTCCAGCTCCCGGTATGAGACGCCGAAAGTGTCTCCCGTAAAAACGGCCTGTGCCACCGAATCATGAATCACCACGTGGTGGCGAGCATGCCCCGGCGTATGCCACACCGTCAGTGCGCGCGATCCCAGAAAGAACACCTGCCCGTCATCCACCGCGATCACCCGCTCCGGGGGCACCGGCACCAAATGGCCGTACATGGCATACGCTTCGGCTTCACCATAGACGGCAGCGGCTGCCTGCCATAGCCGCGAGGGATCGATCATGTGGCGCGCACCACGCGGATGTACCACCAGCCGGGCGTTGGGCAAGGCCGCCATGAGATGCCCCGTTCCGCCGGCATGATCCAGATGCACGTGCGTGAGCAGCACGTATTCCACTCCCTGGGGCGCAACGTGGCTCGCCGCCAGCGCTTCCAAGACCCGCGGCACCGAGGCATTCACCCCCGTATCGACCACCGCTGCCCGCCCATCCTGCACGATCAGGTGCACCGCGGCCAAACCCGGACGCAGATAGCCCGTATCGACGGTAAGTACTCCGTCCTCGTGTGCAATCACGTAATCCACGTCATGCCCTTCCCTATGGACATCTCGAACGATCTACCGTGCGACCGCATGGCGGCGCTACGCGCTCGCTTATCCATGACATTGCCTCGCATTCCACGCTCCGGAATCTTTGCCCTGCAAGCGCTCGCGTTGGTTCTTTTACAGTGCCCCCGTAATGGCCGTTACCTTCCTCGATTCCGCGGCACGGATATTCGGTCCATCCGAAAAAAACGAATCTTTCGGCGCACATGAAAATTCTGACCGAGGCACGGCCCCTAGAACGGAATGTCGTCTTCCTCGAAACCGTTGTCGAAATTCTTTTTGGCCGTCGATGCAGACTGAGCACCTTGCCTAGGCGCAGTGGCGGGCGAAGCGTTTCCCTCATCCAAAGGCGCATCGGGCCCGGCTCCCGCACCACCGCGCCCACCGAGCATCTTCATCACATCGGCCCGAATCTCGGTGGTATAGCGTTCTTGACCGCTCTGGTCGGTCCATTTGCGCGTGCGCAGACTTCCCTCGATGTAGACCGACGAACCTTTGCGCAGATACTGCGCGGCGATCTCGGCGAGCCGCCCGAAAAGCACCACGCGATGCCACTCGGTGGCCTCCTTGCGCTCACCCGTGGCCTTGTCCTTCCAAGTTTCGGAGGTGGCCAGCGAAAAATTACACACGGCCTCGCCGCTGGGCATGTAGCGGGTCTCGGGGTCACGGCCGAGGTTACCAACCAAGATCACTTTATTGACTGATGCCATCGTTCCATCCTCATAAAGATTGCGAATCTTGCGGGCGTGCCGGAGGCTGCAACCCGAGGCTCAAAGCATACCACGCGAGCGCGAGCCCCGCCGCCACCCAGTGGATCGCCTGAGGAGAGAGGTGCTGTGCGATCAACCCGCCCATCCATCCACCGCAAAACAACCCTAAAGATTGCAAGGTGTTATAAACGCCAAGTACCGCCCCTTTCCGTTGCGGCGACGCGATGCGCGATACCCAAGAAGGTTGGGTCGCTTCCAGAATGTTGAAGGCGATGAAAAATGCTGTTAGACACAGTCCGATCGTCCATAGATCCCTCGCCCACAGGGCAAACCCCAGTTGCACCACGGCAAGCAGCGCGATGGAGGCGAGATAGACCGTTTTCAGGCGGCCACGCCGCTCAGCGAAGACGATGGCGGGCACCATCACCGTGAAGGAGAAGAGCACCGCGACCAAATAAACGCTCCAGTGATCTTCCAGTGGCAGTGCGCCATGCTTGACCAGCGCCCCTGGCACGACCACCCACATCGCCATCTGGATGAAATGCAACGAGAACACGCCTACATCGAGCCGAAGCAGACGCCCGTCCTTGAGCACTGCCCACAGGGAGGCGCGAGACGCGGCCACGGGCGCGGCCGGTCGTGACGGAGTGGGCACGCTGCGCCAGACCATCACCGCCGCGCCGGCGGCAAGCACGCCCGTGAGGAGAAAGATGCCGCGCATGCCCACCAGGCCGTAGAGCGCCGGCCCCAATACCAGAGAGAGGGCGAAGGAGAGACCGATGGTCGAGCCGATCATGGCCATGGCGCGCGTGCGGTGCGTCTCGGGCGTGAGGTCGGCCACCAGTGCCGTCACGGTGGCCGAGATCGCCCCCGCGCCTTGCAGCGCTCGCCCCACGGTGACCCAGTGCAGATCCGGCGCAAACGCAGCCACGAGGCTGCCTACCACGAAGAGGGCGAGTCCGGCGACGATCACCGGTTTGCGCCCGAAGCGGTCGGAGGCCGCGCCGAAAGGAATCAGCAACACCGCCTGGGTGAGACCGTAAATACCGATCGCCAAGCCGATCGCCGCCTCGTTCCCGCCACCGGGCAGATGCCGCGCGTATTCGGCAAAGACGGGCAGGATCAGAAAGAGCCCCAGCATGCGCAGCGCGAAGACCGCGGCGAGCCGCACCACGATCAGTCGTTCGCTGCGAGAGAGTCGATCGTCCATGCACACTCCAAAAAATGAAGCCGGCCACGAAGGCGGCCGGCTTCCTCGAGATTCATGACGAAGCCTGCCGATCAGGCCGGCAGGATGCTCTCGCCCATCAAATAGAGATCGACCGCACGGGCCGCTTCCCGCCCCTCACGGATCGCCCAAACGATCAGCGACTGGCCGCGGCGCACGTCCCCGGCAGCGAACACGCCCGGCACGCTGGTGGCGTAGGCTCCAGGGCCTTCGGTCGGCGCCGCGGCGTTGCCGCGCGCATCTTTTTCCACGCCGAAGGCTTCGAGCAGTGCCCCGAGCGGATGGACGAATCCCATGGCAAGCAGCACGAGATCGGCGGGAATCTCGAATTCCGAGCCCGGGATCTCTTTCATCTGCCCGCCACTCCAGTCGAGCCGCGCCAGGCGCAGCGCGCGCACGCGGCCATTCTCACCCAGGAATGCCTTGGTGAGCACGGCGAACTCGCGTTTCACCTCCCCTTCCAGGTGAGAGGTCGAGGTACGCAGCTTGTTCGGCCAGTAAGGCCAGGTGAGGGCCTTGTCCTCCTGCTCGGGCGGACGGGGCATGAGCTCGAGCTGGGTCACCGATTTGGCACCGTGGCGAATCGCCGTTCCCACGCAGTCGGCGCCGGTGTCGCCGCCGCCGATCACCACCACGTGCTTGCCCTTGGCCGAGATCGGATTGGGTGCGTCGCCAGCCACTTCGCGGTTCTGCGGGATGAGGAATTGCAAGGCGAAGTAGATGCCCTCGAGCTCGCGTCCCGGCACCGGCAGATCGCGCGGCACTTCCGAGCCCGCGGCGAGCACCACCGCGTCGAACTCACGGCGCAGCTCCTCGGCGGAGACGAAACTCTTGGCCGCGTTTTGGATTGCGGCGGGAGTATCCGACGCCCCGACGAGCACGCCGGTGCGAAAACGCACCCCTTCGGCCTCCATCTGCGCCAGCCGCCGGTCGATGAGCCATTTCTCCAGCTTGAAGTCGGGGATGCCGTAGCGCAGCAGGCCACCGATGCGGTCGTTCTTCTCGAAGAGCGTCACCTCGTGCCCGGCGCGCGCCAATTGCTGCGCCGCCGCCATGCCCGCCGGACCGGAGCCGACCACCGCGACTTTCTTGCCGGTCTTGCGTTTGGGCGGATGCGGCAGCACCCAGCCGCGTTCCCAGGCGAGGTCGATGAGGAAACGCTCGATCGACTTGATGCCGATGGCATCATCGTTGATGTTGAGCGTACAGGCCGCCTCGCACGGTGCCGGACACACGCGGCCAGTGAATTCGGGGAAATTGTTCGTCGCATCGAGCGCGTTCCAACCCTCGCGCCAGCGCTTGCGATAGACGAGGTCGTTCCAGTCCGGGATGAGGTTATTCACCGGACAGCCGTTGTGGCAGAAAGGAATGCCGCAGTCCATGCAGCGCGCGCCCTGGATCGTCGCCTCGTTCTCCGAGAGTCGATGCACGAACTCCTTGTAATGCCGGATCCGCTCGGGAACCGGATCGTAGGCTTCCGTGACGCGGCGGTATTCGAGAAAACCTGTGGGTTTACCCATTTCCTTGCAGTCTCCAGAGAGAATCAGGCCATGCTGGCCGCACGCGCGGCAGCGAGTTCGCGCAGCGCCCGACGGTATTCATGAGGCATCACCTTGACGAACTTGGCGCGCCACAGGCTCCAGTGCGCCAGGATCTCCTTGGCGCGGCGGCTGCCGGTGAGGCGCGCATGACGCTCGATGAGCCCTTTGAGGATGAGCTCATCGCCCATCGTCAGGTGGTCGATGCGAACGAAACCGTGCGTCTCGAGTTCGGGGCCGAAGTCGGACTGCGCCCTAGCCTCCAGCTCCTCGGGCAGGGGCTCGAGCGCCACCTGCACCTGGTTGCACTTCTGCGCGAAATCCCCGTCGATGTCGAGCACGTAGGCGATGCCGCCCGACATGCCGGCGGCGAAATTTCGCCCCGTGCGCCCGAGCACCACCACCGTGCCGCCCGTCATGTATTCGCAGCCGTGGTCACCCACGCCCTCGACGACGGCGACCGCCCCCGAATTGCGCACGGCAAACCGCTCGCCGGCCACGCCGCTGAAGTAGGCTTCGCCCTCGATCGCCCCGTAGAGCACGGTGTTGCCGACGATGATGTTCTCCGGCGCCTCGCCGCGGAAGACCGGATCGGGGCGCACGATGACGCGCCCGCCCGAGAGCCCCTTGCCGACGTAGTCGTTGGCCTGGCCGATCAGGTCGAAGGTAACGCCGCGCACGAGGAAGGCGGCGAAGCTCTGCCCGGCCGTGCCGCGGAACGTGAAGCGCACCGTATCGTTGGGCAAGCCTTCATGGCCATGGCGCTCGGCGATGCGGCCGGAGAGCATCGCGCCCACCGTGCGGTTGACGTTGCGGATCGGCACCTCGGCGTGCACCACCTTGCGCGCCTCGATCGCCGGCTTGGCGAGTTCGAGCAAGCGCAGATCGAGTGCCTTGTCGAGCCCATGGTCCTGGGTCTCGCAGTGGTACGTGGCCACCCCCTCCGGCGCTTCGATGCGTGCGAGCACCTTGCCGAAATCCAACCCCTTGGCCTTCCAGTGATCGACGGCCTCACGCACGTCGAGCAGATCCACCCGGCCGATGAGCTCGTCGAACGTGCGCACGCCGAGCTCGGCCATGAGGCGACGTACTTCCTCGGCCACGAAGAAGAAGTAGTTGATCACATGCTCGGGCTGCCCGGAGAAACGCCGGCGCAGCTCGGGATCCTGCGTAGCCACCCCCACCGGGCAGGTGTTGAGATGGCACTTGCGCATCATGATGCAGCCGGTGACCACCAGCGGCGCCGTGGCGAAGCCGAACTCGTCGGCACCGAGCAGCGCGCCAATGACCACGTCGCGCCCGGTCTTGATCTGACCGTCGACCTGTACCCGTACCCGGCCGCGCAGGCGGTTCATCACCAGCGTCTGCTGCGTTTCCGCCAGACCCAGCTCCCAGGCCGAACCGGCGTGCTTGATCGAGGAAATGGGCGAAGCCCCCGTGCCGCCGTCGTGGCCGGCGATCACGATGTGATCCGCCTTGGCCTTGGCCACGCCCGCCGCGACGGTACCCACCCCCACCTCGGCCACCAGTTTCACCGAGATCGAAGCCTTCGGATTGACGTTCTTCAGGTCGTGGATGAGCTGGGCCAGATCCTCGATCGAATAGATGTCGTGGTGCGGCGGCGGCGAAATGAGGCCGACGCCCGGCACCGAGTGGCGCAGAAAGCCGATGTACTCGGTGACCTTGTGCCCCGGCAGCTGACCGCCCTCGCCGGGTTTGGCGCCTTGCGCCATCTTGATCTGGATCTGATCGGCATTGACGAGATATTCGGCCGTCACCCCGAAGCGGCCGGACGCCACCTGCTTGATCGCCGAGCGCAGGCTGTCGCCGGGCTTGAGCTCGAGATCGCGGGCGATGCGATGCGGTCCGATCACCTCGGAGAGCTTGGTCGGTTTGGCGATCGGTTTGAAGCGCGCCGGGTCCTCGCCGCCTTCACCCGTATTGGATTTGCCGCCGATGCGGTTCATCGCCACGGCGAGCGTGGTGTGCGCCTCGGTGGAGATGGAGCCGAGCGACATCGCTCCCGTGGCGAAGCGCTTGACGATCTCGCTCGCCGGTTCGACCTCTTCGAGCGGAATCGGCTGCGCCGCCTTGCGGAACCGGAAGAGGCCGCGCAGGGTCATGAGACGCCGGCTCTGGTCGTTGATGATGCGGGCGTATTCTTCGTACGTCTCGAAACGCCCCGAGCGCGTGGCATGCTGCAGCTTGGCGATGGCGTCCGGCGTCCACATGTGCTCCTCGCCGAAGCGCCGGTAGGCGTACTCGCCGCCGACGTCGAGCCGGTTCTCGAGGAAGAGGTTCTCGCCAAACGCCGCCCGGTGCAGGCGGATCGCCTCGTCCATCAGATCGAAGACGTCCAGCCCCTCCACCTGGCTCACCGTGCCGGTGAAGTATTTGTCGCACACCGACTGCTTGATGCCCACGGCCTCGAAGATCTGCGCGCCGGTGTAGGACATGTAAGTCGAGATGCCCATTTTGGACATCGTCTTCATCAGCCCCTTGCCGATGGCCTTGATGAAGTGTTTGACGTATTCCTTCTCCTGTTTCTCGTCGCCGTTGGCGAGCTCACGCAGCGTCATCAGCGCGAGATAGGGATGCACGGCCTCCGCCCCGTAGCCCGCGAGCACGGCGAAATGGTGCACCTCGCGCGCCGAGCCGGTCTCGACCACCAGGCCGGTGCGGGTACGCAGCCCCTTGTTGACCAGGTGCTGGTGGATGGCGGAAGTGGCCAGCAGCGCCGGGATGGCGACGTGCTCGGCATCGACTTTGCGATCGGACACGATGAGCAGGTTGTAACCATTGAGCACCGCATCCTCGGCCTGGGCGCACAGCGAGGCGAGCCGCGCCTCCACCGCCTCCTTGCCCCAGGACACGGGGTAGCAGATGTCGATCTCGTGGCTGCGGAAACGATCCTTGGTGAAACGGGCGATGTCGCGCAGCTTGGCCATCGCCTCGAAATCGAGCACCGGCTGCGGCACCTCCAGCCGGTAGGGCGGGTTGATTTCGTTCAGCTCCAGCAGGTTCGGTTTCGGACCGATGAAGGAGACGAGCGACATCACCATCTGCTCGCGGATCGAGTCGATCGGCGGGTTGGTCACCTGCGCGAAGAGCTGGCGGAAGTAATGGTAGATGGGTTTGGGCCGCTCCGAGAGCACTTCGAGCGGCGCGTCGTTGCCCATCGATCCCACCGCCTCCTCCCCCGTCTCGGCCATGGGATCGAGGATGAACTTGAGGTCTTCCTGGGTATAGCCGAAAGCCTGCTGCAGATCAAGGATGGGGACGTGCGACTGCGCCGCATACACGGCGGCGCTGCCGGGCGCGGGCAGGGAATCGATCTTGATGTTGATGCGCTGGATCCACTCGCGGTAGGGCTTGGCGTTGGCGAGCGTCTCCTTGAGCTCCTTGTCGTCGATGATGCGGCCCTGCTCCATGTCGATGAGGAACATCTTCCCCGGCTGCAGGCGCCACTTGCGCACGATCTTCTCTTCGGGAATCGGCAACACGCCGGCCTCGGACGCCATGACGACGAGATCATCGTCGGTGACGAGGTAGCGCGCCGGCCGCAAGCCGTTGCGATCGAGCGTCGCCCCGATCTGGCGGCCATCGGTGAAGGCCACCGCCGCCGGGCCATCCCAGGGCTCCATCATCGCCGCGTGGTACTCGTAGAAGGCGCGACGCCGCTCGTCCATGAGGGTGTGTGCCTCCCAGGCTTCGGGGATGAGCATCATCATGGCGTGGGCAAGCGTATAGCCGCTCATCACCAGGAGCTCGAGCGCGTTGTCGAAAGAGGCCGAATCCGACTGTCCCGGATAGATGATGGGCCAGAGCTTTTCCAGATCCTTGCCCAGCAAGGTGGATGAGACGCCCCGCTCGCGTGCCCGCATCCAGTTGTAGTTGCCGCGCAGGGTGTTGATCTCGCCGTTGTGCGCGATCATCCGGAACGGATGGGCGAGGTTCCACTTGGGGAAGGTGTTGGTCGAGAACCGTTGGTGCACCAGCGCGAGCGCCGACTCGGTGCGCGGATCGGCGAGGTCGCGATAGTAGCGCCCGACCTGGTCGGCGAGCAGCAGCCCCTTGTAGACCACGGTGCGCGCCGACATGGAAGGGACGTAGAATTCCTTGGCGTGCTCGAGCTCGAGCGCACGAATGGCGTTGGCCGAGCGGCGCCGGATCACGTAGAGCTTACGCTCGAGCGCATCCGTGACCATGATTTCCGGACCACGACCGATGAAGATCTGCCGGATCACCGGTTCGTTGGCCTTCACCGCCGGCGACATGGGCATGGTGCGATCGACGGGCACGTCGCGCCAACCGAGCACCACTTGTCCCTCGGCACGTACCGCCCGCTCGATCTCTTCCTCGCAGGCCAGGCGCGAGGCAGTCTCCTGCGGCAGGAAAATCATCCCCACGCCGTAGTCGCCGGCCGGCGGCAGGGTCACTCCCTGCTTGGCCATCTCTTCGCGGTAGAGCCGATCGGGAATCTGAATGAGGATCCCCGCCCCATCGCCTTGCAGGGGATCGGCCCCCACGGCACCACGGTGATCGAGATTTTTCAGGATCTCCAGCCCCTGGGTGACGATGTCATGGCGTTTGACGCCTTTCAGGTGGGCGACGAAACCGACGCCACAGGCGTCGTGTTCGAACTCGGGACGATAGAGACCGGCAGATGGCGACGATTCGGACATGGTCAGGCTTTCCTCGACTCGGATCCAATGACGGTGAAAGAAAGGGCGCGCCGCTGTGGCGCTACGGGATCGACCGGGTACCGTTACGAGAGACCGGCGGAGTATCCTGGCGCACGAAAAGGCGGCCAAACACTATACCGTCGAAGAGGCCGCCGATCAAGATCGGTCGAGGAAAAAATTTGTCCCCGACGTGATTGCGGTCAACACCAGAAAAAACCTCAGAACGCCTCTTCCAGACCGAAAATGCGGCGATGCTCGCGAACGGCATAGCGGTCGGTCATCCCGGCGATGTAATCGGCCAAGGCGCGACGGCCTTTCTCGGCGAAACGTCGCCGGTACCCCTCTGGCAGCAGCGAAGGATCGGTGGCATAGGCGGCGAAGAGCTCACGGATGATGCGCTGCGCCCGGCGGTTCATGTCGACCACTTTCGGGTGACGGTAAAGCTGGAGAAAGAGGAAACGCTTGAGCACTGCGACTTCTTCGCGCATCGCACTCGAATGCCGCACGAGCGGCGGCGCACGGCGTACGTCTTCGACGCAGGCGGGATCGGCTTCGGCGATGCGCCGCCGGCTCTCCTCGACGAGGTCGAGCACCATGAGCGAAATCATGCGGCGAATCGTTTCATGGATGAGCCGCTTGCGCTCCAGACCCGGATAGCGTGTTTCCACCTCGGCGCGCGTGCGCGCGAAAATCGGCACCGCCTCGAGCGCATCGAGGGTAAGGAGGCCGGAGCGCAGACCATCGTCGATGTCATGGTTGTTGTAGGCGAGCTCGTCGGCCAGGTTGGCGATCTGCGCTTCCAGCGAGGGCCGCAAGTCGCGGCGAAAACGCTCGGCCACCTCTCCCAGCCGGGCCCAGTGTTCCGGACGACAGTGCTTCAAAATGCCCTCGCGCGTCTCGAACATGAGGTTGAGCCCGTCGAATTCGGCGTACTTTTCCTCGAGTTCGTCGACGACGCGCAGCGACTGCAGGTTGTGCTCGAATCCGCCCTCTTCTTTCATGCACTCGTCGAGCGCCTCCTGCCCGGCGTGCCCGAAAGGCGTATGCCCCAGGTCGTGCGCCAAAGTGATCGCCTCGACCAGCACGTCGTTCACGCCGAGCATCTGGGCGATGGAACGGCCGATCTGCGCCACTTCCAGCGAATGGGTGAGCCGCGTGCGAAAGTGGTCCCCGACGTGATTGACGAAGACCTGCGTCTTGTATTCCAGCCGGCGAAAGGCGCTCGAATGCACGATCCGGTCACGGTCGCGCTGGAATTCGCTACGCGGCGCCGCGCTCGGCTCCGGGTGCCGGCGCCCGCGGCTCGCCGCTTCATGGACCGCGTACGGGGCCAGCATCTCAGCTCCTTGCTTCGATCGCGGCGCGCAACACGGATGGCGGCACGTCTGCCGTCACCACCGCCTTGCCGATCCCTTGGAGCAGGACCAAGCGTAGCCGCCCACCGCTCACTTTCTTGTCGCCGGCCATCCAGTGCAACATCTCATCCACCGGCAAAGCGGGCCCCTGCACCGGCAGGCCAGCCCGGATCAAAAGCCCCTCGATGCGCGCAAGCTCGCCCTCGTCGAGCCACCCGAGGCGCAAGGACACCTCGGCCGCCATCAGCATCCCCACGGCCACCGCCTCACCGTGCAGCCAATCGACGTAGCCTGTCCCCGTCTCGATCGCATGGCCGAAGGTATGTCCGAGATTGAGCAGTGCCCGTTCGCCGCGCTCGGTCTCGTCGGCTGCAACCACCTCGGCCTTGTTGCGACAGGAGCGCTCGATGGCAAAGGCCACCGGCCCCGGCTCCAGCGCGAGCAAAGCCTCCATGTGCCCCTCGAGCCAATCGAAGAAGGCGGCATCCCGGATGAGACCGTACTTGATCACCTCGGCGAGCCCCGCGCGCAGCTCGCGCAGCGGCAGGGTCGCGAGCGTGTCGGTGTCGATGAGCACCGCACGAGGCTGATGGAAAGCCCCGATCATGTTCTTGCCGCGCGGGTGGTTGATCGCCGTCTTGCCGCCCACGGAAGAATCGACCTGCGCGAGGAGCGTGGTGGGCATCTGGACGAAAGGAGCCCCGCGCTGCCAGGTGGCAGCGGCAAAACCCGTCATGTCGCCAACGACGCCTCCGCCCAGGGCGATGAGGGTGGTGGCACGCTCGGCGCGGGTATCGACGAGCGTATCGTAGACTTTTTCCAGTGTCTGCCAGTTTTTGTACTGTTCCCCGTCGGGCAGCACCACCGAGTCGACGCGCACGGCGTGACGCTCCAGCATGGTGGTCACGCGCTCGAGATAGAGCGGCGCCACGGTCTCGTTCGTGACGAGCACCGCGCGCGGCTGCTCCAGGTGCGGCAACAGCAACTCATGGGCCGTAAGCACGCCGGAGCCGATGAAAATAGGATAGGACCGCTCACCCAGATCGACGGCCAGCTCACGCATCCCCTTCTCCTTGCGCGATCACTGCCCTTTCCCCTCTACCTGACAGGTAGTCGCGTACCGCTTCCTCGACGCGCGCGAGCATGGCCGAGGGCTTCATCCGACCGCCATCGACGACGATGTCGGCCGCCTCGCGATAGAGCGGGTCACGCTGGGCATAGAGTTCGAAAATACGCTGCCGCGGCTGTGGCACCTGCAGCAGCGGCCGATGGCGGTCGTGCCGCAGCCGCTCCCACAGCACCTCTGGCGGCACGTGCAGATAGACGACGATGCCCCGACGACGCAGCTGAGCCCGATTCTCCGGCCGCAGCACCACCCCGCCGCCGGTGGCGAGCACGATGTCCTCGCGGCCGAGCAGTTCGGCGAGCAGCCGCGTCTCGCGCTCGCGAAATCCTTCCTCTCCCTCGACGGCGAAGATCGTGGGAATGGAGACGCCGGTGCGCACCTCCAATTCTTGGTCGCTGTCGATGAAAGCCAGCCCGTGTCGTGCCGCATAAGCGCGCCCGACGGTCGTCTTGCCGGCCCCCATCATTCCGATGAACACGATGGGCTCCACCCGATACGCTCACGTTCGTTGATCGGAATTAGTGTACCGTAAAAAGAGCGGTCATACGGCGTAAAAAAACCGCCCGTCGGCGACGGGGCGGGTCTTCGCGGAAGAAGGAACGTACGATCAGCGCAGACGCAGATCCTCGGCAATGATACGCGGAGTGAGGAACACCATCAGCTCTGTGCGCTGAGCCGTGTCTGCCTTGTTCCGGAAGAGATTCCCCAGGAGCGGGATGTCACCCAACCCTGGAACCTTATCGACCGAATTGGTTTCGGACTCCTCGAACAAGCCGCCCAGTACGACGGTGCCTCCATTTTCCACGAGGACATCGGTCGTTACCTCTTTCTTCAGGATGGGTGGATTACCCTGAACCGAGCGGGAGAAATCAGCACGATCCTTACGCACGAGCACCTTCATCCGCACTCGCCCGTCGGGCGTGAGCACCGGCGTCACCCGCAGTTCAAGCAACGCCTCCTTGAATTCGACGTCCTGCGTGGTCATGTTACCCACCGTCGAAGTCGTGGTATAGGGAATCTCGTCGCCAACGGCGATGCGCGCCTCGATGTTGTTCGCCGTCATGATCTTGGGATTGGAGACGATGCGACTCTTGCCCGTGACCTCTGCCAGATTGAGTTCCAGGTTGAGGAAACGTGTAGCCGAGCGATTGAAGATCGACAGGGCAAAAGTCGAAAACTGGCCGCCCGGTAGTGAGCTCTGCTGGTAGAACGGACGGTTGAAGGGGCCCACGGTGAAGAGTGCCCCATTTCCCAGACTACGGATGCGGGCATCGTCGAACGAAAGCTTGGCTCCGATCTCCTTGCCGAAATTCGACGACACCTCCAAGATGCGAGCCTCGATCACTACCTGACGCGGCGGCACGTCGATCTGTTTCAGCAGTTCACGCACCGCTTGCAGCCGCTCCTCGACGTCAGTGACGAAGAGCTTGTTGGTCCGAACGTCGTAAGTGGCCATGCCGCGGTCGGAGAGAATTTTTTTGTTACTACTACCACCACCCCTGCTCTCTTCCGAAATCATTTGATAGATCTCGGCCGCCGAATGATAATTGATTTGGAAGCTCTCGGTGAGCAACACGCCTTTTTCGATGCTCTGATTGAGCGCCTCGAGTCGTATTTTCTCGTGCTCGGCGAGCTCCTGGGCCGGAGCGACCCAGATGACATTGCCCTGCTGCCGCTTGTCGAGTTTTTTGTTCTGCAAAATGATGTCGAGGGCCTGATCCCAGGGCACGTCGACCAGGCGCAACGTGATCGTGCCTTGCACCGTATCGGAGACGACGAGGTTGAAACCGCTGAAGTCGGCCAACACCTGCAGCACGGCGCGTACGTCGATGTTCTGGAAGTTGAGGGTGAGCCGCTCGCCCTTGTACTGCGGCCTACCCACGAGCACTTTATTGGGGTCTTCCTGAATTGGCTGAATGTCGATGACGAAGAGTGTATCGGCCTGATAGGCGGTGTGTTGCCAATTTCCCTTGGGTTCGATCACGAGCACGGTGTCCCGCCCTCTGCGCTCGAAACGGAAGCTTTGCACCGGCGTGGCGAAATCGGTCACGTCGCTGCGCCGATAGAGCTCCTGCGGCAGAGCCGTTTCGGGAAAGACGATCTCGACGCGCTCACCGGCGCGGCGTAGATCCGGCGTGATGTCGGCGGAAGAGAGGCGAATCATCACTTTCCCCTCCCCTTCCGGGCCACGACGAAAATCGACCGATACGATGGAAGGGGTGCCTGCGGGCGCCGAGGCAGTCGAACTCGGCATGCCGCCACCGTCGCGCTGATAGGGTGCCAGTGCCTCTTGCGCCGAACTCGTACCCGTACTCGAAGACGCAGTCTGGAGTTCCACCCCCCACCCCCCTGCGACTTGGGTCAAGCGGTACTGCATCGGTTGGGAAAGCGCCAACACCACCCTCAGACGCCCTGCTCCCTCGACCGCGTAGATACGCTCGATGCCGCTGCGCTTGATCTCCCTGGAGGGAGTACCCAGCAGATTTTTGGCCTCGGGGAAATCCAGCACGATGCGTGAAGGGCTCGCCATCGAGAAATGCGAAGGAGCACCCACCGGTGCGTCAAAGACGAGATCCAGCCGAACCGCCCCTTCCCCCGACTCGACGAGGGAGACATCTTTCAGCGCGACCGAGGAGTCCGCAGCAGCCCATCCCGGGGGAGCGTAGGCAGCAAGAAGCACGAAACAGACCCCCAAAACGAACGATCTGAGCCAAAGCACGGCAGCATCTCCCTTGGCTGACGCGCACAAAGTGGTATAGCCCATGCGATTCATGGTTTTTCCTCCAGGTTCAATTCTGCCGTCCGCTTGACCCATTGATCGGCATCCCGCACCATCTCTTCTATCGTGATCTTGGTCTCTTGGATGTTTACGACACGGCCAAAATTCTGGCCGAGATAGGCACCGAGCCCGACGGGATAGACTCCGTCCGGAGCCTCGATCAAAGCCCTGATCTCGCTTCCTTTACGCAACACGCCCCTTAGCCTGAGTTCAGACAAAGAAAAACGCTCGAGCGGCTCCCGCGGCCGGGTCATGTCGGGTGCCGGCAGACCGCTCCCCGTGGCCGACTTCAGGGCAGGAGGAGCCAGACGACCGGGATCGAAAGGATCGGGCAAATCGTAAGCGGCATACGCGATGGAGGGGAAGGGGTGTACTGCGGGCAAAGGAGGTACCCGCCCTTTCATCCCCTTGGAAGACTCCTGCATCCATTGCTCGATGTCCGCGACCCCGGAAGGAGGCGCTTCCACGCACGCCACCAGCAATGTTGCTGAAATCAAGGCTGGTAGCGTGCTCCGAACGGAGGGAAAATTCATTTCTTCCTCCCTTGTGCCGACGGCTTGGGCTCATTTTTTGGGATTTCGTCTTCGTCGAGATAACGGTAGGTGTGCAAAGTCGCCTCGAACTTCAACCCGGATTCTTTCTGCGGAGAAATCTTCAGATCCCCGAAAGTCACGACACGAGGCATGGACGACACATCGCTCAGGAAACCGGCAATCTCGTGATAGCCACCATCGAGGACGATCGCCACGGGCATTTCCACGTAGAAGTCGCGCTTGAGCTCATCACCCGGACGAAACAGTTCGAAGCGCAAGCCCCGCTTCAAACCGATTTGATGCACGTCCTGCAGGAGACCGTCCATTTCGGACCTGCTCGGCAACTGCTTGAGCAGGGCACCGAACTGTGCCTCCGCCGTTCGCAACTGGGCACGATATTCGGGTAGATTGACCGCCTGGCGCTTCTTGGAGAGCCATTGTTCACGCAGCTGTGCTTCCTGAGCCCTGGCTTTTTCGAGCTCCATCGTCTGATCCCCCCAGAAAAACCACCAGGCGCCGGCAACGATCATGACGAAGACGACGATCATGACGAGGAATCGAGGCGCAGGGGGCCAGCGACCAGGGTCTTGCGGATCGAGATCGCGAAACTGGAGAAGCAGGCGATCGAGCGTCTGAGCCAAATCGAACGATGCCGTGCGTTTCATGGCTTACCCTCCCCCGCGTCGGGCGCCCCCATGGTTTCTATCGTCTTTCGATCCATCCGCAGCTGAAGCCCGAAACGAACCACTCGCTGGTTGTTACGGTCCAATCCTACCGTTTCGATCAGACGCACGTCGGTGAGGTAAGGGGAGGATTCGAGGCTTCGCATCGTCTCGGAGACTCGCGCATTCGACTGGGAGATACCGCGCAGGGTCACCAACGCATCGCGGCGCTCGAGCGATTCGAGGAAAGTGGCTTCGGGCAAGCGCCGAGGTAACTCATCAACGAGCAAAACCGGTTCGACCCGACGCGCACGCAAGGACTCGATGACGTTCTTGCGCGCGATGATGCCGTCGATGAGCGCTCGAAGATCTTTGAGTTCTGCCAGCTGCTTGTCGAGTTGGCCGATCTGCTCGGAGAGAAAGCGGTTGCGCCCTTGCTGCCGCTCGATGAGCCCGTCGAGATACAGCGAGCCCATCACTCCGACCAGGATTCCCGCTGCACCGGCCAGGCCCAGATGGACGTAAAAAAGGCGTCGACGGCGTTCTCTGAGCGCTTCGCGCCAAGGCAACAGATTGATGCGAATCACGATTCGAACCTCCGCAGAGCGAGACCGGTGGCGATGATCATCCGCGGTGCATCGACGGGTTGCAAGCGATCGCGCAATCGCGGATGAAGATGGAACCCTTTCCAGGGATCGGCCACTTCCACGGGCACGGCGACCCGCTGCCGGACGGCGTCGGGAAGCATCGGTAGCGCCGCCAAACCTCCACCCAAGACGACCCCATCGACGTGATCGGACGACTGAGTTGCAAAAAAATATTGCAAGGCGCGAGCGATCTCCTGGGCGAGGGTGTCACAAAACGGCGTCACCACCTGGGAGAGGAGGTCGATCGGCCAGCTCCGCTGCCGCATCATTTGCTCTACTTCCTGGGCGGTTTTCCCGCTGCGACGCATCAGTTCGTGTTCGAGTTGCCTGCCGCCGACGGGCTGGGTACGGTCGAAGATACGTTTGCCGCGATGGAAGATGAGCACTTCCAGGAGGTTCGCGCCGAGATTACAATGCGCCTCGATGCGATTCGACCTTTCCTTTTCTGCATTCCGGAACATCGCCCGCTGCCAGGCGAGCGACGCGACGTCGACCACGGCCGGCTGGGCATCGACGGCGTCGGCGAGCGCAACGAGCTCATCGACGCGATCTCGCCGCGCGGCGACGATGAAGGTTTCGACGGTATCCTCGATATGCCCGGGTCCCAGCACCTGCCAGTCGAGTGCGACCTCGTCGAGAGAGAAAGGCACGAAGCGGGCCGCCTCCATCATGACGAGCTCTTCGAACTCCCGCTCGCTCTGCATGGCGGCGAGTACCACCGATTTCATCATGACGACCGAGTCGGGCAGTGCGAAGGCCAGACGCTCCTTCCCTTTCCCGTGCATATCGAGCGCGCGACGTAGCGCACCGACCACCGCGTCGAAATCGACCACGGCATTGTCCACCATGGCCCCTTCTTTCAAAGCGACGATGGCACACTGCTCGATTTGCGGCGCATCGGGCGTGCCCGACAATTCGAGGGTTTTCACTGCCGAGGCCGACAGGTCGATGCCGATCAAACTGCCGATTCCCCCGTTCCCGAGCCCAAAAATCCGCTTCAAGTCCATCCGTCGTCTCCCTGCGGCCACGGCATACACCCATCCGATGTGCGAGAATTATAATCGGCATATCATGCAAACGACAACGCCCTTTGGCTCGGTATAATCAAAAGATTCTTCGATGGATATCCTCATGCCTTGGGTAAAATCCCTGCTCGTCGCCCTCCTGGCCTTGATCGCCACCGCTTTTGGCGTCATCGCCACTACAGCTGCGCTGGCCTGGCAGAAACTTCCCGAGCTCGATCAGATCCTCGACTACCAGCCGAAAATACCTCTGCGCGTCTATTCCGCCGAAGGGGAGCCGCTGGCCGAATTCGGAGAGGAAAAACGGGTGGTCTTGAACGTGCATGTCGTGCCCACACATCTCAAGCTGGCCATCCTCGCCGCCGAAGACGAACGATTCTACGAACACCCGGGCGTCGACGTGATGGGCATCGCGCGCGCTGCCTTGGTCAATTTCGTGCGCGGCGGGAGGGCGCAAGGCGCTTCCACCATTACCATGCAGGTGGCGCGCAATTTCTACCTCTCGCGTGAAAAGACCTTCAACCGCAAGTTTTACGAAATACTGCTCGCCTTCAAGATCGAGCGCGAACTCACCAAAGACCAGATCCTAGAGCTCTACCTCAACCAGATCTATCTCGGCCAGCGCGCCTACGGATTCGCCGCTGCTGCTCGTACCTATTTCGGCAAGCCCGTGCAGGAGCTCTCGCTGGCCGAGGCCGCACTGCTCGCCGGACTGCCCAAGGCTCCTTCGCTGCTCAACCCCCTGCGTAATCCCGAAGCATCCAAAAGGCGTCGTGAATACGTGCTCTCTCGCATGCTCGACGCGGGGTTCATCGACCGAGCGCAATATGAAACCGCGAGAGCCGAGCCGATCGTGCTCGCACAAGACCGCTCCCGTAAGGATCCCGCCGCCATCAATGACAATGGCGCTGGCCAGTACGTGGCCGAGATGGCCCGGCTCTTTGCGCTGGAACGTTTCGGAGAGGCGGCCTACACCGCCGGCATCCAGATTTTCACCACGATTCGTATCGAAGACCAGCGCGCGGCCGAGGCCGCCGTGCGACATGGCCTGCTGGCCTATGATCGGCGACACGGCTATCGCGGACCAGAAGGCTGGATCGCGCCCGAGGCCATCACCAAAGAGGATTGGGACGCACTCGACGCCCAGCTCTCCGGTTTCCCCGATCTACCCGATGCGCTGGCGGCCGTCGTAGTGGAAGCGGATGAGCGTAAGCTCGTCGTTTGGCGGCACGGCCAAACCATCGAATTCACCGGCAAAGCGCTCGATTTCGTACGCAGTAACATCGGAACCAAGATACCCGAAGCGAAACGGCTGCGTCCGGGTGCGATCGTACGTATCCGCGCACTTCCCGAGGGACGATGGGAATTGACGCAAATTCCCGAAGCCCAGGCCGCGCTCGTATCGATCGATGCCGATACCGGCGCCGTGCGCGCGCTCGTGGGCGGCTACGACTTCAGTCTCACCAAATTCAACCACGCCACTCAAGGTCAGCGTCAGCCGGGTTCCTCGTTCAAACCCTTCATCTACTCCGCCGCACTCGAGAAAGGCTGGGGGCCGGGCAGCTGGGTCGAGGACGAACCCATCAGCTTTTCTGCCGAAGTCACTGGCAGCAAAGACTGGGAACCCAAGAACTATGACAATCGTTATGAAGGATGGATGAGACTACGGGATGCAGTCGCCAAGTCCAAGAACGTCGTAGCCGTCCGCGTGCTCAATGACATCACGACGGGATACGCCCAGCAGTGGCTCACCCGTTTCGGTCTGGACCCGGCCAAGCACCCCCCCTATCTCGCAATGGCGCTGGGATCGGGCAGCGCGACCCCCTGGGAGATGGCACGCGCCTACGCGGTCTTCGCCAACGGGGGCTACCTCGTCGAACCCTACTTCATCCAGGAGATCCGCGACGCCCAGGGGAACCTCCTGCTTCGCGTACAACCCAAGGTTGCCGCACGGGATGCTCCGCGCGTCCTCTCGGAGCGCAATGCCTGGTTGATGGACTCGCTCCTGCGCAGCGTGGTCGAACGCGGCACCGCCACCGCCGCGCGCAAACTCAAACGCTCGGACTTGGCCGGCAAGACCGGTACCACCAACAACCAGGTCGACACCTGGTTTGCCGGCTATCAACCCAAGATCGTCGCCGTGAGCTGGCTCGGTTTCAGCCAGCCGCGCTCGCTCGGTCGCGCAGAGACGGGGGGGCGCGCAGCGCTTCCGATCTGGATCGAGTACATGGAGACGGCACTGCGAGGCCAACCCGAAGTCAAACGCCCCATGCCCGAAGGCATCTCGACCGTGCTACTCGGCGACGTGCCCGAATATCATTACAGTGAATTCCCACCCCCCGAGCCCTATCCACCGATGCCCGAATTCCCCGAATTCCTGTACGAGCATCCCGCCGCAAACGACACGAGTGAAGATCCTCTCTACGACCTCATTCGGCAACGAAGGCTACCGCAACCCGTGGAACCGAGGCACGCACCGATCCTGGAGCGTCCATTCCTGAACTGAATGCTAGAATCCGCCCATGAAGAAAACCAGCATGAGCCTCAAACACCACTTTCTGATCGCCATGCCTGACATGGCCGATCCCAACTTTGCCCAGACGGTGGTCTACCTCGCCGAGCACTCCGACGAAGGGGCCATGGGCGTGATCATCAATCGTCCCACCGAAATCACGCTCGGCACGCTCTACGAACGCATCGACCTGCCTGCCCCCGCCCCTGATGTGGCCGTCCGACCGGTCTTCTTCGGCGGACCGGTGGCCACCGAGCGTGGTTTCGTCCTGCACCGCCCCGGCGGTTCATGGCACGGCACCACCGTCTTGCCCCATGGCCTAGCGCTCACCAGCTCACGCGACGTGCTGCAAGCGATCGGCGAAGGCAAAGACCCTCACGATTTCCTCGTCGTGCTGGGACACGCCGGCTGGGCACCCGGTCAGCTCGAGCAAGAGCTCGCGCAAAACGCCTGGCTCAGCGTCCCTGCCGATCCGGACTTGATCTTTGGCGTGGACCCGGCGCTACGCTATGAAGCCGCCCTCGCACTCTTGGGCGTTGCGCTGCACCACCTCGTCGTCCATTCCGGACACGGCTGATACCGCCCATGTCTTCGCCGATGATCCCGCACCGCGGAACCGTGCTCGCATTCGACTACGGCCTCGCACGTACAGGCATCGCCCAGGGCGAGCTCGAGACCCGGATTGCCATGCCACTCGCGGTGCTCGAATCCACCGATGAGTCGTTTTTCTTCTCTGCCATCGCATCGCTGCTCGCAGAATGGCATCCGGTGCTGCTCGTGGTTGGCCGTCCAGGTGAAAACCAGGAGCACGCATTTGGACTGCGCTGCGAGCGCTTCGCCCGCCGCCTGCACGGTCGTCACCGCCTACCCGTCGTGCTGGTCGACGAATCCCTCTCCTCGTGCCTCGCCGAACGCCAGCTCGTAGAAATCGGCCGACGCGACTGGCGACACCGCAAACCGGTACGCGATGCCCTCGCCGCGAGCGTCATCCTGCAAAGTTTCTTCGACGGTGCCCCCTGGCGCGACGCTCTCGCCTCCAAGGAGCCCGCATGAACCCGATACCCGAGGCAGAACGCCTTTACGCGACGCTGCGCGAACGGCTCACCCCCGACATCGACCACTTCGACGCGCTGGTGGGCATCCACTCCGGTGGAGCCTGGCTCGCCGAGCGGCTGCAGCGCGAGCTCGCTCCTGCCAAGGCGCTCGGCAGCATCGACGTCTCGTTTTACCGCGACGACCTCGCCCAACGGGGTCTGGGGCGCTCGCGCGTGCGCGCCTCCCACATCCCTTTCCCGGTGCAGGATGCGCGGATCCTGCTCGTCGATGACGTGCTCTACACGGGTCGCACGGTACGCGCGGCGATCAACGAGCTCTTCGACTACGGCCGCCCCGCGCGCGTGGAGCTCGCCGTGCTCGTCGACCGCGGCGAACGGGAGCTCCCCATCTGCGCGCGCTATGTAGCCCACACCCTACCCCAACCGCTACCCGCGGGCGAGCGCCTCGAACTCGCCCGCGACGAGGCGGGCCTCTTCACCCTCCGGACCCTGCGCGATGAGCCACCCACAACTCGATGAACATGGTCGCTTGCAGCATCTCCTGAGCCTCGACGGGCTGCCGCGCGAGGTGCTGCTCCAGATCCTCGACATGGCCGAGCCTTTTCTCGAAGTCACCGAGCGCGAAGTGAAGAAGGTGCCCTTGCTGCGCGGCAAGAGCGTCTTCAACCTCTTCTTCGAGAACTCCACCCGCACGCGTACCACCTTCGAAATCGCCGCCAAGCGGTTGTCGGCCGACGTCATCAACCTCAACGTCAGCACGAGCTCCACCACCAAGGGTGAGTCGCTACTCGACACCATCGACAACCTCTGCGCGATGAACGCCGACATGTTCGTCGTACGCCACGCGAGCAGCGGCGCGCCCTTCCTTATCGCCCGCCACCTGCGCGAGCGCGGCCTCGAGCACATCCACGTGGTCAATGCCGGCGACGGACGCTACGCCCACCCCACCCAGGGGCTGCTCGACATGTACACCATCCGGCACTACAAGAAGGATTTCTCCCGGCTGACGGTGGCCGTCGTCGGCGACGTGCTCCACTCGCGCGTGGCCCGCTCCGAGATCGCCGCACTCGCCACCCTGGGCGTGGGCGAGCTGCGCGTGATCGGCCCCAAGACGCTGCTGCCCGTAGGGCTCGAACAGTTCGGCGCCCGGGTCTTCCACGACCTGCGCCAGGGCTTGCGCGACGTCGACGTCGTCATGATGTTGCGACTCCAGAACGAGCGCATGAAAGGGGCATTGCTGCCATCGAAGGAAGAGTACCACCAACGCTTCGGGCTCACGCCCGAGAAACTCGCGCTCGCCAAGCCCGACGCCATCGTCATGCACCCTGGGCCGCTCAACCGCGGCATTGAGATCGACTCGTCGGTGGCCGACGGTCCCCAGTCGGTGATCCTGCCGCAAGTCACTTTCGGCATCGCCGTGCGCATGGCGGTGATGAGCCTGCTCGCCGGACAAGGAGCCCAAGCATGAGAGTGCGCATCCGCGGCGCCCGCCTCGTCGATCCCCGTCGCCGCCAAGAAGAGCTCGCCGATCTGCTGATCGCCGACGGACGCATTGTCGGCCGCGGCCCGGCCCCGGATTTCCACGCCGATCAGACGATCGAAGCCGAAGGGCTGGTCGTCTGCCCCGGCCTCATCGACACCTTCGCACGCTTGCGCGAGCCGGGATTCGAATATCGCGCCACGCTCGCCTCCGAGCTCAAAGCTGCCGTCGGCGGCGGCATCACCCGGGTGGTCACTCCGCCCGACACCGATCCCCCGCTCGACGAAGCCGGCCTCGTCGAGATGCTGCGTTTCCGCTCCGAAGCGCTGGGGCTCGCCCGCGTGCACCCGGTGGGCGCACTCACGCTGGGACTCAAAGGCGAGCGCCTCTCGGAGATGGCGCTTTTGTCCGAAGTCGGCTGCGTCGCCCTGGGTCAGGCCGACGTATCGATCGCCGACAGCCTGTCGCTCTTTCGCGCCTTCCAGTACGCCGCGACCTTCGATCTCCCCGTGTGGCTCACGGCCTCCGACCCCTGGCTCGCGGCAGCCGGCTGTGCGCACGACGGGGAAGTCGCCGCCCGCCTGGGCTTGCCGGGCATTCCCACCTGCACCGAGACGATCGCCTTGGCACGGCTCCTGGAACTCGCCCGCGCCACCGGCGTGCGTCTGCACGTGCAACACCTCTCGAGCGCCGCTTCGCTGCCGCTGCTCGCCCAGGCGAAAGCCTCGGGGCTGCCCGTGAGCGCCAGCGTCTCGGCGCTGCACCTTGCCTGCAGCGAACACGACATCGGCCACTTCGACACCAACGCACACGTGATCCCCCCCTTGCGCAGCCAAGTCGACCGTGCAGCGCTCGCTCAGGCCGTCGCCGAAGGACTGATCGACGTGATCGATTCGAACCACACTCCCGTCGACGACGACGCCAAGTCCGTGCCCTTTGCCGAGAGCGAACCCGGCGCGACCGGGCTGGAACTGCTGCTGCCGCTCACCCTCGCGTGGGCGCGCGAGCGCGGGCTCGACCTCGCTGCGGCGCTCGCTCCGATCACCGAACGCCCCGCCCGGCTCCTCGGTCTGGCAGACGCGGGGCATCTCGGAGAAGGCGCGGTGGCCGACCTCTGCCTCTTCGACCCCCAGGCCCGCTGGCAGGTCACGCCCGAGTCGCTCGCAAGCCTCGGGAAGAACACGCCGCTCTTGGGAAAAACGGTGCAGGGGCGCGTGGTCGCCACCCTGGTGGCCGGCCGACCGGTCTTCAGTCGCTGCTGAGAGCCGGCGAGGAAATCGCCACGAGCCGCGCCGCCACCGCCTGCGGATCCGGGGTGGCGATGCGCACGCGCTTGGTGCGGCTCGCTTCCCCCTGCAGGATCTCGATGGCCGAACGCGGCACGCCGCAGAATTCGGCCAGAAAGCGCACGAGCGCCTCGTTCGCCTTCCCTTCCACGGCAGGCGCGGCCACGCGCAGCTTCAGCGCGTCGCCATGGCGTCCCGCCCACTGGCTGCGTTTGGCGCCCGGCTGAACGTGCAGCCTCACCACCAAGGCCTCGCGCTCGAGGCGGATCGGCGCCTCGCTCATCCCATCCCGCCACCGAGCAACAGCCGCACCAGCAGGAATCGCATCTGCCCGCCGGCGATCGCCAGCACCTGCAGCAGCAACAAAAAGACCAGAGGGCTCAGATCGATGCCGCCGATGGTGGGCACGATTCGGCGTATGGGATAGAGCCAGGGCGCGACGATCGCTTCGGCCAGCGCCGCGGCCGGGGCATGGGGATTGACCCAACTCAAAACCGCCGCGAAGAGTACGGCAAAAAAGAGGAGATACCCCAGCACGTAGAACGTCTCGAGTAGCCCGCCCAGGACCACCAGGCCGACGAGGCCACCGAGCGGCAAGAGCGCGAGCTGCCCGAACACTGCCATTTTCAGCAGCACGAAGAGCGACTGCGTCGCCCAGGCCAGCCCCAGGCTCACCACGTCCCAGCGCATGCGCGGCCTCAAGGCGCGGCGCAGCGGCAACACCGCCCAGTCGGTGAGCGTAAGCACGAAACGGCCCAGCGACGTGTAAAAGGAAATACGCTGCGCCTGCATCAACACCCGCAGCCAGAGCACGGCGGTGAATGCCTGCGCGAGCGTGCCGAACACCAGGTCGAAAAGCTGCTGTCCCATCATCACGGCGCCTCGCCCAGTTGCCGGGCAAGCTCCCGGCTGCGCGCATGAGCGGCAAACACCGCCTCGCGGATGGCTTCGGCGAACCCGCGTTCATTCAAGCGCGCCAACGCCGCCTCCGTCGTCCCCCCCTTGGACGTCACGTTCTCACGCAGACGCGACAAAGGCTCCTCGCTCCCCTGAGCAAGCCGCACCGCCCCGGCGGCCGTGGTCTGCGCCAGGCGCCGGGCAGTGGTAGCATCGAACCCCAGCGCTTCGCCCGCCGCCTGCAAGGCTTCGAGAAAGGCGAAGACGTAGGCCGGACCGCTGCCTGAGAGCGCGGTGATCGCGTCGATTTTGCCTTCCTCTTCGACCCAGAGCACCTCACCCACCGCCGCCATGATGCGCTCGGCCTCCTCGCGCCCCAAGGGGTCGACGCTCGGGTCGGCATAGAGCCCCGTGACACCGGCTCCCACCAGGGCGGGCGTGTTGGGCATGGCGCGCACGAGCCGCCTATGGCCGCCGAGCCAGCGCCCGATCACGGCCAGCGGCAAGCCCGCGGCGATGCTCAGCACCAGGATCCGCCCCAGTCGGCCGGCGAGCGGAGCCACGGCCTCACGCAGATGTTGGGGCTTAACCGCCAACACGATCACGTCGGTCTCGAACCAGGCATCGTCGAGCACCGTCTGCGCCGCCACGCCGAAGCGCGCTTCCAGCGTCCGGCAGCGCACCGCGTCGGGATCCATGACCTGAACCCCGCGCGCACTCGCCACCTGGCGCGCCAACAAGCCGCCGATCAGGGCCTCGGCCATGCGGCCACCGCCAAGAAAACTGATTCTCATGGTTTCTTCCTCTCCCCGAAGATCGCCGTCCCCAGGCGCACGTGCGTCGCCCCCTCCTCGATGGCGAGGGCAAAATCACCCGACATGCCCATCGAGAGCACGTCGAGCTCGAGCCCCCTCGCACGCAGGTCATCCAAGCAACGGCGCAGCGTGCGAAAACGCGCACGCAAAAGCCGCTCATCGGAAGTCGGCTCCGGAATGCACATCAGACCGCGCAAACGCAGACCAGGCAGCGACGCCACCGCCTGCGCGAGCGCAGGCACCTCGGCCGGCGCCACGCCGGACTTGCTCGCTTCGCCGCTCACATTGACCTGCAGCAGCACCTGCAGCGGCCCCAATGCGGCCGGCCGCTGCGCCGCCAGCCGTTCGGCCACTTTCAACCGATCGAGGGAATGCACCCAGGCGAAGTGCTCGGCGATGGCGCGCGTCTTGTTGCTCTGGATCGGACCGATGAAATGCCATTCGAGCGGCAGATCCGCGAGCGCTTCGACCTTGGCCACGCCTTCCTGCACATAGTTCTCGCCGAATACCCTCTGCCCGCAGGCAAAAGCCGCACGTACGGCCTGCGGTGGCTGGGTCTTCGACACCGCCACGATCGTCACCGAGCCGGGAGGACGCCCGGCGCGCACCTCGGCCTCGGCCACGCGCGCACGCAACGCATCGAGCCGATGACACAAAAACTCCTCGCGATGCGGCGAATCCGCTACAATCGTCATTCCGAGGCCATACTCCGAGTCCAAGACCGCATCGAGTATAGCATCGCCGCCGTCCGCCTCCCAGGAGTCTGTATGGACATCACCGAACTGCTCGCCTTCTCCGTCAAGAACAAGGCCTCCGACCTCCACCTCTCCGCCGGCATGCCGCCAATGCTGCGCATCAACGGTGACATCCGGCGCATCAACCTGCCCACGCTCACCGATGCCGACGTCAAGGCGCTCGTCTACGACATCATGAACGATGCGCAGCGCAAGAACTTCGAGGAGCATCTGGAGGAGGATTTTTCCTTCGAAGTTCCCGGTGTCGCCCGCTTCCGCGTCAATGCGTTCATGCAGGACCGCGGCATGGGAGCGGCCTTTCGCACCATCCCGAGCAAAGTTCTCACCTTGGAGGATCTCTCCGCCCCCCCCGTGTTCAAGACCATCTGTGATCAACCCCGCGGCATCGTGCTCGTCACCGGTCCGACCGGCTCGGGGAAATCGACCACCTTGGCGGCGATGCTCGATTACATCAACACCCATCAACCGGTCCATATCCTCACCATCGAAGATCCCATCGAATTCGTCTACGAGCCGAAGAAAGCCCTCATCAACCAGCGCGAGGTACACCGCGACACCCATTCTTTCGAGAATGCGCTGCGCTCGGCGCTGCGCGAAGACCCGGACGTGATCCTGGTCGGCGAAATGCGTGACATCGAAACCATCCGGCTCGCGCTCACCGCGGCCGAGACCGGCCACCTCGTTTTCGCCACCTTGCACACCTCTTCGGCCGCCAAGACGATCGACCGGATCGTCGACGTCTTCCCCGCCACCGAGAAAGAGATGGTGCGATCAATGCTTTCCGAATCCCTGCGCGCCGTCATCTCGCAAGTGCTACTCAAGCGCAAGGACGGTACCGGCCGCGTGGCGGCACATGAAATCATGATCGCCAACGCCGCCATCCGCAACCTCATCCGCGAGAACAAGGTGGCCCAGATGTACTCCATCATCCAGACCAATCAGGCCATCGGCATGCAGACGCTGGATCAGTGCCTCATGGAGCTGGTGCGCCAGCAGGTGATCTCGGTCGACGACGCCCGGTCGGTGGCGCAGAACAAGGATCAGTTCCGCTAAGGACCGTCATCATGCAAAAAGACCAATCGCTGCGCTTCGTCAACGACTTGCTCAAGCTCGCCAAGCAGAAAAAGGCTTCCGACCTCTTCATCACCCCGGATTTCCCCCCGGCGCTGAAGATCGACGGCAAGGTCACGCCGCAAACGGCGCAGCCGCTGACCGCCGTCCATACCGCCGAGATCGCCCGTTCCTTGATGAACGACCGGCAGGCCGCCGAGTTCGAGGCGACCAAGGAATGCAACTTCGCCATCAATCCCACCGGGATCGGGCGCTTCCGCGTCAATGCCTATCTGGAAAAAGGCGCCGTGGCGCTGGTGCTGCGCGCCATCGCCGACCGGGTCCCCACCTTCGAGGAGCTGATGCTGCCCCCCATTCTCAAGGAAATCGCCATGCTCAAACGCGGCTTGGTGGTCTTCGTCGGCGGCACCGGCACCGGCAAGAGCACCTCGCTCGCGGCGCTCGTGGATTACCGCAACGAGAATTCCTTCGGCCACATCATCACCATCGAAGATCCGATCGAATTCGTACACACGCACAAGAACTGCATCGTGTCGCAACGGGAGATCGGCATCGACACCGAAAACTGGGAAATCGCCCTGAAGAACACCTTGCGCCAAGCGCCGGACGTCATCATGATGGGGGAAATCCGCGATCGCGAGACGATGGACTACGCTATCGCCTTCGCCGAAACCGGCCACCTCGCGCTCGCTACGCTGCACGCCAACAGCGCCAACCAGGCGCTCGATCGCATCATCAACTTCTTCCCCGAAGACCGGCGCCAGCAGTTGCTCATGGATCTCTCACTCAACCTGCGCGCCTTCGTGTCGCAGCGCCTGTTGCCACGCGCCGACGGCCCCGGCCGCATCCCGGCCGTAGAGATCATGCTCAACTCCCCGCTCATCGCCGATCTCATCTTCAAAGGGGAGGTGGGCGAGATCAAGGACGTGATGAAGCGCTCGCGCGAGCTGGGCATGCAGACCTTCGACCAGGCCCTCTTCGACCTCTACGAGGCGGGGCTCATCCGCTATGAAGACGCACTGCGCTATGCCGACTCGGTCAATGACCTGCGGCTGCAGATCAAACTCTACAGCAAACGGGAAGACAAACCCGACATTCGTCCGCCCGATGGCCTCGACGTCCTCTGAGGAAACGCTGAATAATTGGCTGCGCGGGCGAATCGCTGCGTTGCGCGGTGCTCGCTCCCTCGCCTATCTACTCGATATGTCTCGGTCGCTGCGCTCCGTGCGCCTTGCGCTTCATCCCACTCGCTCATTTCTTCAGCGTTTCCCTGAGGGCATGCCTCACGGCGGCGTACTGGCGCGCCGCCGCATCGGGCCAGCCACGAGGCGGTATTCCAAAAGGCGACACTCCAGCGCCCCGTTGAAGAGCGGCACGCGCCGGCTCGCCTTGAGCCCGATGCCGCGCGGCAATTCCGGATCGGCGGTAAGGATCCAGGCACGCCAGCCCGTCCAATGGCGCTTGAGGGCATCGCCCAGGCGCGGATACCACGCCGCCAGCCGCTGCGCCTCGTCGAGCCGCACGCCGTAGGGCGGATTGGCCACCAAAACGCCTTCCGGTGCCGGGGTAGCCAGCTCTGCCACATCGGCCACTTGCCAATGCACCGATTCTTCCAGTCCCGCCGCGGCGAGGTTCTCGCGCGCGGCCGCCACCATCGCCGCGTCGACGTCGGACCCCCATAACTTCAGCGGCGTATCATGGCGCAGCGCCTCGGCACGCCGGCGCAATGCCCGCCACTGCGTCGAATCGAAATTTTCCAGCTTTTCCAGGGCGAACCCCCGCGCGAGCCCCGGGGCGATGCCGCACGCGGCCATCGCCGCTTCGAGCAGAAAAGTCCCGCTGCCGCACATCGGGTCGACCAGCGGTTCGTCCGGCCGCCAGCCGGTGAGCATGAGGATCCCCGCCGCGAGATTTTCCTTCAAGGGCGCAGCGACCGTCGAGCGTTTGAAACCGCGGCGGTAGAGCGGCTCGCCGCTCAAGTCGAGATAGAGCCGCGCGCGCCGCTCTTGCAAGAAAACCCAGATGCGTACTTCCGGCGTGGCGGTATCGACACTGGGTCGCGTGCCCAGCTGCGCCCGGAAGCGGTCGCAGAGCGCATCCTTGACCCGCAGCGCTGCAAATTCGAGGCTACGCAAAGGCGAGCGCTGCGCGCGCACATCGACGCGGATCGTGCGCTCCACGGCGAAATACCGTGGCCAGGGAACGTCGCGGGCCAGGCGATAGAGTTCGTCCTCGTTGCGATAGACCCCTTCCCCCACCTGCCACAGTACGCGCGTAGCGATGCGGCTCGTCAGGTTCAGCCAGGCACCGAGCGTGAACTCACCGGCAAACCCCACCCCGGCAGAAGCCGGCTCGGGCCGCTCGACCCCCAAGCTCGCCAATTCCTGGGCGAGCACCCCCTCCAGACCACGCGGACAAGGGATGAAAAAGCGCTCGCTCACGCCGCCTCCTCAAAAAGGTTTCAACACGGCGAGGAACACCACCACCGTGAGCACCAGCACGGGAATCTCGTTGAAGACCCGGTACCAGCGATGAGTGTGCCGGTTGCGTCCTTCGGCAAAGGCACGCAGCAGGCGGCCGCACGCCAGGTGATAGACGACGAGAAAGACCACGAGCAGCGTCTTCGCATGCAACCAGCCGCCGGAAAAGCCGAAGCCGAACCACAGCCACAGACCGAAAGCGATCGCGAGCACCCCCAGCGGCGTCATGAAGCGGTAGAGCTTGCGCGCCATGACCAAGAGATGCGCCCGCACCGCCGGCTCCTCGACCATCGCCAGATTGACAAAGATGCGCGGCAAGTAGAAGAGCCCGGCGAACCAGCTCACGACGAAGATGATGTGCAGCGATTTGACGACCAGCATGGACTCATTCTCCTTTTGGGCACCTCGAATAACCTACTGTGCGACGGTTCTTCGCGCTACTCCTCCGTTTCACCATGGGCTGCGAGCGCCGCCAATACGCCCTCCACCGTCGGGTGACGCAGGCGCAGGCGCAATTCTCGCCGCAGCCGCTCGGAACGCAGACGGCGCGATTCTCGCATGAAGGAGGCCGTGGCGGGCGGCACTGCTGCCAGCGCTTCGGCCAAGGGTAGACGCGGCGGCGCCGGCAAGCCGAAGGTCGCGGCGAGCCGCTCGTAGAATGCGGCGAGGGTCAGCCCGCTTTCATCGACCACGTGATAGGCGCGCACGCTCGCCCCACGGAAGGTGGCAAACCACAGCGCACGGGCGAGATCGTCGGCGTGAATGTGGTTGGTCCACACCGGCTCACACGGCACCGGCCAGCCCCGGCGCAGCCGCTCCAGGGGCAAGCGATCCTTGGCGTAGATTCCCGGCGCACGCAGGATCGTCAGCCGCACGCCCCGGCGACGCGCAAACGCGCGCCAGCAGCGCTCGGCCGCAAGACGCCGTTTTCCCCGAGCGGTCTGCGGCCGCGGGGGATCGGATTCTCTCACCCAGGCGCCGCCGCGATCGCCGTAGATACCGCTCGTGCCGACATAGACCAGACGGCGAGGGCGCCTCCCGCCGCGGGCCAGCGCCGCCGCGAGGCGCCGCGAGCGGGGATCCTCCGTCCCCGCGGCCGGCGGCGGCGCGAGCATCCACACCCACGAGGCGAGCCCGGCGAGGCGACGCAGACTACGCCGGTCGTCGAGATCGGCGATCAGCACCTTCGCTCCCCTCTCACGCCAGGCCGTCGCCGCCTCGGGACGACGCACCAGTGCGATGACCGACACCCCCTTCGGCAAGAAACGCATCGCCCGCGCCGCCACGTCGCCCGCCCCAACCACCAGCAATCTCCTTGCCCGCTTCATGCTATCCTTTTGCGCTTTCTGCGTCACGCTGGATACGCAAGCCTATCATGAACGCCACCGTCCGCATCGTCGACCATCCCGGCGCCGACTTCCGCGTCGCACCGGATCAGACCGTGCTCGAAGCGGCGCTCGCCGCCGGCCTGCTGTTGCCCTACGGCTGCCGCGACGGCGCCTGCGGCGCCTGCCGTGCCCGACTCCTCGAAGGCAAGATCGAATATACCGGCCCCGTGGCCGCCTCGGCCCTCACCGAAGAGGAACGCGCCCAAGGCTGGTTTCTACCCTGCCGCGCCCGGGCGCTCACCGATCTCGTCATCGCCGTGCGCGAGCTGCGCCGTGCCGACGACGTCCCCGTGCACAAATTCCCCGCCCGGGTCGAACGTTTGGAGCGCGCCGCCGAAGACGTGATGATCCTCACGCTCAAACGGCCGGCGAGCCTGGATTTCCGTTTTCGCGCCGGCCAATACGTAGACGTGCTGCTGCCCGACGGGGCGCGGCGCAGCTTCTCGCTCGCCAACGCCCCGGAAGAGAACGATTTTCTCGAACTCCACGTCCGGCTCGTGCCCGGCGGGCGCTTCACCACGCACGTCTTCACGGCGATGAAGCCCAAGGAGGTGCTGCGACTCGAGGGGCCGCTCGGCAGTTTCTTCCTGCGAGAGGAAAGCGAAGCGCCGATCCTCTTTCTTGCCGGCGGCACGGGGTTTGCCCCGATCCAGTCGATGCTGCGGCACATGCACCATGCCGGAATTGCCCGCCCAACCACGCTTTACTGGGGTGCGCGCACGCGTTCCGGTCTCTATCGGCACGAATGGCTCGAGCGCTTCGCCGCCGAACATCCCTGGTTGCGCTACGTCCCGGTGCTCTCCGAACCCCTCGTGGAAGATCGCTGGGAAGGGCGCACCGAGCTCGTGCACCGCGCCGTGTTGCAAGACTTCCCGACGCTCTCGGGCCACGAGGTCTACGCCTGCGGCGCCCCGGCGATGATCGAGGCCGCGCGGCGCGACTTCCTCTCCCAAGGGCTGGACGTCGATGCCTTCCACAGTGACGCATTCACTTTTGCGAATCCATCATGACTGTTCTCGACACCGTTCTCACCCGAGAGCCCGTGGTCAACCTCAGGCAGGCGATCACCGCCAATCGCCTGCTGCTGCACGCTTCGAGCACGGAATCCGCACTGGAATCACTGCGTCGCCTACGACCGTTTTGGCCATCTGCCCACACGGTGTTTCTTTCTTTCGGCCGACTCGTTCCCGGGCCAGAGCTCCTGACATGGGATTGGCCGGAAGGGACTTTCCTGGAAATCCCCTCGCCTGCCCTGTCCCACCCCAAAGTTCAAGCCCTCTTGCCCCTGGCCGCAGAAAAAAAATTACCTCTTTGCCTCGGCTGGTACGATGGCACGAGCCCCGTGCCACCCCTTGGGAACTGGCGTTTTACACTCGTGGATCTGCGCCTCAGCCCCGTACCGGGCAAAGCGCCCGGCATCGCCCTCGCGTGGGGGCTGACCGACCCCACCCACTTCGAAGAAACCATCGCGAAAGGGTTTTCCGGCGTCTGCGGCTGGTTCTTCCTGCGCAGACCGGATCTCACCACAGAAAAACGGGGAGTATCCCCATCCTACGGCATCGTCCTCCAACTCATCCAAAAGCTGAAAGAAGACGCCGACATAGGCGAGATCGAAGATTTACTGAAACACGACGTTGCACTCAGCTATCGACTGCTGCGCTACATCAATTCCGCAGGAATGGGTCTGCTGTGTGAGATCACCTCGTTCCGCCATGCCGTGCAGATTCTCGGCTACGGTAACCTGCTACGATGGCTCACGCTCTTGTTGCTCCACGCTTCACCACACCCCTCACAACAGACTCTCGTGCAGACTTCGATCGCCCGAGGGCGCCTCATGGAAGAGATCGGAAAAGCCTTTCTGGCAGAGGAATACTCCGACCAGCTCTTTCTCTGTGGCGCCTGTTCCCTCCTGGACGTCCTTCTCGGCATACCAATGGAAAAGCTCTTGGGCGAGATCGCGCTGAGCGAGTCGATCTGCGAGACCCTCCTAACAGGGCGAGGGGAGCTAGCCCCTTTCCTGGAGCTCGCCAAAGCGTGTGAAAGTGCCGACCCTGCCTCGTTACGCCATCACGCAGAAAAATTGAGTTTGAGCACCGACACCTTGAATCGGGCACATATCATCGCACTGGAATACGCGGATCGACTCAACGGGTGAGTGTGCTGACCGCCTGAAAAGCCGCGGCCTCTCTTTCGATGGGCCGCGGCTGACTCGACTCACTTCAAGGTCAGGATCCAACGGACGATCTTTTCGATGTCCGCATCGGCCACTTGTGGATTGGGCGGCATCGGCACGGGACCCCACACGCCCACACCGCCCTTCTTCACTTTTTCGACGAGTTTGGGCACGTCGGCTTCGGTGTATTTCTGGGCCACGTCTTTGTACGACGGGCCGACCAGTTTCTTGTCGACGGCATGGCATGCAGCGCAGCCCTTGGTTTTCATCAGCGTTTCGCCTTCCGTGGCAGCGAGCGCCGGCCCAGCCAAGAACAGCGCCGCAGCGCCGACCCAAAGTGCCTTGTACATCGTTTCTCTCCTTTGTATCACCGAAAATGGAGCGAAGCGCCCAGCGAGGTGCGCTGCTAGGGCCTTCGTCACTCGAACCGCGGCACAGCCCGCGGCGCGAGGCGCTATGTTAACCCAAACTGAACCTTCGAACATCCATCACCTTAGCCCGAAACACGATGAACGCAAGCGTTTTTTACCGAAGGAAACACAATAGCGTAGGCTGCCGCCCCCGCTGCGAGCGGGCGCAAAGCACGGCACACCGAGCGCCGGAGAGCGCCCCCTACAGCTTCGCTTCGCGGCCAATCGTTCGTTCAATCCATCGATCATTGCCGGATCTCTTCGGGCACCGTGGATGGCAGCAAACCGACGCGCGAGGCGCGCACCGGCGAAATGTCCAATCCCCCGCGACGGGTGTAACAAGCGAACACCAGCAGCTCCTGCATCCCCAGGCGCCACAGGTCGCGGTAGATGCGCTCGACGCACTGCTCGTGGAATTCCTGCTGTTCGCGAAAGGAAACGACGTAGCGCAGGAATGAAGCCGGATCGATCACTGGCCCCAGGGCGTGTACGACGACACAGCCCCAATCGGGTTGCCCGGTCACGGGACAGTTCGACTTCAGCAAATGGCTCACGAGCCGCTGCTCGCTCGGTGTGTTTTCGACGACGCGCAACAGCGTGGGATCATAGCGGTAGGTCTCGATTTCCACCGGCAGATCGTCGACGCAATACCCCTCGGGATAGCCCGGCGCGCGCCGCGGCCGGGTCGACAGCGGTACGATCGCCACCTCCACCGACGCCCCGGCTGCCTGCGACAGATCGGCCCGGATCGTGGCCGCGACCGCCTCGACCTCGGCGAAACGCGTGCCACCCAAGCCATTGAGGTAGAGCTTCAGGGACTTGGATTCGATGAGACAGGGCGAATCGCAAGGCACGCGCAAGCGCCCCAGCGCCGCTACCGGCTTGCCGCGCCCGTCGAGCCAGGAGAGCTCATAGGCATGCCACTCGTCGAAACCGACGAAAGGCGGCGGGTCGAGGTCGCGGCGAGTCTGCGCACGCGCGATCGGCGTGAGCACGCCGGGGTCGTAGGACGCAGGAACCGCCACTTGGCGGCCGAGCCACAATTCGTTCATGGGCGATCATCCAAAGAGAGCATGCAGCATCTTCGCGAGCAGCGCGAGCAACACCAAGGCGAAGATGCGCTTGAGCGTGCGCACCGGCAGACGATGGGCGAGCGTCGCCCCCAGCGGGGCGGTGAAATAGCTCACGGCGCTCACCCCGATCACCGCCGGCAGATAAACGTAGCCCAGCGAATAGGATGGCAAGCCCGGATGCCCCCAACCCATGACGAGGTAAGCGACCGTACCCGCGAGCGCAATCGGCAGCCCCAGAGCGGCGGACGTACCGATGGCGCGATGCGCCGGCACGTTACACCAGGTGAGGAAGGGGACGGTGAGCGAACCGCCGCCGATCGCCACCAGCGCCGACACCGCCCCGATCACGGCGCCGGCCGTCGCCAGCCCCCAGGGGCCGGGCAACTGCCGCGAGGGCTTGGGCTTGATGTCGAGCAACATCTGCACGCAGACGTAGGCGATGAAACAGGCGAAGAAGATCGCCAAAGGCCGCGAAGGCAAAGCAGCAGCGATGAACGAGGCGAGGAAAATGCCGACGAGCACGCCCGGCCCCATGGCCACCACCACCCCCCACTCCACCGCCCCGCGCGCATGGTGCGCCCGGGAGCTGCTCACCGAAGTGAGCACGATACTCGCCATGGACGTTCCGAGCGCCAGATGCACCACGTTTTCAGCGGGAAACCCTTGAACGGTATAGAGTGAAGTGAGGATTGGCACCATGATCGCCCCGCCGCCCACGCCGAGCAAACCGGCGAAGAGGCCGACCACGACACCGAGCAGCGGATAGGCCAGCCACCATGCATCCATCGCTTGCCCCATGAAAAAACCCGGACTGAGCCGGGTTTGAAGAAGGAGATCCCCCGCGAGCGCCGATCGGGCCGATGCTCCTGAACCCGAGGTTCAGGTTGGTCGCTTTCCTTCCGCCTCAGGCACACCCGCAAAGGGCGCGCACACTGGCGGTTTCTCTGGGCCGCGACCCATCGTCACGATATTGGTTCTAGGATCGTACGACCCTCCCGAACGCCGCAGGGGAAACCTGAGGGCGACGGCTCCATCTTCTACAAGGGGCGATCGTATTGACTCAGCACCCCATCGAGCCGCGCGCCGATGAGCTCAATTCTACGCTTGAATCGCGTGATGTCAAACCCTCCCTGCTGCTGCAACTTGACCAGGTCGAGCGCCACTTCCAGCGCCGTCCATAGCACCAGCTTCTCGCCGCTCAGACCCGAGCGTTTCGCCAGAGCGGTGATGCGCTCGTCGAGCAAAGCCGCGGCCTGGGCGAGTGAGTCCGCCTCGCCCGCTTCACACTCCAGGCGATAGGTGCGCCCCATGAGGGTCACATCGACGTGCGTTTCAGACATCGCTCACCTCCTCCGGTTCGAGCAGAGTCACGGCACGCTCGATGCCGCGAATCGCCTGTGCGAGCTTGCCCTCGAGGATGCGCTTGTCGGCCTCGAGCTGCGCCACCTGGCGCTCCAGCCGCTGGTTGTGTGCGCTCAGACGCTCGACGAGTTGCGCGAGCCGCTCGGCCTGGCGTTCGAGATGCGCGAGTTCCGTCTCCATCGCTTACCTCCGCAGTTGCCCGAGATCGCGCACCGCCCCGGTATCGGCGCTGGTGGTGAGCGCCGCGTAGGCCTGCAGGGCCACCGAGACCTGGCGCTGGCGCGACGCTGGACGCCAGGCCGCCTCTCCTCTGGCCTCCATCGCCGCCCGCCGGCGCGCGAGCTCTTCCTCCGAGACCGCCAGATGGATGCGCCGCTGCGGAATGTCGATCTCGATCGTGTCGCCCTCTTCGATGAGCGCGATCGTGCCACCGCAGGCGGCTTCCGGCGAGACGTGCCCGATGGAGAGGCCCGAGGTTCCACCGGAGAAACGCCCGTCGGTGAGGAGCGCACAGGATTTCCCCAAGCCTTTGGATTTCAGATAACTCGTGGGATAGAGCATCTCCTGCATCCCCGGCCCCCCTTTGGGCCCTTCGTAGCGCACCACCACCACGTCGCCGGGCTGGATCCGGTCACCGAGGATGGCCGCGACGGTTTCCTCTTGACTCTCGAAAACCCGGGCGCGCCCGCGGAAGACCCAGATCGACTCGTCCACGCCTGCCGTCTTGACGATGCAGCCCTTGGGCGCGAGATTGCCGTAGAGCACCGCCAGCCCGCCGTCCTGGGAAAAGGCGTTGGCCTGGTCGCGAATCACCCCGGCGGTGCGATCCATGTCGAGCGAGGGATAACGCCGCTCTTGCGAAAAGGGACGCTGGGTCGGCACGCCGCCGGGAGCGGCGCGATAGAACTCGAAGACGTCGAGCACCGCAGTCTGCATCACGTCCCAGTGCGCCAGCGCCGCCTTGAGTGTGTGGCTATACACCGTCGGCACCTCGTCGTGCAGCAATCCGGCACGCTGCAGCTCGCCCAGAATGCCCATCACACCGCCGGCGCGATGCACGTCCTCGACATGGACCGTGCTCACTGCCGGGGCCACCTTGCACAGACAGGGCACCTGGCGCGAGATGCGGTCGATGTCGGCCATGGTGAAGGGCACTCCGGCCTCGTGCGCCGCGGCGAGGAGGTGCAGCACGGTATTGGTCGACCCGCCCATGGCGACGTCGAGCGACATGGCGTTTTCGAACGCGGCCAGGGTGGCGATGCGCCGCGGCAAGACGGATTCGTCACCTTGCTCGTAATAGCGCTTGGTCAGCTCGACGATGAGCCGCCCGGCGCGGCGGAAAAGCCCTTCGCGGTCGCGGTGCGTGGCCACGAGCGTGCCGTTGCCCGGCAGCGCTAGCCCCAATGCCTCCGTTAGGCAGTTCATCGAGTTGGCGGTAAACATCCCAGAGCAGGAACCGCAGGTAGGGCAGGCCGAACGCTCGACGAGCGCGACTTCCTCGTCGCTCGCGTTGGGGTCGGCCGCTTTCACCATGGCGTCGACCAGATCGAGCGAGAGGTCCTGATCCTTCCATCGCACCTTGCCGGCTTCCATCGGACCACCGGAGACGAAGACGACCGGGATATTGAGCCGCAAGGCGGCCATGAGCATGCCCGGGGTGATCTTGTCGCAGTTGGAGATGCATACCAGCGCATCGGCGCAGTGCGCATTGACCATGTATTCGACCGAGTCGGCGATGATTTCGCGCGAGGGCAGGGAATAGAGCATGCCCTGGTGCCCCATGGCGATGCCGTCGTCGATGGCGATGGTGTGAAACTCTCTGGCCACGCCTCCCGCCTTTTCGATCTCCTCGGCCACGAGGCGGCCGAGATCGCGCAGGTGCACGTGCCCGGGCACGAAGTCGGTGAAACTGTTGGCGATCGCGATGATCGGCTTGCCGAAATCCTCTTCCTTCATGCCGGTGGCGCGCCACAGGGCGCGGGCACCGGCCATGTTACGACCGTGGGTACTGGTGCGGGATCGATACTGCGGCATGGACTGTATCCTCGAACGTCGGCTGCGATGCCCGTTATTCTAGTCCCGAACCGGCCTTGGGCTACAATGAACTCTCGGTCCATACAGTGGTCTGGGATCCATGCTCGTGCATCCGCAGTTCGACCCCGTCGCCTTCTCGCTCGGCCCCTTGTCGGTACGCTGGTACGGCCTCATGTACCTCGCCGGCTTTCTCGCCTTCCTGTGGCTCGCGCCACGCCATGCACAGCGCATGGGCGATGTGCGATGGACGCGGGAGCGTCTCGACGCGCTGCTCTTCTACGGCGTACTCGGCGTAGTGCTCGGGGGGCGGCTGGGCGAAGTGCTCTTCTACCAGCCGCAATACTATTTCGCCCATCCGCTCGAAATCTTCGCCATCTGGCGTGGCGGCATGAGTTTCCACGGGGGGCTCGTCGGCGCCATCGTCGCCATGTTGCTCTTTGCACGACGTGAGGGTATGGGGTTTTGGCAGGTAGCCGACTTCGTCGCCCCGCTCGTGCCGCCCGGCCTGGGATTCGGGCGGCTGGGCAATTTCATCAACGGCGAGCTCTGGGGCCGTCCGGCCCCCGAGTCCCTGCCCTGGGCGATGATCTATCCCCAAGTCGATACCCTGCCGCGCCATCCATCGCAGCTCTATGAGGCGCTCGGCGAAGGTCTGTTGCTCTTCGTGCTGCTGTGGTGGTATGCCGGTCGCCCACGCCCCAAGGGGCGGGTCGCAGCGGTCTTTCTCATGGGCTACGGTGCCATCCGCTTCGTCTGTGAGTGTTTCCGTACGCCCGACCCGGGCATCCTCTCCTGGCTCACCCCGGCGCTGAGCACGGCGCAGTGGCTCTCACTGGCGATGCTATTGGCTGGCGCCGTTCTGTACCTGTACGCACGCCAACGACCCGATTCTTCCTTCTCTTCGACGCAAGGATGAACGAATGAGCAACGACCTTCTGAGCAAAGGCTTGTCCCTGGTGCGCGCTTGGTTCGAACCGCCGCCCGAGAAAGTGCTCGAGCGCATCCGCGACGAGCTGCGCGAATGTGCCGATCTCATCGGTGGCGAGGTGAGCGCACGCCAGCGTGCCGCCAAGCTCGCCAAGACGTATACCGAGCTCGATGAAAACGGCCGGCGGGCATTCCTGCGCATCCTGCTCACCGAATTCGGCCCCGAACCCGAGCGCATCGACGATGCCTATGAAACCTACCGCAGCGCGCGCGGCAGCGATGCGCAATGGCAAGCGGAAGCGGCGCTGCGCGAGAGCCTGCGCACCCCCCGCAGCCGTATCCTCACCCAGTTCTCCGCTTCGGATGCGGGCGTGCATTTCCTCGTCGACCTGCGCGCCGAGCTGCTCGACTTTCTGCGCGACGATCCCCTGCTCTCCCCGCTCGATTTGGAACTGCAGGGGTTGCTCGCCTCGTGGTTCGACGTGGCGCTCCTTGAGCTGCAGCGCATCACCTGGCACAGCCCGGCCGACGTGCTCGAGCGCCTGGTGCAATACGAAGCGGTGCACGAGATCAAATCCTGGGAAGATCTGAAGAACCGGCTCGATTCCGACCGGCGCTGCTACGCGTTTTTCCATCCGCGCATGCCTTCGGTGCCCCTCATCTTCGTCGAGGTCGCGCTGACCGAAGGGTTGGCGGGCGACGTGCAGCAGCTGCTCGACGTCTCGGCGCCCCTCTTTGCCTCCGAGCGTGCCGACACGGCCATTTTCTACTCCATCAGCAATACGCAGAAAGGGCTGCGCGGCATCTCTTTCGGCCATTTTCTGCTCAAGCGGGTGATCGACGACCTGCGCCGCGATTTCCCTAAACTCGAGTGCTTTGCCACGCTCTCCCCCATGCCGGGGCTGGTACGCTGGTACCGGGCACACCCGGAAGCGCTCGCGCAAGCCTTCACCGCTTCCGACTGGCGCCGGCTACGCGCCGCCAGCGCCCCCGAGGGAACGGAGCTCCTGCAGCAGCTCCTCGAAACGCCGGAAATCGCCGGCACCGAAGCATGGCGCGAGGCGCTTGCCGCGCCGCTGCTGCGCGCCGCGGCGCGCTATCTGCTCGCTACGGAGAACGATCGCGCCCTCGACCCGGTGGCGCGATTCCATCTGGGCAACGGCGCGCGCATCGAGCGGCTCAACTGGCCCGCCGACACCTCGCCCAAAGGCTGGCGCCAATCCTGGGCGATCATGGTCAATTATCGCTACGAACCCGACAAACTGCAGGATCGCATCGACGCCTACGAGCGCGACGGCATCATCGAAGCGACCTCCGCGGTACGGCGCCTCGCGCGTTGAGACGGGATCGCCAGACTACGCATCCTCGCCCACCAGAAAGGCGAGCTCGCCCACGCCCTCCATCCAGGCGCGGACGCGCTCGCCCGGTCGCACGGGGCCGACGCCGGCGGGCGTTCCCGTGAGGATCAGATCACCCGCCGCGAGCCGCCAATAACGCGAGATCTCGGCGATGACCGCAGGTACGTCGTAGATCATCTGTGCGAGATCGCCGCGCTGACGTGGCGTCCCATCGATCTCCAGGCCGATCTCACCACGGCGCAGCACTTCCCCCGCTTTCGGCAGGATCGTGGAAATCGGCAGCGAGGCGTCGAACCCCTTGGCCACGTCCCAAGGCCGACCTTTGGCTTTCGCCTCCGCCTGCAGGTCACGCCGCGTCATGTCGAGCCCCACGGCATAGCCGTAGATCGCCTCTGCCGCCTCCTCGAAGGAGAGTTCCCGGCCTCCGGCGCGCAGCGCCACCACCAGTTCGACCTCGTGGTGCACCTCGTGGGTGGCCGGCGGATAGGGCCAGCGCGCGTCGGCATCGCCGGGGTGCCAGACGGCATCGGCCGGTTTCATGAAGAAGAACGGCGACTCGCGACTCGGATCACCCCCCATCTCGCGCGCGTGTTCGGCGTAATTGCGCCCCACGCAGAAGATGCGGCGCACGGGGAAGAGCCCCCCGCAGCCCACCGGAACCACCGGCCGGGAAGGAACGGGGATCACGAATTCTTCAGGGGACATGCTCGACTCCTCGTCTTGAACGTTCAGCGCGATTCTACGCTGCCTTGACGCCGGTTAAAAATGCAATAAAATGGCAAAAAGACCCGAACGAAACCCGCCATGACCGATCCAGATCTTTCCCGGCGCATCCGCGATGCCGGCGGCCGCGTGACCACGGCGCGCCTGGCCGTATTGCGATGTCTGGCGGACGCCGACGAGCCGCTCACGCCCGATGAGGTATTGGAGCACCTCGGCCGGAATTCCGATCACGTCCCAGATCGGGTCACCATCTATCGCGCGATCGACTGGCTCGCCGTCCACGGTCTGGTACGGCGGCTGGCGACGGTAGGGCGCGCCGCCCGCTACGAGCCGGTCGAGGATAAGGAAGCGCATGCCCATTTCCAGTGCCGCCGCTGCGCTCAAACGCGCTGCCTGCCCGCACCCACACCGCCGCTGCCGCCGCTGCCGCCGGGGTATGCGGCCGAACGCGTCGAGCTGGTGATCCACGGCCTGTGCGCCGCCTGCCGTACTGGAGATACCCCATGAGCGCCCGATCCTTGTGGACGTTGGGCATCGTCGGTCGCCTCGGTCTGGCGACGCTGCCCCTGGGGCTCATCTGGCTGCTCTACGTCTGGGGTACCCGATGAATAGCCCGGGCATCGTCCTGCACGATCTCACCGCCGGCTACGGCCGCCATCCGGCCATCCATCACCTGCATGCAACGATCCCCTGCGGCGCGCTACTCGCCGTGGCCGGGCCCAACGGTGCCGGCAAGTCGACGCTGCTCAAAGTGCTCGCCGGCGAGCTCAAGCCCATGACCGGTCGCGTCGGCATGCCGCCCGAGTACCGGCAGCGACTCGCCTACCTCACGCAGCAGCCGACTTGGTCCCTGGATTTCCCCGTCGACGTCCACGACGCGGTGGCCATGGGCTGCTGGCCTTGGCTCGGTCCTTGGCGCGCCCTCGATGAAGCGGCACACCGTCGGGTGGCGGAAGCCATTGCGGCGGTCAAATTGCAAGGATTCGAGCATCGGCCGCTCCAATCGCTCTCCGGGGGCCAATTGCAGCGGGTGCGCTTTGCCCAGATCATCGTGCAGGATGCCCGGCTCATCCTGCTCGACGAGCCGTTCAACGCACTCGATGAGTCCACCGAGGAAGAATTCCTCGCCCTCCTCCGTCGCTGGCACGACGAAGGGCGCACCGTGATCGCCGTGCTGCACGATCTCGAACGGGTACGACGTCACTTCCCTCTGACCCTGCTGCTCGCGCGCGAGCTCGTCGCCTTCGGCCCCACCGAAGCGGTGCTGAGCGCCGAGCACCTCGAACGCGCCCGACACCATGCGGAAGCCTTCGACGAGCATGCCGCCCCTTGTCCCCTGCCCGCGGACGAGGAAAAAGACGAAGTCCCCCAATGACCTTGCCCCAGCTCCTCACCCCCTTTGCCGACTATGATTTCATGCGCCGGGCGCTCGCCGGCGCCCTGATGCTCACGCTGGGCGCCACTCCCGTGGGCGTCTTCCTCATGCTGCGCCGCATGAGCCTCATGGCCGATGCCATGAGCCACGCGGTTCTTCCGGGCGTAGCCGCCGCCTACTTTTTCTCCGGCCTATCCCTGGGCGCGATGACGCTCGGCGGCCTGGCCGCAGGCGTGCTCGTGGCGATCGCCACGGGCTGGGCGGCACGCCACTCGGTACTCTTCGAAGACACCGCCATGGGGACGTTCCAGATCCTGTCGCTCACCGCCGGCATCCTGCTCATGACGGCGCACGGCCGCCCCGTGGACGTGCTACAGCTGCTCTTCGGTTCGATCCTCGCGATCGACCGCGACACGCTCACGCTCATCGCCCTGGTGGCCTCCGCCACGCTGGTGCTACTCGCCCTGGGCTGGCGCATCCTCGTACTCGAATGTTTCGACGCCCCTTTCCTGCGCCGCCACAGCCCGCGCCTGTCGGCGCTGGCGCACTACGGATTCCTCGTCCTGGTGGTACTCAACCTCGTGGCCGCCTTCCATGCCATCGGCACCCTGCTGGCGATCAGCGTGCTGATCCTGCCCGCTGCCACCGCCCGCCTGTGGGTCAACGGCCTGGGGAAAGCGCTCGTGCTCGCCGCCGGCTGCGGCGCCCTGGGCAGTTACCTCGGGCTCGTCGCGTCGTTTCGCTGGGACCTCCCCGCCGGTCCGGCCATCGCACTCGCACTCGCGCTGCCCTATCTCATCTCGCTCTTGCTCGCCCCGCACGGCTTTCTACGCCGGCGCCATCCGCGCAAACGCCACCTCGAAAACTGAACCGATCGGAGTTCCCCCATCATGCTTACTGCCCGCCGCCGCATCCTCCTGGCACTTGCCACCGCGCCGCTGCTCGGGCTGCGCGCCCCCAAAGTTCAGGCGAGTTCCCCTCTGCCCGTCGTCGCCACTTTTTCCATCGCTGCCGACTGGATACGCCAAGTGGGCGGCGATCGCGTGCAGGTCACCTCCCTGATCGGCCCGGACGCCGATGCGCACGGCTACCAACCCAAACCCTCGGACACCCGCGCCATCAAGGAAGCTGCCCTCGTCGTCGGCATCGATTTGGGGTTCGACGACTGGGTCGAACGGCTCGCCCGTAGCGCGGGCAAGAAAAACGACTTGCTACTGCTCGGCAAAATCTTGCTCGCCGAAAAGGCCCTCCTGTCCGCCGTCGCCTTACACGACGGTCACGACCACCACGACCGTCATGATGCGCACGACCATAAAGGCGATCACCCCGCGCATGGGGAGTTCGACCCCCATTTCTGGCAGGACCCACGCCTCGTGGCCCAGGCAATGCCGCCGCTAGCCGAAGCGCTCGCCCAGCGCGATCCCGCGCACGCCGACCACTACCGGCGACGCGCCGCTGAATATGCGAATAGTCTCGAATCCCTGTGGCGTCAATGGAGCGAACGCTTTGCCGCCCTTCCTCCCGACGCACGCCGCGCCTACACCAATCACGACGCCTTCCGTTACCTCGCCCGGGCCTACGGCCTCGAACTCATCGGCATCCAGGGCGTCGTACCGCACGGCGAGCTCAGCGCCAAGGCACTTGCCGCGCTCGCCGATCGCGCACGACGCGAGGGCATTCGCGTCGCCTTCCTAGAGAACGTCGCCGATCCCCGCCTCGTCGAGCAACTACGCCGCGAATCGGGACTCACCGTGGGCGGACGTCTCTATTCGGATGCCCTCAGCGGGCCCACCGGCCCCGCCCCCACCTACCTCGACCTGGTCGAAGTCAACGCCCGTACACTCCATGAGGCGCTCGCGGCGTCGTCAGCCCGCTGAACGACGCCGGGAGCGCGGATCGGCCATTTCTGCGCTATCCTATGGAAAACGTCGACCGGGAGAGGAAGTGGCGTCATGGTCGCGCGCCCTTTCCTCGATCCGGCCTTCCTCTCATCGAGATGCCATGAACCGTCGCTTTGGCCGTATTCTCCTGTCGCTGGGCCTGTCCACGGCCTGTGCCTGCGCGCTCGCCCAATCGCCCCACCCCCCCGCGGACACTGCCCCCCCCATCGTGTCATCCGCCGAAGGATTGGACGGCGAAACCCTCTATTGGACGCTCATCGGCGAGATCGCACTGAGGCAACAAGACTTCGGCAGCGCAGCGCAAGCCTTTCTGCTTGCCGCACAACACGCACGCGCTCCGGAACTCGCTCGCCGGGCTGCCGAGATCGCCGCCATCACCCGCCAAAACGAAATGCTCAACCGCGCCCTCACCCTATGGCGCCAAGTGGAACCGAACGCCGAGACCATCGAACGATTCGAACGCATGCGGGCCGAGCTCGACGCCCAACGCGAAAAAGCCGTCCTGGCCCAACTGGATGAAATCCTGAGGCGACACCCAGAACAACTCCCGAACAACCTGCTAGGGCTCAACGCCGCCCTCGAAGAGCTCGGCGACCCCGAAATGGCTCGCCGTATCATCGAGCTGGCCACCACGCCCTACCTCGAATACCCCGAAGCGCAACTCGCCCGTGCCGAAGCCGCACGCCGTGCCAACGACCTCCTCACGGCACGCATTGCAGCCGAACATGCGCTCTCCCTACGTCCCGACTGGGATCTCGCGCTGGCGCTATGGGCCGAAATCCTTGGCGAACTCGGCGAGACCGATACGGCAATCGCCCGCCTCGAAACCTACCTCCGAGAGTACCCTTACGCCCGAGTCGTACGTTTTACCCTGGCCAAGCACCTCGCCGTGACCCCCGGCCGGGAAGAAGAATCCTTACGACACCTCGAAATACTGCTGGCGAATGCCCCTGACGATGCGCAATTGCTCCAGGCCGTGGCATTGATGGCCGAACGCACCGGCCACCTCGACCGCGCCATCTCCGCCCTCGAGCACGTCATTTCCAAAGGCGGAGACAACGTCGATTTTCTGCGCCTCCAACTCGCGCAACTCTACCTTACCGCCAAGCAGCCACGTCGCGCTGAATCCGTATTGCGCCAAATCACCCACCCCGCCCTCGAAGACCAAAGCAAGCGCCTGCTCGCGCACGCGCTCGCCAAACAAGGCAAGATCGACGCCGCCTTCGAAACGCTCGACCAGACGAGGATCGTACTCGACCCGACAACGGAGGTTCTGCTCAAGAGTCGCTTGCTACAAGATGCCGGCCGTTTGGAAGACGCCCGTCGCTGGGTCGACGAAGCAATCGCCGAGCTCGGCGACGAACCCGATCTGCTCTATGAATATGCCATGATTCTGGAACGGCTCGGAAGACACGAATCCGCCGAAGGATACTTGCGCAAACTCATCGCGCTATATCCCGACCATGCCCATGGCCTCAATGCCCTGGGCTATCTACTCGCCGATGCCAACCGCGACCTCGACGAAGCCGAACGCCTGCTCACCCGGGCGCTCGAGCTCGCTCCCAACGATCCGTTCATCCTCGACAGCGTCGGCTGGCTACGCTATCGCCAGGGGCGGCTCGAAGAAGCGCTTTCCCTGCTGCAAAACGCCTACCGACGCCAGTACGACCCCGAGATCGCCGCCCATTTGGTCGAAGTCCTCACCGTCCTCGGGCGACACGAAGAAGCCCAAGCCCTGCTCAAACAAGCGACTGCACGCTCACCCGATGCCGAGCCGCTACAACGCGTGCGGCGCTGGCTCGAGCAACGGAACCGATGATCCCTCGTGAAAAATTCGTCGGCAGCAAAATCCTCGCCAGGCGTCCCCTGTACTGCAACGATCTATCTTGCCGCTGCCGCAAAAGCCCCTCGAGATCGGCTGCAAGGGTAGACAGCCGAAGCGCAGGCTGTGAGCCACATCACCTCGATGGGCAAACGTTCGAGCATCGGAGAACGCCGCCATGCAGCCATCGTGCTTGGTTCATCGCCTACCTACTCCCCTTGCTGCTCCTGCTCGTCGGCGGCTGCGCCACTTCCCCGGTCGACACCCCTTCTGCGACCACACCGACGCAAGTTCCATATCGCGAAACGTTCCGCCTCGGCGGCCGCTTGCTCGCCGAAGATGACCAACAGCGTTTTGCGACCTCCTTTTCCTGGGACCACGCCCCCAAACGCAGCACGCTCACTCTGCTCTCCCCCACCGGACAAACTTTGGCGATCCTGACACTCGAAACCAGCGTAGCCACCCTGCGCACACCCGATGGCGAACGCCAGGAAACCGACGCCGCTGCGCTCCTCGAACCGCTCCTCGGATTCGCCCCGCCCCCACTGTCCGCCCTCACCGCCTGGATCCAAGGCCATCCCGGGCCTACGCCCGACCGGATCGAACGCGACCCGACGGGCAGACTCCAGCGCGTCTGGCATTCTGGTTGGATCGTCACGTTCGACTCCTGGCAAGACGCCCGTCCCCGGCGCCTGACGATCGAGCGCGGCGCCGCACGGTTGGTCCTGCTCCTCGACACCTGGAACCCCGAATCATGAGCGCGCGGCTCAGCGGCTGTCCGGCCCCGGCCAAGCTCAACACCTTCCTGCACGTCGTCGGTCGGCGTAAAGACGGCTACCACCTGCTGCAATCGCACTTTCGCCTCATCGATTGGAGCGACACCCTCGACTTCGTGCGCCGCGACGACGGACGCATCCGCCGCACGCATGAGCTCCCCGGCGTACCGGAATCGGCCGATCTCACCCTGCGGGCCGCCCATCTGCTCCAGTCGCGTCTCGGCACCCCTTACGGAGTCGACATCACCCTGCACAAAGTCCTGCCCACGGGCGCAGGCCTGGGCGGCGGCAGTTCGGATGCCGCCACCACCCTGATTGCCCTCAACCGTTTGTGGCAGGGGGGACTTTCCCGGGCCCAGCTCATGGAACTCGGCCTGCAGCTCGGCGCCGACGTTCCTTTCTTCCTCTTCGGCGAAGACGCCTTCGTCGAAGGTATCGGCGAGCGCCTCACCCCGTACCCTGGCCCCGAACGTTGGTTCCTGATCCTGTGGCCAGGCGTCAACGTCCCTACATCACGGGTTTTCGCCTCGCCCCGCTTGACAAGAAATACCCCCATTGGCACAATAGCGTCTCTCGCAACGACGCCTCCGCGAAACGATCTCGAACCAGTAGTAAGAGAGCTGTTTCCGGAAGTCGATGCGGCGCTGGAATGGCTCGCCCGGCATGCCGGAGCGGCCAGGATGAGTGGGTCGGGCAGTTGCGTGTTCGCCGAATTCGCGGAGCCCTCCGAGGCCGAGCGCATCGCCGCCGAAGTGCCTTCGGGCTGGCAGCCGAAGGTCGTGCGAACCCTGCATCGCCATCCACTCCATGATTGGATCTGAGCGCCGCTGCGAACCGGTTACTTGGGGAGTCGCCAAGCTGGTCAAGGCACCGGATTTTGATTCCGGCATTCGAGGGTTCGAATCCTTCCTCCCCAGCCAACACGACGGGCAGGCAAGCATCGCCTGCCCGTTTCGACTTTCACGGGTCTGGTCCCGTGAAGACGGACTCGGGTGCGGAGAATACGCATGCCTCGCGGCAGCATGATGGTTTTCACCGGCAACGCCAACCCCAAGCTCGCACAAGACGTCGTGCGGCGCCTGGGAATCCCGCTGGGAGCGGCCACGGTCGGCCGTTTCTCCGACGGAGAAATCAACGTCGAGATCCTGGAAAACGTCCGCGGTCAGGACGTCTTCATCCTGCAGCCCACCTGCGCCCCGACCAACGACAACCTGATGGAGCTCATCGTGCTGGTCGATGCGCTCAAGCGCGCCTCGGCCTGGCGCATTACCGCGGCCCTGCCCTACTTCGGCTATGCGCGACAAGACCGCCGCCCCCGCTCCGCCCGGGTGCCCATCACCGCCAAGGTCGTGGCCAACATGCTCCAGGCCGTGGGCGTGCAGCGCGTGCTCACCATGGATCTCCACGCCGACCAAATCCAAGGATTCTTCGACATCCCGGTGGACAACATCTACGCCACGCCGGTACTGCTCGACGACCTCGAAAAACAGCGTTACGAGAACCTCATGGTCGTATCGCCCGACGTCGGCGGCGTGGTGCGCGCCCGCGCGTTTGCCAAGCGCCTCGACTGCGACCTCGCGATCATCGACAAGCGCCGCCCCAAGGCCAACGTCTCCGAGGTCATGAACATCATCGGCGAAGTCAAGGGGCGCACCTGCGTCATCATGGACGACATCGTCGACACCGCCGGCACCCTCTGCAAGGCTGCCCAAGCGCTCAAGGAAAACGGTGCCACGCGCGTGCTCGCCTACTGTACCCATCCCGTGCTCTCCGGCACGGCGGTCGCCCGTATCCAAGATTCCGAACTCGACGAACTCGTGGTCACCGATACCATCCCGCTGCGTGACGATGCCCGCGCCTGTCCCAGGATTCGCCAAATTTCCGTCGGCGCCCTGCTTGCCGACACTTTGCTGCGCATCAGCAACGAGGAATCCGTCAGTTCCCTGTTCAGCGAATGAGCGCTCTAATTTTCCCCGACGCGCGAGCGTCGGGAGTTTACGCCGCCTGGTCGCGGGCGGCACCCAGCAACCGTAAGGAGAACTCCTCATGCAAATCACCGTGAAAGCCAGCCGGAGAACCGAGCAGGGATCGCGTGCGAGCCGCCGCCTGCGTCGTGCCGGCCGCGTGCCCGGAATCGTCTATGGTGGCGACAAGCCCCCCCAACCGATCACCCTCGATCACAACGAGCTCTACCACCAGCTCAACAACGAGGCCTTCCACGCCTCGATCCTGACGCTCGAGATCGACGGCGAGCGCGAGAGCGTCCTGCTGCGCGATACTCAATGGCACGCCTACAAACCGCTCGTGCTGCACGTCGATTTCCAGCGCGTCTCGGCCGGCGAGAAGATTCACCTCAACGTGCCGCTGCACTTCGTCGGCGGTGAGAACAGCCCCGCCGTCAAGCTCGGCGGCTGCATCATCAGCCACGTACTCACCGAAATCGAGGTACGCTGCCTGCCCAAGGATCTGCCCGAATACATCACCGTCGACCTCTCCAATATGCAGCCCGAACAATCCTTGCACCTGTCGCAGCTCGAACTCCCCCCCGGCGTTGAAGCCGTACACCACGGCGAAGGCGATCCGGTCGTGGCCACGGCGCTCAAGGTGCGCGGCGAAAGTGGGCCTGAGGGCGGCGAAACCACCGAAAGCTGAATGAGGCAGACAACCCGGCGATGACGCGACTCCCTACCGCCTCACCGCGCCTCGTGGTCGGCCTCGGCAACCCCGGGGCCGAATACGCCCAGACCCGGCACAATGCCGGGTTTTGGTTTTGTGAGCGGCTCGCCGAGCGGCTCGGCATCACGCTCGCCCCCGAGAGTCGATTTCACGGCCTCGTCGGCCGCGCGGGTGAGCTGCGGCTGTTGCTGCCCACCACCTATATGAACCGCAGCGGGCTGGCGGTGGGAACACTCGCGCGCTTCTTTCGCATCGAACCCGAAGCGATCCTCGTGGTCCACGATGAACTGGACCTCCCCCCCGGGCAGGTGCGCCTCAAGTTCGGCGGCAGCCACGCCGGCCACAACGGCCTCAAAGACATCCAAGCAGCGCTCGGCACTGACCATTTCTGGCGTTTGCGCCTAGGGATCGGCCACCCGGGGCAGCGCGACGCAGTGATCCACTACGTACTCAAGCCCCCCCGCGCCGAAGAGCGCGAGGCGATCGAGGAGGCCATCGAGCGCGCGCTCGCCGCCTGGCACGACATCGCCGCCGGGCAGTGGGAACGCGCCATGGGGCGCATCAACGCCAAACCCAAACCGCCCAAGAGCGGCCCAACGGACAAGGAAGTGAAGTCATGAGTCTGCGCTGTGGCATCGTCGGACTACCCAACGTCGGCAAATCCACCCTCTTCAACGCGCTTACCAAAGCGGGGATCGAAGCGGCCAACTACCCCTTCTGCACCATCGAACCCAACGTGGGCGTGGTCGAAGTCCCCGACCCGCGCCTAGCCGAACTCGCCCGCATCGTACAGCCCCAGCGCATCGTCCCGGCCATCGTCGAATTCGTCGACATCGCCGGACTGGTGGCCGGCGCGAGCAAGGGCGAGGGGCTGGGCAATCAGTTCCTCGCCAACATCCGCGAGACCGACGCCATCGTGCACGTCGTGCGTTGTTTCGAGGATCCCAACGTGGTGCACGTCGCCGGCGGCGTCGATCCCTTGCGCGACATCGAGGTGATCGACACCGAGCTCGCGCTCGCCGATCTCGCCACGGTGGAAAAGGCGCTCACCCGCTGGCGCAAGCCGGCACAGGCCGGGGACAAGGACGCCAAGGCGCTGGTGGCCGTACTCGAACGCGCCTACGCCCAGCTCGACGCCGGCAAACCGGTGCGGGCGCTCGCGCTCACCAAGGAAGAGCGGGCGCTCCTCAAACCCCTCTTTCTGCTCACCGCCAAGCCCGTGCTCTATGCCGCGAACGTGAGCGAGAGCGGTTTCGCCGACAACCCCCTGCTCGAAGCCGTGCGTGAGCACGCCGCCGCCGAGGGGGCCGAAGTCGTTCCCATCTGCGCCGCGATCGAATCCGAGATCGCCGAGCTCGACGACGAGGACAAACAAGCCTTCCTTGCCGAGATGGGGCTGGAGGAACCTGGCCTGAACCGGCTCATTCGCGCCGCCTACCGGCTCCTCGGTTTGCAGACCTACTTCACCGCCGGCGTCAAGGAAGTACGCGCCTGGACCATTCCCGTCGGCGCCACCGCGCCGCAAGCCGCCGGCGTCATCCACACCGACTTCGAGCGCGGCTTCATCCGCGCCCAAACCATCGCCTACGAGGACTTCATTCATTACGGCGGCGAACACGGTGCCAAAGAGGCCGGTAAGATGCGCGCCGAGGGCAAGGAGTACGTGGTGCAGGACGGCGACGTGATCCACTTCCTGTTCAACGTCTGAGCGCAGCGTCTGTAGGGGCAACAGATTCCCTGCCTCTGCACCCGGGGCGTCATCTGGAAGCTGGGAGATGCCCCGTTTTCACCCAGATCTCGGTCCCTTGCGCTCCAGCGACGGCGTCCAGGGTGGCGCCACTCGGCAGCCGCAGCCATGACAGCCGGCGGAAGCGTTCGCCGCTTTCCTCGAAGTCGCCGTCGAGAACCAGCAATTCGGCGCCGCCGGCGATATCGACCCAACGCACATGGGCATGAGGCGCCCATCGCTGCATCCGCACGGTTTCGTTGCCTCGCATGAAAAGTGTCTTGGACGAAACGCCTGGAGTTCCCACGATAGGCTGGTAAGGGAGGATCTTCGTGTCGAGCCTCACGAATTCCTGGTCGCCAGGGTCGAACTGCCAGAGCTTCACGAAAATCATACAGCCGGACCGAGAACCGGGCGTGTGGCGACTTTGCGGGGGATTGCGCACGTAACTCCCGACCGGGTACGCCCCACTTTCGTCCTCAAACACGCCCTCCAGCACCAAGAATTCCTCACCGCCACCATGAGTGTGCGTCGGGAAAGTGCTGTTGGGGGCGTAACGAACGATGGACGTAGCACGCGCCACCTCGTCCCCGATACGATCCAACATGCGCCGATCGACCCCCGGCGTCGGTGACGGCACCCAGGGAAGATCGGCGGCATGAACGGCTACGCGCTTGGAAAAATCGGCGTTCAGTTCCATGATCTATCCTTGATCTATTCTCCGGTTCATGCGCACCTTCCGGCAAGTTCACGCCAATGAAATCGAGAATGCACTTAGAGTAATGAATAGAGATTTTGTTTTTCATTGTACCCCGCATCGGCAACCTGGGTTTGGGAAATCAACTGCTGCCTCATCATGCGGAAACGGGCAAACGACGACGTCAAGGCGCGACCCGTCGAAGTAAGAGCATCCCCTACACGGCCAGCGCCACGCAGCAGAAAAAAGACCTCCACTCAACCCAGACCCAGTTCCGCCTCGGCCGCGGATCGAACCCGCTCGGGCTGCCGATGCACGATAAAAGGTCGATCTGGGTGATCAGCATCCGGTCGCGCTGCCGGCGGAACGGGGGCGCAAACCGGTCCAACAGGGGCGAGCAGAGGAATCTCCAGGTGCAGGGAAACTGGATCAGGGCGAAGAAGCCTATGATCTTCAGATCGACGTCTTCGCTGCGCAACCAGGAAGACAGCAGATTGACGAGCAGGTAGAGCGGCAGCCCCGGGGGCAAAACCGGTACAGATGCAGACCAGCATCTTGCGGATCAGGAGCGGGGCAAGCCAGGTGGGCGCGGTCATGGGGTGAGTGAAGAAGGCGAGACGGGGATTATAGGCGACGGCCTGAACCCCAGAGAACGCCACCGGGCGGGAAGATCACGGGAAAGTGATCGACCAACCCGCGAAAGACCATGGGTTTATCTTTGCCGTTCTAGATCGGTACGGCAAGACAAAGGCCGTATCATTTCCTCCGGCACCATCTCCAACAATCGGGTGGCCACTTTGGCCGCCATTTCTTTGCCGCTGATCTCTTCGATCAGGAAGAGACATTCATGAAATGCGTCCAACAACGATTCCGGAGAGCGAGCCTCTCGCAGATAGGCTCTAGCCACTTCTTCCTGATCCCCGAGTAGCCGATGCACCATATCGAACATATACATTCGTGCCATGGCGACGGAACGTCGCCGATTGCGCGACGGAGTCGCATTGCCATGGTGCTCGTTGCCTCCTCGTACATCGGCAGGTTCGTCGCCAGCCTCACTGGTCACAGCGTCCCGCGAAGCAGGTGGCGGATAACGCGCCGAGGCAACCGAGACCGCCAAAAGCCCTTGATCGATGAGTTCGAGCGCCGAGGAATATGCATTGGGCCCCAGTATCGAGGCGATATCGCCCAAGGGACGTCGTCCATCGCACAAAATCAGGATGCGACGTAGCCGCGCCGGAACACCGCGGCTACGTCGCTCGATTTCCTCGAGCCCTTCGGCCGTCTTCGTCAAGACGACCTCCTGTGAGAGGAAAATTTCTGCCATGATGCTCTTCGCCTGCGAGAAGCATCATCCTACGAACAACCGATTACCGGATTGTGAATCTTCCGGCAGTATCATTTTTCTCTGGTTGTGTACCATCCTTTCTGTAAATTCCGTTTAGCGCCTCTGGCAGGAAGTGCGCCACGCTCGGTCTGACGCCATGACTTCGAGAAAGGAGTATGCCCATCATGGCGATGCGTGTCGAAACCAATCCTTTGGAAATGGCTTATGCTGTGTTGCGGAGCAGCGATCTTGCCGCCTATGTCGCGCAGATCATCGGGCCACTTGCCGTGCGCCTGGCCAACAGCACGATCTATAATCTGCCGCCGCCCACTCAGGGCTTGGCCTCGCTGATGATTCTTGGCATCTTCGAACGCCTCGGCATCACCGAGGGCGAAGGCTTTGCCCATGTGCATGGCCTGGTTGCAGCTCCCCTTCATCGCCCAGGGATACGCGGCCGCTGCCCAGGAATCGGCCCGCGGGGAGCACTCCTATAGCGATTTCCTCGAGACGGTGCTCAAGAGCGAACATGCTCACCCGCTTGGCGGGATTTCCGGCGATCAAGACCCTCGAGCAGTTCGACTACGCCTTTGCCAGCGGCGTCAAACGCCAGCACATCGACGAGCTCGCGGGCCTGGGCTTTCTCGAACGGGGAGAGAACGTCGTGCTCCTGGGCCCCTCGGGCGTGGGCAAAACGCATCTGGCCATCGCCTTGGGCTATCGGGCGGCACAGGCCGGTGTCAAGACGCGTTTCACGACCGCGGCCGAGTTGCTGCTCACCCTGTCGGCCGCACATGCCCAGAATCGGCTCAAAACGGTCATGCACCGTACCATCGCTGCCTATCTTGCTCATCATCGACGAGATCGACTATCTGCCCATGAATCGGGAACAAGCCAATCTCTTCTTTCAGGTCATCGCCCAGCGCTACGAGAAGGGCAGCGTGATCGTCACGAGCAATCTTCCCTTCGGGCAGTGGGACGCCACCTTCGCCCAGGACAGCACCCTGACGGCGGCCTTGCTCGATCGGCTCCTGCACCATGCGCACATCGTGCCCATCGCCGGGGAGAGCTACCGCCTCAGGCATCAACGCCAAGCGGGGATGCTCGCCGCCAGAAATGCCGCAGTGACGCCCGACTAGCATCGCTTGCGTCAAGGGGGTGTATCAGTTTTACTTCGTTGATTGGAGCAAAACTGTATCAGTTTTCAATCGGTGTTGACAGCGGCATCCGAACGGTTTGATCGAAGGCGCTTGGGATCCACGCAGTGATGGTTCCGTTGCTGCCCTGTAGAGTTCTGGTGGGACGAGCAAAGGCGTCGTAGCACGATGTGTGGAACCTAGGCGACCACGCGAATCAGAACCACTGACTGTGTCCGGGCAGTACTTTTCCGCTGACCGCGGCCACTCTTCATGGGACAATTCTGCTCTCTGTCGCCCTGGGGAATGCCGCATGAGCATGGATACTGAGGAGCGCATCGTCGAATCCGCCCCACTGTCTTCGCGTCACGCTTGGGGACTGCTCGTGCTCATCGTCGTGCTCTGGGGGATCAGCTGGCCCGTGATGAAATATGGGCTCCACTATGTTCCCCCGCTCACGTTCGGCGCCTTGCGCATGACCCTGGGCACCATGATCATCTCTGTGGCTGCGGCGGCGTGTGGTCAGTGGCGTGTTCCTTTGCGTGAAGACTGGCCATTGGTGCTGGCCGTTGGGTTACTGCAGATGGCTGCCTTCACTGGCCTGGTGCAGATCGGACTGCAATACGTCCCGGCAGGACGCTCCTCTATCCTCGCGTACACCACCCCGCTGTGGGTATTGCCTCTGGCGGTCTGGCGTCTCCGCGAACCCTTGACCCGCCTGCGCCTGCTCGGCGTGACCGTTGGCTTGACCGGCGTGCTCGTCCTGTTCAACCCATTCCATTTCGATTGGGGAGACATCCACGTCGTCTTCGGCAATGGTGCGCTGCTACTGGCGGCCCTATTGTGGGCGCTCATGATCGTCAAAGTGCGCGGCTACCGGTGGCGCAGCTCGCCCCTCGCCCTGGCTCCCTGGCAAATGGGCATTGCCGCCCTCGCGCTCTGGCCGCTCGCTTATGTCTTTGAGGATTTCGGCCAGATCCGCTGGGGCGGACCCCTTGTCTTGGTACTGCTCTACAACGGCCCCGTGACCACGGCTTTCTGCTTCTGGGCGATGATCAATGTGACGCGCTCGCTGCCAGCCATCACCACCAGCCTGGCTTCGCTCGGGGTGCCCCTCATCGGTTCGCTTCTCTCCCTGGCCATGCTCGGGGAAGTCCCTACCCCGAGTGAAGTGTTCGGTTTCGCTCTCATCCTACTCGGAGTCGTCTCCGCCACGCTCGACGATGCCTTGCGCCACCGTGCTCAGATTCGCTCTTGAGCGCGCCTCGCCCCTTCAATCGTAGGGGGAAACAGCAGGGATTTGCAGAGCGAATGGACTTGCGCTAAGCTGAGCTTGAGCGCCTCCTCTAGTCGCGGAGCAATCCCATGACCGACCTCCTTCCTTACGTCAGCATGAGCGAACTCGGTGCGGCCTATCGTCGCAAATCCCTCTCACCGGTGGAAGTCACGCGGGCGCTGCTCGAACGCATCGAAATCCTCGATGCCCGCCTACACAGCTTCCTGACGGTAACCGCCGAGACTGCACTGGCTCAAGCCAAGCGCGCCGAAGAGGAATTCCACCGCGGCATCGATCGCGGTCCGATGCAGGGCATACCCATCGGCATCAAGGATCTCTGCGAGACGGCCGGCATTCGTACCACTTGGGGCAGCAAGGCTTTCCTTGATCACATCCCCCACACGACGGCTACCGTCGTCGAGCGTCTCTTGAGCGCAGGTGCGGTCATGCTCGGCAAGCTGCACATGACCGAAGGCGCTTTCACGGCCCATCACCCCGAATTCCCAACCCCCGTCAATCCTTGGGATCCGGCCCACTGGACGGGCGTGTCCTCGAGCGGCTCGGGCGTTGCCGTGGCTGCAGGTCTGTGTGCTGGCGCCATCGGTACCGATACCGGCGGCTCCATTCGTTTTCCTTCGGGAGCCAATGGGATCACGGGGCTCAAACCCACCTGGGGGCGCGTCAGCCGCTACGGGGTACTGCCGCTGGCGGACAGCCTCGATCACGTCGGCCCAATGACGCGCAGCGCCGACGACGCCGCCTTCATGTTCGCCGCCATGGCTGGAGCCGATCCGCGCGATCCGACCACGCTCGAATATCCCGTTCCCGAGCCGGGGATGAAGGTGGAGCCCGCCGAAGTGCGCATCGGCTTCGATCCTCGCTACGCCTACGAACCCTGCGATAACGACACCCGACGCGTCCTCGACGAAGCCCTGCAGGCTTTCGCCGCGCTTGGGGCGCGCATCGTCGAAGTGCAGATGCCAGATCGTACCGAAGCCGTCATCCGTGGCTGGACGGCTTTTTGCGCCGTGGAAACCGCCCTGGCTCATGCCCCTTATTATCCCCAACGTCAATCAGATTACGGACCGGTGCTGCGCCAGCTCATCGAGCTCGGTGCGGCCGTGCCGGGACAAGAATTTGCCCGCATCTATCATGATCGACTCGTCTTCACTGGGCAACTGCGCAAGCTGCTGCGCGAAGTCGATGTCCTGCTCGTTCCGATCCATCCCTTTGGCAATCCCACCAACGCGCAAGTCGAAGCCCTCTTCAGCGAACCAGACGGAATAGAAAATGCGCTACGCTATACCGCTCCTTTCGATATGTCCGGCAGCCCGACCTTGACGTTACCCGGGGGAGTCACCGGCACAGGATTACCCATCGGCTTCCAGCTCGTTGGACGGCACCTGGAAGAAGGGCTTTTGCTCGGTCTGGGCCATTCCTATCAGGAGATCACGGATTGGCATCGCCGCCATCCGTTGCTATGACGGGAACGGGAGCAAGAACGCCTATGGATCGCGACGACAACGAATATATCGTCGAAATCGCCGGGCTGCTCGCCGCCTCACGCCGGCCGCTCTTCATCACCGGGGCCGGCATTTCGGCGGCCTCGGGTTTGCCGACTTACCGCGGCGTTGGCGGCCTATATGAAAATGGCGTCAATGAGGAGGGCATCCCTTTCGAGGAAGTGCTCTCCGGTTACATGCTGCGCACCCGACCAGAGCTCACGTGGCGCGAGATCGTGCGTATGGCACATCGCCTCGCGGGCAAGGCTCAAGTGAATGCCGCGCACCGCGCCATCGCTGAAGTACCGCACGCGGTGGTGCTCACGCAAAACGTCGATGGACTACACCTCGAAGCCGGTAGTCGCCATGTAATCGAGATCCACGGCAACCTCCGTGAGCTGCTCTGTACCGTTTGCACGTACCGGCGTGCGAACGACGATTGGCAAAATCTGCCCATTCCGCCGCGCTGCCCTGAATGCGGCGCAGTGATGCGCCCCAGCGCAGTGCTCTTCGGCGAAGCCTTGCCGCCTGCAGCCCTTGCCCGGCTCGACGAAGAACTTGCGCGCGGTTTCGACCTCGTCTTCACTATCGGCACCACCAGCCTCTTTCCCTATATCGCCGAACCGGTGGCGCTCGCCGCCAGCGCCGGCATACCTACGGTGGAAATCAACCCGGAACGAACCGCCGTCTCGCATCTCGTCGATTACCGCCTGCGCGGCGACGCGGCCGAGCTCCTGCCACGAATCGTGGCCGGAGCGCGGGCGCGGGAGGGATAAATCTTGATTACTGTAGCGGCATGATGAGTTTGAAGTAGAACTTGTCCCCTTCGAAACGGTTTTCGACGTGGCTCTCGTGCTGCCACTGGGCCACCATGTGCGTCCCCTTGGCCGTGGCGTAAGTCACGCTGGGGCCGATGGCGAATACCTGCCCCCGTCGGCCATCGGACCATGGTCCCATTTCAGAAGAGATCTTCTTACCATCGATTTCATCGTCCGTCGTCTGCTTGAGGTAGTAGCCCGCCAACCCTACCCCCCACTGACCAAAGCGCTTGCCCACGAGATAATCCATGTGGAATTCGTCACCGGACTGATAATCCATTTTCGGAGCACCTCGCGCGGGGCGAAAATCTTGATTCTCCGTCTTGATGTTGTACATGAACTTGGCGGATACTTCCCAGCCGGTATCACCGAGATAGGTGAATGCAAAGAGCGGTTCGAAGCTCCAGTAGTTCGCGCCGATGCTCTTCGTCGGATCGCCCGATTTGTACTTGCCGGTGGGCACGTTGATGTCCACCCCGGCCACCCAGTGCCAATTGTCCTTGTGCCACGCGAGAAAAAATGGGTTGAACGTCATATCGCCCAAAGCGAATTTATCGCTGGATCGACCTCCCAAGGACAGATCCTGGTAGACGAACGGCATAATGACGTGCCAGCCCCAGTTACCGCCCAGGAATTTCCGCTCACTCACGTGCACGTAACGCAAAGCATCAAACCACGCAGAGACGTCGTTCCCCCCCTTCACCTTGCGCCCATCACCATCGACGAGGTCGCCGCTGTAATACCCAAAATAGTTGATGAAGTAGTCACCCGGCGGGGGGATCGCCCCGGCGAGCCAGTTTTCGGCCCCGTTGGGGTATTGGTCTCCTCCTTCCTTGGCAAGGACTGGGACCGTCAGACCAGCGCACAGCAGCGCTGCCACGATTTTCTTCTTGTTCATCACCTCCTCCTTTTTATCGTTTGTTCGGACTCAACGTCCCAGGTCTTTGGCCGTCATGCCGCCGATACCCCATTGCGACTTCGGCACTTCCTGGATCATCACGCGGACGTTCTCCTTGGGTGAACCGAGCGATTCGACTAGCGCCTCGGTCACTTTGGCGATTGCCGCCTTTTTCTGCTCTTCGGTACGACCTTCAAGGATGTAGATCTGTACGAACGGCACGATTTTTCTCCCTTTTCAACGAAAACGAACCCCGACTGATCCCAGGTGCTGGACGCGCAGCGTGATCGCGTCTCCTTTTTGCACGCTCACGGCTTCCGTGATTCCGCCCGAGAGGATGAGGCTGCCGGCCGGGATCTCCTCACCACGCCGGCCCAGTTCGTTGGCGAGCATGGCAATGGCGCTCGCCGGATGTCCCAGCACGGCAGCGCCGGCACCGAAGGCCACGGGTTCGCCGTTTTTCTCCAGCACCACCCCGATCGTGCGCAAATCGAGCTCCTGGGGTGGCGCGATGCGTCCGCCCACGACGAAACGGCTGCTTGAGCAGTTGTCGGCGATCACGCTCTTCAAATCGAACTTGAAATCACGGTAGCGGCTGTCGATCACCTCGATGGCGGGAATGACGAAGTCGGTGGCGGTGAGCACCGTGCCGATGTGGCAGCCCGGTCCCTTGAGCGGCGCCTTGGTCACGAACGCGATCTCCGGTTCCACCTTGGGGTGGATGAGCGCGCTCGTGTCGATTTCCCCCCCTTCGGGAACGGCATAGTCATCGACGAGGAACCCGAAACAGGGGGTGGAGACGCCCATCTGCCGCATTTTGGCGTGGGAGGTGAGCCCTGCCTTGAAACCGACCACCCGCGCACCCCGGGCGAGCTTGCGCTGCTTGATCGCCTCCTGGATGGCATAAGCGTCCTCCCAGTCCATGTCGGGATGCTCGTCGGTGATCTTGGTCGTGTCGCGCGCCTCGAGCTCGCAGCGCTCGAGGTGTTCAGCCAAGTGTTCGATCACTTCCCGGGTGAGTTTCATACCGCCATCTCCCGCGCTTTGGCCATGCTGAGCGCCGTATCTTCGATCATGTCTTCCTGCCCCCCCACCATGCCGCGACGCCCCAGTTCGACCAGGAGCTCGCGCGCCGGGATGCCGTATTTCTGCTCGGCACGTTTGGCAAAGAGCAGGAAAGAGCCGTAGACGCCGGCGTAGCCCAGGGTGAGCGCGTCGCGATCGATGCGGATGGGGAAGTCCATGATCGGCACGACCAGGTCTTCGGCCACGTCCTGGATCTTGAAAACGTCGATGCCCGTCTCGATGCCCATGAGATCGCACACGGCCACCAGCACTTCGGTGGGCGTGTTGCCTGCGCCCGCCCCCAGCCCCGCGGCCGAACCATCGATGCGCACAGCCCCCACTTCGATCGCGGCGAGCGAATTGGCTATCGCCATGCCCAGGTTATTGTGCGCGTGGAACCCCACTTCGGTCTCGGGCTTGAGCGCCTCGCGCACCGCACCCACTCGCGCCTTGACGCCGTCGGGCAGCAGATGCCCGGCCGAGTCGGTGACGTAGATGCAGTTGGCCCCGTAGCTCTCCATGAGCTTGGCTTGCTGCACCAGACCTTCGGGCGTGTTCATGTGGGCCATCATGAGAAAGCCCACGGTGTCCATGCCGAGTTTGCGTGCCATGCCGATGTGCTGCTCAGAGACGTCGGCCTCGGTGCAGTGCGTTGCCACGCGGATGGTATTTACCCCGAGTTCATGGGCCATCTTCAAGTGATCGACGGTGCCGATGCCCGGCAGCAGCAGGGCGGAGACCTTGGCACGTTTGAGCTGAGGGATGACGGCGGCGAGGTATTCTTCGTCGCTGTGTGCCGGGAAACCGTAATTGACCGACGCACCACCGAGCCCGTCGCCGTGGGAGATCTCAATGAGGGGCACGCCGGCCTCATCGAGCCCCTTGGCGATCGCCACCATCTGCTCGAGTGTAATCTGATGGCGCTTGGGGTGCATCCCGTCGCGCAGGGTCATGTCATGAACGGTGATTTTTTTGCCGCGAAGATCCATTCTTCTCTCCTCCTATCAGGCGAGCGCCACGGCGCGGTTGGGTTCGAGCCGCAGCTTGCCGGCCAGGATTTCTTCGGCGAACATCTCGGCGGTTCGTGCCGCGGCCGCCGTCATGATGTCAAGGTTGCCGGCGTATTTGGGCAGGTAATCGCCCAGCCCTTCGACTTCGAGATAGACGGAGACGCGGTTGCCGTCGAAGACGGGGCCATTGACCAGCCGGTAGCCGGGAACGTATTTCTGCACTTCCTTGATCATTTCGTGGATCGAGGCGGTGATGAGCTCGCGCTCGGGTTCGGTCTCGGTGAGGCAGTGCACCGTGTCGCGCATGATGAGCGGCGGTTCGGCGGGGTTGAGGATGATGATGGCCTTGCCTTTCTTGGCGCCGCCCACTTTTTCCACCGCCCCGGCGGTGGTACGGGTGAATTCGTCGATGTTCTTACGCGTGCCCGGCCCGGCGGATTTGCTCGCCACGGTGGCGACGATCTCGCCATAGGCGACCGGCTGCACGCGGGAGACGGCATAGACCATGGGGATGGTCGCCTGACCCCCGCAGGTGACCATGTTGACGTTCATCTCGCCCTTGCCGACGTGTTCCTTGAGGTTGACCGGGGGAACACAGTAGGGGCCGATCGCCGCCGGCGTGAGGTCGATCATCAGCACGCCGAGCGCGTTGAGCTTGCGGCTGTTTTCCGGATGCACGTAGGCGCTGGTCGCGTCGAACGCGATGCGGATCTCGTCTTCTTCCACATGGGGCAGCAAGCCATCCACGCCTTCGGCAGTGGTCTTGAGCCCCATTTCGCGGGCGCGCGCAAGGCCTTCCGAGGCCGGGTCGATGCCGACCATCCACACCGGCTCGAGCACGCTGCTGCGTTTGAGTTTGTAGAGCAGATCGGTGCCGATGTTGCCGGAGCCGATCACGGCGCAGCGGATCTTCTTCATGGGTTCCCTCTTTTTTGTGAGTCAGGTGAAACGAACCGAGCAGCGGCCAATGCCGCCGATCGTCACGCAGAGGCTGTCGCCCGCGCGCACCGGCACCATGGCAGCGAGTGAGCCGGAAAGAATGATCTCGCCAGCCTCGAGCGGCACGCCCAGCCGGCCGAGCGTATTGGCGAGCCAGGCCACGGCGTTGGCTGGCGCGCCGAGCGCAGCCGCTCCGGCCCCCGTGGCGACGATCTCGCCATTCTTCTCGAGCACCATGCCGCAGGTAGCCAAATCGACGCGGCGGGGATCGACCAACCGATCGCCGAGCACGAAGACGCCGCAGGAGGCGTTGTCCGCCACGGTGTCTTGAATCTTGATCTTCCAGTCGCGGATGCGGGAGTCGACGATCTCGAAACAGGCCATCACCGCTTCGGTGGCCGCGAGCACGTCGGCAGCAGTCACGCCGGGACCGCGCAGATCGCGCTTGAGCAGAAAGGCGATCTCGCCCTCGGCCTTGGGCTGGATGAGAGTGTCGGCGGGAATCGCCTCGCCCTCGTTGTAGACCATGCCGTCGAGCAGATAGCCGAAATCTGGCTGATACACGCCCAACATGTTCATGACGGCCTTGGAAGTGACGCCGATTTTCTTGCCGACGACGCGCTCGCCAGCGGCAAGCCGCTGCCCGATGAAATGCTGCTGGATGCGGTAGGCCGCCTCGATCGTGAGCTCCGGGTGGCGATCACTGAGCGGCTCGATCATGCGAGCGTCTTTCCACGCCTCGTAGAGCTCCGCGCCCAGTCGCTGCAACAGGGAATCTTCCATCATGCCGTTCCTTCCAGGGGATGAGGTTCGTCGATGCTCGCCTCGGCCAAGAAATCGCTCACCAGGCGGGCGAAGCGGTCGGCGTGCTCGATCTGCGTCCAATGCCCGCAGCGGCCAAAGACGTGCAGCTGCGCTCGTGAAATCCACTGCGACAGTTTGAGCGAAGTCTCGAGCGGAATGATGCGATCTTCGCGACCGTGAATGACCAAGGTTTCGTGCGGAATGGCGCGGATCGCCGCTTCGGGGCTGGCGAGCGCATCGACCCAACGCTGGCGCGGCGCGGGGAACATGGCGGCGAAACTCTCCTGAAACCCGGGACGAATGCTCGCGCGATAGCGCAGTTCGGCCAGTTCGTCGTTGACCAGATTCCGATTCCAGGCGAAGAGATCCATGATCTTGCGCATGTTCTCGAAACTGGGCGTATAGCCCCACACGGCATCCAGACCGGGCGTGATCTCGAAGTGAACCCCAGCACTGCCCATCAGCACGAGCCTACGCACGCGATGGGGATGACGAATGGTGAGCGCGAGCGACAGCGCCCCGCCAAAGGAATTGCCCACCAGGTCGACTTTTTCGAGACCGAGCGCGTCGAGCAGGCCCAAGGCGTGCTGAACCCAGTTGTCCATCGAATAGGTGTAGCCCTGCGGACGTTCGGTGAAGCCAAAACCCACCATGTCGGGGGCGATCACCCGGCACTTTTCCGCCAGCTTGGGCATCACCAGCCGCCAGTTGGCCCAAGCCGACACACCGGGGCCGGAACCATGGATGAGGAGGACGGGAAAGCCGCTACCCATGTCATGGTAGTTGGTACGAATCCCGGCGGCGACGATACTGCGGCCGATTTCGGGGTTGTTTTCGCTCATCGTGCCCTCGCCTTCACAGTTTGACGCAGATATTCTTGAGCTCGGTGTAGAACTCGAGCGAATGCACGCCTCCCTCGCGGCCGATGCCGGATTGTTTCATGCCGCCAAAGGGGGTGCGCAAATCACGCAGGAACCAGGAATTGATCCACACGAGGCCGGCCTCGATCTGGCCGGCGACGCGGTGCGCCCGGCTGAGATCCTTGGTCCAGATCGAACACGCCAGTCCATAGTCGGTGTCGTTCGCCCGGGCGATCACTTCGTCCTCATCGTCGAACGGTTGGATTAGAGTGCAAGGGCCGAAGATCTCTTCCCGGGCGATGGGAGAATCGTCGCCCAGCCCGGTCCAGATGGTGGGCTCGATCCAGGAGCCGCCGGCGAGATCCGGCGGCATGTCGGGAATACCGCCGCCGGTGACCACGGTGGCACCCAACGCCTTGGCTTTTTCGTAGTAGGAGAGCACCTTGCGGCGATGCTCGTGGGAAATGAGCGGGCCGAGGTTAGTCTCCGGATCCTCGGGGCGTCCCAGCTTGAGGTTCTCAGCACCTTTCTTGAGCGCCTCGACGAAGCGCTCGAAGAGGGGACGTTCGACGTAGAGGCGCTCGGTACCCAGACACACTTGACCACAGTTGGCGAAGACCGAACGCATCGTCCCTTCGATTGCCGCGTCGAAATCGCAGTCGGCGAAAATGATGCCGGGATTCTTGCCCCCCATCTCGAGCGAGACGGGGCGCGCTCCATGGGCAGCCGCCTTCATGATGACTTCGCCCGTGCGCGTCTCGCCGGTGAAGGTGATGGCATTCACTCCCGGGTGGGTGGTGACGTACTCACCGGCCGATTGCGGGCCGAAGCCATGCACGACGTTGTAAACCCCTTTGGGGATGCCGACCTCGTTCATCACCTCCCCAAGGAGCGTGGCCGTCTGCGGCGTCTCTTCGGAGGGTTTGACCACCACCGTGTTGCCACAGGCCAGCGCAGGGCCGACTTTCCAGGTCATGAGCAGCAGCGGCAGATTCCACGGACAGATCACGCCGACCACGCCGATGGGACGCCGCACCGCATAGTTGAGCGCCCCTCGGCCATCGGGCGTCGGCGTTTCGAAGAATTCCGTCGGTACGTTCTTGACGACGTCGGCAAAGATTTTGAAGTTGGCCGCGCCGCGAGGAATGTCGATATGGCGCGCGAGGCTCATCGGTTTGCCGGTGTCGGCACATTCGGCCGCAAGGAATTCGTCGAAACGCCGATTGATGCCATCGGCCACAGCATAGAGCAGCTCGGCGCGCTCGGCCACCGTCAGCTTACCCCACGGACCTTTCAGGGCGGCACGGGCCGCCTGCACCGCGGCGTCGACTTCGGCTTGTCCCGCCTCATGAACCAAGGCGATCACCCGGCCGTCGACGGGTGAGCGTTTCTCGAACGTCTTGCCGGTGGCGACAAATTCACCTTTAATAAAGTTACTGATTTCTTTCATAGTAATACTCAATTTGGATAAATGATCGCAGCAGAGCAACAAGCTAGGCCCCAAGACGGGGCCCGAGTTAATTACCGTATCCTCAAGTATAAACTTCCGTAAATGACGGCACTGGTTCACCCGTATGATAAAAAATGCCATTCCAGAGCTTGTCCTCCGTCCAGGTCGTCACCGGACGATCTGGCTGGGCGAGATAACCGAGTCCAGCAAAAGTCTCGTTGCGGTTTCCGCTCGGGTCGAAGAAATAGATCGTCGCCCCCCGTGTGATGCCGTGTCGCGTGGGCCCCACATCGATCTTGGTGCCATGTTTGCCCATCACGTCGGCCGCTTTCAAAATGTCGTCCCAGGAATCGAGGAAGAAGGCTATATGGTGCAGCCCATTTCTCGGCCCGCCGACGAAGGCGATGTCGTGCGGCGTGCTGGTGCGCGCGAGCCAAGTGGCCGCCTGCATCGCGCCGCCCGGACCGACCACCACTTGTTCGACGAGGAAGAAATCGAGCACTTCCTGCATGAACTTGGTATTTTCGGCCACCCGGTTGATGCCTTTCTCCGGATTGAGCTCACACATCAAAAGGCAATGATCGAGCCAGTGCGCCCCCGCCCCTTTGAGTCCGTCTGGCCACGGATCGGGATTGACGGTACCCACATCGGTGCCGACATACTCTTTCGTGGCGTAGAGGCGCATTTCATGGCCGCTGGGCAGAGAAAATTTCAGCATGCGCCCGGTCGAAGGAAGACTGCCTTCGGGCAGCATCTCGGTGGCGATGCCATAGTCCTCGATGCGTTTTTGCAGGATATCGAGATCCTCCTCTTTCTCAACTTTGTAGGCGACATGGTTCAAACCCGCCCGATCAGAAGGGGTCAGAATCAAAGAATATTTGTCCCATTCGTCCCAGCACTTCAAATAAACGTTTCCGTCTTTGTCTTTCATGACGGTCTTCAAACCCAAGACGTCCTCATAATGCCTCAGCGCAGCATCCATATCCATGACCCGCAGGCTGGCATGGCCCATTCTCAAGACTCCCATGATGCTCCTCCTTTTTTCGTGCGTAAAACGTCCTGTTGTGTGGTGAAACCATGAAAAAATGATCTCTGCATCTTTCCGACCACCTCCAGCGTGACCGCTCCTTTCGGCGCGGCACGGCACGCCAAGGTGTATCCCTCGCTCTCCTCCTCCTTGCTGACATGAGCCCTGCTGATTGGCCCGAGACTGACCACTTCACCGCGAACTACTTTGACTTTGCAAATACCGCAGCCACCGCCGAGGCAACCTACGGGGATTCCCCTGCGGCCGAGGCGACACATGCCGGCAAGCAGCGTCTCGTTTTCACTGCAGGCGTACACCTCACCGGTTTGAACGAGCAGGACTTCATGGGATTCTTTTTCAGGCTCCGGCGCAGGGTTCGAAGTCATCTCGTCCCCCAAGGCAAGTTCTATCGTCTCCATCCTTTTTCTCCTCACGGCATGCTGCCACGCGGTTCATCGAACCGTCGCCCCGATCCCCAAGGCCTCAAGCGCGGCATGGGCGCACTCTTCGTCCTGTGAGGCGGAAGCACCAGAGACACCAATGCCGCCAATGACCCGATCACCGAGGCGGATCGGCACCCCGCCGCCAAAAAAAATGAGTCCGGCACGCGAGGAAAAGCCAAGTTTCATCGCCTCGTCCTCGCCGCAGACCGACAGCCAGGCCGAGGTCGGAAAACCGAAACCTGCCGCAGTGCGCGCCTTGTCGATGGCCAGTTCGATCGATTGGGGGAAGGAGAGCGGCATGCGCAGAAAGGCGACGAGCAAGCCAGAAGCGTCGCACACGGCGACGTTGATCCGCACGCCCAGCTGTCGCGCGTGTTGCACGGCGGCACTGACGGCTGCTTGCCCGGCTTCGCAACTGAGCGTCGTCGTCGGAACTTCTAGCTCCATTTCCATCTCCTTCCTCCGTATCGATTATTATTTTTTTCGATTTAAACATAGAATCTCGAGATTTTCAAGTACCTCTTGCAACCGATTCCGATACAATGCGCACTGACGTCCTTTGACTTCTTCCATGAACGATCGAACCATTTTCTCTGCCCCCGAACCAACCACCCTCGTCGAAGCGGCCTATCAGCGTCTGCGCGACGATATCGTCGAAGGCATCCTCGCCCCGGGTGAGAAACTGCGTGTCGAACACCTCAAGGACCGCTACGACGTCGGCGCGGGCACACTGCGGGAAGCGTTGTTGCGCCTGGTCTCCGATGCCCTCGTGCTGGTACAAGGTCAACGAGGGTTTCGCGTCGCTCCTATCTCCTTGACGGACTTCGAGGACATCACCCGCACCCGCGTCCTGATCGAAACCGAGGCCCTGCGCCAGTCGATCCAAGCCGGTGACGAGGAGTGGGAAGCGAATCTCGTCTCCGCTTTTCATCTCCTGAGTCGCGCCGAGGAGCGTCTGGCGCAAGATCATGGAGCCGTGGCCGAATGGGAAACGCGCAACCGCATCTTCCATGAAAGTCTCATCCAGGCTTGCCCCTCCCGCTGGTTGCATCATTTCCAAGCCATCCTCTATCGTCAGTCGGAACGCTACCGCCGTCTGAGCGTGTTTCGCCGCCCCATCCCGCGCGACGTCCATGCGGAACATCACGCCCTGTTCGAGGCAGCCTTGCGGCGCGACGCGGCGCAAGCCACGGCCTTGTTGCGAGACCATATCTTGCGCACGCTGGAAGCCGTACGGCGCATGCCGCGAGATTTCTTCACCTTGAACCCTTGAGTCGGCCATTCGGCGTCTCCGTTCACAGGCTACGAAAGAGCGGACTACGCACTTGCTGGGCATCGGCCGCCGAGATGAACTTTTCGGTATGGATGTCCCGCTCGTAGAGTCGCCCTTGCATGAGCGTGGCGATGCACGCCTCGATCATTTTGGGCGGACCACACAGATACGCTTTGTGGCCGCGGAAATCGCCGCCGAAAGCCTCTTTGGCTGCCTCATGTACGAAGCCACGAAACCCATCCCATGAAGACTCGGCCGGTTCGTCGGAGAGTGCCGGCACATAGCGGAAGTTGGGGTGGCGGCGGGCCAATTCGAGAAACTCCTCGTGGTAATAGAGTTCGTCGCGACGTCGCTGGCCATAGATGAGGGTGATGTTGCGCCGATCCCCTTCTTCCAGCAGGTCGAGGATCATGGAGCGCGGGCTCGATAGTCCCGATCCTCCCGCCATGAAGATCAAGTCGCCCGGGGCGGACTTGCGCACGAAGAAGCGACCGTAAGGGCCGGAGAGGCGGATACGGTCGCCTTCGGCGAGCTGCGTGTGGATCCAGGTCGTTCCTTCCCCGCCGGGCACGAGGCGGACGTTGAGTTCCACCTCTGTTGCCTGCGAAGGAGGATTGGCCAGCGAGAACGCTCGCGTGAGGCGTCCTCCATCGATCTCGAGGTTGATGTACTGTCCTGCCTGGAAACGCAGCGGCTCGTCGAGCGTGATGAACACGCCCTTGATGGTCGGCGTCAGATCCACGAGCCGGCTGACGGTACCGGTATAATCGCGCACCGGGATGATCTCGGCGTCGGGCTCCTCGTCGATCTCCGCTTCGATCACCACGTCGCTTTCCAGCCGGGCACAGCAGGCGAGTGTTTTTCCTTCTTCCCGTTCGAAATCCATCAGCGCGAAGTTCGACGCCTCGCCATGATCGACTTCCCCTTCCAGCACCTGTACCTTGCACGTGGCGCATAAACCATGGCAACAGGCATGTGGCAACCAGATACCGGCGCGAAGTGCCGCATCGAGGATGGTCTGCCCCTCCTCGACCTCGATCGTCTGCCCCAATGGTTCTATCGTCAGCTGATGGCTCATGCCGTCCTCCCCGAGGTTCGTATCCTGGTCAGCTGCACGATCCGGCGATGCCGGTCAAACCAGGCGTACGAAAACGGATCACATCCTTATGGCGCAATCCATTTGCTTCCAGACTTTCGTCCCATTGGGGCTGCCAGGGTTGGCCAGACTTGAACCACTGCACCGCGGCCCAATCGATGCGGGCGAAATCGGGGTGGTAGCTGTACGCAGGAGGCAAGACCTTTTCTACCAGATCGCGGAAAGGCATCGAGGGAGGCAAGGGAAAAGCGAACGGTGCGCAAAACAGCAGATGGTCTTCCCAGCCCACGTAGAGGAGGCGATTCCCGTGGAATTTCTCCTCGAGGTCGAGCGGTTCGAACGAATATTCACCAATGGCGGCAACAGCCATGTCGGTCTCCTTCCTGAAAGGACGACGGTTGACACCGTCGTCTCGTGTTTTTCATGGATGATCGGATTCAAACGTTACGGGTCGCTTGGGCGCGCCAGGCGGCAAAATTCCTCTGGTCTTCGGAACCCTCGAAATCGAGATTATCGCGACCGTGGATGATGTTGTACCACTGCAATACCGCCTTGAGCGGATCGAATCCTTCGGCCGTGGGATCGGTTCCTTCGGGAAAACAATTGCCCTGGTAGATCTGGTGTACCGGAAGCCATGCCTGGACGTATTTTTCCGGCTCGTGCTCGAAGATCTCCTTGCAGTGGTCCGAGCAGAAGTGGTACTTCATGCCTTTGTAATCGGTTTCGCGGTAGCAGATCTTGGTCGGGTCGCCCGGCTCGGTAAAAAACAAGGGAACCTGGCAGGTCTGGCACAGCATGGGTAACGTGGTGTTGTAAAAACGGTTCCCCTTGGCCGCCTGCTCACGCCAGAAGTCGAAACGTGGCCGGTAGTATTTGTCGAAGCTGTCGGGATACTTGGCCGAGAGCCACTGCATCTCGTCCTCATTCGGCAGCCAAGTATGGAACGCGGTGGCGGCGGTGTAGTTGTAGAAGGTACACCACGCCTGATGCGAGAGATGATCTTTTTCGAAAGCAATCGTCTCGGCGCACTTCGGCATGCGAATGCCGTAGCGGGCCAGGTCGCGGAAGAGCGCCCCTCCGTTTTCCTCAAAGTAGATCTCCCACGCCTCCTTCCAGCTCATGGTGCGCTTGGGCAGCATGTAGTCCATCATCATTGCCACGAGGGTCAGCACCCGATAGCCGCGCCAAGTCCATTTGTCGATCCAGCGCTGCACGATGGGAAGATTGGCCGGATCCTGTTCGAGGATGAACTTGATCACCTCCAGCCCCAGCGTCATGTGCCGCGCCTCGTCGGATTGGGCCGAAAAACCATAGGCCATCGTTCCCATGTCGCCGTTGTAGGCCGCCCCCGAGACGAAGGGCACGAACAGCAGGTTGGTGAGCACGTATTCGAAGGAAAAGCCGATGGCGACGATGAACTCGAACGGTCCGGCGGTGATGGCATCGTCGAAGAAAGACTTGGGTACCGAGAGATACCAGACCCGATCATGCCATTTGCGAAAATCGTGGAATCCGTTGTAATACTTGTTGTAGTTGGAGATGGCGTGGACCTGGGTCTGGAAGTGCCGCATCTCGTCGAGCGACTGCATCAGGCAGGCGACGCGCGGCCCCGGACCGGGAAACGCTCTGCCCACATGGGCAAAACCGCGATGTGCCATGTATTCGAGGGGGCTGACGCCGGTGAGGAAGAGTTTTACGGTGTTGATGTAGCGCGCGTCGGTGACGTTGAGATGCCCGTTGTTCTGCGCATAGGCATCGATGATGGCGTAGAGCTTTTTCTCCTTTTCCGCCTGATACTTCCAGTAGGCGTCCATCGTCAGGCGAAACGGGTCTTCCCAGCGGTCCCAATCGTGAATCTTGATCCCCTCGTACTGCACATAGGGATAGATGTCCTCCATCTTCTGGTACGTCGGGGTCCAGTCGAGATCCCGCGTCATGACCTGGTATTTTTCCTTCAGGCCAAGTTTCTTTTTCGCTACCTGCATGTCCATGTCGATTCCTCCTTTGGGGATTCAGTTTTTCCAGGCAAGTATCATCTGATCCTCGTCTTCCTCGATGTTGCCGGACAACGAGATCAGATTGATGTGCAACTCCTGCAGATCGAAATCACGCCCGAGACGCTCTTCGATCGAGCTGCGTTTGACGACGAGCCGTCCATCGGCGTCGATCTTCACCATGGCCGGAGCCTCGTTGACGCGCGCATGGGGGTTGTCCTCGACGATCGCCTCGATGATGGGGCGGGTTTCTTCGTTCGTCTGCAAGGCGATGAATACGGTCGACATCTCTTCCTCCTTCAGGCCGACAGGCCGATCTTGGCCAGTCGCTGGGCGAATCCTTCCATTACCTCATCGAGCAGCGCCGGCGCTTGCTCGGACACGGCGATCGCCGCTACCGGCAACAGAGCCTCCTTCGCCCGGGGAAGCCAAGCATCGACCCAGTCCTGCACGACGGTGCGGTTTTCCTCCGATTCGGCCACGATCGCCTTCATCGTCGCATCGACCCACTTGCGCGTCTCCGCCGACCATTGCGTCATGAACTGGGTGAGCATGGCGATCGCCGCTCCACCGCGGGCAGCGAAGATCTGATCGATGATCGTGTCGTAGACCAGGGGATAGAGCAGCCCGTCGAGCACGAGGTTTTGCACCGTGTGCAGTTCGAAGGGATCCTTGACGACGAAACTGTCCTCGACATAGCGGCGCAAGGGCTGCCACACCGGATCGTTCGTCCAAGCCTGCTTGCCAGCCGCAAGGGATTCGACATCACCCAGTAGCAAACCGATGCGCGTGAGATACTGGGCGATTCCGAGCTGGTCCATCGATTGGTAGATGGCCGCCTGGGCCGTCATGCCGCCATAGGCGTAGGCGCAGACGGCGGCATTGTTCATGTTCGCCCCCCAGGCCACGTGGCGCAAGGGCACGAGCAGCGCGACGGCGGCCTGCCGTACGTCCTCCGGCAATGTCTCGACCAGGCCGCGCGATTCGACGAAATCGAAATTGGCCTCCGCCGTATCCTGCTGCCGGGCCCGGGCGCTGGTATAGGCACCGTAGTAGAACTGGCGCGGATCCTTGAGCGCATCCCAGTCTTTCATGCGGATCTTCGTGCGTCGCACGTCGAAGATCTCATGTTCCGGGTCCCAGGTCGGGCGGTAGTGGAAAACGTCCTTCGGTTGGATGCCGAGGCTGCCTTCGAGGTAGCGCGACACCGGCTTGTCGGTGCCGAGGTATCGGGCGATATGATCGAACGTTTGGCGCAATGGCTTGATCGTCACCGTTCGCAGATCGATTTGCATGAAACATCTCCTCCTTGTTTGAACGAGGCTCAGCGAAACCGCTGCTGTGCCGCCTTGTGCATGTTCCAATCCCAATCAGAAGGGGATTCTTCCCGCTCACCTTCCCTCAGGCGAATCACCCCTTGTTCTTCGCAAAAACGCTCGAACGCATCGGCGGGCAGCAGCATGTCGACGCACAGCTGCGGCTCACCGATGGCAAACTCGAAGACCACGAGGCCATCGGCACGCCGTTCCAGCACCCGAACGAACTTACGCTCGACGTCGAATTCCTGTTCTGGATTTTCCATGCCATGACTCCGCTCATGTTGGCCATCAATCATTAGCAAATCTCGTGCCAACAAATAATCTCCTGCAAAAACACGTGTTCTCGAGATTTTTGTCACTATGCAGTTGATCATTTGATCAAAAAGACCAATAGACTTTATTATTTGATACACAGAATTTATTGCACTGCAGCGTGAACTCCGGGGCGGACGATCCGCCGCCTCCCCGAAAATCTCCCGGAAGAGCCTGTATCATCAATAAACGGATCGCTCGAAGAACCGGCGCGACGGGACAAGCAAGAACCATCCGGTGTGTCGCTTCGTCGAACGTTCCGGGAATTCACGGCGCGCAGACGCCGATCACACGGGGGAGGAGAAATGACAGTGATTCAGTACCCGGAAGGCTCCGATCTGCGCAGCCTGCTGCGTTTCCTGCCCGAAGACGGCTTGATTTGGCTCGGCGAGCACCGCATGCTGTTGCTGCACGTCGGGGCGCTCGCCGCCCTGCGCAAGGAGCTGGTTACTTCGGTGGGCAAGCTTCAGGCACGCAGGCTACTGACGCGAATGGGGTTCGTCTCGGGCATGCGCGATGCGGAACTCGCCAAGAAGACACGACCGCACAGCACGCTAAGGGATGCCTTCGTCGTCGGCCCCCAGCTCCACATGCTCGAAGGCAGCGCCGGCGTCATCCCCCTCAAGATCGAGCTCGAGGCCGATACGTTCCATGGCGAATTCGCCTGGGTTCATTCCTGGGAGGCAGAGGCTCACCTGCAGGTCTTCGGCGCGAGCGAGGAGCCGGCCTGCTGGATGATGATCGGTTACGCTTCCGGCTACACCTCCGCATTCATGAACCGCTTCATCCTGTTCCGGGAAACCGCCTGCGCGGCGATGGGGCACGAACACTGCCACATCGTGGGCAAACCGGCGGAAAAATGGGAAGACGCTCCGGAGCTGATCCATTTTTTCGAAGAAGACCCCATCGTTGGCCGTTTGCTGGAACTGCGTGAAGAGATCGAGGCGATGCGCAATACCCTGGCCGAACCGCGCCGCGTGCCCGATCTCATCGGTACCTCTGCCGCGTTCCTGCGTGCCTACGATCTCGTGGCCCGGGCCGCGTCCACGCAGGTGACCGTTTTGCTGCTGGGCGAAACCGGCGTGGGCAAAGAACGCTTCGCGCGTACGCTGCATGAGCTCAGCCCCCGCAAGAACGGGCCTTTCGTTGCCGTCAACTGCGCGGCCATTCCGGAAGAACTGCTCGAATCCGAGCTCTTTGGCGTCGAGCGTGGCGCCTTCACGGGCGCCCACGCCCCACGTGCCGGCAAATTCGAACGGGCCGATGGCGGCACGCTCTTTCTCGACGAGGTTGGGGAGCTCTCGCTCTCGGCCCAGGCGAAGCTCCTACGGGTGCTGCAAGAAGGGGAAATCGAGCGGCTCGGCGGCGAGCAGGTACGCAAGATCAACGTCCGGCTGGTGGCCGCCACCAACGTCGACTTGCAGCAGGCCGTCGAATCAGGGCGTTTTCGCCGTGATCTCTTCTATCGGCTCAACGTCTATCCGATCCATATCCCGCCGCTGCGCGAGCGCATCTCCGACATTCCCCTCCTCGTGGAAGCGATGATCGAGCGTTTCCAGAGTTTGCATGGCAAGAAGATTGCCGGCATCAGCGACAAGGCCATGCTGGCACTCAAGGCGTACCGCTGGCCGGGCAACGTGCGCGAACTGGAGAACATGATCGAACGCGGCGTGATCCTCGCACCGAACCATGGCATCATTGAAATAGAGCATCTCTTCGTCGGCAAAGGCACTGAAGGACCGCCCGCCCACGTGCTTGGCGTGAGCGGAGGTCTGGAAGAAAACACCGGGGAAACGCACGCCGCCCTCGCCGACACACTGATCGAACGGGGGATTCCCCTCGCATCCTTCGAACGCCTGGTATTGCAGCGGGCGGTGGAACGCGCCAAAGGCAATCTCTCGGCGGCAGCGCGCCTGCTCGGTCTGACCCGGCCGCAACTGAGTTACCGCTTGAAAAAAGAAAGCACCGCGGCCGACGACGTGTGATAATCCCGCATCGTTCGGTACGGCATCCTGGAGTATTTCGATGGGACGTCCTCTTTCACGCGGCATCCTGATTGCCGCCGTAGCCACCTTCCTCTCCTCTGCACTGCCGGCCCCCGTGCTCGCCGACCCTCCCCCCTGGGCCCCGGCCCACGGCTGGCGCAAGCAGCACGACCCGCTCTATCTGGGGTACTCGGGGAAGAAATGGGGCAACGATTTCGGCATCTACGCCGGCCGCTGCAATCGCGAGGCGCTCGGTGCCGCGCTTGGCGGAATGGCCGGCGCCGCCGTGGGTAGCCAAATCGGCGATGGTAGCGGTCGGGTGGTGGCGATCATCCTCGGCAGCGTACTCGGGGCCGTGCTCGGCGCCGAACTGGGACGCCAGATGGACGAAGAGGATCGGGCCTGTTTCGGACACACGCTGGAGCTCGGCAAACGGGGACAGACCGTGAGCTGGCGTACTCCTTATGGCGTCACCTATGCCGTCACCCCGCTGGATGAATTCGTCCGCGATGGGCGCAAGTGCCGTCATTACGAGACGGTGATCACCCGCGACGGGCGCAAGGAGAAAGTCCGCGGCAAGGCCTGCGCCGTGGGTGAAGGTCGCTGGGAAGTGATCGACTGAACCGCCGAGGGCGTCAGCCCGGAATGCGCACCGTCCGAGCGATGAACTCCCCCAGCGCCTGCGCCACGGCCTGCGGCTGTTCGTGGTGCATCATGTGTCCCGCTTCGGCGATCGACCGTCCCTCCCAGTGGCGAAAACACGCCTTGCGCTCCTCCCAGTCGGCAGCGAGCCGACGAGGGAATTCCGATTCTTCGCCCCATAGCCACAGGCAAGGCGCGGTGACGGCGCGCCAGCAGGACTTGGCTTCCTCCAGACGATAGGGGATGGGATTGAGGATCTTGTGCCGCGGATCGGCGCGAAAAGCAAGTCGCCCCTCCGGCGTTTGCCGCAGCCAGGAGGCCGCCACGAAGCGCGCCCGATCGAGCGGCAGACGAGGGTGCCGCCGGCACAGGCGCTGTGCGAATTCCTCGATCGATTCCGGGGCGTTCAAGGTGGGCGGCGCTGCGAGCTGGTCGAGCCAGCTGCAATAACGCTGCGGTGCTTCTTCGGGGCGATGTTTCGGCAGACCAAAGCCTTCCAGCAGGGCGAGCGCGCGCACGCGTTCCGGGCGAATGCCGGCATAGAGCCCGGCGACATTGCCCCCCATGCTGTGTCCGACCAGCACCACGTCTTTCCCGGGCGCGAGCACATCGAGCAGCGCCTCCAGATCCGCCAGATAGTCCGGAAACCAGTATCCGTGGGCACACCAGGCGCTATCGCCGAAACCGCGCCAGTCGGGGGCGACCAGGCGGTAGGGTAGCGCCTGATCGAGCAGCACATCGACCACGAACTGCCAGGTGGCGCCGCTGTCCATCCAGCCGTGCAAAAGGAACACGGGTAGCCCTGCTTCCGGCCCCCATTCGCGCACGCACGATTCCAGACCCCGCAGCGGCAACTGCCGGATGCGCGGCGTGTGTCGCGACCGGTATGCAACGGGTTTCTCCATGTTTCGTCTCCTTTGGTCCGTAGTAGGATGGGGCCTGCCATTTTTTCACTCTCGTTGCCAGACCGCATGGCAAACCCTGTCGCCCCTGCATCCGTCGTCGGCCGATTCGCCCCTTCCCCCACCGGGCGGCTGCATTTCGGCTCGCTGCTGGCGGCACTCGCGAGCCATTGTGATGCAAGATCGCTCGGCGGGCGCTGGCTCGTGCGCATCGACGATCTCGACGCGGCGCGCGTCGTCCCCGGGATGGACGCCGATATTCTGCGCACGCTCGAAGCCTACGGTTTTGCCTGGGACGGCGAAGTCGCCTACCAGAGCCGAAATCTGGCGCAGTACGAGGCCGCGTTCACGAGGCTGCACGACAAGGGGTGGATCTATCCCTGCGGCTGCAGCCGCAAGGACCTCGCCGAGGCGCCGCGGGCGATCGACGGCAGCACGCTCTACCCCGGTACCTGCCGCGAGGGGTTGCCGCCGGGCAAAGCGGCGCGAGCATGGCGTTTCCGCGCCGAGGGCTGCGTGAGCTTCGACGATCGTATCCAGGGGCGCGTCGCCGAGGATCTGCCGCGCGAGGTGGGCGACTTCGTCGTCAAGCGCGCCGACGGCGTTTTCGCCTACCAGCTCGCGGTGGTGATCGACGATGCGCTCGGCGGCGTGACCAACGTGGTGCGCGGCGCCGACCTGCTCGGCTCCACCGCGCGCCAAATCGCCCTGCACCGCGCGCTGGGGCTGCCCGTGCCGCGCTACGCGCATCTGCCGGTGGCCGTCGACGCGCGCGGCGACAAACTCTCGAAGCAGACGCTCGCCCGCCCGTTAGAGGCCGCCGAGGCGAGCGCGCGCATCGCACAGGCGCTCGACTTTCTCGGCCATGCGCCGCCGGCGGAACTGCGCGGCGCCCCGCCTGCCGAACTCCTCGCCTGGGCGGTGGCGCACTGGGACATCGGCAAGGTGCCCGCGATCCGCCAATACTACCATCCAGATACTTTATAATCGGCGCACCCCTTGATCCTGCGGGAGACGCCATGAGCTTCACTCCCCCGTCCGCGGCCCCCGCGGACCCCCGGCGCGACATCATCGCGCTTGCCACCCGGCCACCCGAGCCGGACTGTGTACCGACCCGAATCGACGAGGCCACCTTGCCTGCCGAACTCTCGCCGCGCATCGAAGGTTTGGCCGCGGCGCTCGCCCGGGCGTTGCGCGAGCGCCAGCGCAAGCAGGGCGGCGTGGCCGCGCTGATGGCCGAATTCAGCCTCTCCAGCCGCGAAGGCGTGGCGCTCATGTGCCTTGCCGAGGCGCTGCTGCGCATCCCGGACGCCGCCACGCGCGATGCCCTCATCCGCGACAAGCTCGCGCGCGGCCAGTGGCGCGAGCATCTGGGCCGCAGCCGCTCGATCTTCGTCAATGCCGCCGCCTGGGGCCTGGTCGTCACCGGCAAGCTCGTCTCCCTTGCCGAGGAAAAGGCGCTTTCCTCCGCGCTCACGCGCCTGCTCGCGCGCGGCGGCGAGCCGCTGGTGCGCAAGGGGCTGGACGTGGCCATGCGCCTGCTGGGTGAAACCTTCGTCACCGGCCGCACGATCGAAGAAGCGCTCGAGCGCGTGCAACCGCTCGAACAGAAAGGATTCCGTTACTCCTTCGACATGCTGGGCGAGGCGGCGATGACGGCGCAGGACGCAGCGCGTTATCTGGCCGATTACGAACACGCCATCCACGCCATCGGCCGGCGCGATGCCGGACGCGGCGTGGTCGACGGCAACGGCATCTCGGTGAAGCTGAGCGCCCTGCACCCGCGCTATCACTGGTCGCAGCCCGACCGCGTGCTCGCCGAGCTGCTGCCGCGCCTGCTGCAGCTGTGCCGCCTCGCCAAGCGCTACGACATTGGACTCAACATCGACGCCGAGGAAGCCGACCGGCTCGAACTCTCGCTCGACCTGCTGGATGCGGCGCTCGCCGATCCCGAGCTCGCCGGCTGGCAAGGGCTCGGATTCGTCGTGCAGGCGTACCAGAAACGCGCGCCTTTCGTCATCGACTGGGTAGTGGCCCGGGCGCGGGCGCGCGAGCGCCGGCTGATGATCCGTCTCGTCAAGGGCGCCTACTGGGACAGCGAGATCAAACGCGCCCAGGTCGACGGACTCACGGGCTATCCCGTCTATACGCGCAAGGTCTACACCGACGTCTCCTATCTCGCCTGCGCCAAACGGCTGCTCGCCGCGCGCGACGTGATCTATCCCCAATTCGCCACGCACAACGCCCATACGCTCGCGGCGGTCTTTCACCTGGCCGGCGAGCGCTGGCAGCCGGGCGATTATGAATTCCAATGCCTGCACGGCATGGGCGAGCCGCTCTACGAGTCGCTCGTCGGGCACCCCGAGCGGCACCGACAGGTACGCATCTATGCGCCAGTGGGCAGCCACGAGACGCTGCTCCCCTACCTCGTGCGCCGCCTGCTGGAAAACGGCGCCAACACCAGTTTCGTCAACCGCATCGCCGCCGACGTGCCCCTGGAGACCCTGATCGCCGACCCGGTGGCGCGCGCCCGGGCGCTGGGCGGTGCGCCCCACCCCAACATCCCCGTGCCGCCCGAGCTCTTCGCGCCGCAGCGACGCAATTCGCTGGGACTGGATCTCGCCGATCGCCCCACCCAGCGCCGGCTCGCGGCGCGCATCGCCGCCGACAAGACGATCCGACGTACCGCGAGCCCGCTCGTCGCAGGAGCGGCGGGCGAGGGCACCTTCCGTCTGCCCTGCCGCAATCCGGCCGATGCCGCCGACGTACTCGGCGAGGCGATCGAGGCTGACGATTCGACGATCGAAGCGGCCTTGGAGATCGCCGTTCGTGCCCGCTGGGGTGCGACTCCCCCGCCGGAGCGTGCCCGACGACTCGAGGCGGCGGCCGATGCCCTCGAAGCCCATACCGATGCGCTGCTTGCCCTCATCGTGCGCGAGGCCGGCAAGACTTGGGCCAATGCCGTGGGTGAGATCCGCGAGGCGGTCGATTTCTGCCGCTATTACGCCGCCGAGATCCGTCGCCTCGCCACCGACGCGCCCGAGCTCCAACCCTTGGGGCCCGTGGTGTGCATCAGCCCGTGGAATTTCCCTTTGTCGATCTTCGTCGGCCAGATCGCGGCGGCACTTGCGGCAGGCAATGCCGTGCTCGCCAAACCGGCCGAACAAACGCCGCTCACCGCCTTCGAGGCCGTGCGGCTGCTGCACGAAGCGGGCATCCCCGGCGAAGCGCTGCAACTCCTGCCCGGTCGCGGCGAGACGGTAGGGGCGCGACTAGTGGCCGATCCCCGCGTGCGGGGGGTGATGTTTACCGGCTCCACCGCCGTGGCGCGTTTGCTCCAGCGCACGCTGGCCGCACGTGAGGAGGAAGTCCCGCTCATCGCCGAGACCGGCGGGCTCAATGCGATGATCGTCGACTCGAGCGCCCTCACCGAGCAGGTGGTGGCCGACGCGATCACTTCCGCTTTCGACTCGGCCGGACAACGCTGTTCGGCCCTGCGCGTCCTCTGTCTACAAGAGGAGATTGCCGACAAGACCCTGACCATGCTGCTCGGTGCCCTGCGCGAGCTGCGTTTGGGCGATCCGCGAGATCTGCGCACCGACGTCGGCCCCGTGATCGATGCCGAAGCCCAAGCCGCCCTCGAAGCGCACGTCGAACGCATGGCGCGTGCCGGTCATCGCGTCCATCGGCTGGATCCTCCGCCGGCAGGATGCGCCACCGGCACCTTCGTCGCCCCCACCGTGATCGAGATCGACCGCATCGAATCCATCGGAGGTGAACGTTTCGGCCCCATCCTGCACGTGAAACGTTTTCGTGCCGAGGCGCTCGACACTCTGCTCGAGGAGATCGATGCCACGGGCTACGGGCTGACGATGGGCATCCACAGCCGCATCGACGGCACCGTGGAATTCATCGCCCAACGCGCCCACGTCGGCAACCTCTACGTCAATCGCACCATCATCGGTGCCGCAGTGGGCGTGCAGCCCTTCGGCGGCGAAGGGCTCTCCGGCACGGGCCCCAAAGCCGGAGGACCGCTCTACCTGTTGCGGCTACTCGCGCACGCGCCCGAGCCGCGCTTTCCTCAGGCACGGCTCTTGCACGAGCCTCCCGATCTGGCCCCCCTGAGTGACTGGTTGGAAAGGCAGGGCGAAGCGCTCTTCGGCCCGGAAGCCAAGCAGCGGCTGCTCACGACGCTCGAGGCTTGGCGCGAACGCTCGCTCGTCGGCAAGGAATTGCGCTTGCCCGGTCCAACCGGCGAGGAGAATCGCCTGCGATTCCTGCCGCGTCGCCTCGTCGGCGGTTTCGCCACCACGCTCGAAGGCTACGCCGAACAGATCGTGACGGCGTTTGCCAACGATACCCCCCTCGTGCTCCCCCGAACGCCGGAGACCGAGCGCATCCGGCAGAGTCTGCCCGAGTCCTTGCAGGCACGCTGCCGCTCGAGCGAAGATCTGCTCGCCGAACCCATCGACTTGCTGCTCTTCTCGGGCGAGGCCGCCCTCGCCGTCCTGTGGCGAACCCGGCTTGCCGAGCGACCGGGGCCGATCGTGCCCCTGCTCACCCCACCCTACCGCGCCGAGCGGCTGATTCACGAGCGCAGCCTCAGCATCAACACGGCCGCCGTGGGCGGGAACGCGAGCCTCATGACGCTGGAGGATTGAGGCGGGAAAACCCCAATAGGCGAGCACCGCGGCGCGCGCTATGCTGTGCGCCGCGTCCTCGCCCCGTCCTTTGCCACACCGAGAAAAAAGGAGACCTCCATGACCCCTTTGCGCACCCTCGTCCTCGCCGCCGGTCTGACCGTGCCCCTTCTTGCCCATGCCGACTGGCTGGTGGGCGTGGCCGGTCCCTTCACCGGCCAATACGCCTCCGCCGGCGACCAGATCAAGAAAGGGGCGGAAGCGGCCGCTGCCGACATCAACGCCAAGGGCGGCGTGCTCGGGCAGAAGATCAAACTCGAATACGGCGACGACGCCTGCGATCCCAAACAGGCCGTGGCCGTGGCCAACGCCCTCGTGAACAAGAAAGTGCAGTTCGTACATGGCCACTGGTGCTCCAGCTCCACCATCCCCGCCTCCGACATCTACAACGATGCCGACATCCTCATGGCCACCGTGTCGACCAACCCGCAGGTGACCGAACGCGGCCTGAAAAACATCTTCCGCATCATGGGGCGCGACGACCAGCAAGGTTCGGTGATCGGACAATGGATCGCCAGCAAATTCAAGGACAAGAAAGTCGCCGTGCTCGACGACAAGAGCGCCTATGGCAAGGGGCTGGCCGACGAGATCGCCAAGGCGATGAAAGCCGCCGGCAAGGAACCGGTGCTGCGTGAATCCATCACCGCCGGCGAAAAAGATTATTCCGGCATCGTCACCCGGCTGAAGAACGCCGGCGTCGACGTGCTCGCCTACGGCGGCTATCACACCGAGGTCGCGCTGCTGCTGCGCCAGGCCGATCAGGTGGGGCTGCCGCTGGTCGTGGTGGGAGGCGACACCATGACCAACTCCGAGCTCGTCACCGCTGCGGGCCAGCTCGCCGATCGCGTCTACTTCACCTTCACGCCCGATCCGCGCAAGAATCCGCAAGCCGCGCCCATCGTCGAGCGTTTCCGCGCCGCCAAGATCGAACCCGAGGGGTACGTGCTCTATGCCTACGCGGCCCTGCAGCTCTTCGAGCAGGCCGTAACCCAAGCCGGCGGGGTCGAGCGCGCCAAGCTCGAGCCGGTGCTGCGTCGAGGAAAATTCGACACGGCCATCGGCACGCTGGAATTCGACGAGAAAGGCGACTTGAAGAAGCCGGCCTTCGCCGTCTATAAGTGGACCGGCGGCAGCTACGACTACGCCGAGTAAGCTCAACGGACGCTGGAGGGGAAACGCCTTTGGGTTACGCGCTGCAGCAACTCATCAATGGCCTGACCTTGGGGGCAACCTATGGCCTCATCGCCATCGGTTACACGATGGTGTACGGCATCATCGGCATGATCAACTTCGCCCACGGCGAGATCTACATGATCGGCGCCTTTCTCTCGGTGCTCACCTACGTGCTCTGCACCGCACTGGGGCTCGGGCCCACGCCGCTCGTGTTACTCGCCATGCTCTTCGTGTCGATCGCTTTCACCGCCCTCTATGGCTGGGCGGTCGAGCGCATCGCCTACCGCCCCTTGCGCGGCGCGCCACGGCTCGCCCCCCTCATCTCCGCCATCGGCATGTCCATCTTCCTGCAGAACTACGTCCAGCTCACCCAGGGGGCGCGCATCAAGTCCGTGCCGCCCCTGTGGCAAGGCAGCCTCTCCCTCTGGTCGGCCGACGACTTCCCCGTCACCATCGGCTGGACGCAGCTCACCGTGGTCGTCGTCACGCTGATCGTCATGACCGGATTCGCCTGGATGATCACGCGTACCGCCTTCGGCCGACAACAGCGCGCCTGCGAGCAGGATCCCAAAATGGCCGCCTTGCTGGGTATCGACGTCGATCGCACCATCTCGCTCACGTTCATCATCGGAGCAGCACTGGCGGCCGTCGCCGGAATGATGGCGGTATTGCAATATGGCGTGATCGATTTCACCATCGGCTTCATCGCCGGCATCAAGGCGTTCACCGCCGCGGTACTCGGCGGCATCGGTTCCATTCCCGGTGCCATGCTGGGCGGCCTGCTCATCGGCCTCGTCGAGGCGTTCTGGTCGGCCTATCTCTCGCCGGAGTACAAGGACGTGGCCACCTTCTCCATCCTCGTGTTGGTGCTGCTCTTTCGCCCCACGGGGCTGCTGGGCAAACCCGACGTGGAGAAAGTGTGATGACCGCTGCCGCCCTTGCTGCGCCTTCGCCGCTTGCCCTGCGCCTGCGCGACGCGCTCGCCGTCACGCTGCTCGGCGGCTTGCTCGCCCTGCCCTTCATCGGGCTCGTCACCGTCGAGGAGGGAGGAGCGCTCGCCGTGCGCACCCGCTGGAGCGCGTGGGCCATGACACTCGCAGCGATCTTCTTCGGCAGACTGGCGCTGCGGGCGGCGCTCGATGCCTGGCACACCCGCAGGCCGGCCCGCAAGCGCGCCGCCTTCTCGAGCACGGACGCCGTGCTGCGCCGGGCTGCCGGAACGAGCCTGCTGGCGGCGGCGCTCCTGCTGCCGGTTTTTTTCGGCGACAACCGCTATGTGATCGACACGGCCACCACCTTGGGCATCTACGTGATGCTCGGTTGGGGGCTCAACGTGGTGGTGGGGCTCGCCGGGCTGCTGGATCTGGGCTACGTCGCGTTCTACGCCGTGGGTGCCTACACCTATGCGCTGCTATCGACCCAGTTCGGCTGGAGCTTCTGGGAGGCGCTGCCGGCGGCGGGCGCCCTGGCGGCGCTCTTCGGCATTCTGCTCGGCTATCCGGTGTTGCGGCTGCGTGGCGACTACCTCGCCATCGTCACCCTGGGTTTCGGCGAAATCATCCGCGTCGTGCTACTCAACTGGACTTCCTTTTCCGGCGGCCCCAACGGCATCGGCGGCATTCCCCGGCCCAGTTTCTTCGGGCTGCCGTTCGCACGCAGCGCCGAGGGGCAAACCTTCCATGAATTCTTCGGGCTGGAATTTTCGCCCATGCACCGCCTCATCTTCCTCTACTACCTCATCGTCACCTTGGCGTTGCTCACGCACGCCCTGGTCAGCCGCCTGCGCGTGCTGCCCACGGGACGAGCCTGGGAAGCGCTGCGCGAAGACGAGATCGCCTGCAAGTCCCTGGGGATCAATACCACCACGGTCAAGCTCTCGGCGTTCGCCACCGGGGCGATGCTCGCCGGCTTTGCCGGCGTCTTCTTCGCCGCCCGGCAGGGATTCATTTCGCCGGAGAGTTTCACTTTCGCCGAATCGGCCACGATCCTCGCCATCGTCGTGCTGGGCGGCATGGGGTCGCAGCTCGGCGTGGTGCTGGCCGCGGCGGTGCTGGTCGTACTGCCGGAAGTGGGGCGCCAGTTCGCCGACTACCGCATGCTCGTCTTCGGTGCGGCCATGGTCACCATCATGGCGGTGAGGCCCATGGGCCTACTCGCGCGGCGCGAACCCACCGTGCGCCTGAACCCGGCGCGGAGCAGCGCGCCATGACGCCGCTCGTCACGGTAGACCACCTCGTGATGCGCTTTGGCGGCATCACCGCCATCGACGGGCTCTCGCTGCAGGTGCCGCGCGGAGCGATCACCGCCATCATCGGCCCCAACGGAGCGGGCAAGACGACGCTCTTCAACTGCCTCACCGGTTTCTATCGCCCCAGTGCCGGTCGCATCCTGCTGCACGAGGACGATGGCAGTGAGCGCGACCTCACCCGCCTCAAGGGTCACCGCATCGCCCGCGAGGCGCGCATCGTGCGCACGTTCCAGAACATCCGCCTCTTCGGTGGCATGACGGTGCTGGAAAATCTGCTCGTGGCCCAGCATCAGGCGCTCACGCGGGCGTCGCGTTTCGCCCTTGCCGGTTTGCTGCACACACCGGGCTATCGGCGTGCCGAACGCGAGGCGATCGAACTCGCCCGGCGCTGGCTCGCCGAGCTGGGGCTCACCGCCTTTGCCGATACGCCGGCCGGTGCCTTGCCCTACGGCACCCAACGCCGCGTGGAAATCGCCCGCGCCCTGTGCGCGCGACCGCGCCTGCTGTGCCTGGATGAGCCGGCCGCCGGCCTCAATCCGCGCGAATCGGCCGAGCTCAAGGCGCTGCTCACGGCGCTGCGCGACGCACACGGCCTGACGCTGCTCTTCATCGAGCACGACATGAGCGTAGTGATGAACGTGTCCGATCACGTGGTGGTGATGAACTTCGGGCGCAAGATCGCCGAAGGGCCGCCCGAGGCGGTGCGCCGCGATCCGGAAGTGATCCGTGCCTATCTGGGCGAAGAAGACGAAGAGGCCGCCGATGCTTGAATTGCAGCACGTCAGCGCCCACTACGGCCCCATCCAGGCACTCGCCGAGGTCGACCTGGTGGTGCGCGCCGGCGAGATCGTCACGCTCATCGGCGCGAACGGCGCCGGCAAATCCACCTTGATGACGACGCTCTTCGGCACCCCGCGCGCGAGCAGCGGCCGCATCCTGCTCGAGGGCGAGGACATCACGGCGCTGCCGCCGCACCGCATCGCGCGCCGCGGCATGGCCCTCGTTCCGGAGGGGCGGCGCGTCTTCGCCAAGATGAGCGTCTACGAAAATCTGCTGCTGGGGGCCACACCGCTCGACGGAGCTCACGTGGAAGAAAACCTGCGGCGGGTCTTCTCGCTCTTTCCCGTGCTCGAGACGCGCCGCGCCCAACGTGCCGGCACGCTCTCCGGCGGCGAGCAGCAGATGCTGGCCATCGGGCGGGCGCTGATGAGCGAACCACGCCTGCTGTTGCTCGACGAACCCTCGCTGGGGCTCGCGCCGCTCGTCATCCGCACCATCTTTCGCACCATCGTCGCCCTCAACCGCGAACACGGTCTCACCATCCTGCTGGTGGAACAAAATGCCCGGCAGGCATTGAAGATCGCGCACCGCGGCTACGTGCTGCAAAACGGACGTATCGTGCTCGAAGGCAGCGGTGCCGCCCTGCTCGCCGATCCCCAGGTGCGCGCCGCCTACCTCGACGCTGCCTCATGATCGAACGCCGGCTGCTCGCCTATCTCGTCGCCGTGGGTGGGATGTTGTCGATCGCCGCCGGAGCGATCTGCGCGCGCCTCGCCCAGGGCGAGGGCGTGGAATCGCTCGCCGTGGCCGCCTGGCGCCTCACCTTCGCCGCGCTCGCCGTGGCGCCGGTGGCGCTCTTCTTCGACCGGGCCTCGCTGCGTGCCATGACCCTGCGGCAAATCGGCCTCGCACTGCTCGCCGGCATTTTCCTCGCGCTGCATTTCGCGCTGTGGATCCGCTCGCTCGCCCTGACTTCGGTCGCCTCGAGCACGGTGCTGGTCACCACCAACCCCATCTGGATCGCCCTCGTGGGCTTCCTCTTCCTGCGCGAGCGGTTCAACCGCACGCTGCTCGCTGGCATGGCGCTCGCGCTCGCCGGCAGTCTGGCCATCTTCTGGAGCGACCGGCACACGGGCGGTGCCGATTCCCTATGGGGCAACTTCCTCGCCCTTGCCGGCGCCTGGTGTTTCTCGGCCTACCTACTCCTGGGCCACCGGCTGCGGGCGCGGCTCACGCTACCGGCCTACGTCTTCAGCGTCTATGCGAGCGCCGCGATGCTCCTCATGCTCGCCTGCCTGCTCACCGGCACACCTCTATCGGGTTGGTCGGTCAAGGGCTGGGAGGCGCTCCTGCTCCTTGCGCTGCTGCCGCAGGTGGTGGGGCACACGGCCTACAACTGGTCGCTGCGCCACGTCTCGGCCGCTTTCGTGGCCATCGTCACCTTGGGAGAACCCGTCGGCAGCAGCCTGCTGGCCTGGCTCGTGTTCGACGAGCGGCTCGGCGGCCTGCAGGCGCTCGGTTTCGTGCTGCTGCTCCTGGGCATCGGCCTCGCGGCGCTGGGCGAGAATCAACGCACCGCCGCCCGCGCGCTCGCCGCCCAAGAAGGCTGAAACGGCTTACAGCCCTGCCAAGCACACCGACTTCAACTCCAGATACTCCTCCACCCCATACTTCGAGCCCTCGCGCCCGAAACCGGACTGCTTGATGCCGCCGAAAGGTGCCGCCTCGTTCGAAGTCGACCCCGTATTGACGCCGACCACGCCGACTTCGAGCGCCTCGGCCACGCGCAGGATGCGGCCGACGTCGCGCGCGTACAGATACCCTGCCAAACCGTAGTCGCTGGCGTTCGCCAAGGCCACCCCCTCTTCCTCCGTCTCGAAGCGGTAGAGAGGGGCCACCGGCCCGAAGATCTCCTCGTGCGCGATGCGCATCTCGGGCGTGATTCCCTCCAGCACCGTCGGCGCATAAAAGAGCCCGTGCAAGCGCCGCCCCCCACACAATAGCCGCGCCCCTTTCTCGAGCGCGTCGTGTACCAGGGTTTCGACCTTGACGAGCGCCGCCTCGTCGATGAGCGGCCCCACCGTCACCCCCGGCTGCCAGCCCGGCCCGACGGCGAGCTTGCTCACCTCCTCGACGTAGCGGCGCACGAACGCATCATAAATCCCCTCTTGCACCAGGATGCGGTTGGCGCACACGCAGGTCTGCCCCGAATTGCGGTATTTCGAGGCGATCGCCCCCTGTACCGCGGCCTCCACGTCCGCGTCGTCGAACACGAGAAAAGGCGCGTCGCCCCCGAGCTCCAGCGACAGGCGCTTGAGCGTGGCGGCGCTTTGCGCCATCAGCAGCCGCCCGACCTCGGTCGAGCCGGTGAAAGAGATCTTGCGCACGCGGGCATCGGCCGTGAGGGCCCTGCCGATCGGCACCGGATCGGCGCCGGTGACCACGTTGAGCACCCCGGCCGGCATGCCCGCCTGCTCGGCGAGCCGCGCGAGCGCCAGGGCCGTGAGCGGCGTCTGCTCGGCCGGTTTCACCACCACCGTGCAGCCCACCGCCAGCGCCGGCGCCACCTTGCGCGTGATCATCGAGGCGGGAAAATTCCACGGCGTGATCGCCGCACAGACGCCCACCGGTTGGCGCAGCACGAGAAAACGCCGGTCGGCCCGATTGGTCGGCACGATCTCGCCGTAGATGCGCTTTCCTTCTTCGGCGAACCACTCGACGAAGGCCGCCGCGTGCGCCACTTCGCCCCGCGCCTGCGCGAGCGGTTTTCCCTGCTCGTGCATCACCAGCTCGGCCAGCGCCTCTTGCGCCTCGCGCATCAGAGCCGCCCAGCGCGACAGCACCACCGCCCGCTCCTGAGGCAGGCTCCGGCGCCAGGAATCGAACGCCGCCGCAGCCGCCGCGATCGCCCGCCGGGTCTCGGCCTCTCCCATGTCCGGCACTTCGGCCAGGCGATCGCCGCTTGCCGGATCGAAGACGGGGAAGCGCCTTCCCGAATCGGCCTCGCACCATTGCCCTCCGATCCAGGCCCGATCGACCAGCAAACCCTTTGCCCGCACCGCCTCCAGCGACATCCTTCGCTCCTTTCCTCTCATCGCGCGCACAGCCGCCCGACGATTCTACCCCCGAGCGCCGCGCACCATGCCCGCGCTGCGCTGGGGTGCGATAAACTTATGGCCTCATCGCTCGGGGCCCGACGTCATGAAAGAGACCCATTATCTCCAGCCGCTGCTCGAACCGCGTTCCGTCGGCATCATCGGCGCCTCCGACCGCCCGGGTTCGCTCGGGCAGACCGTCACCCGCAACATGCTGGAGGCCGGCTTCCATGGGCGGCTCTTCCTGATCAACCCCAACCACGAAACGCTCTTCGACCTGCCCTGCTACAAGTCGGTCGAAGACGTGCCGCACCGGCTCGACCTGGCGGTCATCTGCACCCGGCCCGAACGGGCCCCCGGCATCGTCGAGGCCTGCGGCCGCGCCGGAGTCAAGGCCATCGTCGTGCTCAGCTCCGGTTTCTCCGAATCCGGCCCGCGCGGCAGCTATCTCGAGCGTCAGATCATCGAGATCGCCCGGCGCTACAAGATGCGCGTGCTCGGGCCCAACTGCCTCGGGCTCGTGCGCCCCAGCATCGGGCTCAACGCCACCTTCGCCCACGCCTCCGCCATCAAGGGCTCCATCGGGCTCGTGTCGCAATCGGGCGCGCTGTGCGCCGCCGTGCTCGACTGGGCCAAGCCCAACGGCGTGGGTTTTTCCGCCGTCGTCTCGCTGGGCGTGTCGGCCGACATCGACTTCGGCGACGTGCTCGACTTCCTTGCCACCGACCACCGCACCGAATCCATCATCCTCTACATCGAGGGCATCCGCAACGCGCGCCGCTTCATGAGCGCGCTGCGCGCCGCCGCCCGGGTCAAACCCGTCCTGGTGCTCAAGGCCGGGCGTCGACCGGAAGTGATGCGCGCCATCCTCGTGCACAGCGGTAACCAGCCGGGTAACGACGCCGTGTTCGACGCCGCGCTGCGCCGCTCGGGCGTCATCCGCATCTACAACATCAGCCAGCTCTACGCCGCCGCCACGGCGCTCTTCGCCCGCCTACGCCCACGCGGCAATCGGCTGGCCATCATCACCAACGGCGGCGGACTAGGGGCGATGGCGGCCGACCGTGCGGCCGACCTCAAAATCCCTCTGGCCGAACTCAGCGACGACACCCTCGGGCGGCTCAGCGCCTTCCTGCCCGAATCCTGGTCGCACGGCAACCCCCTCGACATCCTGGGCGATGCCGACGCCGAGCGCTACCGCAAGACCTTCCAGATCGTGCTCGAATCGCCCGAAGTCGACGGGGTGCTCGTCATCCTCACGCCGCAGGCCATGACCGACCCCACCGCCGTGGCCGAAGCGATCATCGAAGAAGAAAAGCACGCCGAAAAGCCCGTCGTCACCTGCTGGCTCGGACAGGAGCTCGTCGAAGAGGCACGGCAGAAATTCATCGCCGCCGGCATTCCCACGTTCGAAGCGCCCGAGCCTGCGGTCGAGCTCTTCTCGCACGTCTCCTCCTACTACCGCAACCAGAAGCTCCTCGCCCAAACACCAGCTCCTCTGTCGCACCACGAGCCGCCGCGCGTGGAGAATGCGCAGCTCGTCATCGAAACGGCGCTCTCCGAGCGGCGCAACCGTCTCAACGAAATGGAATCGAAAGCCATCCTCGCGGCTTTCCACATTCCCATCGCCCAGACGGTGGTCGCGCGCAGTGTCACCGAGGCCATGGTGCTCGCCGAAGAGCTGGGCTTGCCCGTGGCGATGAAGATCGATTCCCCCTCGGTGATCGACAAAGCCGACTCGGGCGGCGTACGCCTGAACCTCGGCTCCTTGGCCGCGGTACGCACCGCCTATCAGGAGATCATCGCCGAAGTCAAGAAGAACGTGCCCGATGCAGTGATCAACGGCGTGGCCATCGAACCCATGGTCATCAAGCGCCACGGACGGGAACTGGCCATCCGCGTGCGCCGCGACCCCGTCTTCGGCCCGGTGATTCTCTTCGGTGAGGGCGGCAAGCGCGTGGGCATGGAAGAGGACATGAGCGTGGCCTTGCCGCCCTTGAACGGCTTCCTCGCCCAGGATCTCGTGCGCAACAGCCGCGTCTACCCCATGCTGCAAGAATACCGGAACATGCCGGCCATCGCCTTCGACAAGCTCGAACAGGTGCTGCTGCGCGTCTCCGAGATGGTGTGCGAACTTCCCTGGATCGACTATCTCAGCATCAATCCGCTGGTGGTCGATAGCCAGGATGCCATCGCGCTGGATGCCAAGATCACCATCCAGCCGGTCAACCCGTCGGCGGATCGCTACGACCACATGGCGATCCACCCTTACCCTTCCCACCTCATCCAGACCTGGACCCTGGGCGACGGCACCGAGATCACCATCCGCCCCATCCGCCCCGAAGACGCCGAGCTCGAGGCCGAGTTCGTGCGCCGCCTCTCGCCCGAGACCAAGTACTTCCGCTTCATGACCACCCTCAACGAGCTGCCTCCGCCCATGCTCGCGCGGCTCACCCAGATCGACTACGACCGCGAAATGGCCTTCATTGCCGTCACCAAAGACAAGAACGGCGAAGAGGTCGAACTGGGCGTGGCCCGCTACGCCGTCAACCCGGACGGCGAATCCTGCGAGTTCGCCATCGTCGTCGACGACGAATGGCAAGGCCGGGGCCTGGCGCGCCGCCTCATGCAGGTGCTCATCGAGACGGCGCGCGCCCGCGGCCTGAAATACATGACCGGGATTTTCCTCGCCAACAACGAGCGCATGCTGCGCTTCGTGCAAAGCCTCGGCTTTACCCTCACCGACGATCCCGAAGACCGTACCATCAAGAAAGGCATCCTGCCGCTGCAAGGTTCCTGAACATGTCCGCCACCCGCATCGATACCCACCGCCTCGGCGAACTACCGGCCCTCACCCTCCATTTGGGCGAAGCCCGCGCCACCCTCACCCCGTTTGGTGCCCAGGTGCTTTCCTGGATCCCCGAAGACGGCCAGGAACGCCTCTATCTCAGCGAATCCGCCGCCCTCGGCGGCGCACAGCCCATTCGCGGCGGCATCCCCATCGTCTTTCCCCAGTTCGGTACCCTCGGCCCCGGAGCGCGCCACGGTTTCGCCCGCACGCACACCTGGCGCATCGACGAGACGCGCCAGGGCGAAGACTACGTGCTCGTGACCCTGCAGCTCGATCCTTCCCTACTCGAACCCGGTGCGCACACCGCCTTCCCCCACGACTTCCTCGCCGAAGTCACCGTGCTCCTCTCCGAGCGGCGCTTGGACGTGGAACTCGCCGTGCGCAACACCGGCACTGCGCCTTTCGCATTCACCGCGGCGCTGCACACCTACCTTGCCGTGCCCGAGATCGAGCGCAGCGCCCTGCAAGGGCTGGGGGGCAGCGAATACACTGATCCGGCCGATCCCAGCCGGTGGCACGCCGAGCCGGAAAACGTCACACGGCTGGAACCGCCGCTCGATCGGCTCTATCGCGGCGGCGAGCGCGTGCTCACGCTTGCCACGCCCACCCTGCGCACCGAGATCGCGCAGGCCGGTTTCGGCGAGACCGTGCTCTGGAACCCGGGCGAACACGGCCCAGCCGACCTCCCTGCCGGTGCCTGGCGCCATTTCGTGTGCATCGAAGCGGCGCAGGCGAGCGTTCCCGTGTCGCTTCGAGCCGACGAAGAATGGGCCGGACGCCAGGCGCTCATGCTGCCCGAACGTTGACCGCCGCCGCGCCGACAGCCACAATCCGCCTTTTCCCGCCAAGACGATAGCCGATGTCGACGATCGAAACCCGAATCGCCCAGGAACTGGGCGTCGCGCCGCGCCAGGTGATGGCCGCCGTGGCGCTGCTCGATGCCGGTGCCACCGTTCCTTTCATCGCCCGCTACCGCAAGGAGCTCACCGGCGGGCTCGACGATACGCAGCTGCGCCGGCTCGAAGAGCGCCTGGGCTACCTGCGCGAGCTCGAAGCGCGCCGCGAAGCGATCCTTTCCTCCATCGCCGAACAGGGCAAACTCGGCGCCGAGCTCGAAGAAAAACTGCGCGCCGCCGACACCAAACAGGCGCTCGAAGACCTCTACCTCCCTTATCGCCCCAAGCGGCGCACCAAAGCCATGATCGCCCGCGAGGCGGGGCTCGAGCCGCTCGCCGACGCGCTCGCCAACGACCCGCTCGCCGAACCGGAATCGCTCGCCGCCACCTACCTCAACCCGGAGGCGGGTTTTGCCGACGTCAAGGCCGTGCTCGAAGGCGCGCGCCAGATCCTTGCCGAGCGCTACGCCGAAGACGCCGATCTGCTCGCCGAGCTGCGCGCCCTCTTCGAGCGTGAGGCCCATGTTCATAGTCGCGTCGTCGAAGGCAAGGAATCGGAAGGCGCCAAGTTCCGCGACTGGTTCGACCACCACGAACCGATCGCCGCCATCCCCTCGCACCGGGCACTCGCCCTGCTGCGCGGGCGCAACGAAGGCGTGCTGCGGCTCAGCGTCGATGTTCCGCACGAAGAAGGCAGCCCCCACCCGGCGCTCACCGTCCTGGCGCGCCGCTACGGCCTGGCCGACCAGGGGCGCCCCGCCGACCGCTGGCGGCTCGACACCGCCCGCTGGGCCTGGGCGACCAAGCTCTCGGTCCACCTCGAGCTCGATGCCCTCAACCGCATGCGCGAGCGCGCCGGCGAGGAAGCAATCCGCGTCTTCGGGCGCAACCTCAAGGAGCTGCTGCTCGCCGCACCGGCCGGCGCCCGCGTGACCATGGGCATCGACCCGGGCATCCGCACCGGCATCAAGGTCGCCGTGGTCGACGCCACCGGCCGCGTGATCGCCACCGACACCCTCTACCCCTTCGAGCCGCGACGCCACTACGAGCCGACCATCGCCGCGCTCGCCGCCCTCATCGCCCAGCACGGCGTCGAACTCATCGCCATCGGCAACGGCACCGCCAGCCGCGAGACCGAGCGCCTCGTCGCCGAGTGCCTGGCGCGCCACCCCGAACTGCGGGCGCAGAAAGTGGTCGTCTCGGAAGCCGGCGCCTCGGTCTACTCCGCCTCCGAGCTCGCCGCGCAGGAACTCCCCGAGCTCGACGTCTCCCTGCGCGGCGCCGTCTCCATCGCCCGCCGCCTGCAGGATCCGCTCGCCGAACTCGTCAAGATCGATCCCAAGTCGATCGGCATCGGCCAGTACCAGCACGACCTCGACGCGACGCAACTGTCGCGCACGCTGGACGCCGTGGTCGAGGATTGCGTCAACGCCGTCGGCGTCGACCTCAACACCGCCAGCCCCGCGCTGCTCGCCCGCGTCTCGGGGCTCAACCGCAGCATCGCCGAAGAGATCGTCGCCTGGCGCCAGCGCCACGGCGGCTTTCGCCGGCGCGAGCAACTGCGCGAAGTCCCGCGCATCGGCCCGCGCACCTTCGAGCAGGCCGCCGGGTTCCTGCGCATCCCCGAAGGGGACGACCCGCTGGACGCCTCGGCCGTACACCCGGAAGCCTACCCCGTGGTGCGCAGGATCCTCCAGCGCATCGGCAAGGACGTACGCGAAGTCCTCGGCCAGCGCGCCCTCATCGAAACGCTCGACCCGGCCGAATTCACCGACGAGCGCTTTGGGCTGCCCACCGTGCGCGACATCCTCGCCGAGCTCGTCAAGCCGGGGCGCGACCCGCGGCCGGAATTTCGCACCGCACGCTTCGCCGAAGGGATCGAATCGCTCGAAGACCTCCGCCCCGGCCAATGGCTCGAAGGCGTGGTCACCAACGTCACCAATTTCGGCGCCTTCATCGACATCGGCGTCCACCAGGATGGCCTCGCCCACGTCTCCGAACTCTCCGAGCGCTTCGTGCGCGACCCGCACGAAGTCGTCAAGCCCGGGCAGATCGTGCGGGTGCGCGTGCTCGAAGTCGACCTCGAACGGCGCCGCATCGCCCTGTCGCTGAAAAGGGAAGGCACCGAAGCGGCCCCGGCCGCCCAACGGCGCGCCGAACCTGCCGCCAAGGAAGCGCGTCGCCCCGCCCAGGCAGCCAAACCCGCCAAGCCTGGCCGGCGCGAATCCCCTGCCCCCGAGAGCGCCCTCGCCCAGGCGCTCGCCCGCGCCCTGGAACGCTGAGGTTCGCCATGCACGACGCCGTCCAACCTTTCCTCATCGACAACGCCGACATCCGCGGCGCCCACGTGCGCCTGGTCGACGCATGGCAAGGTATCCTCGCCCGCCGGAACGACCCTCCCGCGGTGCGGCGCCTGCTCGGCGAACTCGCCGCCTTCGCCGCCATGATCGCCGCCCGGCTCAAGGATCCCACCCGCGTCACCTTCCAGGCTCAGGGAGAAGGCCCGGTGAGCCTGCTCGTGGTCGACCTAGGCCCCGATCGCAATTTGCGTGCCTTCGCCCGCTACGAGCCCGATCGCGCGCCGCGACCCGATGCCGATGCACGCGAGCTCCTGGGTGAAGCCCAGCTGCAGATGGTGCTCGACCTCCCGGTCTCGAAGGAACCCTACGTGAGCATCGTTCCCTGGAGCGGCCAGACGCTACGCGACACGCTGGAAGCCTTTCTCGCCCAGTCCGAGCAGCAGCCGGCGCGCCTGTGGCTCGCCGCCGACGAGCACGCCGCCGCGGGGCTATTGTTGCAAAAACTCCCCTCTGCCGACGAAAAAGACCCCGACGGCTGGAACCGCCTCACCCGGCTCGCCGACACCGTCACCGCGGCCGAACTCCTTTCCCTCGACGCTCCCGAGCTTCTTTCGCGCCTCTTCCCCGAAGAGACGGTGCGTCTCTTCACGGCGCTCGGCATCACGCACGAGGTCAAGCCCAACGAGGCCGCCGTGATCCGGATGCTGCGATTACTCGGCCGGGAGGAAGTCGAAGCGCAACTCGAGCGCGATGGAGAAATCCTCGTGCGCGACGAGCTCGGCGGTCTGGAATACCGTTTCACCCGCGACGATCTTCCCCGCATCTTCACCGAGGACGACGGCACCGCGCCCGCCACCCGCCACTGATCGAAAGGGTCAATCCGATGAGCGAAGAGGTACGATTCGAGAGCGGACGATTCGAAGGCATCGTCGTGCGCTCCCCCCTCGTGAGCCCAGCGCGGCTTGCCGACGTGCTACACAAGCGCTTTGCCGGCACCGAGAGCTATTTTGGCGGCGAGCCGGCCGTGCTCGATTTCTCCGAAGTGAGCGACTGGCCCGAACAGGTCGACTGGAGCGGCCTCGTGGCTTTTTTTCGCCGCCTCGGGCTGCAACCCATCGGCGTGCGCGGCGTGCCCGAATCGTTCGACGCTGCCCTGAAACGCTTGCACCTGGCGGTACTCGACGAAGCAGCAATGCGCCTCGAAGCCGCAGCCACGCCCAAACCCGTCAAACCCCCACCCCCGCCGCCGGAATCGCCCTCGTCTGCGGAGCCGCTCGTCCCTGCGCCCACCAAGTTCATCGAACGGCCCGTACGCGCCGGACAGCAGATCTACGCCCCCGAGGGAGACGTCGTCCTCCTAGCCGGCTCCAATCCCGGCGCCGAAATCATCGCCGCCGGCAGCATCCACTGCTGGGGTCCCTTGCGTGGGCGGGTACTCGCCGGTGCCGGCGGCAATCTGCAAGCCCGCATTCTCGCCACCCACTTCGGCCCCGAACTCGTCTCCATCGCCGGCATTTACCGGACTTTCGAAAACGGGCTGCCCGCCTCTATCGCAAACCGTTCTGTCCAGGTAAAATTGCAAATTAACCAAGGGCAAAACCAACTGCTCATCGAACCCATCGACACCCTCTGAGAGGCTCCACTCGTGCGCATCGTCGTCGTCACTTCCGGCAAAGGTGGGGTGGGCAAGACCACCACCAGCGCCGCTTTCGCCTCGGGCCTGGCGCTTCGCGGCTTCAAGACCGCAGTCATCGACTTCGACGTCGGTCTGCGCAACCTCGATCTCATCATGGGATGCGAGCGCCGCGTCGTCTACGATTTCGTCAACGTGGTCCAGGGAGAAGCCAAGCTCACCCAAGCTCTCATCAAAGACAAACACGTCGATACCCTCCACATCTTGCCCGCCTCCCAGACCAAGGACAAGGATGCCCTCACCGAAGAGGGCGTGGAAAAGGTCATCAAAGAGCTCGAAGCAATGGGCTTCGACTACGTCGTGTGCGACTCGCCCGCCGGGATCGAGCGCGGTGCCTTGATGGCGCTGCTCTTCGCCGACGAGGCCATCGTCGTCACCAATCCGGAAGTCTCCTCGGTGCGCGATTCCGACCGCATCCTCGGCATCTTGCAATCCAAGTCCCGCCGGGCGATCGAAGGGCGCGATCCGGTCAAGGAGCACCTGCTGGTAACGCGCTACAGCGCCAAGCGCGTCGAGGAAGGCGAGATGCTCTCCTACAAAGACATCCAAGAGCTGCTGCGCGTCCCGCTCCTTGGTGTCATCCCCGAGTCCGATGCCGTGCTACACGCCTCCAACCAGGGGGTTCCGGCAATCCACCTCAAGGGCACCGACGTCGCCGAAGCCTACGCCGACGTCGTCTCCCGTTTCCTCGGAGAAGACAAGCCCCTGCGTTTCGTCTCCTACGAAAAACCCAGCCTCATCAAACGCATCTTCGGGGGTACCTGATGTCGCTGCTCACGCGCCTCTTCGGGGAAAAGAAAAAAACCGCGGCAATCGCCAAGGAGCGTTTGCAGCTCATCATCGCGCGCGAGCACGTCGACGGCAAGTCCTCGCCCGACTTCCTCCCTGCATTACAAAAAGAACTGCTCGACGTCATTTCCAAATACGTGAAGATCGCCCCCGAAGACATCAAGGTCCAGCTCGAGCGGCAAGACAACCTCGAGATCCTCGAAGTCAACATCATCCTCAACGAAACCTCCTCTTCCCGCGCCCAATAGGTTCAGCCTAGGGCGCGCATAGCCCCCTTCGGGCAAAAAACCTAGTATAATGGTCAACAAATCCACGGACTTCCGGGGGAGTGAGCCGTATGTCCACCGCTGAACTCGACGCTGCCCTCAGCCAAGCCTACGAGGCCGGCTTCGTCACCGACATCGAGACCGAGACGCTACCGCCCGGCCTCGATGAGAAGGTGATTGAATACATCTCGGCCAAGAAGAACGAACCCGATTTTCTGCGCCAATGGCGGCTCGACGCCTTCCGTCGCTGGCAGACGATGCGCGAACCGCGCTGGGCACACGTGCACTACGAGCCCATCGACTACCAAGGACTCATCTACTACGCCGCGCCCAAGCGCCGCAGCGAAACCGAGATCGATCCCAAGCTCCTCGAAACCTATGAAAAACTCGGCGTGCCGGTGCACGAGAGGGCCGCGCTCGCCGGCGTGGCGGTCGACGCCGTCTTCGACTCGGTCTCGGTGCTCACCACCTTCAAGGACAAGCTCGCCGAAGCCGGCGTCATTTTCTGCCCCATCTCGGAAGCGGTGCAAAAATATCCCGAACTCGTGCAGAAGTACCTCGGCAGCGTCGTGCCGCCGGGGGACAACTTCTTCGCCGCGCTCAATTCCGCCGTCTTCAGCGACGGCTCCTTCGTCTATGTCCCCAAGGGCGTGCGCTGTCCGCTCGAGCTCTCCACCTACTTTCGCATCAACACCGCCCGCACCGGGCAGTTCGAGCGCACGCTCATCATCGCTGACGAAGGCAGCTACGTCTCCTACCTCGAGGGCTGCACCGCGCCCATGCGCGACGAGCACCAGCTGCACGCTGCGGTGGTCGAGCTCATCGCCCTCGAAGGGGCCGAGATTCGCTACAGCACGGTGCAGAACTGGTACCCGGGTGACGAAGAAGGGCGCGGCGGCGTCTACAACTTCGTCACCAAACGCGGACTATGCGCCGGGCGCGGCGCCAAGATCTCCTGGACCCAGGTCGAGACCGGTTCGGCCATCACCTGGAAGTATCCCAGCGTGATCCTCAAGGGCGACGACAGCGTGGGCGAATTCTACTCGGTGGCGCTCACCCGCGGCCGACAGCAGGCCGACACCGGCACCAAGATGATCCACCTGGGGCGCAACACCCGCAGCACCATCGTCTCCAAGGGGATCGCCGCCGGCCACAGCCAGAACGCCTACCGGGGGCTGGTGCGCATCAATCCCGGCGCGAGCGGCGCGCGCAACTATACCCAGTGCGATTCGCTGCTCATCGGCCCCCATTGCGGCGCGCACACTTTTCCCTACATCGAGAGCCGCAATCCGCGCGCCATCGTGGAACACGAAGCCAGCACCTCGCGCGTGAGCGAAGAGCAGCTTTTCTATTGCCGCCAGCGCGGCATCGACCCCGAGCGCGCCGTCGCCCTCATCGTGGGGGGATTCTGCAAGGACGTGTTCCAGAAACTGCCGCTCGAATTCGCCGTCGAGGCCGGCAAACTCCTCGAAGTCAGTCTAGAAGGATCGGTCGGATGATGCTCACGATACGCAACCTCACCGTCGCCGTCGAAGGCCGGCGCATCCTCGATGGGCTCGATCTGGACATCGCCGCCGGCGAAGTCCATGCCCTCATGGGCCCCAACGGCGCGGGCAAGAGCACGCTCGCCAACGTGCTGGCCGGCCGCGAAGGGTACGAAGTCCTGGAAGGCGAAGCGCTCCTCGATGGCCAAGACCTGCTCACGATGGAGCCGGAAGCGCGCGCCCAGGCGGGGCTTTTTCTCTCTTTCCAGCATCCGGTGGAAATTCCCGGCGTGAGCAACCTGCAATTCCTGCGCACCGCCCTCGACTGCCTGCGCAAGGCCCGGGGCGAAGCGCCGCTCGACAGCGCCGCCTTGCTGCGCGCCGCGCGCGAAGCGGCGCAAGTACTAGGCTTGCCGGCCGACTTCCTCAAGCGCGGCGTCAATGAAGGCTTCTCCGGCGGCGAGAAGAAACGCAACGAGATCCTGCAGATGCTGCTGCTCGAGCCGCGCTTCGTCATCCTCGACGAACCCGATTCGGGTCTGGACGTGGATGCGCTCAAGCTCGTGGCCGCCGGCGTCAATCGCCTGCGCCGCCCCGATCGCGCCTTCCTCATCATCACCCACTATCCCCGCATCCTCGAATACGTCCGTCCCGACCGGGTGCACGTGCTGCACGGCGGGCGCATCGCCCGCTCGGGCGAAGCCGAGCTCGCCCATCAGATCGAAGCAGGCGGCTACGCCGCCGTGCTCGAGGGGTCGGTCGCATGAATACCGCACTCGCCGTCTGCCACCCCTGCGGCTGGGCGGAAGACGCGGCAACGCGCGCCTGGCACGAACGGCTCGCCGAGCGCTTCGCCACGCTCACGCCTCCCACGCGCAAGAACGAATTCTGGCGCTACTCGCGGCTCTCCGCCTGTTTCGCCCCCGAGCGCGCCGGCCGGGGCCTCGACTGCTCCTTCCCTGAGGTCGAACCGCTGGCTGGCGAATGGATCCGCCTCGACCAAGGCCCGCCCGTGGCCGTGCACACCCGCGCCTGGCGCCTGCGTTCCTGGTCCGAACTGGACGAGGCCACCCGCGCACGCTGGCGCGAGCGGCTGGAGCCGGGCGAGGATTATTTCGCCGTGCGCAACCTGGTCGAAGCCGACGCAGTACTGCTCCTTGAGCTCGAGCAAACGACCGACGCTCCCCTGCAGATCCAGTACCGCCACGGCGCCGGCTGGGTCCAGCCCCTCCTGCTCGTCGAAGTCGCCGCGGGCACACGCGGCGCTCTCGTGGAAACGTTCTCCTCCTTCGGCCCTTCCACGCAAAACGGCGCTGTGCATCTCTGGCTCGGCGAAGGCGCCGAACTCACCCATGGCGTCTTCACGGCCGACGAAGAGCAAGCCTTGCTGCACCGCGTTCGCGCCCGGCTCGGTGCGCGTGCCCGCCTCGACGTGCAGGCTTTCGCCGCCGCCCGCGGCTATCAGCGGCTCGAATGGGACGTCGCAATGGGCGAATCCGCCACGCTGCGCCTCTCCGGCATCACCCAGGGTGAGCCAGAGGGTTCCACCGACGTCGCGCTGCGCATCCGCCATGCCGCGCCCGGCGCCACCACCGACGTGCGCTGGCGCGGCCTGGTGCCGGCCGCCGCGCACTCCGCGGTGATCGGCCGCATCCTCATCGAGCCCACCGGCCAGCGCACCGACGCCGCCATGCGGCTCGATCACCTGCTCCTGGCCGACGGCGCCGCCGCTGACGTCAAACCCGAGCTCGAGATCTACGCCGACGACGTCGCCTGCGGCCACGGCGCCACCCTCGGCCGGCTCGACGACGAAGCGCTCTTCTACCTGCGCAGCCGGGGCATTCCCGAAGTCGAAGCGCGCCGACTGCTCATCGACGCCTTCCTCGCTCCGGTCCTGCAGCGTTTCACCCTTGCAGAGGTCCTCCGCCATGTCCAATCCCGTCTCTCCCTCCCCGACGACGCCGCTGCCTGAGGCGGCCACCGTCGAGCGCTGGCGCGAAGACTTTCCCATCCTGCACCGGCGGGTCTATGGCAAGCCGCTCATCTACCTCGACAACGCCGCCACCACCCAGAAACCACGGCAGGTGATCGAGGCGCTCACCGAGTTCTACGAGAACCGCAACGCCAACGTGCACCGCGGCGCGCACGCGCTGAGCACGGAAGCCACCGACTGTTTCGAAACCGCCCGCACTACCGTCGCCCGCTGGATCCACGCCGCGAGCGAAAAAGAAGTCCTGTGGACGCGGGGCACCACGGAAGCGATCAACCTCGTGGCCCAAGCCTGGGGCAATGCCTTCGTCAAAGAAGGCGATCTCCTCGTCGCCACCCAGATGGAGCACCACGCCAACCTCGTCCCCTGGCAGATGCTCGCCCGACGCACTGGCGCCGAACTCGCCCTCGTGCCGGTTCGGGACGATGGCACGCTCGATCGGGAACGCTACCGCCAGTTGCTCGAGCGGCGACCCCGGCTCGTGGCGCTCGCCCACGTCTCGAATACCCTGGGCACCATCAATCCCGTGGCCGAGCTCATCGCCGAAGCCAAGGCCGTGGGGGCGACCGCGCTCATCGACGGCGCCCAGGCGGTGGGGCATTTTCCCGTGGACGTGCAAGCGCTGGGTTGCGATTTCTACGCCTTCTCCGGCCACAAAATGCTCGGTCCCACCGGCATCGGGGCGCTCTGGGGGCGTCAGGAAGTGCTCGAAGCCATGCCCCCATGGCAAGGCGGCGGCGAGATGATCGCCTGGGTCGACGAGCATGGTTTCGCACCCAACGAACTTCCCTACAAGTTCGAGGCCGGTACCCCGCCCATCGCCGAAGCCATCGCTTTGGGTGCCGCGATCGACTACCTGCGCCAATTCGATCGGGCGCAACTGGCCGCCTGGGAAACCCACCTCTACCGCAGGTTGAGGGACGGCCTGGCGGCGATCGACGGGCTGCGGCTCCTCGCCGACCTTCCGCCGGAAGAGAAGGCCCCCATCGCCTCCTTCCACGTCGCCGGCACCCACCCAGCCGATCTCGGTACCCTGCTCGACACCCAAGGGATCGCGGTGCGCGTCGGGCACCATTGCACCATGCCCCTGATCGCCCGCTACGGACTGCCCGGCACCGTGCGCGCCTCGATCGCCTTCTACAACAACGAAGCGGACATCGACCAAACCCTGTCGGCGCTCTCCCGCGCCCTCGAACGTCTGGGAGCCCCTGCCCCATGAACGCCCAAACGGTCATCACCCGGCGCGACGTCTACGGTATCGTCGTCCCCTCGGGGGAACCCGTCACGATCCCCCAAGACAGCGAAGTGCGCCTGACGCAGACACTGGGCACCAGCCTCACCGTGCTCTACGACGGGCGCCTCGTGCGCGTGGCCGGCGAGGATGCCGACGCCTTCGGGCTCGATCCTTACGCCCCTTCGCCGATTCCCACCGAAGGCGACCTGCGTGAGCGCATCCTCGAGGTGCTGCGCCAGATCTACGATCCTGAAATCCCGGTCAACATCGTCGACCTGGGCCTTATATACCGCCTCGACATCGAAGAGAACGAAGACGGCGCCCGGGTCGAGATCGACATGACCCTCACCGCCCCCGGCTGCTCGCTCGGCCCCGTGCTCAGCGAGGAAGTCAAGCAACGCGTAGAGCAGATTCCCGAGGTAAAAGAAGCGACGGTCAACGTCGTCTTCGACCCTCCCTGGACTTCCGACCGGCTCTCCGAAACCGCACGGCTCGAACTGGGGCTGCTATGACGACGCTTGCCGAGATCGAAGAGAATTTCGCCCTCTTCGACGACTGGGACGGGCGCTACGACTACCTCATCGAGCTGGGACGCACCCTGCCATCCTTCCCGGAAACCGAACGCACCGACGCCAACCTCGTGCGCGGCTGCCAGAGCCGCGTCTGGCTCGTCTGCCGCCTCGAAAACGGCCGCTTGCACCTCGCGATCGACAGCGACGCGCTCATCGTGCGCGGGCTCGCCGCCATCGTGCTTGCCGCCTACGAAGGCAAGACGCCCGAAGAAGCGCTCTCGCTCGACACCCTCGCCCTCTTCGAGCGCTTGGGGCTACTCGCCCACCTCTCCCCCACACGCGGCAACGGCCTGCGGGCGATGATCGAGCGGATTCGGGAGTGTGCCCGCGCGGCGATCGAGGCGGCCTCTCGCTCCTGAATGCGAGCGCTACCTCCTTGCCATCATCGCCTTGCGCCCGGCGTCAAGTACGACAGGCGGAAGACATCGTATCGAGAAGGGTATGCCGCTCGGCTCGCTCCCGTTCGGCAAGAGCGCGCTTCTGCACGATGGGCACGCCATACTTCGCCGCAGTGATCTCGGCCAGGATCGACACCGCCATTTCCGCCGGAGAACGAGCCCCGATGAACAAACCCACGGGTCCGTGCAAGCGGTCGATCTCCTCGGCGGTGAGATCGAACAGCGCGAGCCGCTCCCGGCGTTTGGCCGAATTGGTACGGCTGCCGAGCGCCCCGACGTAGAACGCCGGAGATTTCAAGGCTTCGAGCAACGCCATGTCGTCGAGCTTGGGATCGTGCGTCAGGGCCACGATCGCCGTGTGTGCATCCACGGTGAGATCCAGGATCGCATCGTCCGGCATGTCGCGACGAAACGTGATCGCCGGGTTGGCAAGCCCCTCGACGAACTCTTCGCGCGGATCGATCACCACCACTTCGTAATCGGCGGCGAGCGCCATCTCGCACACGTATTGTGACAGCTGCCCCGCTCCGATGACGATCAAACGCCAGCGCGGTCCGTAGAGCGTGCGCATCAGGCGTCCGTCGAAGAAAAACGTTTCATCCCGCGTTGCATCGCGCAGTACCGAGCGCCCTGAACACGTATCGAGTTCGCGCACCGTCAGACGTTTGGCATGGATCCTCGCCCGCAATTCCTTTAGCATATCGACATCCGGTGCCGGTTCGACCACGAGCCGCAGTCTTCCCCCACACGGCAGACCGAAGCGCGCCGCCTGCTCCCGGGTCACTCCATACGTAACCAATTCAGGGAGCTCTTCGGCCAACGATTCCCCCGAACGAATCCGAGCGATCAGGTCGTCTTCTACACAGCCCCCGGACACAGAACCGACGACCTGGCCATCGTCGCGGATCGCCAACCACGCCCCGACTGGACGTGGCGACGATCCCCACGTTTCCACCACCGTGGCCAACACCGTCCGCCGGCCAGCACCAAGCCATTCGATGGCGGCATTCAATACCGAAAGATCCGTGCTGTCCATATTGCCTTCCTCAAAAAATTCCTGGAACGCCAATCACGGTAATGCTGAGCCTAATGCTGAGCCTATCAGAAACTTCGTACGAGGGTACAACCTCACGATGAGGGTACAGGAACCCGACCAACCCGCTCAGCGTCCCAAGACGCGTGTAAGATTGTCTTCTTTGCCACGTTCCTGAAAGTCGAGCATGACCGATTCCACCCTGCACGAGGCCCCGCTTCGTCGTGATCTGAAGAACCGCCACATCCAACTCATCGCCCTGGGCGGTGCCATCGGCACTGGGCTCTTCCTCGGCTCGGCCGGTGTGCTCGCCACCGCCGGACCGTCGATGCTGCTCGGTTACGCAATCGGCGGCCTCATCGCCTTCCTCATCATGCGCCAGCTCGGCGAGATGATCGTCGAAGAGCCCGTGGCCGGCTCCTTCAGTCACTTCGCCCACACCTACTGGGGGCGATTCGCCGGGTTCCTCTCCGGCTGGAACTATTGGGCGCTCTACGTACTCGTGGGGATGGCCGAGCTGACGGCGATCGGCAAATACGTCCAATTCTGGTGGCCCGAAATTCCTACCTGGGTTTCCGTTCTGGCTTTCTTCCTTCTCGTCAACCTGATCAACCTCGCCAACGTGCGCGCTTTCGGCGAGGCCGAGTTCTGGTTCTCCCTCATCAAGGTGGTTGCCATCGTCGGCATGATCGTGCTCGGCCTCTATCTGCTCACGAGCGGCCGGGGCGGCGAACAGGCGAGCGTCACCAATCTCTGGCACCATGGCGGATTCTTCCCCCACGGCTTTGGCAGCCTGGTCGTCACTTTGCCGATCATCATGTTCTCCTTCGGCGGGCTCGAACTCGTCGGCATCACCGCCGCCGAAGCCTCCGACCCGCGGTGCGTCATTCCCAAGGCTATCAATCAGGTGGTCTACCGCATCCTTATCTTCTACATCGGCGCGATCGCCGTGCTGCTCTCCCTCTATCCTTGGGACCAGCTGGTGGCCTCGCTCACCGCCGCCGGCGACCCCTACAGCGCCAGCCCCTTCGTGCGCATCTTCTCGCTCATCGGCAGCGACACGGCGGCGCACCTCCTCAACCTCGTCGTCCTCACGGCGGCCTTGTCGGTCTACAACAGCGGCGTCTATTGCAACAGCCGCATGCTCTACGGCCTGGCCGAACAAGGCGACGCACCCCGCGCCCTCATGAAGATCAACCGCCGCGGCGTGCCGGTCCTGGCCGTGGGGGTCTCCGCGCTCATCACCTTCTTCTGCGTGGCGGTCAACTACCTCCTGCCACAAAGCGCCCTGGAACTCTTGATGTCGCTGGTGGTAGCCGCTCTGGTGATCAACTGGACCATGATCAGCCTCACCCACCTCAAATTCCGCCGGGTACTGCGCCAGCGCCACGTCACCCCCGCCTTCAAAGCCTTCTGGAGCCCGCTCGCCAACTACCTCTGCCTCGCCTTCGTCGCCTTTCTGCTCCTCCTGATGCTCAACAACCCCGGCACGCGCGCTTCCGTCATCGCCCTGCCCATCTGGGTGGCCCTCATGGGGCTCTGCTACCGGCTGCAGATTCGGCTGCAAGGGCGCGCCGTCCCCGCCTGAGAACGAACCATGGAACCATCATGAACGATAGAAAAGAAACCCTCGTCCTCGGCATGGGATGTTTCTGGGGCGCGCAACAGCGCATGGCCGCGCTGCCGGGCGTGCTCGACACCGAAGTCGGCTACGCCGGAGGCAGCTTTCCCGACCCCACTTACGACGACGTGCTCGACTTCGAGCAGCGCCTGCGCCAAGGGCTGGCGAACGGGCGCAACCACGCGGAAGTCGTCAAAGTCGTCTATGACCCCGAACTCGTGCTGCCGGAAGCCGTGCTCGCCTGGTTTTGGGAAAACCACGATCCCACCCAGCGCGATCGGCAAGGAAACGACATCGGCAGCAACTACCGCAGCGCGATCTACACCACCACGCCGGAACAAAGAGACGCGGCGCTCGCCACGCGCGACGCCTATCAACAAGCGCTCACGGCCGCTGGTTACGGAGAAATCGTCACCGAAATCGCCCCGCTTGCCTCCTACACTCCGGCCGAGGAATACCATCAGCACTACCTGCTGAAGAATCCAAACGGATACTGCGGTCTGGGAGGCACGGGCGTACGCATGCCGCATTCCTTTTGGCGCACGCTCGCCGAGCGCCATTTGCCGCCGCTCGCGCGCTGGATCGCCTGCGAACAAGGCACGGAACGCCCCTTCACCGGCCCCTACCTCGATGAGCGGCGCCCCGGCGTCTATGTCGATCGCCTGAGCAATGCCCCGCTTTTCCGTTCGGAAGCGAAGTTCGACAGCCCCTGCGGCTGGCCGAGCTTCTATGAGGCGATTCCCGGCGCGTTGACGCTACACGAAGACCGCTCGCACGGCATGATCCGTACCGAAGTACGCAGCGCGAGCACCGGCATTCACCTGGGGCACGTCTTCGACGACGGCCCGCCGCCCACCGGCCTGCGATACTGCATCAACGGTGAAGTCTTGCGCTTCATTCCCGACGTGCATCCTTGATCGCCGCCTCGCGGCAAAACGCACAGAGCAAGTCCATGGCCAAAAAAGGTTGCACAATCAATCCCTGGTGGTCTGATCAATCCCATGAAACAGGTTCCATTTTGGTCCATCATGGGCTAGAATGGCGCATTAGTCGGAGGTCTACTATGGCTGTCAACGTCAAACTGTCCGAAAGCTTGGTCGAAAGCGCCAAGCGCTACGGCGCCATCGAGCACCGCTCGGTCCCCAAACAAATCGAATACTGGTCACAGATCGGCAAGATCGCCGCTGAAAACCCCGATCTGCCCTTCAGCGTCATCCGCGACATCCTGGTCGCGGACCAGGAAGGGCCGGTAGGTGAGTACCAATTCGGCTGATGCGTATCCTTGTCACCCCGACATTCGCGCGCATCGTCAAAAAACTGCACCAGCAACAGAAAGCTGCGCTCGACGAGGCGGTACGTACCATCGCCCGTCAACCCGAAGCGGGTGAAGCCAAAGTCGGCGACCTTGCAGGCGTAAGGGTCTACAAGTTCCACATGGGCAGCTTGCTCTGCCTCCTGGCCTACCGGATTCTCGACGAAAATACGCTCAAGCTGCTGATGGTGGGGCCGCACGAAAACTTCTATCGCGACCTCAAGCAGATGGACGGATGACAGACAATTGGCTAGCGCCATCTATCTGCGCAGATCAGATCCAGGCAAGCGTTTTCACCGCGCCTCCAGTCGGTTCAGTCGGGTTCCGCTTGGCATAGAACGATCGGCAAAGTGTGATGTGCACCACATTGCTTCGCAATCTCGCCACGATGCCAATCCTACACCGCATCACTGAGGCAGCAGAAGCCGAACAGCCCGGCAAGGCGTTCAACTGGCGCACATCTCATGGTCTCCTACCTCGCGGAGAGCCTGTTTACAGAAATGCGTGTTCGCCACAGAGGCGTGTCAAGGCAAAATAGAGTCGAACTGGCCGGCAAAAAGCACCAAAACAGGGTCGAACTGCCGACACTCAGGCTCTGGAAGAGTTATTTAACCCTTTGACTCAAAAAGGGGAATCCAGAAATGAAAAAGCCAACCTGATGACAAGTTGGCCGAAAACGTGGTGGACCGGAGGAGGATCGAACTCCCGACCTTCGCATTGCGAACGCGACGCTCTCCCAGCTGAGCTACCGGCCCATGGTCTTGCACGACGGTACAACCCACCTGGGTGGTGGGCGGTAGTGGGATCGAACCACTGACCCCTGCCGTGTGAAGGCAGTGCTCTACCGCTGAGCTAACCGCCCGTCGTGTGCAGAGTTCATTATGATACGGGCTCGTTCATTGGGCGTCAACCCCCCGGTGTCGTCCTCTACTACCCTCGTTCCTCGAGAAGAGACCTTGCGGACACGACCCCTTCCGCTTCCTGTGCCCGCGCCACGATCCACACTTTCGTCCCCGCCGTCACCCGTTCGAAGAGCTCGGCCACGTCGGCATTACGCATGCGGATGCAGCCGTGGGAACCGGGGACGCCCAGCGGCACCGGATCCGGAGTACCGTGAATGTAGATGTAGCGGCGCATCGTATCGACTTCACCCAAACGGTTGAATCCACGCTCCTCGCCGCACAGCCACAAAATGCGGGTCAAGATCCAGTCCCGGTCGGGATGCGCCGCCGCCAGTTCCGGCACCCAGATCTCGCCCGTCGGGCGGCGCCCGACGAACACCGCTCCCAAGGGCGCCCCCGCGCCGATTTTCGCGCGAATCCGGTGCCACCCCAGCGGAGTCTGCAGGCTGCCCCGACGCTGGCCCGCGCCGCGCGCCGCCGTCGACACCGGATAGCTCGCCAGCACTACCCCATCATCCACACACCATAGCCGCTGCGCATCGAGCGCCACGATCAGCAACACCCTCGCTCCTTTTTGCGTATAAGGCGCCGTTCGGCGAAGAAGGCCCGCAGCAGCGCCCCGCACGCCTCGGCGGCCACGCCGCCACGCACCGTCGTATGATGATTGAGCCGCCGCTCACGAAACGGATCGACCACGCTTCCTGCCGCCCCCGTCTTCGGGTCGTGCGCGCCAAAAATCACGCCAGCCAGCCGCGCGTGCAGCATCGCCCCGACACACATCAGGCAAGGCTCCAGCGTCACGTAGAGCACGCAACCCGGCAGCCGATAGTTGTCGAGCCGCTGGGCCGCCTCGCGCAAGGCCACGATCTCGGCGTGCGCCGTCGGATCCCGGCTCGAAATCGGTCGGTTGAAGCCGCGCCCGATCACCTCGCCTTCGCGTACCACCACCGCACCCACCGGCACTTCGCCCGCAGCCCACGCCTTGCCGGCCTCCGCGAGCGCGAGCGCCATGAAGCGCTCGTCGAGCGTATCACCTTCTTGCAACGCACACCACCTCTCGTGCCACCCGGAAGCGGCAAGTCTACCCTAGGGCAGAGTCTTCCCGGATAGAATGACGGCACGGGAGGAGACGATCATGGTCGGCGAAGAAAGCGCATTGTTTCAACCAGTGGGACGCTGGTGCTCGGGTACGGTCCACGCCTGCCCGCCCCAGACCCCAGTCGACGTCGCCGCACGCAAAATGCAGGCGCTCGGCATCTCCAGCCTGGTCGTGGCCGAAACCCCCGAACGACCCCTCGGCATCCTCACCGACCGAGATCTCCGCAACCGCGTGGTCGCGGAAAACCTCCTACCTTCCACGCTCACCGTGGACCGGATCATGAGCACCCCCTTGGTCACGGTGGGCGAAGCCGAGCCGCTGCACCGGGCCCTCTACCTCATGGCGCGTCATCGCATCCACCGGCTCGGCGTCACCGACGCCGATGGGAACCTCGTCGGCATCCTCAGTCAGACCGACCTGCTGCGCCTGCAACGCCACTCGCCCCACCAACTCGCGCTCGACATCGAACACGCGGAAGATTTCGCTTCCCTCGCCACCTTACAACGCGAACTACAGCGCCTCGTCGAGGTCCTCGCCCGTGCCGGCACCCCCATCCGCGAGCTCGTTGAAGTGATCGCCTATCTCGAAGACGCGATCGCCCGCCGCGTCTTCGAACTCACCCTGCCCGACCCCGCCCTACAGCATCGGCTCGCCTTCCTCGCCCTGGGCAGCCAGGGACGCGGTGAGCAAACGCTCGCCACCGACCAAGACAACGCCTTCGTCCAGGCCGACGACTGCAGCCCCGAAGAACTCACCGCCATTGCCGCTTTCGGCGAAACGCTCACTCAACGCCTCCTCGACATCGGCATCCCCCCTTGCCCGGGCGGCATCATGACGCGCAATCCGCAATGGCGGCGTACACAACAGGAATGGTGCGCGCTCATCCGCAACTGGCTGAGCGTCCCCACGCCCGCCAACTTGATGAACGCCAGCATGCTCGCCGACCTCAAGCCGCTCGCGGGCAACGCCGCGCTCGCCACCCCGCTGCGTCAGACCTACTATGAACACGTCCGCACCGACCCCATCGCACTCGCACGTATGGCACAAAACTCGATACGCTTCAGGGTACCGTTGGGATGGTTTGGCCGGATCAAAGCCAATGCCCCCGAAGAAGGGGCGATCGACCTGAAAAAAGCCGGCATCTTCGCCATCACCGACGGGGTGCGAATCCTCGCCATCGAATACCAAGCGCTCGAGGGCAACACGTTCAATCGACTCGAGCGGCTCGCTGCGCTCGACGTAATCCCGAGTGCCGAATCGCGCGAACTCGCCGCCGCTTTCGCCTTCCTCTGCCGACTACGACTGCGCGCCCAACTCGATCACCTCGCCGCCGGACACCCCCCACGCAACACCCTTCCCCTCTCTGCGCTCGGACGACTCGAGCGCGCCGAACTTCGAAGTGCCCTGGAAACGGTCGAACGCTTCCAGAAACTACTCAAAATGCATTACAGGCTCGACCTTCTGCGCAACTGAAAAAACGCGCCGTAAGCGCTTGTCCACAAGGCGATATCCCGTGCATCGGATGCATTTATCATACTAAATGTTGTGTTCGTAAAACCTCTTTGATACTATATTTTTTACAACCAATTGATTTTATTGAATTTTATTTTTTTGCGTTTACGCGATTTCTGGGCTATAGTTCGCCTCAACGAAACGCCCAGGAGCCTTCCGATGAGCCAAGAAAAAACCACGACCAAACCCACCGTCGACAACCTCCCGCCGCAGGAGATCTCCACGGAGGTCCTCCTGGAAAAATATGCCAAAGGCGATGAACGCACCGTCTCCGACGTGCGCCGGCGCGTCGCCCGAGCGCTCGCCGCGGTCGAAAAGGAAGAAGAGCGCGCCGCCTGGGAAAAGAAATTCCTCTGGGCACAAGAACACGGATTCATCCCCGCCGGGCGCATCAACAGCGCCGCCGGCACCCAGCTGCAAGCCACGCTGATCAACTGCTTCGTCCAACCGGTGGGCGACTCCGTCACCGAATCGGTCGACGGCTACCCCGGCATCTACACGGCGCTCGCCCAATCGGCCGAGACCATGCGCCGCGGCGGTGGCGTGGGCTACGACTTCTCCCGCATCCGCCCGCACGGCGCGCTCGTGCGCGGCACCCAATCGAACGCCTCCGGGCCCGTCTCCTACATGCGCGTCTTCGACCGCTCCTGCGAAACAGTGGAATCGGCCGGCGCACGGCGCGGCGCCCAGATGGGCGTGCTGCGCTGCGACCACCCCGACATCGAAACCTTCATCCACGCCAAAGACCAGGGCGACCTGTCGAACTTCAACATCTCCGTCGCGGTCACCGACGCCTTCATGCGCGCGGTCGAGGCCGACGAGATGGTCGAACTCGTGCACAAAGCCGAACCCGGTCCCGAGATCAAGGCCGCCGGCGCCTACCAGCGCGAAGACAAACTCTGGGTCTATCGCAAGGTACGCGCGCGCGAGCTCTGGGACCAGATCATGCGCTCGACCTACGACCACGCTGAACCGGGCGTGCTCTTCATCGACCGCATCAACCAGGACAACAACCTCTATTACTGCGAAACGATCGAAGCCACCAATCCTTGTGCGGAACAACCACTTCCTCCTTATGGTTGCTGTGACCTCGGCTCGATCAACCTCACGCTCTTCGTGCGTGACCCCTTCACCGACCACGCACGCTTCGACTTCGAAGCCTTCGGCAAGGTGGTCGACGTGGCCGTGCGCATGCTCGACAACGTCCTCGACGTCACCCACTGGCCTCTGCCCGAGCAACAGCGCGAGGCCATGAGCAAGCGGCGCGTCGGGCTCGGTTTCACCGGCCTGGGCGACGCCCTCATCATGCTCGGCAAGCGCTACGACACCGAAGAAGCGCGCCTCACCGCCTCCGAGATCTCGCGCTACCTGCGCGACCGGGCCTACACCGCCTCGGTGGAACTCGCCAAGGAGCGCGGCGCCTTCCCCCTCTTCAATCCCGACCTCTACCTCACCGGCGGCAACTTCGCCTCGCGTCTGCCTGCCGAACTCAAGGCGCTCATCCGCAAGCACGGCATCCGCAACTCGCACCTGCTGTCCATCGCCCCCACCGGCACCATCTCGCTCGCCTTTGCCGACAACGCGAGCAACGGCATCGAACCGCCCTTCTCCTACACCTACACCCGGCGCAAGCGCATGGCCGACGGCACCTTCAAGGAATACAGCGTCGAAGACCACGCCTGGCGGCTCTACAAGCATCTGGGCGGCGACGTGGAGCACCTGCCGCCCGCCTTCGTCACCGCGCTCGAGATCTCGGCCAAGGCCCACGCCGCCATGGTCGCGGCGGTCGCCCCCTACATCGACACCTCCATCTCCAAGACCGTCAACGTCGCCGAAGACTACCCCTACGACGACTTCCAGGACCTCTACACCTTCGCCTGGAAATCCGGCCTCAAGGGGCTGGCCACCTACCGTCCCAACAACGTCGTCGGCGCCATCCTCACGGTCGAACCCCCCAAGGAAAAGACGCCCGAGACGAACGAACTCGAATTCACCGACGCCAACCGGCGCCTGTCCATCCAGAAACTACCCGCACCGGTCCTCTCCAGCCTGCGCTGGCCCGGGCGGCCGAAACTGCCCGACGGCAACCCCGCCTGGACCTACATGCTGGAGACCCCGGAAGGCGAATTCGCCCTCTTCGTCGGCCACATCGACCAGAACGGACACGGCGCCTTCCCCTTCGAAGTCTGGGTCAATGGCGCCGACCAGCCCCGCGGCCTCGGCGCGGTCGCCAAGACGCTCTCCATGGACATGCGCGCCAACGACCGCGGCTGGCTGCAGCTCAAACTCGAAGAGCTCGCCAAAGTCGTGGGCGAGAAATCCTTCGACATGCCCTTCCCGCCGCATGGCGAACCCAAGCGCTTCCCCAGCGTCGTCTCCGCCTTCGGTCAGGTGGTACGCTACCGCTGCGAACGGCTCGGCGCCTTCGAACACCTCGGCGACACCCCCGTGCTCGACAGCCTCTTCAGCCGCCACGAACCCAAGACCGGCACGGAAGGCACGCTCTCCTGGACGGTGGACATCCAGAACCCGACCACGGGCGACGATTTCATCCTGGGCCTGAAAGAGATCACCCTGCCCTCGCCCGACGGCGCCGGCCCCATGACCCGACCCTACGCCATGTGGCTCGCCGGCCATTATCCGCGCTCGCTCGACGGCCTCACCCGGATCCTGTCGCTCGACATGCGCGTCATCGACCCGGCCTGGATCGGCATGAAGCTGCGCAAACTCCTCAACTACCCCGAGCCCCTAGGCGACTTCATGGCCTTCGTGCCCGGCGATCGGCGCCAGCAAAACTTCCCCAGCACCGTGGCCTACCTCGCCCGCCTCATCATCCACCGCTACGCCATGCTCGGCATCCTGGATGAACGAGGATTCCCCATCCGCGAAATGGGCCTGCTGGAAGCGCCGCGCGACGAGCGCGATCCCAAGCTCATGCAAGGCGCGCGCTGCAACGAATGCGGCAACTACGCCGTGATCCGCAAAGACGGCTGCGACTTCTGCACCGCCTGCGGCGCGGTCGGCACCTGCGGCTGACCTCCCCGCCCCTTCACGGAAAGAAAACGAAACGCCCGGTTAGACGCCGGGCGTTTTCGTTTTTCCCCTGCAAGCCACCTCCATCATCGCGCCGCGTCACGCAATACGTCACATCCCGAAAAGACGCTGGCCGAAGCGGGTTCTCTTGTGGTGGGTAGTCCTTTGAACTACAATTCAACCATGGATTTCGAATGGGATGATACGAAAAGCGAAGCGTGCCTCCTAGAGCGCGGGTTTGATTTCGCCTACGCTACCAGAGCCTTCTTCGATCCGAACCGCCTGATCCAGGCTGATACCCGATACAACTACGGCGAGGAACGTTACCAGTTGATGGGCAAGATCGAAGGTCGGCTCTTCGTCGTGGTCTATACACCAAGGAATGGCGCGATTCGCATCATCTCGGCCCGCAAAGCCAACCAACGGGAGATTAAGCACTATGAAAATCGTACGCATGAGGATTGACCCCGAAGTTCCCGAATCGCTGAATGTAGGGCGCATCGATCCCGAACGGGTGGATGCTACGACGGAGGCCGACATTGCCCGACAGGCCGCTGCCGATGAGGCCGAGGCGATGCAAGACGTCGCCCGTTTCGTGCGCCGCGTCCGCCTGCGTTTGGGGCTAAGCCAAGCGGAATTTGCCGAGCGGATCAATGTTCCGCTGGACACCATCCGCAACTGGGAACAAGGAAAGCGCCGCCCAACAGGCGCGGCCAAGGCATTGCTCAAAGTGCTCGACAAGGCACCGGAAGCCGCACTCGCCGCCCTGCACTGACCGGGCCGCGCATCACAAGGAACTCTCGATCACCCCCGTTTTCCGGAAAATCCGGAACTACTCCATGCGTCACATACCGTCGCCTCCATTCCCTACAATGGGCTCACCTCACGACGGAGCACGACCATGACGCACGAACCGATCTTCCCTGCTTTTTCTTCCACCCTCCCGGCAGACACCCTCACCCGCGCCGCTCTGGCAGGCGCCGGCATCGGCGCATTGCTCGGCGCGGCGGGCTGTGGCAGCGGCGGCCTGGTGGGCCGCCTCCTGCAAGGCGCCGCGCAAGGGGCCCTCGTCGGCGCGGCAATCGCGGCCATGGGTACGCTCACCACCGGCCCGCGCGCATCCTGCCGCGACTGAAACGCGGAACGCTCGCTTCGCCCCTTGCCGCCGGTATATCGAACCGATACCATGTCCACATAAAAAAAGGAGGAGACCATGCCGGTCCCGCCCCGCCCTTACACCGTCCGCTGCCTGGAGTGCGGCTGGAAGAAGACCTACGCCCCCACGAGCGACGTCCTGCGTCCCGAGGATCTGCCTCCGACCCTTTGCCCCTTGTGCCGCAGCCCCAAGCTGCAGAGCGAGTCCAAAAGCGATCTCGTCGACAGCATCAGGCAAACCCTCAAGCGCATCCTGGGAGACGGTTGACGATGAGCGCCCCTCGCGCCCCGGCGCTGGACAATGCCCTGCTGCTGCTCGACATCCTGCGCTGCATCCCGCGCAAGCGCTACATCAGCAGCACCCGCATCCACCAGATCCTCGTCGCCCAGGGGCGCGAGGTGAGCCTGCGCACCGTGCAGCGCCACCTCGACACGCTCTCGGCCAGCTTTCCGCTCGAGGTCGACACCCGCTCCCGTCCCTATGGCTACCGCTGGCAGGCCCAGGCCGCCGGTCTCAACCTGCCCCTGCTCACCCCCAGCGAAGCGCTGCTCCTGCAACTCGCCCGGGCCGACCTCGCCGCCCTCTTGCCCACCCGCATCCTGACCGCACTCGAACCGCTGTGGTCGAGTGCCGCCCTCGAGCTCGGCACCCGCCCCGAAGCCGAAGCGCAGCGCCGCTGGCTGCACAAAGTCACCCGCATCCCCGACAACCAACCCCTGCTGGCTCCCAAAATCGACCCCGACGTGCTTGAGGAAGTCAGTGAAGCCCTCTACGCCGAAGAAACCCTCGCGCTCACCTACCGCAACGCCCGCGACGAAGCGCGCGAGGCGATCGTCTGGCCGCTCGCGCTGGTGCAGCAAAGCGTACGCCTCTACCTCGTCGCCCGGTTCGAGGGCTACGACAACCAGCGCATCCTCGCCCTGAGCCGCATCCAAAAAGCCCGCCGCACCGGCGAGCGTTTTCCCTATCCCTCCGACTTCCGTCTGTCCGACTACGTCGCCCAAGGACATTTCGGCATCCATCGCGGCCGCCGCGTGCGCGTGCGTTTCGTCATCGACCCGGCAGTAGGCCGCCACCTCGTCGAAAGCCCGCTCGCCGAAGACCAAATCGTCGAACCCACCGCCAACGGGCTTGCGATCACCGCCACCGTGGTCGAGACCGAACTCCTGCACCGCTGGCTGCGCGGCTGGGGCGAGGCGGTCAAGGACGTCGAGATTACGCCCGTGGCAAATCAAGATTCATCGTGCTAAAAAACCAGTGATGGAGATCGTCATGCAATGCCCGAAATGCAAATCGGACCGCATCGAAAAAAGAAACATCGCCAAGCGAGTTGGCACGGCTATTGGCCTCGCAGCGGGGGCTATGGGCGGCGGCGCGACGATAGGTACCGGCGCCACGGTCGGCGCTCAAATCGGTGCAAGGCTCGGCTTTGTCGCCGGGCCAGCCGGCGCACTGGCGGGTGGCGCCGCTGGTGCCCTCATCGGCGCCCTCGCAGGAGCGGTAATCGGAGCAGAAGTTGGCAAAAAAGTCGGCGAAGAAATCGACGAACACATCCTCGACAACTACCGCTGCCTGGATTGCGGTCACACGTTTAGCGCATAGCTGTCGAGTTCCAGACAAAATTCATCGATCCGCGATCGTCGGGCATTATTCCTGGGTCGTGAGACGATGTGTGAGTTGATCGAATCGCTCAATTATATCTGATTGATTTATTCTCCAAGGAGAAATAAATGATTGACGCAATCAAAGAAAAAATAGAAGACATTAAAAAAGGCGATCTATATGCACTTTTATCAGTATGCAGCCGCGACGATCTAGATCCGTTGGTAGAATTAATAAAAGGCAAATTAACAAATTTTTTAGAACAAAATGATGATTATAAAAAATATTATCCAGATCACACAAAATACTACAAAATAATTGGCGATGAAATTAGATTGTTTGGGGGAAATACAGTAAAAAACCTATTTAGAGGAGAAGGGCCATCATACGATGAAATTGTAATTGACGTTTGCAAAAAGCTTGATGTTCCGTATGAAAAAGGAAAAACAATTGATAACGAAAACAACATTCTGACATTATTTGCTGAAAAACAATGGCATTTACTAGATGATATTGAAAGAAAAAAAATTATTTATGAGGCAAAGAAAAAAGCGTCGACTGAATTGGTAAATAGTTTTGTAATTCTAGCCTTGATAAAAAAGTTTGGACCACTGGCATGGAGTATTGCTTTATTCAATCTTTCCGATCCTGCTTTTTCTGTAACCGTGCCTTCTGTTATTCATATTGCCGGTCTTAGAAAGAAATACATGGATTACGCAGAAAAAAATAAAAATCAGGAGATTGATGATAAATATTTATCTGTTCCTCAATATAGAATCCAATCAAATGAAGAATTTATCTTATCAGATTCAACTGAATCGCCTCCAGTACTATCCATGCGGCTGATTCATGAGCCCAACAATGCCAATTGGATTAATGTAGGCAAGGAAGAAAATATTAGTCGCATTAATATGTTAATTCAACAAATACCCGGCCTTGTAACGAAAGGGGAAATTTCGGCAACCAAATACATGGAGGTTGTGATTGATGGACCGCTACTTAAGGCAAAAGGGGTTGATGGATACAGGCTCATGACCAAAAAAGATGGATTATTCAATAGCCATGGAATACTTTTAGAGCCTAATAAACTATCTAGGATAGTAAATGCGAATATAATATTTTCTTTTATATCAATGGCAGTTGCACAAAAACACTTGGCTGATATCGACAAAAATCTTTCGGAAATATCAAAAAACATAGAAGAAATAATTAGATTTCAAGTAAATGAACGCATTTCTTCTATTGAAAGTTCTATTGACTATTTCAACCAAATAACCCGGACAGTAATCCACGGAGAATCACGTGAACATGTTCGAGAGCAAATCGAATCATGCGAGCGGAGTTTGCTCCAAGCACAAAAACATATTATATTAGATATAGAAAATAAAATTAAGGAGATTGAAAATATAAAACCAAAACATATTTTTGGATTAAACGATATAATTAAAATTATTCATGACCATCAAAAAATTTTAGCAAACTTGTACCGTCAGTTATTTCTTTGCATTCGTGCAAGACTCTACGGATGGAAACTTCTTTCGTTTTATCCAAACGAGGATTCTTTAAAGAATGACAGAATGATGTCATTGGAAAAGGATCTTAATGATTTTTTTGGAGAACATGGTAGTCTTGTACCACAGATGAAAAAATTGATGGATGAGAAGATAAGATCTTTGTCTGTTTTGATTGCAGATGATGAATCGGTTAATATGCATAAATTGAATTTTTTGAAATGGAATTATAAAATGCTTGAAGATATCAATCAAGAAAAGGAAGAGCTTATCGGGTTCTTGAGAACGACACGAGCTATCGTTGATGATCAATCAAAACCAATGAATATCTTGGTAAAACTCCAAGAGGGGGAAATAGTAGCTATCTGCCCGGTTTCAAAATAAACATGAGAGACATCGAACAACCATCTTTCTCGGAATAAACCGCGGCGAAACAGTCATTCCATGATACTCAGCACCGATTCCACCTGATTTCGCCCGTTTTGCTGTCGGCTTGGCGCCCCAGCTTTTCCTGTCCCGCAGTTGGCCTCGGCGCTCAGGCGTGATTATGACAGCGCTGGGTTCAGGACTCCTTTTCCAACTGCGCTTTCACATCGCGCGCCGCCCGTTCGCTGAGTACCACGGCAGCGCGCCATTCGGCTCGGGTGAGCGCGACATAGAGCCGCCGGCTTGCGGATTCGTCGAACTGGGCCCAGTCGGTTTCGGTGAGCAGCACCGCCGGGGCGGAGAGCCCCTTGAAACGCAGGACGGTATCGACGAGGAGTTCGCCCTGGCTCCATTGGGGGACGCCTTGGGCGTCGAATTGCCCCGTGAAACGGCGCACACGGCAACCCGCGAGCGTGTTCTGCGCGAGGATCGCGCTGTGTCCCCGCCCCTGAAAACTCAATACGGCAACGTCTTGCGGTGCGATCCCGTCGGCGAACCAGCGCTCGAGGACGGTTTCGGTGGCTCGCAGCAGCGCGGCCGGGTCGTCGTCGGGATAGACCTCGAATTCCGGCGGCTCGCCGGCAAAGGGATGGCGCGCGAGGAGGGGTTCTCCGGTGAGTTCGAGCAGATTGAGGGTTTCGACCAGGGCCCGCGGCGAGCGGAAGTTCTCGCGGGCGCTGAAGCGGATCGCCTGCGGTAGCTCCGTCTCCCACCACGGGGCCGTGTCGAGGGTGTGGGGATGCACCCGTTGATCGGCATCGAGAAGTACCAACCAGCGGATATCGGGGGAAACGCTGCGACGCAAAGCAGCGAACCACTCGGGTTTCAAATCGGCGGCTTCGTCGAGAATGAGTCCGTCGAGTCCCTGCGCCCAATCCCGATCCTGCGTGAGCGCCGTGACCGCCGCGTCGAAGGTACGGGAATCGGTGAAGTCGAGATGCTCGGTGGTTTGGCGCTGGCGACGCAAGGCGGAGATGGCTCTTTCGTGGAAGGTGGCGATGTCTGCCGCCGCTTCCGGGATCGAGGCGCGCAGCGCATCGGCGAGCATGCGGTTGAAGCACATGTAGCCCCAGCGCGTGCCGCGGCGTCTGGCCTGCTCGAGCCACTGGCGGGCGAGCAGGGTCTTGCCCGAGCCGGCGACGGCCTGGATGCACAGGGCGCTCGCCGCCGGGAGTTCGAGCCGGGTGAGCGTGCTCGCCAGCCCTGCCTGCAAGGCGATGGTCGTGCTGCGCAGCGCACCGGCGAACGCGCGGGGGTCGATCGCGAGGCGCAATTCGTCTCGCAGAAAGGCGCTTACTTTGGCGACCCGCTGCGGGTCGATCGGCGTGCTGTGCAACCACTCGCCGAGGAGCGTTCCCAGATGCGGCACGGCAGCGGCATCGACGATGCGGCTGCGCGGGTAATGCGCCGTCTCGGCGTTTGCCGGCACGCTCGCATCGGGAAGCACCAAGGCGTGCGCCACGTACGCGTCGATTCCCGCCTTGCGCAACTTCTGGATCATCGCCTGATGCTGCAGGCGGCATTGCGAGGAGATATTTTTGCGCCCGGTGCCGGCGTAGCGTTTCACCGGGCCTTTGGGGGTCCAGTCGATCTCTCCCGCCTTGATCTCCAGGATCGCCAGATGACCTGCCGGAGAGACGACCACGACATCCCATTCGCCGAGCTGCAAGAAGCCGTTGGCCTCGTTCTGCCAAGGGATGCCGTGGAAGACGTGCCAGTCTTCGGGCAAGTCGTGCACGAGGGCTTCGACGACGTCGAGCTCGCGCTGCTGTCCGGGCAGCAGGCCAGGCATCTGGTCGAGATGCCACGCGGAAGGATGCCGTTGCGCCATGCGTGACCGATCGCCCCCCGCGCCTCCGTCAGCCGGAGAGCGCCTCCAGGATGCGCCGCGTTACTTCGTCCACCGGCCCCAGCCCCGAGACCTTGCGCACCTTGGGCGCGGCAGGGTCGCCGCTTGCCGCCCAGGCTTCGTAATAGGCGATGAGCGGCTTCGTCTGCTCGTGATAGACCGCCAGACGCTTGCGCACCACCTCTTCGCGGTCGTCGTCGCGCTGGATGAGATCTTCCCCGGTGACGTCGTCCTTGCCCGGCACTTTGGGCGGGTTGTAGCGCACGTGATAGGTGCGGCCGGAGGCCGGATGCACCAGGCGGCCGCTCATGCGATCGATGATCTCCTCGTCGGGCACCTCGATCACCAGCACGTAATCGAGCGGGATACCGCCCTCCTTGAGCGCATCGGCCTGGGCGATCGTGCGCGGAAAGCCGTCGAACATGTAACCCGCCTGGCAATCGGGTTGCTGCAGGCGCTCGCGCACCAAGCCGATGATGATGTCGTCGGAAACCAGACCTCCTTCGTCCATCACCTTCTTCGCTGCGAGCCCCAGCGGCGTTCCCGCCTTCACCGCGGCGCGCAACATGTCGCCGGTCGAGATCTGCGGAATGCCGAACTTCTCCTTGATGACGGCAGCCTGCGTCCCTTTCCCCGCTCCCGGCGGTCCCAAAAGAATCAAGCGCACGATCCCCTCTCCTTTATGATTGACGACGAAAACGGAAATGGCCAGACTTCATCCGGCCCCAACGATCATCCGGCGCACGCGTTCCAGATCCTGTGGCGTATCGACGCCGGGCGCCGGAGCCGCGGTGATCACTTCCACCTGGATGGCATAGCCGTGATACAGGGCGCGCAACTGCTCCAGCGCCTCGAACCGCTCCAGGGCGCAAGGCGCGAGTCGCGCAAAAGCGCGCAAAAACGCCGCACGGTAGGCGTAGAGCCCGACGTGGCGCAAAGCCGGCAAGCCCTCGGGCAAACGCGCCGCACGCCCGGTGGCGAAAGCGTCCCGCGCCCACGGCAAGGGCGCGCGGGAAAAATAGAGCGCCCGCCCCGAGGCATCGCACACCACCTTCACGGAGTTCGGATCGAAAAATTCTTCCGCCGATTCGATCGGATGCGCGAGCGTGGCGATCGCGGCGGACGGCGTGCGTGCGAGCGTCTCGGCCGTGCGCGCGATGACCAAGGGATCGATGAGTGGCTCGTCGCCCTGCACGTTGACGACGATGGCCTCGTCCTCCCACCCCAGGCGCTCGACCACCTCGGCGAGCCGGTCGGTGCCGGAGGCGTGATCGCCGCGCGTGAGGATCGCCTGCCCTCCGGCCTGCTGCACCGCCGCCAGCACCTGCGGCGAGTCGGTTGCCACCCATACCTCGTCGGCCCCGGAGGCAACCGCCCGTTCCCACACCCGCACCACCATCGGTTTGCCGGCGAGATCGACGAGCGGTTTGTTCGGCAGGCGCGTGGACGCGAGCCGCGCCGGGATCACCACGCGAAAACCACTCACTTGAGCGCCTCGACTTCCTCGGCCGTGATGGGGCGCGCCTCGTCGGCGAGCATCACGGGAATGCCGTCGCGGATCGGATAGGCCAGGCGGTCGGCGCGGCAGACGAGCTCCTGCCGTTCACGGTCGTATTTGAGCGGCCCCTTGCACAGCGGGCACACCAGCACGTCCAGCAGACGAGTATCCATTCATTCGCTCCAGAATGCGCTCGACGAGCGCCTCGTCGAGCCGGGCACGCACCATGAGCACCCAATCGTGCGGCCGCGCGTATGCCTGGCATTTTACCGCATCCTTGCTGGTGAAAATCCGCCACTCCTGCGGCGCGCCGAAGTCCAGATCCTCCGGTCGATAGGGATGGTGATCGGGAAAGGCGTGCGGCACCACCTCGGCGCCCAGGGCACGCAGCGTGGCGAAGAAGCGTTCGGGACGGCCGATGCCGGCCACGGCATGGACCCGTTGCCCGGCAAGCGCCGACAGGGGCAAGCGCCGCGAAGGATCGGCGAGCGAGACGAGCGCCTCGGGTTCGAGCCGCAGCCCATAGAGCGGTACCTCGTCCGGTACGAGGGCGTGCACCTGCTGCGGTTCGTGCGCCACCACCGCATCGACCGTACGCAGGCGCGAGAGCGGCTCGCGCAAGGGGCCGGCCGGCAACAGCCAAGCATTGCCCAGAGCGTTCCGATCGAGCACCACGAGTTCGAAGTCGCGCTCGAGCCGCAGATGCTGGAGACCGTCGTCGGCGAGCACCAGACGTACCTCGGGATGACGGCGCAGCAGCTCGGTCACGGCAGCGCAGCGCGCGCGCCCCACCACCACCGGCACTCCCGTTTCGCGCGCAAGCAGCACCGGTTCGTCGCCGTAGCGGGCCGGGTCTCCCGTGGCCGGCACCAGCGCAGCCCCCTCGACACTACCGCCATAGCCGCGGCTGACGATGCCGCAAGGGATGCCTCGCGCCGAAAGCGCGTGCGCGAGCGCCACCACCACCGGCGTCTTGCCGCTGCCGCCCACGTTGAGATTCCCCACCACCAGCACGAACACGGGGGGACGGCAGCGCCGCAGCCAGCCGCGACGATAGGCCGACGCGCGCAGCCGCACCACGAGGCCGAAAATCAGGGAAAAAGGCAGGAGTGCGCATGCCACGGCGCCGCGGTGCGACCACCATGGCGGCGGCGCCCTCATCGCCCTTCGACGCGCTCGACGGAGAAAGTGAGCTTTTCGAAGCCGGCGCGCTGGGCCGCGCGCATCACGTCGATCACGCGCTGATGCGGCGTCTTCGCGTCCGCTTCGATCACGATGGTAGGCTTCGAGCCGGCCGGGATCATCGCCAGCAGTGCCGCTTCGATGTCCTCCACGCTGCCGAGCCCCACGGCCCGCTCACCGATGAACACGGCCCCGTCGGCGGTGATGGCCACCACCCATTCCTTGGGCATGCTATCGACCGGTAGCGCCTCATCGGCTTCGGGGAGATCGATCTGCAGCTGCGCCGTCCGAGAGAACGTGGTCGTCACACTCAGAAAGATGAGGATCACCAGCACCACGTCGATGAGCGGCACCAGATTCAGGAATGGCTCCTCGCGCAAACCGCCGGCCGTGCGAAACTTCATACTTCGGCTCCGGCCCGCTCACCGTGGGCCACTTCCACCAAACGCACGGCTTCCTGTTCCATCTCCAAGACCAGGGAATCGACGTAGGCCCGGAAATGGCGCCAGAAAATGGTCGCAGGAATGGCGATGATGAGTCCGAGCCCGGTGGTGTTGAGCGCCACCGAGATGCCATGCGCCAGCTGCTGGGGATTGGTACCAGCGGCCGACTGTGAGGCGAAGATCTCGATCATGCCGATGATGGTACCCAACAAACCCAAGAGCGGCGAGACCGCGGCAATGGTCCCCAAAGCCGTGAGATAGCGCTCCAAGCCGTGCGCCACCACCCGACCGGCGTCCTCGATCGCCTCTTTCATCACCTCACGAGAAGAGCGGTAATTGCGCAGCCCGGCCGCGAACACACGCCCGAGCGGCGAATGCCCCTCCAGCCGCAACGCAAGCTCTTGCGGCGATGCGCCACGACGCAACTCCTCGAGCACCGAGGCGAGCAGCCCTGGTGGATTGATGCGCGTGCGTCGCAATGTCCAGGCACGTTCGATCACGATTGCCACCGCAAGGATGGAAGCCAACAACAGCGGCCATATCGGCCACCCCGATGCCTGTATGATCGACCACACGAACCATGCCCTCTCGGAGATTTGCACGACGAAGGCCGAGACGACGGCCTTTGCTCCCGGCATTATATCTCAGCCCGCCTCGAATGGGGCGCCGCGCCGGCCGCACACCTTGTTCCACTCTTCCACAAAGTCTGTGGATAACTTTGTGTATGAAAGTGCGAAACCAGGCATAACCCTTGTCGCGGTAGGAAGAACCTCACTTTGCCACATTTTTCATCAAAAAAATTACACATAAAAATCAATAGTTTACAAAAACATGCCGAGAAATCAAGCGCTTCTGTTCCGATGCTACCGTTGCATGACAGAAAGCGTCTCGTTGGGGATGAAACGCAGTACAATCGCGCGCATGAGCCCCGATTCCACCCCCTTCCCGCCACCGACCGAAACCGTCGGCCAGCTCACACAACGCATCAAAGACTGCCTGGAAACGGGTTTTGCCGAGGTCAACGTCATCGGTGAGATCTCCGGCCTCACCCTCGCCACTTCCGGACACTGCTACTTCACGCTCAAGGACGAAGTCGCGGCACTGCGTTGCGTCCTGTGGCGGCGACAGGCGACGGCCTTCGCGCGGCTACTCGCCGAAGGGCACAGCGTGGAGGCGGCTGGTCAGTTGAGCGTCTATGCCCCCCGAGGCGATTACCAGCTCGTGGTGCGCGGTCTCAAGCCGGCCGGCGCCGGCCTGCTGTGGCAGCGTTTCCTGGCCGTCAAAGCCAAGCTCGAGGCCGAAGGACTCTTCGCCACCGAAAGGAAGCGCCCACTGCCGCGTCGGCCGCGCCGCCTCGCGCTCATCACCTCACCGGCGGGAGACGCCATCCACGACGTGCTGCGCACGCTGCGCCAGCGCGCGCCCCTCATCGAGATCGTGCTCTTGCCCACACTGGTGCAGGGTGCGGAAGCACTGGCACGAATGGCGGCAGCGCTTGCCTTGCTCGGCGAGAACGCAGCGCGCCTTGGCATCGAAGCGGCGCTGCTCGTGCGCGGCGGCGGCAGCCCCGAAGATCTCATGGCCTACAATGACGAGGCGCTCGCCCGCGCGATCGCGGCGAGCCCCGTGCCGATAGTGAGCGGCGTCGGGCACGAAGCCGACGTGACCATCGCCGACCTGGTGGCCGATGTGCGCGCCCCTACGCCCACCGGCGCGGCGATGCTGGTGAGCCAAGGCTGGACCGAACTGCCGCTCGAACTCGATCTGCTGATGCGGCGCCTGCAGCGGGCGCTGCGCGAGCGCCTGCTCACCGAAAACCAGCGGCTCGACCGCCTGCAGCTGCGTCTCACGCACCCGGCGGCGCGCCTCGCGCAAGCGCGCCAGCGGCTCGAAGGGTTCCATGCTCGACTCACGGCGGCGCAGCGGCGCACGCTCGCCGAGTCACGGCTGAGGCTCGATGCCCTGCACCGGCGGCTTGCCGCCGCCCGACCGACGCTTGCCGGACATCGCGCCCGGCTCGACGCATTCGCCCAGAGATTGCCTCGGGCGGCGAGGCAAGCCCTGGAAGCCCCGCACCACCGTCTGGAGCGGCTCGAAGACCGCCTCCACGCGCTCGACCCCAAGGCGGTGCTGGAGCGCGGCTATGCGCTGGTGAGCGATGCCTCCGGCCAAGTGCTCACGAGCGCGGCGCAACTCGCCACGGGACAAGCCATCCGCCTCGAATTCCACGATGGCCGTGCCACGGCCGAGGTTGTCGGGGTGGAAAAGTCCGACTAAAATGCTAAGGGTTTCCTCATCCCCTCGCCGGCCCGAACGCCGGCCCTTCACGCAAAGGAGAGAGCAACATGGAACACAAACTGCCTGAACTGCCCTACCCGAAGAACGCGCTTGCCCCCTACATCTCCGAAGAGACGATGGAGTACCACTATGGCAAGCACCATCAGACCTACGTCACCAACCTCAACAACCTCATCAAGGGCACCGAATACGAGAACATGGACCTCGAGTCCATCGTCAAGAAAGCCCCGGCCGGCGGCCTGTACAACAACGCCGCACAAACCTGGAACCACACCTTCTTCTGGCACTGCATGAAACCCAACGGCGGTGGTCAGCCCAAAGGGGCGCTGCTCGATGCCATCAAGGCCAAATGGGGCAGTTTCGATGAATTCAAGAAAGTCTTCCATACGAGTGCCGTCGGCAACTTCGGCTCCGGCTGGACGTGGCTGGTGAAGAAAGCCGACGGCTCGGTCGACGTGGTCAACATGGGCGCGGCCGGCACGCCGCTCACCACGGGCGACACGCCGCTGCTGTGCATCGACGTGTGGGAGCATGCCTACTACATCGACTATCGCAACCGCCGTGCCGACTTCGTCACCGCCTTCCTCGAACACCTGGTCAACTGGGATTTCGCGGAGCGCAACTACGCCGCCTGACGTTCTGAATCCCGCGCTATTGGAGCACGACGAGCCCTCGTTCCTCCATGAGGACGAGCGGCTCGTCGCCGTTTTCAAGCCCTCGGGCTGGCTCGTCCATCCCACCGAGCTCGACGCGCGCGAATCCCGCGTCCTGCTGCGCTGGCTGCGTGATCGCCTCGGTCGGCACGTCTTTCCCGTCCATCGCCTCGACAAACCCACCTCCGGGCCGGTGCTCTTCGCCCTCGATGCGGCCACTGCCGCCGCCTTGGCGGCCGACTTCGCCAACCGGCGCGTCGCCAAGCGTTACCTCGCCGTGGTGCGGGGACATCCGCCCGAAACCCTGACGATCGATCGGCCGCTGTCGCGCATCGCCCGTACCGTCCCCGGGCCGCGCGATGCCGAAAAAACCGCGTGCACCGAGGTACGGCGCCTGGCCACGATCGAACTGCCCTGGCCCAACGACCGCCACCCCACCAGCCGCTACGCGCTCGTGGCCTGTTATCCGGACGGAGGACGCCAGCACCAGATCCGCCGCCATCTGCGTCATGCCGGCCATCCCATCATCGGCGACACCACCTACGGCCACGGCTTGCACAACCGCCTGTGGCGCGAACGGCTGGGCGTGTCGCGCCTGTTGCTCACCTGCTGCGATCTGACGGTGCGCCCGCCCAGGAGCAGCGCGCCGCTCGTGCTGCACGCGCTCGATGCGACCTTCGCCACCCTCGCCCGGCGGCTCGGCTGGGAAGAGGCGCTCTCCTTCGTCGAAGCGCCGCACGAAGATGATATGCTAAGGGCGAAGATTGCCGCCCTGGAAGACGACCCATGACGACCCGAACCGTGCTGCATCAGATCCTCGAACTCGGCCAACAGATCTGGCTCGACAATCTCTCGCGCGACCTCCTCGAGGGCGGACGGCTCGCCCAGCTGCTGGAGATCGGCGTGAGCGGCATCACGACCAATCCATCCATCTTCGAAAACGCCATCGCCAAGAGCCCCCTCTATCGGAAAGACGTCGACGCCTTGCGCCGCGCCCCCTTATCGCCCCTGCAGCGGCTCGAGCAACTCACCTTCGCCGACGTGCACCGCGCCTGCGACCTGCTCCTCCCCCTGTGGCAAGCATCGGGCGGCGAGCGCGGCTACGTGAGCCTGGAAGTAGACCCCGGGCTCGCGCACGATGCCGACGGCACGATCGCTGCCGCCCGGCGGGTGCATGCCGCCATCGAACGCCCCAATCTGCTCGTCAAGATTCCCGGCACCGTCGCTGGCGCCCAGGCCCTGGAGGCGCTCGTCGCCGAGGGGATCAACGTGAACGTGACGCTGCTCTTCTCGCGCACGCAGTACCGCCGCGTTGCCGAGTCCTACCGGCGGGGTCTCGAGCAGCGCCAGGCAGCCGGTCTCGCGCTCGCACCCATTTTCGGCGTGGCGAGCCTCTTTCTCTCCCGGCTCGACACGGCCGTGGATGCGCTCCTGGCCGAACGCGCGCCCGAACACCCCGACTGGCAAGGAAAGACCGCGGTGGCTTTCGCCAAGCTCGCCTACCAGGATTTCCTGGGCCATTTCGCCGAGGACGTCTTCGCCTCCTTGCGCCGCGCCGGAGCCCGGGCGCAACGCCCGCTCTGGGCGAGCACCAGCACCAAGAATCCCGCTTACCCCGATCTGCTCTACGTGGAACCGCTGGTGGGGCCGGAGACGGTCAATACCCTGCCCGAAGCGACGCTCGCGGCGCTCCTCGATCACGGCAAGGCGCGCGGCGCGACGATCCTCGAAGACGTCGAAGCCGCTCGAGCGCACTGGGAACGGCTCGCCCGGCTCGACATCGACCTCGAAGCGATCGGAGAGGCGCTGCAGCAGCAGGGTCTGACCCAATTCGAGGCCGCGCAGCAGCGGCTCCTCGAGCTCCTTGCCTGAAAGGAAAGCGGCGGGCACCGCCCGCCGCTTTCCCATGCAGTGATCCCTTCTCGTTTCAAGCAGAAACGGGGGCTTTCTTCGCTTCGAGCGAAGCCTTGCTCACTCCCTTGGTGCCCGTACCGGTCTCGAAGAGCTCTTTCATGTCGAGGATCAGAACGATCTGGCCGTTCGAGAGGATGGTCACCCCGGCCACGCCTTTGGGGCGGAAATCCTCCAGCGACTTGATCACCGCGTCCTCGCGGCCCGCGAAGGTGTCGATTCCGAGGATGAAGGAGAATTCGGCCATCTGCATGAGCACGCCATAGGCCGGGGCACGTTCCAGCCTCCAATTGAGGAGGTTCGCCAAGGGCAGGATCGGGAGCACTTCCCCGCGCACGAAGAGCGTCGCCCGCCCACCGACCTCGCGCACCTCGTCGAGATGGATCGGCAGGATTTCGCGCACCATGGAGAGCGGCACGGCGAAGGGTTGCTCGCCCAGGCGCACGAGCAACACCGGTAGGATCGCCAAGGTGAGCGGCAGATTGATGATGAAGGTGGTGCCGCGCCCCACTTCGGAGCGCACGTCGATGGTGCCGTTGAGCTTGGTGATGTTGGTGCGCACCACGTCGGTGCCCACACCACGACCGGAGACGTCGGAAATTCGATCGGCCAGAGAAAAACCGGGCAGGAAGATGAGATTGAGGCTTTGACGCTCGTCGAGGCCGTTGGCCTCTTCCGGCGTGATGAGCCCTTTCTCCACCGCCTTGGCGCGGATTTTCTCGGGATCCATGCCGCGGCCGTCGTCGGCGACGATGATGACGATGTGGTCCCCCTCCTGCTTGGCGGCCAGCGTCACCGTCCCCTGTGGCGGCTTGCCCACGGCAATGCGTGCATCGGGCATCTCGATGCCGTGATCGACCGCGTTGCGGATGAGGTGGATGAGCGGATCGGAGAGATCCTCGATCATCGTCTTGTCGATCTCGGTCTCTTCCCCCTCGATGACGAGTTCCACCTCCTTGCCCAACTGCCGCGCCAGGTCGCGCGCGATGCGCGGATATTTCTGGAAGAGGCGTCCGATCGGCTGCATGCGCGTCTTCATGACGGCGTTTTGCAGATCGGAGACGAGCAAATCGAGCTGATTGACCGCCACGTCGAGCGCATGCAGCGTATCCGGATCGGTCTTCCCCGAGAGGATGTCGCTTCTGAGCGCCGTGAGGCGGTTTTTGGTGAGGCCGATCTCGCCGGCGAGATTGAGCACTTGATCGAGCCGGGCGGTGTCGACCCGGATCGCCGTCTCGCGCTGCATCGTGTCCTTGCGGCCCAAGGGCACCGCGGCGCGACGCCCTGTAGGCACCGGCACGGCCGGTTTCCCCTCCCCGGTATTGGTCTGCTCGGCGCTTTCCTGCTTGCCTTGCACGCTCTCCTCGGCGTCGCCCTTCGCCTCGACAGGCTCATTTTCATCATTCGTCACCACGGCGTGCAAACGCTCCCAATCTGGCTCGGCCGCGCCCGGCTGCTGCGCATTGGTTTGGGTGGTGCCTGCGGCCGGCGGCTCACCGCTTCGTTCCAACTTACCGGCAATGGCCAAACGCAGGCGTTCGAGCAATTGCGGATCGGCCGGTGGCGGCTGCACACTACGCTCGAGATAACCGAACATTTCGCGCACCGCCGCCGTGGCTTCGAGGATGACGTCCATCAGCGCCGGGCTCAAATGCAGCTCGCCGTTGCGCAGCTTGTCGAAGAGGTTTTCGGTGAGATGGCACAAGGTGACGAGTTCCTGTGCCCCCAAAAAACCCGCTCCCCCCTTGATGGTATGGAAACCGCGGAAAATCTCGTTCAATAGGGCCCGATTTTCGGGGTTGCGTTCGAGTTCGACCAGCTTGTTGTCGACCCCCGAAAGCAAATCCTCGGCCTCGACGAGAAAATCCTGCAATAGATCCTGCATTCCGGCAAAGTCGCTCACGGCCGTTCTCCCTTACTGGTTGCCGAGGCCGTTTCAGAAGCCCAGGCTCTTCAACAAATCGTCCACCTCTTCCTGCGAGGTGATCACCCCTTCCTTGCGTGAGTCGATCACCGGCCCGTTCATCAGCGACACTTCGGCCACCTTCTTCGGACGCGACTCTTCCGGGATCGCCTCGATGAGGATCTGCAGCAGCTCCGTCTCGATACGGCCGACGATCTCGATCACTTTCTTGATCACCTGCCCCGTGAGATCCTGGAAATCCTGCGCCATCATGATTTCCATGAGTTGCTTCGTGGTCGCATGCGAGGTGTCGGCCACATCGGCGAGGAAAGCCCTCGTATCGTGCGCGAGCTGGCGGAATTCCTGCGGCGAGAGACGATTGGCGAAGAGATCGTCCCAGCGCTTTTTCAAACCCTCGGCTTTCTCTGCGAGCGTTTTCTGCAGGGGGATGGCGATGTCGGTGGCGTTGAGCACGCGCGAGGCGGCCTGTTCGGTCAACTGCGCGATGTAGCGCAAGCGCTCTCTCGCGTCGGGCACGGCTTGGGCCGCCTCGGCCACGACCGTTTCGCAGCCGAGCTCCTTGAGCGCCTCGTGTAACTGGCGCGCCACTTTACCGAGGCGCTGGATGATTTCATCATGGGGTACGTGCATCGGCTCGGGTGCCGCAGCAGAGGCGTTGGCCTGCATGCCACTTTTTTCGGTCGCGCTGAACTGCTGAGCCACGGCGTCGAAAAGCGCCTGCAGTTCCTCATTGTCTCCCTCCACCGGCTGCTCGGGTTCGGACACGTTCCCCGCCGAACCGACGATACTGTCGAAGAGCGCCTGGAGCTCGTCGCTGTCGCCGCTCTGGTCGGTTTTTTTGCTCATTACGCCGATCCTCCTGCGGGTTGTTTGCCCATTTTCTCGAAGATGCGGTCGATCTTTTCGGCCAAGACCGCGGCCGTGAAAGGCTTGACGATGTAGCCGGACGCCCCGGCCTGTGCCGCAGCGATGATGTTCTCTTTCTTCGCCTCGGCGGTGACCATGAGCACCGGCAAGTGTTTGAGTTTCTCGTTGCTGCGGATCTTGCGCAGCAGCGTCAGCCCGTCCATGTTGGGCATGTTCCAATCGGTGATGACGAAATCGTAAGGTTGGGATTCGAGCTTGTGCAGCGCCGCCACCCCGTCCTCGGCTTCGTCCACGTTGGTATAGCCAAGCTCTTTCAAGAGGTTGCGCAAGATACGACGCATCGTCGAGAAATCATCCACGACCAGGAAGCGCGTCTTGTCGTCCGCCATCGAATATTCTCCGTTATCGTGTTCAGCGTATCAGCAAAGGCCGTAAGGTCTCGGCCAACATCTGTGCGTCGAATTTTTCCACATAACCATCGACCCCGACCCGCTCACCCATCGTACGGTTGGCCTGAGAAGTGAGCGAGGAATACATGATCACGGGTATGCCATCGAAACGGGGATCGGCCTTGATGTTCTTGGTGAGGACGTAGCCGTCCATCTCGGGCATCTCGGCGTCGGTGAGGATCACGTCGAGCTGGTCGCGCAAAGGCGTTCCCGTCTGCTCGGCGAAATTGGCCATGCTCTGCAGGCGCTCCCAGGCTTCCATGCCGTTGTTGGCATGCGTGTGCTTCACGCCGAGCTTGTCGAGCACTTCGGCGATCTTCTTGCGCGCCACGCTCGAATCGTCGACGAAAAACACGTGCCGACGATGACCGTCGGGAATCGGCAAGATCACGCCGACCACCGCCTCGCCGAAGGTCTTGGCGAGCACCGCCTCGACGTCGATGATCGACACCAATCGCCCATCGGGCAACTCGGTGATGGAAGTGATCATGCCATGCACTTGAGAGGAGACGTTTTCCGGCTCACGTACCTTGGACCACTCGACACGGATGATGCGATCGACCGCCTCGACGAGAAAACCCAAGGTCTTGCGGCAATATTCCGCCACCATCATCGCCGGGGCGATACGATCGTCCATGGGTGCGAGCTCCATCACCTTGGCGAGCGACACCACCGGGATCACGTTGCCGCGCAGACTCACCAGCCCTTCCACACCGGGTGGTACGTTGGGTGCGCGCGTGATGAAGGGGGTGGCCATCACTTCCCGCACCTTGAAGACGTTGATGCCGAAGGTTTCGGACGTCCCGAGGGAAAAGAGCAGGATCTCGAAGCGGTTCGAGCCGGCGAGCCCCGCACGCGCCTCGATCTCTTCGAAACGCTCGGATGCCTTCTCGGCATCGGGGTCGACCAGTTCCGGTTCGATCAGCATGGGTTCGGACGGATTGGCCATTTCAGCCCTCCTTGACGGTTTCCTGACGTTTGGCGAACAGACGCTGCAGCGTCTCGGCGAGTTCGCGCGGATGGAATTTGGGGACGTATTCGTCGACCCCTACCGATTTGCCCAGATACTGGTTCTGCATGCCGGAGAGCGAAGAATGCATCAGCACCGGCACGCCGGCAAAGCGCCGGTCCGATTTGATCTTTTTCGTGAGGATGAATCCGTCCATCTCGGGCATCTCGATGTCGGTGATCACGGCGCTGACGAAGTCGGTGATGGGGCGTCCGGTGTTCTTGGCCCGCTCGGCGGCTTTTTCGAGATTCTCCCACGCGATGCGACCATTGACTGCACCCACGTAGCGCACCCCCATCTTCTGCAGGGTGCGCTCGATCTGCTCACGCGCCACCGTCGAATCATCGGCGAAATAGACGGTGTATCTGTCACCGTGGGGAATCGGTTCGATGCCGGCGTAGAGATCTTCTTCTTCGTCATACTTGGTGATGTCGGAGAGCACTTTCTCCACGTCGAGCAGCATCACGAGGCGCCCATCGGACAGCTCCGTGACCGCGGTCACCAACCCTCCCGTCTTGGCGGTGAGCATCTCGGGCGGCACCCGGATCTGAGACCAATCGAGCCGCAGGATGGTATCGACCGATTCGACGAGAAACCCCTGCACCTTGCCGTTGTACTCAGTGACGATCATGATGTTGCGCTCGCTGCCGGGCTCTACCCCGACGTATTCGCCCAGATCGACCACCGGCACGAGCACCCCCCGCAGGCTCACCACCCCCTTGACGGCGGGCGGCATGTCGGGCGCGGCCGTGATGGGGGGCGTCTTCATCACCTCGCGCACCTTGAAGACGTTGATGCCGTAGGTTTCACGTCGCTTCGTGACCTTGCTCACCCCCAAAGTGAAGAGGAGGATCTCGAGCTTGTTGGTGCCGGCGAGCTTGGTACGCTCGTCGATGCGTTTGAGTAGGTCGGACATCGCGCCACTCCCGGGAAGGTTTCCATAGTTTATATTACGGCATCGCCTTCACGAACTTTAGGAGAATTGCGGCCTTTTTTTCGGCCTATTTTTCCTCAAGTTCTACCGAAGCTTGCCGTAATATCCTCCCATGCCACCCTCAGGAGAAAGCCATGTTGTTTGGCGACAAAAATCGTGTGCGCGAACTCGAGTCCCGCATCCAGTCTCTAGACGAAGAGATTCGCCGAAAGGAAAACGAGCTCTCGACCCTGCGTCGCCAGCTCGAAGAAGCCCAGGCCGAAGCCGAGCGCTGCCGCTGGGAGAGCAACGCCATGCGCCGCGTGAGCGAGGAGCTCAAGGCCTTCCAACAATCCTTGACCCAGGTTCAGGGCAGCGTCGGCACCCTGGCGGAACGCAGCGAGGAAGACCGGCTGACGGCCGAACAGGCCTTCGAGCGCGCCGAGCACAGCCGCGAAGTGGTCGAGTCGATCGCCACGAGTCTGCGTCAGCTCGCCGATCGTTCCCAGCACGCGGCGCAGAAAGTAGGGGCGCTCGATGCGCGGGCACAAGAGATCACCGGCATCGTCAACCTCATCCGCGAAATCGCCGATCAGACGAATCTCCTGGCGCTCAACGCCGCGATCGAGGCAGCGCGCGCGGGCGAGCAAGGGCGCGGTTTCGCCGTGGTGGCCGATGAAGTGCGCAAACTCGCCGAACGCACCTCGGTGGCGACCGCCGACATCTCGCGCCTCGTCGAGCAGATCCGTAACGACAGCGGCTCGAGCCGTGAGGCCATGACCGAACTCGCCGCCGAATCGAACCGCCTCAGCACGGAAGGAGAGCAGGCAGCCCAGGAAGTCGAGGCCCTCGAAGAGCTCGTCGAACGCATCGAGCGTTCGGCAGGTCTGGCGGCGCTGCGCAGCTTCTGCGAACTCGCCAAGATCGACCACATCCTCTACAAATTCGGCGTCTATCAAGTGGTGCTCGGCGTGAGCGACAAGGCCGCCGCGGAATTCGCCAGCCATCAGAACTGCCGGCTGGGGCGCTGGTATTACGAAGGGCGGGGCAAGGAGTGCTTCAGCGGTTTCCCCGGCTACCGCGAACTCGAGCGCCCCCACCGAACGGTGCACGAAGCGTCCCAAGAAGCGTTCGCAGCCTTGGCGCAGAAAGACGTCGATCGCATCGTCGAGGCCATCCACCGCATGGAGGTGGCGAGCCTCGAAGTCATGCAGGGGCTCGATCACCTCGTGCAAGGGGCGGAGCAAAATGCTGAATTGCTTGGCTGCATCAACAAAGGAGGCGAGAGCGCCAAAGATCCCAAGAGCGCCAAACTCACGACCGCGGCCAAAGCATCCGCCGCTGTGTCACCGCCCGCAAAATCGCCGGCGCGATCTCGGTGAGCGGCAGCACCTCGCGGGCGGCGCCCAGGCGCACCGCCTCGCCGGGCATGCCCCAAATGACGGCGCTCGCCTCGTCCTGAGCGATGGTGTGGGCGCCAGCCTCTTTCAAAGCGAGCAAGCCCTGGGCGCCGTCGCGCCCCATGCCGGTGAGCAGCACCGCCACCGCCGCCTGTCCCACGGTCTCGGCCGCGCTGAAAAAAAGCACGTCCACCGACGGGCGATGGCGATTCACGGGCTCGCCGCGGTCCAGCCGCAGCATGTAGCCGTTCCCCTGACGTTCGAGGCGCAGGTGCGAATGCCCCGGCGCCACCCAAGCCCGGCCGCGCACCAAGACTTCTCCGTCTCGCGCTTCACGCACGCGCAGGGCGCACACTTGATCCAGCCGCTTGGCGAACGAGGCGGTGAAATGCTCCGGCATGTGCTGCACGATCAACACGGGCGGCGCGTCGGCCGGCAGCGCTTGCAGCACCGCCTTGATCGCCTCGGTGCCTCCGGTGGAGGCGCCGATGAGGATCACCGGATCGCCGACGCGAACGACCTCTTCCTGCGCGCACGAAGCCGCCGCAAATCCGCCTCGGCCCGTGTCACGAACGAAAGACAGCGACCGATCGAGGGAAGGCGGATCGGCCCTTTCCTCTCTCCGCCTACTAGACGGGGGATTTTCCTCGCCACGGCGGCGATAGATGGTCCGACCCAGCGGCTCGAAGGCATCCGTATCATGGAGCAGATTCTCCGAGTGTCCGAGGTAGAGGTAACCACCTGGCCGAATCAAAGGCACGAAGCGCTCGATCACGTTGCGCTGGGTGTGGCGGTCGAAATAGATCAACACGTTGCGGCAGAAGATGGCATCGAACGGCCCTTGCACCGGCCAGTGGGTTTCGACGAAATTGCACCGGGCAAAGCGCACGAGCGCTCGCAGCTCGGCGCGAATCTGCCAGCGCCCGTCCGCGAGGGCAATGAAATAACGGGAACGCAAACTAGGGTCGATCGCCTCGAGCCGCTCGGCAGCATAGATACCGCTGCGTGCCTCCTCCAATATCTGAGTGTCGAGATCGGTGGCGAGGATGTCGATCGGGGGATCGAGCCGCCCCCAGAGCTCGCAGGCCGTCATGGCGATAGAATAGGCTTCCTCGCCGCTCGCACAGCCGGCCGACCACAAGCGAGCCCCGGGACGCTGCCCGAGCCAGGTGCGCAAGTGTTCGAAATGATGCGGTTCGCGAAAAAAATACGTCAGATTGGTCGTGAGTGCATTGATGAAGGCTTCGAGCTCCCGCTCGTCGCTGCGCACCCGTGCCAGGTAGTCGGCGAAGCGCTTGAGCCCCAGGGCGCGCAGACGGCGCGACAGACGCACATAGACCATGTCGCGCTTGGCCTGCGTGAGCGCGATACCGGCACGTTCGGCCACCAGGGCCCGAACGGCGGAAAAATCCTCCTCGGTGAATTCGAACTCGCGCGCGGAGTCGGCTCTCGAAACGCTGGCAAGCCGTTCGATGCTGCGCCGCGCTTCGGCGATACGGTCCAGCGCCGTACGTGGCGACGACTCACCCCTCCCTTTTTCACGATCCCAAGGCGCACTCATGGCTGCACGAAGTCGGGTCGTGGTACCGGAAGATCAGGACGTATCGTAGGACGAGGAGGGGAGCTCGTCACGGGCCAGGACACCGCAGTTTCACGGGTTCGCCATTCACGCTCGACATCTTGTTTGAGCACGATGATACTGATACGTCGATTCTGTGGCGCGTATGGATCGTCGGGAATGAGCGGGGAGGTGTCGGCCATGCCGACGACGCGGAAAATCTTGGCTGGATCGAGTCCGCCAGCGATGAGCTCACGCCGGGCGGCATTGGCCCGTTCGGCGGACAGCTCCCAGTTGGACATCCCTCGTCCGTCGCCCGCGAAGGGAGTCGCGTCGGTATGTCCGGCGATGCTGATGCGGTTGGGCAGATCGTTGAGCGTCTTCCCGATGGCGCGCAGCAAGCGCCGCATGGACTCCTGCACCTGGGCGCTCCCCAGAGCGAACATGGGACGATTCTGGACATCGACGATTTCGATCAACAGACCGTCGTCGGTGATGCGCATGAGGATCTGATCCTTCATCGCCCGCAGGTTCGGGTCGGCCTCGAGGATCGCCTCCAGAATCGCCCGGGTACGCTCGAGCTGTTGCAGCTCGCGCAGTTTGTCGCCGCTGAGGCCAACCCCGACGCCGCCGCTGCCACTGCCGCGACCCGGCACGGGCGATGCCTCGCTGAGCGGACTGCCGGCCACCCGCCCCTGTCCACCTTCGGCCACTTCCACGTCCGAGCGGCCGCGCGTGAGCGACGCACCCTCCCCGCCTTCGCGCGGTGCGGCGCTGCGCTCGCTGAGCGTCTCGCCGCGTTTGACCTGTCCCACCCGCCGAGTCAAATCCTCTCCGCCACCGGGAATGATCCGCTCCGCATCACCTGCGCCCGACCCGCCTTCACGCGCCACCTTGAGCGGATTCTGAAAGTACTGTGCGATGCCTTCGAGATCACCCTGTGCAGTCGAGCCGAGCAGCCACAGCAACAGGAAGAAAGCCATCATGGCGGTGACGAAGTCGGCATAGGCGACTTTCCAGGCGCCGCCGTGGGCGGCCCCGCCGCCCTTTTTGATACGCTTGATAACGATGGGTTGTTGACTTTCGTCGGTCATCGCATCCCACCGTCACTTGCGGTTCTTCAGCTCTTCCTCGAGCTGGAAGAAGGTGGGGCGGTCGCGGGTCCACAGCACTTTGCGCCCGAACTCGATGGCGATCTGCGGTGGATAGCCGCTCATGCTGGCGAGCAGAACCACCTTGGCCACCTGGAAGGGCTTGGCGCCATCCTCGACTTTCAGTTCGAGCTGACCGGCGATGGGAGCAACGAATCCGTAGGAGAGCAGGATGCCGAGAAAAGTGCCGACCAGAGCGCCACCGAGCTTTTTACCCAGCACCGCAGGAGGCTCGCCCACCGAACCGAGGACATTCACCACCCCCATGACCGCCACCACGATCCCGAAGGCCGGCAGCGCATCGGCGATCTTGCTCACCAGATGAGGCGGCAGGTGTGCTTCCTGATGGTGCGTCTCCAGCTCCTGATCCATCAGAGTCTCGATCTCGACGGGGTTGAGGCTGCCGCTCACCATCATGCGCAGGTAATCGGTGATGAATTCGACCAGATGGTGATCCTCAAGCACCAGGGGATATTTGCCGAACAGGGCGGAACCCTCGGGGTTATCCACGTCCTGCTCGATCGCCATCAAGCCTTCTTTACGAATCTTGACAAGAATTTCGTAGAGGAGCGAGAGTAACTCGAGGTAAAACCCGCGCGTATAGGGTGACCCCTTGAGGGCGCTGGATAGCCGCCCGAGCACGAGCTTGATGGCTGCGCCGTCGTTGCTGGCGATGAAACTACCGATCATCAAGCCAATGATGGCAACATATTCCGCCGGGACCCACAATGCGACGAGGCTGCCATGGATGGCGTAGGTACCGAAAGCGGACGCGAGTATGATCACATACCCGATCAGTAGAAACACGAAGCCCTCCGTTCGATGCGACTAGTTCCGCTGCACGGGCGAGAAGCGCACGGCACTGCACGCGAGCTGTAATGCTAGCATGAGCAGAGTTCCCTCGACGAAGGGCGAGAGGGCAAAATTTATCCGAACCGTCAGGAGACCGGCCGCGTACTCAGATCGAGGCTTTGGCCAGCCGTTTCTGGCCGCGGGAGATGGCCGCCTTGGCCGACTTGTGGCTGCTGCCTGCGCGCGAGGGCATGTGGCAGATGCCGCAGACGAAGGTCTTGGCCGGCTCATAGGCGTGGGTGAGGAATTCTGCGCCACAGCAAGAGCAGGGCGTGAGCTGCACCAAGTCGGCCTCAAAAAAGCGCAGTAGCGTCCAGGCGCGCGTGACGCTGAGCACCGGATCGGTGCCGATCGCCTCGATCTGGTCGAGATAGAGATGATAGGCGGCGATCAGCGCCTGCACACCTTCGGCGGCTTCGGTGTGGCGCACCCGTCGGTAGAGATTCATGAAGAGGGACGCATGCACGTTGGGCTGCCAGGTCATGAACCAATCGGTGGAGAAAGGCAGCATTCCCTTGGGCGGAGAGGACTGGCGGATCTCTTTGTAGAGCTTGAGGAGGCGCTCACGGCTGAGGGAGATTTCCGCCTCGAGTAACTGCATGCGCGCGCCGAGCCGGATAAGCTCCGCCGCGAGGCGAACCTCGTGGGCTTCCCGCTCGATCGAATCAACTCTCTTCATGATGCCCTCCCGCTTGCTTGGTTTTTTTACGTGGGTTACCGTGCGCCAGAATCGCGGCGTGCAGATTGGCCGTGAGCTCGTCACGCGCCTTCTCCCCGGCCATACGTTCAAGCACTTCGGCATCGAAGCGAAACTGCGGCAAGCCGATCTGCAGACTCGCCATGCGCACGAGCTTGGCCGGGGACAAGGCGGCGATCCAGCGCACCGTTTCTGCCTCCAGGCCGAGCTTCACGGCGGCGGCGATCGGATCGCGCTGCACCATACGCTGCGCCAGCACCAGAAAGCTCAGGTTCAGGTCGCGAATTTCGTCGGCGAAATCCTCATGCTCCATGATTTCCCCCCACGCTCGCTTACAAAATAACACGATGTCGCTGAAATGGCGCGCGGAAAAAGGCGCCGAACGCCCCCTTATTCCGCGCTTGTGGTATGCGTGCAACGCGGGGTGAGATCGAGCTCACTCGAACACTGCGTGCGATCTCGCCTGCTCGCGCAGGAGGTACTTCTGGATCTTGCCGGTCGACGTCTTGGGCACGGGCCCAAAGACGAAGCGCTTGGGCACCTTGAAACCGGCCAGCAGCCTTCGGCAGTGCTGCACGAGTTCCTCTTCGGTCACCGCCGCGCCTTCGCGCAGCTCGACGAAGGCGCAGGGCACCTCGCCCCACTTCGGATCGGGCGCAGCCACCACCGCCGCGGCCACCACCGCCGGATGTTTATAGAGGGCGTCCTCGACCTCGATCGAGGAGATGTTCTCGCCGCCGGAAATGATGATGTCCTTGGCCCGATCCTTGATCTTGACATAACCGTCGGGCTGCATCACGGCCAGATCGCCGGTGTGGTACCAACCGCCGCGGAAAGCCTCTGCCGTCGCCTTGGGGTTCTTCAGATAACCCTTCATGACGAGGTTGCCGCGGAACATGATCTCACCCATGGTCTCGCCATCCCAGGGCACCGGCTGCATAGTGTCCGGATCCATGACCGTGATGGCCTCCTGGGCGTGGTAACGCACGCCCTGGCGACCATTGAGCCGCACCTGCTCTTCGAGCGGCAGGCTCGCCCAGTGCTCGTGCTTGGCGCACACCGCCGCCGGCCCGTAGGTTTCGGTAAGCCCATAGACGTGGGTGATGTCGAAGCCGATCTTGGCCATCGCTTCGATCATGGCCGCCGGCGGCGGCGCGGCAGCCACCAAGCCGGAGACCTTGTGCGTGATCCCCTTGCGCCAGGTGTCGGGAGCATTGGCGATCATGGAGTGCACGATGGGCGCACCACAGTAGTGCGTCACCTTGTGCTCGGCGATCAGCTCGAGGATGAGGCGCGGATCGACGCGGCGTAGGCAGACGTTGGTGCCGGCGTTGGCGGCCATGGTCCAGGGGAAGCACCAGCCGTTGCAGTGGAACATCGGCAGGGTCCACAGATACACCGAGTGCGGCGGCATTCCCCAGGAGACGATGTTGCTGAAGGCGTTGAGATAGGCCCCGCGGTGGTGATAGACCACGCCCTTGGGGTTGCCGGTGGTGCCGGAAGTGTAGTTGAGGGAGATCGCGTCCCATTCGTCCTGGGGGTATTCGAGGACGAAGTCGGGATTGCCCTGGGCGATGAATTCCTCGTACTCGATCCGACCGAGCCGCTCGCCGGGGCCGGTGTATTCCGAGTCGTCCACGTCGATGACGACGAGATCGGGGCGATGGGCGATGCGGATCGCCTCTTTCACCATCTTGGAATACTCGCGATCGGTGATGAGCACCTTGGCCTCGCCGTGGTTGAGGATGAAAGCCACGGTTTCGGGGTCGAGCCGGATGTTGATGGTGTTGAGCACCGCGCCGCAGCCGGGCACGCCGAAATGGCATTCGTACATCTCGGGCGTATTGTTGAGGATCACCGCCACCGTGTCGTTCTTCTTCACCCCGAGCTGGCGCAGGGCGGAGGCGAGCCGCCGGGCGCGCTCCTCGACCTGTTTCCAGGTATAGCGGCGCTTGCCATGGATGACGGCGGTGCGCTCGGGGTAGATGTAGGCCGAGCGGGACAGGAAGGTGAGCGGCGTGAGCGGCACGTAGTTGGCCGGGGTCTTGTCCAGCCCCATCTCATAGGGGTTGACCGTCATGTCGTTCTCCTGGGTGGTTGAGTGTTTCGGAAAGCGGGTCGAGGCGCAGCGGCATGCCGACGCTCGCCCATTGCACGGTCTCGTCTTCGAGGGCGGCGCGGGTGAGCGGATGGCGTCGCAGGAAAGCAGCCGGCAATTGTAAGGCATAGCCCTTGCCTTCGCGCCTCGCGCGCAGGCGCTCGAAGCACTTGCCGTCGCGGGCCCGATGCAGCACGGCGGCGATGCGCAGCGCGAAAATGAGATCCCAGTGCGGAGAACCGGGTGGGAGTTCGGCGAGCCGATCGAGCTTGCCGCGATGGCTCAAGACGAGGCGGGCGAGTTGTGCCTGCTCCATGCGGGAAAAACCCGGCATATCGGCGTGCGCGAGGATGTAGGCGCCGTGCTTGTGATGACTGGCGTGGGCAATGGATAGCCCGATTTCATGCAGACGCGCTGCCCACGAGAGCATTCGTCGGTCGGGGTGCTCCTCGAAGGCGAGCTCGGGCCGCAAATCGAGCGCGAGGCCGAGGGCGGTCGTCTCTACACGGCCGGCGTGCAGACGATCCACGCCATAGCGTTCCATGAATCGCTCGACCGAGGATTCGCGGATGTCCTGGTGGTGATGGCGACCGAGCAAATCGTAGAGGACTCCCAGGCGCAAAGCCCCTTCGGAGAATCGCATCGATTCCAGGTCCAACACCTCGAAAGCCGCGGCCATGATCGCCACCGCCCCGGGAAAAACCGGCTGGCGATCGCGTTTTAGCCCTTTGAGCCGGGCGAGTGCGTCGATCGAACCCAGGTCTACCAGGGCCTTGACCAGCTGCTTCAGCCCATTGCGCGTAATTTCGTCTCGACTCCACCCCTGGGCGACGAGCACATCGCGGATCGCCTTGGCCGATCCGCTAGAACCCACGGCCCTCTCCCACCCCAAGGTCCGGAAGGGGTGCGCGATCGCCTCGATCTCCTTGGCGGCCGCGAGCCGCGCCGCGCGAAAGCGCCCCTCGGTGATTTTGCCATCGGGGAAAAAACGCAGGCTATGAGAGACGCAGCCCATGTAGAGACTTTCGAGCAAAATGGGCTGAAAACCGCGGCCGATGATCACCTCGGTCGAGCCACCACCGATGTCGATGACGAAGGTTTGACGCTGGGGATCGGGCACGGCATGCGCCACGCCCAAGTAGATGAGGCGTGCCTCTTCCCTTCCGGAAATGATCTCGATGGCATGGCCAAGCACCCCTTCTCCCTGAAGGACGAATTCAGGGGCGTTGCGTGCCACCCGCAGGGCATTCGTGCCCACGGTGCGCACCGCCTCGGGAGGAAATCCCCGAAGCCGCTCGGCGAATCCAGCCAAAGCCGCCAAGCCGCGGGCGAAGGAGGCTGCATCCAGCCGCTTGTCGGCTCCGAGTCCAGCAGCAAGGCGCACGGAGACTTTGAGGTCATCGACGGGGTAGAGCAGATCCCCGTCTACGCGGGCGATTTCGAGGCGAAAGCTGTTCGAGCCGAGATCGACGGCAGCCAGATGCGAGAACAAACCTGGACCCTCGGGCAATGAAGGAAGGAATTGTAACGCCGATGCGATGGAAGCGGATGCGGGAACGCGATATGATCCAGGTGAAAAGTAATCCACCCGCATCGACCCCGGAGCGACGCATGCCCGCATTCCTCCAGCGACCGCCGAAGACCTTCCCCTCGGAACACTTCTTCAACCGTGACCTGTCGCTATTGCAGTTCCAACGCCGCGTGCTCTCCAATGCCGCCGAAACCTCGATACCGCTGCTCGAGCGTCTGCGTTTTCTGTGCATCGTTTCGAGCAACCTCGACGAATTCTTCGAGATCCGCGTCGCAGGTCTGAAAGAGCAACGGCGCCAGGGAGTGACTCGCCCCGGCATCGACGGCATCCCGATCGAAGATCTGCTCGAGCAGATCAGCGCCGAGGTCCATTCCCTCGTCGCGCGGCAATACGCCTTGCTCAACCATGAAATCCTGCCCGCTCTGGCCAAGGAAGGGATCGTCTTCCTACGCCGAAACGAGTGGAACGAGGCACAACGGCGCTGGATCGAGGAATACTTCCGCACCCAGGTACAACCACTGCTCACCCCCATCGGGCTCGATCCGGCGCACCCCTTCCCTCGCGTGCTCAACAAGAGCCTCAACTTCGCCATCGAGCTCGAAGGAACCGACGCTTTCGGACGCGCCTCGGGGCGCGCCATCGTGCAGGCCCCACGGGCGCTGCCGCGCGTCATCCGCCTGCCCAAAGAGGTGAGCGAGCACCCCTACGCCTTCGTCTTCCTCTCGGCGGTGATCCACGAGCACGTCGATCTGCTCTTCCACGGCATGGAGATCAAGGGTTGCTACCAGTTCCGCGTCACCCGCAACTCCGACCTCTTCCTCGACGAAGAAGAAATCAAAGACCTGCGCGACACGCTCAAGGAAGAGCTGCAGCACCGTCACTTCGGCGACGCGGTACGGCTGGAGGTGGCGGAGAATTGTTCCGAGCAGATGGCGCAGTTCCTGTTGGAGCATTTCCACCTCACGCCCAAAGACCTCTACCGCGTGCCCGGCATCGTCAATCTGGTGCGCCTCATGTCCATTCCCGACCTGGTCGACCGGCCGGACCTGAAGTATCGCCCGTTCCAACCCCGCATCCCGCGCGAGCTCTCGCGGCCGCTGGACATCTTCCGCGTCTTGCGCCGCCAGGACGTCTTGCTGCACCATCCCTACGAGAGCTTCGAGCCGGTGATCAACTTCCTCAAGGTGGCGGCCGACGATCCCAACGTGATGGCCATCAAGATGACGGTGTACCGCACCGGTACCGACTCGGTGCTGATGGAGCACCTCATTCGCGCCGCGCAACGGGGCAAGGAAGTGACGGTGGTGCTGGAGCTGATGGCGCGATTCGACGAAGAAGCCAACATCCAATGGGCGAACCGCCTGCACGACGCCGGGGCACACGTGGTCTATGGCATCTTCGGGTTCAAGACGCACGCCAAGCTCTTGATGATCGTGCGCCGCGAGGAAGGCAAACTGCGACGCTACTGCCACCTCGGCACGGGCAACTATCATCCCCGCACCAGCCGCCTGTACACCGACTTCGGTCTGATGACGGCCGACGAGGTCATCGGGCAGGACGTCTCCGAGATCTTCGATTCGATCACCGGTCTGGGCAAGCCGGGCAAGCTGCATCATCTGTGGCAGGCGCCCTTCGCCCTGCACGAGAACGTGCTCGCGCACATCCGCGCCGAAGCCGACGCCGCCGCTGCCGGTCGCAAGGGGCGCATCATCGCCAAGATGAACGCGCTGCTCGAGCCGGAGGTGATCGAGGCCCTCTACGAAGCCTCCCAGGCAGGCGTGGAGATCGATCTCATCGTGCGCGGCGCATGCGCGCTGCGCCCCGGTGTGAGCGGGCTCTCCGAAAGGATCCGGGTACGCTCCATCGTCGGGCGCTTCCTCGAACACCACCGCATCTTCTATTTCCATGCAGATGGCGAGCAGAAGGTGTACCTCTCTAGCGCCGACTGGATGGAGCGCAATTTCTTCCGCCGCGTCGAGGTGGCCGTTCCCGTGCTCGACCCCAAGCTCAAGCGCCGCGTCATCAAGGAGGGATTGCGCATCTATCTCCTCGACAACGCCCAAGCTTGGGAACTGGACGTCGACGGGCGTTACCGCCTGAAGCACGCCCGGCGGCAGCGTCGGGCGGCGCAGGAGATCCTGCTGCAGGAATTGGCCAAGACCGTATAACGCCCCGCCGATCAGCGGCGGCGTACTTCCAGCACGTCGGGTACGGTGCGCAGCGCCGCGATCGCGCTGGCGAGCCGTTCGGCGTCCGGCGTCTCCACGGTGAAGTTCATCCGCGCACGGTGCTGCGTGGTCAAGGTCTGCACGGCCGTGACGTTGAGGCGCTGCACCGTAAACACCTCGCTCACGTCGCGCAGCAGCCCCTGGCGGTCGTGCGCCTCGATCTGGATCTCGACCGGATAGGCGCGACGCGGACCGGTGCCGGCGGCGGCCTCGTTCCATTGGGCGGTCACGAGCCGTTCGGGATGGCGCAGGCTCAGCTCGAGAAGATCCCGACAGTCGGCGCGGTGGATCGTCACCCCCCTGCCCCGCGTGACGAAACCGACGATCTCGTCGGGCGGCATGGGGTGGCAGCAGCGCGCGAGCGTGGTCAGAAGGCCGCTCTGCCCCCCCACGAGGATCGCCCCGCCAGCGCGGGCCGACGGCGCGTGCAGCGGCACCGTGACCGGCCCGACCGGAGATTCGGCCACGGCCGGCTGCAACGCCTGCACGATGGCCCGCGGCCCGACCTCGCCGCGGGCGGCGGCGCGGTAAAGCGCCTCGGGCGACTTGAACCCGAGCCGCTCGGCGAGTTTCTCGAGATTGGTGCGGCTGTGCCCCTCGCGCTGCAGTTCCCGCTCCACCAGCGAGCGCCCGCGGGCAAGGAGCTCCGCCTCCTGTTGCTGGGCGAACCAGGCGCGAATCTTGGCGCGCGCCGTCTTCGTTTTGACGTAACCCAGCGCCGGATTGAGCCAGTCGCGCGAAGGACCGCCTTCCTTGGCGGTGATCACTTCCACCGTCTGCCCCGAACGCAAAGGGGTGTCGAGCGGCACGAGCTGACCGTCGACGCGCGCGCCGCGGCAGCGATGGCCGACGTCGGTGTGGATGCGGTAGGCGAAGTCGACCGGTGTGGCCCCTTGGGGCAGATCGATGACTCGACCGGTGGGAGTGAGCACGAAAATGGCATCGTCGTGCACCGCATGGCGCACGCGATCGGCCCATTCGCTGCTATCGACCACCTCGTCGCGCCAGGCAAGCAGCGAGCGTAGAAGGGCGATCTTCTGGTCGTAGGGCGAGACCTTGGCCGCCCCTTCCTTGTAGCGCCAATGCGCCGCCACGCCGAATTCGGCATGGCGATGCATCTCGAAAGTGCGGACCTGGACTTCGAGCGGCCGGCCGTCTTCGGCGCGCACGGCGGTGTGCAAGGATTGATAGCCGTTCGGCTTGGGTCGGGCGATGTAGTCGTCGAACTCCCCGGGAATCGGCGGCCACAGCTCATGCACGCGACTCAGGACCGCATAGCAGTCGGCCACCGCCGGTACCAGCACCCGAACCGCGCGCACGTCATAGACCTGCGAGAAATCGAGCCCTTTCTTGCGCATCTTGTTCCAGATGCTGTAGATGTGCTTGGCGCGACCATAGACCTCGGCACCGGCGATGCCGAGCGCCGCCACTTCGGCCGAGAGCCGCTGCACCACGCGGGCGACGAATGCCTCGCGCTCGAGCCGGCGCTCGTCGAGCAGGCGGGCGATGCGCTTGTAGGTCTCGGGTTCGAGGAAGCGAAAAGAGAGGTCCTCGATCTCCCACTTGATCTGCCCCACACCGAGGCGGTTCGCCAGCGGCGCATAGAGCGCCAGGCTCTCGCGGGCGTAATCTACCCGCGCCGGCGTCTCTTCGCCCGCGCTGGTGAACCAGCGCAGGGTCTGTAGACGGGAGGCCAGACGCAGCAGCACCACGCGGATGTCCTCGACCAGTGCGAGCAACATCTTGCGCAGCGTCTCGGTCTGGGCCGCGTCGTCCGCCCCCGCCGGCAGGCGCAAGCCTTCGAGGCGCTGCAGGCCGCGCAGCAACCGTGGCACGTCGGCATCGAAGCGCGAGGTGACCCATTCGAAATGCTCCGGCGCCCGTACCGGCACGGCGTAGAGCAAACCGGCGATGCGCGAGGCCGGGTCGAGCCGCAGTTCGGCGGCGATGAGCGCCACCGCCACCGCATGATCGAAGACCGGTTCACCGGTAGACAAACGTAGCTCGGCGAACACGCCCCGGGCGAACTCATGGGCCTCGCGCACCGCCTCGGCCTGTTCGACGGACAAACCCTCCGTGAGGGCCGCGAGCGCGAGATCGGGCGCCTGGGCGGCGAGCGTCAGTTGAGTGGCGACCATGATTTCGTGCGAAACTATCCTTGGAACCGTAAGCGGGGAGATTTCGATGCGCGAGCGCCGCGCGCCCTCTTTTGCCGTTGCCCATCCCTACCTCTTGCTTACCCTCGCCGTAGCCTTCTGGTCGAGCAACATGATCGTCGGACGAGCGATCCGCGACGAGGTTCCCCCCGTGACGCTCGCGTTGGGCCGCTGGATCGTCGCCTTCCTCCTGGCTCTGCCCTGGGCATTGCCGCCGCTGCGGCGACAATGGGCGGCGGTACGCCGGCATTGGGCGATCCTGGCGCTTCTGGGGATTCTGGGAGTAGGATGTTATAACACATTTGCCTACCTGGCGCTACGGCACACGAGCGCAACCAACGCGGCGATGCTCAATTCCTTCACGCCGGTGGCGACGATGCTGCTCGCCGCCGCCGTGCTCGGGCATCGCCTCACGCGTCGACAGATGCTGGGCGTGCTGGTCTCGCTCGCCGGTGTGCTCACCATCGTCGCCCAAGGGCACTGGGGCGTGCTCGCCTCGCTGTCGTTCAACCGCGGCGACCTGTGGATGCTGGGCGCCGTGGCGGTGTGGGGCGTCTATACCGTGGCGCTGCACCGTCGGCCGACGGAGATCGATCCCATGGCACAGCTGGCGGTGTTCATCGCCGTGGGCATCCTCGTGCTGTTGCCTTTCGGACTGTGGGAATGGCGCAATGGTCCGCCGCTGCGCTGGCACCTCGAACCGCTGCTCGCCATCGTCTATGTCGGCATCTTTCCGGGCTTTCTCGGCATGGTGTGCTACAACGCCGGCGTGGCGGTGGTCGGTCCCGGTATCGGCAGCCTCTTCCTGCATCTGATGCCCGCACTCACGCCGCTCTTTGCTTTCATTTTTCTCGGCGAGCGGCCGGCGTGGTATCACGCCGTGGGGATCGTCGCCATCCTCGCAGGGATCCTGCTCGCCACGGGTCGGGTACGCGTACCGCAGAGCCGGAACGAAAGGGCTTGACCATGCCTGCCTGGATCGATGCCTTGCGCCGCCTCTGGCGTTCGCGCCGGGAACATGCCGAACCGGACGAGACTTTCTGGAACGCAGTCGAGAACACTCTCCCTTTTTTACGCAACATCCCTCCGACGGCGCACGAGCGGGTACGTCGCCTCGCCGCCCGTTTCCTCGCCACCAAGACCTTCTACGGGGCGCACGGGCTACCCATCACCGACCTGATCGCCGGCAGCATCGCCTGGCAGGCCGCGCTGGTGGCCCACCGCACGGGCTTGGGCATCTACGACGACTTCGTCGGGGTCATCGTCTATCCCGAACCCTTTCGCGTGCGCCGCCACCTCGCCGACGAGATCGGGCTGGTGCATGAATTCGACGACGAACTCTACGGCGAAACCTGGGAAGGCGGTCCGGTCATCGTGAGTTGGGGCACGGGCGAGGAGGAAGGGATGCAGGTGGTGCTGCACGAATTCGCCCACCGTTTGGACCTCGCCGACGGGGCGCTCGACGGCGTGCCGCTCCTGCCGCCCTCCCTGCCGCGCGCCCGCTGGGAACGGGTGATGGAAGACGCGCTGCGGCGGCTGCAAGACGAGCTCGATGCCGGAAAGTCCCCACCGCTCGACCCCTATGCCGAAGAAGGGCCGGAAGAATTCTTTCCCGTGGCGACGGAGACTTTCTTCGCTCAACCGGAAGCGCTCGCCGCCTGGGATCCGGCCCTTTTCGCCGCCCTGTGTGAGGTCTATGGGATGTATCCCTCTCCATCCGACAGAGCCACCCCCCATGGCCCGCACACGACGCGATCCCCCTGACCCCTCTCTGGCGTGGAAGGCAGTGCGAAAAACCCCTCGCGCACGCTTACCTGGCAAGGCACTCGAAGCGCAAGATGCGACGCTCCATCTGGATAGGCAAGCCAAGCGAGTATCCGGCATCAGAGAAAGCCGTCATGGACCGCGCAGCAGGTTGGTCGAGGCACCCTGGACTTTTACCGCGAAACCGCCTAACCTAACCAAGGAGGACATCGTCCCGCACACGCACCGTTAGATTCATATACCATAAAAAGGAGCCGAAACATGAAAAAAACCTGGGTTCTCGTCGCCAATGCGAGCGTGGCCAAGTTCTACGAATTCCTCGGCTTCAAGTCCGGTGTGCAGCTCATCGAGACCCACGAACACCCCGAAAGCCGCCTGCCCACCCGCGAATTGATCACCGACAACCTTCCTTTTCCCGGAACGGGTAGCGACAAGCCACCGCACACGGGTGAGCCCCCCCTTCCACCCAAGAAAGTGGAAGCAGCCCGCTTTGCAATCGATATCGCACGCCGGCTGCGGGAGGCTCGCCTCGAGCATCAACTCGAGCAAATCATCCTGATGGGCCCGGCGAACTTCCTGGCGATGGTCAAGGAGCACCTCGACGAGCCCACGCGCAAGATCCTGGTGCGCGACGTGGAGAAGGACTACACCAAGGCCGACGACAAGACCATCGCCGAGAAGGCGGCCGAGGCGCTGCTGCCGCCCGCATGAGCCGCATCGAGCCGGTTCAGGAAAATTCGCCCGCCGTCAGATAACGCAGTCCCTCTGGCCCCGATTCGGAGCGGATCAGGCGAAAACCGGCGGCGGGCCAATGGATCGGCAAGCACACGCCAAGCCCCGAGGCGTCGAATGCTTCGGGGCTTACTTTTCGCGCGAGCGTCACGTGCGGGCGAAACGGCCGACGCTCCACCTTTGCACCCAAAGCGCGCGATTCCTGGGCCAGACGCTCGACGAAACGCGCCCATGCGCCTTGCGGCGGCGGGCCGCTCAAGCACGCCACCCTGGGTTTTGCCCAACACTCGAAACGCTCGAGCACGAGCGGTTCGTCTGGCGGAGCGCCCATCGCCGCGCCCAGTGCGAGAAAGGCACCCAAGCGCTCACGCGGCACCCCCCCGAGAAAAACGAGCGTCAGATGCAGCCGTTCGGGCGGCACGACCTTCACGCCCCTTCGCCCTCGCGCCCAACGGCGCGTCGCTTCGTACCACGCCTGCGCCCAGGTTCGCGGAGGCCACAGTGCGTAGAAAAGCCGTATGTCGTCAGGCACGGCCCCCCTCGCCTTCGAGCAAAACCACCACCTGGGCCGCCACCCCTTCGCCGCGGCCGGTGAAACCGAGCCCCTCGGTGGTCTTGCCCTTCACCTGGATCGCGGCCGGCGGGGCGTCGAGCAAGCCGGCGATCGTCGCCTTCATCTGCGGCACCCAAGGGGCGATGCGCGGCCGACGGCAGATCACCACGGCGTCGAGGTTGCCCAGACGCCATCCCGCCGCCCGCACCGCCGCCCAGGCCTGCGCGAGCAGCCCCCGGCTGTCGGCACCGGCATGGCGCGCATCGCTGTCGGGAAACCACGAACCGATGTCGCCCAAGCCCGCCGCGCCCAGCACCGCATCGGTGACCGCGTGCAGCAGCACGTCGGCGTCCGAATGCCCGAGCAAGCCCTCGGCGTGGGCGATCTCCACCCCGCCGATCACGCAGCGCCTGCCCGGCACCAAGGCGTGCACGTCGAACCCCAACCCCACTCGGATCATGCTTCCTCCTGCAGCCTCAGGATCGCCGCGGCGAGCGCCAGATCGCCCGGCCGCGTCACCTTCAGGTTCATCGGATCGCCCTCCACCAGTTTCGGCGCCAAACCCATCGCCTCCACGGCGCTCGCCTCGTCCGTCACTTCGGGATGGCGTTCGAGCGCCATGCGCAATACGGCGAAGCGAAACATCTGCGGCGTCTGGGCGAGCCACAGCCCCTCGCGCGGCACGGTCGCAGCCACACGGCCGCGGGTATCGGCGCGCTTGACGGTATCGGCAACCGGCACGGCGAGAAGACCGCCCACCTCGTCGCGCCCCAGCACCTCGGCCAACTGCGTCAAGTATTCCCCGCGCAGGCAGGGGCGTGCCGCATCGTGCACCATCACCCAGTCGTCGGGCCTCGCCCCGCGGGCGGAGAGCACACGCAAGGCATTGCCCACGGTCGCACTGCGCGTGGGTCCGCCGCAGAAGAGCGGCTCGACCTTGGGCCCCAGATCCGACCAATCGTAGCAGCGCCAGTGGGCGTCGTCGACCGCCAGCGCCACGAGCACGCGGTCGATCCATTCGGGTTCGGCCAAGCGTGCGAGCGTGTACCACAAGAGCGGCCGCCCGGCGAGTTCGGCGTATTGTTTGGGCAAGGCCAAACCGCTGCGCCGCCCCACTCCGGCCGCCGGCACGATGGCCGTCACCCGCATGATCCTTCCTTTCGCACTTTTTCCGCCCCCCCTTGCCGCGCGAACTATAATGAGCCGGTAACGAATCCGCTAGTACGAACCACCTTCGTTCCTTTGCCGTACCACGCAGGACCAACATCATGGCTGCACGAACCATTCGTCCCCCCGCCGTGAGCGGGCTCTTCTACCCCGCTTCGGCGCGCAGTCTGCAGGCGACGCTAGCCGCACACTTTGCCCGCGCCACGCCTGCCTCGCTGCCGGCAGCGCCAAAGGCCCTGATCGTGCCGCACGCCGGCTACGATTATTCGGGAATCGTCGCCGCCAGCGGCTACAACCAGCTCACCCCTTTTGCATCGCGCATCCGGCGCGTCGTGCTCTTCGGCCCGGCGCATCGCGTTCCCCTGCTCGGATTGGCGCTACCGCAGGCGAGCGCGTTTCGCACACCGCTCGGCGACGTTCCTCTCGACATGCACGCATGGAACGAAGCCTTGAAATTGCCGCAGGTGGAAGTCTCGGATCGGGCCCATGAGCTCGAGCACAGCCTGGAAGTGCAGCTCCCCTTCCTGCAGAGCATTTTACCGAGTTTCACCCTGGTTCCCTTCGTCGTCGGCTGGACCGACCCGGCCCATGTCGCCCGCGTGATGGAGGCGCTCTGGGATGGGCCCGAGACGCTCATCCTCGTGAGCTCCGACCTCTCGCACTACCACCCCTACGACGAAGCCCGCGCCCTCGATCAGGCCACGATCGAGCGCATCCTACAGGGCGACGCGACGATCACGCCGGACGATGCCTGTGGGGCGATCGCCATCGACGGGCTGCTGCTCGCCGCCCGGCGTCGCCAGCTCCAACCCCACGTCATTGCCTATTGCAACAGCGGCGACACTTTTGGCGACCGGGACCGGGTCGTCGGCTACACCAGCATCGCCTTCACCGAGGAGGTTCGCCATGGAGCCGAAGCCATCCATTGAGGTCGACGAGCGGCTCGGGCAGGTGCTGCTCGCCCATGCCCGTGCCGCCATCACCGAGCATCTCACCGGTCGTCGCCTGCCCCGGCCGGAAGATCCGCGGCTCGACGAACCCGGTGCCACCTTCGTCACGCTCACCGAAGAAGGAGAACTGCGGGGCTGCATCGGCTCGGTGCGCGCCCAACGACCGCTGCGCCGGGATATCGCCGAGAATGCGATCGCCGCCGCCACACGCGATCCTCGCTTTCCACCCGTCACGGCCGACGAGCTGCCCCTCATCCGCATCGAGGTGTCGCTGCTCTCGCCGCTCGAATTCCTCGAATTCCGTGACGAGGAAGATCTGTTGGCGCAACTTCGGCCGGGCATCGATGGTCTGATGATCTTCTCGGGGTGCAATTCGGCCACCTTTCTGCCCCAAGTGTGGGAAGAGATCCCCAATCCGCACCATTTTCTCGCCGCCCTCAAGCTCAAGGCGGGGCTCGACCCGCGCCGCCCCGCGCGCAACCTCATGGCCGCACGCTACACGGTAGCCAAATGGAAAGAACCCTTGCCCGCCGGAGCCGTGCAATGAACGCCCCTGCCCGTTTCTACCGTCCGCTGCCCGACGGGCGCCTCGAATGCATCCTGTGCCCGCGCCGCTGCAAACTGCGTGAGGGACAGCACGGCGCTTGCCTCGTGCGCGCCAACCTCGGCGGCCAGATGGTGCTCACCACCTACGGCCGATCGAGCGGCTTCTGCATCGACCCCATCGAGAAGAAGCCGCTCAACCACTTCTACCCCGGCACGGCGGTACTCTCCTTCGGCACCGCCGGCTGCAACCTCGCCTGCAAATACTGCCAGAACTGGTCGATTTCGGCGGCCAAGGAGCTCGACGCCACGCTGGACGACTCCGGCACGCCCGAGGCCATCGTGGCAGCGGCGCTCGCCTACGGTGCCCAGGGGCTCGCCTTCACCTACAACGATCCGATCATCTTTGCCGAATACGCGATCGACTGTGCCGAACTCGCCCGCAAGCACCAGCTCTATACGGTGGCCGTGACCAACGGCTACATCGAGCCCGGCGCCCGCGAGGAATTCTTCGCGGCGATGGACGCGGCCAACGTCGACCTCAAAGGATTCACCGAGGAGTTCTATTTCCGCTACTGTGGCGGCAAACTCCAGCCGGTGCTCGATACCTTGCGTTACCTCGTGCACCAGACCGACGTCTGGGTCGAGATCACCACGCTCCTCATCCCCGGTCTCAACGACAGCGAAAACGAGATTCGGGCCTTGTCGCGCTGGGTGCGCGACGAGCTCAAAACCACCGTTCCGCTGCACTTCACCGCCTTCTTCCCCGCCTTCAAGATGCTCGATCGGCCACCCACCCCGCCGCAGACCCTGGTGCGGGCACGCGCCATCGCCCGCGAAGAAGGGCTCGCCTACGTCTATACCGGCAACGTCCGCGATCGGGAGGGTTCGACGACCTACTGCCCCGACTGCGGTACCCGGCTGATCGAGCGCGACGGCTACGTCATCACCCGCTATGCGCTCACGCCCGAGGGGCACTGTCCCGCTTGCGGCCGGGAGATCGAGGGGCGTTTCGCTCGCGCCCCGGGACACTTCGGCAACCGGCGCATCCCCATCGTACTCGGCGCCGGGTGAGGGAGCCTGGCATGACTTCCCCGTCTCCTTCCCGCACAGAAGCACCCGATGCCCCTGACATGGGATCGCCATCCCCCGCAGGGAACGACGGGTACCGCGAGCGACCATCGCGAACGGCTGCAGGGCAGCGAGAAAATCGCGCCACCTGGGCATTCTGCGTCCAAGCGCTGCGGCTCAAAGTCGGCGAGCGCTCGTGGATCGACGTCTCGTTCGCACTCCCCGAATCGACACGTGCCTTCGTCCTCATCCTCGAGACCGGAAACGATGCTGCCCAAAGCCAGGCATTGGCGCAAGCACTCACGGCACGAGGGTTCGGCACACTGACCGTTTGCCTGCTCACCCCCAACGAATGCGCCGATGCCGAAGAGATCGCCTGGCACGTCAACGACCTCGGCGAGCGCGCCGCCACCGTGCTCGAATGGCTGCACCATCAACCGTTTCGTGGCAACCTGCCTCTGGCTGCGGTGGGCTGGCGCACCGCAGCCGCCGTGTCGATCCGTCTCGCGGCGCGTGAAGACCAAACTTTTTACGCCCTCTCTTGTCCCCTGGGAAGAATCGATCTGGCGGGCGCAGCGCCCCTCGTCAGCTTGACTACGCCAATCTTGCTCATGACCTCCTCTGCCGACGACGACAAACCGAACACTGCCGCATGGCCCCATATCGGAGCACCCAAACGCTGGGAACGCTTGCCTCCCCCACCGCCCAAAGGGCCGTGGCTGGAGGCGATCGCACTCACCTGCGAGTGGTTCGAGCGTCACCTGCCGCACACTCCTTCGACCCAGACCGTGCCGGCGGGTTAGAATTCCGCCCTCTACCTTCTTTTGCCCCGATTCCACTTCCCAAAATTCCCGCATGACCCAAACGCTCCTTCCCGTGCTCGAGCGGCTGCGTTGGCCGCAAGCCGGCCAAACCTTCCGTATCCCTTGCCTCGCCGGCAGTGCCGATGCGCTCCTCGTCGCCGAACTCGCGAGCCGGCGCCGGCCGCTGGTGGTAGTCACCGCCTCGCCCCTGGACGCGCAGCGCCTCGCCGAAGAAGTGCGTTTCTTCGCCCCGCAGCTGCGGGCGCGGCTCTTTCCCGACTGGGAGACGCTCCCCTACGATCCTTTCTCGCCGCACCAGGATCTCGTCTCCGAACGCATCGCCACCCTCTACGCCCTCACCCAAGGCACGCTCGACCTCGTCTTCGTCGCCGCGGCCACGGCGCTCGGTCGCCTTCCTCCGCCCGCCTTCATCGCCGCACACACTTTCTCACTCAGGCAGGGCGCGGCCCTCGAGCTCGAGGGGCTGCGCCGGCAGCTGGCCTTGGCGGGCTACGAGCCGGTCGCCCAGGTGCTGCGTCCGGGCGAATTCGCCGTGCGCGGTGGCATCGTCGATCTCTTCCCCATGGGCGCGTCGCTCCCCTACCGCATCGAGCTCTTCGACGAAGAAATCGAGCGCATCAAGACCTTCGACCCCGACTCCCAGCGCACCCTCTACCCCGTGCCCGAAGTGGAGCTGCTGCCGGCGCGCGAATTCCCCACCGATGAAGAGGGTCGCACCACCTTCCGTCGGCGTTTCCGCGAGACCTTCGAAGGCGACCCGAGCCGCGCCATGCTCTACAAGGACGTCAGCCAGGGCGTATGGCCCGCCGGCATCGAGTACTACCTACCCCTCTTTTTCGACGAGACGGCCACGCTCTTCGACTACGTTGGCGCGGAAGCGACCTGGCTGCTCCACGGCGACTGCCCGGCGGCGATCGAATCTTTCTGGCAGGAACTGGAAGCGCGCCATCGGCTGCTGGGCGGGGACCGCAGCCGTCCCATCCTGCCGCCGTCTTCCCTCTTTCTCGATGCCGAAGGGTTCTACACCGCCTTGAAAGCGGTGCCGCGATTCGAGCTGCGCGGCGACGGGGCCGAGTCCGAAGAATCTCGCACTCCGCCGCCGGCGGCGATCGACGCGCGCGCACCCCAGCCCCTTGCGGCGCTGGAGCAAGCGGTGCATGCCGCCGCTGCGGCGGGCGAACGGGTGCTCCTGGTCGTCCAGACGCCGGGACGGCGCGAAACGCTGCTCGAGCGGCTGCGCGAGGCCGGATTGGAGGCGGCGCTCGTCGAACACTGGGAAGCATTCCTCGCCGGCGAAGCCCCGCTCGCGCTCACCGTCGGACCGCTCGAGCGCGGGTTTGCACTCCCTGCCGCGCGGCTCCTCGTCTATACCGAAGGAGAACTCTTCACCGGCGGCGCCAAAACCCGCAGCCGGCGCCAGACGAGCAAAGCGACCACGCCCGAAGGCTGGATCAAGGATCTCTCCGAACTCACGCCCGGCGCGCCGGTGGTGCATGAAGAGCACGGCATCGGCCGCTACCTGGGGCTCGTGCGCATGCCGTTGGGGGCGGACGAGGGCGAATTCCTCCAGCTAGAATACGCCGGCGGCGACAAGCTCTACGTACCCGTGGCCCAACTGCACCTCGTGTCGCGCTATCTCGGCGCCGACCCCGAGCACGTCGAGCTGCACCGCCTCGGGTCCGGCCAATGGGAAAAGGCCAAACGCAAGGCCGCCGAACAGGCGCGAGACACCGCCGCCGAGCTGCTCGCGCTCTACGCCCAGCGCGCCGCACGTCCCGGCATCTCCTTCGGATTCGACGAACGCGACTACGAGGCTTTCTGTGCCGGATTCCCCTTCGAGACCACGCCGGACCAGCAGGCGGCCATCGACGCCGTGCTCGCCGACATGCGCTCCGGCAAACCCATGGATCGGCTCGTGTGCGGCGACGTCGGCTTCGGCAAGACCGAGGTGGCGCTGCGTGCCGCCTTCGCCGCCGTGGCGAGCGGCAAACAGGTGGTGATCCTCACCCCCACGACGCTCCTTGCCGAGCAGCACTTCCAGACCTTTTCCGACCGCTTCGCCGACTGGCCGGTGCGCATCGCCGAACTCTCGCGCCTGCGCTCGAGCAAGGAGCAGAAAGAGGCCCTGGCGGGATTGGCCGAAGGGCGCATCGACATCGCCATCGGCACGCACCGCTTGCTGCAGCCCGACGTGCGCTTCGCCCGCCTGGGGCTGGTGATCATCGACGAGGAACACCGCTTCGGCGTGCGGCAGAAAGAGGCGCTCAAGAAACTGCGTCAGGAAGTCGATGTGCTCACCCTTACCGCCACCCCCATCCCGCGCACGCTGGGCATGGCGCTCGAGGGGCTGCGCGACTTCTCCGTCATCGCCACCGCCCCCCAGAAGCGTCTGGCGGTGAAGACCTTCGTCGCCCCCCGCTCCGAGGGTCTGATCCGCGAGGCGGTGCTGCGCGAATTCAAGCGCGGCGGGCAGGTGTATTTCGTGCATAACGAAGTGCGTACGATCGAGAACGTGCGCGAAGAACTCGAGCGCCTGCTGCCGATGGCGCGCATCGTCGTCGGCCACGGCCAAATGTCCGAGCGCGAACTCGAGCGCGTCATGCGCGACTTCACGCACCAGCGCGCGAACCTGCTGCTGTGCACCACCATCATCGAGACCGGCATCGACATCCCCACGGCCAACACCATCCTGATCGACCGCGCCGACCGCTTTGGGCTTGCGCAGCTGCACCAATTACGCGGACGGGTCGGGCGCAGCCACCATCAAGCCTACGCCTACCTTCTCACCGACCCACACGTCAAACCCAGCGCCCAGGCGCAGAAGCGGCTCGAAGCCGTCGCCCAGCTCGAAGATCTCGGCTCGGGCTTCTATCTGGCGATGCACGACCTGGAGATCCGCGGCGCGGGCGAAGTCCTCGGGGAAGAGCAATCGGGCGAAATCCAGCGCGTGGGATTCTCCCTCTACAGCCGCATGCTGGAAGAAGCCGTACGCCGGCTCAAGAGCGGACAGGAGCCGGGCGATCTCACCCGCCCCTTCCGCACCGTGGCCGAGATCAACCTGCACGCCCCGGCGCTGCTACCCGACGACTATTGCCCGGACGTGAGCGTGCGGCTCGAGCTCTACAAACGGCTCGCCGACGCCGACAGCGACGCGGCGCTGCAAGAGCTCACCGAAGAGCTCGTCGACCGTTTCGGGCCGCTGCCGCCGCAGACGCGCACGCTGGTAGCCACCCACCGCCTGCGGATCGCCCTCGCCCCCTGCGGCGTGGCCAAGGTCGATGCGAGCGAAAAAAGCCTCAGCGTGCAATTCTCGCCGGACGCCCCCGTCGATCCGGCCAAGGTGGTCGCGCTCATCCAATACGATCGCAGTGTCAAGATGGTCGGACCCGACCGGCTGGTGCAGACCCGCCCCACCGCCGACGTAGACTCGCGCGTGCGCGCGGTGCGCGAGCTCGTCGCCCGCGTGCTCGCTCCACGGGCGATCGAAACCGTATAATTCCCTTTTTGGCAGGACGCACGGACCCATGAGCAACCCACTGCTGGAAAACACCAACATCGAGCGCTTCGATCCCATGCCCTCGCCGGCCGAGATCAAGGCGCAGCACCCCCTGAGCGAGCGCGCCGCGGCCACCGTGACGCAGGCCCGCCAGACCCTCGTCGACATCCTCGAGCGGCGAGATCCGCGGCTCTTCGTCGTCGTCGGCCCCTGCTCCATCCACGACCCCGTCGCCGGCCTCGACTACGCCAAGCGGCTCGCTGCGCTCGCCCGGGAAGTGGCCGAGACCATGGTATTGGTGATGCGGGTCTATTTCGAGAAACCGCGCACCGCCACCGGCTGGAAAGGCTACATCAACGATCCTTTCCTCGACGACAGTTTTCGCATCGACGTGGGCATGGCACGCGCCCGCGAATTCCTGCTCGCCGTCAATGAGCTGGGCCTGCCGGCGGCCACCGAAGCGCTCGACCCCATCGCACCGCAATACTACGGCGACCTCATCTCGTGGACGGCGATCGGTGCGCGCACGGTCGAATCGCAAACGCACCGCGAGATGGCTTCCGGCCTCTCCACCCCGGTCGGATTCAAGAACGCCACCGACGGCAGCCTGGACGTAGCCGTCAATGCCATCGTCTCGGCCTCGCGCCCCCACGCTTTTCTCGGCATCGACGAAGAGGGCCGCACCGCCATCGTGCGCACCCGGGGAAACCGCCACGGCCACCTCGTGCTGCGCGGCGGCGGCGGACGCCCCAACTACGACTCGGTCTCGGTGTCGCTCGCCGAGCAGGCGCTCGCCAAGGCGGGGCTACCGCTGAACCTCGTGGTCGACTGCTCGCACGCCAATTCCTGGAAGAAACCCGAATTCCAGCCGCTGGTGTTGAAAGACGTGGTGCACCAGATCCGCGAGGGCAACACCTCCATCGTCGGCGTGATGCTCGAGAGTTTCCTCGAAGCGGGCAACCAACCCTTCCCCGCGCCACCCTCGCAACTCAAGTACGGCTGCTCGATCACCGACCCGTGCATCGACTGGGACACCACCGCCGCCATCCTGCGCTCGGCGAATGCGGTGCTGCGCGACGTGCTGCCCCAGCGAGGGCGCTGATGCCGCAATTGCGCCTGCTCGCCGCCCCGGCGGCGCACCAGTGGCTGGCGCGGCACTCCCTGGCCGCGCACCCGCAAGGAACCTACCTCTCGCTCGCCCTGCCGGAGCGCCGCGCCGAGTTCGACCGCGAACTCTGCGCGATCGGCGCCGACTGGGCCTGGATCGACGAGGACGTCGCCCCGAACTGGCGGGCACTTCGGCTCTTCGTCACCGACATGGACTCGACGCTCATCGCCATCGAGTGCATCGACGAGATCGCCGATCTGGCCGGCCTCAAACCCGAGGTCGCCCGCATCACCGAAGCGGCCATGCAGGGCGAGCTCGATTTTCGCGAAGCACTGCACGCCCGCGTGGCGCTGCTGGCCGGCATCCCGGTGGCGCGGCTGGAAGCACTCTACCGCGAACGGGTACGCCTCAACCCCGGCGCGGCGCGGCTCGTGGCGGCGCTCAAAGCCAACGACTGTTACTGCGTGCTCGTCTCCGGCGGATTCACCTTCTTCACCGAGCGCCTCGCGCGCGAGCTCGGTTTCGACGAACAGCACGCCAACGTGCTCGAAACGAAAGACGGCCTCCTCACCGGCCGGCTCGTCGGCCCCGTGATCGACGCCGCCGCCAAGGCCGGCATCCTGCGCGCCGCCGCCGCACGGCTGGGTGCGACCCGGCGCGAGATCCTCGCCGCCGGCGATGGGGCCAACGACCTCGCCATGCTCGCCCTCGCCGGCACGCGGCTCGCCTGGCGGCCCAAGCCCCGCATCCTGCCTCACGTCAACGTCATCAGCATGATGCAGGGGCTGGATACCGTGCTCGAACTCCTGCCCTAGGAAACGCTGAATCATTGGCTGCGCGGGCGAATCGCTGCGTTGCGCGGTACTCGCTCCCTCGCCTATCTACTTGATATGTCTCGGTCGCTGCGCTCCGTGCGCCTTGCGCTTCATCCCGCTCGCTCATTGCTTCAGCGTTTCCCTTAAGCCGCCTTGCGCCGGAACACCGGCCGATCCGGATTCGAAACCGCCGGATCGTAGGCATAGCCCTCGAGCGAGAAGTCGAGCAGTTCTTCCACCGTCTCCGCCCGTTTCAGGGCCGCATGGCGCACCATCAGCCCGCGGGCGCGCTTGGCGTAGAAGCTGATGATCTTGAAACGCCCGCCCTTCCAGTCCTCGAACACGGGGCTCACCACCCGTGCGTCCAGCGCCGCCACGTCCACCACCTTGAAGTATTCCTCGGAGGCGAGGTTGACCAACACCGGCTCGCGTCCGGCCGTCGCCTGCGCCTCGAGCAGGTGCCGCAGGCTTGCCGTCACCGCCTCCCTCCAGTAGGCGTAGAGATCGCGCCCGAGCGGATTCTCCAGCCGCGTTCCCATCTCCAGGCGGTGCGGCAGGATGCGATCGAGCGGCCGCAGCACGCCGTAGAGGCCGGAGAGGATGCGCAGATTCTCCTGCAGCCAGGCGATCGCTACCGCAGGCAGGCTCGCCGCGTCCAACCCCTCGTAGACGTCGCCCGCATAGGCGAAGAGCGCCGCTTTCGCCTCTGCGGGCGCATGCTCGGGCGACCAGGCTGCGTAGCGCCCCACGTTCAGGGCCGCGAGCTTGTCCGACAAGTCCATGAGCGACTGCAACTCGGCCGGAGTCAGCCGCCGCAACCGCTCGACCAACCCCTGCGCCCGATCGAGGAAATCGGGCAGCGTCGTCTCCGCCACGGGAGCGGGCGTATCGAAGTCCATCGCTTTGGCCGGGGAGATCACGAGCAGCATGCATCGTCTCCTACTGTAGCAGAGCGGCACCAAGCCTTCTCAAATGTCATCTTGCCAATTTTCTACGATCAAACCAGGCACGCGGGAAAATTCGCCGACGTTGCGCGTGACCAGCCGTAAACCAGCAGATCGGGCAATGGCAGCGATTTGTAAGTCATAAGGACCGATCGGAGTTCCTTGGCGAGCCAAAAAAGCCCGAATCTCGCCACAATGTTCGGCAGCCCTGTCGTCGAATGGCAAACCTCGAACATAGGCGGCCAATTCCCGCAACCGTTGCTGATTCTCGGCGACCCGACCACTCTTGCAGGCACCGTACCATAATTCGGCCCACACGGGAGCACAGAGATAGAGTGCGTCGACGCCGATGCGACGAACGTTTTCCCGCACCTCGCGATGATTCTTCAACAAGGCAATCCAGACGTTCGTATCCAAAAGATAGCCCGTCATTCCAAGGACTCACGCGGCACATCAACGCCGAGATCGGCATCATCGATGTCATCGGGGAAATCCTCTCCCAGGCAACCCGCTATTTTTGCCAGAAACGATTCTGTTCGCTGCGCTGCAGCTCGAGCTGGGTTGCTGACGTATATTCCATGACGCCGTTCGATCCAGGAAATGAAATCAAGCGTCTCCTGTTGCAATTGGGGTGGCAAACGTTTCGCGTGCTCGAAAATGAGCTCGGAGAGATTCATGGATCGTTCCTCCCACTCGGCAGGGATCAGGAATGCCAACTTCTCGACTCCGACCAAAGAATCATACGTGAATTCCCCTGCCGTTGCGTTGCCGCACCGCCTCGAACAGACACACCGCCGCTGCCGCGGCGACGTTGAGCGACTCCATCGCCCCTGGCATGGGGATGCGCACGCAGGCGTCCGCCATGGCCAACCACTCGGGGCGCACGCCAGCGCCCTCCGTACCGAAGAGCCACAGCGCCGGCGCCCTCAGATCGAGCGTGTAGAGCGGCACGGCCTTCTCGGCGAGCGCCGTGGCGAAAACCCGGCCGCGGCGCGTGGCGAACCAGGGAGCGGGATCGTCGATCTGCGCGAACGGCAGCACGAAGTGCGCGCCCATCGCCGCACGCAGCACTTTGGGCGCCCAAGGATCGGCGCAACCCGGCCCGAGCAGCACCGCGCCCACGCCCGCGGCGGCGGCGGTGCGCAGGATCGCGCCGACGTTGCCCGGCTCCTGCACCCCGTCGAGCAGCACGAGATCGCGCCCGGCGAGCTCCTGCGGCGCGAGCGCCAGCGTACGGCGCGCGAACCGCGCCACGATACCGGCCGGCGTCTCGGTGGCGGCCAGCGCGCGAAAAACCGGGGAAGCAACGCGAACGCGAGCGCACGCGGGCGGCAGTGACTCGAGCACGGGCGCGAAACGACCTTCCCGACCTTCCTCGACGAACACCGCCTCCGGCACCCAGCCGGCCTGCAGCGCCGCGGTGAGCAGGTGATCGCCTTCGAGCACGAGCCACGGCTCGCGCTTGCGAAAGGACGATTCGTTCAACCAGCGTCGGATCGCGCGCACTTGGGGATTGTCGCGCGAGCGGATCTCCTGCCAGGTGCTCATCGTTCGCTTCCGTTGGCCGCCGCGCGCACCGGGGCGAAACTGCGGCGATGCTCGGGACAAGGCCCGAGGCGCGCGAGCGCCGCCAGATGCGCGGCGGTGCCGTACCCTTTGTGCCGGGCGAATCCATACCCGGGATAACGGCGATCCAGCGCCACGAGCCGCGCATCGCGGTGCGTCTTCGCCAGGATCGAGGCCGCCATGATGGCCGGCTCGAGCGCGTCACCACCGATGATCGTGCGTACCGGCACCTCCAGCTCCGGCGCCCGGTTGCCGTCGACCAGCACTTCGTCCGGCACCAGGGGCAATGCCGCCACGGCGCGCGCCATCGCCCGCAGCGTCGCCCGCAGGATGTTCCATTCATCGATCTCGGAGGCCGACGCCTCGGCCACCGCCCAGGCAAGTGCGCTGGCGCGAATTTCCGCCGCGAGCCGTTCGCGCCGGCTCGGGCTCAGTTTCTTCGAATCGTTCAAGCCCGACAGCGAGGCTCCGGGCGGGAGGATCACCGCCGCGGCCACCACCGGCCCGGCGAGCGGTCCGCGCCCCGCCTCGTCCACGCCACAGAGGTAACCCGCCATCGTCTATCTTCCCCCGAATCTCTGCCCGAACCGCGCCAGGATCGCCTCGCGTGCGCGACGGGCGGTGTCTTGGCGCAGCATGAGGTGCAATTCGGTGAAACGCTCGGCGAGCCGCTCGCGCGCCGGTGCGTCTTCGAACCAGCGCAACACCGCCGCGGCCAGATCGGCGGGATTCGCCTCGTCCTGCAGCAACTCGGGTACCACCGTCTCACGCAGCAGGATGTTGGGCAAACCCACCCACGGCAGATAGGCCATGCGCCGCAGCAGGCGGTATTGCCAGGGATTCATGCGATAGGCGATCACCATCGGACGCTTGAGGAGCGCCGCCTCCAGCGCGGCCGTGCCACTGGCGAGCAGCACGACGTCGGCCGCCGTCATCGCCTCGTGCGCCCGCCGCGGCAGCACACGGGCCTCGAGCTCGGGCACCTCGGCCAGGGCGGCGGCGACGAGCGCATCACCCAAGGCGTTCGCCGTGGGCAAGAGCAAGACCAGCTCCGGCAGGGCTTGGCGCAGGCGGGCCGCGGCGGCGAGGAAGACGGGCAAGAGGTGCCGCAACTCCCCCTCGCGGCTACCCGGCAGGAGCGCCAGCACCGGTGCCTGCGGTGCGATTCCCAGCGCGGTCCGGACTCCCGCCTGGTCCGGCACGAGCGGCAGCCGATCGGCGAGCGGATGGCCGACGAAACACGCCTCGACCCCGGTTTCGGCATAGAGCGGCGGTTCGAACGGAAAAAGGCACAGCATCAGGTCGACCGCGCGGGCGATCGTTTTCAATCGCCCACGGCGCCAGGCCCAGATCGAAGGGCTGACGAAATGCACCGTGCCGATACCGGCACGTTTGAGCCGCGCCTCCAGCCCCAGGTTGAAATCCGGTGCGTCGATCCCGATGAAGAGATCCACCGGCGGCGACTCGAACGCGCGCGCCAGTTCGCGGCGAAAACGCACGAGCTGCGGATAGCGCCTGAGCGCGTCGACGAAGCCATGCACCGCCAGCGGCTCGTAGGACCAGCGCGCCTCGAACCCTTGGGTACGCATCGCCTCGCCGCCCACGCCCCAGAAACGCGTCTCGGGCAGCGCCGGACGCAGTCCCTCGAGGAGCAGCCCTCCCAGGAGGTCGCCCGAAGCCTCTCCGGCCACGAGCGCGACCGAGGTCCTCTCAGCGGACGATGCCACGGCCCGGTTGCGCGAGAAAATCGACGAGCGGCTCCACCTCCGGCTGCTCGGCGGCGAGTTCGGCGATGCGCTCGCGCGCCTCGGCGAGCGTCAAGCCGCTGCGATAGAGGAGTTTGTAAGCGCGCCGGATGGCGGCGATCGCCTCGGGCGAAAACCCCCGCCGACGCAAGCCCTCGGCATTGATGCCATGCGGCGCGGCCGGATTGCCCGCCACCGTCACGTAGGGCGGAAGGTCTTGCAACAGCACTGTGCCCACCCCGCAGAAGCTGTGCGCCCCCACGCGAACGAATTGGTGCACGCCGGTAAAGCCGCCGAGGATCGCCCAGTCCCCCACCACGACGTGGCCCGCGAGCGTGGCGTTGTTGGCGAAAATCGTGTGATTGCCCACGACGCAGTCGTGTGCCACGTGCACGTAGGCCATGATCCAGTTGTCGTCCCCCACGCGCGTCTCACCCCCGCCCTGCACCGTGCCGACGTTGAAGGAGCAGTATTCGCGAATGGTGTTACGGTGCCCGATCGACAGCCGCGTGGGTTCTCCCGCGTACTTCATGTCCTGCGGCACCTGCCCCAGGGAGCAGAAAGGAAAGACGTGGTTGTCCTCCCCCAGCGTGGTGTGCCCTTCGAGCACACAGTGCGCCTCGATCCTCGTGCGCGCCCCGATCTTCACGTGCGGGCCGATCACGCAGTAGGGGCCGATCTTCACCCCCTCGGCGAACTCGGCGCCGGGAGCGACGATCGCGCTGGGATGGATTTCGACCGCGCTCATTTCAAGCCTTTCAGGGCGCACATGAGCTGCGCCTGGGCCGCGATCTCCTCGCCGACGCGGGCCGTGGCCGAATACTTCGAGATGCCACGCACGTTGCGCAGCAATTCCACTTCCAACAGCAGCTGATCCCCCGGCACCACCGGACGGCGGAACCGCGCCTCGTCGATGCCGGCAAAATAGACGATGGAATCGGCATTGGGGCGCGTGCCCATGGTCTCGAAGGAGAGCACGGCCGCGGCCTGGGCGAGCGCCTCCAGAATCAGCACACCCGGCATCACCGGTGCGTGCGGGAAATGCCCCGGGAAGAAGGGCTCGTTGATGGTGACGTTTTTCAACGCCAGGATGCGTTTGCCCACCTCCATCTCGAGCACGCGGTCGACCAGGAGGAAAGGATAGCGGTGCGGCAGATACTGCAGGATCTGTTCGATGTTCATCATGTCGCAGGGCTCGCGGCAAAAAATCGGGGAAAGCGGGGATCAGTCTTCTTCGGCGAGTTCGGCCAGACGCCTCTCGAGGCGGCGAATGCGATCGGCCATGGCGTCGAGATGGCGCAAGTGGGCGAAGTTGCGCCGCCACTCCTCGTAGGGCTGTAGCGGGATGCCAGCGCCGTAGACGCCGGGTTTGGTGATGGGCTTCATCACGCCCGAGCCGGCCATGATGGTCACGTCGTCGCAGATCTCCACGTGCCCGGCGATGCCCACCTGCCCGCCCAGACGGCAACGGCGCCCGATGCGGGTGCTGCCGCCCACGCCGACGCAACCGGCCATGGCGGTGTGCGCGCCGACGTGGCAGTTGTGTCCGATCTGGATCTGGTTGTCGAGGATGGCCCCATCCTCGATCACGGTGTCTTCGAGCGCGCCGCGGTCGATCGAGGTATTCGCCCCGATCTCCACGTCGTCGCCGATCACCACTCGGCCGATCTGTGGGATCTTCACCCAGCGCTCTTCCTCGCCGTCCCAGGCGAAGCCGAAGCCGTCGGCGCCGATCACCGCTCCCGAATGAATGCGCACGCGCGCGCCGATCACGCATCCCGGGTAGATCGTGACGTTGGCCGCGATGCGGCAATCGGACCCGACGCTAGCATCCGCGCCGATCACGCTGCCCGCGCCGATCACGGTACGCGCACCGACCCTCGCCCCGGCCTCCACCACCGCGTTCGGTCCGATGGCGCAGCTCGGATCGACCTCGCCCAGCACCACCGCGCTGGGATGCACCCCCGGCACGACCTCGGGTTCCGGGTGCAGCCACTGTGCCGCCTTGGCATAGAGCAGATAAGGATCGGCCGCGAGCACCAGCGCCAGATGGGACGGTGCGCGATCGGCGAATTTCGGCGAGACGATCACGGCACTCGCGCGGCACTGTGGCAGGCGCGCGAGATACTTCGGCTGCGCCACGAAGGTGAGGTCCCCGGGCCGTGCCGATTCGAGTGAGGCGACACGGCGCAGCTCGATAGAGGGATCCCCCCGAATTTCGACGCCAAACCGCGTGGCGAGATCCCCCAGCGTAACCATCGTCATCACAGATTACCCGATTCGAGCACCTTGATGACCTGGTCGGTGATGTCGATGCGCGGACTCGCGTAGACCGCATCCTGCAGCACGAGATCGTACTTGCCGTCTTCCGCGACTTTCTTGATCGCCTTGTTGGCCTGGTCGAGCACGCGGGCGAGCTCCTCGTTGCGCCGCTGATTGAGATCCTCACGAAATTCACGCTGCTTGCGCTGAAAATCGCGGCTCAACTCGGCAAAAGCCCGCTCCTTGCGGTTGCGCTCGCCCTCGTTCATCGACGCGCCCTTGCGCTCCAGTTCCTGCTGCAGCGCCTGCAGCTCATCGGCCATGCGTTTCAATTCCCGATCGCGCGGCTCGAATTCCTTTTCCAGCCGCTTCTGCGCCGCCACGGCCGGTGGCGCCTCACGCATCAGACGCTCCGAATTGACGAAACCGATCTTGGCTTCTGCCCAAGCCATCGCGCTCGTCAGCCCGAGCGACAATGCCAACAATACTGCCATGGATTTTCTCTTCACGCTGACCTCTCTCGTCTTCACAGGCATCAATAAATACCCCCCGTGACATCAAGCTTACGATGCCTTCTCCGGGAATGATATCGGGTTTAGAACATGGTTCCGAACTGGAATTGGAAGTTCTGGGTTTCGTCCTTGTAATTGGAACCACCGACGTCTTTACGCACCGGCACCGCGAAACTGAACTTCAACGGCCCCAGCGGCGAAGACCAGGAGAAACCTATACCCGTACTCACGCGCATGTCGTTGAACTTGACCGAATCGTCCTGATCCCAGACATAACCCGAATCGACGAAGACCGACATCCGGAAGGTCTTGTCCATTCCCAGACCCGGCAAGGGGAAATAATATTCCGCGTTGAGCACGAGCTTGCGCGTCCCACCATAGGCATCACCGTAATCGTCCTTGCGCCCGAGGCTGCCGGCGTCGAAGCCTCGGACCGAACCGATTCCACCAACATAGTAATTGCGGAAGAAGGGGACATCCTTTCCGCCCAAGGATTCGATCCAGCCGATTTCGCCGTTCAACATGAGCGCCTGACGTTCGGTGACCGGGATCCACCACTGGTGCTGGTAGGAAAGTTTGACGAGCTCGATGTCTCCCGGTGGAACGTCCACCTCGGCCAAGGCGCGCTGATAGCGACCTTTCATCGGATAGATACGCGAGTCACGGGTATCACGGGACCACCCCGCCGTCAGTGCCAGCGAAGAGACGCCATCGCAGTCGTAATCACCTCCGGATTCACAGAATTCGATGTAACGCAAAGGACTATCCCAATAGGTGTCGATCTTGGTCAAATCATAGGCCAAACCGAACTGGATCTGGTCATCCTCGCCAATGGGCCAACCCATACGCAACCCCGCACCGATGGAACGGGTTTTGTAGCGCGAAATGTTGTAGCTCTCCGAGGGATCGAAGGTACGGTAATAGAGATCGTACCCGAGCGAGACGCCGTCGATCGTATAGTACGGATCGGTGAAGGAGAGCGAGGCGGTTCGCTTCGAGCGGCTCGTATCGAGCTGAATGCCCAGCGACTTGCCGCTACCGAAGATGTTGTCCTGTGAGACCGCGCCCGAGAGCACGACGCTGTCCGAGCTCGAAAAACCCGCTCCGAGCATCAGGTTGCCGGTGGGCCTCTCCTTCACGGTAAAATTGACATCGACCTGGTCGGTGGTGCCGGGCACCGGCTGGGTCTCCACCTGCACCTCGTCGAAATACCCCAGCCGATCGACGCGCTGGCGGGATTTGTTGATTTTATCGGCGTCGTACCACTCGCCTTCCATCTGACGCATTTCTCGCCGGATTACTTCGTCTCGGGTGCGTACGTTGCCGCCGATGTTGATGCGATTGACGTAAGTGCGTCGACCCGGATCGACGAAGATGGTGAAAGCCACCTGACGATTCTCGCGATCGATCTCGGGCGCGGCATTGACGTTGGCAAAGGCGTACCCTTCACTGCCGAGCCGGTCGACGACCGCTTTCACGGTCGCATTGAGCTTCTCGCGCGAAAAGACGTCGCCGGGCCTGAGTTGCGCGAGCTTGTGATATTCCTCTTCGGGCAAGATGAGATTGCCGGCGAAGCGCACCGCCGACACGGAATACCGTTCCCCTTCCCTGACCGAGACCGAGATGTAGATGTTCTGCTTGTCCGGGCCGATCGAAACCGACACCGACTCGATCTCGAAGTCCAGGTATCCCTGGTTCATGTAGAAGGAGCGCAACGCCTCCAAATCCTGCTGCAGCTTCTCACGCGAATAGCGATCGGACTTGGTGTACCAGGTCAGCCACCCCGGAGTGGTCAATTGGAACCTCCTGAGGAGTTCCTTTTCGGAAAAGGCCTTGTTGCCGACGATCTTGATCTCCGCAATCTTGGCCGGCTGGCCTTCGGTGATGTCGAAACGGATGGCCACCCGGTTGCGCGGCAAAGGCGTGATGGTCGTTTGGATATCTACCGCATAGTAGCCGCGAGAGAGGTATTGGCGCTTGAGTTCCTGCTCCGCCTGGCGCAGCAGGGCACGGTCGAAGATGCGCGATTCGGCCAGGCCGACCCCACGCAACGCCAGTTTGATGGCGTCGACCTCGAATTCCTTCATGCCGACGAACTGCAGCTCGCCGATGGCGGGCCGCTCGTCGACGAGGACTACCAGCACGTTGCCGTCGGCCTCGATGCGCACGTCGCTGAAAAACCCCGTCTCGAAGAGCTTGCGCACCGCCTCGTCGGCCTGCTCCTGGGTGATGCGCTCACCCACCTTCACCGGCAGATAGCTGAAGATGGTCCCGGCCTCGACGCGCTGGATCCCCTCGACGCGAATGTCTTCGACCACGAACGGCTCGAACGCATGCACCGCCCCCGCGAGTAGTGCTCCGATCAGAGCCACCACCGCCGCCAATTTTTTCTTCATCCGCTCACACTCGACCAAATCCGGGACACATCGTTGAACAGCGCGATCGCCATCAACGTCAGCAACAACGCCAGGCCGATCTGTTGCCCGATCTCCATCGCACGTTCGGACAAGGGCCGTCCGCGTACGGCTTCGAGCGAATAATACAGCAAATGCCCTCCATCCAGAATCGGCACCGGCAGCAGGTTCAACACCCCGAGACTGATGCTCACGAGGGCGACGAATCGTAGGTAATGCTCCAGACCCATCCTCGCCGTCTGGCCGGCGTAGTCGGCGATGGTGAGCGGCCCGGAGAGATTCTTGAGCGATGCCTCGCCAAGGAGCATGCGCCCGAAGAGCCTCAGGGTCATCGTACTCACCTCCCAAGTTTGCCGCAACGCCATGCCTGCCGCTTGAATCGGAGGGTAGCGAACGGACACGAGGAAGGTTTCATCGGACGGCGGCCGCACCGCCACGCCGATGCGGCCGATCGTGCCCCCCTGCCCGTCGTCGGTCGGCTCGGCGAATACCTCGCGCTCCGCAACGACTCCATCGTACTCCAGGGTAAAGCGCAAAGTCTCGCCGGGATGTGCCCGCACGATCTCGACGAGCTCGCGCCAATCGGCGATCTCCTTGCCTTCGATGGCACGCACCCGCATTCCGGGCACGATACCGGCACGTTCGGCCGGGCTGCCCGGGGCGACGCTGCCCACCACCGGCTCCAGCGGGGGACGCCAGGGCACGAGCCCGAGTTGCACCATGACGTCATCGTTGCCGTGATCGACGACGACCCCGGCAAGCGGCAAAGAGAAGACGAGGCGCTCCCCGGCGCGCTCCACCTCCAGAGCCACTTCGTTGCGACGCATGGCCGCGGCGAGCACTTCCCAGCGCAATTGCGGCAGACTCGCCACGGCGCGCCCATCCACGGCCAGCACCCGGTCTCCCGACAGCAGCCCCACCCGGGCCGCGAGGCTTTCGGCGGGCGGGTCGATGCGCGCCACTGGTTCGCGTACGCCAACCGTGTAGAGGACGACGTAGAGGGCGATCGCCAACAACAGATTGGCCGCAGGGCCTGCCGCCACGATCGACATGCGCTTGCTCACGGGCTGACGGTTGAAAGCACGTGGAAGGTCTTCGGGTGCCACCGCGCCTTCTCGTTCATCGAGCATCTTCACGTAGCCGCCCAGAGGCACGGCGGCGAGCACCCATTCCGTGCCGTCGCGCCCGAGGCGGCGCGACCACAGCGCAGGCCCGAATCCGATGGAAAAGCGCAGTACTTTCACCCCACAGGCCCGGGCGACGAGGTAATGCCCCAGCTCATGGAAGAAGATGAGCCCACCCAAGGCGATCACGAAAGGCACGAGATAGGACAAAACGGTCATGCCACCTCCTGCGCGAGCACGTCCTGCGCCCGCTCTCTCGCCAGACGATCATAGGCGAGCACGTCCTCGAGCGAATCGGGTTCTTGTCGGGGTAAGCGCTCGAGCGTGGCCTCGATCACGGCCGGGATGCGATCGAAACCCAGCCGACCCTGAAGGAAGGCGGCCACCGCCACCTCGTTGGCCGCGTTGAGTACCGCCGGAACCGACCCGCCGGCTTCCAGCGCATCGTAAGCCAGACGCAGGCAGGGAAAACGGCGCAGATCGGGCGCTGCGAAGTCGAGCCGCCCCACGCGCACCAGATCGAGCGGCCTCACCCCCGCCTCGAGCCGCTGGGGGAATCCCAGCGCGTGCGCAATCGGCGTACGCATGTCGGGCGTGCCCAGCTGCGCGAGCAGTGAGCCGTCGCGATATTCCACCAAGGAATGCACCACGCTCTGCGGGTGGATCACCACCTCGATACGCTCGGGCGGCAAGCCGAAGAGCCAATGGGCCTCGATCACCTCCAGCCCCTTGTTCATCATCGTGGCCGAATCGACCGAGATCTTGCGCCCCATCGACCAATTGGGATGGGCGCACGCCTCTTGCGGCGTGATCGCGGCAAAGGTTTCCAACGAACGCTCGCGGAACGGGCCGCCCGATGCAGTGAGAATGATCCGTCGCACGCCGAAATCGTCCGGTCGGTTACGATCGTAGTCCGTCGGCAGTGCCTGAAAAATGGCGTTGTGCTCGGAATCGAGCGGCAGCAACCGCACCCCATGACGATCCACCGCCTCCATGAAGAGCCCGCCGGCGAGCACCAGGGCTTCCTTGTTGGCGAGAAGGATCTTCTTGCCCGCGCACACGGCCGCCCACGTGGGAGGCAACCCCGCCGCGCCGACAATGGCAGCGACCACCGTGTCCACTTCGGGATGGCGGGCGATTTCGGCGAGCGCCGCTTCCCCCTCCTCCACTTCCGTCGCGATCCCCTCTCGGCGTAGCGCCTCGCGCAAGGCGGCCGCAGCGCTCGCTTCACCCAGCACCGCCCATCGGGGGCGAAACTTCCGACACGCCTCGAGCAACACGTTCCAGCGACGCTGCGCCGCGAGCGCCACGACCTCGAACCGTTCCGGGTGACGCGAGACCACGTCCAAGGTGCTCGCACCGATCGAACCGCTCGCCCCGAGGATCGCCAACCGCTCGCGTTTCATTGCCGCTCCAGCCACCACAGGGCAAGGAAAGGCAGCGTCGCCGTCAGGCTGTCGATGCGGTCGAGCACGCCCCCGTGCCCCGGCAACAGCTCGCCGGAATCTTTCACTCCGGCAATCCGTTTCGCCCACGATTCGAACAGATCCCCCTCGATCGCTAACACCGTCAAAGCGAGCAAGATGACGAGAAACGTTCCAAAGCTCGTACCTTCCGGTACGAGGCCCATGACGTACAGAATCACCGCATAGAGCGACACGCCGGCAAAAGCCCCAATGGCCCCTTCCACCGTCTTGCCAGGACTGATCGCTGGCGCGAGTTTTCGCTGCCCCCAACGACGGCCAACGTAATAGGCGGCGGCATCGGCCACCCAGACGAGCGCCATCATCGCCAGTAGATGCAGCGCCGACGATTCACGCAGGAGAACGACCGCCAGCGCCGTCGGCCACAGTACCAAGGCGCCCGTGGCAACCCACGAACAACGGCTGCGCCAGCGCCAACCTGCGAACAAAGTCCAAGGGACGAAGCTCAGCCAGAAGGCAGCCCCGGCGATCATCACCGCACCGATCACGGAATGAAGAGGCGCGCCCAGGCTCACCCCGCTCAATCGCCACAAGAGGACATATCCCGCCGTATAGCCCAACGCCCAACCCCAGGCTGCCACTTCGCCCCAGCCGCCCAGCCGCACCCATTCCCTGCCCGCAAGAAAGACGACGACGGCAACGGACGCCGCCCACAAGGGTGCCGGTGCCCAAAAAAGCAGAACGAGCAAGCCGGCGATCAAGACCATCGCGGTGAGGAGCCGACGCGAGGCATTCCCAAGGGTGGCGATCATGAAGATACAGCGAGCTGCTCGCTCGTACGGCCAAAGCGCCGCTCACGGCATTGGTAGGAGCGCACTGCTTCGTCGAGCGCTTCCTCGCGGAAATCCGGCCAGAGCGTATCGGTGAAATAGAGTTCGGTGTAAGCGAGCTGCCACAGCAAAAAATTGCTCAATCGCTGCTCACCTCCCGTGCGAATGAAGAGATCGGGCTCCGGCGCCCAGCCCAAGGCGAGCTCGGCCTGCAGCTCGAGCTCGGTGTAGCAACCGGCGCGCTCGGGATGTGCGCGCGTGAGCCGGTTCATCGCCTGCACGATGTCCCAACGGCCGCCATAATTGGCGGCGATGTTGAGACAGATCTTGGTGTTGCCGGCCGTACGTGCCTCGGCCTTGGCGATGAGTGACTGCAATTCGGCGTCGAATCGGCCGCGATCGCCGATGACGGTGAGCCGTACACCGTTGCGATGCATGCGCGTCACTTCGCGCTGCAGCATCATGCGAAAGAGCCCCATGAGGAAACCCACCTCTTCCGCCGGACGGCGCCAGTTCTCCGAGCTAAAAGCGAAGAGGGTGAGGTGTTCCACGCCCAGTTCGGCGCAATGGCGCACCACACAGCGCACCGCCTCCACGCCCTGACGGTGCCCTTCCGCGCGTGGCAGGCCGCGCAGCTTGGCCCAGCGACCATTGCCATCCATGATGATGGCGATGTGCCGTGGGATCGGGCGCACCTCGGGGATGCCCGTCGTCGATGTCAGGGGAAGTTCGGCCACGGTACCTCGCACTGCCCCGCCGGACGCTGCGACGGGGGATCGGTTCAGATCTGCAGCAGTTCCTGCTCTTTCTTCTCGACGAGCTTGTCGATCTCACCGATGTAGCGGTCGGTGATCTTCTGGATATCATCCTCGGCGCGCCGCGCCTCGTCCTCGCTGACCGCCTTCTTCTTCAAGGCGTCTTTGATCGCTTGATTGACGTCACGGCGCACGTTGCGCACCGCCACGCGCGCCTGTTCCCCTTCATGACGCACGACCTTACCCAGTTCTCGACGGCGCTCTTCGGTGAGAGGCGGCATGGGAACGCGTAGGATCTCACCCATGTTCGAGGGATTGAGCCCCAGGTCGCTCTCGCGGATCGCCTTCTCGATCTTGGAGAGCATGTTCTTCTCCCAAGGTTGCACCCCGATGGTACGGGCATCGATCAGGGTAACGTTGGCCACCTGCGGCACCGGCACCATCGAACCGTAGTATTCGACCATCACATGGTCGAGCAGGCCCGTGTGGGCACGGCCAGTGCGAATCTTGGCGAGATCGACTTTGAGCACCTCGATCGCCTTGGCCATGCGCTGCTCGGCGTCTTTCTTGAGTTCAGCGACGTTCATCTCCTCTCCTTACGAGTGGACCAGCGTGCCTTCGTCCTCACCCATGATGACACGGCGCAAAGCCCCTGGCTTGAAGATCGAAAACACGTTGATCGGCAGCTTGATGTCGCGACACAAAGCAAAAGCGGTGGCATCCATCACCGCGAGATTGCGTCCGATCGCCTCGTCGAAGCTGATGCGGTGATAGCGCTTGGCGCTCGGGTCTTTTCGCGGATCGGCGCTATAGACGCCATCGACCTTGGTCGCCTTCAGTACGATCTGCGCACCGATCTCGGCACCGCGCAGCGCCGCCGCCGTGTCGGTGGTGAAGAAGGGATTGCCGGTGCCGGCAGCGAAAATGACGATACGACCCTCTTCCAGATGGCGAATGGCCCGAGCGCGAATATAGGGCTCGACCACCTGCTCGATGCGTAGCGCAGAGAGTACGCGCGATTCCACTTCGTGCCGGCGGAAGGCGTCCGACAGGGCCATCGCATTCATCACCGTGGCGAGCATGCCGATGTAGTCGGCGGTCGCCCGGTCCATGCCACTCGCCGCTCCCTGGATGCCACGGAAGATGTTTCCCCCGCCGATCACGATCCCGATCTGTACGCCCAACGAGCCGACTTCGACGATCTCGCCCACGATGCGCTCGACCACTTTCTCATTGATGCCGTAAGGGTCGTCGCCCATCAGAGCTTCGCCCGAGAGCTTGAGCAGGATGCGGCGATAGGCGGGGGTAGACATGAGATGACCTCGTCTTCAGGACTTGGCCGCGGCCGCCGCCTGCGCCGCCACTTCCGCGGCGAAGTCGGTCTGCTTTTTCTCGATGCCTTCGCCGACGACGAAGAGCGCGAAGGAAGCGACCTTGGCGTTGCGCTGCTTCAGGAGCGCCTCGACGCTGACTTTGTCATCCTTGACGAAGCCTTGGCCGAGCAAGGTGACTTCCTTGAGGTACTTCTGCACCGCCCCTTCAGCGATCTTGTCGAGAATCGCCTCGGGCTTGCCCGATTCGACTGCTTTCTGCCGCGCGATGCGCCGCTCGGTCTCGATGAGCTCGGCCGGCACCTGATCGGCCGAAAGGGCCTTCGGCTTGCAGGCGGCGATGTGCATGGCCAGGTCCTTGCCCAGCGCCTCGTCGCCCCCTACGAGATCGACGAGCACGCCGATCTTGGCGCCGCCATGCACGTAGGAGTACACCTTGCCCTGCGCCTCGATGCGGGCGAAACGGCGGATGGTGATGTTCTCGCCGATCTTGCCCACGAGTTCGGTGCGCACCTGCTCGACCGGCTTGCCGTCGAGTTCGAGCTGGGAGAGCGCTGCTACGTCGCCCGGGTTGCGCTCGGCCACCAGTTGCGCCAAGCGGTTGGCAAAGGCAATGAATTCGTCGTTCTTCGCCACGAAGTCGGTCTCGCAATTGACCTCGACCATGGCCGCGAGCTTGGCATCGGGCGAAATCCAGGTCGCGACGATGCCTTCGGCGGCCACACGACCAGCGGCCTTGCTCGCCTTGTTGCCGAGCTTGACGCGCAGGATCTCTTCGGCCCGCGCCATGTCGCCACCGGCCTCAGCCAGAGCCTTCTTGCACTCCATCATCGGCGCATCGGTGCGCTCGCGCAGCTCCTTGACCATACTTGCGGTAATTTCAGCCATCATCCGTCCTCACGAAAGATTGTCGGGTAGGTACACGCACGTGCGCCCACCCCATGCACACTGCCTCTGCCTTACTCGGCCGCCGGCGCTTCGCCTTCCTCGGAGGCCGTCTCACCTTCGGCGCCTTCGACTTCCACGAACTCGTCGGAAGCCGCTGCGACCACTTCCTGCAGCGCCATGGCCTTTCCTTCGAGCACGGCGTCGGCGATCGCCCGCGCGTACAGGCGCACGGCTCGGGCCGAATCGTCGTTGCCCGGGATCACGTAGTCGATTCCCTCGGGGCTATGGTTGGTGTCGACCACCGCCACCACCGGAATACCCAGCTTGTTGGCCTCGGCCACGGCGATCTTGTGATGCCCGACATCGATGACGAAAAGCGCATCGGGCAGGCGCTCCATCTCCTTGATGCCGCCCAGGCTACGCTCGAGCTTGTCGAGCTCGCGCTGCAGGCCCAGCGCCTCGCGCTTGGGCAGCTGCTGCACCGAACCATCGGCGAAGGCGGCTTCCAGCTCCTTGAGCCGGGCAATGGATTGGCGCACCGTCTTGAAATTGGTGAGCATGCCGCCGAGCCAGCGTTCATTGACGAAAGGCATGCCACAACGCTGGGCCTCTTCGGCGATGATGTCACGCGCCTGGCGTTTGGTGGCAACGAAGAGGACCGTACCGCCCTTGGCCGAGAGCCGGCGCACGAACTCGACCGATTCACGCAGCTTCGCCAACGTCTTCTCGAGGTTGATGATGTGGATCTTGTTGCGCTCCCCGTAAATGTAGGGGGCCATTTTGGGATGCCAGAAACGGGTCTGGTGCCCGAAGTGCACACCGGCCTCGAGCATTTGACGCATCGTGACGTTCATGAAAACTCCAATGGATAAGGGTTGAACCTCCGCCCGCGACCCACCGTGCACGAACACGGACCCTCGTCGCTTGCGGGCGTGTGGAATGGGCCTGCCGCGTAGGTGGCAGGCCCGGCATTATAACGGACGGCAAGACCTTCCGTCAAAAAAGAAAAATGGCACGCCCCGTCTCAGACGTCCGCTTCGGGCCGGTCGAGCCCAAACGCCTTGTGCAGGGCACGCACGGCAAGTTCGAGATACTTCTCGTCGATCACCACCGAGATCTTGATCTCCGAGGTGGAAATCATCTGGATGTTGATCCCTTCTTCGGCGAGCGTACGGAACATCTTGGCGGCCACGCCCGGGTGAGAGCGCATACCGACGCCCACCAGCGAGACTTTGCACACCGATTTGTCACCGACCACCTGACGCGCCCCCAGGTCGTTCTTCACCCGTTCGAGAATCTCGAGCACCCGCTTCAGATCGTTTTTTGCCACGGTGAAACTGAAGTCGGTTGCCCCGTCGTGACCGACGTTTTGCACGATCATGTCCACGTCGATGTTGGCGTCGGCCACCGGCCCCAGGATCTGATAGGCGACGCCGGGCTTGTCGGGCACGCCGAGTAACGTTACCTTGGCCTCGTCACGCTGGAAGGCGATGCCGGAAATGATGGGCTGTTCCATGTTCGTTTCTTCCTCGACCGTGATCAACGTCCCTTCTCCCTCTTCTTCGAAACTGGACAGTACGCGCAACTTGACTTTGTATTTTCCGGCGAATTCCACCGAACGGATCTGCAGCACCTTGGAACCGAGGCTCGCCATCTCAAGCATTTCTTCGAAGGTGATGCGCTCCAGCCGCCGCGCCTCGGGCACGATGCGCGGGTCGGTGGTATAGACGCCGTCGACGTCGGTGTAGATCTGGCATTCGTCGGCCTGCAGCGCCGCCGCGAGCGCCACGGCGGTGGTATCGGAGCCGCCGCGCCCGAGCGTGGTGATGTTCCCCGCGGGGTCCACCCCCTGGAAACCGGCCACGACCACGACCTTGCCTTCGGCCAGATCGGCGAGCATCCGTTCGGGTTCGATGCTCAGGATGCGCGCCTTGGTGAAGGCACTATCGGTACGAATAGGAACCTGCCAGCCGGTGTAGCTCCTGGCCGGCACTCCGAGCTCCTGCAAAGCGATGGACAACAAGCCGATCGTCACTTGCTCGCCGGTGGCCAGCACCACGTCCGTCTCGCGTGGATCGGGCGATTCGGACAGCGCCTGGGTGAGTGCCACGAGCCGGTTGGTCTCGCCGCTCATGGCCGAGACCACCACGACCACCCGATGCCCCTGCTGGTGATATTTCGCGACCCGGCGAGCGACGTTCTGGATCCGCTCCGGCGAACCCACGGAAGTGCCGCCGTACTTCTGCACGATGAGCGCCATCTTTCCCTCATGCCAAACTGAAACCCACGATTATAAACACGATGACCCAAAAGCCCAGCATCGACCTGCAGTGAAATCTGCCGCCGTTTTTCACCCACCTCACGACGTAGTGATAAAATCGGCGACACAAAAAAATACGAATCAACTATCAAAAAGTAGTTGTCTTACAACATCAGAAGTTATAAGATCATGGCTCGCTCGAGCACGACATGAGCGAGGCACTTTTCTCCTATCCACGAGTACTGGAGCGAATTTAGATGAAAAACTTTACCGGCAGCGACATCCGCGAACTGCGCAAGAAACTGGGACTCAACCAGTCCCAGTTCTGGTCCAAACTCGGCGTCACCCAGAGCGGGGGCTCGCGCTACGAAAGTGGGCGTAACATCCCCCGGCCTGTGCAAGCACTACTTCGGCTCGTTCATGTCGAACAGATCGACGTCAACAAAATCAAGCGGGAAGACTGGGAAGTCGCCCAGTATCTCAAAGCGACCGATCCAGAGAAATTCAAGGAACTGAAAAAAGAAGCCCGCGCCTGGGTGAAAACCCAGGGAAAATCGAGCACGTCGGCAGACGAAGCGGAATCCACCGAAGACTGAACGGCCCTGCAGCCCACGTAGCGACCTGGGCCGCCGGGAGATCCCTGCAGCACCGCGACGAGGCATCTCACGAGCGAGACGAGTGCACTGGAGTACGGCACGATCGGAGCGCACCGCACATCCGCTCACCGGCATCCAGGCGCGGTCTGCGCCCCGCATCACGCCATGACGACCGCCGCGACTTCGCATCATGCAAGCCGCGGCGGCTTTTTCCGTTAGAATCCTCTCACCATGCTGATCACCCGACGATTCGAATTCGACGCCGGGCACCGCATCCCCAATCATGAAAGCCATTGCCGCCACCTGCATGGCCACCGCTACGCGCTCGAAGTCACGCTACGGGGCGAACCGGTCACGCAAGCGGGCCGCAGTGACGAAGGGATGGTGCTCGACTTCTCCGCCGTGAAGGCCCTCGTTCAGCGCGCCCTGATCGAGCAATGGGATCACGCTTTTCTCGCCTATCGCGGCGACCAGTTGCTGCTGGATGCGCTCGAACGCATTCCCGATCACAAGACCGTCCTGCTCGACGCCGTCCCCACCGCCGAGAATCTTGCGCGCATCGCATACGAAACACTGGAGCCGCGCTTCGCCGCCCTCTATGGTGAACGGCTCTGTCTGGCACGGGTGCGCCTCTACGAAACCCCCAATTGCTGGGCGGATTATCCCGCCGGCTGAATCCTCTTGGCAAAAACCCTGGCGCTCGCGATAATCACCCCATAAAACACGCACGCGATCGGAGACGGCGATGGAACGACTCGAGCACCCGCTGCCGGATGCGGCTGCCTGGATCCGGTTCTTCGCCGAGCGCGCCGACAAAGTTCCTATTCTCAGACACACCAAGCGTCACCTCGAAGAACTTCGCCCGATCGCGGAAACGCTCAATGCCCACGTCCTCTCTCAGGTGGTGCTGCAAGATCCGCTGCTCACGCTGCGCCTGATGGTGACCCTGCAGAAACGCCGCCCGCCAGATCTGCGCACGCGTGAGCTCACCACCATCGACCGCATCCTCCTCATGCTGGGCATCCGCGCCTTCTATGCCGAATGCGACCGCATCACCCTAGTGGAAGAGGAACTGGCCGATCAGCCGCGCGAGCTGGCGATGCTGCTTCGGCTCATCGCGCGGCTACGGCGGGCGGCGCGTTTCGCCCGCGAGTGGGCGCTGCTGCGCCGCGACATCGAAGTCTCCGAGGTGGTGGTCGCGGCGCTGTTGCACGACATCACCGAAGTCCTGATGTGGCTCTATGCGCCCCGGCTCATGTCGCTGCTCATCCGCTTGCGCCGCACCTACCCCGCCATCCCGCTCGAGCAGTTGCAGCGCAAGGTCTTCAACGCCACCGAAGTCGAGATCCGCAATGGCCTCATCGATACGCTGGAACTGCCCGAGATCCTGAAAAAGCTGCTCGACGACCACCATCTGGAGAATCCCCGCACGCGCACCGTTTGGCTCGCCACACGGCTCGCGCGCCATCTCGCGCACGGCTGGGACGATCCACGCATCCCGGCCGATCTCGACGCCATTCAGGAGCTGGTGCACGTCAGCCGCGAGATCCTGCTCAAACAGCTCGGCGCGCCGGAAGAGGTGATGGCGCGCCTACTCGGCCCTACCAACGCCGAAACGCCGCCCACCCGTACCGATGGCGGGGAGCCGTCGAACGTCACCCCTACTCCGCCACACGGCGAATGAACGCTCACCCCTCGCCCGCGGCGAGGGTCTCCAGTTCCGACCAGCGTTCGAGCAGTGCTTCGATCTCGGCTTCCACCGCCTCGAGCCGCGCCTTCAAACCGGCCACTTCCTGCGCCCGCTCGCTGTAGAGACTCGGATCGGCAAGCGCCTCGGCGAGCGTCGCCTGCTCCGCTTCCAAGGCTTCGATCCTTTGCGGCAGCGCCTCCAGCTCCTGGCGTTCGCGATACGACAGCCGCCGCGGCCTGGAAGACCGGGGTTCCTCCGCGGCGGCGATCTTGGTTTTGACGGGCGCCTTGGTCGGACCCGTGTCTGCCGGCGCCAACGCGGTCTCGCCTCGCTGCCGCAGCCAGTCGCTGTAGCCGCCGACGCACTCTTCCCAGCGCCCGTCGCCGGTCGAGGCGATCACCTGCGTGACCACGTTGTCGAGAAAGCGCCGGTCGTGGCTCACCAGCAGCAAGGTCCCCGGATAAGCGAGCAGGCGCTCCTCCAAGAGCTCCAGCGTGTCGAGATCGAGGTCGTTGGTCGGTTCGTCGAGCACCAGCAGGTTGGCCGGCTGGGCGAAGAGGCGCGCGAGCAACAGCCGGTTGCGCTCCCCGCCCGAGAGCGTCTTCACCGGCGAGCGCGCCCGCTGCGGCGAGAAGAGAAAATCTTCGAGGTAACCGACGACGTGACGCCGCTGCCCGGCGATCTCCACCGTATCCGAACCGGGGCTGACGACGTCGATCAGCCGCGCCTCGGGGTCGAGCTGGGCGCGCATCTGATCGAAATAGGCGACGTTGCGGCGTGTGCCGTGACGCACTAGCCCCGCGTCGGGTTCGATCTCGCCCAAGATGAGTTTGAGCAAAGTCGTCTTGCCCGCGCCGTTGGGACCGATGAGGCCGATGCGATCGCCCCGCAGGATGGTGGTGGAAAAATCGCGCACCACCGTCTTCTCGCCCCAGGATTTCGTCACCCCCACGAGTTCGGCCACCAGGCGTCCGCTCTGCTCCCCCGCATCGAGCTGCAGACGCACCCGCCCCAGCCGCTCGCGGCGCGCCTCGCGTTCTTCGCGCAGGCGCTCCAGCCGCCGCACCCTACCCTCGTTGCGCGTACGCCGCGCCTCCACACCTTTGCGAATCCAGGCCTCTTCCTGGGCGTGGAACTTGTCGAAACGCGCCTGTGCCTGAGCCTCGGCCGCGAGTTGCTCGGCCTTGCGTCGTTCGTACTCGGCGAACGACCCGGGGAAGCTCGCCAGCCGCCCCCGATCGAGTTCGACGATGCGGGTGGCGACCCGATCGACCAGAGCCCGGTCGTGCGTCACCAGCACGACACTGCCGCGAAAGGTGAGCAGCATCTGCTCCAGCCGCTCGATCGCGGCGATGTCGAGGTGGTTGGTCGGCTCGTCGAGCAACAGCACTTCCGGCTCGGCCACCAGGGCGCGGGCGAGCGCCACGCGTTTCACCCCGCCGCCCGAGAGCGCCGCGATGCGCGCCTCGGCCTCCAGCCCCAGCGCCGCGAGCGCGGCGTCGATGCGGTGCTGCCACTGCCAGCCGCCCTCCCGCTCCAGCGCCTGCTGGACGGCGTCGAGCTCGGCAAGGAGCGCCGGCTCGGGCGAAGTCGCCACCAGGCGCGACAGCTCCTGGAAACGACGCAGCAGCCCGGCCGCCTCGCCCAGCCCCTCGGTGAGCACCTCGGCCACCGTGGCCTGCGGCGGGAAGTCCGCTTCCTGCGGCACGTAGGCCAGACGCAGGCCCGGCTGGCGCCACACGAGCCCGTCGTCGAGCGGCTGCTCGCCCGCGAGCACGCGCAGCAGGCTGGATTTGCCCGCACCGTTGCGCCCGATCAGCACCACCCGCTCACCCTCGTCGAGCTGAAAGGACGCGGCGTCGAGCAGAGGAACGTGACCAAAGGCAAGGTGGGCGTCGTCGAGACGGAGCACTGGCATGGCAAGACCTTGAAAAGGAGTCCCCCCGCCAGGAATCGAACCTGGATCTAGCGCTTAGGAGGCGCTCGTTCTATCCATTGAACTACGGGGAGACGGAATGATTCAGCGCGACGGCACTTCCGCGTAGAGGTCGTGCACGTCGCAGTCGGTGACGAGGACTTCGGCGAATTCGCCCGGCTGCAAGTCCTCGCCGTTGGGGATGATGACGAGGCCATCGATCTCGGGCGCATCGGCGCTGGAGCGCGCAAGCGCCCCCTCTTCGTCGACCTCTTCCACCAGCACCGTGATCCGGCGCCCGATCCAACGCTCCAGCCGCTGGGTGGAGATGTCCTCCTGCCACTGCAGCAGGCGCACGCGCCGTTCCTCGCGCACCTCCTCGGGCACGGCACCGGGAAGCGCATTGGCCGCCGCGCCCTCGACGGGGGAATAGGCGAAGGCGCCGACCCGGTCGAGCTGCGCCTCTTCGAGGAACTGCAACAGCAAGTCGAAATCCTCCTCGGTCTCACCAGGGAAGCCGGTGATGAAGGTCGAGCGGATCGTCAAGTCGGGGCAGATCTCGCGCCAGCGCCGGATGCGCTCGAGCACCTGTTCGGTGGCCGCCGGCCGCTGCATCGCCTTGAGGATGCGGGGGCTTGCATGCTGGAACGGGACGTCGAGGTAGGGCAGGATCTTGCCCTCGGCCATGAGCGGGATGAGCTCGTCCACGCTCGGATAGGGGTAGACGTAGTGCAGCCGGATCCATACGCCGAGTTCCCCCAGCAGACGGGCGAGCTCGGTGAGACGCTGGCGTACCGGCCGACCGTCGACGAAGCCCGTGCGGTACTTGAGGTCCACCCCGTAGGCGGCGGTGTCCTGCGACACGACCAGGATCTCCTTGACGCCGGATGCGACCAGCGCCTCGGCCTCGGCCATGATCTCGTGGATGGGGCGGCTGACGAGATCGCCGCGCAACGACGGGATGATGCAGAAGGTGCAGCGGTGGTTGCAGCCCTCGGAGATCTTCAGGTAGGCGTAGTGCGGCGGCGTGAGCCGCAGTCCCTGCGGGGGGACGAGGTCGGTGAAGGGGTCGTGCGGCTTGGGCAGATGGCGGTGCACCAGATCGAGCACCTCGGCCTCCGCATGCGGACCGGTGATCGCCAGCACCTGGGGGAATTCTTCGAGGATGCGCTGCGGCCGGGCGCCCAGGCAGCCAGTGACGATGACCTTGCCATTCTCCGCCAGCGCCTCGCCGATCGCCTGCAGCGATTCTTCGACGGCTGCGTCGATGAAGCCGCAGGTATTGACGATGACCAGATCCGCCCCTTCGTAGTCGGGGCTGAGCGCATAGCCCTCGGCCCGCAGGCGCGTGAGGATGCGTTCGGAGTCGACGGTGGCCTTGGGGCAGCCCAGGCTTACCATGCCCACGCGGGGCGCAGCAAACTCAAGTTTCATCGGGCTTGGTCGGTGAGGTCGTGCCGCCTTGGGCGGATTCGTCCGCCTGCGGCCGCAGGCCGGAGAACATGGCGCCGAAGAGCCCGCGCGTCTGGCTCTCCGCCTGCTTCTGCATCTGGGTGAGCAGCTGGCGCGATTGCTCGAGATAGGCGTTCATCATCGATTGTAGCGCCGGCGCCTGCAGCGAAAGGAACTGGGCCATCCAGTCGGTACCGAGCGGGGCGTTGTCCCCATAGAGCGAGCGCAGCTGCTCCTGGAACTTGTTCTGCATCTCGACGAAGGCGGCGATGCTGTTTTCCAGGTAGCGCCCCATCAGGTTTTGCGATGCCTGTCCGTAGAAACGGATGATCTGCGCGAGCATCTCCGAAGAAAAGAGAGGTTGACCGCAGGCCTCTTCCTCGAGGATGATCTGCAGCAGCACGCTGCGCGTGAGATCTTCCCCCGTCTTGGCATCGACGATACGAAAAGGCTCGTGCGAGAGCACGAGATTCTTCACGTCACCGATCGTGATGTAAGTACTGCTGGCGGTATCGTACAGACGGCGGTTGGGATATTTCTTGATCAGGCGAATCTGTTGCGCATCGGTCATTGCCGATCTGTCCCACAAGGAGGCGGTAATGCTGCATTATACCGCAGCAGCAGGCAAAGGTTCCATACCGCCGCAAAACGACCGGGGCTACCGCCCGACACCGCCAGGTATCGCTTCGGCAGCCCCGATGGGCAGGGCGCCCTTTCGCCGATGCGCAAGGCGCCAACGTTCAATACATGTGCTGGCCACCGTTGATGGCGATGTTTGCTCCTGTCATGTAGGCGGCCTCGTCGGAGGCGATGTAGGCGACCAGTCCGGCGATTTCCTCGGGCTTGCCCAGGCGCCCCATGGGGATCTGCGGCAGGATCTTGGAATCCAAGATCTCTTGTGGAATGGCGAGCACCATCCTGGTGCCGATGTAGCCCGGCGAGACGGTATTGACGGTAACGCCGTAGCGCGCCACTTCCAGCGCCAGCGACTTGGTGAAACCATGCATCCCGGCCTTGGCCGCGGCATAGTTGGTCTGGCCGAAGGCGCCTTTCTGACCGTTGACCGAAGAGATGTTGATGATGCGCCCCCACTTGCGCTCGACCATGCCGTCGATGACCTGCTTGGTCATGTTGAAGACGCTGTCGAGGTTGGTGCGCAGCACCGCGTCCCAGTCGGCCTTGGTCATCTTGCGCAAAGTCATGTCGCGGGTGATGCCGGCGTTATTGACGAGCACGTCCACCGGGCCGACTTCCTGCACGATTTTCTCGACGCACGCCTTGCAGGAGTCGAAGTCGGCGACGTCCGCCGGATAGGCGGCGAAGTCGAACCCTTTGGCCTTCATGTCGGCGAGCCACTGCGGCGCGTTCTTGTTGTTGAGCGAATGCGTGGTGACGACGCGATACCCCAGCTGCGCGAGCTTGATGCAGATCGCCTCGCCGAGTCCACCCATGCCTCCTGTGACCAATGCAATTCTCGTCGTCATTTCCCTTCTCCTCTTCTTCGATGACGCCGCCTGAGGCGGCGAAGTTACACAACGGGTTCGCGCACGAGCGGCAACGCGGGCTCTTTCACGTAGCGGCCCGGGGCCGGCTCGATCAGGCGGTACTGATCGTTGCCCAAGGTGGTGCGTGCCGGCACGAGCTTGCCCTTGTGGGCCTCCAGCCAGCGCGCCCAGTCCCACCACCAGCTGCCGGGTTGTTCCTGCGCCGCGGACAACCACGCTTCGGGCTCCTCGGGCAGGGCTTCGTTGATCCAGTAGCTGCGGCGATTCTTGCTTGCCGGGTTGATGGCACCGGCGATGTGCCCGCTCGCCCCCAGCACGAATCGGCGCGGACCGCCAAGCAAGTGTTGCGAGAGATAGGCGCCGCGCCAGGGCACGATGTGGTCCTCGCGCGCCGCCATCACGTAGGCCGGCATGTCGAGGCGGGTGAGGCTCACCGGCTGGCCGAGCATCGTCAATTTGTTGGGCACGCGCAGATTGTTCTCGAGATACATGTTGCGCAGGTAGTAGGTGACGAACGGCCCGGGCAGGTTGGTGCTGTCGCTGTTCCAGTAGAGCAGATCGAAGGGTTTGGGCGCCTCACCCTTGAGATAGTTGTTGACCACGTAATTCCAGACGAGGTCGTTGGCGCGCAGCGCCGAGAAGGTATTGGCCAGTTCCGAGCCCAGCATCAACCCGCCTTTGCCGATCGCCGCTTCGCGCGCAGTGACGCTCGCCTCGTCCACCAGGCAGCCCAGCTCGCCGCTCTCGGCGAAATCGAGCAGGGTCGTCATGAGCGTGAGGCTGCGCACGGGCGTCTCGCCGCGGGCACGCGCCACCGCCAGCGCACAAGAAAGCATCGTACCGCCGACGCAAAACCCCAGCGCATTGGGATCGGACACGCCGGTGACTTCGCGCACGATCTGTAACGCCCGCAGCGGCCCCAGTTCGAGGTAATCGTCCCAGCCGTAGTGCGCCTCGGTGATGCCCGGATTCTTCCACGAAATCATGAACACCGTGTGCCCCTGCTCCAGGGCAAAACGCACGAGGGAATTTTCCGGCTGAAGGTCGAGGATGTAGAACTTGTTGATGTTGGGCGGAACGATGAGGAGCGGGCGCTCGCCCACTTTCTCCGTGAGGGGCGCGTATTGGATGAGCTGCATGAGGGGGTTTTCGGCGATCACCACACCCGGCGTGACCGCGAGGTTGCGCCCGACTTCGAAGGCCTTATCGTCGGTCATCGAGATGCGACCCTTGTGCAGGTCTTCGAGCAGATTGGCGATGCCGCGGCGAATGCTCTCGCCCTGCGTTTCGAGTGCCTGGCGGATGAATTCCGGATTGGTGGCGGCGAAGTTCGACGGTGCCAGCGCATCGACGATCTGGCGCACGAGGAAACGCGCCCGCGCCTTCGTCTTGCCGTCGGGGAAGTCGCTCTCTTCCACCCAGCGGGTGAGCATCTGCGCGTTGATCCAGTAGGCCTGGCGCAGATAGTCGAAAATGGGGCTCTCCTGCCATGCGGGCGAGGAAAAACGCTTGTCGCTGCGCACCTGGGGCACCACCGGCTCGGCGGCTTCGCCCGGCTGGCGGTGCAGCAGCCGATCCCACAGCTGGGCATGCTGGGCGAGCCACTGCTGCTGCCACTGCCGCAACTTGTCCGGGTCACGCGCCATGAGCTGCCAAGATTGCTGCCACCATTGCAGGGGGTGGCCCGGAGGAAGCGGGGCACCAGGGGGATTGGGGGAAGACGTCATATTTTCTCCTCGCTTGAATTCATTGTGGCACGAAAGGTGCAAGGCGGCAATAATGCACCGCAGCAAGCGTCATTCATGCAGAGGTGCGCCACAGGCACAGGGCGAAACGGCCGGTGCGCCCGCGTTCGCGACGGTAGGAATAGAGGGTCTCGTCACGAAAAGTACACCTTCCGCTCAGCCGAACCGCGGCCGCGCCCGCGGCAAGCAGCTTCGCCCGGGCGATACCGGCCAGATCGGCGTGCCAGTGCGCCCCGTCGCGGCCGGGAACGAAAAACCGGGCAAGCGACGGCGTCTGGTCGACAAAAGTGCGCCGCACCTCCTCCCCTACCTCGTAGTGCGCCGCGCTGATTCCCGGTCCGATCCAGGCCACGAATCCGCCACGGGCAAAATACCTTGCCACGGCCTCCAGCACCCCGCCAGCGAGCCCGCGCCAGCCGGCATGCGCCACCGCCACCCGCATGCCGTCGCAAGCGGCAAAGGCCACCGGCAGGCAATCGGCCACCAGTACGGCAAGCGGCACACCGGGCTTCGTGGTGACTGCCGCATCGGCGCTTGGCGGCGTTTCGCCCCATGATTCGTAGTCGGCATCGAAGACGCGCGCCCCATGCACCTGCTCGAGCCACAGCGGCATGGCAGGCAGGAGGCGGGCGAGGCGCAGGCGGTTTTCCCTCACCGCCAGAGGATCGTCGCCCACGTGCGTGGCGAGGTTGAACGCTGCATACGGCTCACGGCTCACTCCGCCTTCGCGGTCGGTGAGCCGCAGCACCACGTTGCGCGGCGCTTCCGGCCAATGGATCCGGCGAATCATCGCTTTTCTCCCCGCAGGGTTGCGAGCAGCCGCGTCATGTCCTCGGGTAGGGGCGATTCCCAACGGCATGGCTCGCCGCTTGTGGGATGCATGAGCGAAAGGCAGCGGGCATGCAGCGCCTGCCGGGAAAAGCGCGCCGCCACTGCTCGGGGGGCGTAGAGGGGGTCTCCCAGCAAGGGGAAGCCGAGGTGGGCCAGATGCACGCGGATCTGGTGCGTGCGCCCGGTCTCCAGCCGGCACTCGACGAGCGTAGCATCGGCGAAAACTTCCAGCGGGCGATAATGGGTCACCGCGGGCTTTCCCTGCGGCACGACCGCCATGCGGGTACGCACGCGCGGATGCCGTCCGATCGGCGCGTCCACCGTGCCGGATCGCCCGAGACGCCCCGCCACCACCGCCCAGTATTCGCGGTGTACGGTGCGCGCCTGCAGCTGGCGCACCAGGGCGGTCTGCGCTTCCAGCGTACGCGCCACCACCATGAGGCCGCTCGTGTCCTTGTCGAGCCGATGCACGATGCCGGCGCGCGGCACCGCCGCCAGGCCGGAATCGAGCGCGAGCAGTCCGTTGAGCAGGGTTCCCTCGAGATTTCCCGCCCCGGGATGAACCACCAGGCCCGCGGGCTTGTCAACGACAAAAATCGCTTCATCGGCATGAAGGAGAGACAATGGCATCGCTTGCGCCTGCGGCGACTCCCCGAACACGAACGGCGGCAGCTTCAACGCCAGACGTTCGCCCCCGGCCAACCGGCGGCGTACTGAGTCGGCGAGGATTCCGTCGATACTCAGCCAACCTTCCTCGATCCATGCCTGCAGACGCGAGCGCGAATGCTCCGGCCACAGCGCCGCGGCGACACGATCGAGCCGCTCGCCCGCGAGCGCAGCCGGCACGAAGCGCACGGTTTCCTCGACCGTGATCACGTCATCGTCGTCCCATTCCGCCTTATAATCGGTCACCGAGTCACTCATGCCCCGATCGCCATCCGCCATGATCCTGCGTTCGCTCACCGCGCTCTTCCTCGCCCTTTCGCTCACGCTCACCGGCTGCAGCCTCATCCCCGAAAAAGCGGACGAGACCCGCGGCTGGAACGCGCAAAAACTCTATTCCGAAGCCAAGGATGCCCTGAACGACGGAAATTATCAACGGGCCGTCGAACTCTATCAAAAACTCGAAGCGCGCTATCCCTTCGGGCGCTACGCCCAGCAGGCGCAGATCGAGACGGCCTACGCCCACTACAAGGCGAACGAACCCGAGGAAGCGATCGCTGCCGCCGACCGTTTCATCCGGCTGCACCCGAATCATCCCAATGTCGACTATATGTATTACCTCAAGGGGTTGGCGACCTTCAACGAAGACCTCGGCTTGCTCGGGACGATCTCCAACCAGGATCTCTCGGAGCGCGACCCCAAAGGGATGCGTGAATCCTACGAGACGTTCCGTGAGCTCATCGAGCGCTTCCCCGACAGCAAGTATGCCGACGACGCGCGCCAGCGCATGGTCTATCTCACCAACGCCATGGCGCGCTACGAAGTGCATGTGGCCGACTATTATCTGCGCCGCGGCGCCTATCTCGCCGCCGCCAACCGGGCCAAGGCGGTGCTCGAGCGATTCCCCGACTCCCCCGCACAAGAAGACGCACTGTGGATCCTCATGCAGGCCTACGACAAACTCGGCCTCCAAGATCTGCGCGCCGACGCCGAACGGGTGATGCGCCACAACTTCCCGCAATCGGCCTACTTCAAGGGCGGCAAGAAAGGCCCGGACAAGCCTTGGTGGCAGTTGTGGTGAGGTTCAGGCGGATTTTTCAAAAGTCATAATCGTCTGCAGCACCCGCTCACCCAATGCCTGCAGGTCCTGGCCGTCCATTTTCCACCTAGGAAAATTTCGGTTGACGCCGCGCCTTGAACGCCGCCAGCCCCTCGGCGACATCGGCACTTTGGAGCGCCCGCACTGCCATTTCTTCTTCCAAAGCCAAGCCTTCACGCAGAGACCGCTCCAAACCAGAGCGCGCGAGCTGTTTCATGGCCGCCAACCCCGCGCGGCTGCGCGTCGTCAGCGTGCGGCAGTAAGCGCGCGCCTCCTCATGCAAGCGCTCGTCGTCGACCACGTAATTGACCAAACCCCACGCTAGGGCCGTGTCGGCGTCGATCCAGCGTGCGCTGAAATCGAGATCCAAGGCTCGGCGCAAGCCGATGAGTCGCGGCAGGCGCTGGCTACCTCCCCAGCCGGGAATCAACCCGAACTGCGCATGCTGATCGCCGATGCGGCAGTCGCGAGAGGCAAAAACGACGTCACAGGCGAGCATCAGTTCGCTGCCGCCAGCGAGCACCAAACCCTGACAGGCCGCCACCACCGGCAAAGGGCTTGCCTCGAGCCGACGCAGCACGGTGTGGCCGCGGTGGATGAAACTCATCAACTGCAGCGAATCTTCCCGCACCCGCTCGACTTCCTCGAGATCGGCTCCGGTACAGAAATGCTTGCCCTGCGCCTGGATCAAGACCGCACGTACCCCCGAGTCCGATCGTTCGAACGCTTCAAGCGCTTGTTCGATCGCCAGGAACATCGCCGAAGACAAGCAATTATATTTATCGGGGCGCGCCAGTTCGATGATTCCGACCCTTTCTTCGATGCGGCTGAGGACTGCCGTTCGTTCGCTCATGATGTCTCCTCCTTAGGTGGTTGCAAGGTGAAAAGGTCTTATAATCATATCAACATGATGACACATCCGCCACACAAGAAACACCAGAATGTGTGCACGACTTTTTCACCTGGAGGAGGAGACCCCCGATGGATTTCACGCTGACCGAAGAACAACGAATGATCTACGAGTACGGTAATCGGATCGCCGAGCGCTTCGACCACGCGTACTGGCGTACGTACGCCGAAAAAGCGGAGCTGCCGCAGGAATTGTTCCAGCAGCTTGCCGAAGACGGTTTCCTCGGCCTCATGGTCCCCGAGGAATACGGCGGATCCGGCCTAGGAATGATGGAGATGTTGCTCCTCATCGAGGGGCTCGCCAACAACGGCGTTCCCTTGCTCAATCTCGTCGTCGGCCCGACAATGACGATGGGCCTGCTTGCCAAACATGGCAGCGAAGAAGTGAAACGCCGCTTCCTGCCACCTGGCTGCCGCGGCGAGCTCAAGTATTGCTTTGCCATCACCGAACCCAACGCCGGCTCCAACACGATGGAGATCACCACTTATGCGCGCCCCGACGGCAAAGGAGGCTTTCTGCTCAGCGGGCAGAAAGTCTTCATCACGGACGCCGACGTGGCCGACTATGCCTTGGTGGTGACGCGGACCAAGCCGCGTCAGGAAGTTCAGAAGAAAACCGACGGTTTCACCCTTTTCATGGTCGACCTGAAACAAAAAGGGGTGAGCAAGACCTTGATTCCCATCGCTTTCCCCTTGCCGGAGACCCAATGGCAGCTCTTTTTCGACGACGTGCCGCTGAGCCGCGACGACGTCGTCGGAGAAGTCGACGCAGGATTTCGCATCCTCTTCGACACGTTGAATCCAGAACGCATCACGCTCGCCGGCTTGTGCGCGGGCATCGGACGTTTCGCCCTCAAACGCGCCGTAGAATACGCCAACGAACGGCGTGTCTTCAACAACACCCCCATCGGGGCCTACCAAGGGATCCAACATCCCTTGGCGATCGCCCACACCGAGATCGAATTGGCTTCCCTCATGGCGCGTAAAGCCGCCTGGGTATTCGATGAGGTTCTTCCGGCCGGAGAATACTCGAACATGGCCAAATACGCCGCCGCCGAAGCGGCGATCCATGCCGTCGATCACACCATCCAGTGTTTCGGCGGCAATGGCTTCACCAAGGAATATGGCGTCTATGATCTCTATGGGCTGGTGCGCCTACTGCGCACCGCGCCCATCAACCGCGAGATGATCCTCAATTACCTCGCCGAGCACGTTCTCGGACTGCCGCGCTCCTACTGACGATGCACGTTCACCGCTCGTCACGGCCCCCGGTCGCTGGAGGAGGCTGTGACGGCTTGACTCACCGTCCTTGCCAGCGCGGTTTGCGCTTCTCGCGAAAAGCGCGCGGCCCCTCGAGGGCATCTTCGCTCAGATAAACGCGCTCGAAGAGATCGCGCGCCGCGCGCATCGCCGCGCTGCGTCCCATCTCCGTGGCCAAGCGCACCATCTCCTTGGCGGCGCGCAGCGTCAGCGGCGCGTTGGCCAAGATGGTCTGCGCGAGCGCCTTGGCCCCGGCAAGCGCCTCACCGGGCGGCATCAAGCGGTTGACGAAGCCCAACTCATAGGCACGCCGAGCATCCAGCGGCTCGCCCGTGAGCACTACTTCCATGAAGATGCGCTGCGGCAACATGTGCACCACGGGCACGGCCCAAGGCATGCCGCGGCCGACTTTGGCTTCGGTGATGGCAAATTTCGCCGTCTCGTCGGCCACGCAAAGGTCACACATCTGGGCCAGCAGCCATCCGCCCGCGTAGGCATACCCTTGCACGGCGGCGATGACCGGTTTGCTAACTTCTATGTTGTCGCCGAGCATGGGAATGAAATCGGGCGGAGGGATACGCAACTGCGTCTGCGCCGCCTCGACGAGGTCCATGCCGGCGCAGAAGTGCGCACCGGCACCGGTGAGGATGGCTACCTTGGCTCGTTCATCGGCCTCGAAACGGCGAAAGGCGGCGAACAAGCCCTCACGCACGGCCTGATTGAGCGCATTACGCCGTTCCGGGCGATTGATCGTGATGATCGCGATGGCGTCGTCTTCGAGGTGATAAGTCAATTCTTCGTTCATTTCACTTGCTCCCGCTCTGCCGGACGGAAACGCGGCAAGGAAATTGCCTCGCTCACCGGTTCGCACACGAGGACGACTGGCATGTCGAACGTAACCTTCATCGGGTCACCGTCGATCAACGAGCTGATCATTCTTGGCCCTTCCTCGAGCTCGACCAATAAAACGGCGTAAGGGGTATCCCCTTTGAAGGCAGGACTCGGGGCACGATGGACCACGCTAAAGGAATGGACTCGACCACGACCGCTCGCCGCCCGGTGCTCGAGTCGTTCGCTGCCGCAATGGCGACAGATCGCCTGTTGATAGAACTGCACATGACCACACGCCAGGCAATGTTGTAGCAGGAGCTTTCCTTGCCTCAGCCCTTCCCAATAAGCCTGCGTATCGGCATCGGGAACCGGTAGCGGTTTGCGCATCACCTGTTCGAGGGAATTCATAGCGTCTCCTCCGTCCCCAGCACCGTGGTCGCATTGGTGGCGAAACCCGCTCCGAGCGTATGCACGAGCCCGAGCTTGGCTCCCGGCACCTGACGTTCGCCGCAACGCCCTCGCAGCTGAGAAACGACTTCGTGGAAGTGGAACAAAGCCCCTGGCATCCCCGGATGGGCAAAGGAGAGCAAACCGCCGTGGGTATTGCTCGGGATCGCTCCCCCGTAAGTGAGATTGCCCTCGGCGACGAACGGCCCCCCTTCCCCTTTGGCACAAAAACCGAGATCCTCGACCATCATCACCACGGTGCCGGTGAAACAATCGTAGATTCCGGCCACGTCCATGTCGCGCGGGCCATAGCCGGCCATGGCGTAGGCTAGGGCGCTCGAACGCGTCGCTCCGGTCGTCGTCAACGAAGGCATGAGGAAAATATGCTCGTGGGTGTAGCACTCGCCCGCGCCGAGCAGATAGATCGGCTGCTCGATTCCGAGCGCCCTGGCCCGTTCGGCCGAGGTGAGCACGAAGGCCGCCCCGCCATCGGAGATGAGGGAACAGTCTAGCTTGCGGTAAGGCGTCGTCACCCAAGGGGACGCGAGCACATCCTCGACCGTAATCGGATCGCGCATCTGCGCCCCGGGCGTGCGTCGCGCATGTTCCCGGAAAGTCACGGCCACCTGCGCGAGTTGCTCCGCAGTGGTGCCGTATTCGTGCATGTGCCGATTCGCAGTCATGGCAAAGGTGTTGGCCACGGGAATCCCGAAAGGCATTTCGTATTGCTGGTCTCGGCTCTCGGACATCGAGCGTAGCGCCAGGTCGGGCGTCAAACCGGTGAGCAGGCTGTCGGCCCCCACGAGCAGTACGGTCTGGGCGAGCCCCGCCTGGATGGCCGCCGCCCCGACGTGAAAAAGCGTCGCGGCGGTGGCGCCGGAAACCTGCAAGGTATTGGAAAAAGTCGGCTGGATGCCGAAATATTCGCTGAACGCGACGCTGAAACGATGAAAAGGGGAAGCGAAGGAGGTGCTGGCGAGCACCCCATCGACCGCCGTCTTGGCGATGCCGGCATCGTCCAACGCCCGGCTTGCCGCCTGGGCCGCCAAGGCCAGTGGGCTCTTGCCCGGTACCTTGCCCACCTCGGATATGCCCGCCCCGATCACCGCCACCTTGCCGCGTAGTATCTGCCCATCTTCTCTCACGTTTTTCCTCCTTGGAGCACCGCCAACTTGCGCCGCACTTCATCGAGCGCTTCCGGATTGACGAGCGAGGAGAGATCCCCTGGATCGTCGCCCCGCAGCAAGGCCTTGATGACGCGCCGGATGATCTTCATGTTGCGTGTCTTGGGCAAGTCCTCCACGAAGAGCACCGCTTTGGGGCGATAAGAAGCGCCCATGCCCCGGACGATGGCCTGCTCGAATTCGGCCGCGAGCGCCTCGTCGGCCGTCACCCCAGGCATGGGAACGCAGAGACAGACGAGCGCCTCCCCCTTGATCTCGTCGGGCACACTGACCACCGCCGCTTCGGCCACCTTGCCGCTTGCAGTGAGCAAGGTTTCGATTTCCGCCGGCCCCGTGCGCTTGCCGGCAATCTTGATCGTGTCGTCGCTGCGCCCCAGAATGTAGTACAAACCCGCTTCGTCTTGCATGGCGAGGTCGCCGTGGTACCACACCCCAGGGATCACGCGCCAGTAAGTGGCGAGATAACGCTCGGGATCGCGCCACAAGCCCTTGGTGAATCCGATGTTGGGATTGCGCAACACGAGTTCGCCGACCTGGTCTCGTGGCACGGGTTGCCCCTGGGCATCGACGATGTCGACCCCTGCGCCCAGACCGCGCGCCCCGAACGAACCCGGACGCAAGGGGTGCAAGAGCGTGCCGATGAAATTACAACCACCCACTTCCGTCCCGCCAACGATGTTGATGATGGGTAAGCGACCTTTACCGACCTGAGTAAAGAACCAGCGCCAAGCCGCTTCCGTGCACGGTTCCCCGGCCGTCGATAAGATGCGCAAGGCAGAGAAGTCGTACGATTGGACTGATTCGTCGCCGTAGCGCATCATTGCCCGGATCAGCGTCGGAGCCACGCCGAGGTAGGTGACGCGATGATTCTGGACGAGGCGCCAAAAACGCCCCTGATCGGGATAGTCTGGAGCCCCTTCGGCGATCAGCAGGCTCGCACCGAAGTAGCTCGGCAGGCAGGCGCACATCGCCCCGACCATCCATCCCATGTCACTCAAAAAGAAATAACGATCCTCGGCCTTGAAGTCGCCGCAAATGTGCATGTCCCGCGTGATCATCGAGCCCAGGAAGCTGACGTGCGTCCACACGCATCCCTTGGGTTTGCCCGTGGTCCCGGACGTGTAGAGCAATACGGCGGGCGCTTCGGCCGGCATTTCGGCAGTGGGATACTCGCGGGGACGATCGACGAGTGACTGCGCCCAATCGTGATCGCGTCCCGATTGCATGGCGCAGGGAAGTTGCCCGCCGAAACGGCGCAGCACGAGGACATGCCTGACGGTGGGCACCGCAGCGAGCGCCTCGTCGAGCACCGTTTTCATCGGCACCAGCTCACCCCGTCGCCGGCTGCCATCGACGGTGAGCACTGCCTTGGCTTCGGCGTCATTCAAGCGCGTCACCAAGGGTTGCGGGCCAAAACCGGAGAAGAGGGGCACCACGATCGCCCCCAGCTTGAGAATGGCAAAAAACGCAGCGAAAGTCTCCGGAATGTTGGGCAAATACAGCGCGACGCGATCTCCCGGACCGATGCCCAACGCGGCCAACGCGGCGGCGAGGCGGCAGACCTCGGCATCGAACGCCCCATAAGTGAGCGTGACCACGGGCTCTCCGGCTTCTCCTTCCCAAACGAGAAAGGGGCGCTCCCAGGTCGGCGTGCTGCGGTGTCGATCGAGACAGTTGAGCACGATATTGGTCGTCCCACCGACACACCACTTCGCCCATTCGATGCCCTCGGACAGATCGAGCAGGCGCGCATAAGGGCGATAGAAACGAAAGTCGCAAAAACGAAACACTTCCTCCATCAGCCATGCCGGATCGGCATCGGCCCGCTGGGCGAGCTCATCGAAGCTTGGGGCCGAGACTCGTCGCATGAATGCCATCAAATTGGAGGGTTCGATCCACTCTGGAGTTGGCACCCAATCGAAAGCTTTCGTAGACACGGTCTCCTCCTTTTTCTTTTGATGATTTTTGATGGTCTAGCGCTCTGCGTCTGGACGAACTTCGCCGAGGCGCTGATGACGCTCGACCATGTCCCCCGGACGACAGTGCAATTCGGTGAGCACGCCGTCGAGGGGCGCATCGACGTGCAGTTCCATCTTCATCGATTCCAGAACCACGAGGGTCTGCCCCGCCTGCACGCGATCCCCAACGGCCGCTTTTACCGCCACGACTTTACCGAGCATCGGCGCAAGCAGCTGCCCATCCTGAGCCGCTGCGGTGAGCGCCCCCGCGAGGTAGGGTTCGGTGCGAAAAGCATTGGTACCCTGCTTGCTGGATAGCCATAGCTCACGCTCATCCGAGGACAGGCTGGCTGCCAGGGCCAGCCCTTCTGCCTCGAGGAGCGCGCGTTCCTCGCCTTGCCGCTTCCAGGTGACGCATACCCTCTCCTCTCCGATCGCCAGGGTGGTGGGCGATCGGCCGTCCCACCGTGAAAAGCGCACGTCCCAATGACTCGAACCCAGTCCGAGGCGCAGCGAAGGCTGGGGCGAAGGCGCTTCGCGATCCAGGGCGAGGCGCCAACCCGTGAGGGAATCCCCTCCCCAGCATCCCCAGGCCGTACAGGCGCTGCGCTGGCGCTGCAACCATTCCAAGGCGGCCCCCGCCAAGTGGGGCAAGGGCACGTCCGCACCTCTGCGGCGAATCTCCTCCAGACGTTCATCGATGAGCCGGGTGTGGAACGCCCCCTGGCGTGTCTCAGGCCAGCGCAAAAGCTCACGCAAAAAAGCAAGATTGGTGGGCACGCCCAGCACGACCACCTGCGACAACGCCACCTGCATACGCTGCACGGCTTCGTCGCGCGTCGGCGCCTGAACGATCAGTTTGGCGATCATCGAATCATAGTGCGGACTGATCTCGTCGCCCGACTCCACGCCGGTTTCGACACGCACGCCGGTACGGGAAAAATCGACGACGGAGAGCCGTCCGGTCATCGGCAGAAAGCCGGCGCTGGGATCTTCGGCGCACAGGCGAACTTCCAGCGCATGCCCCACAGGGCGCACGTCGTCTTGCGCCAGGGGCAAGCAACCGACATCGGCGATACGCAGCTGCCATTCGACGAGATCAAGCCCGGTGATCGCCTCGGTCACGGGATGTTCGACCTGCAGTCGCGGATTGACCTCGAGGAAGAAGTACTCCTCGTCGCTGACGATGAATTCGACGGTCCCCAGACCGCGGTAGCGCACCGCGCGGGCAAGGCGCACCGCGTCCGCGAACAAGCGCTCACGCAAGGCGGCAGGCAAACCAGCGCTGGGCGCTTCCTCGACGATCTTCTGGTGACGGCGCTGGAGCGTGCACTCGCGCTCGAAGAGGTGGATCGCCTCGCCTTGCCCGTCACCGGCGATCTGCACCTCGACGTGGCGCACCCGCGGTAAATAGCGCTCGACGATGAGCTCGCCGCTGCCGAACGCCTGCTCGGCCTCACGCATCGCGCTCTCGATGCGCGCTTCCAGTCCCTCGACCCCTTCGATGAGGGCCATGCCGCGCCCGCCGCCGCCAGCGACGGCTTTCAGGAGCACCGGCAACCGCATGCCCCGCACGAGGTTGGCTACCTCGACGACGTCGTCGAGCCCCCGGTCGCTGCCCGGAACGACGGGAATGCCCAAGCGCGCCGCTTCATGCTTGGCCTGCGCCTTGCCCCCTAGCTGCTCCATCGTCTCGGCCGTCGGTCCGACGAAAACGAGCCCCGCCGCCTCGACGGCACGAACGAACGCGGGATTCTCCGACAAGAAACCGTAGCCGGGATGGATCGCATCGGCACCTACGCGGCGGGCCGCGGCGATCACCGCCTCGCCATCGAGATAGCCGCGTTCGAGGCCGACCGACTCCCCGATTTCACGGACGTGACGAGCCCCCTGATCGGGCAAGGAGTGGACCGTCGCCACCTCCACGCCGAGGCGGCGGCAGGTACGGGCGATGCGGCAAGCGATTTCGCCGCGATTGGCGATGAGAACCTTGTCGATGCGTTCCATGCGTCAAAACCTGAAAACGCCAAACGGCGTGGGAAGGGAAGGCGTGTGCGAAGCGAGTTCGAGCAGTAGCCCCATCACTTCACGCGTCTCGAGCGGATCGATGATGCCGTCCACCCATAAATGGGCCGAGAAATTGTCGGCCGGCTGAAAGTCTTCATAGATCTTGCGCACCGGCGCTTTGAATGACTCCTCTTCTTCCGGTGACCACGAGCGCCCCTCTTTCTCGAGATTCTGACGGCGTACGAGCGCCATCACGGTGGCGGCTTGCTCCGGGCCCATGATGGCTGAACGGGCATTGGGCCAAGCAAACATGGCGGTCGGCTCGAACGGCCGCCCGCACATCGCCAGATACCCCGCGCCGTACGAGGCTCCGATGAGGATGGTGTATTTGGGTACGTTGGCCGAAGCCATGGCGGTGATCATCTTCGCCCCCGCCTTGGCGATACCCGCCTGCTCGGCCGCTTTGCCGACCATGAAACCGGTGACATCGGCAAGAAAAAGCAAGGGGATGTCGCGCTGACAGCACAGATCGATGAAATGCGCCGCTTTGTTCGCGCTCTCGGGAAAAAGCACCCCTTGGTTGGCCAAAATGCCGATTCGATGGCCCTGGATATGGGCAAAGCCGGTGAGCAGAGTGTCGCCGTAAAGGGGCTTGAATTCTTGGAAACGGCTATCATCGACGAGTCGCGCCAAGATTTCACGCGTATCGCTCGGTATCTTCGGATCGTGACTCACCAGACCATAGATTTCGCTCGGATCGTAGCGAGGGGCTTTGGCCGGCGCTTTCGTCCATCGAGCAGCCGGAGGTTCCCCCAGGTCGCGCACGAGTTCGCGCGTGATCGCCAGCGCGTGCTTATCGTCCTCGGCGAGGTAATCGGTCACACCGCTCACGCTGCAGTGCATCAAGGCCCCACCCAAGGTTTCGTTGTCTACTTGCTCTCCCGTGGCCGCAAAAGTAAGTTCTGGCCCACCCAAATACATGTACCCCTGCCCTTTGACGATGACGACCTGGTCGCACAGCGCTGGAATATAGGCCCCACCGGCGGTACAAGGTCCCATCACCACGGCGATCTGCGGGATGCCTTCGGCCGACATACGCACCTGGTTGTTGAAGATACTGCCGAACTGCCCCACGTCGGGGAAGATGTTGGCCATGTCCGGTAAAAACGCCCCGCCGCTATCGACGAGGGTGATGCAGGGTAAGCGATGACGCCAGGCGATCTGCTGGGCACGCACGTGTTTCTTGCACGTCATGCCATAGTACGTGCCGCCTTTGACCGTCGCGTCGTTGGCGATGATCATGCAGGGGCGTCCGGAAACCAAACCGATGCCGGTGATGATCCCAGCGCCCGGCGGCACGCCTTCATAGAGCCCTTCACCGGCGAGCATGCCGATCTCGAGAAAAGGGGAACCCGGGTCGAGAAGCGCCTCGACGCGGTCTCGGGGTAAGAGTTTGCCCCGGGCCAGATGCCGCTCGCGCGCTTTTGGCGGCCCCCCTGCCCAAGCTAGTCGTCGGCGGGTGCGCAGTCGCTCGACGAGCGCGAGATAGGCCTCCCGATTTCGCGCAAACGCCTCTCCTCCGACATCGGCATGTGAAGTCAGTATCGTCATCGCTCCTCCCTGAATGTACGCTCGCCGCTGCGTACTGCTTGCACTCACCGCGCGAACCGTTATAATCGTATCAACATGATGACACATTTTGCCTCAAAGGAACACCCTAAACAACCCAGGAGGAGGAAGTACCATGCACTACGAGGATTTTCAGTTTCTGCGTTTCGAGCACAAACCAAATGGCGTGCTGGTGATCACCATCAATCGTCCCGAAGTGATGAATGCCACCAATGATCGCCTGCATTGGGAATTGACCAAAATCTGGGAAGTCGTCAATGAGGATCCCAAAACCCGCGTCGCCGTGATCACCGGTGCCGGCGACAAAGCCTTCTCCGCCGGCGGGGATCTGAGTTGGATCAGCAGCATGGTCGGCAACCCGCAGATGATCGGCAACGTGATGAAGGAAGCCTCCGACATCGTCTATAACATGCTCGCCTGCGACAAACCGATCATCTCGGCCATCAACGGCGTGGCGGTAGGCGCCGGACTAGCGGTTGCCATGCTCGCCGACATCAGCATCATGGCCGAAGAAGCAAAAATCACCGACGGACACGTCAAGCTCGGCGTCGCCGCGGGCGACCACGCCGCGATCATCTGGCCGTTGCTGTGCGGCATGGCGAAAGCGAAATACTATCTGATGACTGCAGAATTCATCGACGGCAAGGAGGCCGAACGCATCGGCCTCGTGAGTCTGAGCGTGCCGCGCGCCCAGCTGATGGAGAAAGCGCTGGAAGTGGCCGACAAGCTTGCCCGCGGCAGCCAGCAAGCGATCCGCTTCACCAAACGCTCGCTCAACGGCTGGCTACACATGTTCCGCCCCGTCTTCGAGAGCTCGCTTGCCATGGAGATGATGTGCTTCCTCGGTGAAGATGCGCCAGAGGGCGTGGCTGCCGTGCGGGAAAAACGCGCACCGAACTTCCCCTCGACCAATCGCTGATCTTTCCCCTCGCGACCCCCGTGCTCACGGAGGGTCGCCTGCCGGATATTTTCCCCAGAAGGTGGTTTTTCATACGAAAAACATAAAAATCGTTTTTCGTCTTTCCTCCTTTGGATAAACCCCTCAGCCCTGCGATCCTTCGTGCGGGAACCCTCCCGATGCAGTGCTTTGCGCTACAATCTGCCGTTACACGGCGCAAGCGCCGAGCCCATCCACCCGAGGAGAACCCCATGTCGATGTCCGATCGCGATGGCTTCATCTGGTACGACGGCAAGCTCGTGCCCTGGCGTGAAGCCACCACCCACGTGCTCACCCATTCCCTGCACTACGGCCTGGCCGTGTTCGAAGGCTTGCGCGCCTATGCCACCGAGCGCGGCACCGCCATTTTCCGCCTGCGCGAGCACACCCAGCGCCTGCTCAATTCGGCCAAGATCTACATGATGCCGATTCCCTGGTCGCTCGAGGAGCTCATGGAAGCGCAGAAGGAGGTGGTGCGCGCAAACAACCTCGAATCCTGCTACATCCGCCCCATCGCCTTCTACGGTTCGGAGAAGATGGGCGTCTCGCCTAAAGGCGCCAAGGTGCACGTGGCCATCGCCGCCTGGCCTTGGGGCGCCTATCTGGGCGAAGACGGCCTGGAACGCGGCATCCGCATCAAGACCTCCTCCTTCCAGCGCCAGCACGTCAACGTGACCATGCCGCGCGCCAAGCTCGCCAGCACCTACGCCAACTCCATCCTCGCCAACCAGGAAGTCACCAGCCAGGGCTACGACGAGGCGCTGCTGCTTGACACCCAAGGGTTCGTCGCGGAAGGCGCCGGGGAAAACCTCTTCGTGGTCAAGGATGGAGTGCTGTATGAACCCGAGATCGCCGCGGCGCTCACGGGCATCACCCGCGACACGGTGATCCGCATCGCCGATGAACTCGGCATCCCCTTCGTGTCGCGCAGGCTCACGCGCGACGACATCTACATCGCCGACGAAGCCTTCTTCAGCGGCACCGCCGCCGAGATCACGCCGATCCGCGAACTCGACGACCGCGTCATCGGCGAGGGCAAGCGCGGTCCCATCACCACCCGCATCCAGCAGCGATTCTTCGACATCGTCGCCGGCCGCGCGCCCGAGTACGACCACTGGCTCGCCTATCTCTGAGGAGCGCCCCGATGAGTACCTCCAATCCACTCGAGACCGTGCGCACGGAGCGCGAGCTCACCGTGCGCGCCGAGGATCTGCCGCTGCACTGCCCGCTTCCCGGCGAGCCGGTCGATCTGCTGCACCCGCGCGTCTTCCTCGACCCCACGGCCGAGGGCGAGGCCGTCTGCCCCTACTGCAGCCGGCGCTTCCACTTCGAAGGCCCTTTACCCAAACACCACTGATCCCTTTTGCGAGCCTCTGCGATGACGCTTCCCGACGCCAGCATCTTCAAAGCCTATGACATCCGCGGCATCGTCGATGAGACCCTCACCGAAGACGTCGCCCGCGCCATCGGCCGCGCCATCGGTAGCGAGGCGCGCCGACGCCGGGTGGAGGCGATCGTGGTCGGGCGCGACGGGCGTTTGTCCGGCCCACGGCTGGCCGCGGCGCTCGCCGAAGGAATCCTCGCCGCAGGCGTGGACGTCATCGACATCGGCGCCGTCCCCACCCCGGTCACCTACTTCGCCGCCGAGCATCTCGGCACCCGTTCCTGCGTCTCGGTCACCGGTAGCCACAATCCGCCCCAGTACAACGGGTTCAAGATGGTGCTCGCCGGTGAAACCCTCTACGGGCCGCTCATCCAGGACCTGCGTCGGCGTCTGGCCGAAGGCGACCTGGAAAGCGGTGCGGGGCAGCTGCGCCGGGCGGACGTGCGCGAAGCCTACTTCACGCGCATCACCTCCGACGTCAAACTCGCCCGCCCCATGAAGGTCGCGGTCGACTGCGGCAACGGCGTCGCCGGGGCCTTCGCCCCCGAGCTCCTCGAACGGCTGGGCTGCCGGGTCGACGCGCTCTTTTGCGAGGTCGACGGCACTTTTCCCAATCACCACCCCGATCCCTCCAAACCCGAGAACCTGAACGACCTCATCACGCGCGTCGCCGCCACCGATGCCGAGCTGGGGCTGGCGTTCGACGGCGACGGGGACCGGCTGGGCGTGGTCACCAAACACAGCAAGATCATCTTCCCCGACCGGCAGATGATGCTCTTTGCCTCCGACGTGCTCTCGCGCCATCCCGGCGCTCAGATTCTCTTCGACGTCAAATGCTCGCGCAAACTCGCCGAAGTCATCCGGGCGCATGGTGGCGTGCCGCTCATGTGGAAGACCGGACACGCCCTCATCAAGGCGAAGCTGCGCGAGACGGGGGCGCCGCTCGCCGGTGAGATGAGCGGGCACGTCTTCTTCAAGGATCGCTGGTACGGCTTCGACGACGGGCTCTATGCCGCCGCGCGCCTGCTGGAAATCCTCTCGCGCCACGACGATCCGAGCGCCGTGCTCGAGGCGCTGCCCGACAGCATCGCCACGCCCGAGCTCAACATCAAGATGAAGGAGGGCGAGCCGTTTGCCCTCATCGAACGGCTGCAAGGCTACGGCGGTTTCACCGGTGCGCGTGAGATCATTACCATCGACGGCGTGCGCGTCGAATACCCCGACGGCTTCGGGCTCGCGCGCGCCTCCAACACCACGCCGGTCGTGGTGCTACGCTTCGAGGCCGACACGCCCGCAGCGCTCGCGCGCATCCAAGAAGACTTCCGCCGCGCCCTCACGAGCGTGTGGCCGGGGATCGAACTACCGTTTTGAACCTCATCGGAGGGCAAGCGCCTTGCCAAGGCTCGCTCAGTCGATCTCTCCTACTTCTTCGACGTAACGATGGATGATCTGGGCGGCTAGCGTTTCGTAGGGAATGCCCGCTTCGCGGGCTTTCCGACGCAGTCGCAGCAGATCCCGTTCAGAAAGACGCAAGTGGATCAAGCGCTCTTGGCCGACCATCTCCTGGGCGTAACGTTGATGACGCGTCTTGAGAAGATCGGCCTCCGAGGCTCGCTCGAGCTTGCCTTCCTCGAAGGCCTTGAGGATTTCACGTTCTTCTGGATCGAGTCCGTTCATGTCTTACGCTCCAGATAGAGTTTGGTCGCCTTACGGCTGGGGATGATCGTTTTGAGAAAAATTCCCTCAGCGGATTCGATGAAAGGAACGAGATAGGCATATCCATCGATTTCGACGACATGAATTTTCTGTTCACGATAGCGATCCTGATTGGGATGATCGAAGGTATCGAGGATGGCGCCACTTGCCATGGCGTAGACGACATCCTCGAAGGAAATATCCCGCTCTCGCTTTAATTTCTCGTTCTTTTCCTCACTCCACGAGATGCGCCCGGGTTTGGCGAGCGCTCTAGACCCCATCGCATCCTCCCTCGTATCGAGAAAAGCCTCGACACGCGTTTCCCCGGGCTGGCCGTGATCAATACCCTAACCGCTCCTGCGCCCACGCCTTGCCCTGCCCGAGCGCCTCGTCGAGCTTGGCCGGATCGCCGCCGCCGGCTTGGGCGAGTTCGGGGCGACCGCCGCCGCGCGCGCCCATCGTCTCGGCCGCAACCTTGACCCAGTCGCCGGCCTTGAGGCGGGACGTCGCCTCCTTGCTCACGGCAGCGAGCACCACGGCCTTGCCCTCGATTATGCTCCCGAGCAGCACCGCGGCCTTGGGCAGACGGGCGCGCAGCGCATCGGCCAGTTCGCGCAGCGCCTCGAGCGAATCGGCCTCCACCCGACGCACCAGCAATTGGGCTTCACCCAGGGGCTCGGCCGCGGCGGCAAGCGCCATCGCTTCGGCCTGCGCGAGCCGCTGCACGAGCCGTGCCCGCTCGCGCGCCGCCTCGCGCGTCTGCTCGAGCAGCGCCTCCACACGTGCGGGCACTTCCTCGCGAGCCACTTTGAGCGTCTGGGCGAGCCGCTCCAGCGTACGATCCACGCCTTGCACCCAGCGCAGCGCCACTTCTCCTGCGACCGCCTCGATGCGGCGCACGCCGGCGGCGATCGCGCTCTCGGCCACGATCTTCACCAACCCGATGTCGCCGGTGCGCGCCACATGCGTGCCGCCGCACAGCTCCTTGGAGCTGCCGATGGTGAGCACCCGCACCGTCTCGCCGTATTTCTCGCCGAAGAGCATCACCGCGCCGCTCGCCTTGGCCGCTTCGAGGGGCATTACCTCGGCACGGGTGGGAACGTTGGCGAGCACCTCGCGATTGACGAGCCATTCGATGCGCTCGATCTCTTCCTGAGTGAGGGGCTGATGGTGCGCAAAATCGAAGCGCAGACGGTCGGCATCGACAAGCGAGCCTTTCTGCTCGACGTGCGTCCCCAGCACTTCGCGCAAAGCCTTGTGCAAGAGGTGCGTGGCGGAGTGGTGCCGTGCCGTGGCGGCGCGAGCCTCGGCATCGACCCGGGCGCGCACGCGCTGCCCCAGCGTGAGCCGCCCCGTACGCACCACGCCGTAATGGCCGAACACCTCGGCCTGGATCTTCTGCGTATCCTCGATGGAGAAAATCCCGTCCGGAGCGCGCAGCTCGCCGCGATCACCCGCCTGACCGCCCGATTCGGCGTAGAACGGCGTGCGATCGAGCACCACCACGCCCTCCTCGCCCTCGGTGAGTTCATTGACCGGCGTGCCGTCGCGATAGAGCGCCACGATCTGCCCGTCGTCTTCCAAGGTCTCGTAGCCCTCGAAGCGCGTCGTCGGCCCCTCGTATTCGAGCACCGCCTGCATCTTGAACTTGCCCGCGGCGCGCGCCATCGCCTTTTGCCGTGCCATGGCCGCGTCGAACCCGGCCACGTCCACGGTGAATCCGCGCTCGCGCAGCACGTCGGCGGTCAGATCCAGCGGAAAACCATAGGTGTCGTGCAGCTTGAAGGCGATCTCGCCGTCGAGCTCGCTCTGGCCATTGGCCTGCATCTGCGCGATCACCGTTTCCAGCAGCGACATGCCATGTTCGATGGTGCCGAAGAAGCGTTCCTCCTCCTGCCTGAGCGTGGCCTCGATCACCGACTGGCGCGCCACGAGCTCGGGATAGGCCTCACCCATCTCGGCCACCAGGGCCGGCACCAGCCGGTGGAAGAACGGTGCGCGCACACCGAGCTTCCAACCGTGGCGGATGGCGCGGCGGATGATGCGGCGCAGCACGTAGCCTCGCCCCTCGTTGCCGGGAATGACCCCGTCGGCGATGAGGAAAGAAGCGGCGCGGATGTGGTCGGCGAGCACCTTGAGGCTGGGCTGGTCGCGGTCGGTGCAGCCGGTGAGTTCCATGGCCGCGGCGATGAGTCGCTGGAAGAGGTCGATCTCGTAGTTCGAATGCACGCCCTGCAGCACCGCGGCGATGCGCTCGAGCCCCATGCCGGTGTCGACGCTGGGCTTGGGCAAGGGATGCATCTCGCCCTTGTCGTCGCGGTTGTACTGCATGAACACGAGGTTCCAGATCTCGATGTAGCGATCCCCGTCCTCGTCGGGCGATCCCGGCGGGCCACCCGCTACTTCGGGGCCGTGATCGTAGAAGATTTCGGTGCACGGTCCGCAGGGGCCGGTGTCGCCCATCATCCAGAAATTATCGGAAGCGTAGCGTGCGCCCTTGTTGTCGCCGATGCGCACGATGCGCTCGCGCGGCACGCCGATCTCCTCGGCCCAGATGCGATAGGCCTCGTCGTCTTCGGCATACACCGTCACCCACAGCCGCTCGGGCGGCAGGCCGAAGACCTCGGTGAGCAGCTCCCAGGCGTAGGCGATGGCTTCGCGCTTGAAGTAGTCGCCGAAGCTGAAGTTGCCCAGCATCTCGAAGAATGTGTGGTGCCGCGCGGTATAGCCGACGTTTTCCAGGTCGTTGTGCTTGCCCCCGGCGCGCACGCATTTCTGCGCCGTGGTGGCACGCTTGTACGGACGCTCCTCCAGGCCGAGAAAGACGTTCTTGAACTGGTTCATGCCGGCGTTGGTGAAGAGCAGCGTCGGGTCACCCTGCGGCACGAGTGAGCTGGAGGGCACGATCGTGTGCCCCTTGCTCGCGAAGAAGTCGAGGAAGGCTTTGCGGATGTCGGAGGTTTTCATGGGATGGGCGTCGGAATGAGCGAGAAATCGAACCGATTAGTTTAGCCGAAAAGGGCGATCCCGGCTCAAGAAGGACGCTTGAGGAAATCGACCAACTCCTGTTTCCCCTGCTCTGGTTCCGGCCCGAGCAGGCTCACCACGACGTGTGCTGCCAAGCCCGTGAGCACGCCGAAGATACCGCAGGCCACCGGTTGGATGCCGAAGAGCTGCAGGTCGGGTCTGCCGCCGAAAGACTCGTGCGTCAGGAAGTAGTAGCCGAGACTTGCCATCAGCCCCGTCACCATCGCCGCCAGGGCTCCGGCAGGAGCCGCCCGGCGCCAGAAGATGCCCAGGATCAGGGTCGGGAAGAGGAGCGAGGCGGCGAGCGAAAACGCCAGGCCCACGAGCAGCAGGATGCTATCGAAGCGCAGCATCGCCACCCAGGCGGCGATCACGGCCACGGACAGCAACAGCATCTTATTGACGATGAGGAGGCGCTGCGTGCTCGCCTCGGGCGCAAAGCGGCGGTAGTAGAGGTCGTGCCCCAGGGCGTTGGAGATGGTCAACAGCAGCCCGTCGGCGGTGGAAAGCGCCGCCGCCAGCCCGCCGGCCGCCACCAGGCCGACGAAGAAAGCGGGCAAACCGCCCATTTCCGGCAATGCCAGAACGATGCCATCGGGATTGAGTACGAGCTCGGCCAGCTGCAGTATCCCATCGCCGTTGATGTCCTCGAAGGCGACCAGACCGACGCGATACCAAGACACGAGCCAAGCCGGCAGCTCGTCGAAAGAGCGGCCGACCACGTGCTGCAGCACCTCGATTTTGGCGAACATGGCATAGATCGGCGCCGCCAAATAGAGGAGCGCCACGAAGAAGAGCGTCCAGGCGGTCGACTTACGCGCCTCCGATACGGTGGGCGTGGTGTAGTAGCGCATCAGGATGTGCGGCAGCGCTGCGGTCCCACACATCAGAACGAAGAGCAAGGCGAGGAAATTGATCCGGGCGTTTTGTCGCTCCTGCGGCGTATCCCCGTACCAGGCGTGGCTGAAGTCGCGCGGTGATCGGGCCTGAGCGAGCGCCGCATCGCGCAACCGCCGCCAATGGCCGCGCGCCTCCTCTGGCGTCGACGGCAAGGACTGGCGTTGGTGCTCCAGACGATAGATGGCGCGCGGATCCCCTTCCTCTTGACGCAGCCGGGCGAGCTCACGCTCGAGGATCTCGCGCTCGTGCCAGAGCGATGCGGGCAAATCGTCGATCTTGCGCTGATATTGCTCGGCCCGTGCCCGGTAGAGCGATCGGGCGAGTTGTTCATCGGGGTCATCGCGCCGCTCGGCCACGCCGTGCGCCACCGTCTGGACCATTTTACCCATGACCAGATGGGGCAAGGGTACTTCGAAGCGTTCGATCGACAGCACGACAATCGGCGCGAGATACGCGACGATGAGGATCAGATACTGCGACACCTGTGTCCAGGTCACCGCGCGCATGCCGCCGAGAAAGGAGCACACGAGGATGCCGGCCATGCCGATGAGCACACCGAGCCCGAAATCCACCCCGACGAAGCGGCTGGCGATGAGCCCCACGCCATAGATCTGCGCCACCAGATAGACGAAAGAAGCGAGCACCACCGCCACGACCCCAGCCAATGCCACGGGCCCGTTGTATCGCGCTTCGAGGAACTCGGGGATGGTAAAACGACCGAACTTGCGCAGATAAGGACCGAGCAAGAGGGCGACGAGCACGAACCCACCGGTCCAACCGGTGACGTAAGCCAGCCCCTCGAACCCCTGATGATAGATGATTCCCGCCAAGCCGATGAAGGAAGCCGCGCTCACCCAATCGGCGGCGGTTGCCATGCCATTGGCAATGCCCGGCACTCCTCGCCCGGCGACGTAGAATTCGAGCAGGTCGGAAGTGCGCGCCAGCATTCCCACGCCGGCATAAAGGGCGATGGTGGCGAAGAGGAAAGTGAATCCGATGGCGCGCGCCGACATGCCGAAGGATTCGCCCAGCGCCAGCACCACGCAAAAGAGGGCGAACCCGATGAAATAGAAGAAATAGAATCGCCCCGCGGAAGGATTCATCGCTCCGCTCAATAACGCAGCCGGGCATAATAGGTCTGCTGCGACGCCTCACGTGCCTGGCGCAACGTGACCACGCCCTTCTCGGCGAGCAGCGGGATCATCTTGAGGAAGATCTCTGCCGTCACCAGCGCATCGCCCAAGGCCGTGTGTCGCCCCAGGACACGCACACCGAAATAGTGCGCCAGCGCTTCCAGCGAATGCTCCTGATTCGGCAAAAGGAAGGCCGCCAAGAGCAGCGTGTCGAGCACGGGCTGATCGAAGCGCACACCGAGTTTTTCCTCCTTGAGCTGAAGGAATCGCATGTCGAAGGCGGCGTTGTGCGCCACGAGCACGGTATCCTGCGCGAAGCGATGGAAAGCCGGCAACACTTCCTCGATCGTCGGCTGCCCCTCCAGCATCTCCGGCGTGATGTGATGCACGGCGATGGAGGCCGGATCGAGAGGGCGACGCGGATCGATGAGCTGCTCGAAAGATTCGTGTTTGAGCAGGCGACCATTGACGATGCGGGTAGCGCCGATCTGGATGATCTCGTCGCCACCGCTCGGATCGAGCCCGGTGGTCTCGGTGTCGAACACGGTGTAACTCAGCTCGGCCAGTGACCTGTCCTCGAGCGCGGTCGCCTTGTCCGACCAGGCGAAAAGGTCGAAATCATAGAATTCTGGCCGTCCCTCCTCCAGCGCCGGCACGGCGGGCGTAGCCGATGGCGGGAGGCGAACGGACTGCTTGCGCGGCAGCGCCAGGCGCACGAAGGCACGATGGCGCGCTTTCTCCCGGTCGAACCACATGGCGGCTCCGTGACGATCGAGCACGTCACGCAAGGTGAGTGGCGAACGCGTTCCACCCAAGCCCAGAGGTTCCAGTTCCCAGCCGGTCACGATCTCGTTGCTGAGGCTGCCGCCCGACCACACCAGGTCGAGATAGACGAGCCGATCGTCGCCGGAAAGACGCAGTCGTAACATGGGCACGCCGTAGTCCTCGACGAGACGACCAGCGAGAAAAGCGAGTGCCTGCAGCAACGAGAAATGATCGGCCTCGAACCACAGCTCCTCGTCGAGGATCTCGAGCTCGAGGACGACGTCGAGGCGGCGCTTCAGGTAGGCCGCTGCCGCGTGCAGGAGATCCGCCCCGCGCATCGGTTCGAGTGGCCAACGAGCGCGCAGCGCGTCGGCAAAAGCCCGCGAAGCCACGTCGAGGCGCGTGCTCACCGCCTCGACTTCACGGGCGATCACGGCGCGGAAGCGTGCGCGCATCGCCTCGTCCACGTCGGGCAAGTGCAGCATCTCGGCAGCGAGACGGATGTTGGCGATGGCCGCCCGGTTGCCCTCGGTGAGCTCGAAGAGCAGCTCGTTGCGTGAAGCCTCGCGCTCGATCTGGTCGGTGACGTCTTCGAGCATGAGCACATAGCCGCTGATCTGCTCTTTCGCCGCCTCCCCGGCGATCGGTGAGACACGCACCCGGACGAGCGCGCCGGCTGGCGTTGCCGTCACCACCTGCATACTCGGACGAACTTCTCCTTGCTCGAGCATGACTTCGAGGGACTCGAAGACGTGCGCCACCAGATCGGGATCGAGCAGGGCATGGATCGAGCGCCCCAAGCCGATCCAGCCACTCGCAGCCACCGTGGCAGAATCGCCGAAGGACTGCGCCAGCCGGCGCGCCGCCTCGTTGTAGAGCAAAATCCGCCCTTCGGCGTTGCATACGATCACCGCCTCGGCCAATTGGGCCATCAACGCAGCCAAACGGTTGCGCTCTTCTTCGACGGCATGACGCGCCTCGCGCACTCGCGTGTCGAGCTCGGCGAGCAGGCGATCGCGCTCGTCGGCGAGCCGGTTGATCGCCTGGGCGAGCGTCACCACCTCGCGCGGCCCCTCCTCCGGCACACGAAAACCCGGATTGGCCCGGCGCAGCACGTCCAGTCCCTCGGCCATGCGCAACAGCCCCTGGACGTAATGGCGAAAGAGGCGCGAGAGTAAGGCGATACCCAAGGCAAATCCCGCCACGGTGGTCACCCCGCCGAGCGGCAACCAGCGCTCGGCGAGAGCACGCAAGGCATCGCGCGCCTCCTCGGAGGCGTCGGCCCACACCATCGCGCCGGTGAGCAGGAAAGGTCCCGTCATCAAGGCGGCCAGCACCACCACCGCCAGCGCGAAGCGCCAGCGCGCGCCCATCAGACCGTCCCTGGCGCGAGCAACCGCTCTACGTGCTCGAGCAGTTCCTTGGTGGAAAAAGGCTTGGTGAGATAATCGTCCGCGCCCTGGGCGAGCCCCTTGGCGCGATCGATGTCCCGGCCCTTGGCCGTAAGGAGCACGATCTTGCACGCCTCGTGGCGCGGATCCTGACGAAGCAAGCGGCACACCTCGTAGCCATCCTTCTTCGGCATCATCACGTCGAGCAGGATGAGATCGGGGGCGAAACGCTCGGCTTGGGCCAAGGCCTCATCGCCATCGTGCGCCACGGCCACGTCATAACCGGCCCGTTGCAGCAGAAATTCGAGCGAGATGAGGATGTTCTCCTCGTCATCGACCACTAGGATTTTCTTCGTCATCGTGTCCCCCACCTTCGTTGCCGGGTTCGAGCCGTTCGGCGATCGGCACCGTGAAAGTGAATCGCGCCCCCTCACCGGGCAACGATTCGACCCAGATCCGTCCGCCCAGATGTTCGACGATCCGCTTGCAGATCGCCAACCCCAACCCCGTACCTGGCGGTTTTGCCAAACCACCCGTCGCCTGGCGAAAACGCTCGAACACGTGGGGAATGAATTCAGGCGGAATTCCCGGGCCATTGTCGGCCACCTGCACGGCGACTTCCCCCGCCGCCTGTCGCCCTACCCGTATCGTGATTATACCTGCGCCCGACGGTACGAATTTCAACGCGTTATTGAGCAAATTGAGGATCACCTGCACGACCCGATCGCGATCCGCCCATACCGCCGGCAATCCCGGCTCGATCGACACCTCGAGGCGCACCTGCTTCTCCTGCGCCAGCGGCACGATCGCCTCGATCGCCTCCTGGACCAAGTCCCGCATCTCGAGCGCTTCGGGCTGCCACTCGCCGTGACCGGATTCCAGCTTGGCCAGATCGAGCACCTGATTGACCAGTCGCGTCAGGCGCTCACATTCGCGCACGATGATGCGGTAGAAACGCAGACGATCCTCGCGCGGCAAATCGGGATCGTCGGCCAGGATCTCGGCCAGGGCCCGGATCGACGTCAGAGGCGTGCGCAATTCGTGCGTCACAGCCGAGATGAATTCATCCTTGAGGCGATCGAGCTCGGTGAGTTTCTCGTTGGCCTCCTGGAGCCGACGCGTCGCCTCCTCGAGCGCCCGCGATTTCTCTTCCAACATGCGAGAATAGGTGCGGATCTGGTTGGCCTCGTCGAGCACGTGCATCACGTCGTCGAAGCTGGGGGTCGCCTCTTCGAGCAAGGTCTCGAGCACCAGGCGCGCCGCCGCGCCGCCGATCGCCCCTGCCAGCATCGTCTCGGCGAAACGCACGAACGCGGCATCGACCTCCAGCGCCTCGACCGCGGCGAGACCACGCTCACGGGCATACCCCAGCAGTAGCTCGCGGGTTCTCTCCTCGCCCAGAAAGCGCGCCATCACCTGGGCCACCGCCGGCACCCCGACTCGACCGCGCCAGACGCCGCCGGCTCCAGCGCTGGACTCGACCCGCACAAACCGCCTCGCCCCCTGGGCTTCCGCCCCGTGCGGGGGAAAGACGAGGGACAAAAGCACGTAGACCAGGGTATTGAGCCCCAGACTCCAGACGACGCTCGCGGTGAGCGGCGCCATCCCCTCGACCCCGAAGAGGCGCTCCGGTTGCAGCCACACCATCCCCCATGGTCCCGTTTCGAGCCAATGCGCCTCGAACCAACCGGACTTGGCAAGCGATGGCAGCATCAGGGTATAGCTCCATACCAGCACACCGACTGCGATTCCCGCAGCAGCGCCCGTGCGCGACCCCCCGGACCAGAACAAGCCCCCGAGCGCTGCCGGCGCGAGCTGAGCCACCGCCGCAAAGCTGATGAGGCCGATCGATACCAGCGCGAACGACTCCCCCGTGAGCCGGTAGTACCCGTAGCCGCAAGCAAGCACTGCGGCGATCACCACGCGGCGCACCCAAAGCAGGGTGCCGGCGATTTCCGCATGCCCCAATTCCGCCACCTGACGGCGACGTACCCACCACGGCGCCACCCAATCGTTGCACACCATGGTCGCCACCGCCACGCTCTCGACGATCACCATACTGGTGGCCGCCGAAATCCCCCCGAGGAAAACGAGCAACGCCAGCAGCGACTGCCCCTGGGCGAGCGGCAGCGCCAGCACGTAGGTATCCGGATCGAGCGAAACGTCAACGAAGAAAAGCCGCCCCGCCAGGGCCACCGGCAACACGAACAGATTGATCAGCAAGAGGTAGGCGGGAAACTGCCAGGCCGCCCGATCCACGTGCCCCACCCGCACGTTCTCCACCACCATCACCTGAAACTGGCGAGGCAGCAAGAGGAAAGCGAGCCCGGAGAGCAGGATCATCACCGCCCAGTCGCCATAATGCAGACCGTCGACGACATCGAGCGGCGCAATCGCCGTACCGAATCTCGCCTGCGCCGCTTCCACGATCGCCCCCGGACCGGGGAAGACGACGAAAGTAACCCAGGCACCGAGCAAGAGGAAAGCCGCCAACTTGACCACCGACTCGAAAGCGATCGCGGCCACCAGACCTTCGTGCCGCTCGGTCACGTCGAGATGCCGCGTCCCGAAGAGCGCGGCGAAGATCACGAGCACCACCGCAACCCATAGGCTGCGATCGCTCCACCATCCGGCCGCCGTCGCTTCTGGTACCCCCGTGAGCACGTCGAACGCGAACGCGATCGCCTTGAGCTGCAAGGCCACGTACGGCACCACGCCCACGAAGACGAACAGCGAGACGAAACGCCCCAGCCCTGCCGCCCGGCCGTAACGCGTCGCGATGAAATCGGACACGGAGGTGATGCGCCACTCCTTGGCCACGCGCACCATGCGGCGCACCAAGACCGGGGCGAGCAGCATCACCAGCGTCGGCCCCAGATAGATGGGCAAGAACCACAAGCCACCGCTCGCCGCCCGACCGACGCTGCCAAAATACGTCCAGGCAGTGCAATAGACCGCTATCGAGAGCGCATAGACCCAACCGGCGTCGGTGAGGGAACGCCCGAGCCGGGCTTGCCGATCGGCACGGTAGGCGACCGCGAAGAGCAAGGAGAGATAGCCGAAGGCGACGATGGCCGCAAGCCACGCAGGCAAAGGCTGCCAGGAAAACGCCCCCTCAGCGCTCGGCATCGTCGCGCTCCGCGCCACGATAGAGGAAGAATGCCAGTCCCACCGATCCCGTCCACACGAGGAAGACGTAGACCGCCTGAGCCGTGCCGCCCAGTACGTCGGCCACCGCCGCCGCCACCGGATAGCACCACAGCACCGCCACGATGACCGTCCACACGACGGACCAGGTACGTCGATCGCGAACCATACCCACCCCCTCTTGGTACGTTGCGGCCGCCCCCCACGAGGGTGGACGCCGGCTGCGAGCCCGCGCGTGCCGGCAAACCCGCGGCGGTTTCCCCCAACACTCAGCGTGTCAGGCGTTTGCGCTGACGCACTTCGTCCTTGAGCATCCGGATCTTCGCGTCCAGTTCTGCCTCCCAAAAATAATCGCCTCGCCGGGCGCGACGCGCCTGCTCGAACTGATCGATGGCCGCCTCTAGCCGATCATCGAGCACGAAACTCTCCCCCTGGGCCCGATGCACCCAGGCTTCGTCCCCCTTGGCCGCAGCCACCTTGCCCAGCGCCTGCCAATAGCGACGCTCGCCCTTGTCGCGGTCGACGGCTTCGCGCGCGAGCTGCTCGGCCCGCTCCACCTGCCCCAGGCGTAGCGCCACGTCGATCGCATACAGGCGCGGCGCCGCCGCCTCGGGGGCTCGTTGCATCGCCCGCTCGAGCTTCGCCAGGGCATCCGGCAGACGCCCCTCGGCGGTGAGCACCTCCGCTTCCAGCAGATCACGCCAATGCTCGTCGGGCCACCCCTTGGCGTATTGATCGAAGGCCGCGCGGGCGCGTTTGACGTCGTTGGCGCGCAAAGCCGCACGCACCCTGGCCATCTGCCGGTCGATACCCGTCGCGCTGCCATCGAACGCTCGGGCCACGGCCTCGGAAGGGGTACCGTTCATCGCCATAAGCTTGGCCCGCGCCGCCGAAAAGCCGAGCGAATCGAGCCGTGGGCGCAGGGAATACTTGAAAGTCGGCGAGGAGATGCGGTTCTCCAAATCCGAGATCCGATCGGTCGTCAGCGGGTGCGTGCGCATGTATACCGGCGCGTTGTTCTCGTAGAGGCGGCTTTCGCGCAGCAACCGCCCAAAGAAGCGCGGCGCAGCGCTCGGGTCGAATCCCGCCTTGGCGAGAATGTCGAGACCCGTTCGGTCGGCATCGTGTTCGAATGCTCGAGAAAAACTCAACTGTTGCTGCACGGCGAATGCCTGACCGCCGACCGCGGCGGCTTCGGCCACTTGCGAGCCACCGGTCCTCGCCGCGAGGATCGCCACCAACATCGACCCCAACATCACCATGTTGCTCGTCTTCTGCTGGTCGATGAGCTGCGCGATGTGCCGATGGATCACGTGCCCCATCTCGTGCGCGAGCACCGCCGCGAGCTCCGATTCACTTTCGGCAGTGAGAATCAAGCCGCTGTGCACCCCGATATAGCCGCCCGGCATCGCGAAAGCATTGATCGTGTTGTCGCGCAGCACGAAAAACCTGTAGCGGCGAAAGGGCTGGTCGGAAGCCTCGGTCAGCCGACGCCCAATCGCGGCCAGATAATCCTCGAGCTCCGGATCGTCGAGATAATTGGGCTCCCGCTCGCGTATCTGCACCATCACCATCCGGCCGATGGCCTCCTCTTCCTGCGTACTGAATGCATCGGTGGCCACCGCACCGAGATCGGGCAGCCGATAAGCCCAACCCTGGCCGACGAAGGCGAGGAGGGAAAGGAAGAGGAAAAGTCGATGCCACATGCTGCCTATGATAGCCAAAAAACCAGAGGGTTTCGCTCGATCGTCGCTACGACAGGGAACGACGTCACGAGAATCCAGCGCCCAGGATTCCAGGGCAAGGCGTACGGCGCTACGAAACGCAACGAATGGACCCATCCGGTCGGCAAGCGTGCCCACCTCCTCGAGAGGGCGCAGCCATGCAACAGCGCCCTGGGGCATCCTGGGAGCCCAAAGCACCACGCCATCACATGCCACTCAAAAGGCATATAGGGTGATTATCCCACCCATAGTGGTAGAATTTTTCTTTTCTACTCACTCCCGAGGAGTTTTCCATGTTCATCAGCAATGCCTTCGCCCAAGGCGCCCCGGCTTCCGATCCGACGGGTGGCTTGATGCAGCTATTACCCATCATCCTGATGTTCGTCGTGCTCTGGTTCCTGATGGTGCGGCCGCAGATGAAGCGCGCCAAGGAGCACAAAGCCATGATCCAGTCCCTCTCGAAGGGCGACGAGGTGGTCACCCAGGGAGGCATTGCCGGTCGCATCACGGAAATAGACAACGACTTCGTTCGTGTCGAGATCGCCAAAGGGGTGGAAGTGACGGTGCAAAAACCGACCATCGCCGCCGTTTTACCCAAGGGTACACTGAAGAACTTCTGAAGCGCGCCCCCGCCCATGAACCGCTACCCTCTGTGGAAGAACCTGCTGATCGCCTTCGTGCTGCTGCTGGGGGCGATCTACGCCGCACCCAACCTCTTCGGCGAGATCCCTGCCGTGCAAATCACCCCGGCACGTGCCGGTGCGCCGTTCGACCCCTACGCGCTCGCCGCCCGGTTGGAGCCGAAACTGAGTGAAGCAGGGCTCGCCCACCAAGGATTCCTCTACGATCCTGGCGCGCTGCGGATTCGTTTCGCCGACACCGAGACCCAGATCCAGGCCAAAGACCTGATCGAATCCGAGCTCAACCCCGATCCGGCAAAGCCCGAGGTGATCGTCGCGCTCAACCTCCTTCCCGGTACCCCCGAGTGGCTTGCACGCCTGGGCGCCAAGCCGATGTATCTCGGCCTCGACCTGAGAGGGGGCGTGCACTTCCTGCTCGAAGTCGACATGGAAGGCGCCGTGACCAAGCGGCTCGACGCCATCGCCGCCGATCTGCGCTCGCTCATGCGCTCAGAGCGGGTGCGGCACCAGGGCATCTCCCGCAGTGGCAAGCTGATCGAGGCGCGTTTCGCCGATGAGCCCTCCGCCGAGGCGGCGCGGCGCATCATCACCAGGAACATGCCGGATCTCGTCGTGGACATTCTGCCTCAGGGCGAGGCGGTACGCTTGGTGGCCCGGCTGACTCCCGCGGCCGAACAAACCATCCGCGAGTACGCGCTCAAGCAAAACATCACGACGCTGCACAACCGCATCAACGAGCTGGGCGTCGCCGAGCCGGTGATCCAGCAACAAGGGGCGGAGCGCATCGTCGTGCAACTACCCGGCGTGCAGGACGTGGCCAAGGCCAAGGACATCCTCGGCCGCACGGCCACCTTGGAAGTGCGGCTGGTCGATGACACCCCGGGGGCACTCGAAGAGGCGCTCGCTGGCCGCATCCCCCCAGGCACCGAGCTCCTCTACGAACGTAACGGTCGCCCCATCCTGGTCAAGAAAGACGTCGTCCTCACGGGCGAGCGGCTCACCGACGCCCAGCCTGGCTTCGACGGACAGACGGGCGAGCCGGCCGTGCATTTGACTCTGGATTCGGCTGGATCGCGCATCTTCCGCGACGTCACGCGCGAGAACGTCGGCAAGCGCATGGCGATCCTGCTCATCGAACGGGGACAGGCCGAAGTCGTCACCGCCCCGGTGATCCGCACCGAGATCAGCGGTGGCAGAGTACAGATCTCGGGAGCGATGACGGTGGAAGAAGCGCGTGACATCGCGCTGCTGCTACGCGCCGGCAGTCTGGCCGCGCCGATGCGCATCGTCGAGGAGCGTACCGTCGGCCCCAGCCTCGGCAAAGAGAACATCGAACGCGGCGTCACGGCCACGCTCTGGGGGTTCGTCGTCATCGCCGTTTTCATCATCAGCTACTACCAGCTCATCGGTTTTTATTCGGTCGTGGCACTGGCGGCCAACCTGATGCTCCTCGTGGCGCTCCTGTCGCTGCTGCAGGCCACCCTCACTCTGCCCGGCATCGCAGCGATGGCGCTCACCCTGGGCATGGCGATCGACGCGAACGTGCTCATCAACGAGCGCATTCGTGAGGAGTTGCGCGCCGGCGTATCCCCTCAGATGGCCATCGCAACGGGCTACGAACGCGCATTTGCCACCATCCTCGACTCGAACGTGACCACGCTCATCGCCGGATTGGCCCTCCTGGTCTTCGGTTCCGGTCCCGTGCGCGGTTTCGCCGTGGTGCATTGTCTCGGCATCCTCTCGTCGATGTTCTCGGCCATCCTCGTGTCGCGCATGCTGGTCAACTTCACCTACGGCGGCAAGAAACGCATCGCCCATCTCTCGATCGGCTAAACGGAGAGCGCAATGGAATGGTTCCGTCCGCGGCAAGACATCCCCTTCATGCGGCATGCCCTGTGGTTCAACGCCGTGTCCATCGTCACTTTCATGGCCGCCGTGCTCTTCCTCGTGCTACGCGGACTCAATCTCTCGATCGAATTCACGGGCGGCACGCTCGTCGAGGTTCGCGCAAGCCAGACCGTCTCGCCGGAAGTCGTACGAACCACCCTCGCCCAAGCAGGACTGCGCGAGGCTCAGGTGCAGAATTTCGGCTCCGCGCGCGATCTTCTCATCCGTCTCCCTCATTTGGGAGACGGTGAAAGCGCCCAGGCGAGCGAACGGGTACAGGCGCTCCTCGCCCAAGTGCCGGAAGTGGATTTCGAGGTGCGCCGCGTCGAATTCGTCGGGCCACAGGTGGGCAAGGAGCTCGCGACCAACGGTCTGATGGCGCTCGCTTTCGTCATACTGGGCATCGTCGCCTATCTGGCGATGCGTTTCGAATGGCGTTTCGCAGTATCGGCGATCGTCGCCAATCTCCACGACGTGGTCATCATCCTCGGCGTCTTCGCGGCCTTTCAGTTGGAATTCTCGCTTTCCGTACTCGCAGCGGTGCTCGCCGTGCTTGGCTACTCGGTCAACGAGACGGTCATCATCTTCGACCGGGTCCGTGAAGTCTTCAGGAAACGCCGGGCCAAGATGGACACGCCCGCCGTGCTCGATCACGCAATCACCGCGACCATGTCGCGCACGATCATCACCCATGCCAGCACGCTGGCGATGGTGGTGACGATCCTGCTCTTCGGCGGCGAGACCTTGCGCAACTTCGCGCTCGCCCTCACCATCGGCATCGTCTTCGGCATCTATTCGTCGATTTTCGTCTCGTCGGCGCTGGTGATGTGGTTCGGCGTCAGGCGCGAAGACTTGGTGAAGCCGCCAAAGCAAAAGGAAGAAGCGGTGGTCTGACGCGCCTTTGTCAGCAAAAAGCCCCCGATCGGGGGCTTTTTCTTGCTCGATGCCGCCGTTCAGGGGTCACTGATCGACGAACGCCCGTTCGACCGCGTAATGCCCCGGCACGCCCATGCTGGGTGAGACCTGAAACCCCAGATCGTCGAGGATCTTGCTCGTGTCGGCGAGCATGCGCATGCTGCCGCACAAGAGCGCCCGGTCGGTCTCGGGATTGAGCTGGGGCATGCCGAGATCGGCGGCGAGCTTGCCGCTGGTGATGAGGTCGGTGATCCGGCCCTGGTGGATGAAGGGCTCGCGCGTCACGGTGGGGTAGTAGATGAGCTTTTCGCGCACCATCTCGCCCAGAAACTCGTGCTGCGGCAGCTCCTTGGTGATGTAGTCGTAGTAGCCGAGCTCGCGCACCCAGCGCGTGCAGTGCACGAGGATCACCTTCTCGTAGCGCTCATAGACGTCCGGATCCTTGATGATGGACATGAAGGGCGCGAGCCCCGTGCCGGTGGCGAGCAGAAAGAGGCGCTTGGCACCGGGCAGGAGGTTGTCCTGCACGAGCGTGCCGGTGGGTTTGGTGGAGACGAGCACCTCGTCACCCACCTCGAGGTGCTGCAGGCGGGAAGTGAGCGGGCCGTTGGGCACTTTGATCGAATAGAACTCGAGATGCTCTTCCCAGTTGGCGCTGGCGATCGAATAGGCGCGCAGCAGCGGCTTGCCATCGACCATCAGGCCGATCATCACGAACTGGCCATTGATGAAGCGAAAACCCGGATCGCGGGTGCAGCGGAAGCTGAACAGGGTGTCGGTCCAGTGATGCACCCAGATCACTTTCTCGACGCGGAGGTTCTTGGGCAAGGCGGGGGAAGAAGTCTGCTCGGCAACGGCACCAGTCTCTGCCATGACGGTCATGTCCTCGCGGTAGATGCAAAAAATATAATCATAGCACTGGTCTATTCACGATGCCAGACCCGGGCGCCTCGAACGACCCACTGCATGAAGGCAGGTGGTTTTCATCCGATACTCGTATGCTCGCCTACTGCCTACGAGAGAATGTGCATCCTACGCGTCGAACGCTCTACCCGGCGGCCGCGCGCCATGTTGGTTCACGCAGCCTCAAATGCGCCGGGCGAGCTCCTCGGCCTTGCCGGTGTATTGCTGCGGCACGAGCGCGAGCAGCCGCTCCTTGGCGGCTTGCGGGAGCGGCAAGCCGGCGATGAATCCACGCAGCGTTTCGGCTGTGATCGCCTTGCCGCGGGTCATTTCCTTGAGTTTCTCGTAGGGATTGGGAATGCCATGGCGCCGCATCACGGTCTGCACCGCCTCGGCGAGCACTTCCCAAGCCTCGGCCAGATCGCGCTCGAGCGCGTGCGGATCGGCCTCGAGCTTGTCCAACCCTCGGCGCAGCGAATCCAACGCGAGCAGTGTGTGGCCAAATGCGACACCCATGTTGCGCAGCACCGTGGAATCGGTGAGGTCGCGCTGCATGCGCGATACCGGAAGTTTGTCGGAAAAATGGCGCAGCAAGGCGTTGGCGATACCGAGATTCCCCTCCGCGTTCTCGAAGTCGATGGGGTTGACCTTGTGCGGCATGGTCGAAGAACCGACTTCGCCCTCTTTGAGTTTCTGGCGGAAGTAACCGTAGGAGATATAGAGCCACAGATCGCGGCAGGCGTCGATGAGGATGGTGTTCGTCCGCGCCATGGCATCGAAGAGTTCGGCCATCGCATCGTGCGGCTCGATCTGGATGGTATAGGGGTTGAATTCGAGCCCGAGCGATTCGATGAAGCGGCGATTGAATTCTTCCCAGTCGATCTCGGGATAGGCGATACTGTGCGCGTTGTAGTTGCCCACGGCGCCGTTGAACTTGGCCGTGAGGCGCACGGCGGCAATCGCGGCGCGGGCTCGCTGCAAGCGCGCAGCGATGTTGGCCATCTCCTTGCCCAGGGTCGTGGGGCTCGCCGGTTGGCCGTGGGTGCGTGAGAGCATGGGCAGGGCCGCGTGGGCATGCGCGAGTGCGCGGAATCGCTCGATCACGGCGTCGAGCGCCGGCAACAGCACCCGGTCCCGCCCAGCGGTGAGCATGAGCGCATGGGCGGTATTGTTGATGTCTTCGGACGTACAGGCGAAATGCACGAATTCGCGAACGTGCTCGGCCTCGGGCAGCCCCTCGAGCCGTTCCTTGATCCAGTATTCGACGGCTTTGACGTCGTGGTTGGTGCGCGCCTCGATCGCCTTGATCGCCGCGGCATCAGACGGTTTGAACTCCTCGACGAGCAATTCGAGCTCGCGTTGGGTGCTGGGGGAAAGTTCAGGGACTTCGCTGATGCGAGGATCGGCGGCGAGCGCCTCGAGCCATTCGATCTCGACGCGTACACGCTCGCGCATGAGGCCATATTCGGAGAAAATCGGGCGCAGGGCGTCGAGCTTGGCGGCGTAGCGCCCATCGAGGGGGCTCAGGGCCAGGAGCGAGGCAGGATCGGTCATCTCGGTATTTCCCTCAGCTGCGGTATTCGGCGTTGATGCGGACGTAGTCGAAAGAGAGATCACAGGTCCAGACGGTGGCGGCGACTTCGCCCCGACCGAGATCGACGCGCACGGTGATTTCGGCATGTTTCATGACGCGGGCGCCATCGTCCTCGCGATAGGAATCCGCCCGTCCGCCCCCTTCGGCCACGAGAATGGAATCGTCCCCGCCTTCGAGCCAGACACGGATCGCCCCAGGGTCGAGATCATCGATGCCGGCGTAGCCGATGGCAGCGAGGATGCGACCCAGATTGGGATCGGAGGCGAAAAACGCGGTCTTTACCAGGGGCGAATGGGCGATGGCGTAAGCCACTTTACGGCATTCTTCACGCGAAGTTCCGCCCTCCACCCGCACGGTGATGAATTTGGTGGCCCCTTCGCCGTCGCGCACGATGGCCTGGGCGAGCCTGCGCGAGACGTCGATCACGGCGGAGCGCACCTTGCGGTAGTCTTCATCGTCGCTCGCGGCGAGCTCGCGCGACATCGCCGCACCCGTGGCGATCAGCACGAAGGAATCGTTGGTGGACGTGTCGCCATCGACGGTGATGGCGTTGAAGGATTCGTCGGCCGCCTCGCGCACCAGGGCGTCGAGCAAGGGTTTGGCGATCTTGGCATCGGTGGCGACGAATCCGAGCATGGTAGCCATGTTGGGGCGAATCATGCCGGCGCCCTTGCTGATGCCGGTGATGGTGACGACGGTGCCGTCGGACAGGCGCACCTGGCGCGAGCAGGCCTTGGGCACCGTGTCGGTGGTCATGATGGCGTAGGCGGCATCCAGCCAGGCGTCGGGGCGCAGGTTGGTGACGAGCGCCGGCAGCGCGGCCTCGATCTTTTCCACCGGCAGCGGCTCGAGGATGACGCCGGTGGAAAACGGCAGCACTTCCTGCGGCTCCACCCCCAGCACCTGGGAGACCGCCTTGCAGGTGCAACGCGCCGCCTCCAGCCCCTCGGCGCCGGTACCGGCGTTGGCCACGCCCGTGTTGATGACGAGCGCGCGGGGCGCGGCCTCGCCCGCCAGGTGTTCGCGGCAGACCTGCACCGGCGCGGCGCAGAAGCGGTTCTGCGTGAAGACGCCGGCCACGCGGCTGCCGGGGGCGAGCGAGATCACGGTGAGGTCGCGCCGGCCAGTCTTGCGGATGCCTGCCTCGGCCACGCCGAGTCGCACCCCGGCGACGGGGCGAAGGTCCTTGGGATCGGGAGCAGAGAGATTGACGGCCATTGCGAGACTCCGTTCAGTTCAGTTTGCCGTGACAATGTTTGTATTTCTTGCCGGAACCGCAGGGGCAGGGATCGTTGCGGCCGACCTTGGGCAGCACATTGGTCTGCGGGCGCGCCTTGACGGCCGTCTCCCCTTCTTCCGCAGCGGATTCGCCGTGGAGGTAGTGCACGTCTTGGACCTCGGGAGGGCGTTCGACGACCTCTTCGACCGCGGCCTCGGTACGCACCTGCACCGACAGGAGGATACGGCTGACGTCGCGCCGGATGGCGTCGAGCATGGCCTCGAAGAGCTCGAAGGCCTCGCGCTTGTATTCCTGCTTCGGATTCTTCTGCGCGTACCCCCGCAGATGGATGCCCTGGCGCAGGTGATCGAGCGCCGAGAGGTGTTCGCGCCAGTGCGTGTCGATGCTCTGCAGCAGGATGCTGCGCTCGAACTGTTTCCAGGCTTGCGGATCGACGAGGATCGCCTTGGCCCGGTAAGACTCCTCGGCCGCGGCGAGGATGCGCTCGAGCAATTGCTCGTCGCTGAGCTCCGGTTCGGCTTCGAGCCACTGGCGCAGCGGCAACTGCAGGTTGAATTCGCCGGCGAGCGTCTGCTCCAACCCGGCGAGATCCCATTGTTCTTCGACGCTGTCGGCCGGCACGTAGGTGCGGAAGGTATCGACGAGCACGCCGGCGCGCATGTCGGCGACGAGTTCGCTCACGTCCTCGGCGTCGACCACTTCGTTTCGCTGGGCATAGATGACCTTGCGCTGCTCGTTGGCGACGTCGTCGTATTCGAGCAGCTGCTTGCGGATGTCGAAGTTGTGCTGCTCGACGCGCCGCTGGGCCGATTCGAGCGAGCGCGTCACCATGGGATGCTCGATCGCCTCGCCCTCGGGCATCTTCAGGCGCACCATGATGGCGTTGAGCCGATCACCGGCGAAGATGCGCAGCAGCGGATCTTCCAGTGAAAGATAGAAGCGCGAAGAACCGGGGTCGCCCTGGCGGCCGGCACGGCCGCGCAGCTGATTGTCGATGCGGCGCGATTCGTGCCGTTCGGTGCCGATGATGCGCAAGCCTCCGGCGGCGATCACCGCGTCGTGCGCTTTCTGCCATTCGGCACGCAGCGCCTCGATGCGCTTTTCCTTTTCCTCGTCGGAGAGCGAGGGATCGTTTTCGATCGCCTCGATCTGCGGCGCGATGTTGCCGCCGAGCACGATGTCGGTGCCGCGACCGGCCATGTTGGTGGCGATCGTCACCATGCCGGGGCGCCCCGCCTGGGCGATGATGTGCGCCTCGCGCTCGTGTTGCTTGGCGTTCAGGATCTGGTGCGGGATCTTCTCTTTGGTGAGAAGCTTGGAGAGGAACTCGTTGACCTCGATGGAAGTGGTACCGACCAGCACGGGCTGACCGCGCTCACGGCACTCCTTGATGTCCTCGATCACCGCCTGCCACTTCTCCTTGGCGGTACGATAGACACGGTCGTTCTCGTCACGGCGCACGAGCGGCCGGTTGGTGGGAATGATGACGGTCTCGAGGCCATAGATCTGCTGAAATTCGTACGCCTCCGTGTCGGCCGTCCCGGTCATTCCGGCCAGCTTCTCGTACATGCGGAAGTAGTTCTGGAAGGTGATCGAGGCGAGTGTCTGGTTCTCGGCCTGGATGCGCACGCCTTCCTTGGCCTCGATCGCCTGGTGCAGCCCCTCCGACCAGCGCCGACCGGGCATGAGCCGGCCGGTGAATTCGTCGACGATGATGATTTCGTCGTCCTGAACCACGTAGTGCTGGTCGCGATGGAAGAGCGCGTGCGCCCGCAGTGCCGCGTAGAGGTGATGCAGCAAGGTGATGTGGCGCGGATCGTAGAGGTTGCCGCCCTCGGGCAGTAACCCCATACGCATGAGGATACCCTCGACCTTTTCGTGCCCCTGCTCGGTGAGCAGCACCTGGCGCGCCTTGAGGTCGATGGTGTAATCCCCGGGTTCGAGCACTTCCTCGCCCTGCATCTTCTGCTCGGTGAGCAGTGGCACCACCTCGTTCATCTTGAGGTAGAGCTCGGTGTTGTCCTCGGCCTGCCCCGAGATGATGAGCGGGGTGCGCGCCTCGTCGATGAGAATGGAGTCGACCTCGTCGACGATGGCGTAATGCAGTCCCCGCTGCACGCGATCGACCGGGGCATAGACCATGTTGTCGCGCAGGTAGTCGAAGCCGAATTCGTTGTTCGTGCCGTAGGTGATGTCGGCCGCGTAAGCCTCGTGTTTTTCTCCATGCGACAGGCCGGGAACGTTGCAGCCCACCGTCAGCCCCAGGAAACGGTAGATTCGCCCCATCCAGTCGGAGTCGCGCCGCGCGAGGTAGTCGTTGACCGTGACGACGTGCACCCCTTTGCCCGTGATCGCATTGAGATAGGCCGGCAGCGTCGCCACCAGGGTCTTGCCCTCGCCGGTGCGCATCTCGGCAATCTTGCCTTCGTGCAGCACGATGCCGCCGATGAGCTGGACGTCGAAGTGGCGCATGCCATGCACACGCTTGCCCGCCTCGCGCACCACGGCGTAGGCCTCGGGCAGCAGGGCATCGAGCGATTCGCCGTTGGCGTGGCGCTGTCTGAATTCCGCCGTCTTCGCGCGCAGAGCCTCGTCCGAGAGCGCGGCCACGCTCGGCTCGAGTTCGTTGATGCGGGCGACGATGGCGCGATAGCGCCGCAGCAGGCGGTCGTTTCGGCTGCCGAAGAGTTTTTTGAGGACGCGGGTGATCATTACGGACGGTCGACTTGTCGAATGCGAATGGTGAAGTTTATCATGCCCCGTCGGACGAGGCACGAGAAAGGACATGACACGAAAACTGGACGAACTCTTCCATCTCAGCAAGGAGCTAGATCCGCTGCGTCAGCAGGTCATGACGTTGAGAACGCTCCAAAAACAAATCGACCAGTTGTTGGATGAGGAGTTCCGTGAGCGCGTATTCGTCGCCAATCTGCGCGAGGGCACGCTTTATTTGCACACGGCCTCGGCGCTCGCGGCAGCGAAACTGCGGCATCGCCTGCCAAGCCTCTTGGCGGAGCTGCGCACCGGGGTCTGCATCTCGGAGATCAAACTGAAGGTCCGCCCCACCATCGTACCGACATCGGGTTTGGCGGCGCCGCGCCCTCCACGGGTACGCACCCTCGGGCCTCGGGCGCGTTCGGCCATCACCGAGCTATGCGCTCGTCTGCCCGCGGATGCCCCCTTGCGCATGGCCTTGACCCGACTCCTTGCCCGGGCGCCGACGGATTCAAGGCAAGGGCAGAAGAACGATGCGCTCGAATGCGAAGAGGCCCAGATAGATCAGGGCAACGCCCAGCGCCAGCCTTAGAATGCGCTTCGCGTAAGCGAGCCATCGACGATCGCCGCTCCACAACCATGCAGCGATGCAGACCCCAGCAGCCAGAAGCACGAAAACGAGGATCAGGCGAAATCCCAGCACGGTTGCGCGCTTATGTCGTCACGGAACCGAGGGAGAGCGCGGACATCGAAGTGACCGCCTCGTCGCGTTCGCACACGGTGAGCTCCCAGGCGCTGCGATCAGCCATCAGGGCGCGCAAGAGCCGATTGTTGAGCGCATGACCCGATTTGTGGGCCACGTAGCGGGCGAGCAAGGGGCGCCCCGCGAGATAGAGATCGCCAATGGCGTCCAGAATCTTGTGCCGCACGAATTCGTCGGGAAAACGCAACCCCTCGGGATTGAGGATCCGATATTCGTCGAGCACGATGGCGTTGTCGAGGCTTCCGCCTTGCGCCAGACCCATTCCTCGTAACAGCTCGACTTCATGCACAAAACCGAAGGTACGTGCCCGAGCCACGAAGCGCGGATAAGCGTGCTCGGAAAAATCGACCACGGCACGGGTTTGCGAAGCGCTGATCGCCGGATGGGCGAAAGCGATGGAGAATTCGAGACGGAATCCAGCATAGGGTTCGAGCCGAACCCATTTGTCGTCCTCGCGCACTTCGACGGGACGCAGCACGCGCAGAAAACGCCGCGGCGCCGCTTGGGCTTCGATCCCTGCTTCGCGGATCATCATCACGAAAGGCGCGGCGCTGCCATCCATGATGGGAATCTCGGGCCCGTCGACGTCGATGTGGACGTTGTCGATCCCCAGACCCGCGAGCGCCGACATGAGGTGCTCGACGGTGGCGATCTTCACGCCGTCGCGCTCGAGCCCCGTGCACAGACGCGTCTCGCGGACTGCTTCGGGCGAAGCGGGGATGGTGACGGGGGGATCGAGATCGACCCGATGAAAAACGATGCCGGTATCGGGAGCGGCCGGACGCAGCCACAACTGCACTTTCTCACCGGAGTGCAACCCGACTCCGGTGACGTAGGCGATGGACTTGAGTGTGTGCTGCGGAATCATCGGCCGTTCCTCAGTCGGTCAATCGTTTTGTTTGCGCAGGAATGCCGGAATGTCGAGCCGATCCAGCCCAGGCATGCGCTCGGCGAGCGTGTTGCGCCGGCCGCGTACGGAACGCTCGACCTGGGGCATGCCGCGCTGCGGGGCCTCGGCGCGCCCTGGCGTGGCTCCCATGGCGGCGGCACCGCCGTAGGTCCCCGTACCGCGGATCACTTCCATCTGGGGCTGGGCACGGCTGCTACGGGCCGCGCCCAGCCCCGTGGCGACGACCGTGATGCGGATGCGATCTTCCATCGTGTCGTCGAAGACGGCGCCATATTTGACGAACGCCTCGGGTGCGGCGAAAGCCTGCACGGTGCGCACGGCGTCGCGCACTTCCGAGAGCTTGAGCGAACGGCTCGCCGTAATATTGATGAGGACGCAGCGGGCACCGGAGAGTTCCGTTCCCTCGAGGAGCGGGCTCACCGCGGCCTGCTCGGCAGCGATGCGGGCACGGTCGATGCCGGAAGCTTCGGCCGACCCCATCATGGCACGGCCCATCTCACCCATGGCGGTACGCACGTCCTGGAAGTCGACGTTGACCAGACCGGGCACGTTGATGATCTCGGCGATGCCGGCCACGGCGTTTTTGAGCACGTTGTCGGCCGCCTTGAAGCAGTCTTCGAAGCCGGCGTCGTCGCCGAAGACTTCGAGCAGGCGGTCGTTGAGCACGACGATGAGCGAATCGACGTGGCGCGTGAGCTCTTCGATGCCGCTCTCGGCGACGCGGTCGCGGTTTTCGAAATCGAACGGCTTGGTGACCACCGCCACGGTGAGGATGCCCATCTCCTTGGCGATTTCGGCGATGACCGGCGCGGCGCCGGTACCCGTGCCGCCGCCCATGCCGGCGGTGAGGAAGGCCATGTGGGCCCCGTCGAGCGCGGCGACGATGCGCTCGCGCGACTCCATCGCTGCTTCACGCCCGGCTTCCGGCTTGGAACCGGCCCCCAGACCGGAAGAGCCGATCTGCACCTTGGTCGGAGCGAGACAGCGCGCGAGCGCCTGGGCATCGGTATTGACGGCGACGAACTCGACGCCGCCGATGCTCTCGCGAATCATGTGGTCGACGGCGTTGCCGCCCGCGCCCCCGATGCCGAGCACTTTGATGACCGTGCCCTTGTGGGTGGTATCGACCAGTTCTTCAATCCCTTTGACCGCCATGACGTTCTCCCGCTTTTTCCGTGAATTCTAACCTAAAGGAATGAGTTGTTCAGAAATTTTCCCGGATCCATTGCCACGTGCGTCGCCACCATTGCCCGCCGGCGGCACGCCCTCCCCTGCCCGGGAGCCTGCGCTGGGAATTGGCCGCCTCGAGTACGAGACCGACGGCGGCGGCGTATTCGGGGTCGGCGAGCCGTTCGCGCAAGCGGCCACCGACGAGAGGCGCGCCGAGCCGAGCCGGCATGCCCAAGACTTCCTCGGCCAGCTCCACCATGCCGCCGAGCTTGGCCGACCCTCCCGTGAGCACGACACCGGAGGAGAGCATCTCCTCATAACCGCTACGGCGTAGCTCTTGCTGCACCAGCTCGAAAAGCTCCTCGGCCCGAGGGTGGATCACGTCGGCGAGTCGCTGACGCGACAGACGCCGCGGAGGACGATCGCCTACCGGCGCGACTTCGATCATCTCCTCGGGATCGACCCAGTCGTGTCGCGCCGCCCCATGTTCGAGTTTGATCGATTCGGCCTCGGCCGTGGGCGTGCGCAGCGCCATGGCGATGTCGTTGGTGATCATGTCGCCGGCCGCCGGCAGCACGGCCGTGTAGCGAATCGCGCCCTGCGTATAGACGGCCAGATCCGTGGTACCCGCGCCAATGTCGATGACGCACACACCCAGGGCCTTTTCGTCCTCGGTGAGCACGGCGTGCGCCGCGGCGAGCGGTTGCAGCACGAGCCCGTCGATTTCCAGCCCCGCCCGGCGCACGCATTTGATGATGTTCTGGGCGGAGGCCGCCGCCCCCGTGATGATGTGCACCTTGGCCATGAGCTTTACCCCACTCATGCCGACGGGGTCTTTGATGCCGCCCTGGCCGTCGATGATGAATTCCTGGGTGAGCAGGTGCAGCACCTGCTGCTCGGAGGGAATGGGCATGGCACGGGCGACCTCGATCACCTTGGCGACGTCCTCGCGCGTGATCTCGCTGCCCTTGACGGCGATCATTCCCTCAGCGTTGGTGCATTGAATGTGCGCCCCGGAGATGCTGGCGTGTACCCGAGGGATGTCGCAGGCGGCCATGCGCTTTGCCTCCTCGACGGCCCGATCGATCGACGCCACGCTGGCTTCGATATTGACCACGACGCCGCGTTTCATGCCGGTCATCGGTGATACGCCCAAACCCAAGGGTTCCACACCGCCGTCCTCGCGCAAACGAGCGACCAGGCACGTCACCTTGGACGTCCCGATGTCGAGCCCGACGAGCAGATCTCGATCTTCCCTCATGGTTTTTTCTTCCCTGTGGATACCGGCGGAGCAGACGCCGCCACGCCGTCCGGGGCGATGGCGAGCGCCAACGCACCGTGATGGCGAAAATCGACCCGCACCGGCTCATGACCGAGCCGCTCGCGAATCGCCGACCAATGCTGCACGAGCCAGGACACTTTCTGCCGTGCCTGCTGTACCGTTTCGAAACGGCCCAAGATGATCTCGGTTCCTCCGCTCAAGCGGACGACATGAGACAGGCTGGGGCTCATCACCAAGACTTCGACGCCCCCCAGAGGGTCTAGCAAGCGGCTCAAGGACTGATGGGTCTCGAAAAGTCGCTCCTCCAGCCCCGAGGGGCCGACGAGACGCGGCAGATCGACACTGGGGGGCTCGGCATCGAATCTGTGGCCGTCCGTATCGAGCAGCGCGATACGCCCGTCGGCGACATCGATCCAAATCGCTGCCGCTCGGTGTTCGACCACGGTGACGACGAGCGCATCGGGCCAGACGCGATGCACTCGTGCGTGCCGTACCCACGGCAATTCCTCCAAAGCCCGGCGCAAAGCTTGCAGATCGACGTCGAAAAAATGTTTTCCCTCCACCACCCGCAGCACTGCGTAGCGCAAGCGGTCGGTGTCGCTGTGTTCGAGCCCGCCTTCGATGACGACGGTACGAATCGGCGGCACCCATCGCTTCCCCCAGTAAGACCAGGCCGCTGCAACGAAGAGCAACATCGCGAACAGGGTGATGCGCCGCGTCCAGCGAGCGATCACCCAAGCATCACGCCACCAGCGTGCCCCTGGGGGCACGGGCGTCGATGCCTGGCGCGAGAATCGCTCAAGCCGGGCCATCGCAGCGCGCCTCCTCCAAAATGCGCAAGCATAGCGCGTCGAATTCGATACCGGATACGCGCGCAGCCAGCGGCACGAGTGAATGCGAAGTCATGCCGGGCGCAGTGTTCATCTCCAGCAGATAAGGCATGTCATCCTCGAGCAGCAGATCGATCCGCCCCCAGCCACGACAACCCAGCGCGCGCGCCGCCCGCATCGTGAGTTCGGCCAACCGAGAGGCGAGCGGCTCCGGCAAAGGAGCCGGGCACAGATAACGCGTCTCGTCGCTGAAGTACTTGTTGTGATAGTCGTAGCGCCCTTGGGGTGCGACGATCTCGATGGCCGGCAAGGTTTGCTCGCCCAGAAATCCGATCGTGATCTCGCGCCCCGCCACGAAACGCTCCACGAGCACTTCCCCATCGAAACGCCGCGCCGCCTCCAGCGCCGACGTCAATTCCTCTTCGCGCTCGACGCGCGTCGCCCCCATGCTGGAGCCCTCATGCACCGGCTTGACGAACACGGGCAATGCGAGCGCCTCGAGCACGCGCCGTGCCGCCTCCTCGGAGCCGGCAGCAAACTCCTCCTCGGTGAGGCGCAGCGCCCCAGGCGTGGGCAAACCCAACTGCTGCCACAGCAACTTGGTGCGCCATTTGTCCATGGCCAGGGCGGAAGCGAGCACGCCGCTGCCGGTATAAGGAATGCGCAGCCATTCGAGCACCCCCTGGAGGGTGCCGTCCTCACCGCCACGGCCGTGGAGCGCGATGAAGGCACGATCGAAGCCCTCGCGCTTCAATTCGAAGAGATCCCGCTCTGCCGGGTCGAACGGGTGCGCATCCACCCCGGCGCGACGCAGCGCCTCGAGGACGGCCGAACCCGACATGAGCGACACCTCGCGCTCGGCCGAGCACCCGCCCAAAAGCACCGCCACTTTACCCAGGTCGCTGCTCACGCCGCCCGCTCCTCGTTCGCCGGCTCCAGCCGGGTACGTTCCCGGGCTTCTTGCACCAAACGCACCGGCAAGCGCCCGATCGAACCTGCCCCCATGGTCACGACCACGTCACCATCGCGCACCACCCGGGGCAGCACCGCCGGGACATCATCGAGCCCCTCGACGAAAACCGGTTCGACCCGACCACGCAAGCGCAAAGCCCGTGCGAGGCTGCGTCCGTCGGCCGCCGGAATCGGCTCCTCGCCAGCCGGATAGACCTCGAGCAGCACCAGGGAATCGACCTCGGAGAGCACCCGAACGAAATCCTCGAAGCAGTCGCGCGTGCGGCTATAACGGTGCGGCTGAAAGACGACCACCACGCGCCGCCCGGGAAAAGCAAGGCGTACCGCATCCAGCGTGGCCTGCATCTCCACCGGATGGTGCCCGTAGTCGTCGATCAAGGTGTAAGTGCCGTGCACGGTGCCATCCTCATCGATGAGGGGCAAATCTCCATGGCGCTGGAAACGCCGGCCTACCCCCTGGAATCGTGCCAGCGCGTGCACGATCGCCTCATCGGGCACCTGCAATTCGCTCGCCACGGTGATCGCCGCCAGGGCGTTGCGCACATTGTGCAATCCAGGCAGATTCAATTCGATCGGCAAACGGGTCTCTCGCCCGTTGCGCCGTACGGCGGTAAAGAACATGCGCCCACCCTCGGCGCGCACGTGCTCGGCGCGAACCAAGGCGGATTCGGCCGTCAATCCGTATCCGACGACGGGGCGCTCGACGTGGGACACGATCGACGCCACCTGAGGATCGTCCAGACACAGCACCGCCACTCCCCAGAAGGGCAAGCGATGCAGAAAATCGACGAAGGAAGCTTTCAGCCGCTCGAAGTCATGCCCATAGGTGGCCATGTGGTCGGCATCGATATTGGTGACCACCGCCATCACGGGAGAAAGATGCAAAAAGGAGGCGTCCGACTCGTCGGCCTCGGCCACGAGATATTCTCCCTGGCCCAGGCGGGCGTTACTACCGGCAGCGATCAAGCGCCCGCCGATGACGAAAGTCGGATCGAGTCCCCCTTCGGCGAGAATGCTCGCCACCAGCGAAGTCGTCGTCGTTTTGCCGTGGGTGCCGGCGATGGCGATGCCCTGTTTGAAGCGCATCAGCTCGGCGAGCATCTGGGCGCGCGGAACCACGGGAATGCCGGCCGCGCGGGCGGCGAGCACCTCGGGATTGTCCGGCGCTACTGCCGAAGAGACCACCACGGCATCGGCCCCGACGACATGCTCGGGCGCATGCCCCACCATTACCCGCACGCCCAGCGCACGCAAGCGCGCGAGCGTGGCGCTCTCGGCCAAGTCCGAGCCGCTCACTTCGAACCCCAGGTGGCAGAGCACTTCGGCGATGCCGCTCATTCCCACTCCGCCGATACCCACGAAGTGCACGCGTTTGACGCGGTGTTTCATTTCGTTTCCTTTGCCAATCGTTCGAGTTCTTCGGCGAGCGTCTCGGCAGCCTCGGGCCGGGCAAGGGCACGGGCGGCGAGCGCCATCTTGCGGCAACGCGCACGATCGAACCGCCGCAGCAGATCCGCTAGATGCTGGGGCGAGAGCTCAGACTGAGGCAGGATCTGCGCCGCGCCGCCCTCGACGAGAAAACGCGCATTCGCCGTTTGATGATCGTCGACCGCATGAGGAAAGGGCACCAGCACCGCCCCCACACCGACGGCGGCGAGCTCCGCCACCGTCATCGCCCCGGCGCGCGACACGACCAGATCGGCCTGCCCGAGCGCAGCGCCCATGTCCTCGATGAAGGGAAGCAACCGAGCCTCCAGGCCATGCCGGGCATACGCCTCTTGCAAAGCCGGGAAGTGTACCCTGCCCGACTGGTGTGTCACCAGGGGGCGCTCGATCGGATCGAGGCACGCGAGCGCCGCCGGCACCGTCTCGTTGAGCGCCCTGGCGCCGAGACTCCCACCCACCACCAGCACGCGCAGGGGTCCTTGCCGCCCGGCAAAACGCACCTCGGGTGGTGGTAGCGTGGTGAGCTCCCGGCGCACCGGATTGCCCACCCAGCGCCCCCCCGGCAACACACCGGGGAACCCCGTGAGCACGGTGTCAGCCACGCGCGCCAACACCCGATTCGCCAAGCCCGCCACGGCGTTTTGCTCGTGCACCACGAGCGGGATGCCACGCAGGCGCGCCGCCGCCGCTCCAGGAAAACTCACGTACCCCCCCATGCCGAGCACCACGCTCGGGCGCACTTCTCCCAGCAGACGCAGAGCGCGCGCTATCGCCACCGTCAAGGAAAACGGCAGCTTCAGTTTGCGCCCCATCCCCTTGCCGCGCAAGGCGCCGAAACCGAGAGAAACGAATTCGAATCCGCGAGGCGGCACGAGCTGGGATTCCATCGCCCCGTCGTTCCCGAGCCAGACCACCCGCCAGGCACGTTCGCGCAGACATTCGGCCACGGCCAACGCCGGGAAGATGTGCCCGCCGGTCCCTCCGGCCATCACGAGTACGGTGTGCCCGCTCATACTTGTATGCCGCGCCGCAAACAGCGCAGCTCCCAGTCGGCCCGCAGCACCACGGCCATTGCCGCGAGGTTGGCGATGATGCTCGACCCTCCGTAGCTCATGAAAGGCAGCGTCAGCCCCTTGGTCGGCAACAGCCCGACATTCACCCCCATGTTGATGAACGTCTGCACGCCGATCCACAGGCCAATGCCGAACACCGCCAGCCCCGAGAAGTACTGCTCGACGCATACCAGCCCTCGGCCGATGGTGAACGTGCGCCAGATGACCACCGCAAAGAGCGCCACCACCGCACAAACCCCCACCAACCCCAGCTCCTCACCGACGACCGCGAACAGGAAATCGGTATGCGCCTCGGGTAGGTAGAGGAGTTTTTCCACGCTGCCGCCCAACCCAACACCAAACCACTTGCCACGGCCGAAGGCGATGAGGGAATGTGTGAGTTGATAGCCCTTGCCCAAGGGATCGGCCCACGGATCGAGGAAGGCGAAGAGGCGCTGACTCCGATATTCGGAACTCAGGATCAAAACCGCGAAAGCCGCTCCTGCCAGCAGGATCAAAGCAAAAAAGATACGCAGCTTCAAACCGCCCAGGAAGAGCACGCCGAAAGCGATGGCGCTGATCACGGCAAACGCCCCGAAATCGGGTTGCAGCAGCAACAGTACCCCCACGAGCACCACGACGAAGGCGAGCGGCAAGAAACCACGCCAGAAACTGGCCATGAACCGCAACTTGCGTACCGTGTAGTCCGCGGCGTAGAACGACACGAAGAGTTTCATGAATTCGGACGGTTGAAAGTTGATCGGCCCCAGCGGGATCCAGCGGCGCGAGCCATTGACCACTTTGCCGATCCCTGGTAGCAACACCAAGATCAGCAGCACCACGCCCAGCAAGAAGAGCCAAGGCGTCAGCGACTGCCACACCCGCATCGGCACCTGAAAGGTCATCCAGGCCACACCGGCACCCAACAGCACAAACACCGCCTGGCGTATGAGGAAATAGTTCGCTCTTCCCCCCGTGGCAGGAGACTCGTCGGCGAGCGCGATGCTCGCCGAGTAGACCATCACCAGTCCCATGAGGGTGAGTGCCGTCACCGCCCAAAAGAGCGGCAAATCGAATTCGCCGAATCGGGCCACCGGTCCCCGTTCTACATGATGGGGTGCCGAGGGGGGGAGCCGATCGCCTCGCCGTCCGAACCAGCGGCGCATCAACGTTTCGACCATCGCCCCCCCTCCTCCAGCAGCGATCGGATCGCCTCGAGAAAGACTTCAGAACGATGCGCGTAGTCGCGAAACATGTCCAGGCTCGCGCACGCAGGCGAGAGCAGCACCACCTCGCCTGGTTGGGCCGCCGCATCGGCCATGGCCACGGCCTCGGGTAGTGTGGCACAGCGTCGCGTCGGCACCCCCGCCTGCATGAAGGCAGTCTCCATTGCCGGGGCATCGCGCCCGATCAGGAACGCCAGACGTACCCGGTCGCGCGCTGCCTGCGCGAGCGGTGCGAACGACTGCCCTTTGCCATCGCCTCCGGCGATCAGGATCACGGGCTCATCGAACCCGGCGAGCGCCGCGATCGTCGCTCCCACGTTCGTGCCTTTCGAATCGTCGATGAAGCGCACCCCGTCGGCGCGCACCGCCACCGTCTCGACCCGGTGGGGCAATCCCTGGAAAGTTACCAATCCCTCGATCGCCACCTCGGGCGCCACGCCCATCGCCTCGGCCAGCGCGAGCGCCGCGAGCGCATCGAGCTCGTTGTGCCGCCCGGGCAGAGGCAAGAGCGAACGGGGCGCGAGCCGCCGGCGGCCGTGCACGAACCAGCCCGATTCCACACCGAAATCGGCCTCCGAGGGTGGAGCATCGCTGCCCACCGTCACACGCCGCGGCGCGCTGCGGGCCATCTCGCGCACGAGGGCGTCGTCGCGCACCACCACCGCCGTCTCCGCGCCCTGGTAGACGCGCGCCTTGAGGGCGGCGTAGGTCTCGAGCGAGCCATGCCGATCGAGGTGATCCTCGGTGACGTTCAACACCACCGCCGCGTGCGCCACGAACGACCCAGCCGTCTCCAGCTGAAAGCTCGATACTTCCAGCACCCATACCTCAGGCCAGGGCAACCCTGCCTCCTCGCGCTCGCGCGCGGCGGTGAGGATGGCCGGGGCGATATTGCCGGCAGCGAGCGCATCGAGCCCGGCGTGCCGCAACAGGTGCGCCGTGAGCGCCGTGGTCGTGGTCTTGCCGTTGGTCCCGGTCACCGCCACCAGCCGCCCCGGTCGGCCACGCGCCTGCCAAGCTTCGTGAAAGAGCGCCAGTTCTCCCTGCACGGGAATCCCTCGCGCCCGCGCCTCCCTGCACAGCGGCAATTCGGGCGACAACCCCGGCGAGAGCCACACCCGCTCTACGCCCTCGAGCAGCGCTTCCTCGAAGGGCTGGCCCAACACCATGGATCCGGACGGCAGCAGAGCGCGCAAGCCGGCGGCGGCCGGCGGCTGCCCCCGCGTATCGGCCGCGCGCACGGCGACGCCGCGATGCGCGAGCCAGCGCACCATCGCCTCACCGCTCGACCCGAGTCCCAAGACCAGATCCATCGCTACTCACCGCAGTTTCAGGGTAGACAGGCCGAAGAGCACCAACATCAAGGTGACGATCCAGAAGCGGATCACCACCTGGGTCTCTTTCCAGCCCCCCAGTTCGAAGTGGTGGTGCAGAGGCGCCATGCGCAGGATGCGCTTTCCTCCGGTCCATTTGAAATAGCCCACCTGCAGCATCACCGACAGCGCCTCGGCGACGAACAGCCCCCCCATGATGAAGAGCACCAGTTCCTGCCGCACGATCACGGCGATGGTCCCCATGGCCGCGCCCAGCGCGAGCGCCCCCACGTCCCCCATGAACACCTGCGCCGGGTGCGCGTTGAACCACAGGAAACCCAGTCCCGCGCCGCAGAGCGCCCCGCAGAAGACGGCGAGCTCCCCCGCCCCCGGAATGTAGGGCACCCCCAGGTAGCGGGCGAAGACGGCGTGTCCTGCCACATAGGAGAAAATCGCCAGCGCCCCGGTCACCATCACGGCCGGTGTCACTGCCAGACCATCGAGCCCGTCGGTGAGATTGACCGCATGGCTGGTACCGTTGATGACGAAGTAGGAAAGCAACACGAACCCACCCACGCCCAGGGGAATCGCCACTTCCTTGAAGAACGGCACGATCAACTGGGTCTGCACCGGCTCGGTGGCGGTGAGCCCCAGGTAGAGGCTCGCCGCGAGCGCGATCGCGGAAGTCCAGAAATATTTCCAGCGGCTGGGCAAACCTTTCGGATCGCGCCGCACCACCTTGCGCCAGTCGTCGACCCAGCCCACGGCGCCGAAGCCGAGGGTGACGAGCCAGACGGTCCATACGTATCGGTTGCTCAAGTCCCCCCACAGCAAGACCGTCACCGACACCGCGAGCAAGATCAACGCTCCGCCCATGGTGGGTGTACCGGATTTGCTCAAGTGTGTCTGCGGCCCGTCGGTACGCACCGTCTGCCCGATCTTCTTGGCCGCGAGCCAGCGGATCACGCTCGGACCCAAAGCGAAGGAGACGAGGAGCGCCGTCATCGTTGCCAGCACCGTGCGCAGCGTGATGTAGCCGAAGACGTTGAACGCCCGGATGTCCTGCCCCAACCAAAGCGCCAGTTCCAGCAGCATCGAATCATCCTTGCAGCGCCGCGGCCTTCGCCGCGAGCGCGGAAACCACCCGTTCCATACGCATGAAACGGGACCCTTTGACCAAAACGGCCGTCTCCGGCGAGAGATCCGGGCGCAGCCGCTGCACGAGCGCATCCACATCGTCGAAGGACTCGGCCTGTCGTCCGAAGGCGATGGCAGCCTCGCGCGCGAGCGCTCCCAAAGTAAAGAGCCGCTCGATACCCGCGGCACGGGCGTGTGCGCCCAATTCCGCGTGCAACCGCGGCGCCTCAGGGCCGACCTCACCCATGTCTCCCAGCACGAGCAGCTTGCGCGCATGCGGCAACGCCGCAAGGACTTCGATCGCCGCGCGCATGGAGTCCGGATTGGCGTTGTAGGTATCGTCGATGAGCAGCGCCCCCTGCGCCCCAGCCAGCGGTTGCAGCCGTCCGGGCACGGGGGCGAACGCACCCAGCGCACCGGCCGCCGTTGCGAGCGGAACGTCCAGCGCCACGGCACAGGCCATCGCGGCGAGCGCGTTGTGCACGTTGTGCCGCCCCGGCAACGGCAGCGTGAATTCAACCGCCTCGCCCCGTGCCCGCACGGTGAGGCGCCAGCCTTCGGAAAGCGGCTGTGCGACGGCGGAAATCTCCCCCCCACGGCCGAAGGTGAGCACGCGACGCCCGGCCGCCGTCTCCCGCCAAAGGATGGCATAGGGATCGTCGGCGGGGATCACTGCCGTGCCGTCGGGCGAGAGAAATCGGTAGATTTGCCCCTTCTCGCGCGCCACGGCTTCCAGCGTGCCGAACCCCTCGAGGTGCGCACGCTGCGCCGTGGTCACCAACGCGACGTCGGGGCGAGCGATGGCGGCGAGCTCCGCCATCTCGCCGGGATGGTTGATGCCCAGTTCGCACACCGCCGCCCGGTGGCTCGGCCCGAGTTCGAGCAAGGTGAGCGGCAGGCCGATGTCGTTGTTGCGGTTGCCGCGGGTGGCGAGTACTGCCTCGGCACCGAGGTGCTCGCGCAGGATCGCTGCCGTCATCTCCTTGACGGTGGTCTTGCCGTTGCTGCCGGTAATGCCGACCACGCGCCCGGAGAAACGCGCCCGCCAGGCGGCCGCGAGCCGACCGAGCGCGCGGCGGGTATCATCGACCAGCAAAAAATTTCCGCCCGCCCGCTGCGCCGGCGTCCCGCGCCGTTCGGTCAGGGCAGCGGCCGCCCCAGCAGCGAAGGCAGCGGCGACGAAATCGTGCCCGTCGAAGCGGGCGCCACGCAAGGCCACGAAAAGCTTGCCCGCGAGCGGGGCGCGCGAGTCGATCTCGACGCCTCCGATCTGCTGCTCGCCTTTCCCGAGGAGGTCGACCGCCTCACCCTGACCGGCGAGCAGGATGGCGAGCTCGGCCAACGTCACGTTCACGACAACTCCGCGAAGAGATTGCGCTCGCGCCAGCGCGCCAGCGCCGCCTCGGCTTCGGCCTGATCACTGAAGGGGTGACGCACGCCGGCGATCTCTTGATAAGGCTCGTGCCCTTTTCCGGCCAGGAGAATCACGTCGTCGGCGTCGGCCGCTTCGATCGCCTGCGCAATGGCCTTGGCCCGGTCGGGCTCGACAAGGATGTCGGTACGTCCGATGCCGGCGAGGATATCGGCGAGGATCGCCTCCGGCGGTTCGGAGCGGGGGTTGTCGGAAGTCACGATCACGGCATCGGCTTGCGCGGCCACCGCGCCCATGAGCGGTCGCTTGCCCCGATCCCGATCGCCACCGCAGCCAAAGACGACGACGAGCCGACCGCCGCGGGAGCGAGCCGTGGGCATGAGAGCCGAGATGACCTGTTCGAGAGCGACCGGCGTATGCGCGTAGTCGATCACCACCAAAGGCTCAGCCACACCTCCGATCCACTGCATCCGCCCAGGAGGCGGCACCAGGCGGCCCAAGACCCCCACCGCTCGGTCCAGCTCCACCCCACGCGCCAGCAGCGCGCCCAGAACCAGCAGCGCGTTGCTGGCATTGAAAGTGCCGAACGCGGGCAGATGCAAGGACAAAGTACGCCCCTCGAGGGCGAGGGTCAAGCGCTGACCACTCGTGCCTTCGTGCGGGGGTTGCGCGAGCCACAAGGGACGCACGCCCGGCAGCATCGGGCGCCCCCTCAGACTCACCGCCCAGGTTTCCAAGCCGCGGGAGACACACTCGCGCGCGATCGTCTCTCCGACGGGATCGTCGACGTCGAGCACCGCCGCCTGCAGATCGGGACACTCGAAGAGCCGCCGTTTGGCCGCCGCATAGGCTTCCATGCTTCCGTGATAATCGAGATGGTCGCGCGTCAGGTTGGTGAAGATCGCCACGTCGAAACGCACCCCTGCGACGCGATCCTGCACCAAGCCGATGGACGAGACCTCCATCACCGCGGCCACGCAACCGGCATCAAGGAAGCCTCGCAACCAGGCATGGATCTGGGGCGCCTCGGGTGTGGTGAATCCCTGGTCCTCCAGGCGACCAATGCGCCCGCAGCCGAGCGTACCGATCACGCCGCAGGGAACGCCGAGCGCATCCAAGGCTTGCGCGAGCCACTGGCTGGTGGTCGTCTTGCCATTGGTACCGGTGACACCGGCCACCCACAAGGATTGCGATGGCGACCCATAGACGCGGTCGGCGAGGGGTCCGGCGAGCGAACGCAGCCCCTCCACGGCGATCAGAGGTCGCACCGGGGTCAAATCGGCCGGAGGAACCCAACCATCACCCGCCTCGTAGAGCACCGCCTCTGCGCCGGCGGCAAGCGCCTCGGACAGATAATTTCTGCCATCGGTTTTCCCTCCCGGCCAGGCGAGGAACAGCGTACCCGGCTGCACTTGCCGGGAGTCGTGCGTCACCGTCCGCGGAAAAACGCCGCGTCGGTGCAATTCCCACCATAGATCGTCGATGTCTCGCATCACCTTCTTCAACCTCTCGGCCGCTGCGCAGCCGCCACCGTCGGACCCGGCATGTCCGGCGCCACACCGAGGCTGGGCAATACCTGCCCGACGATCTCGGCAAACACCGGCGCCGCCACGGCGCCACCATAATAGGATTTCGCTTTCGGCTCGTCGATCATCACCGCCACCACCAGCCTCGGCTGGGAAGCCGGGGCATAGCCAACGAAGGAAGCCAGGTATTTTTCCACATAACGGCCATTTTCCAACTTATGGGCCGTGCCGGTCTTGCCTGCGGTCCGATAACCGTTCACCGCCGCTCGCGTCGCCGTTCCCCCGGGCTGAGTGACGAGCTCCATCATCGCCTTCACCTGCCGTGCCGTCTTGGGCGAGAGGATCCGACGCATCTCGTCGATCGGCGGCGGAGCATCGCGTCGCATCAGCGTCAGGGGCAACATCACCCCATCATTGGCGATCGCCTGGTAGGCGTGGGCCAGCTGCAGAAGTGACGTAGAGATGCCATGCCCATAGGCCATGGTCGCCACCTCGATGGGCTTGAGCGAATCGGGCGGAAGCATTCGACCCGCAGCCACACCGGGTAGCGGCAGATCGGGACGGGTACCAAAGCCGAAAGCACGGTAATGACGCCAGAGATCTTTCGGATCGAGTCCGAGCGCGATCTTGGCCACCCCGACGTTGGACGACTTCTGGATCACCTGGGATACGGTCAGGGCGCGCTCCGTCGCATGCACGTCCCGGATACTGTGGTTACCCACGCGAAGGATACCACCCTGGATATCGATCGGTGTCTCGGGCTTTACGACGCCTCGCTCGAGCGCCAAAGCCACCAGGAGGGGTTTCATCACCGACCCCGGCTCATAGAGATCGGTCACGACGCGATTACGCACCTCGCTCAGATCGAGCCCAGTGCGACGATTGGGATTGTAACTGGGCCAGTTGGCAAGGGCCAGGATCTCGCCGGTGCGCACGTCGATCACCACGGCCCCGCCGGCGCGTGCCTGATGCCGGGCCACGGCCTGCTCGAGGGCACGGAAAGCGATGTGCTGGATGCGCGCATCGAGTGAAAGCACCACGTCGCGTCCATCGCGCGGCCTCTCCACCCAGACCGAGTCCTGTACCACTCGGCCGCGCCGATCCTGGACGACGAGGCGTTTGCCCGACTCACCGGCCAGCGAGGAGTTCAGACTCGCCTCCAGTCCCTCGATCCCCTGGCCGTCGACGTCGACGAGCCCGACGAGTTGGGCGAATGCCTCACCCTGAGGATAGAATCGCAGGTATTCTTCGACGACGCCCACGCCCTCCTGCGGCCAACTCATGAGGGGCCTTGCCTCGTCAGGCGGCAAGTGACGCCGCAGATAGGTGAATCGTCGCCCGCCCTTCTCTAGCCGACGCCCCAATTCGTCGGTGCTCATGCCCAGCATTCGAGCCAAACGAGACAAATCCTCATGCGACCACTGCCGCACCTTGGCCGGGTCGGCCCAGATGCTCGCCACGGGTGAAGAATCCGCGAGGATATGGCCGTTGCGATCGAGCACGCGCCCACGCATCGCCGGCACCTCGATCTGGCGCTCATAGCGTGCCTCACCCTGCTGTTGCAGGAATTCGTCCTGTATTCCTTGCAGATAGGCTGCCCGCAGCACCAAGATCGCGAACAAACAGAGGAGGGAGAACACGACCATGCGCTGGCGCCAAACCGGTATCGCCAGGACCAACAGGGGATTGATCGATCTTTGCTCCATGTTCATCGCTCCCACGGTATGATCTGCTCTGGTCGTGGCGGCGCCAGACCCAATTTTTCCTGCGCCAGGCGCTGCACCCGATCCTGAGTCACCAAAGTGGCACGCTCGATCTGTAGTTGTCGCCACTCCACGTCCAAGCGCATGCTCCTTCGGTTTTGGTTTTCCTGCGCCAGGTAGAGCAGCCGCGCTTCGTGTTTGGTCTGCACCAGCATCACGCTGCTCGCCACCACCAACCCGAGGAGCACCGCATCGAAGCGCGTCATGAGCGCCGCTCCACCACCCGCATCACGGCGCTGCGGGCACGCCGGTTACGGGCACATTCCGCTTCCGATGGGCGCAGTTTGCGCACCACCCACCGCAGTGGCGGCACCGGGCGCTCGGCCTCGCGCACCGCCAGCCCAGGCGGCAGCGGCGGCGGGGAAGAATGCTCGCGCATGAAATGCTTCACGATCCGGTCTTCGAGCGAATGGAAACTGATCACCACCAAGCGCCCCCCCGGACTCAAGCGTTCGATCGCCTGCGGCAGGGTCAGCGAGATTTCTTCGAGCTCGCGATTGACGAAAATCCGAAGAGCCTGGAAGGTGCGTGTCGCGGGGTGCTGCCCCGGCTCGCGCGTGCGCACCGCCTGCGCCACGAGTTCGGCAAGTCGTCCCGTGCGCTCGATAGGCGCCCTTGCGCGCGCAGCAACAATCGTCTTTGCAACCGCATCAGCAAACCGTTCTTCTCCATAATCGCGTATCACCTCCCTGATCTCTTCACGACTCGCTCGCGCGAGCCAACTCGACACCGGCTCTCCACTCGTCGGATCCATGCGCATGTCGAGCGGCGCATCGAAGCGGAAACTCATGCCGCGCTCGGGCGCGTCGAGCTGAGGCGACGAAACCCCCAGATCGAGCAAGATCCCGTCGACCCGGGACACTTGCAAAGCATCGAGCTCCTCCCCCAGGCGGGAAAACGGCGCGTGCACCAGAGTGAGCCGCGGCTCGTTCCAACTGCGCCCGAAGGCGATCGCTTCGGGGTCGCGATCGAAGGCGATCAACCGCCCTCGAGGGCCCAAACGCTGCAAAATTGCCCGTGCGTGCCCCCCTCGCCCGAAAGTGCCGTCTACATAGATGCCGTTGGGGCGCGGTGCGAGTGCTTCGAGCGCTTCTTCGAGCAGCACGGGAACGTGTGTCTCGCTCACAGAACCAACCCCTCGAAGGTTCCGGCCAAGTCCTCGGCCGACAGCGCCTGCATCGCTTCCTGCTGCGCCTGCCACCCTGCCTCGGACCACAGTTCGAAATGCGTCCCCTGGCCGACGAGCCAGGCGTTTTTTTCCAAACCGGCCCATTGACGCAGCGAAGCGGCCACGGACACACGCCCAGAAGCATCGAGCGCCTCTTCCTGGGCGAAACCCACGAGGAGACGCTTCAGAGCAGCAGTGCGCGGATCGAGCCCCGGCAGAGCCACGATGCGTTCGCGGATGGGCGTCCACACGGGCTCGGGGTAGACCAGTAAGCATTTATGCGGGTGCGCCGTCAGCACCAAAGGACGACCTTCGGGCGCCAAAGCCTCGCGAAAGCGCGTCGGAATGACGATTCGCCCTTTTGCATCGAGACTGAGCGTGACTGCCCCCTGGAACATCGCCGCTGCCTCTGATCATCACACCCACATTTTGCCACTTTTTCCCACAAAATCCCACGCCAGCGAAAAAACACCCCTTCGCGCATCGGTCGAACCTGCTCGCCGCCTGCACAGGGAGTAAAACGAAAGCGAGAGAAAACCCAGACGGATAAAGGAGAAACCCCGGACGACGCGAAGACGGCCGCTCGAAAGCCGCCCCAGCTTTAGGCAGGCAACTGCACACGAAAGGATGAGTCGCAGAACGCGGCAAACGGCCGAGCGATGAGGAAAATGAAGAAAAAACTCAAATAATCAATAAGTTGTATGTAAATTCGGACATGGATGCGGGCCACGGAAGAGCCGCGTGTGCGTCAACAGGAGGGAAAAGGTAAGAAAATGTAAAAAAGGGAAGTCCGCCGCTTAAGCCGGGTTCTGTCGCGCATCGTGTGATGCGGGGCAGTCATTCCTCTAGGCCCGCCGTTGCCGACGGGCTCGAGCAGCCAACCCGGGAGCGGCGCGAGCCACGCCATCGCTCCCCTATTCGGCCTTGCTCCGGATGGGGTTTACCGTGCCGCCTCCGTTACCGGAGACGCGGTGGGCTCTTACCCGCGAGGCCGAGGCCCCGCGCCGGGTCTCCCCGGCCACCGTTTCACCCTTGCCTGATCCCTTGCGGGCCATCGGCGGTCTGTTCTCTGTGGCACTTTCCGTCGCCTCACGGCGCCCGGCCGTTAGCCGGCATCCTGCTCTGTGGAGCCCGGACTTTCCTCTCCGCGCCCGAAGGCGCGCAGCGACTGCCGGGCAGACTTCCCAATGCATGATACCGCAAGGCGCGGCCGAAGTTCCCTATGGAGACGCTGAATAATTGGCTGCGCGGGCGAATCGCTGCGTTGCGCGGTGCTCGCTCCCTCGCCTATCCACTCGATATGTCTCGGTCGCTGCGCTCCGTGCGCCTTGCGCTTCATCCCGCTCGCTCATTTCTTCAGCGTCTCCCTATGAGGCAGGGTTGAGCGCCGATTCGAAGACGAGAACGCCGTCGCGGTGACGAAACGTCCCGACCAGAGTCCCCAGCGCCTGCGGATCGGGTTTGTCCCACGGTTGCAGGCGACAATCTTCGGTCGACGCGAGGTACCAGTGGTCCCCTTGTTCGAGCGCCCACAGCAGGTCTCCCGCCTCATAGACCTTCATCGGCGTCATCTCGGCGCGATCGGGTGCGATCGGATACTTTCGCTGACATTGTGGCAGACGCGAGACGACCACCGCCTGTTTCACCTCGCTCCAGGGGAAGGGCTGCTGGCGCTCGAGCACCAGAGCGTGATTCATCCCCGCGATGCGGTAGCCGATCGCCGCATCCTCGCAAGCAGCCAAGCCCAAGGCGCATAGCGCCACGATCGCCCCTCTCCTCCAGCGCATCACCCTCTCCTCATTCCACCATCCAGCCCATCGTCTCGCCGGCGCGCAGGGGCACCACCTCCTCAGCCTCGCCCAAGGGCACTGCTGCCGGCACCGCCCACGGCCGGCGCACCAAGGCGATGCGCTCGGTAGGCTCCGGCACGCCGTAGAACCGCGCACCGAAGCGCGAGGCGAACCCTTCGAGTCGATCCAGGGCGCCGGCCGCCTCGAACACCTCGGCGTAGAGCGGCAGCGCGAGCGGCGCGGTGTAGCAGCCGGCGCAGCCGCAGGCCGATTCCTTCGCTCCGCGCGGGTGCGGCGCCGAGTCGGTGCCAAGGAAAAATTTCGGCGAACCGCTCGTAGCCGCTTCCACCAGGGCCCGGCGGTGGCGCTCGCGCTTGAGGATCGGCAGGCAGTAGAAATGCGGCCGGATGCCGCCGGCGAGCATGGCATTGCGCTCGTAGCGCAGATGATGCGCGGTGAGGGTGGCGGCCACCGTGTCCGGCGCCTCGCGCACGAAGGCCACGCCTTCGGCGGTCGTCACGTGCTCCAGTACGATTTTCAAGCCGGGGAAACGCGCCACCAGCGGCGCGAGCACCCGCTCGACGAACACCGCCTCGCGATCGAAGATATCCACCTCGGGATCGACCACTTCGCCATGCACGCACAGCACCAGGCCGCGTTCCTGCATCCGCTCGAGCACGGGATGGATCCGTTCGAGGTGGCGCACGCCCGCATCGGAGTTCGTGGTCGCCCCGGCCGGATAGAGCTTGGCCGCGAGCACGACACCGCTCGCGGCGGCGCGGTCGATCTCCTGCGGCGGCATCGCCTCGGTGAGATAGAGCGTCATCCACGGCACGAAGTCGGCCGCCCTTCCCCCGGCCGCGCGCGCCGCCGCCAGGATGTCCTCGCGATAGGCGAGCGCCGCCGCGGTCGTCGTCACCGGCGGCTTGAGGTTGGGCATGATAAGCGCCTGGGCGAAGACTGCCGCGCTCGCCGGCACCACCGCGCGCATCGCCGCGCCCTGCCTCACGTGCAGATGCCAATCGGCGGGTCGCAATAATTCGATCCGATCCATTCCTTCTCCTTCACAGACCCTCATTCGTCTTCTTCCTGCCCTGCGGCGAGCCCCTGGGCGTAGAGCCGGTTCTTGGAGGCGCCGGTCAATTCCGCCGCCAGCCGCACCGCCTCTCCGAACGGCACTCCGACCCCGGTCAGGCGCGCGAGCACCCGCCGCCCCGTTTCCTCGCGCACGGCATGCGCATCGCCCGGCCCCAGGATAAGGACGAACTCACCGCGCGTACGCTCGGCGCGCTCCTCGAGCCAAGCGAGCATCTGCGCGAGCGGCAAGCGCACCGTCTCCTCGAAGCGCTTGGTGAGCTCGCGCGCGAGGAAGAGCTCGCGCGCCCCGCCCAGCACCTCCAGCATGTCGGCCACGCTCTCGCACACGCGGTGCGGTGCTTCATAGCACACCACCGGCACTTCCTCGGCCGCGAGTGAAGCCAGGAGTTTACGCCGCGCCGCCTGCTTCGGTGGCAAAAATCCGAGGAAGCGAAACCCCGGTTCGACGAATCCCGCCACCGATAGCGCCGCGGTCACGGCGCTGGGCCCCGGCACCGGCACCACCGGGAATCCGGCCGCGCGAACGGCGGCGACGATGCGCGCGCCTGGATCGCAGATGCCGGGCGTGCCCGCATCGGAAATCAGCGCCATGTGCTCGCCGCGCGCCAGTCGCGCCACGATCGCCTGCGCGGCGGCCTGCTCGTTGTGCTCGTGCGCCGGCATCATCGGCGTGCGGATGCCCCAGGCATCGAGCAATCTCTGGCTGTGGCGCGTGTCCTCGGCCGCGATACAATCGACCCCGGCGAGCACCGCGCGGGCGCGCGGGCTCAGGTCGGCCAGATTCCCCAAGGGGGTGGCCACCACATAGAGGGCCGGTTCGGCCCGGCGCCATACGCCTTCCGCCATTCCTTCCGGATCCATCGCCTCCGCCCATGACGCAAAAACCCGATTCTGCGCCAAACTCCCTCGCCGCCACAAGCGCCCGCATCGTCGGCACCGAGTACGAGGCGCTCGCCGCCGCCTGGCTCGAACGCCAGGGCGTGCGTCTGCTCGCACGCAACGCCGCTAGCCGCCGCGGCGAGATCGACCTCATTGGGCTACACGAAGGCACGCTCGTTTTCTTCGAAGTCCGCCACCGCCGGCGCAATCACTTCGGCAGCGCCGCCGAGAGCGTCACCCCCACCAAGCAGCGGCGCATCCTCGCTGCCGCCCGCTACTGGCTCAACGGTCCCGTGGGGCGGCGCCATGCAGCCTGCCCCTGCCGCTTCGACGTGCTCGCCTTCGACGGCGAGGCCCAGGTTCCCCAATGGATCCAAGGGGCGTTCGATCTCGGCGCAACCTGGTGAGCGATGCCTCATGTTAGACTAAATCGATGGATCTCATCGAACACCTCACCGAGCCTTTCCTCTTCCAGTCCGCCCTCTTGCAGGAGACGGCCCCGGCGCTCGCCGCCCCGTGCGCGGCGGCCGCCGAGATCTTGGCCCAAAGCCTGCTGCAGAGCGGTCGCATTCTCGTCTGGGCGGGTGGTCCGGAACGGGCGCTCGCCGAGCTGTTTCTCCATCGCCTGTGGCATGGGCTCGATCGCGAGCGCCCGCCGGTGGCGGCGCTGCGCCTCGAAGGCGAAGGAGAAGCGGCGCTGCGTCCGTTCACGGCGCTGGCACAGCCGGGCGATGCGCTCGTGCTGCTCTTCGCCCGCCCGAGTCCGACCGCCACGGCGCTACGCAGCGCCGCCCACGAAAACGGGATCGCGCTGGTCGCGCTCGGTACCGACGTCGACGGTACATGGTTCGACGGGCTCGCCGGCGGCGACGTCCCCGTGGAACTGCCCGAACTTCCGCCGTCGCGCCACGGGGAACTCATGCTCTTCACCCTCGATCTTCTCGTCGAAGCCCTCGACGCCGTCCTTCTCGGAGACTTCGCATGACCCGCACGTCCCTACGACGCTCCACCCTTGCCTTGCTCGTGCTCGCCGTCGCGACGATCCTGCCGCTTTCCGGCTGTTTTCCCCTCATGGCGGGCGGCGCCGCCGTCACCGCGTCGGTGGCCTCCGACCGCCGCACCACCGGCGCGATCGTCGACGACGAAGGAATCGAATGGAAGGTCAGCGACAAAATCGCCCGGCAGCTGGGTGATCGCGTCCACATCGACGTCACCTCCTATAACCGCATCGTGCTGCTCACTGGCGAAGCCCCGCGCGAGGAAGACCGGGCACTGGCCGAACGGCTCGCGCGTGAAACAGAGAACGTGCGCGACGTGGTCAACGAAATCCAGATCGCCAGCCCCAGCTCGCTCGGCTCACGCATGAACGACGCCAACATCACGGCACAGGTCAAGGCCCGCTTCGTCAACCAGAGCAAAGGCGCCTTTGCCCCCAATCACGTCAAAGTGGTCACCGAGAACGGCGTCGTCTATCTCATGGGGTTGGTGACGCGGCGCGAAGCCGACGCCGCCGCCCAGATCGCCCGCACCACCAGCGGCGTGCGCAAGGTCGTGCGCGTCTTCGAGTACATTCCCGAAGAAGAAGCCCGCCGGCTCGATCGGCAAGGCGCCGAGCCCAAGGCGCCACCCAAGAACGGCCCCTGATTCAGGCTTTCACGTCGAGGTGCGAGATGGTGCCGACGCTGCCCGACTCGCGCAGATAGATCCCGGTGCTGCGCAGCGCTCCCAGGGCCTGCCCGCCCTCGTCGGTCACCGTCAGGGGCGTTGCCGCCCGCGCCAGGCCGATCGCCCCGACGTCGGCCTCCGGCAGCGCGATCAAGACGTCGCGGCGATACGGATGCCACACGTAGAGCTGCGACCACGCCGGGTCGTTCTCGTCGATCCAGCCGTTACCGTCGGCATCGAGCGCCGCGAGTTCGCCGAAGCCGTCGCCGGTGCTCGGACCGAAGAGTTCCCGCCCGTCATCGACGCGGCCATTGCCGTTGCGGTCGAACACGAGGAATCCCTTGCCAACCGTCGGTAGCGGCAGCGTCGTCTCAGAACCGTCACCGCGTAGGTCGAAGCGAAAACCGATGTCGCGCAATTCCGCCCCCGTGCCGGCAAAATCGAGCACCAACGGATCCTGCACTGCCGACCCGAACACCGCCTGCACTTCGGATGCGGTGGCGCGCGTGAGTGCAAAACCCAGCGAAAACTCGATGCTGCGCCCGTCGGTCGTCTGCACGCGACCGCTCGCCGAAAAAGACAGGTGCTCCACCGCCAGGGTACGCACCGTCAGCGTCCCGCCCAAACCGCCGGCCGCCGCAGCCGCGCTCGATTCCCCCGGCAACTGCGCAGGTGCCTGCTTCGGCACCGCCGTCGCCTCCGGCGTCTCGATTTGGCGAAGATCGACTAGATCGATCGACCGCCCCAAGACCCGCTCGAGCAGCCGTTTCAACAGCTGCAAACCCGGGGTGAGCGTGCGTGCCTCTTCGTCCGTCGGTGCGAGCTGGGTCGACTGCGCCGTTGCCGAGGGCGACGCGGGCGCGGGCGACGCCGTCCTCGTCCCCCCTTCTTGCGGCCCAGGACGGTCGCGCCACGACAAACGCACTGCCACTTCCTGACGCTGCAAGGATGAGGACTGCGCCTGCAGCATCAGCTGAGAGGACGAGATTTTCATGGATTCCCTACCGTCGATCTGGACCGGAGTGTTTACGGCGGCAGGAGAAAAAACTTGAGAAAATAAAGTGTTAAGAATTGCTGTCGAACAGCTGATCAAGGTTCAATAGATCACCGGCGACGCCTCCAGGCTGCGCCAGAGGATCCACGTCGCCGCCGTTCGCCATGGGCGCCAGCGCTCGCCGGCTTCGAGCCACACCCGCCGCGGAGATTTCTCCGGCAGACCCGCATGGCGCACGAGCGCCCGGCGCAGCCCCAGGTCATCGATGGGCCACACGTCCGGCCGCCACAAGTGGAAAATGAGGAACATCTCCGCCGTCCACCGCCCTATCCCGCGCACGGCGATCAGTGTGCGCACGATCGCCTCGTCGTCCATCTCCTGCCAGCACCGGGGATCGAGCCGCCCGACGGCAAAATGCTCCGCCAGGTCGACGAGCCAGGACGCCTTGGCGCCGGATAGACCCGCTTCACGCAGGCGCGCCGCCCCCGCCTGGAGCACGGTCTGCGGCGAGACCGATCCCAAACCCTCCTCCAATCGTTCCCATACCCGACGCGCTGCTTTCACCGACAGCTGCTGCCCGACGATCGCCCGGGCGAGCGTGGCGAACGCGTCGCCCGAGGGCGTCACGGCCGGCGGCCTCGCCTGCAGGATCAAAGGCTCGAGCCGATCATCAAGGGTCACGAGCGCCGCGCAGGATTCTTCCCACCATGCAGGGACCATCGCCTCTTCGCTCATGATGCTCCCTCGCGCGCGGCGAGCGCCGTGAGCAGCCGCTCGTGGATGCCCTCGAATCCACCGTTGCTCATCACGAGGATGGCATCGCCCGGGCGCGCCTGCGCCACGATCCCGGCCACGAACGCCTCGATCTCCTCACCCACCGTCACCCGTTCGCCGAGTGGCGCCAGGGTCTCGCGGGCGTCCCAGCTCAACCCTTTGGCGTAGCAGTGCACGAGATCCGCGCCGGCGAGCGCCTCGGGCAAAGCCGCGCGCATCACGCCCAGTTTCATCGTGTTCGAGCGCGGCTCGAACACCGCGAGCAAACGCCCCGACACGCGCGGACGCAGCGCGGCGATCGTCTCGCGGATCGCCGTGGGATGATGGGCGAAATCATCATAGACCGCCACGCCTGCCACGACCCCGCGCTGCTCCAGCCGCCGACGCACGCCGCGGAATTCGGCCAGTGCCGCGAGCCCATCCTGCGGGCGCACCCCGACGTGGCGCGCCGCGGCGAGCGCCGCGAGCGCATCGAGCGCGTTGTGCCGCCCCGGTACCGGCAGCGTGATTCCGCCCAGCGGGCGCCCCTCGCAGAAAAACTCGGCCGAAGCGCCGTCTTCCGCGACCGCCACCGTCCATTCCGCCTCCGCGCCCGGCGTCGGGCCGAAGCGCTCCACCTGCGACCAGCAGCCGCGGTCGAGCACCCGTTCGAGTGCCGGTTCGCCGGCGAGCGCCACGATGCGCCCCGAGCGCGGCATCGTGCGGACCAGATGATGGAATTGCGTCTCGATCGCCGCCAGATCGGGGTAGATGTCCGCGTGATCGAACTCCAGGTTGTTGAGAATCGCCGTGCGCGGCCGATAGTGCACGAACTTCGCCCGCTTGTCGCAGAAGGCCGTGTCGTACTCGTCGGCCTCGATCACGAAAAACGGCCCCGCCCCCAGCTGCGACGAACGCGCGAAATTTCCCGGCACTCCCCCGATGAGAAAACCCGGCGCGAGCCCGTTCGCCTCGAGGATCCAAGCGAGCATCGAACTCGTGGTCGTCTTGCCGTGCGTTCCTGCCACCGCCAGCGTCCAGCGCCCAGGCAAAATCTGCTCGGCCAGCCACTGCGGCCCGGAGACGTAGGGCAGACCCCGGTCGAGGATCTCCTCGAGCAGAGGATTGCCCCGCGAGATGGCATTGCCCACCACGAACACCTCCACGGGCAGATTCGCCTGCCCCGCCTCGTATCCCTCGATCCAATCGATCCCCTCGGCCTCGAGCAGCTCGGACATGGGCGGATACACGTTCGCATCACAGCCACTGACCTCGTGCCCGGCCTGCCGCGCCAAAAGCGCGAGGCTGCCCATGAAGGTGCCTCCGATCCCCAACACATGGATACGCATCGCTCGTTTCATCCTGCTCGGAAAAACGTCGATGGTAAAATGCCCCACGATCCCGCACAACCCGTGGAACACCCGATGCCCACCAATCGTACCTTCGAATCGCTCGACGCCCGCGAAGAGATCGCCGAGCTCGCCGCGCGGCTCATCTACGACGAAGGCATTCGCGACTATGCGCTCGCCAAGCGCAAGGCCGTCAAGCAGCTCGGGTTGTCGCCGCGCACCATGCTGCCGACCAACGAAGCGATCGAAGCCGCGCTCGCGCGCCGCGCCGCCGAATACCAGGACGAGGACGACGCCGAGCGGCTCGAGCGCATGCGCCAGACCGCCGTGGAGGTGATGCGCTGGCTCGAGCCCTGGAGCACTTACCTCGTGGGCCACGTCCTCGAGGGCACCGCCGGGCCGTTGTCGGTCGTCGACATCGACCTCTACGCCGAGAGCGCCAAGGAGGTCGAGATCTTCCTGCTCAACCACCCCTGGCTGCGTTTCGACGTCCATACCCCGCGCGCCGGTGGCGCCAAAGAACCCGAGACGATCTTCGAGTTCGACTGGCACGGCGTCCCGGTGAGCCTGCGCGTATGGCCTCTGGCGAGCGAGCGTAACCTCAAGCGCAGCGAACACCGGGCGAGGCTACCCGCCGTGCTCGCCCTGCTCGAACCTCCTGGCTCGCTCACCCCTGCCGCTTCATGACCATGCCCTGTTCCAGGGACGACGAACCCTCTCCCTCCCGCTGGCGCCGAGGCATGCTCGCCGCGGTGGCGGCGCTGGGTCTGGGCGGAACGCTCTGGTGGCTCACTCGACCCCGGAGCAACCCGGCGGCAGACGCCGCGCTCACGCGCCTGCTTCAGACCGAATTGCGAGACCCCGAAGGGCCGCCCCGACGTATCGCCGAACACTGGCCAGAAGGCGTGCGCGTGATCAATTTCTGGGCCACCTGGTGCCCCCCCTGCCGTACCGAGCTGCCGCTGCTCGCCGCTGCCAGCCGCACCTGGCCTGAAATCCAGTTCCTGGGCGTCGCCCTCGACGAAGAAACCGCCCTCCGACGCTTTCTCGCCCACACCCCGCTGCCCTACCCCATACTGCTCGCCCCACCGACGCTCCTCGATCTCACTGCGGAACTCGGCAACCCCCACCGCGCCCTGCCTTTCACCCTCGTGATCGGCCCCCGGAACGAAAGAATCGCCTCCCATGTCGGCCCCGTGACCCACGCCACGCTCGAGCGCTGGAGCCGCACCGCGCAGTAGTCCACGAGTCGCCTCCTGCCAACGCATTCGCCCGCGATCGGTGCTAAGATGAAAATCGATCTTTCCCTGATCGGAGCAAAATCATGAAAATCTTGCGCACCCTGCTCACCACACTGGTCCTGCTCATGCTCACCCCTTGGGTGCATGCCCAGCCCGTCTGCTCCGAGTGCGGCGTGGTCGACTCCATCCACATCATCAAACGGGACTCCCCCGGAGTGCTCGGCGCAATCGGTGGCGGAGTGGCTGGCGGCCTACTCGGCAGCCAAATCGGCTCTGGTTCCGGCAAGACCGCCGCCACCGTCGTCGGCGTGGTCGGTGGAGCCCTCGCGGGTCGCGAGATCGAACGCCGTCTCCGTGCCGATGAAGAATACGAAGTCGTCGTGCGCATGGACGACGGGACATATCGCTCGGTGCGCACCGAGACGCCGCCCAGCGTGAGCAAAGGTCAGCGGGTACGCATCATCAACGGCGCACTCGTCCCCGATTGATCTTCCCATTCGTGCCTACTGGTAGATTTTGCCGTCGATTTGCGGCAAACTTCGGGTTTCGACCACGAAAACCAGGACAGGCACGATGGACGACGCCGCTCACACCGCCAACGCCGGTGAACCCGCTGCTTTGCGCATCCTGGTGCTTCACGGCCCCAATCTCAACCTGCTCGGCGTGCGCGAGCCCGAAATCTATGGGCGCACCACGCTCTCCGACATCCACGCTCGGCTCGAAGCGCGGGCGCAAGCCGCCGGCGTCCGTCTCGAATCCTTCCAGAGCAACCACGAAGGCGAGCTCGTCGATCGCATCCAGGCGGCCATGGAAGAAGGCGTAGACTTCATCCTCATCAACCCCGGCGCCTACACCCACACCAGTGTGGCGCTACGCGATGCGCTCGCCGCCGTGAGCATTCCATTCATCGAAGTGCACCTCTCCAACATCCACGCACGGGAACCCTTCAGACACCACTCCTACCTTTCCGATCGGGCCGTTGGCGTCATCTGCGGCCTGGGCGCGTACGGTTACGAAGCGGCGCTCGAATACGCCCTGCGTGCCTTGATCCCCTCCAATTGATCCCTCAACCTCTTCGACGCGGAAACTCCATGGACCTGCGCAAAATCAAGAAACTCATCGACCTCGTACAAGAATCGGGCATTGCCGAACTCGAAATCACCGAAGGCGAAGAAAAGGTACGCATCGCCAAGCATCCGCCCACCAATTTCACCATGCCCGCGCCTGCCGGCCCTACGGTCGTCGCCTCCCCTGTACCAGTGGCCCCGCAGGCCGTCGCCGCCCCCACCGAGCCGGCCCCTTCTGCCGAATCGACACTCCCCGCGGGGCACATCGTCAAATCCCCCATGGTCGGAACTTTCTACCGCGCCCCCTCTCCTACCGCGGCACCCTTCGTCGAGGTGGGCAGCAAGGTCAAGCCGGGCGACCGGCTGTGCATCATCGAAGCGATGAAACTCATGAACGAGATCGAATCCGACGTAGCCGGGACCGTCACCGCCATCCTGGTGGAAAACGGTGAGCCCGTCGAATATGGTCAGCCGCTCTTCGTGATCTCCTGAAGGAGCTCGCCCCGATGCAAGCCCCCCCTTTCAAGAAAGTGCTGATCGCCAACCGTGGCGAGATCGCGCTGCGCATCCTGCGCGCCTGCCGCGAGCTAGGGATCCGCACCGTGGCCGTGCACTCCGAGGCCGACCGCGAAGCCAAGAACGTGCTGCTCGCCGACGAATCCGTCTGCATCGGCCCGGCCTCCTCGAGCCAAAGCTATCTCAACATTCCGGCCATCATCGCCGCGGCCGAAGTCACCGACGCCGAAGCGATCCACCCTGGCTACGGTTTTCTCTCGGAGAACGCCGACTTCGCCCAACGGGTCGAAGCCTCCGGATTCGTCTTCATCGGCCCCCGGCCCGAGACCATCCGCCTCATGGGCGACAAGGTGAGCGCCAAGGCGGCGATGAAAGAAGCCGGCGTGCCCTGTGTGCCCGGCTCCGATGGGGCGCTCCCGGAAGACCCCGATACCATCCTTGCGCTCGCACGGCGCGTCGGTTACCCCGTCATCATCAAAGCGGCCGGCGGCGGCGGCGGACGCGGCATGCGCGTGGTACACACCGAAGCGGCGCTCCTCAACGCCGTGGCCATGACGCGCACCGAAGCGCAAGCAGCTTTCGGCAATCCCACCGTCTATCTCGAGAAATACCTCGAACGCCCGCGCCACATCGAGATTCAGGTACTCGCCGACGAATACGGTCACGCCGTTTGGCTGGGCGAGCGCGACTGCTCCATGCAGCGCCGCCACCAGAAAATCCTCGAAGAAGCGCCCGCGCCCGGGATCGAGCGCAAGAAGATCGCCACCCTCGGCGAGCGCTGCGTCGAAGCCTGTCGACGCATTGGTTACCGCGGAGCCGGCACCTTCGAATTCCTTTACGAGAACGGCGAGTTCTACTTCATCGAGATGAACACCCGCATCCAGGTCGAGCACCCCGTCACCGAGATGATCACCGGCATCGACCTGGTGCAGGCGCAGATCCGGGTGGCCGCCGGCGAAAAACTCTGGTTCCGCCAGAAAGACATCACCCTGCACGGCCACGCCATCGAATGCCGCATCAACGCCGAAGACCCCTACAGATTCACCCCCAGCCCCGGGCTCATCACCCACTGGCATCCACCGGGCGGCCCGGGCGTGCGGGTCGATTCGCACGTCTATACCGGCTATCGCGTCCCGTCGCACTACGACTCCCTCATCGGCAAGCTGATTGCGCACGCCGACACCCGTGAAGCGGCCATCGCCAAGATGCGCGGCGCCCTGCAGGAGCTGGTCATCGACGGCATCCACACCAACGCCGCGCTGCACTTCGAACTGATGAACGATGGCCCCTTCCACGAAGGCGGCCTCTCCATCCACTACCTCGAGCAATGGCTCGAAGCGCGGCGTACGGCACTGGAGCGCAGCCGATGACCCCTCAGGAGCGGCCACGCTGGTGTAACCTCCGGCTCGTCGCCCCCGCCGAGCTCGCCGAGCGGCTCTCGGAAGCCTTGCTCACCCATGGAGCGATCTCGGTCGGGATCGAAGACGCGGACGCCGGCACGCCAGAGGAACGCCCGCAGTTCGGCGAACCGGGGCTCCACCCCGAACGGCTGTGGGATCGCTCGGTGATACTCGCGCTCTTCGAGATCGACACCGACTGGCGCGCCGGCCTCGCCGCCGCCGCACGCAGCATCGGCATCGGGCTCTCCGAGCTACCCGACCCCCAGGTGGAATTGCTCGCCGACGCCGACTGGGTACGGCTCACCCAGAGCCAATTCGATCCCATCTCCATCGACGGGCGGCTGTGGATCGTTCCCTCTTGGCACGAACCGCCCGATCCCTCGGCCATCACCCTCACCCTCGACCCCGGGCTCGCTTTCGGCACCGGCTCCCACCCGACCACCCGCCTGTGCCTGCGCTGGCTGCTCGACCACGTGCGCCCGGGCGACACGGTGCTCGACTATGGCTGCGGCTCCGGCATCCTCGCCATCGCCGCGGCCAAACTGGGCGCGGCGCGGGTGGTCGGCGTCGACATCGACGACAAGGCGCTCGAGGCCGCCCGCTACAATGCCGAACGCAACGGCGTTGCGCTGGAGTTGTACCACGCGCGTGATCTGCCGCCCGGCCCCTTCGACCGGGTCGTGGCCAACATCCTCACCAAACCGCTGTGTGTCCTTGCGCCGATCATCGCCCGGGCCGTCCGCCCCGGCGGGGAACTCGCCCTGTCTGGCATCCTCCTGGAACAGGCCCGGGAAGTCGTGTCCGCCTACGCTCCCTGGATCGCCCTCAGTCTGGGCGACGAAGACGAAGGCTGGATCCGTCTCGAAGGCATCCGTCCCGTATGACGTCCCTCCTCCGTGTCCGCTGCCCCCACTGCCGAACGGTCTTCCGGATCGATCCGGCCAAGCTCGAACGAGCCCAAGGCTGGGCGCGCTGCGGTCACTGTTTCGAACCCTTCGACACCAAGAAGCACGCGCTCGACGTGCCCGATGCGGCCTCTGCTGCGGAAGGATCCTCTCAGCGGCTCGATTTCGATCGCTTGCTACATACCCCGGCGCCCCCCACACCCGACCTCTCTCTGCCCGAACTCGATCGGCCGACCGTGTTCAGCCCCACGAGGGCGGAGCCGGCGCTCGGGCAGCCTTCGGCGCCCCAACAGTCGCGTGACGAAATCACCCCCAAGGCCAACGATGCCGCAAGGGCAACGCGGGAAGATCACACGTTTTCGGACGAGCCCCTCCTGCGCGAACCGCCACTCGTGCCCACCACCTTCCCCTTCGAACGAGAATCACGGCACGTCTCCCCCCTTGCCGTGTTCGCCACGCTCCTGCTCCTGCTCTTGGCACTAGGGCAGGTTGCCTACCTCTGGCGCCAAGAATGGATCCAACGCTTTCCCCTGACCTTCGCCTACTGGGAGCGCGTCTGCCAAGAACTGGGGTGCACCGTCACCCCCCCCCTCGACACTCGAACACTCGTCATCGAACACTCGGAACTGATCCGCGAATCAGCCCCGGGCCGCTGGACCCTCGGCTTCACGCTGCGAAACCGGGCGTCCCATCCCACGCCCTGGCCCACCCTGGAACTCACCCTGAAAGACGCGACCGGCCGAGTACTCGTGCGTCGACACATCCTCCCCTCGGAATGGGGAGCCGAAAAACCCTACTTCCCCCCGAACGAACGGATCGAGCGCACCCTCGCGCTGGAGACCTTCGAAGCCGGCATCGTCGGCTACGAACTCAAACTGATCCAAGGTTGAAAGCCGCCGCGAATCAGTTCTGCCACGGGACTGCATCGCGGCGCGCTTCACGGCGTGGATGCCCGCCGGTTGCGTGCGTGATCTCGCACCCAGCGCTGCGAACACCCCGCCCCCGCACGCGCGCACATGAGGGCCATTCGCAGCCCCGTGCATTTCTCAGCGTGCCACCCGCATCGTTCCTCCATCGCTGAGCACGCGCACGCGCTCACCCAGGCGGAACCCTTCACCCTCGTCTTCCTGAACCACTGCAATCACGCGGCCGTTATCCAGCCGAACCGTCACTTCCACGCCCGGCCTGCGCGTCGCCACCTCTTCCAGCGCCGCACCCGCGAGGCCCCCGGCCACGGCACCCACGGTCGCCCCGACGATCTGACCACGGCCGCCGCCGACGCCACTTCCGGCCACCCCGCCGACCACCGCCCCGGCCCCTGCGCCCAGCGGCGACTTCGTGCCTTCGAGCTGCACCGGCCGCACCGATTCGACCACGCCGTACTGTACGCTCATCGCCCGGCGCGCCTCGGTCCGACCATAGGTGCCGCCCCCAAGGCCCGAGGCACATCCCGCCACGCCCAGAGCCGCCACCACCATCAATACCATCCCTTTCTTCACGACCATGGCCAATTCTCCTGGTAGGTTTCTTCATAGCGCCGCACCAACTCCTCACGGCGCAAGGTGTAATTCTGCGCCCCGCGTGAGGCGACCTTGATCGCCCCGAGCACGGCGCCCAGGCGCACCGCCCGGATCCAATCACTACCCGAAGCGATCGCATGGAGCAGTCCCGCGCGGAAGGCGTCGCCGCAGCCGGTGGGATCCACCACCGCCTCGGGGCGAACCGGCGGTACCTCGAAACGCTCCCCCTCGACGAAGACCCAGGCGCCCTGCGCCCCCCGCGTCACGACGAACGCCTCGACCCGCGAAGCCAGTGCCACCAGCGACAATCCCGTACGCTCTTCCAGCAACTGCGCCTCGTAATCATTGACGGCACAAACCCGCGCTGGTTCCAGGCACTGCAACAACTGTTTGCCCGAGAAGAGGGGCAAGGCCTGCCCAGGATCGAAGACGAAAGGAATCCCGGCCTCGGCGAGCGCCGCACAATGCGCGAGCATCCCCTCCAGGCCATCGGGCGCAACGATGGCCCACTGCCCGGCCAAACGCCCCGCCACCGGATTGCGATGCGATAAAGCCATCGCGCCCGGGTGAAAAGCGGTGATCTGGTTGTCGTCGAGGTCGGTGGTGATGAACGCCTGGGCAGTAAATTCCCCGGGCAGCACGGCGATCCCTTCGCGCGAGATACCGAGCGATTCCAGCCGTGCGAAATACGGCTGCACATCCTCGCCCACCGTGGCAACGATCACCGGCTCGGAACCCAACTGTTTCAGACCATAGGCGATATTGCCGGCACAGCCCCCGAATTCGCGCCGCAACCGTGGCACGGTAAAAGCCACATTGATCATATGGATTTTATCGGGCAGGATGTGCTCGCGAAATCGATCCTCAAAAACCATGATCGTGTCGTAAGCCATCGATCCGCACACCACGATACGCGTCATCGCCGATTCCTTCATCGCCTTGCAGAGCAGATGGCGATTATACGGGAGCGACATGGATGCAGGCGGTAACTCCCCTCAGAGCACCGTGAAAAGCCGTCGTGCGCGCTCACTGGGTGAGGTCGGCGCAAACCTTGCACGATGACGCCATACAGCCGCGCCACGGCCCGTTCGCCATGCCCGTTTTCCGCTACCATGCGCCGATCACCCCCATGAACCGACGACCACCATGCTCCGCTCCGTTCCCCGACCGATCCGCGCGCTGCGGCTCGCCCGCCTCGCCCTTCATCTCGCCATTGGGCTAGCCACCATCGTCCTGTGCTTTCCCTTCGCCGATGCCCCCACCCGCGCCCGTCTGCGGCAGCGTTGGTCGCGGCGCCTCGTCGCCCTGTGCGGCATCGAGGTGGAGCGGCATGGCGAGTTCGCCAGCGGCGCCTTGCTCGCCCTCAACCACGTCTCCTGGATCGACGTCTTCGTCGTCCTCTCGCAGACCGACGCCGCCTTCATCGCCAAGGCCGAAGTCCGCCGCTGGCCCATCATCGGTTGGCTCGCGGCACGCAACGAAACCATTTTCTTGCGGCGCGGCAGCCGGGGACACGCCGCCGTGCTGGCGCGTGAGCTCGTATCGCATCTGCGGCAAGGGCAGAGCGTCGCGCTCTTTCCCGAAGGCACCACCACCGACGGCCTGTCGCTACACCCCTTTCACGCGGCGCTGCTGCAACCGGCGATCGACGCCGGCGCCCCGGTCCAAGCCGTGGCGATTCGCTACTACGATGCCGACGGCCGACGCACGACCGCGGCAGCCTTCTACGGGCAGATGACGCTCATGCAATCACTGGTCCGTATCGTGCGAGAGCCTCGGCTGCGCGCCCGGCTCGATGTCTCCGAGCCCCTACCCACCCAGGGAGCCGACCGCAAAGCGCTCACCCGAGCCCTCGAAGCCTGGGTACGCGAGCGTATCGAGGAAGACCTGCCTTCGCCATAAAACCGTCACACAGCCGCTCTAGACTCTGCACCATCGAACCGCCCCCCGACAGATCCCATGAAAGCGATGAAAGACAACTCCGTAACCCGTGACCCCGAAAACCACACCTTTACCGAGATCGTCGATCAGGTCCGCCGCCGCCTGCTCCAAGGCGCGGGCGGCGCAACCCTCCTGAGCTTTTTCGCCTCGCCGGCCGCGGCACTCGCCCGCTCGCTCGACGATCCGGGTACCACGGTCTCGTCGTTACTGGCTGCTTTCCCCCGCTCGATTCCCACCCACAGCCACGACTACGTCACCGTGATGGACGGCTACGTGGTGCGCGCCATCCTGCCCTGGGGCGACCCCCTACTCGATTTTTCCGCCTACTGGCGACCCGATGCCTCGGCCTCGGCCGAAGAGCAGGCCCGGCAGATCGGGGACAACCACGACGGCATGCACTTCTTCCCCTTTGGTCCCAATGTCTACGACCAAGGTCTTCTTGCACTCAACCACGAATACACCAACTACGAATACCTCTTCGGCAAGGAATACACCGAGCCTTGGACGCGCGAAAAGGCGATGAAAGCGATCAACGCGCATGGCGTATCCATTGTTCATCTGCAACGCGACGGTCAAAGCGGTTGGCGCCCTGTCATTCCCTCGAAATACAACCGCCGTATCACTGGGGATACGCCCATGGTGCTCACCGGTCCGGCCGCGGGTCATCCGCTCCTGCGCACCTCGGCCGACCCCACGGGAACCCAAGTACGCGGCACGCTCAACAACTGCGCCAATGGCTTCACCCCTTGGGGCACCTACCTCACGTGCGAAGAAAACTTCAACGACTATTTCGGTGGCGGCAGCACCAACCCGATGCACCAACGCTACGGCATCGGCAAGGACAACGGTTATCGCTGGTACGAAGTGATCGAGCGCTTCGACCTGCGGCGCGAACCCAACGAACCCAACCGCTTCGGCTGGGTGGTCGAGATCGACCCCTTCGACCCCCAAAGTACGCCGAAGAAACGCACCGCGCTCGGCCGATTCAAGCACGAAAATGCCGCGGTCACGATCGCCCCCGACGGGCGGGTCGTCGTCTACATGGGCGACGACGAACGCTACGAATACCTCTACCGCTTCGTGAGCCATGGCCGCTACGACCCCGGCAACCCTGCCGCCAACCGCGACCTGCTCGATTCGGGCGATCTCTACGTCGCCCGATTCACTGCCGACCCCACGCCCGACGGCCAACGTTTCCGTGGCCAATGGATTCTGCTCGACAAAGAACGCAATCCGCTGCTCGCCGCCGAAGCGCGCTTGCCCACGCAAGCCGACGTTCTCATCCATGCGCGAATGGCCGGGGATGTCGTCGGCGCGACCAAAATGGATCGTCCTGAATGGATCGCCATCCATCCTCATCGCCGGGAAGTCTATGTCACGCTCACCAACAACAACCGGCGCAAGGCGAGCGAAGTCGACGCCGCCAACCCCCGGGCCGAGAACCTCTGGGGTCAGATCTTGCGCTGGCAAGAAAACGGCGGCGATCCGACGGCGGACGAATTTTCCTGGGATCTCTTCGTGCTCGCCGGCAACCCCCTCGTTTATCCTCGAGGCGATGCGCGCGCCGGCTCGGCGGCGATCACCAAAGACAACCTCTTCAACTCCCCCGACGGCCTGGGATTCGACGCCGCCGGCCGCCTGTGGATCCTCACCGACGGCAGCTACAGCAACGCCGGCCCCTACCAAGGCATGGGCAACAACCAGATGCTGGTCGCCGACCCCGACGCCGGGCTCATTCGCCGCTTCCTCGTCGGCCCCTCGGGCTGTGAGATTACCGGGCTCACCTGGAGCAACGACGGGCGCACGATGTTCGTCAATGTCCAGCATCCCGGCGAAGCCGAAGGCCATCCACGCGCCCCCGCCCTCCCTGCGGGCCAAGATCTCGCAACCTACCTCGCAGCGCATCCCACCGCCTTCTCCGAATGGCCACATGTGCAGTTCCGCGAACTGGGCGGTGGCCGGCCGCGCTCGGCCACGCTGGTGATCGAACGAGCCGACGGTACGCCGGTATTTGCCGCGCGCTGAGGAACCCTCGAGGATGGCGCGTCGTTCCCGTTCGCTCACTCTTTCGCTGCAGGCACGCTACTGGATCATGGTCGCGATCGCGATCGGACTCTTTTCGATCGTGATCGCGCTCGCCTACCAGACCATCGACACCCAGACCGGCACGATGCGCAGCGCCTACAGCGGCCAAGTCGCCCCCCTCGTCGACCTCGCCCAGCTCAAACACCTGGCCGAGCGGCAAGCGAGTTTCCTCTACCGCGTCTTTGCCGACGCGAGCCAGAAAATCTCCTCCTTCGATCCACAGGAGCTCGAGCGCGCCTCGGATCAAGCCCAAGCCATCCTCGCAGCGTTCGGGCAGCGGCCGATGCGCGAAGACGAACGCACCGCGTTCGCTCGCCTCGAAGAGGCCGCCCAGCGCTTTCATCAGGCCGTAGACACGGCGCGTCAGACCATCGAACTCTATGGCGACGACCTCGCTGGTCTAGGTCGATCCCAGCGCGGACTCATCGGGCAGATCGAGACGCAACTGCACGACGTCCACGCCGCCCTCGACGAATTGATCCATCTCGAACGCGACGCCACCCGCGCCGACTTCGACCACAGCGCCCAAGCCTCCGATCAAAGCCGCCTCGTCATCGCGCTGCTGTTCGGCGCCGTGACGCTACTGCTCCTCATCCTCGCCTACTTCTCCACCCATCGCCTACGCCACGGCATGCGCACTGCGCTCGACTTCGCACGCGCCGTCGCCGCCCTCGACCTGCGCCAGGATCTCGACGACGAGGGGCGCGACGAGATCGGCACCCTGATCGCGACCCTGCAGGACATGCGCAGCCAACTACGGGACTTCGTTCACACCCTCACCCAGGCGAGCGGGCAGTTGACCGACTCGGTCGCCGCCGAACGTGAGCGCGCCCAACGGATTGCCGCCGCCGCAGAACAACAAGCGCAATCGGCGCAAGAAATGGCCGCCGGCATCGAAGAGCTCTCCACCGCCATGGACCAATCCGCCTCCGATGCCCAGCACGCAGCCGAGGCAGTGGCCGATGGCGTCGCCCGCAGCCGTGAGGCCGCCCATCGGGTGCGCTCCCACACCCAGGATACCCAAACGCTCGCGCAACGGCTCGAAGCGCTCGCCGAAGACGCCGACACCATCGACGGTGAAATGGAATCGGTAGGGCGCATCGTCGAGGTCATCCGCGACATCGCCGAACAGACCAACCTGCTCGCCCTCAACGCCGCGATCGAAGCGGCTCGTGCCGGCGCCTACGGCCGAGGCTTTGCCGTGGTCGCCGACGAAGTACGAAAACTCTCCGAGCGCACGGCACAGGCCACGGGCGAGATCGGAGCCACGATCCAACGCGTCGAATCCCACGTCACCAGGATGGTCGCCGACATGGCCCAAGGACGGGAATCGATCCAAACGGCTCTCGCCTCTTCTCGCCAAGCCCTGGCCGCGATCGATGCGATCGAGCACACGATGGACGAAATCGGCGCGCAAGCCCAAGCGATCCGTGAAGGCACGAGTGAGCAGGCAAGCGTCAATCGTCAGATCGCCCAAGAAGTCGCCCATGTCGCCGGCGCCTCCGAAACCCTCGCCGACCTCGCACGTCAAGGCAGCGAAGCCGCCGAGCGGCTCGATCGGCTCACACAGACCCTGGGTGCGCTCCTGCAGCGTTTTCGCGCCTGAGGCTCACTTCCCCGAGACGGTGAAAACCGCCCCATCCTCCAGCCGCACCGCCGTGAGCAACCCTCCATAGACGCAACCCGTATCGATGCAGAGCACGCCATCGCCGGCGTAAAACCCCAGTGCCGACCAATGGCCGAACACCACCTGCACCCCCAGCGGCACCCGCTGCGGCCAACGGAACCACGGCACCGTGCCTTTGGGCGCCCGCTCCGGCGGCCCTTTCGCCTCCAGCTCCAGGGCCCCGTGGCGCAGCGACACGAAGCGCATCCGCGTGAAGGCGTTCACGATGTAGCGCAGACGATCGAGGCCGGCCAAATCGTCGCGCCAGCGCGTGGGCCGATCGCCCTTTAGCCGCAACAACCACGCCGAATCGCCGCGCAAAGCCTTCTCCACCTCGCGCGCACACGCCGCCGCCTGCGCCAGCGACCAGACCGGACTCACGCCGGCGTGCGCCATCGCATAGCCAATATCCTCGTCTACCACCAGCAAGGGCCGCGTCCGCAACCATTCGAGCAATTCGTCGCGATCCGGCGCCGCGAGCACCGCATCCAGGGTGTCGTCTCGCGCGCGCTTGAGATAACCCGCCGCCCGCATCAAGAGATACAGATCGTGGTTACCCAGCACCACCTCGACCGAATCCGGCGACAGCGTACGCACGAAGCGCAGCACTTCCAGCGACTGCGGTCCGCGATTGACCAGATCGCCCACCAGCCACAACCGGTCGTGCGGTGGAGCAAAGCCAATCCCCTCGAGCAGACGCTGCAGTGCTGCGTAACACCCCTGCACGTCCCCGATCGCATAAGTCGCCATCCTGCGCCATTCCCCCCTTTCTTTTCCACGACTTGGGCGCATCGCCGCCGGACTTGCTAAACTAGCATCGTTGCCCACTTTTTTGCGACGTCGCCCGTGTCCCTACGTTATCACATCTACGATGCCCTCTGGCGGCTCGCCTGGCCGTGGCTGCGGCTGCGGCATTGGCTGCGGCATCGCGACCGACCAGACGTGTCGCGCCGCTGGCGCGAACGCCTGGGGCACGTCGCCTTACCCGACGACGGCCGCGACACCCTCTGGATCCACGCCGTCTCGGTGGGCGAAACGCGCGCGGCTCATCCCCTGGTGCGGGCGCTGCGCCGCCGCTACCCTCGGCTGCGCTTGCTCGTCACGCACATGACCCCCACCGGCCTGGAGACCGGCCACCGGCTCTGGGCCCACGATCCCGCCATCGTGCAAGCCTATGCCCCTTATGATCACAGCCGTTGGGTACGCCGTTTCCTCGAAGGCGCGCGCCCGCGGCTGGGGATCGTGATGGAGACCGAGATCTGGCCGAATTGGCTGCGGCAGGCCAAGCGACAGGGCGTGCCGCTCGTGCTCGCCAACGCCCGGCTGTCGGAGCGTTCCTTTCGCCGCTATCGCCGTTTCCGCTGGCTACTACCGCTCGAGTGGGACGCCTTCGTGCAGGTCGGGGCGCAGAGTGCGGCCGATGCGCAGCGTTTGCGCGCGCTCGGCCTCTCCCGCATCGCCGTCACGGGCAACCTCAAATTCGATTGGAGCCCCGAACCGGCGGCGATCGCGCTGGCGCAGACGTGGCGCGAGGCCATCGGCCCCCGCCCCGTCGTCGTGCTCGCCAGTAGCCGCGAAGGCGAGGAAGCCCGTTTCCTGCGCGCCTGGGAAGGGTTACGGCAGGAATGGGCCGAACGGGAAGATTTCCTTTTCCACGAGCCACCGCTCCTGGTGATCGTGCCACGGCACCCCGAGCGGTTCGACGAAGTCGCCCGTCTCGTCGAACGCCATGGTTTGCGCCATCGCCGCCGCAGCGTCTCCTTGCCCCATCCCGAAGACGACGTCTGGCTCGGCGACAGCATGGGCGAACTCTATGCCTATTACGCGCTTGCCGACGTGGCCATCATCGGCGGCAGCTGGGAGCGCTACGGCGGGCAGAATCCCCTGGAGGCGCTCGCCGCCGGCACGCCGCCCATCGTCGGCCCCCACACGGAGAATTTTGCCGACGTGGTCGCCCAGGGCGTGGCGGCTCAGGCCATCGCCCAGGTACGCAACCCCCAGGAAGCGATCGAACTCGCGCAGCGATGGATCGAACAGCCCGACGAGCGCGCCGCGGTGATCGCCAACGGTGCCATTTTCCTTGCCGCGCATCGCGGCGCCACCGAACGCACGCTCGAGCTGCTCACCCCCTGGCTCGAGCGCGAACGGAATCGCACGCGACGAGATGCCGGAGGGCCCGTCACTCCTCGACCAGAAGCGCATTGACCGCGGCCAGATCCTCCTCCGAGAGCCTGCCTACCGCCGCCTTCAGTCGAAGCTGCCACAACAGCGTATCGTAGCGCGCACGCGACAACTGCGTCCGGGCATCGGCCACTTGCGCCATGGCATTCAACACATCGACGTTGATCCGCACCCCCACCTCGTAGCCCAAGCGCGTGGACGCGAGGTTCGACAAAGACGATTGCAGCGCAGCTTCCAGTGCCCGCACCCGCGCCAAACCGCTCGTCAGGCCGAGAAAAGCTTCCCGGGCACTCAACACCGCCTGCCGCCTGGCATACTCCTCCTCCCGATCGGCCCTGGTGAGCAACGCAGCCCCTTCGCGCACCTGCGATTGGGTGGCGCCGCCGGCATAGAGCGGCACCGTAACCTGTACCCCGATCTGAGACGACTCCGCCGTCTCGGTGTGCAACGGCGGGAAACGGGAGAGATCACGCGACTTGCCGTGCTGCGCCACCAGATCCACACTGGGAAGGTGTCCGGCACGGCGCCGCTGGACCTCGCGCTGGGCGATCTCGCGGCTCACCATCGCCTGCTGTACCAGAAAATTGTCCTGCTGCGCCGCCTCCACCCACGGTTCCATCCGCGCCGGCTCGGGGCCGGACAATGTGGCATCCGGGCTCAGCCGGGCATACCGTTGCGGTAGATCCACCACGATGGCCGCCAAGGCCTGTTGCGCCACATCGAACTGGTTCTGTGCCGCGATCAGCTGCGCGTCGGCCAGATCGAAGCGCGACTGGGCCTCGTGTACATCCACGATGGTGACGGTACCCACCTCGAAGCTCTTCTTGGCATATGCCAGTTGCTCGCTGGAGGCACGATGCAGCTCGGCTGCCGCATCCACCGCCTCCTGGGCCGCAACCACGTCGAAATAGGCTCGAGCCAAGCGCAACGCCACCTCCTGCTGTGCCTCGGCCCATTGCAGATCGCTCAAGCTGGTGCGCAACTCCCCTTGCTTGGCTGCCGCCCAGTTCTGCAGACGAAAAAGCGGCTGAGTGAGCCGCACCGTCCATTGGCGCGAGCCATAGTTCTTGTCGATCTCACCGACGTCCAGGCGATTGTGCAAAGCGTTGGCATCGAGCGCCACGTTCGGCAAAAGCAGCGCCCGACCCTGAACCGTCTGCTCCTGACCGGCCATCATCGACGCCCGCGCGGCCGCGTAGCTGGGATCCTGCAGCAACGCCTGCCGATAGAGCGTGAGCAGATCGGCCGCACGCGCCCCCCCGGCACCGACGCTCAGTCCCACCGCCAAACCGAGGGCCAAGGCCACACGCCACGGAGTGAGGCAGCCGCAGCCGCGCGTTCGTTCCCGTCCGTTCATCCGACTCATACCAATAGGGCGGCAGGAGCCTCCGGCTGCGGCACGCGCAGCCGGGGTACCACCGTCTCGAACAAATCCTCGTGGCGCACCTTGCCCGGCTCGGAACAGGTATAGAGCCGGCCGTGCATGAGATGCTCGTCACCGACGAAGGCGAAGAGCCGTCCGCCGGCCTTGAGGGCATCGAGCAGGAAACGCGGCACCTCCGCCACTCCGCCCGAGAGCACGATCACGTCGAAGGGGCCCGGCGCCGCCAGCGCCTCGAGGCCGTCACCGGTGATTACTTCGACGTTGTCGAAGCCCTCGGCCTCGAGGTTCGCCTGGGCGCGCGTGGCGAGTTCCGGCACGATCTCGACGCTGTGCACCCATTGCCCCAGATGGGCGAGGCAGGCGGCGAAATAGCCCGAACCCGCACCGATCTCGAGCGCGACCTCGCTTTTCTGCAGCTGCACCGCCTGCAGCACCTTGCCTTCGATCACCGGCCGCAGCATGCGCTCGCCGAATCCCAGCGGGATCTCCACCTCGGCAAACGCCAACGTCCGGTAGGGTTCCGGCACGAACTGCTCGCGCCGCACCGTCATCAGCGCATCCAGCACCCGCTGATCGAACACCTCCCAGGTGCGTACCTGCTGCTCCACCATGTTGAATCGTGCCTGCTCGAAATCCATACTCATGCCCCCTACGACCGGAAAATGGAACGATTTTTTGATTCTAGCCCATTTTGCGCTGCGGCAGACGGTACCATAGCGCATAGAGCGCCGGCACGAAACACAAGGTGATGAGCGTCCCCCCCATCACGCCGCCGATCAGCACGTAGGCGAGCGGCCCCCAGAAAGTATCGGTCGCCAGCGGCACGAAGGCGAGCACCGCTGCAAGGGCCGTGAGCAGCACCGGCCGGGTGCGCCGCACCGCCGCCTCCACCACCGCCTCGAGCGCCGTCATTCCGGCCTCGAGATTGTCGCGCACCTGCTGGGTGAGGATGAGCGTGTTGCGCATCAGGATCCCCGCCAGGCCGATGAGACCGAGCAGGGCGACGAAACCGAAGGGCTGGTCGAAGACGAGCAGCGCCACGGCTGCCCCGATCACCCCCAGGGGCGCCGTGGCCACGGTCATGAAGGTGCCGGCGAATTCACGCATCTGCAGCATGATGAGGATCAGCATCACTGCCACCATCACCGGCTGCAATTTCTGGATCGAGGCGTCGGCCTTGCGCGACTGCTCCACCGTGCCGCCGATCTCGATGCGGTAGCCCGGCGGCAAGCTCGCCCGCAAGGGAGCGAGCGCGCTCCACAGCGCCTCGGTCACGTCCACCGCCTGCGCGCCCTCGATCTCGCCCTGCACCGCAACGAATCGCTCCCGATCGAGGCGCTTGTAGCGCACCTCCTCGTGCCGTATCACGAGGCGACCCACCTGCCCCAGCGGTACCCGAGCCCCATCGAGGGTGCGCAACTCGAGGCTCTCGAGCCGCGCCAGGTCGCGCACCGCCGCCTCGCCGCGCGCGAGCAAGGTCACGGTACGGATGTCGCGCCGCACTTCGGTCACGGGAATGCCGTCGAGTGCGAACTGCAACTGCCGCGCCACCTCCCGCGGCGTCAGCCCCATGGCCCGCAGGCGCTCGGCCGGGGCCTCCAGCATCAGCACGGGCGCGCGTTCGTTCCATTCGAGGTGTGCATCGCGCACGTGGGGATGGGATGCCATCACCGCGCGCACTTCCTCACCCAGACGGCGCAACTCCTCGAGATCCGGCCCCACCACGCGAAAAGCCACCGGCCAGGGCACCGGCGGCCCATAGAGCAGACGATGGACCCGGATGCGCGCCTCGGCGAATTCCCCTGCCTGCCGGTGCGCCTCGAGCAGCGCGATCACTTTCTCGCGCGCCTCCACCCCCTGCGTCACGGCCACGATCTTGGCAAAAGCCGGATCGGGCTCCTCGGGGTTGGCCGAGATGAAGAAGCGCGGCGCCCCGCGCCCGACGTAGGTCGACAACGAACGCACCTCCGGCAAGGGCGCGAGGATCGCCTCGATGCGCCGCGCCACTTCGTCGGTGCGCCCGATGGCCGAGCCTGCCGGCAGCCAGATCGAAACCAGCACCTCCGAACGGTCGGAACTGGGAAAGAACTGCTTCTGCACCGGCCCCACCATGGCCGCCACCCCCAGCGCGAGCGCCGCGAGGGTCGCGCCCACCACGGTCTTGCGCCGCGCCACGCACCAGACGATCACCGCACGCCAGCGCTGGTAGGCCGGGGAATCGTACACCCCGTGCCCGGCCTCGCGCTTGGGGTAGGACGGCAGCAGTTTCACGCCCAGATAAGGCGTGAAGATCACCGCCACGACCCAGGAAATCACCAGGGCGTAGCCGAGCACCCAGAAGATGTTCCCGGCGTATTCCCCCACGCCCGAGCGCGCGAAGCCGATGGGCAAAAAACCGGCCACCGTCACCAGAGTGCCGAAGAGCATGGGCCTGGCCGTCACGTTCCAGGCGTGGCCGGCCGCCGCGATCCGATCCCAGCCTTCCTCGAGCTTGACGATCATCATCTCGATGGCGATGATCGCATCATCGACCAGCAAGCCCAGGGCGAGGATCAGCGCCCCCAGCGAGACGCGATCCAGGTCGATCCCGCTCCAGCGCATCGCGAGAAACGTGAGCCCCAGCGTCACGGGAATGGCCACGGCCACGACCACCCCGGCGCGCCAACCGAGCGTGAGGAAAGTCACCCCCATCACCACCGCCACGGCCACGAGGAACTTCACCTGGAAGAGATCGACGGCTTGCGCGATCGCCTCGGCCTGATTGGTGAGTACCGACAAGTCCATGCCGGCCGGCAATCTGGCCTCTTCTTCGGCCACGAAGCGTGCGAGCCGCTTGCCCAGCTCGAGCCCATTCTCGCCGCGCTGCATCACCACGCCGAGAAGGATCGCCTCCTCACCGTGGGCCCTCACCAGGAACGAAGGTGGATCCTCCACGCCCAGGCGGACTGTCCCCAGCTCCCCCACCGTGAGGATGCGCCCCCCCACGCGCAGCGGAACCGCGGCAATGCGATCCATCTCCGAGAGGTCGGCCCCCGGAAGACGCACGTACACCCTCGGCCCGCCGGTATCGAGGAATCCAGCCGGAACCAGCGCGTTGTTCGCGTCGATCGCCTCGAACACCGCCTGCGGCGTCAGCCCCAACTGGATGAGGCGGTCGAGGTCGAGCTCGAGGAAGATCCGTTCGGGCTGCTCGCCGATGAGCAGCGCCTTCTGTACGCCGGGCACGCGAGCGAGCCGGTCGCGCAGCGCCTCGGCTTCGCGCACCAGATCCCACGGCGGCAAGCCGGGCGCCGTCAGCGCCATCAGGCTGAAATAGACGTCGGAGAAATCGTCGTTGACGATGGGGCCGATCACTCCCTGCGGCAGCGTCGAAGCCTCGTCCCACATGCGCTTGCGCACCTCGTAGAAAAGGCGGCCGATCTCGCGCTGGGGCACGTACTCCTCGAACTCCACCTGGATGTCCACCCGCCCCGGCTGCACCGTCGTCGTCAACCGGTAAAGGTATTCCAGCTCCTGCAGCCGTTTCTCCAGACGGTGCGCCACCTGCTCTTCCATCTGCGGCGCCGTGGCTCCCGGCCACAGCGCCGACACCATGAGGATACGCACGGTGAAGGCCGGATCCTCCGCCCGCCCGAGGCCAAGAAAAGCATACAGGCCAGCCAAGGCCGACAGGATCAAAAAGAAGAGGGTGACGGCGCGCTCGCGCACCGCGAGCGCCGAGAGATTGGGGAAACTCATGGCGAGCGCTCCTCGACCAGGATCCCCTCGCGCAGCACGTGGACGCCGAACGCCACCACCCGCTCGCCCGCTTGCAGCGGCCCACGCACCCTTGCCGTGCGCTGATCCATCGACAAGACCTCTACCGGCACCGCTTCGAGGCGTCCCTCGCGCACCCGCCAGACCCGCGCTCCAGCGCCACGCTCGTCGATCGCCCCCACCGGCACTTCCCAGCCCTCCACCGGCGGCTGGGGCAAACGCACCTGCACCACGCTACCCAGCGGCGGTGGATCGGCGGTGAGCAGGCGATAGCGTGCGCGGAAAGTGCGCGACACTGGATCGGCCGCTCCGCTCACCTCACGCAGTTCGATCGGCACCACCGAACCATCGGACGAAATGGCCTCGCCCCGCAGCGGCGGCTGGCTCCCGAAACGCTCCGGCAAGGCCACCTCCACCTCATGGGCGCCCTTTTGCGCGAGCGTGGCCACCGGCTGCCCCTCTGCCACCACCTGCCCCGGCTCGGCGCTCCACTCCATCAGCACCCCGTCGGTCGGGGCACGCAGCTCGGTATAACCCAAAGCGTTACGTGCCTGCCGTTCCTGGGCTTGCGCCGCTTCGAGCTGCGAGCGCGCGGCCTCCAGCTGAGTGCGCGCCCGGTCGAGCGCCTGCTCGCCCACGAACTGCTGCGCCGCCAGCCGTTCGGTGCGCGCGAGCTCGTTCTGCGCCAGGCGCCACTGCGCCTGGGCCGCGCGCACCTCGGCCTGGGCTGCCTCGAGCCGGGCGAGCACGTCCTTGGGATCGAGCCGGGCCAGCACCTGCCCGGTCTGGACCGACGCCCCCGCATCGACCAGCCGCGCCACGATGCGCCCGCCCACCTGGAAGGCGAGCGGCGTTTCGTGGCGCGCCCGCACCGTACCGGAGAGTACCAGCGGGGCGGGCTCCGCCGCACGCACCGGCGCCGTGCGCACCACCACCGGCCGCTCCTGCTGCGGCGCCGGCGTCTCCTGCCGCCCGCAGCCGGCAAGCAGCACACAGGCTGCCACCATCCATCCCCATCGCCGCACCGGATCTCTCCCCATCGCTCAGGCAAAAAAGAGCGCGCGCAAAGCGGCCCCCGGATCGGGCGCGCGCATGAAGGCCTCGCCCACGAGAAAGGTCTGCACGCCGCGCGTGCGCATGGCCGCCACGTCCGCGGGCGCGCCGATACCCGATTCCGTCACCACGATCCGGTCTTGCGGAATGCGCGGCAAGAGCGCCCAGGTGGTCTCCAGCGACACCTCGAAGGTGCGCAGATCCCGGTTGTTGATCCCCACGAGCCGCACGGGTAGCGCGAGCGCGCGCTCGAGCTCGGCCGCGTCGTGCACTTCCACCAGCACGTCCAGCCCCAGCTCGTGGGCGAGCAGCGCGAGCTCGCGCAGCGCCGCATCGTCGAGCGCGGCCACGATCAGGAGCACCGCATCGGCTCCCATCGCACAGGCTTCCCACACCTGCCAAGCGTCGACGAGGAAATCCTTGCGCAACGCCGGCAAGGTGCAGGCCGCTCTCGCCGCCGCGAGATATTCCGGCGCCCCCTGGAAAAACTCCCGGTCGGTGAGCACGGAGAGGCAGGCCGCGCCGGCCGATTCATAGGCGCGCGCGATCGCGGCCGGGTCGAACTCGGGCCGGATCACCCCTTTCGAAGGGCTCGCTTTCTTGATCTCGGCGATCACCGCGGGCTCGCCAGCCACGAGCTTGCGCTCGATGGCGGCGACGAAACCGCGCGGCGGATCGCGTTCGAGCCGCGCCCGCGCCGCAGCCTCCAGCTCCGTCCGGGGCAGGGACGCGCGCGCCGCAGCCACTTCTTCCCGCTTGCGCGCGAGGATGCGATCGAGCACGTCGCTCATCGACCCGACTCCGAGGCGAAACGGCGCGTGGCGGCAACGAACTCGTCGACCTTGGCCCGCGCCGCGCCCGAATCGATCGCCTCGCGGGCACGCTCGATGCCCTCGGCGATCGAGGGCACGACGTTGGCCGCATAGAGCGCCGCCCCGGCGTTCAGGAGCACGATGTCGCGCGCCGGCCCCGCCTCACCCTCCAGCACCGCGAGCAGCCGCGCCCGCGATTCCTGCGCATCCTCCACCATGAGGTTACGGCTCGAGGCCATCGGCAGGCCGAAATCCTCTGGATGGATGCGGTACTCGGTGATCTCGCCATCCTTCAATTCGCCCACGAGCGTATCCGCGCCCAGTGTGATCTCGTCTAGACCATCGAGCCCATGCACCACCAGCACGTGCCTGGCGCCGAGCCGCTGCATCACGCGTACTAGGATCCCCACTAGATCGGGGTGGAACACCCCCAAGAGCGAATTCGGCGCCCCGGCCGGGTTGGTGAGCGGCCCCAGGATGTTGAAAATGGTGCGCACACCCATCTCCCGGCGCACTGCCGCCACGTTCTTCATCGCGCTGTGGTGCGCCGGCGCGAACATGAACCCCACCCCCACCTCGGCGATGCAACGCGCCACGGCCTCGGGCGGCAGGGCGATCTCCGCCCCCAGGGCTTCGAGCACGTCGGCGCTGCCGGATTTGGACGACACCGAGCGGTTGCCGTGCTTGGCCACCTTGCCCCCGGCCGCGGCGATCACGAACGCGCTCGTGGTCGATACGTTGAAGGTGTGCGAGGAATCCCCCCCCGTGCCGACCACGTCCAGCAAGTGATCGTGTGGCGGAGGCACCTCCACCTTGAGCGCGAGGTCGCGCATCACCTGCGCCGCGGCAGTGATCTCGCCGATGGTCTCCTTCTTCACGCGCAGGCCCGTGAGGATCGCCGCCGTCATCACCGGCGAGACTTCGCCCGCCATGATCTGGCGCATCAGGTCGAGCATTTCGTCGTAGAAAATCTCGCGCAGCTCGATCGTGCGCTGCAGCGCTTCACGCGGCGTGATCTTCGTTCCCACCTGTGGCTCCTTTCGCAAAATTTCCCTTCACGCCGGCTGCGGTGCATGCTGGCGCAGGAAATTGGCCAGCATCTCGTGCCCGTGCCGCGTCAGGATCGATTCCGGATGAAACTGCACCCCTTCCACCGGCAGCGTGCGATGACGCAAGCCCATGATCTCACCGTCCTCGGTCCAGGCCGTCACCTCCAGACACTCGGGCAGCGACTCGCGCTCCACCGCGAGCGAATGGTAGCGCGTGCATTCCACCGGATTGGGCAGCCCCTCGAACACCCCCTCGCCGCGATGGAAAACGGGCGAGGTCTTGCCGTGCATCAAGCGCTTGGCGTGGACAATCCTGCCACCGAACGCCGCCCCGATCGCCTGATGCCCCAGGCACACGCCAAAGATGGGAATTTCACCGGCGAAGCGCTCGATCACCTCCACCGAGATTCCCGCCTCGCGCGGAGAACACGGCCCGGGCGAGATCACCAGATACTGCGGCCGCCAGGCCGCGATCTGCCCCGCCGTCACCTCGTCGTTGCGCACCACCTTCACCCGAGCCCCGAGCTCGCCGAAGTACTGCGCCAGATTCCACGTGAAACTGTCGTAATTGTCGATCAACAGCAACATCGCCCTTCCTCCCTGGGCATCGAGCATCGCATTGTACACAGCAGCGCGCCCACTATGGCCCCTCGCGCGGCAGCCACACGCGAAAGCATCCGGCGTCGACCCACTCCACTTCCCCTTGGTTTGCCCGGGCGAGCGTACGGGCCACGTACAACCCCAAGCCCGTGCCGCCGTCGCGCGAAGAAACGAACGGCTCGAACAAACGTTCGCGCACCTGCGGTGCCGGTCCCGGCCCGTCGTCACACACCTCCAGCCGCACCCGTTCCCCCTCGGCCCGGGTACACACGCGGATCGCACCCGCGCGGCGGCTCGCGAAATGCGCCGCATTGTCCAGAAGATTATCGAGGATGTGGCGCAGATGCACGGGATCGGCCCGAATGCGCAAGCCCTCCTCCCCCTCCAGCACCACCTCCTCCTCGCCGCGGCCCAGCCGCGCGAGCGCCTCGCGCCGCCACTGCCTCAGCCACACGGAAAGATCGAGTACTTCCGGCCGAGGCCGCTGCCGCCGCCCCAGGGACAAAACGTCCTCCACCAGGCGTTCGATCCGTTCGGCATTGTCGAGCGCCATCGCCCGCAAGGTCTCGCGCGCCGTCGCGTCCTCCTCGCCCCGCATCAGTTCCAACGCCTGCACCACCGCCGCCAAGGGGTTGCGCACCTCGTGCGCCACCCCGCCGACCAAAGCGCCGAGCGAGGCCAGCTTGTTGCGCTCGAACTCCCGGCTCACCTCCTCCAAATCACTCACGAACACCAGCCACCCGCCGCCACGATAGGGCACGCTCGCCCGACAACGCAACCGGCGCCCCTGCACCGTCACCCAGCGCTCACCCCCTGCACGTGCCAAAGCGCGATCGACACCGGGAAGAATCGCGTCGACCCGCTCTCCCACGGGCTCCCGGCCCAGCCAAAGCCGCACCGGCCGGGAAGCGTAGCGCACCACGTCCCGATCATCGACCACCAACACCCCGTCGCGCAGTTCCCGCAGGATGCGGTCGTTGATCTCCCTTTGCCAGGCGAGCGTCTGCTGCTGCGCTCGGACCGACTCTTCCGCCCGGCGCAGACGCTCCCCCAGCGCCTGCGCCGCCAGCGCCACCGCAAAAGCGCCCGCCCCGCTCAGCCCCACGAGATAGGCATCGCTCGGCCCCGCCCCCAACCAGGTACGCCATAGATTCTCCCCCAGCATCGCCAGGGCGGCCAGGGATGCATAGAAGGCCGCGAGCCGGCGCGACACCCCCAAAGCGGCCCCACCCACCGCCAGATACAGGAAAGGGACCAGACCCGAGCGGAACCCCCCGCTCACCGCCATGAAGCCCGTGAGCGCCCCCACGTCCAACAGCGCCGCGGCCGTGACCCATGCGCCCGGCCGGCGCAGGCGCATCGGCCGCAATGCGGCCAGCACCACGGCGGCCGCGAAATAGCCTACGCCCAGCCACAGAAACGCCGCCGGCCACTCCTCCCCCAGCGACATCTGCCGCCCGCCCACCAGCAGCACGCCGGCCACGGCCACGCGCAGCAGATCCCCCAGGCGAACGGCCACCCCCGCCATGCCATCGGCGGAGCGCTCACCCTCCTCCACGCGCGAATTCCTCGCGATGCGCCACGCAACAGAACGTCCGCCCCCCGGCAGACACCGCTTCCGATGCCGGCACGAACACCCCGCAATGGGCGCATTGCACCATCGGTTCGGCCTCACCGGCAGCGCCCCGCCGCCGCTGGGCTCGCCCGCCTTCGCCCCCAGGGCGCGACGCACCCTCCTGCGCGAAAAACCGCCGCCGCACCCACCACACCACCGCCAGCAGCAACAGGAACCAGAACAACCAACGCATCACCGCATCCCGCATCGGACCAAAGAAGCGATTGTAGCGCGTGCCCATGTTCCTGCCGTGCTATGATTTTCTTCGCCCTGGATCGACGTTCGGCTCACGATGTCCTTTACTCCCCCGCTCACCACCCTGCGCCGCGATGGCAACGCCATCGTCATCCTCGATCAGACCGGACTTCCCTGGCGCGTCGTCGAGCGTCGGCTCACCACCCTGGAAGACGTGCTGGAAGCCATCGTCGCCATGCGCGTGCGCGGCGCCCCGCTCATCGGCGTCGCTGCCGCCCATGGCCTGGCGCTCGCCCTGGAGCGCGACGCGAGCGACGCCGCCCTCGAAGCGGCGATCGCCCGCCTGCTCGCCACCCGCCCCACCGCGGTGAACCTGCGCCTCGCGCTCGAAGCGCAGCGCGCCGTGCTCACCCCGCTTCCGCCCGCCGATCGACCCGCCGCCGCCTGGGCCGAAGCCGAGCGCCAGCGCACCGACGACGCCCGGCGCTGCGAGGCCATCGGTCGCGCCGGGCTTGCCTGGATCGAGGAACCGGCGCACCGGCTCGATCGCCCCGTGCGCCTTCTCACGCACTGCAACGCCGGCTGGGTCGCCACCTGCGGCGCCGGCACGGCGCTCGCCCCCATCTACCTCGCCCACGCCGCCGGCATCCCGATGGAAGTCTTCGTGAGCGAGACCCGCCCGCGCAACCAGGGGCTCATCACCCACTGGGAACTCACACAGGCCGGGGTGCCCGCCACCCTCATCGCCGACAACGCCGCCGGCATCCTCATCGCCCGGGGCGAAATCGACCTCGTCCTCGTCGGCGCCGATCGCATCGCCCGCAACGGCGACGTCGCCAACAAAGTCGGCACCTACCTCAAAGCCCTCGCCGCGCATGCCCACGGCGTGCCCTTCCTCGTGGCGGCGCCGGTCACCACCTTCGATCCCGCCTGCCCCGACGGCGACGCCATCCCCATCGAGGAACGCGACGCGCAGGAGCTCCTCACCGTGACCGGGCTCCCGCCCGAGGCGAACGAACTCCTTGCCGTGCGTCTCACCCCCCTTCCCGCGCAGGTGCGCAACCCGGCCTTCGACGTCACCCCTGCGCGCTGGATCACCGCCATACTCACCGAGACCGGTGCCTGGCCCGCGCCACTCGCCGCCACGAAGCTCGCCCCGGAGCCCGACCGATGACCGATGCCGCCCTGGCGCTGCTTGCCGCCGCCCGCCGCCTGGCCGAGACCGGGCTCAACCCTGGCAGCGCCGGCAACCTCAGCGTGCGCACCGCCCAAGGCTTTCTCATCACCCCCTCCGGTATCGCCCCCGAAGAGCTCACCGCCGAGATGATGGTGCCGATGACGCTCGAGGGCGCCCATGCCGGCCCCTGGCCCCCCTCGAGCGAATGGCGTTTCCACCGCGATCTCTACCGCCATCGCCCGGAAGCCGGCGCCATCATCCACTGCCACAGCCCGGCAGCCACGGCGCTCGCCTGCCACCGCCGCGACCTCCCGCCTTTCCATTACATGATCCTGCGCTTCGGCGGCCCCGACGTGCGCTGTGCCCGCTATGCCCGCTTCGGCACCCAGGCGCTGTCGGACGCCGTGCTCGAAGCCCTCGAAGGCCGCCGCGCCTGCCTCATGGCCAACCACGGCATGCTCGTCTTCGGCCGCGACCTTCCCCAGGCGCTCGCCCTGGCGCAGGAGCTGGAAACCCTGTGCGAACACTACCTGAGGGCCCGCACGCTCGGCGAGCCGGTCCATCTCACGCACGAGGAGATCGCCGAAGCGCAGGAAGCCATCGCCGGCTACGGCCGGCGCTGAGCGCCACCCCCTTCTCATCGCCCGCCCGAGCCGTTATCATTCCGGCATGCCACGTGCCCTCATCATCGACGACGAGCCCGACCTGCGCACCCTCCTCACGCTCGCCCTGCGCCGCCACGGCTGGCAGGCCGACTCCGTGGGCGACTGCGCCGGCGCCCGCAAGGTGCTCGCCGACACGGCCACCCCCTACCACCTCATCCTCACCGATCTGCGTCTGCCCGACGGCAACGGCCTCGAGCTCGTGCCCTACGCCCGCGAACGCCGCCCCCTCACCCCCGTCGTCGTCCTCACCGCCTACGGCGACATCGACACCGCCGTACACGCGGTCAAACTCGGCGCGCACGACTTCCTCACCAAGCCCCTGCGCGCCGAGCGGCTCGCCCAGATCCTCGACGGATTCCAGCACTGCCCGCCGGATCGCGACGCTCCGCTGGATGCTGCTGCCCTCGTCGCTGCCCTCGAACGCAACCGCTGGAACCAGAGCAAGACCGCCCGCGAACTCGGCTGGACGCTGGCCAAGCTGCGCTACTGGATGCAGCGCCTCGGCCTGGCCGAATGACGCCCAGCGGCTGCGGCAAACCCCGCGTCGCGCCCCCGCACACCCACGCTGCATCCCCAGGTCCACATCAAAATTTGATGTACCCCCTCCTCCCATGCGCCCGCCATCCACGACACGCGGCGCAGACGCCATCACAAGCCATTGAATGAAAAAGGATAAAAATTTTTCCCCGCACCCCTTTACATCGCGATCGCCGCCGCGCTACGCTCCACCTGCCGACGCAGCCGTCGTGCGCATTCTTCTCACCGCAACAAGGAGATCCATCATGAAACGCATGCAACAAGGCTTCACCCTCATCGAGCTGATGATCGTCGTGGCGATCATCGGGATTCTGGCGGCCATCGCGCTGCCGCAGTACCGTGACTATACCCAGCGTGCGGCAAACGCTGCCTGCCTGGCGGAAGCCAAGGCGTACATGAGCGGGGCAGTCGCCAATCTGGCTGACGGTCGCGATGCCGATCCATATAACCCAAGCGCATGTGAACCTAGACAAGCTCCAACAATAGATAACTATAACGCCAATGCCGAGATAACTTTTACTCCCCAAGCGCGTGGGACTGCTAATCTGCGTAGCAACATCATATGCGAAGCTGGTACTGGAGCTTGCCGGATAGATGGCTAAATAATCCAATCAAGCGAATCTAATACTCAAAGAACGAGGGGATGAATACACCCTCGTTCTTTTTACCAACAATACGGACTTTTTATGAAAAACGAATGATGGTTTCATTGTATAAAAACTTTATAATAATAATTTCATAATTAATTTTCGCATCTGCCTTTGTGTTTCTCCCTGGCCTTTCCTGTTAGTTCATATTGCATAAAACGGCCAATATCCTCGAAAACTAGGTGATCCATCTTTCCGCACTGGATCCTGAATCGCTCCTCTATGCAGCTCATGCTCACCTTCGCCCTCGACTTCTAGGGAAACGCTGATTTATTCCCCTCTTCCCGGCGTTGACCCGAACCGGGATAATGCCGGAGACGATCCACCCGCAGGGGGCTGTCATGCAGTCGAGCTTTTCCGAACTCGAATACGCCGCGAAGAAGAACAGACGCGCCGGGACCGTTTTCTGGCGCAACTCGAGGCGCTGACCCCTTGGGGCGCTTTGGTGGCGGTGATTGCCCCGTACTACCCGCAAGGGCAGGGAAAGGGTCGGCCGGCGATTGGCCTGGAGCGGATGCTGCGGATGTAGGTGGTGCAGAATTGTTTCGGGTTCTCCGACGAGGGAACCGAGGATGCGATCTACGACAGCCAGGCGATTCGCCGTTTCGTGGGCATCGACCTGAGCCGGGACGTGGCGCCGGATGCCACGACTCTGCTCAAGGCTTGCTGGCTGCTCGAGGTGCATCGGCTCACCGAGGTGATTTTCAGCACCCTCAACGCGCAGTTGGCCGAGCAAGGGCTGTTTCTGCGTCAGGGCACGATCGTAGACGCCACGATCATCGCCGCGCCGTCCTCGACCAAGAACGACTCAGGCAAGCGTGACCCCGAGATGCACCAGACGAAGAAGGGCAATCAATGGCACTTCGGCATGAAGGCGCACATCGAGCAGCTCGAGGCGCGCATCCGCGCCAAGGTGGAGCATCCTTTCCACGTGGTGAGAACCTCTTTGGTCATCGCAAGACCCGCTATCGGGGCTTGGCCAAGAACACGGCTCAGCTCTTCACCCTCTTTGTTCTGGCCAATCTGGTGCTCGCGCGCCAGTGGTTGTTGACACCTGACACCCGGATTGCGTCCTGAATCTGAGCGCAAGGGGGTTATTCGACCCCCGAGGCGCCCCAGGGGGCAGGGTATCCCCTCGTATCGGACCATTTTTGCCCCGTTTTGTCCCGAAAACGGGGCACGTCTCGGCGAGAGGAGATCAATGGCTTACTTGTTCAGCGGTTCCCTAGGTCGTAGGATGAGACATCATGAAGAAGAGACGCCATCTTTCAACGTAGACATCCGCTCCACCACCTCGCTCAGACCCGAGACCCGTTGCACCCCCGGCAGTGGGGAGAGATCCTCGTCCTGCCCCGGCGGTACGACGAGGTAGAGGGAAGGAATGCCCGCGGCGCGGCCGGCTTGGAGGTCGCTGAGCTTGTCGCCCACCAGGAGCGAACGGGACAAGTCGATGCCGTGCTCTTGGGCAGCGCGCAGGATCATACCGGGTTCGGGCTTACGGCAGGCGCAGGCAAGGGCATAGTCCGACACGCTGCCTTGAGGGTGGTGCGGGCAGTAATAGATGCCGGCAAGCTCGATGCCCTGCTCGCGCAAGAAAGCGCGCATCCGCTCGTGCAGGGCGAGGACGTCGGCTTCCGTGCACAGGCCGCGGGCGACGGCGGATTGATTGGTGATGACGACGAGGAGATAGCCTTTCTGCTGCAGCTGGCGCAGGGCATCGATCGCACCGGGAAGGAAGGAGAAGTCTTCCCAGCGATGGACGTAGCCGCGATCTTCGTTGATGACGCCATCGCGGTCGAGGAAGACGGCGGGTTTGCCGTTCATGCTCGGTCTCAACGCCCCTGCCCTCCTCTCATCTGCTCGAAGAGTTTGAGCACGGCGATCGAATCTTCCTCGCCCAGGCCGGCGCCGACGAGGGCGTTGAACCATTGCGCGGCCACCGCCGACAGGGGCGCGGGAACGCCGCTGCGGTGGGCTTCGTCGAGCACGATGCGCATGTCTTTCTGGTGCATCCACGCCTTGAAGCCGGGACGGAAGTTGCCCTCGAGCATGCGAGCGCCGTGGTTTTCCAGCACGCGGGAGTAGGCAGAGCCGCCCAAGAGCGCCGTGCGCACGCGGCTGGGGTCGACGCCTTCGGCGCGGGCGAGGTTGAAGGCTTCGGCCACGGCCACCACGGTGACACCGGTGAGGATCTGGTTGCAGGCTTTGGCGACTTGTCCGGCCCCACTCGAGCCGATCCAGGTGATGGTGCGTCCCATGGCTTCGAGCAGCGAACGTACGGTGGCGAAGGCGGCTTCGTCACCGCCAACCATGAACGTGAGCGTGCCCTCGATGGCGCCGATCTCGCCACCGGAGACGGGGGCATCGAGCATGAGAACGCCGCGCTCGGCGAGCCGTGCTGCGATGCGACGCGCGGCTTCGGGCGAGATGGTGCTGCAATCGACGTGGATGTGCCCCGGCTGGGCGCCGACGGCCACGCCCCGCTCTCCCAGGGTGACTTCTTCCACGTCCGGGGCATCGGCCACCATGGAAAAAGTGATGCGCACGCTGCGAGCGAGTTCGGCCGGAGAATCTGCGGCGATGGCTCCGGCTTCGATGAGCGGCGCCATCGATTCCCTGCGGCGAGCCCAGACGTGCACCCGGTGCCCCGCGCGCAGGAGGTTGAGCGCCATGGGGCGCCCCATCAGACCGAGACCGATGAAACCGACGTCCATGAGAACTTCTCCCGCGAAAAAATGCTCCCTCTTGCTTTTGGTGAGGATAGCAAAAAACGGCGCGACATCTTGCTACACTACGCACTCTTTTCGCCCGTTTCGCAGTCGCCCCAGGAGCGAGATCGATGCCCGGCGGTTTCTATTTCATCATGGCCGCGCAGTTCTTCTCTGCGCTGGCCGACAATGCCCTATTGATCGTTGCGATGGGCATCTTGCGCCATATCGAGGCGCCGCCCGAATACGAACCGCTCCTGAAATTTTTCTTCACCCTTTCCTACGTGCTGCTCGCGGCCTTCGTCGGCGCCTTCGCCGACTCGATGCCGAAGTGGCGCGTGATGCTCATCACCAATTCGATCAAGATCGTTGGATGTCTCCTCATCGTCTTCGGCGCGCATCCCTTGCTGGGTTATGCCATCGTCGGCATAGGTGCGGCGGCCTATTCCCCGGCCAAATACGGCATCCTCACCGAGTACCTGCCACACCGCCTTCTGGTGGTGGCCAACGGCTGGATCGAGGGGCTCACCGTCGGAGCGATCATCACGGGAACGCTGCTCGGGGGCATCCTGGTCGCCCCGGGGGTGGTTGACCGGTTCGACGCCTGGTTCCCCTGGCTGCACAATGGCCTATGGGTATCCCTGTTCGTGGTGGTGCTGCTCTATGGGGTGGCGGCGGTATTCAACTTCTACGTGCCCGACACCGGCGTGGCGCACGTGCCACTCAAGAAAAACCCCTTGTATCTCCTGCACGAATTCGGACATTATTTCTCTCTGCTGTGGCGCGACAAACTGGGACAGATCTCGCTGGCGGTGACCACGCTCTTTTGGGGCGCGGGGGCGACGCTGCAGTTGATCGTGCTCAAATGGGCCGAGGTGAATCTGGGCATGTCGCTGTCGCAGGCCACGCTGCTGCAGGGGGTGGTGGCCGTGGGCATCGCGATCGGCTCGGTGGCCGCCGCAAAATGGGTGGCACTGCGCGAAGCGCCGAGAGTGGTCCCGCTGGGCATCCTCATGGGATTCGTGACGATCGGCATGGTGTTCGTGTATTCGCTCACCCTGGCCATGGTACTCATGATCGTCATCGGCGCGCTGGCCGGTTTTTTCGTCGTGCCGATGAATGCCATGCTGCAGCATCGTGGTCACATCCTCATGGGCGCGGGGCATTCGATCGCGGTGCAAAATTTCAACGAGAATCTGGCCATCCTGGTGATGATTGGACTCTACGCGCTGCTGTTGTATTTCGACGTGTCGATCCATTGGGTGATCGCGCTCTTCGGGCTCCTCGTCTCGTGCACCATGATCGCCGTTTGGGCGTGGCACCGCGCCAACCAGCGCCATATCGACTCGCTCCATTTGCTGGAGATGATCGACCGCCACTGAAGGGCGATTGGCCCGCGCGCCTGCCCGACGGCTTGCGCGGCGCCCGGCGTCGTCCTAACGGAAGTCGAAGAATTCGCGATGGAATCGGCGGCGCACGTCGAATCCCACGGCGGTGAAGTCGCGCCGCAGCGCCTCGGCGAATCCCTCGGGGCCACAAAACCACAGGCTCGCCTCGCGCCATTGCGGCACGGCGGCGCGGATGCGCTCGCCCGTCAGCCGCCCGTCGCGCTGCGGCCAGACGAGATGCAGCCGCACCCCCACCTCCGTGGCAAGTGCTTGCAGCCGCGCCTCGACGACCTCATCCGGCGCCGAGAGCGAATGGAAGTAATCGACCGGGCAGGAGGGCGAACCACGCAGCGCCTTCTGCTGCAAAGCGGCGAGAAACGGCGTCACGCCCACGCCGCCGCTCACCCAGATCTGGCGCGGTGCCTCGTCGTCGAAGGTAAAGCCGCCGTAAGGCCCCTCGAGACGCACCTCTTGCCCAGGCCGCAGCCGCTGCGGCAAGCTGCGGGTGTAGTCCCCCAACGCCTTGACGACGAAAGACAGTCGCGGCGAGCGCTCGTCCCAGGCGCTGGCGATGGTGAACGGATGAGCCTTTTCCTGCGCATCGAGCCCGAGGAAAGCGAATTGCCCTGCCTCATGCCCCGGCCAGCGCTGGGGCGCCACGGTGAGCGTGACCGCTCCCACGCCCGGTAGCGGCTCCACCGTTTCCAACCGCCCCGCAACGCGCCGCGTGGCGCCAATGCGCCCGGCGAGCGAGACGACGGCGGCAAAGACTCCGGCGGCGATCTCCAGGGCGAGCAGCCCGCCCAAGGGCGTACCCCAGTAGGGGAATTTCACGAGCACGAGGGCGTGGAAGGCGAAGACGAGGAACAGCACGGGAATCACCCGATGCACTTTGGCGAAGACGTGATACGGCACGCGGCGCAACAGCGCGATCAGCAAGAGCGGCACGGCGACGTAGAAGGCCCACTCGCCCATCGTCTCGGCCAGGCCACGCACGGCACGAAACGCGGCCTCGATCTCATTGCTCGGTTCCGGCCGCGGCCCGCGCGCCGGCCGGGCGATCCAACCCAGCTGCACCGCCCATTTCGGCCCCTTGGCCCACAGCCAGTGGACGAGCGCGAAGACGAGCGCGCCGATGCCCACCCACTTGTGCAGGCGATAGGTCTTGTCCAGACCACCGAAGAGCCGTTCGACGCAGCGAAGGCGCAGGGCGAGCACCATGGCCGCGCTCATGCAACCGAAGGCGAGCACGCCGCTCAACTGCGTCATCGCTTCGCGCCAGGCGAAGAAGGTGCCCGCTTCGTAGAATCTCGGCTCGGCCGCCAGCCACAGCAACGCAGAGCCGAGCAGCAGGATCCACAACCCGTAGCGAATCCGATCCATTGCATACCTCCACAAGCAGAATTTATCCCATAGACATTGCCATAGGATAACCGCTCGTGAAGGACGAAGGCTTAACCCGAAATGAACGCCGCGTAACGAAAACGCTCGATGCGCTACCCCTGCCCGTCGACGAGCGCCCGGGCCCGGCATAGATCCTCCCAGGCCTTGGCCTTGTCGGCGGGGTTGCGCAGGAGGTAGGCGGGATGATAGGTGACCACGACGGGGATGTCGCCGTAGCGAAAGATTTGGCCCCGCGCCTGGGCGATCTTGATCTCTTCGCCGAGAAGGGCGAGCGCCGCCGGACGTCCCAAGGCCACCAGCACCCGCGGGCGCACGAGGGCGATCTGGCGCAAGAGGAACGGCGCACAGACCGCGATCTCCTCGGGCGTGGGCGTGCGATTGTCCGGCGGGCGGCACTTGACCGCGTTGGCGATATAGACCCGGGTGCGATCCAGCCCCAGGGCGAAGAGCATGGCGTCGAGCAATTTTCCCGCTGGGCCGACGAAAGGCTCGCCGCGTCGATCTTCCTCGCGCCCCGGACCTTCGCCCACGAACATCCAGCGAGCCTGACGGTTGCCCACACCGGGCACCGCCTGGGTGCGCGTACGGTGCAGCGGACAGGCGGTACAGGCGCGGATCTCCGCTTCCAACGCCTCCCAGTCGAGCGTGGCGATGCGCGCGGCGCGCTCCGGGTCGACGGTCCGTGCCGGAATGCCAACGGCAGGCGCAGCGGGCGTGGCAGGAACCGGGCGAAGATCCGGACGCTTGCCGACCGGGCTGGAGGAAGGGCGAGGCGGCTGCCTCGGAGCGCGTTCCCTGGCCGATGCCGACGATGCCGCCCCGGCTGCGGCGGGCTTCTGCGGTGGCGTATCCAGGGCCTGGTCGGTCGGGGCCGCGACGGCAGGGGATTCTTGGTGCGCGCCCTTGGCTTCACCCGCCTCGCCGGCCGCTCGCAAGCGGGTACGCAGGCGCCACAGCGGCGTCAAGCCCATTTCCTCCAGTCGGGCAAAGCGCTCTTTTTCGTCGACCGGCACGCTCATCGAACGAGTTCCCGCTGCATCACCAGCGCGTCTTCCCTTGCCCCCTCCCGCGTGGCGTAATAGCCGCGACGCCGGGCGACGATGGCAAAACCGCTACGCTGATAGAGGGCGATCGCCGCTTGGTTGGAGACGCGCACTTCCAGCCAGACCGTGGTGGCGCCGCGTTCGCGCGCCTCCTCGAGCGCGGCCTCCAGCATCTCCCGCCCCAGGCCACGGCCGCGATGGGCCGGGTCGATCGCCAGGTTCAAGATCTCGGCCTCGCCTGCGACGAGCAGCAGGATGAGAAAACCGACCGGTTCGGCCGCCGCGGTCGTGGGATCATCCCCGGACAGCACTTCCGCCATCCAGCAGGCGTACCCGGCGGTGAGCGCCTCGCGGAAGCTCTTTTCGCTCCAAGGAATTTCCTGCGCGGTGCGCTCGAGCGCCGTCACCCAGGGCAGATCGTCCTCGCGCATGGCACGCAGGCGCAGCCAATTCACGGCGCCGGCATCCTGCGCTGGCGCAAGGCGGCCTGCTCCTCGGCCGTGAGCGCCACCTTGTCGCGCACGTAGTAGGGCGCGGCCTCCCAGGGCGGAACCGTCCGCCCCTCGGCGAACGCACGCCGCGCGAGCCGAAGCAGGTCGCGGGCCTGGACCGTGGCATCGAGCACGACCTCGAGCGCGCCGGCGCGGATGGGCTCCGGTAGCCTTGGCCACAGCGCCTCCATCCCTTGGCCGACGATATGCCATGGGCCATCCGCCGGAGGCAGGGGAACCGCCTCCGGTACCTCCACGCCCGCTTCGGTGAGCGATTCGAGGCGCCCCCCGGAGCAACGAAACCAGGCGTGATAGCATTGCCCCATGCGGGCATCGGCGAGCGCCAGCACCGTTGCCTCGCCCGCCTGCGCCGCCAGCGCTTCTAGCGTACCAACGGGCACGAGCGGCAGCGACCACGGCATGGCGAGCCCTTGCGCCGTGGCGCAGGCGAGCCTCAGCCCGGTGAAGGCCCCGGGGCCGGCGCCAAACGCGATGGCGGAGAGCCGCTCCACGGTGAGCCCCGCTTCGGCGAGCACGGCGTGCACCGCGAGCAAGAGGTGTTCGGCGTGTCGGGCGTAGCCCTGCAGACGGCGCTCCCAGACGGTATCGCCACGCTGTAGCGCCACGGAGGCGATTTCGCCGGAAGTTTCGATCGCGAGCAGATCCATGCGGGCATTTTACCGCCGGGTGGGGCTTTTTCGCGCGTGATCTGCGACAATTCCATCGAACGCCGTTGACGTTTTTCCAGCCGGGGAGGATCGCACCATGAATGAGATCGGCCGTTGCCGCGTCCTGCTCGTCGATGACGACGCCCGCCTGCGCGAGCTGCTCACGCGCTTTCTGCAAACCCAGGGTTTTCCCGTCAAGGCCGTGGCCGACGGGGCAGCCATGGAGCGGGCGTTGGAGCGCGAGCATTTCGACATGGTCATTCTCGACCTGATGCTACCGGGCGAAGATGGGCTCACGCTGTTGCGCCGTCTACGCCAGCGCGAGGCACCGCTCGGGGTCATCATGCTCACCGCCAAGGGTGACGAGGAAGACCGTATCCGCGGGCTGGAGCTGGGCGCGGACGATTATTTGCCCAAGCCCTTCAACCCGCGCGAACTGGTGGCGCGCATCCACGCCGTGATGCGCCGCCGCCCGCGCGAACCGCTCGGCGCCCCGGCGCCCCAAGGGGGTACGGTAGTTTTCGGCGACAACGTGCTCGACCTCACCACGCGCCGCCTGACGCGCCACGGTGAGGAAATTCCGCTCACTACCGGCGAATTCGCCGTCCTGCGCGTGCTCGCCGAACATCCCAACCAGCCCATGACCCGCGACAAGCTCATGGAGCTCGCCCGTGGCCGGGAACATGGTCCCTTCGATCGCGCCATCGACGTGCAGATCAGCCGCCTGCGCCGCCTCGTCGAACCCGATCCGAGCAAACCGCGCTACATCCAGACCGTCTGGGGCGTGGGCTACGTCTTCGTCCCCGATGCGCCTGCCGAGGAGCCTGAATCCTCGCCATGAGCGAGTCGCGTGAAAAAGGGCTACGGGCACTGCTGTGCCGGGTGAGCCTCTTCTGGCAGCTTTTCGTCTCGATCACCGCGCTGCTCCTTGCCGCCGCCACCAGCTGGTGGTGGCTGTCCTGGCAGATCGAGACGGAACAGCGTGCCCGCGACAATGCCCGGCTGATCGCCTCGGTGATCAACCTGACGCGCTCGGCGCTGCGCCACACCCCGCAGCGTTTCCAGGGCGACTTGATGATCGATTGGGTCACGCTCGAGGGGATTGCCGTCTACCCGGCCGATTTCGGCGACGAAGTCGAGCCGCTGCCCGACGACGACCCCGATCGCGCCCTGCAGGAGGAACTGCGCCGACTGCTCGGCCCCTCTACCCAGGTAGGGAAGAGCTGGCGCGACCAGCCCGGACTGTGGGTATATTTCCGCCTCTCGCCGGACGATCCGCGCGGCTACTGGCTGCGTTTTCCCCCCGAACGCATCCCCCGTCCCGACCCTTGGCAATGGATGATGCTCGCCGGGGTCATCCTCGTGCTGGCGCTCTTCGGCGCCTTCGTCATTGCCCGCTGGATCAGCGGCCCGCTGCGCGTGCTGCGCCGCGCCGCCGAGACGGTGGCCGCCGGCGGCCAGCCCACCTTGCTGCCCATGCCCGCCTCGGCCGAGCTCGCCCAACTGGTGCTTGCCTTCAACACCATGGTCGAGCGGCTGCGGCTCAATGAAACCGAGCGGGCGCTCATCCTCGCCGGCGTATCGCACGACGTGCGCACCCCCCTTACGCGCTTGCGGCTCGCTTTGGCGATGCTCGCCATCGACGAGCACGAAGCCCGGGCGTTGGAGGCCGACCTCGACGACATCGATCGCATCGTCGGCCAGTTTCTCGACTATGCCAAGGTGGACGCGCTCGCCGCCGACGAAACCTTCGAGCTCAATGCCCTCGTCGAAGAAGTCGTGGCCAAGGAACGTTTGCGCGGCACGCCCATCGAATGGAAAAGCGACGCGCCCCGCATCTTCGTGCGCGCCAATCGCGCGGCCTTGCGCCGGGTGCTGGTCAACCTCATCGACAACGCGAAGAAATATGCCGGGACCGAACGCCCCATCGAGATCCTGCTCGACGAGGATGCCGCCGTCCCCATGCTTACCGTGGCCGACCGCGGCCCAGGCATTCCCGAAGACCAGCTCGAGCGGGTGCTCGCCCCTTTTGCGCGTACCGAATCGGCCATGCGCAGCGGCGTGACGGGCTCGGGCTTGGGGCTAGCCATCGTCAAGCGCACCATCGAGGCGCTCGGCGGGCGCCTCACGCTCGCCAACCGCGACGGCGGCGGGCTTGCCGTGACCCTCGAACTGCCGCCCACACCCCCTCCGCTTCCCAACCCTTCCTCCTCGCAGGACGCCCCATGAAACTGCTTTTCGACCTCCTTCCCATTCTCGTCTTCTTTCTCGCTTATCGAGTCGCCGGACTCTTTCCCGAAGCGGTCGCTCCCTTGGGAACCGTCTTGGCAGCGCCCCCTTCGACCCTGCCCCTTCTGATCGCCACTGCCGCGACGATGCTCGCGACCGTCGCCCAGATCCTGGCGTTGCGCCTGCGCGGGCGCCCCGTCGATCGCATGCTGTGGGTGAGTTTCGCTCTGGTCACGGTCCTGGGCGGGGCGACGCTCTTCCTGCACGATCCCGCCTTCATCCAGTGGAAGCCCACGGCGCTGTACTGGAGTTTCGCCGCCGCGCTCATCGGCGCCCGGCTTTTGCGCCGCAATCTGATCCGCAGCGCCATGCAGGCGCAGCTGCGACTTCCCGACCCCGTCTGGGCGCACCTCTCCGACTTGTGGAGCGGATTCTTTCTCGTGCTCGGGGCGCTCAATCTCTACGTCGCATGGAATTATTCCGAAGCGGCCTGGGTGAATTTCAAGCTCTTCGGCACCCTAGGAGCGACCGTGCTCTTCGTGCTCGCCCAATCCCTTTGGTTGTCCCGTCATCTGCAAGAGGAAAAATCCGATGCTTGAACCCGAACGTGTCGTCGCGCTGCGCCGGCGCCTGCAGGCACTCGAACCGCTCGAGCTGGAGATCCACGACGATAGCGCCGCGCACGCCGGCCACGCCGGAGCGGCCGGCGGCGGACATTACCGCGTGCGCATCGTCTCGCCGCGCTTCGCGGGGCTGTCCCGGGTGCAGCGCCATCGTCTGGTGTTCGCCGCCGCGGGCGATCTGATGCAGCGAGGCGTGCATGCACTGGCCATCACCGCGCTCGCTCCAGGGGAGTGAGACGTGCTTGCATTTTGCAACACGGACGCATCCACCTTTCTTCCGCCATCGGTTAAACTCCATGCTACGGTGCCCGTCACGGCGCGCCGATTCTTCATCCGTGAAAGGAAACCCATGTACGCCAAACTCCGCACTCCCGTCCGGGCCGCCGTCCTCGGGCTCGGACTCGTCGCCCTGCCCGCCATGGCCCAACACGTCGCCAAGGTCAATGGACAGCCCATTCCCCAGATCTACATGGACGTGATCATCAAGGAACAGGTCGCCCAGGGGCTGCCCGACAACGAGCAGCTGCGTCAGGCAGTCAAGGAGGAACTCATCCGCCGTGCCGTCATCGCCGAGCAGGCGAAGAAGGCGGGGCTCGACAAGAAAGCCGAAGTGAAGGCCGAGATGGAGCTCGCCCGCCAGGGCGTGCTCGTTCGCGCCTACCTCAAGGATTTCGTGGCCAAGAACCCCGTGAGCGAAGAAGAGATCAAGAACGCCTACGCGAAAATCACGGCGATGTACTCGGGCGATGAATTCCACACGCGCCACATCCTCGTGGAAAAAGAAGAGGAAGCCAAGGACATCATCGCCAAACTCGGGAAAGGCGCCTCATGGGACGAGCTGGTCAAGCAGTCGCAAGACCCGGGCAGTAAAGACAGGGGGGGCGATCTCGGCTGGGTGACGCCCGACATGTTCGTACCAGATTTCGGCACGGCGCTGGGCAAGATGCAGAAGGGCGAGACCTCCAAGACCCCGGTCAAGACCCAGTTCGGCTACCACGTGATCCACGTCGACGACGTGCGTCCGCAAAGCCCGCCGCCGCTCGAACAGATCCGCCCGCAGATCGAACAGCAGCTGCAGCAACAAAAGATCCAGAATCATCTCGAAGAACTGGTCGCCAAAGCCAAGGTCGAGTAAGCGCGAGAAGTCCGCCCACGGGGCGGATTCCCCGCTCGTACCCGTTTCAGCGACCGATCAAGCCGCGGAAGATCTCCTTCACCGCGGGGACGACCGGTGGCGCTTCTTCCTGCTGCGATTCCTCCTGCGTCGGGGCGATCCGTCGCCGGATCGCCTCCTTGGCAAAATCCTTGGCCAGTTCCTCGGTCACCACCCGGTAGGAGGGCGAAGCGAGCGGCCCCGTCACTTCCAGCGGGATCGGCAACCCGAGCAGGATGGCGAGCGGTCCGTCTCGCTGCACCTCGGGCGTGGCGGCCAATCGCACCTGCAGGCGATAATCGAGCCGCGAGCGGATCAGATCCACGCGGCCGGCACCCTCGGCGGTGAAGAGCGCCGTGCGGCCGAAGAGATCGTCGTTGCGCAACACACCACCGGCCAGCACCCCGCTGCCGGAGAGCTCTTCGAACGGCGTGCGGTCCCTGCCGCCGCCGGTCGGCCGCTCGCCGCGCAGCACGGCCGAAGCATCGCGCAACAGCCGTTCGACGTCTACCCCTAGCACGGCCCCGTCGCGCACCTGTGCGCGCAGCGTGCCCTGGGCCGAGCGCAGCGCCTCCTCAGCCGTCAGCCCCCGCCCGCGCAGGGCAAAGTCGACGCTTCCTTGGCCGGTGAGCAAAGATTTGCCGTGCACGGCGGTGAGCAGACGCGCCACGTCGACGCCCCTGAACCCCCCTTCGCCCTGCCAGTGAGGCGACCCGGCGAGATCGTTCAGGCTCGCCTCGAGGCGCAGGGTCCCGCCGTAGGCGGTTCCGGTGAGCGCCGTCTCCACGCGATCGCCTCGCAGATCTGCCCCGAGCCGCCCTTGCAGCGCGACCTCGTCTACACGGAGCTCGAGCGCGTCCAGGTGCAGCGCGGCGGCGTCGGCCTGCATGTCGGAAGACAGGCTCACCCGACGTAGAAGGGACGACGGCAGATCGAGCGCCACGCCCTGCGCCTCGAGCCAAGCGCGAAGATCGAACTCCGGCACTTCCAGCCGCCCCACCCAGCGCGGCGCGTGCTGCCACTGCTCCAGCCGGCCTTCCAGGCTTATCTGGCTGAGCTTGGACAGCACCAGGGTCGCTTTCAGCGGCACCGGTGCCTCGAACGCCACCGGCCCGGCCTCGAGCGCGAGCGGCCCGAGGCGAAATGGTTGCTCGCGCTCCGCCCCATACCACAGGACATACGCCTCGCGCACCGCCACGCGGCCCAAAGCAAGCGGCAGGGCGGCCGCCCGCGCCCCCGCCGGCTCGGCCGCAGGCGCGGGTTCGGCCTCGGCTCCGGACGGCGCGGCCATGGACGTCGGACGGTCGAACCGCCAGTTCTCCCGCCCGTCGGAGCGGCGCTCGAGGTACAGGCGCACACCTTCCAGCGTGAGCGCATCCACCTCGAGCCGGCGGGAGAACAGTGCCCAAGGGTCCACCCCGAGCGCGAGCCGATCAATCTCGGCCAGGGCGGGGGAAGTGAACCCCGGCGGATTGCCCAGGCTCACCGCCTGCGCTTCGAGCGCGAGCCGGGGCCAGAGCGCGAGCTGCAACTCACCCCGCACCTCGAGGGAACGCCCCAGGTGGGCCTGCGCCCAGCGGTCGATCTCGTCGCGGTAGCGCGCCGCATCGAAAGTGGCTACGAACACCACCAGCGCAGCCACGGCGATGGCAACGAGCGCGAGTACACCAAGGAGCAGGCGTTTCATCATGGGACGTCCCTCGTTACCCAGGTTCAGAACATCTCCTCGTCGAGTGCGAGCACGCCGGCCGAGCCTTCGCTGACCGTCACGCCCAGGGCCGGGGCGCGGGCGAGGACATGGTCGGCATAGAAACGCGCCGTGCCGATCTTGGCCCGGTAGAACGCCGAATCTTCCGCCCCTTCGGCCAGACGCTTGGCCGCCACCAGCGCCGACAGACCGAGCTGCCAGCCGCCGCAGACGATGCCGAAGAGCTCGAGCAGCGGCACCGAGACCGCATGGGCCGCTTTTGGATTGGACCCGTAGGTCTCGAGGATGTAGGCCACGCCTTTTTCCAGAGCGTCGATGCCGGCGCCCAGCCGGCGCGCAAGCACGCCGAATTCCTCGCCGGGCTGGGCACGCAGTTTCTCCGCCGCCAGCCGCATCTCTTCGATGAGCCCGCGGGCGATGACGCCGCCGTTGCGGGCGATCTTGCGGCCGATGAGATCGTTGGACTGGATCGCGGTGGTCCCTTCGTAGATGGGGGTGATGCGCGCATCACGGTAGTGCTGCGCTGCGCCCGTCTCTTCGATGAACCCCATGCCGCCATGCACCTGGATGCCGAGCGAGGCGATGGTCACTGAGTTCTCGGTGCACCACCCCTTGACCACGGGGGTCATGAGCTCGACGAAACCGCGGCTGCGCTGGCGCACCGACTCGTCCGGATGGTGATGGGCCAGGTCGAACGCCGCCCCCACCGTATAGGCGAGCGCACGCATGGCCTCGGTCTGCGATTTCATCAGCATCAGCATGCGTCGCACGTCGGGGTGGCGGATGATGGGCACGCGAGGTCCGCTCTTGACCCCGACTTCGAACCCCTGGACGCGCTCCTTGGCGTAGGAGAGCGCCTTCTGATAGGCGCGCTCGGACAGCGCCAGACCTTCGAGGCCGACGGCGAAGCGCGCCTCGTTCATCATGATGAACATGTATTCGAGACCGCGGTTGGGCTCACCCACCAGGGTGCCGACCGCGCCGCCGTGGTCACCGAAAGAGAGCACGCAGGTGGGGCTGGCGTGGATGCCGAGCTTGTGTTCGATGGAAACACAGCGCACGTCGTTGCGCGCCCCGAGGCTGCCGTCGGCATTGACGAGGAATTTCGGCACGACGAAGAGGGAGATGCCCTTCACCCCCTCGGGCGCGCCGGGCAGGCGCGCGAGCACGAGGTGCACGATGTTCTCGGCCAGGTCGTGTTCGCCGTAGGTGATGAAGATCTTCTGGCCGTAGAGCTTGTAGGTGCCGTCGCCCACCGGCTCGGCGCGGGTGCGCACCGCCGAGAGGTCGGAGCCGGCCTGCGGCTCGGTGAGGTTCATCGTGCCGGTCCACTCGCCGCTCACCATCTTGGGCAGGTACATCTTCTTCTGCTCGGGCGAGCCGCACAGCATGAGGGCCTCGATCGCCCCCTGGGTGAGCATGGGGCACAGCGAGAAGGCGAGGTTCGAGCCTTTCCACAACTCCATCACGGCGGTGGCCACCACCTTGGGCAACCCTTGCCCGCCGAACTCGGGCGAGCAGGCAAGCGCCGTCCACCCCCCCTGGCGGAAAGCGGTGTAGGCCTCCTTCCAGCCGGGCGCCGTCTTCACTTCGCCCTCCTGCCACACGGCCCCGTGCACGTCACCGACCCGATTCAGGGGGGCGAGCACTTCTTCGGCGAACTTGCCGCCCTCTTCGAGGATGGCCGCCACCACGTCGGGGCTCGCCTCCTCGCATTGCGGCAGGCGGGCGATCCGCTCGAGGCCGATCAGCTCTTCGAGCACGAAACGCATGTCTTTCAGCGGGGCACGATATTCACTCATGGATTACTCCTACAGGGTTTTCGTCGTTCGAATCCCGGAGCCTGGGCTCCGGTACCTGTTCCCTTTCCACCCCGGTCGAATGCCGGCTTCGTTTTTTCATTTGTTTTTCAGGTATCGGGCATCGTCGAAGGCCGCCACCCAGTCCGGACGATAGACCACGAACATCGTGATCACCACCCCACTGAGCCACGATTCGGCAAAGCCCATGAGCACGAAATAAGGTGCCCAATCTTGCAGCAGATGCTCCAGGGTATAGGCTCCAGCCCCCCAAAGCACCAGGATGGCGAGCGCCCCTTCGACGAGCAGCGTCAATCCCGAACCGAAGAAGGCCACCACGAAAATGAACACGAAAAAGTGCGGCGGCAAGGAGCGTGCGATGAAGCGACGCCAAGCATCGGCGAAGACCACCGGACAGAGCGCGGTCACGAGGAAATTGAGTGCGAACGCCGGCGCGTCGAACGCGCCGTTCGCACAGACCACGGCGAGCGCCAAGCCGAGCGCCAGAGTAGCGAGCGGCGCCCCCAGCGAGAGCGTGGCCGCCATCGCCCCCAACACGTGGAAGGTGAGCCCGGCTTCGATGCCAGCACGGATGCTCCACAGCAAGGCCAGACCCAGCGCCCATCCCGCGACGAGATGGAAACGCCGGTCGTCCTTGAGCGCCTGCCAGGGGGTACGGCGCCAGCTGCGCCAGATCCACGCAGCGAACAGCAGCCACGACCCGGCGATCCATTCCGCGGAGAAGAGCGCCGAAGGCAGGTTCATCGCGCCGCGCGGCTCACAATTTCTGCGTCAGCTCCGGCACCGCCTGGAAGAGATCGGCCACCAGGCCGTAATCGGCCACCTGGAAAATCGGCGCTTCGGGATCCTTGTTGATCGCCACGATCACCTTGGAATCCTTCATGCCGGCCAGGTGCTGGATGGCCCCCGAGATGCCGATGGCGACGTAGAGCTCGGGCGCGACGATCTTGCCGGTCTGCCCCACCTGATAGTCGTTGGGCGCGTAGCCCGCGTCGACGGCGGCGCGCGAGGCGCCTATGGCCGCGCCGAGCTTGTCGGCGAGCGGTTCGAGCAACTCGTGAAACTTCTCCGCGCTCCCCAGGCCGCGCCCGCCGGAGACGATCACCCGGGCGTTCGTCAGCTCGGGGCGGGCCGACTTGGTCACCTCCCGGCCAACCACCTTGGTGGGCCCCGACTCGGCGATGGCCTCGATCGTTTCGATGGGCGCGTTTCCACCTTCCCCTACGGCATCGAACGCCGTACCGCGCACGGTGATCACCTTGACGGGATCGCCCGAGCGCACGGTGGCGAGCGCATTACCCGCGTAGATCGGGCGCACGAAGGTGTCGGCGTCGATCACTTTCACGATGTCGGAGATCTGCGCCACGTCCAGCAAAGCGGCGATGCGCGGGGCCACGTTCTTGCCGAAGGCCGTGGCCGGCACGAGGATGTGGGTGTATTCCTTGGCGATTTGGAGCGCCTGGGCGGCGAGCGCCTCGGCGGTGAGATCGGCGAGCGCCGGCGAATCGGCCAGCAGCACCCGGGCCACGCCTTCGAGCTTGGCCGCCTGCTCGGCGACCGCCCGGCAGCCATGGCCGGCCACCAGCACGTCGGCTGCCGCACCCAGCGCCTTGGCCGCCCCCAGGGCGTGCGCCGTGGCCGGGGCGAGTTTCTGGTTGTCGTGTTCGGCGATGACGAGAATCTTCATGGTATTGGGCTCCCCGCTCAGATCACTTTGGCTTCGTTGCGCAGTTTCTCGATGAGCTCATCGACGCTGCCGACCATCACGCCCGCCTTGCGCTTGGGCGGCTCTTCGACCTTGAGCGTGGCGAGCCGCGGCGTGACGTCTACGCCGAGCGCTTCGGGCGTGAGCGTGTCGATGGGCTTTTTCTTCGCCTTCATGATGTTGGGAAGCGTCGCGAACCGGGGTTCGTTCAGACGCAGGTCGGTGGTGATGACCGCAGGCAAAGGCAGTTCGAGCGTCTCCAGCCCCCCGTCGACTTCACGCGTTACAGTGAGTTTGCCGTCGGTGACTACTACCTTGGACGCGAAAGTAGCCTGCGGCCAACCGAGCAGCGCCGCCAACATCTGACCGGTTTGGTTCGCGTCGTCGTCGATTGCCTGTTTGCCGGCGATCACCAATCCTGGTTGTTCTTTCTCCACCACGGCTTTGAGGAGTTTGGCCACCGCCAGCGGCTGCAGCTCCACGTCGGTCTGCACCAGGATGCCGCGATCGGCCCCCATGGCCATGGCCGCGCGCAGCGTTTCCTGACACTGGGCCACGCCGCAGCTCACAGCCACGACTTCACTCGCTACGCCCGCCTCTTTGAGCCGGATCGCCTCTTCCACGGCGATCTCGTCGAAGGGGTTCATGGACATTTTGACGTTGGCGGTATCCACGCCGCTGCCGTCGGGCTTGACGCGGATCTTGACGTTGTAATCCACTACACGTTTGACCGGTACTAGGATCTTCATTTTTCTCCCCGAGTTGAGTATGCCATCTCGACCTCGCCCGGCCGAGCCGGGCCACCCCTTGCGGGATCGTGTTCCATACGGTATCGTATGGAATGGATTTCGTCAAGATGGCAACGGTGAACGACCTAAATCGCCCTCCCTCCGAGCGTACCCCGCTCGATCGATCTGCCTGGATCGAGGCGGCGATCGAACTCATCGCCAGCGAAGGGATCGCCGGGCTGCGCATCGAAACGCTGGCTCGCCGCCTGCGCGTCACCAAGGGCAGTTTCTACTGGCATTTCCGTGACCGGCGCTCACTCCAGCAAGCGCTGCTCGAACACTGGCGCGAGGGGCGCATCCGCGACATCCACAAGCAGACTCGCGCCATCCCCGGCCATGAGGCCGAGCAGTTGCGCCACGTGATCGACGTCTATAGCGCGAGCCGCAACCGCAAGGGCATCCTCATCGAACTCGCCATCCGCGAATGGGCGCAGCGCGATTCGGAAGTGGCCGAAGTGGTGGCCGAAGTCGATGCGATCCGGCTCGCCTGCGCCCGCGATCTGTTTCTCGCCCTGGGGCTCACGGAAGAAGAGGCCACGGCGCGGGCCACGCTCCTCTACGCCTACGTCTTCGGTTTCTCGCTCATGCACGTCGAGCGCATGCCGCAGGAAATCGAGCGTCTGAAAACGCGCATCGCCGGCTGGATCACGGGCCCCGCCGCCAACGACCCCTTGGAAAGCGGCGAGCGCTTGCACGCCGAATGAAGAATGCCGCACCTTGCACTTGCGCACCGCAGCAGGTCCTGGTGCCCGAAGTAAGTCACAGCCGGAGCACGCGGCGCGCGTTCTCACCCGTGCGCTCGATCACCTCGGCAAGAGGACAGCCGCGCAGTTCGGCGAGAATCTCGGCGTAGCGCGCCAGATCGGCCGGCACGGTGCGCCGATCCCGAGCCCAGGCGGGGGGGATGTCCGGCCCGTCGGTCTCGAGCACGATCGCCTCCCAGGGCAGCTCGGCGGCCAGTCGGCGTACCTGGCGCGACCCTTCGTAGCTCATCGCGCCGCCGAATCCCAGGGCAAACCCCAGCCGCAACGCCCTTTCCGCCTGGGCGAAGGAGCCATTGAAGGCATGCAGGATGCCGCCGACCAGACGATGTTTCGCCAGACTCTGGAGCACGTCCTCGACGGCGCGGCGCACGTGCAGGATCACCGGCAGTCCGAGTTGCTGTGCCAGGCGCAGCTGGGCTTCGAACCAGGGCCGCTGCACTTCGAGCGCAGGGGCGGCGACGAAACGATCGAGCCCGATTTCCCCGATCGCCACACAGGGGTGCGACTCGATCCAGGATTTCAGCTGCGCCATCGCCGCGGCGCAGGCGGCCGGCACATCCAGCCGGGTGTCGGCGAGCGCCTCGGCGTGGCGCTGCGCCTGCGCCACATAGAGCGGATGCACCCCCCAGGCGAGCCGCGCTTCGGGCACGTCCCGGCATTTCTCCGCCTGCCGGGCAAAGCGCGCCGGCTCCACGCCCGGTACGACGAAGAGGCCGATGCCGCAAGCGCGCGCCGCCGCGAGCAAGGCACCGCGATCGGCGTCGTATTCTTCGGCGTCCCAGTGCAGGTGGGTATCGATCAGCATCCGCGCCACTGCGGCGGGCGTTTCTCGATGAAGGCGTCGATCCCTTCGGCGGCATCCTCGGCCATCATGTTGCAGGCCATCACCTCGCCGGCAAGCTGGTAGGCCGCCTCGATCCCCATCTCCAGCTGACGGTAGAAAAGCTCTTTGCCCATGCGTACCGCCACCGGAGATTTCGCCTTGATCGAAGCGGTGAGTCGCTCTACTTCCTCGTCGAGCGCCTCCGGGGGGACGACGCGATTGACGAGGCCGCGACGATGGGCCTCCTCGGCGTCGATGAATTCTCCCGTGACCAGCATCTCGAACGCCTCCTTGCGCCCCATGTTGCGCGACAGGGCCACGGAGGGAGTCGAGCAGAACAGTCCAACGTTGATGCCGGAGACGGCAAAGCGCGCCTCGCTACTCGCCACGGCGAGGTCGCACATGCCCACGAGCTGGCAACCGGCGGCGGTGGCGATGCCATGCACGCGCGCGATCACTGGCACCGGCAGCCGGATGAGGGAGAGCATCACCTCGGAGCACAGTGCGAAGAGCCGGCGCTGAAAATCCAGCGTACGATTGGCCCGCATCTCCTTGAGATCGTGCCCGGCACAAAAGGCTTTGCCGGCACCGGCGAGCACGACCACGCGCACGTCCGGGTCCTGCGCCGAACGCACTGCCTCGCGCAAAGCTTCGAGCATGGCCCAGGAGAGCGCGTTGTACTGCTGTGGCCGGTTCAGGGTGAGGGTGAGCACGCCGTCTTCGAGCCGCGAGTGCACCAAGGGCTCGGCGGCGTTCGTGTGGGATTGGTCCATGTTCTGGTCTCCTCCGGGAAGTGGATCACGGCGCGATCCCGCGAAGGATTCGCACACTGGATCATGATACGCCAAGCTCAGCCGACGTGCGATTGCGCCGCGACATCCGGCAGCGGCGCGCGCAATCCGCCCAAAAGGAAACTCATGAGGCGCGCTTCGAGCTTGGCCGGATCGTGATCGTCGAAGGATTCGCCGGCCAGCGCTTGCAAGCCCTCGGCGCCGGCGATCGCGTAAGAAACGGCGCCCAGCATGAAGTGGAAACGCCAGAAGATCTCGGCATGCGGCACACCCGGCAAGGAGCGGTAGAGCGCCTCGAGGTATTCGTCACTGACGTCGCCATAATCCTTGGCGAGCACGTGACGCACGAAGGCGCTCGGATCGGTCATCGTCCGGCCCAGGAGCTGGAGGAAACGCCGGCCTCCTTCGGTGCGGGCGAGCTCCAGCAAAGGGGCGAAGAAGGCTTCGACGATGCGACTGGGCCGCACCGCTTTGCCCAGCGCCTCGGCGTCGCGCTGCAGCTGCGCCAGGCGACGGCGTCGCTCTTCCGTGATTTCGGCCAGGCGACGGCGAAAGATTTCACACAGCAAGTTTTCCTTGGAGCCGAAATGGTAATTGACCGCAGCGAGATTGACCCCGGCCCGGGCCGTGATCATGCGCATGGACGCGCCTTCGAAGCCATACTCGGCGAAGAGCGCCTCGGCCGCATCCAGGATTTTCTCCCGCGTCTCGGTCCCACCGCTCTGGCGCGACTCCTTCCCCCTTTTCTTTCCGCTCACGACGGCGCCCCTTCGGTCGAAGTTTCGCCATAATGCCACGGGAAACGGCGCCGCATCTCGGATTCGATCCACTCCGCCACCAGGCGATTGACCTCGTCGACGCTCTTTCCCCGAGGATCGATCGGCGGGCCGATCGACACCAGCACTTCGCCCGGAATCTTGACGAAAGCTCCCTTGGGCCAGAATTCGCCGGCGTTGTGCGCGATCGGCACCACCGGGACGCCCGCTGCCACGGCGAGCGCCGCCCCGCCAGCGAGATAGCGCCGCGTGTGCCCCGGCGCCACCCGGGTGCCTTCGGGGAAGATGAGCACCGAAAAGCCTTGCGTGAGCCGCTCCTTGCCCTGCTCGATCACCTGCTGCAGCGCGCCACGCCGGTCGTTGCGGTCGATGGCGATCATCGAGCAGCTGGCCAACCCCCAGCCGATGAAGGGGATGCGCAGCAGCTCCTTTTTCAGCACGAAGACGAGCCGCGGCAGGATGGCCTCCAGCACCAGCGTCTCCCAGGCCGACTGATGCTTGGCAAGGAAGACACAGGGTCGCGCCGGGATGTGCTCCCGCCCTTCCACCCGCCAGCGGATGCCGAGCACGTGCCAGATGAGAAAGGCGGTGATCTTCGCCCAGAAACTGACGATGCGATGGCGTGGCAGCGGCGGCAAGGGACGCACGGCGATCGTCACCAGCGAATAGGGCACCGTCACCAGCGTCATGAGTACGACGAAGAGGATCGACCGGATCCAGGCCGAGAGCGAAGCGCGGCGTGGGCTCATGGCGACTCCGTCAGCCGGCGGGCGACTTCGGCCAGATCCTCGGCGATGGTCACGTTCTCCGGCAGCAGGCCGCTCGCCAAGGTTTTGCGCCCCTTGCCGGTGAGCACCAGCCACGGGCGACAACCGGCGGCGACCGCCGCCTGGATATCGCGAATGCCATCGCCCACCACCGGCACTTGCGACAGATCCACGCCAAAGCGCTGTCCGATCTCGAGCAGCATCCCCGGTTTGGGTTTGCGGCAAGCACAGTTTTCCACCTCGGCATGCGGGCAGAAAAAGATGGCATGGATGCGCCCGCCGACTTCGGCGAGCCGGCGCAGCATGGTCTCGTGGATCGCGTTCAGGGTATCCATGCCGATGAGGCCGCGCCCGATCGCCGACTGGTTGGTGGCGATCACCACGCGCCACCCCCATTGCGTGAGCTGGGCGATCGCCTCGAGCGAACCGGGTATGGGAATCCATTCCTCCGGGCTCTTGACGAACTGATCCGAATGCTCGTTGATCACCCCGTCGCGGTCGAGCACGATGAGTTTCATGACCGCCTCCTCAGGCGCCCGCCTCGCGTGCCAGCACCGACAGATCGGCCACCTGGTTCATCAACTGCCGCAGTTCGCGCAAAAGCGCCAGGCGATTCGCCCGCAGCAGCGGTTCGTCGCACAGCACCATCACGCGATCGAAGAAGGCATCCACCGGCGCGGCGAGCGCGGCGAGCGTGGTGAGCGCCTGGGCATAGGCCTCGTTTTCCAGGTGTGAGGCGACGTAAGGCGCCACGGCGTGCATCTTTTCGAAGAGGGCCTTTTCCTCGGGCTCGGCAAAGAGCGCCACGTCCACGTGCGCCGCGCCCTCTTCGCCCGCTTTCTTGAGCAGATTGGCGATGCGCTTGTTGGCCGTGGCGAGCGTGGCAGCCTCCGGCGCCTCGAGAAATGCGGCCACTGCCTCGAGCCGCGCCGGCACCGTGTCGATACGGCCCGGGCGCAGCGCGAGCACGGCGTCGATCGCATCGAGCGCATGCCCTGCCTCGCGCAGCCAATGACGCAGACGCTCGTCGAAGAAACGGCGCAGTTTCTCGGCGGTATCGGCCGGGGCCTGAGCGCGTACCGCGGCGGGCTGTTCGACGAGCGCGCGCTCGATCGCCGCATCGAGCTCGAGGGGCAGCGGCGTCTCGATGGCGATGCGCAGCACCCCCAGCGCCGCGCGGCGCAAGCCGTAAGGGTCTTTCTCGCCGGTAGGAATCTCGCCGATGGCGAAGAGCCCGGCAAGTGCGTCGAGCCGCTCGGCGAGTGCCACGATCTTCCCCACCAAGCGACGTGGCAGCGCGTCGCCGGCAAAGCGCGGCTTGTAGTGATCCTCGATCGCCTCGGCCACGATTTCCGACTCTCCGTCGGCGAGCGCATAGTAGCGCCCCATCACGCCCTGGAGCTCGGGGAATTCGCCCACCATCAGGGTGACGAGGTCACATTTCGCCAGCCTGGCCGCGCGCCGGGCGAGCGCCACGTCGGCACCGAGCCGCTCGGCGAGCCAACCGGAGAGCACTTCCAAGCGCAGCACCCGCTCGCCCAGGGTGCCGATGCGGTTGTGATAGACGATGGCATCCAACCGGGGCAGGCGCGATTCCAACCGTTCCTTGCGGTCCTGCTCGTAGAAAAAGCGCGCATCGGCCAAGCGCGGACGCACCACGCGCTGGTTGCCTTCGACGATGTTGCGGCTCTTGGGCTCGGACAGGCGCATATTCGAGACGATGAGAAAGCGGTTGGTGAGCCGCCCCTGCGCATCGAACAAGGGGAAATATTTCTGGTTCGCCTGCATCGTCAGAATGAGGCACTCGGGTGGCACCGAGAGAAACTCCTCCTCGAAGCGCCCGACGTAGATAGTGGGATGCTCGACGAGAGCGGTCACTTCGTCGAGCAGCGCCGCATGCTCGCCCAGAACGCCTCCCTCGGCGCCAGCCTTTTCGTGCAGCTGCCGTTCGATCTCGGCGCGCCGCGCGGCGAAATCGGCGATGACCTTGCCCTCGGCAAGCAGCGTCGGCTCATAGGCCTCGGCATTGGCGAGTTCGATCGCGCCGCGGCTCATGAAGCGGTGTCCCAATGTTTCGCGGCCAGACTCCAGGTCGAGCACCCGCCCCGGCACCACGCGCGCACCGTGCAGCATCACCAGGCGATGCACCGGCCGCACGAATTGCGCCTCGCCCGCGCCCCAGCGCATGAGCTTGGGAATGGGCAGCGCGCGGATCGCCTCGGCGACGAGGGGGGCGAGCGCCTCGTCGAGCAGGGCGCCGGCCTCCACCGTGTGCAGATAGAGCATTTCCTGCTTGCCCTCGAGCCGGCGTTCGAGCTTGGCGGTCTGCGGCGTGAGCCCCTTGGCGGCGAGGCGCTTTTCCAGCGCGGGCGTAGGCTTGCCGGCGGCATCGTACGCCACCGCCACGGGCATCAGGCGTTCTTCTCTGGCCCGATCGGGGGCGCGCTCGCGCACCCCACCCACTTGCACCGCCAGCCGCCGAGGGCTGGCGAACCAGCGCCAGGGTGCGTCGGCATCGGCCAGGCCCCGCGCCTGCAAGCGCTCGAGCACGCCGCGCCCGAAGGATTCGCCCAGCCGCGGCAGCGCCTTGGGCGGCAGCTCCTCGGTGACGAGTTCGACCAGCAGGGTTTCCCGTTCGCTCATGACTCAGGCTCCTTTCTTGGCGGTCGCGGCGAGCATGGGGAAGCCCAACGCCTCGCGGCTGGCGAGATAGACTTGGGCCACCGCGCGGGCGAGCGCCCGGATGCGCCCGATGTAGGCGGCACGCTCGGTCACCGAGATCGCCCCGCGTGCATCGAGCAGGTTGAAGGTGTGCGCGGCCTTGAGCACCATCTCGTAGGCGGGCAACACCAGCGCCGCCTCGATCAGGCGCTTGGCTTCAAGCTCGAAATGCCCGAAAAGTTCGAAGAGCAGGGGCACGTTGGAATATTCGAAGTTGTACTTCGATTGCTCCACCTCGTTCTGGTGGAAGACGTCGCCGTAGGTGACCACCCGGCCGTCGCTCGTGCGCGTCCACACCAGGTCATAGACGTTCTCCACCCCCTGCAGGTACATCGCCAGGCGCTCGAGCCCGTAGGTGATCTCGCCGAGCACCGGCCGGCAGTCCAAGCCGCCGACCTGCTGGAAGTAGGTGAATTGCGTCACCTCCATACCGTCGAGCCACACCTCCCAGCCCAGCCCCCAGGCGCCGAGCGTGGGGTTCTCCCAGTCGTCCTCGACGAAACGCACGTCGTGCTCGCGAGGGTCGATCCCCAGCGCCACGAGGCTGGCGAGGTAGCGGTCCTGGATGTCGATTGGCGAGGGTTTCAACACCACCTGGAACTGGTAGTAGTGCTGCAAGCGGTTGGGATTCTCGCCGTAGCGGCCGTCCTTGGGGCGGCGCGAGGGCTGCACGTAGGCGGCGTTCCACGGCTCGGGGCCGATGGCGCGCAGGAAAGTGGCGGTGTGTGAGGTCCCCGCGCCCACTTCGAGGTCGTAGGGCTGCAGCAGCACGCAGCCCAGCTCGGCCCAGTAGCGCTGCAGGCGCAGAATGATGTCCTGAAAGGTGGGTTTTTCTTCGCTCATGGTCCGTCCGGAGGCTCGATGGCGGCGCAAAGGCGCCATTTTACGGGCTAACGCGGCGCGGCGCCAGCACGCGCCATCGCATCGGCGGATTCCTCGCCCCACCCGACCTCGAACAACCATTGCCGCCCCAAGCGGGGCCAGATCGCCGCGAGGTAGGGCGCGAAAGGCTCCGGCGGCCGGGTCGGAGCGTCCCAGCGCAATCCGTCGCAGCGGTGCGGCTCGGCGATGCGCACCTCTCCCTGCCACTGGAATGCATCGAAAAGGAACTCGATGCGGTTGGTATCGGATGCGCGATGCACCACCGCCACCGGCGTGAGCGCCTGCGCGACCACTTCGATGCCGAGTTCCTCGGTGAGCTCACGCACCGCGGCCTGGCGCAGGCTCTCGCCGTTCTCGACGTGCCCGCCCGGCAGGCTCCAGAATCCGTCGAAAAACCCCGTGCCGGCGCGGCGCAGGAAGAGCACCCGACCCTGCTCGTCGAAGAGGCGCACCTGCACCGCGGTGGGGATGGCGAAGCGCGCCGGCATCGCGCTCAAGCGTGCCCCGTACTGCCGAATCCGCCCGCGCCCCGCTCGCTCGGGTCGAACGACTCCACCGCGACGAGGCGGGCATGGACCACCGGCACGATCACCAGCTGGGCGATGCGCGCGAGCGGCTCGATCACGAACGCCTCTTCGCCGCGGTTCCACAGCGACACGAGGATCTCGCCCTGATAGTCCGAATCGATGAGCCCGACGAGGTTGCCCAGCACGATGCCGTGCTTGTGCCCCAGCCCCGAGCGCGGCAGGATCAGGGCCGCGAGGCCCGGGTCGGTCAGATGGAGTGCGATGCCCGTGGGCACGAGCGCCGTCGCCCCAGGCTCGAGCTCGAACGGGGCGGCGATCGCCGCGCGCAGGTCCATCCCGGCAGCACCCGGCGTTGCGTACTGCGGCGGACGGGCCTTGATGCGCTCGTCGAGGAAGCGCACCTGCACTGTGACTTCGTCCTTTCCCTGCGTCTGGCCGCTCATAGATCCCCCCGCTCAACCACTGTATCGATCAGGCCGAGGCGCTGCGCCACGTGCCGCACGATGCCCCAGGCAACCTGGGCCTTGTCCGCGGTCGGCAAGGGGATGCGGCCGTTCTCGTCGTAGAGCACGACGGTGTTCTCGTCGCGCCCCATCGCCTCCTGCACCAGGTTGCCGACCACCAGCTGCAGCCCTTTTTCCCGGCGTTTGCGCTCGGCGTATTCGTCCAGATTCTCGCTCTCGGCGGCGAACCCGATGCACCAGGGAGGCTCGGGCAGCGCCGCCACCTCGGCGAGGATGTCCGGGTTACGTACCAGCTCCAGCGTGAGCCGTTCGGCCCCTTTCTTGATCTTTTGCGGCGAGACGTGCACCGGCCGATAGTCGGCCACGGCCGCCACCGAGGCGAAGATGCGATGGCCCGAAACGCGCTCCAGCACCGCCGTGCGCATCTCCTCGGCGGTGGTCACGTCCACCCGCGTCACGCCCCAAGGGGTGGGCAGGCTCACGGGGCCGGAGACGAGCGTCACGGTGGCACCGGCCTGCGCAAACGCCTGCGCCAGCGCATAGCCCATCTTGCCGGAACTGAGGTTGGTGAGTACGCGTACTGGGTCGAGCGGCTCGTAGGTCGGCCCGGCGGTGACCAGCACCGCATGACCGCTAAACCACTTCGGCGCGAAAAACGCTTCCAGTCGCGCCACGATCTCGTCGGGCTCGATCATGCGCCCCGGACCGATCTCGCCGCAGGCCTGCTCGCCCTCGGCCGGTCCCCAGAGGAGCACGCCGTCGGCGACGAGCTGCGCCCGGTTGCGCTGCGTGGCCGGATGCAACCACATCTGACGGTTCATCGCCGGCGCCACGGCCATCGGGCAGGCGCGCGCCAGCGCGAGCGTCGCCAGCAGATCGTCGGCCTGCCCCTGGGCGAAGCGCGCCATGGCATCGGCCGTGCACGGCGCCACCAGCAGCAGATCCGCCCCCCGGGTGAGATCGATGTGCGCCATGGCGTTGGCGCGCCGCTCGTCCCACGGATCGCACCACACCGGCCGCCCCGAGAGCGCCTGGAAGGTGGTGGGCGTGACGAAATGCGCCCCGCCCGGCGTGAGCACCACATCGACCTGCGCTCCCGCCTGAACGAGCCGGCGCACGAGCTCGGCCGCCTTGTAGGCCGCCACCCCTCCCGTCACGCCCAGCACGATCCGCCGTCCGAACAAAAAAGGCGGCGCTCCGCTTTCATTGCGCTCCATCGTCTCTCCTCTGTCCCGTTGCGCCCCGGGCGCACTTCATGGAAAATGCATCTCGTCTCGTTCGTTGCGCAGGCACCCCATGCCCATCACCGACTGGCCGGAACAGGAACGCCCCCGCGAGAAACTGCTCGCGCGCGGCGCCGCGGCCCTCTCGGACGCCGAGCTTTTGGCGATTTTCCTCCGGGTCGGCGTACGAGGCAAGAGCGCCGTCGATCTCGCGCGCGATCTGCTCACGCACTTCGGCGGTGTGCGTGCGCTCGTCTCCGCCCGGCCCGGAGCCTTCGCCGCCGTACCTGGCGTGGGGCTGGCCAAATACGCGCAGCTCCAGGCCGCCTTCGAACTCGCTCGCCGGGCGCTGGCCGAAACCGCCCGCGAGGCCGATCTCCTCTCCGATCCCGAGAGCGTCAAGGACTGGCTGCGCCTGAGGCTCGCCGGGCTCGAGCACGAGGTCTTCTACGCCCTGCTGCTCGACAACCGCCACCGTCTGCTCGCCGCCCACGAACTCTTTCGCGGCACCGTCGACCAGACGGCCGTGCACCCGCGCGAACTCGTCAAGCTCGCTCTCGGCGCCAATGCGAGCGCCGTCATCGTCGCGCACAACCACCCCAGCGGCGCTGCCGAACCGAGCCGCGCCGACGCCGCGATCACCCGCACGCTGCGCGACGCCCTGGCGTTGGTCGACGTGCGCCTGCTCGACCATTTCATCGTCACGGCGGGAAACGTCGTCTCGCTCGCGCAACTCGGCATGCTCTGAACCCGGGGCGAAGCGACGAGTCCACCGCGCCAAAAAGAAAAATCCCATGCAAAATCTTTGAAAAGCCCTTGTCCTGCCAGTAAATGAGAACTATAATCAATCAATTCTATCCAACCGATTGCCTTCGCCCATCGCCATCCGGAGTCTTGCCATGGTTCCCGAATCCGCTCCCAAAGCCTTCCCCTTGCCCGTGGCCCCGCTTGGCAGCCGCTTGCGGATCGCCGCACTCCACGGCGGCACCGAACTCACGCGCCGTCTGACCGAGCTCGGTTTGAACGTCGGCTGCGAAATCGTGCTGCAGCAACGCGAAGGAGGAAAATTCGTCGTCAAACGCGGCGAGACGCGCTTCGCGCTCGGCGGCGGCATGGCACACAAGATCCTGGTCCAGGAATATTCCGAGGTAGCGCGCGATGCCCATGCTGCTGCGTGACCTCGCCGTGGGCGAGCGCGCCCGCGTCACCGGCTATGCGCCCGGCGGCGAATCCTATCGGCGCAAGCTCCTGGCGATGGGTCTCACGCCCGGCGCCGAGCTCGTCGTCACCCGCATCGCCCCCCTGGGCGACCCGCTCGAGATTCGCACCCGCGGCTTTTCCCTGTCGCTGCGCAAGAGCGAGGCCGCCGCGGTCGAGGTAGAAAAGCTCCCATGAACGACGCCTACACCATCGCGCTCGTCGGCAACCCCAACTGCGGCAAGACCACGCTCTTCAATGCGCTCACCGGCGCCAAACAGCGCGTGGGCAACTGGCCCGGCGTTACCGTGGAGAAGAAGACCGGCGAGTACCGTTTCGATCGGGCGAGGGTCGAAGTCGTCGACCTGCCCGGTACCTATTCGCTCGACGTCGTGGGCGAAGACGTCTCGCTCGACGAACGCATCGCCCGCGACTACGTCCTCTCCCGCCAGGCCGACCTCGTGGTCAACGTCGTCGACGCCGCCAACCTCGAGCGCAACCTCTACCTCACGCTGCAACTGGCGGAAATGCAGGTGCCGCTCTTGGTCGCGCTCAACATGATCGACGTCGCCGAGAAAAAAGGCATGAAGATCGACGTGGCGGCGCTCGCCGAGCGGCTCGGCTGCCCGGTGGTGCCGATCGTCGCCAGCGAGAAACGCGGCCTCGACGCGCTCAAACAGGCGATCGACCATGCGGTAGCCGCCCCGCCGCAACCGCGCGTCGTGCCCTATGGGGAGGAAGTGGAAACGGCGCTCGCCGAACTCGTGCCCGAGCTCGAACCGATCGCCGCGCAGAAAGGCTGGTCCCCGCGCTGGCTCGCCGTGCGGCTGCTCGAGGGCGACGCGCTCGCGCGCGCGAGCGTAGACGAACCCCTCGCCCGGCGCGCCCAAGCCCTTGCCGAGCGTTTCGGCGGCGAACTCGACATCCTCGTGGCAGACGCCCGCTATAGCCTCGCCAACGACATCGTGCATCACACCGTGCACGTTGCCGGCCAAGCCCCGGCCGACCTCACCGAGCGGATCGACCGCATCGTGCTCAACCGCGCCTTGGGCATCCCCATCTTCCTCGCGGCCATGTACCTGATGTTCCTCTTCACGATCCGCGTGGGCGGGGCTTTCATCGACTTCTTCGACAAATTGGCCGAGGCGATCTTCGTCGATGCCTTCGACGAAGTCCTCACGGCGATCGGCGCTCCCGAATGGCTCACCGGACTGCTCGCCCATGGAGTGGGCGCCGGCATACAAACGGTAGCCACTTTCATCCCCGTGATCGGTTTTCTCTACCTTTTCCTCTCCGTGCTCGAAGATTCCGGTTATATGGCACGCGCCGCCTTCGTCATGGATCGATTCATGCGCTGGGTGGGGCTGCCGGGCAAGAGTTTCGTGCCGCTCATCGTCGGTTTCGGCTGCAACGTGCCGGCCATCATGGCCACGCGCACGCTGGAGCATCGCCGCGACCGCCTCATGACGATCGCCATGGCTCCCCTCATGTCCTGCGGCGCACGGTTGCCCGTCTATGCGCTCTTCGCCGCCGCATTCTTTCCCACGGGCGGCGAGAACGTCATCTTCGCCCTCTACCTCATCGGCATCGCCGTGGCCGTGCTCACCGGGCTCATGCTCAAAAACACCCTGCTCAAGGGTGAGGCCACGCCCTTCATCATGGAATTGCCCCCCTACCACCTCCCCACCGCCCGCGGGGTGCTGCTGCACACCTGGGACCGTCTCAAAGGGTTCATCGTCCGTGCTGGACGGCTCATCGTTCCCATGGTCGTGGTCATCAACTTCCTCAACGCGATCGGCACCGACGGCAGCTACGGCAACGAGCACAGCGACAAATCCGTGCTCGCCGCCGTCGGCCGCACCCTCTCCCCCGTGTTCGCCCCCATGGGGCTGACCGAAGACAACTGGCCCGCCACGGTGGGCATCTTCACCGGCGTGCTCGCCAAGGAAGCCGTGATCGGTACCCTGAACGCCACCTATACGGCACTTGCCACCGAGAACACTGACACGGAAGAAGAAACCCCCTTCTCGCTACGCGAGGCGATCGCGGCGGCGTTTGCCACCATTCCGCAGAACCTCGCCGAGGCGCTCGGCTCCTGGGCCGACCCCCTGGGACTGCACAAGGCCGAGGAAGAACGCGAGGAAGTCTCGCAGGCCGCCTTCGGTGCCATGGCCGAACGATTCGACGGCGCGGTCGGAGCGTTTGCCTACCTGCTCTTCATCCTGCTCTACACTCCTTGTACCGCCGCCACCGCCGCCATCTACCACGAATCCGGCCGACGCTGGACGCTTTTCGTCGTCGCCTGGACGACGGGCATCGCCTGGGCCGCGGCGACGATCTTTTACCAGCTGGCCCGCCTGCCCCTCTCCCCGCTCACCTCCGCCGCGTGGATCGGAGGCATCGCCGCGTTCTTCGCCCTCGCCTATCTCCTCATGCGCCGCGGCGGCGCATTCCTCTCGCCGGCAGCAGCCGGAGGCGCCAAGACCGTCCGTCAGGAGGGTTCCGCATGATCCTCTCCCGCCTCAGCGAAACTCTGCACCTGCACCGCCGTGCCAGCCTCGACGATCTGGCCACGGCCCTGCAGGCCGCGCCCGAAGCGGTCGAGGCCATGCTCGCCACGCTCGAGCGCAAGGGCCGTATACGCCGTCTTCCCGCCGGCTCGTCCTGCGGCAAGAGCTGCTGCGCCTGCGACCCGAAGCGCTTGCAGATCTACGAATGGGTCGAAACGACCGACGCCCATCCTGAATCCGTAGCCCCCTTGCGCCAATCTTTTTTTCCATCTTAATGACATAATAATTTTAACAAGAACTATCTTTCGCTCAAGGATGAAAAGATGTTCAAAAAAACGCTCGCCCTCTCGCTCACCAGTCTCTTCTGCCTGCCCGCGCTCGCCCAGTCCGGGATTGAACTTTACGGCTCGGTTGATGCCTCTTTCCAATACGGCAAAGAGATGGGTAACCAAACAGCCGGAATCGACGGAGGAGGCATCGGCGATAGTTTCCTGGGTTTGCGCGGCGAAGAGGCGCTTGGCGCTGGCCTCAAGGCTGTCTTCGTGCTTGAACAAGGATTCGACATCGATGTCGGCAAATCCTGCTGCATCAACGAAACCGACAGCAACGCCAACTCCGGCAGCGATCTCTTCACGCAGCAAGCCTATGTCGGACTTAAGGGCGCCTTTGGTCAGATCGCCCTGGGGCGTCAACACGCACCGGGTCATTTGTCTGAGCTCTACGACGCACTGCCCGATATGGCGGTAAGTCCGCAGAAGCGGCTCGCTGAACTGGCCAATCTCACCATCGTCTCTGAAGATTTGGCACGCTGGAACAATGCCATCGGTTACACCGGCGAATTCGAGACCCTCGGGGTGAGCGCCATCTACTCGGCCGGCAACCTCGAGACGAACCAGGCGCACGGCGTCTCGCGCACGGACGACGACAAATACGGCTTAGGTCTATATTATGAAAATGGCCCAATCAAAGTCGGGGCCATCTATCATGCGGTCAAATACAAAGCACAATATGACGGCGTCTGGAATAAAACCCCTGCCGGGGAAAACGAAACCCAGAAAGAATGGCTGCTTGGCGCAACCTACGACTTCGGCTTTGCCACCCTTGCCGGCTCCTGGCAGCAGGGCCGTGACGTGCTCGGCGCCAGCGGCTTCGATGTCCATCTCTGGCAGGTCGGCCTCATCATCCCCGTGGTGGGCGAAGACACGCTCAACCTCGCCTATGGTCAGGCCAAGCTCGACGGAGGCAACGCCATCATGGGCGATGGCGGCCGTGTCAAACCCAAATCCCTGGGCGTGGCCTATCTGCATCCGCTCTCCAAGCGAACCACCGTCTATGCCGCCTATACCTGGGTCGATCACGATGATCTGCGCTGGGATCAGGCGAGCGCCCTCGGCCAGGACGACAACGGCCACGCCGGCGACAGCAAGGTGGGCGACACCAACCTCTTCTATCTCGGGCTGAACCACCAATTCTGAACTGGACCGACCGCGGCCCCCCGCGACTAGCGGTCGGCCGCCAAATCCTGGCGCAGGGCGGCGAGGTAGCACAGGCCCGAGATGGCGCGGGTGCCGTACCACGAGATCATTTCGCCATCGACGAGCGTCACCGGCACCTCCGTTCCGAGCAAACGGCGAACCTCTTCGGCGTGTGCCTTTCCGAAGCGATAGGGTTCGGAAGGCAGCAGCACGCGCGCGATGCCCGCCTGGCGAACGGCGGTTCCGTCGATCACGGGATAACGGGGTTCCTCGATCACGGGCCAGGTCTGCCAACCCACGGCCTCCAGCATGGCGGAGATCCAGGTGCTGCGGGCCACCGTCATCCACGGCTCGCGCCAGATGGGATAAAGCACGCGCTCCTGCGGCAAGGAGGCAGCGACCGTGCGCACAAGTTCCAGCACGGATTCGAAGGCTTGCACGGCATAGTCCGCCGCCTCCTCGCGGTCGAACACCCCGCCGAGCAGACGAAAGAGCGCGACGTTGTCTTCGAGTCGGCAGGGATGGGTGACGATCACCTCGATGCCGGCCGCGGCGATCGCCTCGACCTGTTCCCGCCGGTTCTCATCGACGTTGACGATGACGTGCGTCGGCTCGAGCGCGAAGAGGCGCTCGAGGCGCACGTCCTTGGTTCCTCCCACTTTGGGTAGGTCCCGCACCTCGGAGGGATGGATGCAAAAACCGGTGCGCCCCACCACCGCTTCGCCCAGGCTGAAAGCAAAGAGCGTCTCGGTGAGCGAAGGCACCAGCGAGACGATGCGCGGCGTACCCTGGGCCCGGCGGTGCGGCACGCCCAGCGCGTCGTACCACAGCGTCTCAGCCATCTCGCGGAGCTCCCGCCGAGGGCATGCCGGCAGAGGCTTTCCCCTCCCCTTGCGACTCACCTGCCGCCGCGGTCCCGGGCGCGGGGTTTGCCGCTGCCGCACCGTGTTCATCCACATCGACCTCCCCGACGCAGGGAGGACGGCGCAAGTTGGAGAGCAAGCGCGCGACGTCCTCTTCCTCCAGGGTTTCCTTGGCGAGCAGCTCCCGGGCCGCCGCCTCGAGCTGGTCGCGGTTCTCCCGGAGCACGGCGAGCGTGCATTCGAAGGCTTCCATCACGATGCGCCGCACTGCCGCATCGATGCGCTCGTGCAGCGCTTCGGATACCCCCAAGGTTTCGCCCGGCGCGGGGAGTTGGGTGTCGAGGAAACGCGGACGACTCTGCTCGAACACCACGAAACCCAGTTCATCGTCCATGCCGTAGCGTGTCACCATGTCGCGCGCGATCTGGGTCACCCGCATGAGATCGTCCGCCGCGCCGGTGGACAGATGGCCGAAGACCAGCACCTCGGCGGCGCGCCCGCCGAGCAGCACCATGATCTTGTGGCGCAACTCCTCGCGGGTCATGAGGTAGCGGTCCTCGGAGGGACGCTGCAGGGTGTAGCCGAGCGCACCGATGCCGCGCGGCACGATGGAAATTTTGTGCACCGGGTCGGTGCCCGGCAACGCCCGCGCCACCAAGGCATGTCCGATCTCGTGATAGGCCACCACCCGACGCTCACGCTCGCTCAGCACCCGGTTTTTCTTCTCCAGGCCGGCGACGATGCGTTCGAAAGCGGCGGTGAAATCGGCCAGGGTCACGGCATCGGCTCCCCGACGCGTGGCCACGATGGCCGCTTCATTGACGAGGTTGGCCAGATCCGCCCCGCTGAAACCGGTCGTCATGGCAGCGATCTGCTCGAGGTCGACCTCGGGCGCGAGGCGGATTTTCTTGACGTGCACCTCGAGGATCTGCAAGCGCCCGTTCTTGTCGGGCCGATCGACCAACACCTGCCGGTCGAACCGCCCGGGCCGCAGCAGCGCCGGATCGAGAATCTCCGGCCGGTTGGTGGCCGCCAGCACCACGATGCCCGAAGAGGAATCGAAACCGTCCATCTCGGCGAGGAGTTGGTTGAGGGTCTGCTCCTTCTCGTCATGCCCGCCGAAACCCGGGTAGGCCCCACGCGCGCGGCCGAGGGCGTCGATCTCATCGATAAATATGATGCAAGGAGCATGTTTGCGCGCCTGTTCGAACAAATCTCGTACGCGCGCCGCGCCCACGCCGACGAACATCTCGACGAATTCCGAGCCGGTGATGGAGAAAAAAGGCACTTTCGCTTCGCCGGCCACCGCCTTGGCGAGCAACGTCTTGCCGGTTCCCGGCGGCCCCACGAGCAGCACGCCTTTGGGCATGCGCGCCCCGAGCCGGCCGTAGCGTGCCGGATCCTTGAGGAACTCCACCACCTCCTTGAGTTCGGTTTTGGCCTCATCGACGCCTGCCACGTCATCGAAAGTGACGCCGGTGTCCTGCTCGACGAAGACCTTGGCGCGACTCTTGCCGATCGACATGAATCCGCCCATGCCCTGTTTCTCGATCACTCGGCGAAACACGTAGTACCACAGGGCGAAGAAGACGAGTACCGGGACCACCCAAGAGAGGAGATCACGGAAAAACGTGTTTTCTATGACTCTAGTATAGGGAACTTCGTAGCGATCCAGGCGCTCGGCCAGATCCGGCTCGACCCTCGCCGTGGCGATGGCCACTTTCCGGCCTTCGGGCGATTTGAGGCGGCCAGTGATCACCCGATCGCCGATGATCACCTCGGACACGCGACCTTCCGCGAGCGCCTGCTCGAATTCGGTGTAGGACACCGTCTCCACGACGTTGGCTGCCTGCCACTGGCTCTGCAGGAAGAGCAGCAGGGCGATGGCGATCAACCAATAGCCAACATTCCATTTGCGTAATTGCTCTTCGTTCATGGCATTCCCCCTTCAGGGTTCATCGCGCCAGGAAATGCCGGCGCGATCGAGCAGGCGCCGCAAGCGGGCGATTTCGTCGATGAGCTCCATCATCATCGCCGCCGCGGTGAAACTCGCCTCGAAATCACGCATCAGGCGGCGCATGCGGCGCACCCGCTCCAGGGCCATCCCTTCGAATCGTGGCGCCCCCGCCTCGATCAGACCGGCCTCGATCAAGCCTTCTTCCCACAGTGCGCGCACGAAGGAAGGGGATGCCCCCGCCGCCACCGCAAGCTCCTCGAGCGTGAGCCAACGCTCGCCGCCCAACCATTCGCACGACACCACGATCGCCGCGTTCATCCCTGCTCCTCCTCACCGGCCCCAGTGCGCACGAGGGTCGAACCGTACCTCGCGCGCCATCGCCGCGAAATGTTCCCGCACCTTCGGATCGCTCGACGGCGGCAGCACCACCTCGAGCACCGCGTAGAGATCGCCCGGAGGGTCGCTCGGCAGCCCCTTGCCGCGCAGGCGCAGCTTGCGGCCGTGCTGCGAATCGGACGGAATGGTGAGCGTCACCGGGCCTTCCGGCGTCGGGATCTGGATCTTGGCGCCGAGCACTGCCTCCCACGGCGCCACCGGCACCGTCAGGTAGAGATCCTTGTCCTCGACGCGATAGAGCGGATGGGGGCGAAATTCCACTTCCAGGTAGAGATCGCCCGGCGGGCCGCCGTTCATCCCCGGGCCGCCCTGGCCGGCGAGCCGGATTTTCTGTCCCTGCCGGATGCCCTTGGGGATGCGTACGTTGAGGGTACGCTCGCGCAGCACCACATGCCCGGATTCATCGAGCTCGGGCACGCGCAGGGTGATCGAACGCGTGGCGCCATGCAGGCTGTCTTCGAGATCGATGAGGATCTTGGCGTGATGGTCTTCCCCGCGCAGGGCAAAACCCCCGCTGCGGCGCTGGCGCGCACCGGCCGCGCCGCGGTGCATGCGCCCGAAGAGCGACTCGAAGAAATCGGAGAAATCCATCCCCTCGAAAGGACCGCCGCCCGGCGCCCCACGGAATTCGAAGCCGGCATCCCAGCCCGGCGGCGGCGAGAAGTCCTCGCCCTGGCGCCAGTGCTCCCCAAGGCGATCGTACGCGGCGCGCTTCTCCGGATCGGAGAGCACTTCGTAGGCCTCGTTGATCTCTTTCATGCGCTCGGCCGCGTCGGGCTCCTTGCTCACGTCCGGATGGTACTTGCGCGCGAGCTTACGCCACGCCTTCTTGATTTCCTCCGCCGTGGCCGTGCGCGGCACGCCGAGAATCTCGTAGTAGTCGCGAAATTTCATTCCGTACCGCCTCCGAACAGCCGATGAGTGCGCTCCGGGCGGCGACGGTTTCTCGCTGCCCGGGCCTCTCCATTATTGCTGGCGGCGAGGGAAATTACAAGCGCAGCGCGATGAAGTACCAGTACCGCACACGTGATGCAACCCTTGAAATTCTCGGCGAGACAACCTATACCAATAAACGCAACGCACGCGTTCATCGTTGGTCCCGGTGCCGGGCGACTCCGCCCGGCCAACATTCAAGGAGGCAGCACGATGGTTACGACCCTCTTTCCCACCAACCTGTTCGAGGAGTTCGACCGGCTGCAGCGCGAACTCGACCGCCTGTGGAGCGGCTGGCCTGCGGCCATTCGTGAAGTAGCGCTCGACACCGTCTATCCGGCCATCAACATCGGCCGCACGAGCGAAGCGGTGGAAGTGTATGCCTTCGTGCCCGGCGTGGATCCGGCCAAGCTCGAAGTCACACTCGAGCAAGGCGTGCTCACCATCGCCGGCGAGCGCTCCTCGCCGATTCCGGAAAACGGCCAGGTCACGGTCTATGCCAACGAGCGCTTCGCCGGCAAGTTCCGCCGCACCATCAGCCTGTCCGAGGATCTCGACCCCGACAAGGTCGAGGCGACCTACCGCGACGGCGTGCTGCGGCTGCGCATCGCGCGCAAAGCCCATCTGCAACCGCGCCGCATCGAAATCAAATGATCGCGAAAGGAGGAACGACCATGGCTGAAACCAACGTCACCACCCGCCCCGGCACCAACGTCACCGCCCAGGAAGCCCAGCGCGTCCCGACCGCGGTGCCGCGCGTCGACATCATCGAGGATCAGACCAGCATCACCCTGTGGGCCGACCTGCCCGGTGTGAGCCGCGATTCGCTGGAGATCAAGGTGGAGGGCGACACCCTTACCATCGAAGGCAACGTGTCGCTTCCCGTGAGCGAAGGCATGGAGCCGATCTACGCCGAGATCCGCGCCCCGCGCTATGCCCGCAGCTTCACCCTGTCGCGCGACCTCGACACCGCCGGCATCCAGGCCAAGCTCAACCAGGGCGTGCTCGAGCTGCGCATTCCGAAACATCAGCAGGCTCAACCCAAGCGCATCACGGTGCAGGCTGGCTAATTCCTTCATTTCCGGTACGGAAATGACCTTTTTGGCCGCCCATCGCCGGGCGGCCTTCGTCTGACGCAGAGGAGGACGAAGTATGAGTTCGGTACTGGAGCAATGGAAATCCGGCCTCGGCCAGAGCTGGGAGCATCTGATGGAGGGCTGGCGACAGCTGTGGGAACGGGCCGCCGGCGCGCTCACCCGCTTCCAGCCCCGCGAACGCAACGACGAAAAAAGCGCTTCGCCCAATCTGCCGGCGCCGGCTGGAGGCGTGCGCTGGGCGGTGCTCGGCGCCGACATCTACGAGACCGACGAGGCGCTCGAAGTCCGCGTCGAGATCCCCGGGCTCGACCGAGAGGATCTCGAAGTCGAGGTGCTCGACGGCCAGCTCGTGATTCGCGGTGAGAAACGCCTCGAGCGCGAGGAAAAACAGGGGCAATACCGTCTCATGCAATGCGCCTACGGCCGCTTCCAGCGCGCCATCGCGCTCCCCGTGCCGGTCAAGGCGGAAGACGCCAAGGCGGAATATCGCGACGGCGTGCTCAAAATCATGCTGCCCAAGGCCGAGACCGCAAAAACCCGGCGCATCGCCGTTCAAGGTTGACCTTCTCTTCATCCCTGTCCGACGGCGGCCTGCGTGGCCGCCGTTTTTGCCCGCCCCATCCCCCCTGCCTTCGCCCTTTCCCGTACAATGAGCGCTTCGCACCGTCAGGAATCCGCCGCATGCGCTCCGCCCATCGCTTCACGCTGCTCTCGCTCCTTTTCATCCTTTTCATCGTGCTCGCCGCCTCGCTGGGCACGCTGCTCGCGAAGACCGCCGGAACGACCCCGGCCCAGCCGCGCGCCATCGCCCCGCGCGGCGAGCTCACCGCCGACGAGCGCAATACCGTCGAGATCTTCGCCCTCACCTCGCCCTCGGTGGTCCATATCACCACCGCCCGCCAAGCGCTCAACCTCTTCACCCTCAACGTGCTCGAAATCCCCCAGGGGACCGGCAGCGGCTTCGTCTGGGACGAAGCCGGGCATGTCGTCACCAATTTCCACGTCATCCAGGGAGCGGACGCGGCCCGCGTCACCCTGGCCGACCAGAGCACCTGGCGCGCCAAGCTCGTCGGTGTCTATCCCGACCGCGACCTCGCGGTGCTGCGCATCGACGCCCCGCCCGAACGCCTGCGCCCCATCCCCATCGGCGAGAGCAAGGGGCTCAAAGTGGGGCAGAAAGTGCTGGCGATCGGCAACCCCTTCGGGCTGGACCAGAGCCTTACCACCGGCGTGGTGAGCGCCCTCAATCGGGAGATCGAATCCGTCACCGGCCGCACCATCCGCGGCGTGATCCAGACCGATGCGGCCATCAATCCTGGCAACTCCGGCGGGCCGCTTCTCGATAGCGCCGGCCGGCTCATCGGCGTCAATACCGCCATCTACAGCCCCAGCGGCGCTTCTGCCGGCATCGGCTTTGCCATCCCCGTCGACGAGGTCAACCGCATCGTGCCGCGCCTCATCCGCGAGGGACGCATCCGCCGCCCCGTGCTCGGCATCGCCGCCGCCTCCCCCGCCTTCAACAAGGCGCTGGGCTTGCCTCCCGGAGTGGCCATCCTGCGCGTTGACCCCGACGGGCCGGCGGCGCGCGCCGGCCTCAAACCCTTCGTGCCGGTCACGGAAGGCAGCGTCGTCGTCGGCGACCTGATCGTGGCCATCGACGGCATCCCCACACCCGATCTCGACACCTTACTCGACGTGCTCGAACGCTACCAGCCTGGCGATAGCGTGACGCTGGAAGTGCTGCGCGGTACCGAACGGCGCCGAGTTGCCGTCACGCTGGATGCCGCTGCCTCCTGATTCCTCTTTTTCACCATGAACCGTATCTTCGCCGCCTTCATCTTGATCGCCTTCGCCACTGGCGCCGGCCGCGAGCTCAGTGGCACGACGGGCGTGATGACAGCCATGAGTCAGGCGGTCATCGACGCTTCGCGCGCCGCCGTAGAGCTCGCCCTGGGCCTCGTGGGCGTGATGGCGTTCTTCCTCGGGTTGATGAAGATCGCCGAGCAGGGAGGGTTGCTCACCGCCACGGCCCGTCTCATCGCCCCGCTCATGCGGCGGCTCTTTCCCGAAGTGCCGCCGCAGCACCCGGCCATGGGCGCCATGATCATGAACTTCTCGGCGAATCTACTGGGTCTGGGCAACGCGGCCACACCTTTCGGCATTCGCGCCATGCAGGAGCTCGACCGGCTCAACCCCCACCCGGGCGTCGCCACCGACGCCATGGTGCGCCTCCTCGCGATCAACACCTCGGGTCTGGCGCTGCTGCCCACGGGCGTGATCGCGCTGCGCGCGGCCGCCGGTAGCATCGAGCCGGCCGCCATCCTGCCCACCACCCTCTTTGCCACCACCTGTGCCACCCTGGTGGCAATCTTCCTGACGCCGCTGCTGGCGCGTTTCTACCCCGCACCTCGCCCAACCCCGCCGGTGGTCACGTATTCCAGCGACGCGCACGTGTGCGAAGAGACGCCGCCGCTCGCACCGCTGCCCCGCTGGGTAGGATGGACGGTAGCGCTCGCTTTCGTGGCGCTCATCGCCGCGAGCGTGCGCCATGGGCAGATCGTCTCGGCCTGGATCGTACCCACCCTCGTCGTTGGATTCATCGTCTATGGCCTCGCACGCGGGGTGGCGGTCTATGAGAGTTTCGTCGATGGCGCCAAAGAAGGTTTTCAGGTGGCGCTGCGCATCATCCCCTATCTGGTCGCCATCCTCGCGGCCACGGCGCTTTTGCGCGCAAGCGGCGCCCTTCCCTTCTTCGTCTCGCTGCTCGCGCCCATCACCGGGCCGCTGGGGCTGCCCGCCGAAGTGCTGCCCATGGCCATCCTCCGGCCGCTATCGGGCTCCGGCGCCTTTGCGCTTCTCGCCGATCTGCTCAAAGACCCGAACGTCGGCCCTGACAGCTATGCCGGTTGGCTCGCTTCCACCATTCAGGGCTCGACCGAGACCACTTTCTACGTGCTCGCGGTCTATTTCGGCGCCGTCGGCATCAAGAAGATGCGCCACGCCATCGCAGCGGGGCTAGCGGCGGATCTGGCCGGCGTCATCGCCGCCGTTTTCATCTGTTCCTGGCTCTACCCGGGCGCTGCGTGAGCTCGCCTCGCTGCTACAATATCGGCATCCCTTGCCGCGGATGCTCGCCATGCTCCACGTCCTCGTCATTCCCGTGACGCCATTCGAGCAGAATTGCTCGCTGCTGTGGTGCGACCGCACCGGTGAGGCCGCCGTCATCGATCCGGGCGGAGACCTCGAGCGCATCGAGGAGGCGATCCGCACCCGCAACCTGAACGTACGCCAGATCCTGCTCACGCACGGCCACATCGATCACGCCGCCGGCGCTCCGGAACTCTCGCGACGCCTGGGCGGAATCCCCATCGTCGGCCCCCAGGAAGAAGAGCGCTTCTGGCTCGAGGCGCTGCCGGAGCAGGCCCGCACCTTCGGTTTCGGTAAGGCCGAGGCGTTCCTGCCCGATCGATGGCTCGAGGAGGGCGACACGGTACGAGTGGGAGAGCACACACTGGAAGTCCTCCACGTACCCGGCCACACGCCGGGGCATGTGGTCTACTTCGCGCCCGACGAGCGCCTCGCCTTCGTCGGCGACGTGCTCTTTGCCGGCTCGATCGGGCGCACCGATTTTCCCCGCGGCAACCACCGCCAACTCATCACCGGCATCCTCACCAAGCTGCTGCCCTTGGGCGACGACGTGCGCTTCGTCCCCGGGCACGGCCCCATGTCGACGTTCGGCGAAGAGCGCGCGCACAATCCCTTCCTCGTCTAGGGAAACGCTGAATAATTGGCTGCGCGGGCGAATCGCTGCGTTGCGCGGTGCTCGCTCCCTCGCCTATCCACTCGATATGTCTCGGTCGCTGCGCTCCGTGCGCCTTGCGCTTCATCCCGCTCGCTCATTTCTTCAGCGTTTCCTTGGCATCGCTCATTCGGCCCGGTAGCGACCCGGCGCCCGTGCCCATTCTTCGGTCAGTCCCCACGCGTCAGGATCCGGAGCGGCCGTCTCCAGGCGATCCTGCTCACGCTGAGGCAAATCGGGAAAAAAGTCGATGCCCGTGGCCTCTTCGATCGCACGCACCGTGGTGAGATAGGCCCGCAGATCGGCCTGCGGTGGCGTCTCCTGCGGCATGAGAAAAGCGAGCACCCGCAGGCGCCCTTCTTCGTCCTCCGCCCAGAAGATGCGAAAGAACGCCTTGGGCACCGCGATCCATTCCGGCGAGAACCGCGGCGGATGCTCGTCGAACACCGGCCCCGTCACCACCCACAGCACACGCGCGTTCGGCGCGAAACGGTCGGCCTCCACCGCTTCGAGCCGCTGCCAGCTTCCCTGATTGAGCGACGGGCGCTGTGGCGCGACGTTCGATAGCAAAAAAGTGGCACGCTGCGCCTCGGGACCATAGCGTGTCCCGATGAGGAAATTCGGTGCCATGTGGCCCCTATCGAACCCCGAATTGCGATAGGACTCGTGGCGTACACACCACCAACCCAGGCGGCAACGCCAGGTACGCATATCGGGCTCGAAACGCGCAGGGCGCCGCTGCAATCGGTGATTTGGCGGCGGATCGGCTCGATAAGCCACCCAGCGCGGCACCCCGTGCCATTCCGAATAGCCCACCACGAACCCCGGATTGACGAGCTCCGTCACCGACAGCCGATCGACGAATCCGCGCATGCGCGGCCAGCCCCCGGGCGAATCCTGCGGCAGTGCGCTGCCGGACGACCAAGCCCAGAAGAACACCACCAACGCCACGAGCACCAGCGCCGAAATCAAGGAGCGTATCCTGCGGCCCGCCGCCGACCTGCGTCGCTTCACGTCCACCTCCTTCGTTGCCAAAAAACTCATGATTATAGGCACCCCAGATTGCCTTCCCCGCCCGGCTTTTCTACAATTCAGCCTCTGCTGCGGACACCCCCACCCATGCTCGAACGCCTCTTCCAGCTCAAGGCCCACGGCACCGACGTGCGCACCGAAGTGCTCGCGGGGCTCACCACGTTCCTGACGATGGCCTATATCGCCTTCGTCAATCCCGAGATCCTCGGCTCGGCCGGCATGCCGCGCGAGGCCGTCTTCACGGCCACCTGTCTCGCAGCCGCCATCGGCTCGGCCATCATGGGGCTGTACGCCAACTATCCCGTCGCACTCGCGCCGGGAATGGGGCTCAATGCCTACTTCGCTTTCGTCGTGGTCGGCACCCTCGGCCATCCCTGGCAGACGGCGCTGGGAGCCGTTTTCATCTCTGGCTGCCTCTTTCTCGTCGTCTCGATACTGCGCATACGCGAGTGGATCATCGACGCCATTCCCGCGAGCCTCAAATCCGCCATCACGGCCGGCGTGGGCTTTTTCCTCGCCCTCATCGGTCTGAAGAACGCGGGGTTGGTAACGGCGCACCCCGTCACCTTCGTCACCCTCGGCGACCTGCACCACCTCCCGGTGCTCCTTGCCGTGCTCGGATTCCTCGCCATCCTGGTGCTGGAAGCGCGCCGCGTCACCGGTGCGGTGCTGCTCGCCATCCTCGGCGTAACGCTCGCTGCCGTAGCCCTGGGTCTCGTACCCTTCCAGGGCTTGTTCGCCCCTCCGCCATCGCTCGCCCCCACTTTCCTGCAGATGGATCTGAAAGGGGCGATCGACATGGGCATTCTCTCCATCGTGCTCACTTTCTTTCTGGTGGAACTGTTCGATGCCTCCGGCACCCTGATCGCGGTAGCCCAGCGCGCGAAGCTGCTCGATGCCCAAGGGCGTCTACCGCGCCTGGGTCGAGCGCTCATGGCCGACTCCACCGCCATCGTGCTCGGCGCCTCGCTGGGAACGTCCTCGACCACCGCCTACCTCGAATCCGCCTCGGGTGTCGCCGTGGGTGGCCGAACGGGACTCACCGCCGTAGTGGTGGCGATCCTTTTCCTGGCCATGCTCGTGTTCTCGCCGCTCGCGGCCATGGTGCCGGCCTACGCCACGGCGCCGGCACTGCTCTACGTGGCCATCCTCATGGCGCGCGGGCTGGCGGAAGTACAGTGGGACGACCTCACCGAAGCAGCACCGGCCGCGGTCACCGCCATCACCATCCCCTTCACCTTCTCGGTGGCCAACGGCTTGGCCTTCGGCTTCATCACCTACGCCGCCCTCAAGCTCCTCACGGGGCGCGTGCGTGAGTTGCCGCTCGCCGTGGCCGTGATCGCGACCGTCTTCCTCGTGAAATTCCTCTGGCTGTGATCACGCCAGAACGAAAAAATACTCCCATCATAAAAAAACGAGGGTAAACTTCGCCCTTCTTCACCCTCTAACCGGTCACCGGAGGCTGCCGCCATGCTGCTGTGGTTCGTGATCGCGTATCTCGCCCTCTCCATCGCCATCGGCTTGTACGCAGCCACCCGCGTGCACAACGCCCGTGATTACATCGTCGCCGGCCGCAACCTGCCTTTCGCCGTCGTCCTGGCCATGGTGTTCGCTACCTGGTTCGGTGCAGAGACCGTGCTCGGAATCTCCGCCACCTTCCTCGAGGAAGGCTTCCACGGACTGATCTCCGATCCGCTAGGCGCTTCGCTGTGTCTGGTGCTGTTCGGGCTCATCTTCGCCCGGCCGCTCTATCGCATGAACCTGCTCACCCTGGGCGACTTCTTCCGCCGCCGCTACAACCCCACGATAGAAATGGTCTTGTCGATATGCATCGTCATTTCCTATCTCGGCTGGGTGGGCGCGCAGATGACGGCGCTGGGCGTGGTCTTCAATGCGCTCACGAACGGGGCGATCTCGAACACCCAAGGAACCCTCATCGGCGCCCTCGTCGTTCTCGTCTATACGATTTTCGGTGGCATGTGGTCCGTAGCCTGGACCACCTTCGTCCAGATGATCGTGATCGTCATCGGCCTCTTCTTGGTCGCCCTCTACGCCGGGGACCTGGCGGGCGGCCTTGCTCCCGTGGTCGACAAAGCCGCTGCCGAGGGAAAGCTGGAATGGCTGCCGGAGCGCAACTGGCTCTCGATCTTCACCTGGATTTCGGCCCTGATCACGATGGCCCTCGGTTCGATCCCGCAGCAGGATGTATTCCAGCGCGTCAACTCTTCGAAAAACGAATTCGTCGCCGTCTGGGCCACGACCCTGGGCGGCATCTGCTATTTCCTCTTCGCCGCCGTGCCGCTATTCATCGCGTATAGCGCCACGGTGATCGATCCGCAGCTGGTGCAAACTTTCCTCGATCAGGATTCCCAACTGATCCTGCCGCTCTTCGTCACGACCCACATGCCGCTCTGGCTGCAGATCGTGTTCTTCGGCGCCTTGCTCTCGGTCATCATGAGTACCGCCAGCGGCACCCTGCTCGCCCCTTCGGTAACCTTCACGGAGAACATCCTCAAGAGCACCTGGCCGACGCTGACCGACCGGCAGCTGCTGTTAGCGACGCGGCTGACGGTGGTGGCGTTCACGCTCATCGTGCTCGTCTACGCACTCTGGTCGAACGACTCCATTCACGGCATGGTCGAAAAAGCCTATCGGGTAACCCTCGCCGGCGCCTTCGTACCGCTCGTCGCGGGGATCTTCTGGAAGAGGGCGAATTCGCTCGGAGCTACTTTCTCAGTGATCCTGGGTATCGGTACCTGGCTATTCGGCGAGCTGGTGTTGCCCGAATCCGAGATCGAGCCGCAGATCTATGGTTTCCTGGCCTCGATCGTAGGAATGGTCACTGGCACCCTCCTCGGCCCCAAAGATCCTCATCTGCCGAAACGCACCCGCCAGCATAACGCCGCCTCGGCCACCCATCACGTCGCCTCGCGCCGCTGAATCCTTTCCTCACGCACCTTGACCCTGGTCAAGGTGCGCGCGCAGCATTTCGGCTATCCTGCACCTCTCCGTCCGAAGAGGTGCAGGATGCCATCTTCCACTTCGCCCGTGACCGGGCGCCGCCCCGAACTCGTCTGTCCGGTCGGGAATCGGGCCATGCTCGAAGCGGCCATCGAACAGGGAGCGGACGCCGTCTATCTGGGATTCAAAAACGCGACGAACGCGCGCAACTTCAATGGGCTCAATTTCGACGAAGACGGTATCGCCCGGGCGATCGACACTGCGCATGCGCGAGGCTGCCGCGTATTCCTCGCTCTCAACACCTACCCCCAAGCCGAGGGTTGGACCCACTGGACGTCGGCGGTCGATCGGGCCGCCTCGCTCGGCGTCGATGCCCTCATCCTCGCCGATCTCGGTCTCCTCGCCCATGCGCGCGAGCGCCATCCCGAGCTACGCCTGCACTTGTCTGTGCAAGGCTCGGCCACGAACTACGAGGCGCTCACCTTCTACCACGAACGCTACGGCATCGAGCGCGCCGTGCTGCCGCGCGTGCTCTCGCTCGAACAAGTGGCGCAGGTGGTTCGACACAGCCCCGTCGCGATCGAAGTCTTCGGATTCGGCGGCCTGTGCGTGATGGTCGAGGGGCGCTGCGCCCTTTCGGCTTACGCCACCGGCCAGTCGCCCAACTGCCACGGCGCCTGCTCTCCGGCCAAGTTCGTGCGCTGGGACGAAACGCCGCAAGGGCTGGAGGCGCGGCTCAACGGCTTTCTCATCGACCGCTATGCCCCGGATGAACCGGCCGGCTACCCCACCCTGTGCAAGGGCCGTTTTGCCGTCGGCGGACACACCTATTACGCCATCGAGGAGCCCACTAGCCTCAACACGCTGGAGCTGCTGCCGCGCCTCATCGAGATCGGGGTCGCCGCCATCAAGATCGAGGGACGCCAGCGCAGCGCCGCCTACGTGGCGCAGGTCACGCGCGTGTGGCGCGAAGCGATCGACGCCGCGCTCGCCGCTCCTCAGGATTTTTCCCCGAAGCCTCAGTGGCTCGCCGCGCTCGACCGCGTCAGCGAAGGCGCGAGCCACACCCTCGGTGCCTATTCCCGGCCGTGGAAATGACCCCCATGAACCCGCTTTCGTTCGAACTGGTGCTCGCCCCCATCCCTTACTTCTGGCCGCGCGAACGCGTCCTCGCCTTCTACGAGGCAATCGCCGAGACGCCCGTCGACACCGTCGTCTTGGGTGAGACCGTCTGCGCCCGTCGCGCCGAATTGCGCCTGCCCGACTGGATCGCCCTCGGACGCGACCTCAGGGCCGCGGGCAAACGGGTCGTTCTCGCCGGCTACGCCCTCATCGAATCCGAATCGCATCTCAAGTGGGTACGCCGCCTGGTGGAACAGGACGAATTCGCCGTCGAGGCCAACGAGATGGGCACGGTGCGCCTGCTCGCAGCCGCCGGGCGGCGCGACTGGGTCGCCGGCGCATCACTCAACGTCTACAATCCGCACGCCCTCGCCCAGCTCTCCGAGGCCGGGGCGCGCCGCTGGCTGCCGCCGCCGGAGCTTTCACGCGCAGCGCTCGCGCGGCTGCTCGAAGGCTTTTCCGCCTTGGGAAGAGGAACGATCGAGACCGAACTACCGGTATGGGGACCCCTTCCCCTGGCGCATTCGGCGCGCTGTTTCACTGCCCGCCATTATCAGCTGCAAAAAGACGCCTGTGAATTCCGCTGTCTGCAGCATCCGGCAGGGCTGCCGCTCGCCACACGCGACGGAACCGACTTTCTCGTGCTCAACGGCGTGCAAGTCCTCTCCGCCCGTCCGTGGTCCTTGATGGACCGCCTCGAAGAAGCCGCTTCGCTCGCACAGGCCCTGCGCCTCGTGCCCGCCCCCGAAGGCACGCCCGAGCGGATCGCCGCCCTCGACCGTGCCCGCCGTTTCGGTGAAATGCCCGCTTCCGAGCCGGAATCGTGCAACGGCTTCTGGTACGGCGAGAGCGGCTTCGTGTATCGTGAACCCTCTTCTTCCCCCACTGCCCCCCGCGCCCAATGAAAGAATCCCGCCTCGCCTTTCCGCCCGCGCTCGCCCGGATCGTCTCCCGCTTGCCTCAGACCCCGCCGGCGGCCGTGCTCGCCTTCGCCCTCGACCGACTGCTCTTTCCCCGCCTGCCGCTCGCCGACCTCGAAACACTTCTCGAACAACCGCTGCGCATCGAGGTGAGCGACCTCGGATTGCGGCTCGCCCTCACGCTCACCCGGCAAGGCTTCCGCCCCTTGCCGCTGTACGTCGCACCGCGCCTGACGCTGCGTGCCACCGCTCGCGACTACCTCGCCCTGCTGCGTCGGGAAGAAGACGCCGACACCCTCTTCTTCCAGCGGCGCCTGGTACTTTCCGGCGATACCGAATTGGGGCTCCTCGTGAAAAACACGCTGGATGCGATCGAGCTCGAGGTCCCTTTCCTACCTCATCTGCACTGAAGAAGCGTTCCTGTTGCCGATCGACAACGTCTCTAAAGGGCCGACTTTGACCCAACGCAAACTTCGGTGCTTTTTCCCGGCAGCAGAGGGCTAAATGGACTAAATTCGCCTTACAAATTTTTTCTTCCGCTGGAGGCGTTCATGACCCGCAAACCTCTCTTCACCGCGCTCATCGCCGGCTTGGCCGTTTCCGCCGTTTCCGTCGTTCAAGCCGCCCAACCCAACCTCTCGGCAGAGCTACGCGAAAAGGCCAAGGCCATCATCCAACCGATCGAACCCGCGAAGATCGAACATCCGGCCAAAGTCGATCTGGGCCGTCAGCTCTTCTTCGAGCCGCGCCTGTCGATGTCCGGCATCATCTCCTGCAACACCTGCCACAACCTCTCGCTGGGCGGGGTCGACAACCTGAAGACCTCCATCGGTCATAAATGGCAGCCGGGCCCGGTCAATGCCCCCACCGTCTTCAACTCCTCGCTCAACATCGCCCAGTTCTGGGATGGGCGCGCCGCCGACCTGCAGGAACAAGCCGCCGGTCCGATCCAGGCACAGGTCGAGATGGCCATGCCCCACACGCTCGCCGTGGCCGTGATCCAGTCCATCCCTGGCTACGTCGAAACGGTCAAAACCATCTATGGTACCGACGTCGTCACCCTCGATCACATCACCGACGCCATCGCCGAGTTCGAGAAAACCCTGGTCACGCCGAACGCGCGCTTCGACCAATGGCTCAAGGGCGACGACAAAGCGCTCACCGCCACCGAGCTCGAGGGCTTCAAGATCTTCTATGAGAGCGGCTGCATCGCCTGCCACAACGGCCCCAACCTCGGCGGCAATTCCTTCCAGAAAATCGGCGTGGTCGAGCCGTACAAGTCGACTTCGCCTGCCGAAGGCCGCGCGGCGGTGACCAAGAAGGACGAAGACCGCTGGTACTTCAAGGTGCCCACGCTACGCAACGTCGAGCTCACCTATCCTTACTTCCACGACGGCGAAGCCGCCACCCTGGAAGACGCCGTCACGCTGATGGGGCGCCTGCAACTCGGCCGCACGTTCACCGACGACGAACTGAAAAAAGTCGTCGCTTTCCTCCACACGCTCACCGGCGAGCGGCCGCAAATGCCCTTGCCGTTGCTGCCGCCTTCCGGGCCCGAGACGCCGCGCCCCGACCCCTTCAAGTGACGCTCACCCGGCGGTGCCCGCAACGGGCGCCGTGACACGGGCGGAAACACTTCTCCGAGTCCGGATGGGCTATCATGGCGCACCGGACTCACTCTTTTTTCCCGTGATGCGCCCCTCCTGTGCCACCATCGATCTCGACGCGCTACGCGCAAATTATCTCCTGGCCAAACGCCTGGCCGGCGGTCGGACTCTAGCCGTCGTCAAGGCAGACGCCTACGGTCACGGGGCGATCGCCTGCGCCAAAGCCCTCGAGCCAATCGCCGATGGCTTTGCCGTCGCCCTCCTCGAGGAAGCGCTACCGCTGCGTGCGTCCGGCATCAGCCGGCCGATCGTGTTGCTCGAAGGGGTGTTCGACCCCGGCGAGCTCACAGCCGCCGCCGAACTCGATTTATGGCCGGTCGTGCACCACGAAGCGCAACTGCGCATGCTCGAGCTCGCGTCACACCGCCCCCGTCGTATCTGGATCAAGATCAATAGCGGCATGAATCGCGCCGGGTTCGCCCCACGAGAGGCCTCGGCCGTGTGGCAGCGCCTGCAAGCCATTCCCGGACTCGAAGCTCCGGTATGGATGACACATTTCGCCTGCGCCGACGACCCCCGATCGAGCATGACCTTGGAGCAAATTCAGCGTTTCCACAGAGGCGTGGCCACCTTGCCGGGCGAGACGAGCCTGGCAAACTCCGCGGCGCTGCTCGCCTGGCCGCAGGCGCGCGGCGACTGGGCACGACCGGGAATCTTGCTCTATGGCGGCAATCCACTGCTTCCCCATGCCGACCCCGACCCGGCCCGCAGCTTGCGACCCGTAATGACCCTCAGTAGCCGTGTGATCGCCACCCGTTGGCTCTCCCCTGGCGAAGCCTTGGGCTATGGCGCCACCTTCGTCGCCGAACGGCCAACCCGCGTCGGCCTGGTCGCCATCGGCTACGCCGACGGTTATCCGCGGCATGCCCCCACCGGTACGCCCGTGGCGGTAGAAGGCTGGCGCACACGACTCATCGGTCGCATCTCGATGGACATGCTCACCGTCGATCTCTCCCCCCTCCCTGAAGACGTCGGCCAAGGCGCGATCGTGGAGCTATGGGGCAAGACCGTGTCGGTCGACGAGGTGGCCCGCGCCGCCGGCACCATCTCCTACGAGTTGCTGTGCCACGTCAAGCGCGTCCAACGCATCCATCGCGGGGTCATGATCACACCTTGAAGTGATCGGCCCGCTGGCGCAGGCTCGAGGCCGCCTCCTGCAGTGCCTTGGCCTGTGCCTCGCTGTCTTTGGCCGCCGCAGCCGACGCCTCGGCGCTACCGGCGATGCGCTCCACTCGCTGAGCGATCGTGTGTACCGCCTCGGTCTGCTGGTCCAGCGCCTGATCCACTTCCTGTACTGCACGCGCCGTCTCGAGCGACTCCTGCCGAATTTCGTCGATCGCGCTACGCGCCTGCCGCGCGTGTTCCACCCCCCGCCGCACTTCGTCCACTCCTTCATCCATTCCGGCGACCGCTTCGGACGTGGCATGCTGGATCTTGGCGATCATATCCCCGATCTCTTGCGTGGCGTTACCCGTGCGCTCGGCGAGCTTGCGCACTTCATCGGCCACCACGGCAAAGCCGCGTCCCTGCTCACCGGCCCGCGCCGCTTCGATGGCGGCGTTCAAGGCGAGAAGATTCGTTTGATCTGCGATCTCACGGATCGTGGCCACGATGGTCGAGATCTGCTGGGAGAAACCTTCCAAAGTGCGAATGCGCTCGGCCGCCGTTTCCACGATCTGCGCGATCTGGTTCATCCCTTCGATCGCGGCAGCGATCGTCGCCGCTCCTTCCTCTGATTTTTCCATGGATGCCTGGGCGCGCCGGGCCGTCTCGCGCATGTGCTGCGCGAGCTGATTGAGAGCTACGCTGAATTCCTCCATCGCGCCAGCCACGGCCTGGGTATCGTCGGCCTGAACGGCGATGCGCTGCTGCACCTCCTCGGCCTGCCGTTCGATCGTTTGGGCCCGAACCGCCACATCGCTCGCTTCGCGCTGCAAAGCGCCGATGAGGCCCGCGAGCTCGGAACGCATGTGGTTGATCGCGGTGGCCAAGCGCCCCAACTCGTCGCTGCGCTCATAGTGCAGGGTCTGGCTCAAATCTCCCGACGCCATGCGCTCGGTCACCTGAACGAAGGTATCGAGCGGACGCAAGGCACGGCGCACCAGCCAGATCATCACCAGAGCGAGCAGCGCCGCCTCTCCGATGGCTGCCAGGGAATTGCGAAAAATGTCGCCCGTCAATTCCTCCGTCAGCTCATCGACATAAGTCGAGGAGACGACCAACCAATCCCATTCGGGAAAATAGGCATAGGCAGCCACTTTCTCCCGCGGCTTGTCCTTGCCCGGATCGATCCATTGGTAGCGGACGACCCCGTTTTTCTTCTCCAGCATCTCGCCGACGAAGTCGTACCCGGTGGCATCGCGCATCTCGCGCACGTTCTTGCCTTCGAGCGAGGGATGGATGCGCATGTAGCCGTTTTTGTCCATCACATAGACGTACCCCGTCTGCCCGATTTTCATTTCCATGACCGAACTGCGAAACTTGGCCAACAGGTTCCCCATCGGATAGCCGATGAACCAGGCTCCGACCACTTTACCATCCTCCGATTTGATCGGCTCGTAGATGGTCATGTAGTCTTTGCCGAAAAGGACCGCTGGTCCGATGTACTCCTGCCCTGCAAGCAAGCGTTTGTAGGCCGGGTGATTACGATCGAGATTGGTCAGGAAAGCACGCGAACCATCTTCTTTGCGCAGGGAGGTCGAGATACGCAGGAAATCGTCGCCGATGCGCTCGAAGATCGTCGCCACCGAACCCGTCTGCTCCGTGAGGAGATCGACCTCGATGAACCGCTCGTTCATCTCGATTCCGCCGAGCCGAAAGATAGGGACTTTCATCTTGGTCGGCCCCATCTCCGTGGTCTCCTTCGCGTCGATCTCGACCCGGGTACCATAGGGGAAGAAGCTCTTGAGCATCTTGAGTTGGGAGTGCATCGACACGGTGACGGCCTCGTGCAGCATCTGCAAACCCGAAAGCACACTGCGCGTCTGAGCGCTCATTGCCTCGTCGATGCGGCGCTGCAGTTTCTGCCACTCCAGCCCACCGATCAGAGCGGTGCTCAACAGGATGAAAAATACCGTGGCGATCGCCACCCCTACGGCGATGCGACGCGTCAGACTCTGTCCTCTCATGATGCTCCTCCCTCGGCAGGTAATAATTTTATCGGCACTTCTCCGTCAAACTTTAGCGACATTCGACACGGTGTCTCCTTCCTTGTCACACCGTTGCCCTCACTCGACCTGTACTGCGCTATCATGAAATCGATACATCCTTGGCGTGATCCAGCCACCGCTTCGAGGAACCACCCCATGAACACCGCCCCGACATCCCTTGCCGAACCTTCGCGACTCGACATCCCGCCCGCCCCCGATGTCCTGACCGCCATCGCCCGGGAGGCCGAGGCGGAAAACCCGAACCTGGCCAAACTCGCCAAGATGATCCAGCAGGATCCGGCGCTCGCGGCCGCCGTGCTGCGCGCGGCCAACGGCGTCATGCGTATGCGTAAAATCGAATCGGTGGCCCAGGCGCTGCAGGTGATCGGCCTCGAGCGCACCCACCAGATCGTGCTGCACGCCCTGCTGCACTCCACTTTTGGCCTGCCCAAAAATCTGCGGCCTTCCATCTGGGACGAACTGCGCGTCTCGGCCGAAGCCGCCGCGGATTTCGCCCGCCTGATGCGCACCGTGCCGCCCCCCATGGCCCACACGGCAGCACTCTTGCACGATACGGGTTTCTTCCTGCTCGCGCGCACACATCCCGACTATCACGAAACGCTGTCGATCGCCCGGATCGATCCGGAGCGCCCATTTATAGAGCATGAGTTCGTACGCTACGAGACGCACCATGCCGTGGTCGGTTTTTTCCTTGCCCGACGCTGGGGATTGGCCGAGCCGGTGGCCTTGGCGATCAACCATCACCACGACTATGTCGCCGTGTTCGAGGAGACGACGCTGCCGCCGCAAGTACCGCACCTGGTGAGCCTCATCGCCATGGCCGACGTCGTGGCGGCCGAGACGGTCGGTATCGGACGCGACAAGGAATGGCACAAGGCGCGCGGTCCGGTAGCCGAATTTTTCGGGCTCACCGAAGATGAGCTCGACGACATGATCGATGCGGAGATCGCCCAGCAGCGCACCGCAGCGAACGTGGGCTGAGCATGAGCCCCGTGAGGGCTCAATTTCCCGGAGCCAGCCCTGCTTTCTGCCGCTCCGCTGCGATCGCTGCGCGCAGCGTCTGGGTGAATTCCCCCTCGTTCGGGGCGAGCGCGAGCAAGCGCTCCCAGCGCTCCACCGCCTTGGCGTGCTCTCCGGCCGCGGCGGCTGCCGCTCCGCCCATGGCGAGCGCCTTGGGTTCGTTCGGAGCGAGCGCGAGCGCCCTCTCCAGCAAGGCTATCGAGTCGGCATCGAACCCGTCGCGAGCGACGACCAGCAATTCCGCCCACTCGACCAGCACCGTGGGTTCCTGAGGGATCTTCGCCTCCAGCCTATCCCAGCCGGCAGCCACGAGCGCCGGATCTCCCAGTACGCGATAAGAACGGGCGAGCATCACCCAGGCTTGAGCGTCGCCCTCGCCGCTGGCCAGACGCTCTTCGAGCCGCGCCACCATCGACTTGATCTGATCGAGCGAAACGCCGGCGGCTCCCGCCGCCTGAGCCGCTGCGGCTTCGCGCGTGGCCGCGAGCACGGCTTCCTCGCTCGCCCAGCGCGGAGAACCCACCACCAGATAAGCCGCCGCGGCAAGTAGTGGCAGCCCTAGGCCGACGAGCGCAACCGCCAGGGGCGAAGCCTCCTGGTGCCGAGGGTGGCGGTCGCGCGCCTGCGCCTCGGCCAAGGCCCGCGCTTCCAGCTCGCGCCGGGCTTGCTCATAGGCCGAATCCTCCAGTTCGCCCGCTGCGCGCGCGCGTTCCAAGGCGGCGAATTCCTCGCGCAATACCGTCAGCGCCACCCGAGCCTGGGCTTCCTCGTCGGTAGCCCCTCCGTGGCGCCGCGCGAGCGGCCACACGACCCAAGCCGTCGCCGCCAAAGCGATGCACACCGCCACCATCAAAAATCCCGTCACGATTGCCCCCTTTCGTCCGTGTCGCGCAACAAGGCTTCGGCGCGCGCCGCCTCTTCGGCCGAGAGCGTCGGCACTTCTTCACGCGCACGGCGCCGCAACGCCCGCCACAGAGCGAACACCCCGGTAAACGCCAGCACGAACGGCCCCACCCACAGCGCCACCGTACTCGCTTTCAAGGGCGGCTGATAGAGCACGAAATCGCCATAGCGCGCCACCAGGTAAGCGCGGACCTCTTCCTCGCTCTTGCCAGCGGCGAGCTGCTCACGCACCTGATTCATCAGGTCGTGAGCGAGCTCGGCATTGGATTCGGCGATCGACTGGTTCTGGCACACGAGACAGCGCAGCTCGTGCCCGAGCTTCAGGGCACGCGCCTCGAGCGCCGGATCGCCCACCGGCTGCGCCTTGGGCGCATCTTCCGCCGCCCGGACGAAGCCGCCCCCCCCTGCGAGCAGGAAAATCATGGCGGCGAACGCCACGCCACGCCAGGCACTCACCCGCTCGGCACGCCGATGACTCCTCATCGCGTAGCCCCCTCTAGCGCCGCCCATTTTGGTTGCAAAACCTCTCGCCAGACCCGCTCGTCGATGGGCCCGATGTGCTTGTAGCGGATGATGCCCTCGGCGTCGATGAGGAAAGTCTCCGGCACGCCGTAGACACCATAGTCGATCGCCACGCGCCCCTCGAGATCGAGTACGGAGAACCGATACGGATCCCCGTGGCGGGCGAGCCAGTCCCGCGCCCGCAACAGCGCCGCCTCGCGCTCTTCCCGTGGAGAAATCCGGCTCGTATCCAAGGATGCATCGCCGCGGATCTCCTTGTAATTCAGCCCCAGCAGCGTCACCCCCTCCTCACGGGCGAGCCGCATCAACATGGCGTGCTCCTCACGACAGGCGACGCACCACGTGGCCCAGACGTTGAGCATCCACGGTCGACCGCGCAAATCGTCCGGGCCGACGATCGTCTCGGGCGCATCCACCCGCGGCAAGGCGAAAGTCGGTGCCGGCTTGCCCACGAGCGGGGAAGGCACCTCCCGCGGATCGAGGCGAAAAGCATAGGCAAAGAGCCCGAGCAACGCAACGAAGATGAAAAAAGGAATCAGATGCTTCAGCTTCATCGCACCGCCTCCGCCACCGGTTCGTGGGACTGCTCCGACGCAGAGACCGCAGCCGTGCGTCGTGCGAGCCGCCGGTAGCGCCGATCGAGCGCGGCAGCCACACCACCGAGCGCGATCAGTACCGCACCAAACCAGATCCAGGAAATGAAGGGTTTATAGAAGAGCAAAACGACCCAGCCACCATCGCCGGTGGGATCTCCCAGCGACACATAGACGTCGCGGAATACTCCCCAATCGATCGCCGACTCGGTCATCGGCATGGCCGAACGGAAGTAGGCGCGTTTCTCCGGCGCGAGCACGGTGAGCATCCGCCCTTCGCGCCACACCTCCACCGCGCCGCGCTGGGCGGTATAGTTGGGTCCCGGCACCTCGCTCACGCCACGCAGCACGAAACGATAGCCGGCGAGCTCCGCTTCCTGCCCGGGCATCATCTTCACGTCGAGCCGCTGCTCCAACGCCCCCACGAGCGTCACGCCGAGAATGAACACCCCCACTCCCAGGTGAGACAACCACATCCCCCACCAAGAGCCGGGAATGCCGCGCAGCCGCGCCGTCATCCCCGAAGCTGCCCCCTGGCGTAGACGATCGACGAGCAGGCGCAACGAGGCCAGAACGACCCAGGCCGTCAAAGCGATCCCCAGGAAGGCACCGACCGTGACGTGATCCATCGCCCACACGCCCAGCGCCGCGATGATCAGCGCCCCGATCGTTTCCGGCCACACCCGGCGCAGCACCCGCGAGAGCACGTCCCGCTTCCAACGCAGGAAAGGCGCCAGCGCCATCAGCACCACCGCCGGAATCATCAGCGGCACGAACACCTTTTCGAAGTACGGCGGCCCGACCGAGAGTTTGGCTCCCTGCAGCGCATCGATGATCAAGGGATAGACCGTACCGAGCAACACCGCCCCGGCAGCCGCCGCCATCAGCACGTTATTGACCAGGAGCGAGCCCTCGCGCGAAACCGGCGCGAACGCCCCCCCTCCCGAGAGCCGCGGCGCGCGCCAGGCGAAGAGCAACAACGACACCCCCACGGTGAGCGCGAGCAAACCCAGGATGAACACCCCACGGGTAGGATCCGTGGCAAAGGCGTGCACCGAAGTGATCACGCCCGAGCGCACCAGGAACGTTCCCAGCAGCGAGAGCGAGAACGCCCCGATCGCCAGCAGCACCGTCCAACTGCGAAACGCCCCCCGTTTCTCGGTGACGATGAGCGAATGCAACAAAGCGGTTCCGACCAGCCAAGGCATGAGCGAGGCGTTCTCCACCGGGTCCCAGAACCACCACCCCCCCCAGCCCAACTCGTAATAGGCCCAGGCCGATCCCACCAGGATACCCAGCGTGAGGAACACCCAGGCGACCAGGGTCCAGGGCCGCGACCAGCGTGCCCAGGCCGCGTCCATTCGCCCCGAAAGCAATGCCGCGATCGCGAACGAAAACGCCACCGCCATGCCCACGTAGCCCATGTACAGGAGCGGCGGATGGATGATCATGCCTGGATCCTGCAGCAAGGGGTTGAGATCACGCCCCTCCACTGGCACCGGCACCAGCCGCTCGAAGGGGTTGGAAGTCAGGATGAGAAAGGCGAGGAACCCCACGCTCACCGCGCCCAGCACCCCGAGCACGCGCGCGCGAAAGGCCGCGGTGAGCGTGCGCGAGAAAGCCGCCACCGCTGCCTGCCAGCCCGCCAGCGCCAGCGACCACAAGAGCATCGACCCCTCGTGATTACCCCACACGCCGGTGAGACGATAGACCCACGGTGTGCGCGTCGACGAGTGTTCCGCCACCAACAGCACGGAAAAATCGATGCGCAGGAAGGAAGCCGTCAGACAAGCATAGGCGAGAACGAGCGCCGCGAACTGTACGAGCGCCGCGCGCCGCGCTGCCGCCATCGCCCCGGCCGAACCGCGCGCCGCTCCGGCAAGACCCAGCACCGCCTGCACCAGCGCCAGCGCCCAAGCGAGCGCCAGCGCGAACTGTCCCATCTCGGGGATCATCGTGCGCTCCTCATGGCTCGAGGGTGGATGCCGCGCGCTGCGCCTGATCCACGGCGTGCTGCGCTTCCACCGGCATGTAGTTCTCGTCGTGCTTGGCGAGCACTTCGCTGGCGACGAACACCCCGTCCGGTCCCAGCTGACCCTGGGCCACCGCCCCCTTGCCCTCGCTGAAGAGATCGGGCAGCGCGCCGCGATAGACGACAGGAATGGTCTTGGCCGTATCGGTGACGGCAAAACGCACCGTCACCCCGTCGGGCAAGCGTTCGAGCGAGCCCTCGGCCACCATGCCGCCGATACGAAAAGTCCTTCCCACAGGCGCCTTGCCCTCGGCCACCTCGGAAGGCGTGTGGAAGAACACCAGATTCTCGCGCATCGCCGAGAGCACCAGCGCCGTGGCCCCGCCGAGCAGGGCGAGCGCCGCGAGGATCAAAGTCAACCGCTTGCCGCGTGCCGTCATGCGTCTTCTCCCGTGTCTTCGAGCCGTGCCGCCCGCCAGCGCAGCAGACGGCGGATCACGGCCTTACGAGTGCGGTAGAGGAAATAAAGTTCGAGGGCGATGAGGGCGAAACTCACGCCGTAGCTGCCCCAGACGAAGAAACCCCGTCCACCCATGTCCCAGAAAGCCGACCACGATTCCCAGTGCATCCATTCACCCCCGTTCCCTGGCCGCCAGGCGATCGAGCTCGGCGGCCACCCAGTCGGTGTGCCGTTCGCGCTCGAGGATGATCGTACGGACCCGCCACAACGCCACGGCGATCGAATAGAACCAGGCGGCGAACGCCATAATCAGCATGGTCACCAGCATGACGGTGGCCATGGAAGGCGCACGCGTGAGGCTCACCGAAGCGCCCTGATGCAGCGTATTCCACCACTGCACCGAAAAATAGATGATGGGCACGTTGATCGAACCGACGATGGCGAGCAAGGCCCCGGCGCGATCGGCACGGCGAGGATCCTCGATGGCCCGCGTGAGTGCCAGGTAGCCCAAATAGAGGAACATGAGGAGCAGCTGCGAGGTGAGCCGCGCATCCCACACCCAGTACGTCCCCCAGGTAGGGCGCCCCCACAGGGCGCCGGTCCACAAAGCGATGAAACACCAGATCGCCCCCGTGGGCGCGAGCGCATGGGCCATCATGAAAGAGAGCCGCGTATTGAGCACCCAGCCGACGATCCCCCAGAAGGCCATCACGAGATAGAGGAACATCGACATCCACGCCGCCGGCACGTGGAGGAAAATGATGCGATAGACCTCCCCTTGCTGCGCGTCGGTCGGCGCGACGAAAAACGCCAGGTACAGCCCCACCACGGTGAGCACGGCGGCGAGCGCGGCGAACCACGGTGCGAGCCGCCCGGCGAGCGGATAGAACTGCTGCGGTGCAGCAAACCGCCAAAGGCTACGCGGCGCGCGCTGTCGCGCCTCGATTCCCTGCTGCCAACGCTGCCGCCTTCCTGGTGTCGCGTCCATCCCTCGATTCTTCCCCCTCATTGCACCGCCAAACGCAACGCCGCCACGCACGCCCAGGGCGCGAGCGCCACCGACGCGAGTCCCCCGGCCCCCAGCAGGGCCAGGTGCGCGGTGTAGGATACCCCACCCAGGGCCGCTTCCACCGCTCCTGCCCCGAAAATGAGCACCGGCACCGCCAGCGGCAGCACCAGTAGCGCCAGCAGCACTGCCCCGGAACGCACCCCCAGCGTGAGCGCCGCCCCGATCGCGCCGATGAGCGTGAGCGTGGGGGTGCCCAACAAGAGCGTTCCCGCCAGCAAGGGCAGGACTTCCGGCTGCAGATCGTAGAGCCCGGCGAGCAGCGGCGCAAAGAGCGCCACCGGCACGCCGGTGACGAGCCAATGGACGGTCACTTTCGCCAGCACCCACACCACCGCCGGCTCGGGTGAGAGCAGCAGCTGCTCCAGCGTGCCGTCCCTCAGATCGTGCTCGAAGAGCCTCGGCAACGCCAGGAGCGAGGCGAGCAGCGCCGTCACCCAGACCACGCCCGGGGCGATCGCACGCAACTGATTCGCCTCCGGCCCGATGCCAAAGGGGAAGAGGCACACCACGACGACGAAAAAGGAGAGCGCGAGCAGCACGTCGGTGCGGCCGCGCCAGGCAAGTGCCATCTCGCGCCGCAGCATGGCCGCGAATACCGCCCCCATCACGCCACCTTGCGCCGCGGCGCGAAGCGCCCCGGCTCCAGGGTTTCGCAAGCACAGGAAAATTCCACGTCCTGGTGCGTCGTGAGCACCACGGTGGCTCCATCGCGCACCCGCGCTTCGATGCGGCGCGCGAGCGCGGCCACCGCCGCGACGTCGAGCGCCGTGAAGGGTTCGTCCAAAATCCACACGGGACGCTCCTGCGCCAGAATGAGGCGCGCGAGCGCGACCCGCCGCCGCTGCCCTGCCGAGAGCACCCGCACGGGCAGGTCGCGTTGCCGCGCGAGGCCAAGCTCCGCGAGGGCGGCGTCGATCGCCGCTGCGTCGTGCGGCAGCCCCTGCACCGCGGCGAGGCTGCGCAGGTTCTCCCTCGGGCTCAGGAGCTCATGCACCGCCGGCAGATGGCCGTGGAAAAATACCGCGCGGTGCCAGGCATCCGTTTGCGCCCTCACCGGCACCCCTTGCCAGCGCACTTCCCCCTCATCAGGCTGCGCCAAGCCGCAGAGCAGGCGCAACAGGCTCGTCTTGCCCACGCCGTTGGGGCCGGCTACGCGGGCGAGCACGCCGGGGCGAAAGACGTGCGTCAGGTCGCGGAAAAGGATGCGGTCGCCTTTGATGCAGGTGAGCGCCGAAGCTTCGAGCATGACATCGATAAATGAGGGATCGAGACCGTAAGTCTAGCAGAGCCGGCCGCGGAGCGGACTTCAGGCAACGCGGGAAGGCGTATTTTCCTCGCTCCGGTGGGGTTGATTGCTCCAGGAAGGCGTAGTTGGCCGCACACCCAGCCGCGCACAATCTGCAACGAAGGCGTCGCTCGCCAGATATTCGTACTCCCATTCGCGCGGGGTCGTGAGCGTGTCGACCGCCAAGAGCGCCGCATCGACCCGGCCCGGATGCACGTGCACCAAAGCTCTCGGCCCCAACGCCGCGAGGAAACGGCCCATCTTCTCGCGAAAAGGCGGCGTTTCCTTGAAATCGTGCAGACCGGAGAATCCCTGGTTGTGCGCGATACCGTGCGCGAGCAGTGCTGCCTTGAGCCCACGTCCCAAGCGACGCAGAAAGAGCGCCTTGCGCTCCCCCACACCCCGTATCCGAATGCGCCGCACGGTTTCGCGGCAATCGCGCACCCACAGCGTACCCGGCGCATACCGGTTCAGGATCTCGGCAACGAGCGCCTCGCGCACCGTCGGCAGGAGATGCACGTGCTGATGCCCATCGACGAAAGCCGGTGGTGCCCCCCAAACGTCTTCGAAGGCATCGAACTGCGCCCGAATCTCCTCGGCCACTGCCGCCGCCGGCAGACGCCTCGCCAATGCACTCAAGAGTAGCGTTCGCAGAGAGGGCAGGCGTCCCTCTTGCGCCAAACCACGCGCCGGGCTCGCCGAACGCTGCTCGGTGAGCGTCAGGTGCAAGCCCACCTGGGCACCCGTTACGCGCGCCAAAGCCGCCAAGCCAGGCGCATCGCGCTTCCAGCAAGGCATGGTCACCATCGCCCCGGTGGCCGTCACCCGCCCCGATTCGATCAGATGCTCGATGGCACGATCCACGCCCCGTGCGATACCATAATCGTCGGCGCACAAGACGAAAGTTCGCTCTACCGGTGCAACCGTTTCCAAGGGGACATCGGCCGGAGGCACCCCCAGTCCAGGAGGCGGCGTCAGCGCCAAAACGCCGGATTTTTCGAAATGGACGTCCATGCGATCCTTGCCTTGCATCCCGTTACGATTCGCTGACGACAGGAGCCGATAGCCGTGATTCCCGCCTCCGCACCGCCGACCCCGGTCGAACTGAGCGTGATTGTACCCGTGTATAACGAAGCGGCATCGTTACCGGTTTTGTACGAACGGCTCAAGGACGTGCTCGATGCACTCGCGCTCTCCTGGGAATTGATCCTCGTCGACGACGGTAGCCGCGATGAGAGCTTCGCGGTCATCGAGCGGCTCGGCGAAGCCGATGCCCGCGTCAAGGGCGTGCGGTTTGCGCGCAACTTCGGCAAGGAAGCCGCCATGGCCGCGGGGCTGCATCGCGTCGCCGGACGGGCCGCCGTCATCATGGACGCCGACTTGCAACATCCGCCCGAACTCATTCCCCAGATGCTCGAGCGCTGGCGCGCCGGAGCGGCCATCGTCACGGCCGTGCGCACCGACCGGGACACCGACTCCCCCTTGCGCCGCTGGCTCTCGCTCGCCTTCTACCGTTTCTATCGCGGTATCTCCGAAATCGCCCTCACACCGGGCGGGGGCGATTTTCGCCTCTTCGACCGACGCGTGGTGGCAGCCCTGAATCTCCTGCCCGAACGCAAGCGTTTCCTCAAAGGGCTGGCGAACTGGGTGGGGTTCGAGCAGGTCACCATTCCCTACCGGCCCGCCGAGCGCCACGCCGGCACCTCCCGCTGGTCGCTGCGCAAACTCTGGCGCTATGCCATCGACGGCATGGTCTCCTTTACCACGGTCCCCTTGTACGTCTGGTCCTCGATCGGCGCGCTCCTGGCGCTCGCCTCGGTGGTCTATGGTCTGTGGCTGGTGGTGCGCACGCTCCTTTTCGGGCGCGACGTGCCCGGCTACGCCTCGCTCATGGTCGCCACGCTCTTTCTCTCGGGGGTGCAGCTCGTCAGCCTGGGCGTACTCGGCGAATATCTCGGCCGGGTCTTCGAGGAAGTCAAACGCCGGCCGCTCTACCTCATCGGGCGCACCGTCAACCTGCCCGACGAACTCGCCGAACCCCCTTCGCCGCCGCGTTGAACCTTTCGCCACTTCACCCCATCCGATTGCACGATTCCGTGCCGAGTTCATCCCCGATGCGCCTCCTCTTGCAGCGCTTGCTCACCCCGCGCAGCCTCTCACTCCTCCTGTGGCTCGTTTTCGCCTGGTACGTCTTCGACGGTTACGACCGCCACGCACCGAGCAACGACGAATGGGTACAGCACATCTACGGCGAACTGCTCGTGGCCTACTACAGGAGCGGACTTGCCGACAAGACCTTCCTCGACTTCAGTAATCTCTATCTGTACGGAGGTCTCTTCGATCTGCCCGCGGCTTGGATCACCATGGCCTTCGGCATCGACTGGTGGCCATTACGGCATCTCCTCACCGCCGCTTTCGGCGCCCTGGCATTTCTGGGCGCGGCACGTTTCGGGCGTTTCCTGGGAGGAGCCTGGCTGGGGACGGCGGCGCTCGCCGCCACGATGGGCAGCGGGGTCTTCTCCGGCGCGATCTTCACCCACACCAAGGACGTCCCTTTTGCCGCGGCCATGCTGTGGTCGCTCTACTACACGAGCCGCATCGCCGACGAGATTCCCGTACCGCGTTGGCGCCACGTGCTTTTGTGGGGGCTCGCCACCGGAGCCGCGATCGGATTGCGGGTGGGCGGCGTGCTCGCCTTCGGTTTTCTCGGTGCGGCCCTCCTGCTCGCATGGTGGCCGCGCCGCCGCTTACTGCCCTCCTGGCCGCGGCTCTTCACGGCGCTCCTCGTGCGCCTCGTGCCAGGCATCGCACTCGCGCTCGCGCTCATGGCTTTTTTCTGGCCCTGGTCGGTAATGAGCTGGGATCACGTCTGGCAAGCGCTCACCAAGTTCTCGCACTTCGCCTTCGACCTCTATACCTGGGAAGACGGCGAGCGCGTGGAAAACGCCAAAGTCTCGCGTCTCTATTTACCCAAGTACCTCCTCGTGCGACTGCCGGAATTCGTGCTTCTAGGCACCGTGCTCGCGCTCGCCCACGGGCGGCGCATCAAGGAATCCCCTCGTCTGTGGCCGCTGCTGTTCGCGCTCGCCTTCGTGCTCGCCTATGTCATCATCGGCAGACCGCCGCTCTACAACGGCCTGCGCCACTTCCTCTTCCTCGTCCCGTGGTTCGCCCTGCTCGCGTGCTGGGGCTGGCAAAGCACGCTCGCGGCACTCCATCGCCCCCTGACCGAGATCTCCCTGCGCCGCCGCCATGGCGCATTGCTCCTTGCCGCCCTGCTCGTCCTCTCGGCCGCCGACGATCTCGTCACCCTAGCACGGCTGCACCCCTATCAGCACCTCTACTACAACCACCTCGCCCGGGGACTAGCCGGCGCCAAGCACCGTTGGGAAATGGATTACTGGAGCGACGCCACCCGAGCCTTGTTGCCCGTACTCGCCGATTGGGTCGCCAAACAACCTCCCGGCAAAGACTGGGCGCTCGCCTATTGCGCAGAAGGTTTCCAGATCGAACCCTGGCTGCCACCCAACGTCCATATCACCGAAGCGTGGGACGACGCCGAACTCTTCCTCGCCACCACCCATGATGACTGCGACCAGGCGATGCTCGGCAAGGAAATCGCCCACATCGAGCGCCTGGGCACACCGCTGGCGGTCCTTGAGCTCATCGACCACGAGGCCGCGGACCCATGATGAACCCGCTGGCCGAACTCGTACGCATGTCGCGCTTCGCCCTCGTGAGCGTCTCCGGCACCCTGGTACACTATGCCGTGCTGATCGCCCTGGTCGAAACGGACACGCTCGGGCCGCTCCCTTCTTCGGCGCTGGGTTTCCTGGCCGGCGCCATAACGAACTACCTCGGTTCGCGACGCTGGGTCTTCGCCAGCGACGCGCGCCACGTCGTCGCCCTGCCCAAGTTCCTCGCCGTTGCCGCCACCGGCTTTACCGGCAACGTCGCCGGCATGGCGCTCGCCCTCGACTGGTTGCAGCTTCCCTATCTGCTCGCCCAAATCCTCGTCACGGGGCTGCTGTTCTTCTGGCATTACGGCGCAAACCGCCTCTGGACCTTCGCCCGACGCGGCTGAGGTCGTGCTCCGTACGTTTGGCATCGACACCTTGCCGCGGATGCGTTTTCATGCTATCGTTTCGCGCTTTGAAGAATTCCCAGGAGAGCCATCATGGCCCGCGTCTGTCAAGTGACCGGCAAGCGTCCGATGACCGGCAACCACGTCTCGCACGCCAACAACAAAACCAAGCGCCGTTTCCTGCCCAACCTGCACTATCGCCGTTTCTGGAGCGAGGCCGAAGAGCGTTGGGTGAAACTGCGCGTCTCCAACGCGGCGCTGCGCACCATCGACAAGAAAGGCATCGATGCCGTGCTCGCCGAGCTGCGCGCCCGCGGCGAGAAAATCTGAATCCTGGATAGGAGTGCATCATGGCCAAGGCCGCCCGCGAGAAGATCAAGCTCGAGTCCACCGCTGGAACCGGGCATTTCTACACCACCTCGAAAAACAAGCGCACCACCCCGGAAAAACTCGAGCTGATGAAGTACGACCCCAAAGCGCGCAAACACGTGCTCTACAAAGAAACCAAGCTCAAGTAAGCCGCATCACAAGGAATCCGCAAAAGCCATCCCCTGGCGGATGGCTTTTTTCTTTTCCCTCTCCCATTTCTTCCCCAAAGAAAAAAGCGCCTCTTGCGGGCGCCGTAATTCGTCTCCTCCCATGAGGCGGGCGGTCTCGAGGCCGCCCGTCCTTCTTCTCCTCGATTATCCCTTGAGCTGCTCCAGGATCGCCGGGTTTTCCAGCGTGGACGTATCCTGCGTGATCTCCTCGCCCTTGGCGAGCTGACGCAGCAGCCGGCGCATGATCTTGCCCGAGCGGGTCTTGGGCAGGTTCTCGCCGAAGCGGATCTCCTTGGGCTTGGCGATGGGGCCGATCTCCTTGGCCACCCAATCCTGCAGTTCCTTGACGAGGCGCTTGGCTTCCTCGCCCTGGGGCCGCGGACGCTTGAGCACGACGAAGGCCACGATCGCCTCGCCGGTAATGTCGTCGGGACGGCCGACCACGGCCGCTTCCGCCACCAGCTCGTGCGCCACCAGCGCGGATTCGATCTCCATCGTGCCCAGACGGTGGCCCGACACGTTGAGCACGTCGTCGATGCGCCCGGTGATGGTGAAGTAGCCCGTCTCGGGATCGCGAATCGCCCCGTCGCCGGCCAGATACAACTTCCCTTTGAAATCTTCGGGGAAGTAGGATTTCTTGAACCGCTCCGGATCGCCCCAGATCGTGCGGATCATCGACGGCCAGGGTTTCTTGATGACGAGGAACCCGCCATGCCCCCAAGGAAGCTCGGTACCGGTCTCGTCGACCACCGCCGCCATGATGCCGGGGAAAGGCAGCGTGCAGGAACCGGGCACGAGCGGCGTGGCGCCGGGCAGCGGGGTGATCATGTGGGCCCCGGTCTCGGTCTGCCACCAGGTATCGACGATGGGGCAGCGTCCGTGACCCACCTCGTTGTAATACCACTCCCAGGCCGCCGGGTTGATGGGCTCGCCCACCGAGCCGAGGATGCGCAGGCTGGAGAGGTCGAAATTGCGCGGATGCACTTCGGGAGTGGCGTCGCTCGCCTTGATGAGGGCGCGGATCGCCGTGGGCGCGGTATAGAAGATGCTGACCTTGTGCGCCTCGATCATACGCCAGAAACGGCTCGCGTCAGGGTAGGTCGGCACGCCCTCGAACACCACCTGCGTCGCCCCCACCGCCAACGGTCCATAGGCGACGTAGCTGTGCCCGGTGATCCAGCCGATGTCGGCCGTACACCAGAAAACGTCGTTCGGCTTGATGTCGAAGGTCCACTTCATCGTCAGCGCGACCTGCGTGAGATAGCCGCCGGTCGAGTGCTGCACGCCTTTGGGTTTGCCCGTGGAGCCCGAGGTGTAGAGGAGGAAGAGCGGATGTTCGGCCTCGACCCACTCGGGCTCGCACACCTCGCTCTGGCCGGCGATGACCTCGCTCCACCACAGGTCGCGCTCCGGATGCCATTCGATGTCCATTCCGGTGCGCTTATTGACGATCACGTGGCGCACCGATTCGCACCCGCCCATGGCAAACGCCTCTTCGACGATGGCCTTGAGCGGCAGGGCCTTGCCGCCGCGGAACTGACCGTCGGACGTGACCACCACGGTGGCTCCGGCATCCTGGATGCGGTCGCGCAGCGCCAGGGCGGAAAAACCGCCGAAGACCACGGAGTGGGTCGCCCCGATACGCGCGCACGCCTGCATGGCTACCACGCCTTCGATGCCCATGGGCAGATAGATGAGGACACGATCGCCCTTCTTCACGCCGAGCGACTTGAGCGCGTTGGCGAACTGGCTCACCCGCGCGAGCAGCTCGCGATAAGTGACCTTGGTGACCTTGCCGTCGTCGGCTTCGAAGATGATGGCCACCTTGTCGCCCAGCCCCGCGGCCACGTGCCGGTCGAGGCAATTGTAGGAGGCATTGAGCATCCCGTCGGCGAACCAGCGGTAAAACGGAGCGTTGGACTCGTCGAGCACCTGGGTGAAGGGTTTCTTCCAGTCGAGGAGCGTGCGAGCGTGATTGGCCCAATAGCCCTCGTAATCCTTTTCCGCCTCGGCCACGAGCCGTTTGTAGTGTTCCATCCCCGAGACGGCGGCATTTTTGACGAGTTCTTCCGGCGGATAATACATTTTCTGAGCCATGGGTCGATCTCCCTCTTCAATGGTTCGTTCGAACGGACCGCGCAGACTCCGGTCCATCCGGGCACCCTTTGATTGAAACGGCTTTATCTTACATCAGACTTACTGGGCAAGAGGGCAAAGGTCATTCCGTCGGCGCCCACCCTGTTTTAGAATAGCGCACTCTGCGAGGGAGCCTGTGATGACCACTATCCGCGAAGAAGACCTGATCGAATCGATCGCCGACGCATTCCAATACATCAGCTACTATCATCCCGTCGATTACATCAAGGCGCTCGCCGAAGCGTACGAGCGCGAGCAAAGCCCCGCGGCGAAAGATGCCATCGCCCAGATCCTCACCAACTCCCGTATGGCCGCCGAGGGTCACCGCCCGATCTGTCAAGACACGGGCATCGCCACGGTCTTTCTCGAAATCGGTCAAGACGTGCGTTTCGACACGCGCCGCAGCCTGCAGGAACTCATCGACGAAGGGGTACGCCGCGCCTACACCAATCCGGACAATCCCTTGCGCGCCTCGGTGCTGCGCGACCCCGCCGGCAAGCGGCAGAACACGCGCGACAACACCCCGGCCGTGGTCCACGTCGAGCTCGTACCGGGTGATAAAGTAGAAGTGATCTGCGCGGCCAAGGGCGGCGGCTCGGAGAACAAAGCCAAGCTCGCCATGCTCAACCCCTCGGATTCCCTCGTCGACTGGGTGCTCAAGACCGTGCCCACCATGGGCGCGGGCTGGTGCCCTCCGGGCATCCTCGGTATCGGTATCGGCGGCACGCCGGAAAAAGCCATGCTGCTCGCCAAGAAATCCCTCATGGCCCCCGTCGACATCCACGAGTTGCAAGCACGCGCCGAGCGCGGCGAGGAGCTCACCACCGCCGAACGCCTGCGGCTCGAACTCTACGACAAGGTCAATGCGCTCGGTATCGGTGCGCAGGGGCTGGGTGGGCTCACCACGGTGGTCGACGTCAAGGTACTCGACTACCCCACCCACGCCGCGAGCCTGCCGGTGGCCATGATCCCCAACTGCGCCGCCACCCGCCACGTGCACTTCACGCTCGACGGCAGCGGCCCGGCCCAGCTCGACCCCCCGCGGCTGGAAGATTGGCCCCAGATCACCTGGACGCCCGACACCAAGAAAGCCAAGCGCGTGGATCTCGACACCCTCACACGCGAGGAAGTCGCCTCCTGGAAGGCCGGTGACATCCTGCTCTTGAACGGCAAGCTCCTCACCGGGCGTGACGCCGCGCACAAGCGCATCGCCGACATGATCGCCCGCGGCGAGCCCTTGCCGGTCGATTTCACCAACCGGGTCATCTATTACGTCGGCCCGGTCGATCCGGTGCGCGACGAAGTCGTCGGCCCCGCCGGCCCCACCACCGCCACGCGCATGGACAAATTCACCCGCCTCATGCTCGAGAAGACGGGCCTCATCGCCATGGTCGGCAAGGCCGAGCGCGGCCCCGAGGCCGTGGCGGCGATCCGCGACAACCGCGCCGCCTACCTCATGGCCGTGGGCGGCGCCGCCTATCTGGTCGCCAAGGCGATCAAGGCGGCACGCGTCGTCGCGTTCGAGGATCTCGGCATGGAAGCGATCTACGAATTCGAGGTGCGCGACATGCCGGTGACCGTGGCCGTCGATAGCCAAGGCAACAACGTGCATGAAACCGGCCCGCGCGAGTGGCGCGTCAAGATCGGCAAGATCCCCGTCACCGCCTGAAACCTCTTCCCTCCGACGGGGAACGGTATAATCCTTCACGTCCGCCCTGCCTACGTGCCAGGGCGGACCGCCCCAGCGCCGGCATAGCTCAGCTGGTAGAGCACCCGCCTTGTAAGCGGTAGGTCGCCCGTTCGAATCGGGCTGCCGGCATTCTTTCCGCTCACCGAGCTCGCACCCGTTCCGAGGGAGGCTCCATGCGTTTCACCCGCCGACTGTGCACTCTCATTCTTTTTTGTCTCGTCGGCATACTCTCTCCGTCCTTTGCGGCTGAATCCGGCAATGATCCCGTGCAGGCGGGACTTGCTCTGATTCAGGATGCGCTGCAGCGCAACACGCTACCAGCCGATGCCTCCGCCGCGCTCAAGCAACTGCTCGACCGCATCCAGGAAGCGCAAAGCCGCAAACAGCAGGCCGAGATTCGCGCTGCGCTCGCCGAAAAGCTCATCGAGCAGACGCAGCGCGAACTGCAGCAACTGACCGCCAGCCGCCCTGCCGACTTTGCCGACCTGCGGCTCACCGACGATTTGACGCCGAGCGAACGAGCCGAGCGCTTGCGTCGCATCCTCGAGGAAGAGCGGGCACGGCGTCAGACGCAAGAATTCCTCAAGGCCCAGCTCGCCGATCTCGAACAAACCAAGGAACGTCGCGATACCGCTACCGCACCCTCTCCCGCGCCACTACCCTCCCTACCTAGCAATGATCCCTTGGTGCAACAGGCACTCACGCTTGCCACCTTGGTCTCCAGCCAAGCCCAAGAAGCCCTACGCCGCGCGACCCTGCTAGAGAGCCGCTTGGCCGAGAATTCTCGGGTGTTGCTATCGCGCCGCATCGAACGGCTGGAGGTCGAGCTCTCCCGCCTGCGCCAGTTACGTGAAGCGCTGGAAAAGAGTACAGCGGCCGAAGTCACCCAGGAAACCAGCCAGGTCGATGCCGGCACGCTCGACCCAAGGCTCGCGCGCGTGGAAGCCACCAATCGCGAATGGGAAGCACGCCTCCAGACCCTGCGCCAGCGTTTGCAGACCGTGCGCGAACGCCAGGCGACGCTCCAACGCGAACATCAAGAGCGCAGAGAGTCGCTCGACTCCCTGAAAAAACGCATCGCCCAGCAAGGCCTGAGCCCCGCCGTGGGCAACCTACTTCTCGAATACCGCAGCCGCCTGCCCGCTCCCGTGACCCTGCGCCAGGAGCTCAACGCCGTACGCGCGATGCTGGAAGAGGTCCAGCTCCTGGAGCTCGAGCTACGTCAAGCCAAACGCCTGATCGCCGATCCGCGCGAGCGGGCTCGCCAGCTCCTCGGATTGGCAGAAACAACGGATTCCCCCCTGGAAAAAAGCATCATCGAAGCGCTCTCGGCGAGAACCCTGACGCTCGAGACGCTCGATGCGCTGCGCCCGGCACTGCTCGCCGCCCTCGGCGACCTCGAATCCGTGCTCCTTCGCGAACTCGGCATCGTGAACGAATTCTCCACCTTCATCGAGCAGCACCTGATGTGGGTGCCGACCACGCGTTCTCTTTGGCACTCCCCCTTATCCGAACTCACTGCGGTGGGCTCGGGGATACTCACGCTTGCGGCCGCCCTCATCGATCGTGCATCCTGGCAAACCGTCGTTTTTCACACGACGGCCAAAGCCTGGACCCTGCTCGGCCTCGGGCTCATTTTCCTGCTCGTACGTCCGCGCCTGAACGCCCGGCTCGACCGACTGCTCGGCAAAGACCGGAAAGAATCCCGCAGCGCCGGGATCCTCGACATCTTGTCCATCTTGGGACTCGAAGCCCTTCAGTCCCTTCCCTTTCCGCTCGTCGCCTACGCTCTCGGCATGATGATCCTCGATAGTGGTGTTCCTGCCGAAAATGCCCATGCATTCGGACTCGCTTTGACCCAGATCGCTCCTTTCGCCTGGAACGTGCTCTTCTGGCAGCGAATTTTCTCACCCAAGAAAGGCCTTGCCGCCAGCCGTTATCACTGGCCAATGCCCGTGCTGCAACGCCTGAACCATACCTTGAAAGGATTCGCCTGGGGTGTGCTACCGCTGGGATTCCTAGCACTCTATCTCAACCAAATCCAACTCGATGCCCCCCTGACCGAACTGGGCCGCATTCCTTTCGTTCTATCGATGCTCTTGCTCTCCTGGCTGTTGTGGCGCATCTTCCACATTCGCCGGGGCTTGCTGACCGATACCCCTCTGCCCACCTGGATACGGGTGACCGCTGCCCTCTTTGGGCCGGGTCTGCCATTGGTGAGCGCGGTGTTGGCCAGCGCCGGTTACTTCTACGCCGCCACGGCCCTGATCGTCCGGTTCATGTCCACCCTCTGGATCTTGCTCGCGTTCGCGCTGCTGCAGCACGCCGCGCGCGATTTCTTTCTCCAACGTTTCGAACGCCGACGGAGCCGCAGCGCCGAGGATGGCGACGAAACGCAGCAGGAACGTATCGATGCATCCGAACGGCAAACCTTGACTTTGCTCAATTTCGCCCTCGTGCTCGGCCTCGTCTTCGTCCTGCTCGACCTCTGGTCGTCGCTGCTGCCCGCCACCCGTATCCTGGACGAATGGGTGCTGTGGCGCTACACGGAGGCGCTGGGCAACGAGGCGGTCACGATGCAAGTCACCCTGGCCGACTTGCTCCTCGCCCTGATCGGTTTTGCGGCGATGTGGGTGGCAGCACGCAATCTTCCGGGATTGCTCGAATTGGCTCTACAACGCACCTCACGGCTGGATGCGGGCAGCAAGTACGCGCTGGTGACACTACTGCGCTACGCCATCTTCACCATCGGACTGATTCTCATCTTGGGGCAGTTGGGGATGCCATGGTCGAAGCTGCAATGGCTCCTCGCCGCCCTGAGCGTGGGCCTGGGTTTCGGCTTGCAGGAAATCGTCGCCAACTTCGTCTCCGGCCTCATCATCCTCTTCGAACGCCCGGTCCGTGTGGGCGATCTGGTCACCATCGGCAGCGACAGCGGCACCGTGCGACGCCTCACCATCCGCGCCACGGTGATCGAGGATTTCGATCGCCGCGAAATCCTGGTGCCCAACAAGAAACTGATCACGGAGCAAGTCACCAACTGGACACTCAGCAACTCGCTGGCGCGCATCTTCATCACGATCGGGGTAGCCTACGGCAGCGATCCCAAACAGATCGAGGCACTCTTGCTCGAAGCCATCAAAGCCACCCCAGGCATTCTGTCGGATCCTGCCCCCAGTGTGATCTTCGCCCGATTCGGGGAAAGCTCGCTCGATTTCGAAATCCGGGCAATCGTGGCCAACGTCGATCAGCGCCTTGGCATCATGAGCCGCCTCAACGAGGAAATCGATCGGATCTTCAAGGAGAACGGTGTGGAAATCCCCTTCCCGCAACGCGACTTGCATATTCGGGACATCGCCTGGCCAAGAACGGGACCTTTCCCTGCCGGGCAAAACGCACTTCAGCCTCCGGAGTCTTGAGCCAGGCGCCGGCGCACCGTCTCGTAGAGACACACGCCGGCGGCCACCGACACGTTCAGACTCTCGACGGCGCCGAGCATGGGGATGCGCACGAGTTCGTCGCACAGCTCGCGCGTGAGCCGCCGCAGACCTTCCCCTTCAGCCCCGAGCACCCAGGCCACGGGCCCGGCGAGGTCGCACTCGTAGAGCGACTTCTGCGCCTCGCCCGCCGCGCCCACCACCCACACCCCTGCCTCCTTGAGCGTGCGCAGCGCCCGCGCCAAGTTCGTCACCGTCACGTAGGGGACAGTGTCGGCGGCGCCGCTCGCGACCTTGACCGCGGCGGCGCTCAAACCGGCGGCGCGATCCTTGGGCGCGATCACCGCATCCACGCCGGCGCCATCGGCCACCCGCAGGCAGGCTCCTAGATTGTGCGGATCCTGCACCCCGTCGAGCACGAGGAAGAGCGCCGGCCGTGTCGGATCGAGCGCGTCGAGCACCTCTTCGAGTGAGCGCGTCCGCGCTTGCGCGGCGACGAAGGCGACCACTCCTTGGTGCCGCCCTCCGCCCGCGATCGCATCGAGCCGCGCCGTGTCGACGGGCACGGCACGCACCCCGGCCAGTTGCGCACGTTCGAGCAGCGAGCGCATCCGCGCATCCTGCCGTTGTCGATCGATGTAGAGCTCGACGACGTCCTCGGGACGATGGCGCAGCAGCGTCGTGACCGCGTGGAAACCCGGCACCGCGCGGCGTTGTCTGGTTTCTTCCTTCATCGCTGCTTGGCCTTGGCGCGGCGCGTGCGCTCAGTCTTGCCTTCGCGCCGGGCCGGCGCCGGGCTGAGGTTCTCCAGGAAATGGAAATCGATCTTGCGCGTGGCCAAATCGACCCGAACCACCTGCACTTTTACCCGGTCGGCGAGGCGGTGACGCACGCCCGTGCGCTCACCCACCAGCGCATGCGCGCGCTCGTCGAAATGAAAATAATCTTCACCCAGATCGGAAATGTGTACCAAACCCTCGACGAAGAGCTCGTCGAGGGTGACGAAGAGGCCGAACGGGACCACCGCCGTGACCACTCCGGTATAGATCTCGCCCACTTTATCTTGCATGAAGTAGCATTTGAGCCAGCCGATGACCTCGCGTGTGGCCTCGTCGGCGCGCCGCTCCGTCATCGAGCAGTGCTCGCCGATCGCCTTCCAGTCGCCGGGTTCGTAGCGCGACCCGGCGAGCACCGCCTTGATGCAGCGGTGCACCAGCAAGTCGGGATAGCGACGGATGGGCGAAGTAAAGTGCGCATAGGCCTCGTACGCAAGCCCGAAGTGACCGCGATTCTCTGGCGTATACACGGCCTGTTTGAGCGAGCGCAGCATCACCATCTGCAACAATGGAGCATCCGGCCGCCGCTGGATCCTTTCCAGCACTTTGGCATAGTCCTTGGGTGTGGGCTCGTCGCCCCCGGGCAACTCGATCCCGAACCCGGCGAGGAAATCACGCAACGCCGCCACTTTCTCCGGTGCCGGCGGCTCATGCACACGGTAGAGCGTGGGATGGTCGTGTTCAGCGAGGAAATCGGACGCACAGACGTTGGCCGCGAGCATGCACTCCTCGATCAAGCGGTGCGCGTCGTTGCGCACGAGCGGCACGATGCGCGCGATCTTGCCGTTCTCGTCGAACTCGATACGCGTCTCCATCGTCTCGAAGTCGATCGCCCCGCGCTGGCGCCGTGCTTTCAAAAGCACACGGAAGACGGCATCCAGGTGCTGTAGATGCGGCAGAAGCTCGCCGAGCTTGATACGCACCTCTTCCGTGCCTTCATAGAGCGCAGCGGCGACTTCGGTGTACGTGAGGCGGGCGTGGGAATGCATTACGGCCGGATAGAAACGATAGCGCTGCACCTTTCCCGACGCGCTCACGATCATGTCGCAGGCCATGCACAGTCGATCTTCGCGCGGCACGAGGGAACACAAACCGTTACTCAGTTTCTCCGGCAGCATGGGAATGACCCGGCGCGGAAAATAGACCGAGTTGCCGCGATTGAACGCTTCGCCATCGAGTGCCGAGCCGTGCCGCACGTAGTGCGAGACATCGGCGATCGCCACGATCAACCGAAACCCTTTGCCCTGAGGTTCGCAATAAACCGCATCGTCGAAATCCTTGGCGTCCTCGCCATCGATGGTCACGAGTGGCAATTCACGCAAGTCCACCCGCCCGGCGAAGTCCTTGGGGCGCACCACATCGGGCAAGCGCTTCGCCTCCTCGCGCACCTCGCGCGGCCATTCGAACGGCAAGTCGAACTTACGCAACGCGATTTCGATCTCCATACCGGGATCGTCGTAATCGCCCAATATCTCGACGATCCGCCCGATCGGTTGGGCGTATTTCGTCGGCTGCTCGATGAGCTCGACCACCACCACCTGCCCCGGTTTGGCCTTTTTACCCCCCGGCGCGACGAGGATGTCCTGGGCGATACGCTTGTCCTCGGGCACCACCAAAGTGACCCCATGCTCAACGAGCACGCGCCCCACCACTTTCTGGTTGGCCCGCTCGAGCACTTCGACGATTTTCCCTTCGGGCCGTCCACGCCGGTCGATACCGGAGATGCGCACGATCACCCGATCGCCGTGCAGTACCTGACGCATTTCCTTGGGACCGAGAAAGATGTCTTCGCCCCCATCGTCGCGGATCAGGAAACCGAATCCGTCGGGATGCCCCTGGACGCGACCGCGAATGAGGTCGGCCTTTTCCGGTAGGAGATAAGCCCCGCGGCGATTACGCAGGATCTGCCCGTCGCGCTCCATCGCGCGCAGCCGCCGTTCGAAGAGTTCGAACTCGTGAGGGGCAATGTCGAGCTCCTCCACGAGCTCGCTCCAGCGCATGGGGCGACCTGCCTCGGTAAGCACCTGAAGAATGTATTCCCGGCTGGGCAAAGGATGCCCATATTTGGCCGCCTCACGGGCGAAATAGGGATCACGCCGACGACGCTCGCTCACCTCGGGCGTGGGCACGGCCGTCGACTCGATGATCGCAGAAGAGGGTGACGCCGGCTCCACAGCCGTTGGCGCAGACAGCAAAGCGGCGGGTGATCGCCGCCGACGGGAAGAAGAAGGTGAATCGGCGGGAAGTTGCTGTGGTTTTTTCTTTGACGTTTTGCTCATCGAGAATCGGAAGTCCTTGCATGCGTACGCGGCAGGCGCTCACGCCGACATGGCGTTGACAACACGCGCCGCACGCTTATAATAACGCATCTCGTCGCCCAGATGGCGGAATTGGTAGACGCGCTGGTTTCAGGTACCAGTGCCGCAAGGCGTGGAGGTTCGAGTCCTCTTCTGGGCACCACCGCATTTTTTCTCGGCTGTCGCTGGACGAAAAATTTCGCTTTGACCCCCGTCCATGACGATCATTTGAAACCGGTTATCATCCGTACCTTTTAGTGGTACGTACCACCCCACGACACCCTCGATTCACCCTCTTCCGACAGAGCTCCATTGCCCATCCTGGGCGCCTCTTTATATCAATCGCTAGGACAACGTATCGCCGTGCAGCGGTGACCGGGGCCTCCTGCATCATTCGGATCACGTGCGAGTGAGCCGTCATTCTTCCGGATGCAATACCGCATGCAGAAATTCGCGCGTCCGCTGTTCCTTGGGCGAACTGAAAATCTCCTCGGGAGGTCCCTGTTCAAGAATGCGTCCCTGATCGAAAAAACAAACGCGATCGGAAATGCGGCGCGCAAAATCCATCTCGTGCGTCACCAGCAGCATCGTAAGCTCATGCTCCTCGGCCAAGCTACGAATGACTCGTAACACCTCACCCACCAATTCCGGATCGAGTGCCGAGGTTGGCTCATCGAACAACATGATCTTGGGGCGCATGGCCAAGGCACGCGCGATTGCCACGCGCTGCTGCTGTCCGCCCGAGAGCTGCGAGGGAAAAGCCTCGGCCTTGTCGCTCAGGCCCACAAGTTCGAGCAATTCCTCGGCGCGCTGGCGCGCCTCCCGTGGCGACAGACCAAGCACGTAGCGGGGCGCTTCGGTGAGGTTGCGCAGCACCGTCATGTGCGGGAACAGATTGAAATGCTGGAAAACCATCCCCATCTTCTGACGCATCTTTCGCAGATGGGCCTCGCTGGCCGGCTCGAGCCCTTTCGCTCCCTGCTCGTGCCACAATGGCTCCCCATCGACATAGACCACCCCTTCGTTGATCCGCTCCAGCGTCATGAGAACGCGCAGCACGGTCGACTTGCCCGAGCCGGAAGGGCCGATGATGGTCACTTTCTCGCCGGGATCGACTGTGAAATCGAGGTGATCGAGCACGGTGAGCTCGCCAAAGCGTTTGACGACCCCTTCGCAGCGGATGATAGGTTCGTTCATTTCAACGGAATCCCTCTTTTTGGCAGACGGGTATCGAGCACACGCACCCCCCAAGCAGCAACGAGCGTCAAGAGGAGATAGAGCGCCCCCACCATGGTGAGCGGAATGAGGTAATTGAAGGTGCGATCACCGATGATCTTGGCGACGTTGAGCATTTCGAGCACGGTGACCACGGACAGCACCGGCACGTCTTTCATGATCGAGACGAGATAATTCCCCATTGCCGGCACGATACGCACGACCGCTTGCGGCAGAATCACATGGATAAAGGTGAGCCTTTCGGAAAGGTTGAGTGCCCGGGCCGCCTCTTTCTGCCCTCGCGGCACGGCCTGAATACCCGCTCGATACACTTCCGCCGTATAGGCGCTATATTGCACTCCCAAGGCCAGCGCCCCCGTGAGAAACGCGGGCAACACGATGCCATAATCAGGCAAGACGTAGTAAAGAAAGAAGAGCTGGATGAGTAGCGGCGTATCACGCAAGAATTCGGTGATGAACGCAGCCGGCCAAGCAATGATTTTCAGAGGCACCCCTTTGAGGGACGCCAACAGCAAGCCCAGCCCCAAAGCCACGAAGAATCCCAGCAACGAGGCTTGGATCGTCACGACCATTCCGCGCAGCAAAATTGGCAGGATGGACCAGGCAAACGCCCAAGAAGTGCTCGTATCCCATTCTATTCCGAAAAGCATGGCGCTCATCTCCTCCGATGCCGCCAGCGACCAACGTGGCGCTCGAGCAATCCCATCAACGCAGCCAGCACCAAGGCCATCCCAAAGTACATGAAAAGCACCATGGTATAGATGGTGGTGCTGTCCTGGGTAAGATTACGCAACTGTTCGGCACGAAAAGCCAAATCTCCCAGACTGATGAGTGACACGAGCGCTGTATCCTTGAGATTCTGCACCGCCAAATTGCCGAAAGGCGGCATCATCTCCGGTAACGCCTGCGGCAGGGCAATACGCCACAAGGTCTGAGTGCGCGTAAAGTTGAGCGCTTTTGCCGCCTCGTACTGCGTACGTGGCACCGATTGCACCGCTCCCCGGACGACCTCCGCCCCATAAGCCCCAATGTTCAGCCCCAGGGCCAGCACCCCGACGGTGACCGGATGGAAACGAAGATCGAGGCCAATGAGCTCACCGAGTAGCGGCAGGGCAAAATACAGCCAGAAGAGCTGTACCAGCAGCGACGTACCGCGGAAGACTTCGATATAAGTGACGCTCAGAGCCTTGATCAACGGATTGTGCGACAGCTTTCCCATACCGGCGCCAAAAGCCAGCAAGGTACCCAGGATGGTGGAATACACGGTGAGCTCAATCGTCACCCAGCATCCCTGAAGCAGAGGGTCGATGTAGCGCGTCCATTCCACGTCGATTCTCCCCGAATCAGTGCGCCAGTGCGCCCCAAGATCTCATGGTCCGTACCGATCGCTTCGCTCGCCAGCCTGCTCAGCCGCCAGGATTGCGCCCCAATCCAGCGCCCATGGCTCGAGGAGCACGCTCGCTTCCACGTCTCCTCGGAAAGCGATCAGGGCGCGGCGCACAGCTCCTCGGCCGTGTGATCGAACGAATGATCAAGATCATTCTCGCCGAACCCATAGCCGAGCAGGATCTCACGCCACGCTTCCGTCTGCTTGAACTGCGCCAGTTGCTCATCGATGGCGTCGCGCAGTTCCTCGTTACCCTTGGCGAACACGAACCCACCCCAGCTACGTACCGGCTTTCCGTCGATGACCGGATCTTTGAACGCTTTCACGCGCTCCACGGCCTTGCTCTTGTCAGCCAAATTGGCCACGGTCAAGCTGGTAGCAGCGTAGGCGTCGGCACGACCGGTAACCACCGTGGAAATGGCATCCGCATTGCTGGCGATGGTGACGATACGCTTCTCGGGCAGACCGAGCTTTTGGAACATCTCGAGCTGATCTGCTCCGGCCATGATGGCCACCTTGACTCCTCGCCTGGCCACGATGTCTTCATAGGAGTACAATTTTTTCGGATTGCCTTTCTTTACCAACAACCCTTCTCCATAAGAACTATTCGGGTTGGAGAAGAGTACCTCCTGACAGCGTTGCGGCAGGATCGCCATCTCAGCGGCGACCATATCGAAGCGACCTGCTTTGAGCCCGGGAATGAGCGAACTGAACGCCGTACCTACCCACTCGATCTGCTCGATCCCCAGTTGTTCCACCAACACTTTGGCCACGTCGGGACCGGCCCCTTTGGCCTGGCCATCGATGTCGATGTATCCATAAGGAATTTCATTGGCCACGGCGATGCGGATTACCCCACGCGCCTTGATCTCTTCGAGCGAAGCCGCGCGGGCATCGTACATGACCAATGACAACAGGGAAAAACAGAAGACGAGCAGAACGCGGAAAATGCCTTTTGAATTCACTTTCATCATCAACCCACCCAACTTCAAAGGGAATGTTTTATCATTGTAATTCATAACACATTGAAAATCAATGGACAAAATATATTTTTATGTCAAACCAATATTTGATATATATTGAACATGATATTTTCAATGGAGATACATCGGATAACAAAAAACCACTTCGCGGGCAAAGGCAAGGCGAAGTACATGGAAGGCATAATGGCAGACGTGACAGGGAAATGGGCGAGCACCCCCTGCACATCGGCGCCGTGCGTGCGCGCATTCGCTTATTCGGCGAGGTTACCCCGTGGATGGGTGAGGACCGTAGCCGGCCCCCAGCCTTCATCAAACCGCGTAGCAGGACGATCGAAGCGTTGAAAAATACCCGGCTAGCCCTGCCTCACCGACTCGGCTGCGGACGCCGCCTTTGCCACCCCATCAGGGCGAGCATCGCGGCCCACGCCGGCAAGTAGAGCCATTCCTTGGCCGGACGATCAGGATTGGGTAATTCCACGTGAGAAATGGACAACCCCGGCTCCAAGCCGAATTTCGCCGCCAAGGAGCCGAACTCCACGCCGACGATCTGCCACCGATCCCCCAGTGGCATCACCCGAATGCCGACCGAGCGCAGGCGGTCGCGGGCATTCTCGCTCGGCTCTCCCAAGGGAAGGATCACCCCTCGGCGCACTTCGGCTCCTTCCAGATTCACCCCCTCCACGAACAGTCGCAGCGAGGCGCCTGCGGGAAGAGAGGTCACCACCCGTTCGAGCTCGACGGCGGGCACTTCGGTATAGGGCGGCACGAGGCGATCCATCCAGAATCCTGGACGCAACAGGGTAAAAGCCACCAACAAGAGCAAACCCGCTTCCCACCATCGATTGCGCGCAAAAAACCACCCTTGCATGGCCGCGACGAATGCCATCATCGCCGTCACCCCTGCGGCCACCGTCAGCACCAACCCGGTCCAACTCTCCACGCCAATCAAAAGGAGCTGGGTGTTGAAGAGAAACATGAACGGCAAAATGGCCGTGCGGATGGAATAGACGAACGCCTGCACCCCGACGGCGATGGGATCTGTGCGGGCGATTCCGGCCGCGGCGTACGAGGCCAGACCCACGGGAGGAGTCACGTCGGCCATCAATCCGAAATAGAAGACGAACATATGCACGGCGATGAGCGGCACCACCAGGCCATTCTGCCCCCCCACCTCCACCACCACCGGCGCCATGAGCGTCGAGACCACGATGTAATTGGCCGTGGTGGGAAGACCCATGCCCAAAATCATACAGATGAGAGCCACCAACAACAGCAGCAACAACAAATTGCCGCCGGCAAGCATCTCGATCACCTCGGTGAGCACCAGACCGATGCCGGTGAGGGTGACCGTCCCCACGATGATCCCGGCCGATGCCGTAGCGATGGCGATCGGCACCATGTTGCGCGCCCCGCCCACCATGGCCATCCACAGATCGCGCAGTCCTTCGGCGAGGGACGCGCCATAGCACCCTTCCGCACGAAAGAAGGCATAGAGCGGACGCTGGGTCAGGATGATGAAGATGAGGTAGGTAAGCGCCCAGAAGGCGGCCAATCCCGGCGAGAGGCGCTCCACCATGAGATTCCAGATCAGCATCGCCACCGGCAAAAGGTAATGCAGCCCGGCCGGAATCGTCTTTCGCGCTTCGGGCAACTCGGTGATTTCCGCCTTGGGATCGTCGAACGGAAGCGGCGGCATACGCGCAGCCAGACGAACCAGCGCGAGATAGAGGAAAAACATCAATACCGAGACGACGAAAAACGAGCCCTGGGGCCACAGCGCCTTGATCCACCCAAGCCCCCACACGACCACGCCCGCCAGGATCACGATTCCGGCGAACGCCATGACGGCACGTAGCAGGCGTTGCTGCCAAGGCGTCAAGGTGCGCGCCGGCAATCCCTCGATACCATGGCGAACGGCCTCCAGATGCACCAGATAAAACAGGCCGAGGTAGGACAATACCGCCGGCAAGAAAGCATGCTTGAGCACTTCGATGTAAGGAATGCCCACGTACTCGGTCATCAGAAAGGCCGCCGCACCCATCACGGGGGGCATGATCTGCCCATCGACCGAGGCGGCCACTTCCACGGCCGCAGCCTTCTTGGGCGGATAGCCTACGCGTTTCATCAACGGGATGGTGAAGGTTCCGGTCGTGACGACGTTGGCGATGGACGAGCCGGAAATGATGCCCGTGGAGGCCGAAGCCACCACCGCCGCCTTGGCCGGTCCTCCGCGGAATCGTCCCAACAGGGAGATGGCCGCGGCGATGAAATACCCTCCGGCGCCGGCCGTCTCCAGCATGGCGCCGAAGAGCACGAAGAGGAAGATGAAACTGGTCGACACGCCCAGAGCCACGCCAAACACCCCTTCGGTGGTGAGCCAGAAGTGGCTCATCCCCTTGGCGAGCGAAGCCCCCCGATGCGCGATTGCATCGGGCATATAGGGACCGAGGAAGACATAGCCGAGGAAAATGAGCGCAAGCAGCGTCAAAGGCCAACCCAGCGAGCGACGTGCCGCTTCGAGCAGCAAGGCCAGCCCGACCACGGCAGCCGTCATGTCCATCGGCGAAGGCAAACCCGGGCGGGTAGATAATTCACGATAAAAGAACGCGATGTAGCCGGCACAGGCCATGCCGGCCAGAGCCAATCCCCAATCGAAGAGTGGAACGTGATCGCGGGGTGATCGCTTCAAGGCCGGATAGGCCAGAAAAGCCAGCGCGATGGCAAAGGCGAGATGGATGGACCGGGCCTCGGTGTCATTGAAGATGCCGACGTCGAGTAAAAACGGCAAAGGGGAGGCGTACCACAACTGAAACAGCGACCAGGCGAGCGCCAGCAGCGTGAGCACCCACCCCTGCCAACCCGCCGGCTGCCGCCGCCCCGTATCGGCCTCGGCGATGAGCTCGCGCAGCGCCTCGTCGGGCAGACCCGGCTCATCCAGAGGCTGCCGTCGCCCCTCTTTCATCCCCGATCGCATCGTCGATGCCCCGGGATCAGAGCCAGCCTTTTTCGCGGTAGTACTTCAACGCACCAGGATGAAGCGGCGCCGACAAGCCGTCCTTGACCATGTGCCCCGGCTCCAGATGGCCGAAAGCCGGATGGAGTTTCTTGAACTCCTCGAAGTTCTCGAATACCGTCTTCACCAGCGTATAGACCACTTCATCGGGCACTTTGGCCGAAGTCACGAGCGTGGCAAGCACGCCGTACGTGGGCACGGGTTCAGGGTGATTGGGATACAGACCAGCGGGAATTTCGACCTTCGCATAATAGGGCGCCTCGGCCAGGAGCTTGTCGACCGCCGGGCCCGTGACATTCGCGAGTTTGGCATTACACGTGGCGAGGGGATCCTGGATGTTGGCGCTCGGATGCCCAACGACGAAGAAGAAGGCATCGATCTTGTTGTCACACAACGCCGGACCATGCTCATCGGGTTTGAGCTCCGAGACGAGGGAAAAATCGGAATACTTCCATCCCAATGCCTGGAGCAACACGTCGACCGTGGCGCGCTGCCCCGACCCCGGGTTACCGATATTGACGCGTTTACCCTTGATGGCTTCCAACCCTTTCTTTGCATCGATTTCGGGACGAACCACCAGCGTGAGCGGCTCGGGGTGCAGAGAGAACACTGCCCTCAAGTCCTGGAAAGGTCCGGCGTCCTTGAACGAGCTGCTGCCATGATAAGCGTGATACTGCCAATCGGACTGTACTACCCCGAAATCGAGCTCACCCGTCCGGATGGTGTTGACGTTATAGACCGATCCCCCCGTGCTTTCGACCGAGCAACGGTATCCATGCTGAGCCCGGTCCTTGTTCATCAAGCGGCAAATAGCCCCGCCGGCGGCATAGTACACCCCCGTGACCCCACCGGTACCGATGGTGACGAATTTTTGCTGCGCCACGACCGGAGGCGCACTCAAGCTCGCCAACCCCAGCGCCAGGATGGCGCCCATCGTTTTGATACCTTTCATGGCGTACTCCTCCTGTGATGAATCTGCGTTTTTTCGAGTCTAGTGCGTAGAAGCGCATGGCGCCAGTTCGGGAAAACCCGCACCGGAGCGTGTTTCGACTGTCTATCCCCCTACTCTTCTCCTTCGAGCGGCAGTACGTTCGGGTTGAGCAAGAAGCGAGCATCTGCGATCGCATAGCCTTGCTCATGCACGATCACGGGGTTGAGGTCGAGCTCCGAGATTTCGGGGTACGCCCGCACGAAATCGGCCACCTGGAGCAGCAAATCGACCACGCGCGCCTCATCGACACGCGGCAGTCCCCGGACGCCGTGCAGCAATTTGTTCCCGCGTAGCTGCCGCAGCATGGATTCGGCGTCGTCACGCGTCATGGGAACGGCACGGAAAGCTACGTCATTGAGCACCTCGACGAAGATCCCGCCCAAGCCGAACATCATCACCGGGCCAAAGACGGGATCGCGCACCATCCCGATGATCACCTCCACCCCTTTGGGCGCCATGGGCATGGCGAGAACCCCATGGAGGTCCGCCTTGGGCGCGTACGCCCGGCACGACGCGAGGATGCTCTCGTACGATTCGACGATGGCCTCCCGCCCCCGCACGTCCAGCCGAACGCCACCGGCATCGCTTTTGTGCAGGATGTCGCGAGAGACGATCTTGAGGGCGAGCGGGCGGTCCCCGAAACGTTCGAGTACCTGCTCGACGTGCTCGGGCGCGCGCATGAGCACCGACTCTCCGGCGGCGATGCCATGCGCGGCCAGAGCCACTTTGGCTTCGTGCTCATAAGGATTGCGCCCCTCCTGGGCCGCGCGCAAGAAGACTTCTCTCACACAGGGCTGGGGTGACACGTGTCGCGCATCCGGTTCGGAGCAACGGCGCAAATGATGGCCACGCTCGGCCAGGGCCTGCAACACCCGAACGGAATGCTCGATCGAGGCATATACCGGCAACCCCGCCTCGCGTAGGCGCCGCACCGCCGGGGGTTTGATGGGCGCATAGAGGCTATGCACCACCAAGGGTTTTTCGTGTTTATTCCGCCATTCAGCAAAGGTTTCGGCACAGCGCATCTCATTACCCATGAGCTGCTCGCCGAATCTAATGGCATAGCCTCCGAACATGCCGACCAGCAGGAGTGCATCGACGTTGTCATCCTGGGCGAGGATGGAGAGACACTCCGCAAGAATGGCAGGATTGTCGTCGGAGGCACCCGCCACGTCGATCGGATTGCGCAGGGAGGCCTGGGGGGGAAGAATGGACGCAAGCCGCCTTACCGTCCCTTCTTCGAGCGGGGCCAGCGACAGACCGGCTTCGACCAGACGGTCGACGGCGATCGTGGCCTGCCCCCCACCGTCGGAGAGCACCGCCACGCGCGACCCAGGCGCTGCATTCCAGGCCGCCAACCCCTCGGCCACCGGCAGCATCTCGTCCGATTGCTGCACCAGGCACACGCCGGCTTGACGCAATAGATCGACCGTCATCGAATAGCTTCCCGCCAGCGCCCCCGTATGCGAGCGCGCCGCTACCTTGCCGGCTTCGGTTGCGCCAGACTTATAGACCACGACCGGTTTGTGGCGCGACACGGCGCGCGCGATCTCGAGAAAGCGCTGCCCTGAGCGGAACCCCTCGACGTACATCGTCACGACCCGCGTGTGGGATTCGCGACCCAGAAAACGCAAGTAATCGTTGAAACCCAGATCGGTCTGGTTTCCTGGGCCAACGTAGATGGAAAATCCCAATTCCCCGTGGTATTGGGCCTCGAGCACGAGCGAGAGCAGCATGTTGCCCGACTGCGAGATGAAAGCGACATGTCCTGGACGCACCCCCCGCAAACCCAGCAAGTCGAGTCCGATGGTCAGGTTGAACATGCCGGAGGTATTGGGGCCGATCACGCGCACACCATGCTTCTGCGCTGCCGCCAGCAAAGCCTCTTCGAGACGCTCACCATCCGGACCGCTTTCACGAAAGCCTCCGGCGATGACCACCACCCCTTTGATGCCCTTGCGGCCGCATTCTTCCACCAAGCCGGGAACGGTGGCGGCCGGGGTGCAAATCACCGCCAAATCGACCTCATCGGGAAGTTCTTCGACATTGCGGTAACAGCGCCGTCCGAGGATCATCTCCTCGCGCGGATGAATGGGATAGATGGCGCCACGATAGCCTGCCTCGATCAACCCCTGCACGGCTTTGTAGCCCCGTTTCCCTGCGACGGCGGACGCCCCCACCACGGCCACCGCCCGAGGGAAGAACAGAGGCTCGAGCGGGTCGGAAGAAGCGTCGCTGCACACGACGGACGGCATCTCAGGCTGATTCATCGGCTCATCTCCCGCGGAACCTGGGTGGGCGCTTCTCGGCAAATGCCACCACGCCTTCACGCCAATCTTCGGTGGTCGCCACGAACGTCATTCCTTCCAACTCGGCGGCAAGGGCTGCTTCCAGCGAATTTCCCGCGGCGAGCAGCAGGGTGCGCTTGGCGAGTTCCATGGAAATGGGCGCCTTCTCGGCCAGGGCGCGTGCATAGAGCCGGGCGGATTCGAGAAAACCCTCGTCGTCGAACGCACGGTTGGCCAACCCGATGCGTTCGGCTTGCTCACCATCGAGGCGTTCGCCAAAAAACAGCAATTCACGCGCTCGCGCCAATCCGACCAGCCGCGGCAACAACCACGTGACCCCCCCGCCAAGGAAGTTGCCGATCGACAACTCCGGGAAACCCAGTTTGGCACTTTTGCTCATCAGCAGAAAATCGGCTGCCAGTGCCATTTCGGCTCCTGCTCCGAGCGCATAGCCATGCACTGCCGCCACCACCGGTTTCGACAGGTGCAGGATGCGCCGGCATACCTCCTGTTCTCCCTCGAGGTAACGGCGACGCTGGTAGGGCGTTCGCTGACCACTGCCGTGCGCTTTGAGGTCGGCTCCCACACAGAAAGCCCGGCCCTCGCCACGTAGTAGCACCACCCTGACCGTTTCGTCCTCTTCGGCCCGGAGCAATGCTTTGTGCATGGCAGCATAGACGGCTTCATTGACTGCATTGAGCCGATGCGGGCGATTGAACGCGATTTCAGCCAAACCCTCATGCACCGCATACCGCAGCGGCTCTCCTTCTTCATCGCTCATGGACGGCGCCTCACTCGCCTCTACCATCGCTATCTCCCTCGACGATTCAAACGGTTTCCCCGTGCGGCACCACGAATGAGCGACTGCACGGCTGCATCGCGGCTCGCTCCGGCGCATGGATGCCCGCACATCGAGGGGGGCATGTCGCCTCCTAGGCGTCTTGGGAAACGCTGAATAATTGGCTGCGCGGGCGAATCGCTGCGTTGCGCGGTGCTCGCTCCCTCGCCTATCTACTCGATATGTCTCGGTCGCTGCGCTCCGTGCGCCTTGCGCTTCATCCCGCTCGCTCATTTCTTCAGCGTCCCCCTGACCTGCAATCGCTCGCGGAAGTTTTTCGCACGCCCATAGGACGGAACACGCCGTGATCCCGCCTCCCTCGGCGAGGTTCATGATAGAGCCAAAGACACGTCTTTCGCAAGCTCGGGCTCATTTTGCACTAAAATTCCTTTATGCCTGAAAACGACAAGCCCTCGTCCACATCGACCCGTCGTTCGCAGCGACTGCAACGGCTGACGGTCTCTTTGAGGCGCTGGGAAGAAGAGCTCCCCATGGTGTTTGCCGCCTGCCTGGTGGGGCTGCTCTCCGTGGGTTTTGCCAAAGCGGCGGAATGGGCCATCGAATTCCATGCCGCCTTGCTCAATGGCCGTCCCTGGATAGGGCTTCTCCTCTCTCCTCTGGGTTTCGCCGCCATCGCCTGGATCACCCTGCGATTCTTTCCCTCGGCCACCGGCAGCGGCATTCCGCAAGCGATCGCCGCCAGCCTGAGCACCGACGGCAGGCTGAGGCGCTCGCTCCTGTCGATTCCGATCGCCCTGGGTAAAATTCTCCTGACCACCCTGGGCCTACTTTGCGGCGCCTCGATCGGGCGCGAAGGGCCAACAGTACAAGTCGCCTCGTCGGTGATGTACGCCCTTGCTGGCAAACGCAAGCGACGGCGGCTCGCTTCCAGCCATGCGCTGATCGTCGCCGGCGGGGGCGCCGGCGTGGCCGCCGCCTTCAACACCCCACTGGGGGGCATTCTCTTCGCCATCGAAGAGATGTCCCATCGCCGCGCTTTCCAGGCAAACGGAACCTTATTGACGGCCGTCATCTTCTCCGGAATCGTCTCGCTGCTACTGCTCGGCAACTATACCTATTTCGGACGTACCGATTTGGCCATGGGCATGGCCGATGGCTGGAAAGTGGTGCTCGCGATGGGCATCGCCTGTGGCCTCATGGGCAGCCTCTATGCGCGCGCGCTGATCGCTTTGTCGCACCACGGCCTGCCTGGACGCGCCGGCCAATGGGCCAAACGACACCCGATCTACCTGGCTGCAGCCTGCGGCCTGGGTACCGCCTTATTGGGTTGGGTCACCGGCGGAGACATTTACGGCACCGGTTACCAGCAAGTCAAGTCGGCCCTGGAAGGCGAAGGCATGCTTCCATGGTACTTTTTCCTCGCCAAGATGGCCGCCATCACCCTGGCATTCGTCAGCCGCATACCGGGCGGCGTATTCGCACCAGCGCTGGCCGTTGGCGCCGGCCTAGGCTCGCTCGTCGCCATGGGCTTCCCAGGATCGGCACCCAACGTCTTCCTCGTGCTCGGCATGGTGGGCTTTCTGTCCGCCCTGACGCAAACCCCCATCACGGCCTTCGTGATCGTGATGGAAATGACGGCAAACCATGAAGTGCTGCTACCTCTCATGGCGACGTCTCTGATCGCCTTCGCCCTCTCCCGCACCCTCATCCGCACTCCCCTCTATCACGCCTTGGCGCGTGACACCCTACGCTCGGCAAGCGAGCGCCTCAAGCAGCAAAAGCTCGTCCACCAAGACACACTCGGCAACTGAAGGGCGCATCGTTTTCATCGTACGGGCACAGCGGCCCGAGGCAAGAATCGCCCGAAACCGAAGAAGATACCCATATCGATTACAAAGAATGCGCCGTCGAAGGATGGGAGCCCCACCAAAACCCTCATAAAAAAATGGTTGACCTCTCCCTCGTCGCGTGATAGGGTAAAAATACAAAAAACACAATAGAATTTATTCGTCACTCTATCCCTTGAATTTCATGGACATTTCCATGAAATACATTCTCATATAATTACATTATCATTATCATGAATGATTTATATTTTTTAGCCCAAAACCCGTCCCTCGATACGATCACATTCCGTGAGCCCCGGCCGGAAGACGGGCCGCGCGTCACGCGCCTCATTGCCCGGTGCCCACCGCTCGACCCCAACTCGGCCTATTGCAACCTGCTGCAGTGTACGCACTTCGCCGATACCTGCATCCTGGCCGAGCGTCCGAACGAGGACGAGTTGCTGGGCTGGATCTCCGGGTACCGTATCCCGAATACACCAGACAAGCTCTTCATCTGGCAAGTGGCGGTGACTGAAACGGCCCGGGGTCAGGGGCTCGCCAGCAGCCTGCTCGAACGCTTGCTCGCCCGGCCCGGGCTCGACGACGTGCGCTTCATCGTCACCACCATCACTCCCGACAATGATGCTTCCTGGGCATTCTTTCGCGGATTCGCCGCCCGCCATGGCCATTCGATCGTCGAGCGGCCGCTATTCGAGAAAGAACGCCATTTCGCCGGCCGACACGAGACCGAATGGGAACTGACGATCGGTCCCCTGTCTGCCGTCCATTCCACTCCTTCCGGAGGAAATACGCCATGAGCAGACCCGAACCTTCCCATACACTACCCGATCGTTCGATTTACCTGCGCCGCGAATCCAAGGTGCGAAGCTACTGCCGCACCATGCCCCGACAGTTCGTCAAAGCCAGGGGACCTTGGATGTACGACGATCAGGGAGGGCGCTATCTCGACTTCTTGAGTGGATGCTCGACGCTCAACTACGGTCACAACCATCCCGTACTCAAACAAGCGCTCATCGAGCACATCCAAAACGATGGCATCGCCCATGGTCTCGATCTGCACACCCAGGCCAAGGCAGAATTCCTGCACACGTTCGATGAACTCATCCTCGAGCCTCGCGGACTCGATTATGTGGCAATGTTCCCCGGCCCCACGGGCACCAATGCCGTGGAAGCCGCCCTGAAGCTCGCCCGCAAGGTGACCGGGCGCAACCTCGTGATCGCTTTCACCAACGGATTCCACGGCATGACTTTGGGCTCGCTTGCCTGTACCGGCAACGCGGCCAAACGTCAGGGCGCCGGAGTGCCGCTCGACAACGTCGTGCATGAGCCTTACGACGGCTATCATGGCCAAGGCATCGATACGGCCGAGCTACTCGAACGTCGCCTCACCGACGGCTCGAGCGGTCTCGACGCCCCGGCCGCGATCCTCGTGGAAACGGTGCAAGGCGAGGGCGGGCTCAATGTCGCCTCGGCCGCATGGTTGCGCAAGATCGCCGCCCTGGCCAAGCGTCATGGGGCCCTGCTCATCATCGACGACATCCAGGCCGGATGCGGTCGCACCGGTGGCTTCTTCAGCTTCGAAGAAGCTGGAATCGAACCCGACATCGTTACCCTAGCCAAGTCGCTCTCGGGTCTGGGATTGCCCTTTGCGCTCACGCTCTTCCGACGCGAGCTCGACATCTGGAATCCGGGCGAGCACAACGGAACCTTCCGAGGTAACAACCATGCCTTCGTCACGGCCACCGCCGCCTTGCGCCATTTCTGGAGTGACGGCGAGTTCGCCGGGGAAGTATCGCGGCGCGGCGAATATCTGGCCGAGCGACTCGAACGCATGGCCGAAGCACACGGACTCGAAACCCGCGGCCGCGGCATGATGCGCGGCATCGTCCTACCCAATGGTGAACTTGCAGCCAAGGTCACCGCTGCCTGCTTCGACCGGGGGCTCATCATCGAGACGAGCGGAGCCGACGATGAAGTCGTCAAAGTGCTCGCCCCGCTGAACATCGACGACGAGATATTCGCCAAGGGCTTGGACATCGTCGAAGAATGCGTAGCCAACGTCATGAATGAGTACGTCGAAGCATCGCTGGAGGTAACCAAATGATCGTGCGTTCGGTCGACGAGCTGCGTGATGGTGAGCGTCACGTCAAATCCAAAGGCTGGGACAGCATCCGTTTGCTGCTGAAGAAAGACGGTATGGGTTTTTCCTATCACGTCACTCGCCTCTACTCGGGAGAGACGCTGGAATTCCACTACCGCAACCACCTCGAAGCCGTCTTGGTGATCGAAGGCACCGGCACCATCGAAGATCTGGGTACGGGTCAAATCCACGTGCTTCGCCCAGGGGTCATGTACGCCCTCAATGAGCACGATCGGCACATCATACGCCCGACCACGGACATCGTCTGTGTGTGCGCCTTCAATCCTCCGGTCACCGGCGCGGAAGTACATGACGAGACCGGCGCCTACCCGGCCGAGCACGAATACGCTCGATCCCAATAGCCGCTGCATCGCCCCCTCCCTCGTCGGCACCCCTCGCTTCGTCGAGGAGGGGTGCCATCGTTGCTTTTGCAAATCAGCCAGAAAAGAGGCTGTATGGAAGATCTCTATCCCTCTCGTCGCAGCCATGAGGCCATGATGAGCCCCATAAAGGACCCCGTGCTCTATCGCCCTTGGACGCCGGAAGCTCCTCTCACGGCCGGCCAAGCCTCCCGTTTCGAGCGCGAAGGGTTCCTCGTCCTCGACGGACTTTTCACCGACGAAGAAGTGCGCCTTTTGCAAGAAGAAGCTGCGCGGCTCCGCACCCAGGCGCAAGTCCTCGACCCCGAGACGCTCATCACCGAACCCAACAGCAGCGAGGTGCGTTCCATCTTCGCCATCCATCAACAGGCCCCAGTGATGCAGCGCCTGGCAAGTGACCGGCGGCTGGTCGGAATTGCCGAGTTTCTACTCGACGATCGGGTCTATATCCACCAATCACGCCTCAATTACAAGCCGGGATTTCGAGGCAAAGAATTCTATTGGCATAGCGATTTCGAGACCTGGCACGTGGAAGATGGCATGCCGCGAATGCGCGCAGTCTCGATTTCGGTCCTACTCACGGAAAACGATGCGATCAACGGGGCGCTAATGCTCATCCCGGGGTCACACACCACCTACATCTCCTGCGTAGGCGAGACGCCCGCGGAGCACTACCTCCACTCCCTGAAAAAGCAAGAATACGGCGTGCCAGACGATGTGAGCCTAGCGACCCTCGTCGACCAGCAGGGAATCGTCGTTGCCGGGGGAAAACCTGGGACGGTGTTGGTATTTCACTGCAACGTCATGCACGGTTCGAACGGCAACATCACACCACAGCCGCGCTCCAACGCCTTTTTCGTATACAACGCCCTCTCAAACCGATTACAGGCTCCTTTCGGTCCGGAAAAACCTCGCCCCTGGTTTCTCGGAACCCGCGAGCCCCAACCGATCACGCCCCAAACCGGCCTGTTGACCGAGGCCGTGAAACGCTAGCGCTCTGGACGGAAAATCGCCTCGATCGGGGCAACCACGGGGAACCCGGATCACAGCGGAAAGGTGCAACGACCTGCTCGAACGACGCCGTTGATCCCATTGCGAACCGAAGCCATTGGTTTTTTTCCTTGGCCGATCTATAGTGATTGGGCTCACACAACAACCACGGAAAGGATCGATCGATGACCGAGAAGCGCGATCTCTTCACCTCCATCGCTCTGGGCCCTTACACCCTGCCCAACCGGATCGCCATGGCGCCGATGACGCGCAATCGGGCCAGTGCCCACGGCGTTCCCACCGACATGATGGTACGCTACTACGCTCAGCGCGCCAGCGCCGGTCTCATCATCAGTGAGGGCGTGGTGATCTCCCCAGAAGGATTCGCTTACCCCAACACTCCCGGCATCTTCACGCCGGCTCAAATCCAAGGTTGGAAAGCCGTCACCGAAGCGGTGCATGCCCGTGGTGGACGCATCTTTGCCCAATTGTGGCACTGCGGCCGAGTGGCACATCCCGAGGTCAATGGGGGATTGGAACCGATCGGCCCTTCCGCGATCGCTGCCCGCGGCGAGACCTATACGCCGAGCGGCAACAAACCCTTCGTCACCCCGCGCGCCATGAGCCTGCAAGACATCGCGGAAACCATCGAACATTACGCTCAGGCCGCGCGCAATGCCAAGGCGGCGGGTTTCGACGGCGTGGAGATCCACGGTGCCAACGGGTACCTCATCGACCAGTTCCTGCGCGACGGCAGCAACCGTCGCACCGACGCCTACGGCGGCTCCATCGCCAACCGTGCCCGGTTTCTCCTGGAAGTGACCGAGGCCGTGCTCGGCGTATGGGATCGCGGCTGCGTGGGGGTGCGCCTCTCGCCCCTACAACCGTTCAACGACATGCGCGACTCCAACCCCGAGGCAACTTTCTCTTACGCCGTCAAAGCCCTGGGCGATTTCAATCTCGGCTATCTACACATCACCGAAATGGGCAAAGAATCCCCTGGAGTCGCTGGCCCTGCCTTCGACCTGCGCACGCTGCGCCCCTTGTGGCCCACCGTCTACATGACGAACGGGGGCTACACCTTCGAGACGGCCAACGCGGCGATCGCTCGCGGCGAGGCCGACATGATCTCGTTCGGGCAGCTTTTCATCGCCAACCCCGATCTGGTCGAGCGATTCCGTCACGGCGCGGCGCTCAACACGCCCGATCCTTCCACTTTCTATACGGGGGGCGAGAAAGGCTACCTCGATTACCCCATCCTCTACGCTTGAGCAAAAAAGAAGAAAAAGCCGCCCAAGGCGGCTTTTTCTTCTGATCGGCGCAAGCCCAAGACTACTTTTTCAGACCTTCCGCCTTCAAGGCCGCTTGCACCGCTGGACGCTGCGAAACTTTTTCCGCGAAACGCGCTAGGGCTGGGAATTGACCGAGGTCGATTTGCACATAGGCAGTCCAGGTGGTGCAGACGAACAGGTAGACGTCGGCCACCGAGAATTCTTCCCCGAGAAGCCAGGTCCGCTGAGCGAGCTGGCCGTCCACCCATTGCAGGCGTTTGAGCAGGTTCTCCTTCGCCACCGCCTTCCATTCCTGCGGGCAGTTCGGCTTGAAGAGCGGCGAGAATCCTTTGTGGATCTCGGTAGCGATGAAGTTGAGCCATTCCACCAACCGCACCAGCCCCATCCCCTCTTTGGGGCCGAGCGGCGTACGCGCCAGATTCTGCACGATGTAGATGAGAATCGCCGGGCCTTCGGTGAGGATCGTCCCATCGTCGAGCTGCAGCGCCGGAACGTAGCCCTTGGAATTGATCGCCAGATAATCGCCCCCATCGGCGAGTTTTTTCGTGGCGAGATCCACCCGCACCAGCTCGGGCTCGACGCCGGCTTCCCGAAGGGCGATGTGGGGCGACAGCGAACAGGCGCCGGGCGAGAAATACAGTTTCATCGGGTTCCTCCTTTTTCGTGGTTCGTATGATTGAAAGCCCCTCACGGAGCTTTCTCACTGTAGCACATCCGGAGAAAAACGGTTTCAGGCGCCGAAAGGATGACGGCGCAGGATGGTCTCGTCGCGCTCGGGGCCAGTCGAGATCACGTCGATCGGAATCTCGCAGAATTCCTCGATGCGGTGCAGGTAGGCACGGGCCTCGTAGGGAAGATCCTCCCAACGGCGCGCCCCGAAGGTGCTCTCGCGCCAGCCAGGCAAGGTCTCGTAGACGGGAACACAACGGGCGACCTCGTCGGCTCCCATCGGCAACAATTCGATCCGCTCACCGTCGAGTTCGTAACCGATGCACAGTTTCAGATCCTCGAGGCCGTCGAGCACGTCGAGCTTGGTGATACACAGACCCGAGACGCCATTGATGATGATGGAACGCTTGAGCGCGGCCAGGTCCAGCCAGCCGCAGCGTCGCTTGCGACCGGTGACGGTGCCGAACTCCCGCCCTTTGGTCGACATCTGCCAGCCCGGGGTGCCCTCGGTGTCGATGTCCAATTCCGTGGGGAAAGGCCCCCCGCCCACCCGAGTGCAATACGCCTTGGTGATGCCGAGCACGTAGTGCAGTCGCCCCGGCCCCAGCCCGGCGCCGGCGGCGGCTTGACCGGCGACGCAGTTGCTGGAGGTGACGAAGGGATAGGTGCCGTGATCGATGTCGAGTAGCGTCCCCTGCGCCCCTTCGAAGAGCAGATTGCCGCCCGCCTTGTTGATCTCGTAGAGTCGGGCGGAGACGTCGGTCACCAAGGGCAACATTTCTTTCGCATCGGCGAGCGCTTGTTCATAGATCGGCTCGAACTCGAGCGGCTCGGCGTGGAAAGCCTGAGTGAGCACGAAATTGACCCAGGCGAGGTTGCTCTCGAGCTTGGCGCGAAATTGCTCGGGACGGAAGAGATCGTAGAGGCGGATCGCACGACGGGCCACCTTGTCCTCGTAAGCCGGGCCGATGCCCTTGCCCGTGGTACCGATCTTGTCGCCAGCGCTGCGCGCCGCCTCGCGCGCCCGGTCGAGCGCGACGTGATAGGGCAGGATCAAAGGGCAACCGGGGCTGACGCGCAGGCGCGAGCGCACTTCGATCCCGCCAGCCTCCAACGTCCGAATCTCGGCAAGTAGGTGATGGACGTCGAGCACCACCCCGTTGCCGATGAAGCAGGCCACCCCTTCGCGCACGATGCCGGAGGGCACGAGGTTGAGCTTGTATTCACGCTCCCCCACCACCAAGGTGTGCCCCGCGTTGTGCCCACCCTGGAAGCGCACCACGCCCTGAGCGTTGTCGGTGAGCCAGTCGACGATCTTGCCCTTACCTTCGTCGCCCCACTGCGTCCCGACGACGACCACGTTCTTAGCCATCAGCCCTTCCTTTTACGATCACAACGGTTCCACGACCCACTGTCCGGCGCGCTGCACGAGGCGCCGGTCGCAGCCGGCTTCGCGCCATTCTTCGAGCGGATGCCCCGGCAATTCCCGCACCACTGCCTGCCCTGCCTCACGCAACTGGGCCACTACTGCCTCCAACGCCTCATCGTCCACCGCGGGCGCGAGGATGGCGCCCGGCAAGGGGGCGAGCGGCAGACGGGCGATGAGTTCGCGCAAATCGATCGAAAATCCCGTCGCCGGCCGAGCCCGTCCGAAAGCCGCACCGAGTCCGTCGTAACGCCCGCCCAAGGCGAGCGCCGAAGGGTGGTTGGCGCCGTAGGCAGCGAACATCACGCCGGTGTGATAGTGATAGCCACGAAGATCCGCCAAATCGAACCCCAGCGGCAAATCGGCGAGCGTTTCGGCGAGCGCCTCGAGCTCTTCGAGTGCCCGCACCACTGCCGGCAGCGGTGCGAGCCGAGACCGTGCCAGAGAGAGCACCTCGATCCCGCCGTAGAGCCCAGGCAGGGCGCACAGTGAAACAGCACGCGCCTCATCGATCTCGGCGCCGGTCGTAGCGAGGAAGTTCTCGATTCCCGCAGAATCTTTTGCCTGGAGCAGTTCGAAGAGCGCCTCTGCCCGCTCGTGATCCATGCCCTCGGTGAGGGCGCGAAAGAGCCCCATGTGCCCGACGTCGATACGCACCGCCGGTAGACGTGCCCGTTCGAGGGCAGTCGCCAGCAGGCGAATGATCTCGATGTCGGCTTCCACACCGCCATGACCATAGAGCTCGGCACCGAGCTGCAGCGGCTCGCGCGTGGCGGTGAGCGAGGCGGGCAGAGTGTGCAGCACCGGGCCACAGTAACACAGACGGGTGACGCCCCGACGATTCAACAGATGCGCATCGATCCGTGCCACCTGAGGCGTAATGTCGGCACGCACCCCCATGGTTTGGCCGCTCAACTGGTCGGTGAGCCCGAACGTACGCAGCCTCAGGTCTTCCTCTCCGCCGACGATGAGCGAAGAGAGGAATTCGATGAGCGGAGGAGCGACGAGCTGGTAGCCATGAAGACGGAAGAGATCGAGCAGATCGCGTCGTAAGCGCTCGAGGTGCTCCGCCGCCGGGGGCAGCTCGTCACGGAGATAGTCGGGCAAAACCCAACGCATGGATGGCCTCACAGGATGACGTCATTGACGATGAGCAACCCCAGGACGATGGCCGCGGCACCAAACCAGCGTAAGCGCTCGGAAGGCACCTCTGCCAGACGCTTCAGGGCTTGCTGCCAGGCATGCGGTGCGAGGAAAGGCATCAAGCCCTCGAAAACGAGCATCAGACCCAAGGCTTTCCAGAAGATTTCGGACATGCTCTGGACGGCAAGGCTCAGCGGTTGCCCGACGACTGTGGCGTCTTGAAGTGTTTGAAGAACGCGGAGCTTGGATCGAGAACGAACACGTCCTCACGCCGAGAGAAGCTCTCGCGATAGGCTTCGAGGCTGCGATAGTAGCTGAAGAACTCGGGATCGCGTCCATAGGCTTCGTTGAAGATGCGCGTGGCTTCGGCATCCCCTTCACCTTTGAGCCGCTGCGACTCACGATAGGCTTCGGCGATGATCAGCTCGCTTTGCCGGTCGGCGTCGGCGCGGATACGCTCGGCGATCGCCGCCCCCTCGGAGCGCAGGTTGTTGGCCACGCGCTTGCGCTCGGCCTCCATGCGGCGGTAGACCGACTCGGACACCTCTGCCGGCAGATCGACGCGCTTCAGGCGCAGATCGACGATCTCGACACCGAACGTGCGCGCGTCGCGGTCGGTCTTGGTGCGCACGATTTCCATGACCTTGTCGCGCTCACCGGAGACGACATCGTGCACGCTGCGTTGGCCGAATTCTTCGCGCAGCGTGGCGTTGACCGTTTGCAGTAGCCGTGTGCGAGCACGCGTCTCGTCCCCGCCCATGGTGATGTAATACTGCTGCGGGTCGGCGATGCGCCACTTGATGAAGTGGTCCACCAACACGTTCTTCTTCTCGGAAGTGATGAAACGCTCAGGTTCGGGCGTATCGATGGTCAAAAAGCGCCGATCGAACAGACGAACGTTCTGTACCAAGGGTAGTTTCACGTGCAAGCCCGGTTCGGAAATTACCGATTTGACCTCCCCGAACTGCAGGACCATGGCATAGCGGCGCTCGTCGACGGTAAAGAGCGACATCGAGGCGATCGCGGCAATCAGCAGCAACACCCCGAGCACGGTGGCGATCCTAGCTTGCATCATCGGCTCCCCCGCTCACGGTTGCGCAGATCTTGTCTCGTCATGTCCCGTTCCTTACGGGTCGATTCGGCCGCAGCCTCGGCACTGCCATCGCCGCTGCTAGGCCCTTGGTAAGTTGGCGCCGTCGTGCCCCCGGAAGGGGTGAGCAAACGCTCGAGCGGCAAAACCATGAGGTTGTTGTGGGCTGGTGCATCGACCAGCACCTTGCTCGTGTTGGTAAAGATATGTTGCATCGTCTCGAGATAGAGGCGTTCGCGCGTGATCGCCGGCGCCTGCCGGTATTGCTGCTGGATCTGGGTGAAGCGCGCGGCATCACCAGTGGCCTGTTCCACGATCCTACCTTTGTAGGCATTGGCCTCCTCCAATAGACGTGCGGCCGTGCCTCGAGCGCGAGGGATCACTGCGTTGGCATAGGCCTCACCTTCGTTCCGCAAGCGTTCGCGATCTTGACCGGCCTTGACGGCGTCGTCGAAAGCCGCCTGCACCTGCTCGGGTGGTTGGGCGTTTTGTAGGGTGACGCGCACCACTTGCACCCCGGTACGGTAGCGGTCGAGCATGGTCTGCATCAACTCCTGAGCGCGTACGGCGATGTCCTCACGTCCTTCGTAGAGGACGTAATCCATTTTGGACTTGCCGACGATTTCACGCATGGCGCTCTCGGCGGCCTGCTTGACGCTCTCGTCGGGCGCACGGTCGCGGAAGAGATAGTCTTCGGGGGATTTGAGCACGTATTGCACCGCAAACTGGATCGAGACGATGTTCTCGTCGTCGGTGAGCATGAGCGATTCACGCAGCACCTTGTTGCGGTCGGTGCCGCGGTAACCGACTTCGACGGTGCGCACGCCGGTGAGATCGACGATCTCATGGCGTTCGATCGGGTAAGGCAAGCGCCAACGCAAGCCCGGTTCGGTCGTCTCGACGTACCGACCAAACCGCAGTACCACCGCGCGTTCGTTGGCATCGACCTTGTAAAACCCGGAAAGCAGCCACAACACGAGTACGATGGCGACGAGCAAGACGATCCCGGCACCGAATTGCTTGCCATCCCAGGAGCGACCCCCTCCAGGGCCCGAAGAACGCCCTCCGCGGCCACCACCAAAGAGCACCGCGAGCCGCTCGTTGAATTGACGCCAGACTTCCTCGAGGTCGGGGGGACCTTCGCCTTGGGGCGGACGTCCCGGGCGAGGATCACGACGGCGCCCCTCATCGTCGGGTCCGTCGTTACGATCGCCCCAACGGGGATCATTCAATGACATGGAGTTCCTCGTTTCTTGATTGCACCGTACGCATCGGCGACAGGGGGCACAGGCGGTCGGTGAGCACCGCACGTAAGGAGTCGAGCCCCTCTCCTGTGCGCGCGCTGACGCAAACCCGGCGAATGCTACCACACTCGTCGGTCCGCTCGGCCGGAACCTCGGCGAGCAAGTCGATTTTATTGAACACCTCGATCCGTGGCACGTCCTGTGCGCCGATCTCGGCGAGCACCGCGTCTACCGTGGCGCGCTGAGCCTCACGATCCTCACTCGCCCCATCGACGACGTGTAGCAGCAGGTCGGCCTCGGCGACCTCTTCGAGCGTGGCGTGGAAGGCCGCCACCAAGTCGTGCGGCAGATCACGGATGAATCCTACGGTATCCGAGAGCACGACGTCACCGACGCGCGGCAGCCAGATGCGGCGCGATGTGGTGTCGAGCGTGGCAAAGAGCTGGTCGGCGGCATAGGCGCCGGCTTTGGTGAGTGCGTTGAAGAGGGTCGACTTGCCAGCGTTGGTATAGCCCACCAGCGAGACCTGCGGCACCCCCCGACGGTTGCGCGCGCGCCGGCGTGTGATGCGCTGGCGCTCGAGCCGCTCGAGCCGGCTCTTCAGCTGCTTGACCCGAATGCCCAGGAGCCGCCGGTCGGTCTCGAGCTGGGTCTCGCCCGGTCCACGCAGGCCGATCCCTCCGCGTTGGCGCTCGAGGTGGGTCCAGCCGCGCACGAGGCGCGTGGAAAGATATTCCAGCTGGGCGAGTTCCACCTGGAGTTTTCCTTCGTGACTGCGGGCACGCTGCGCGAAGATGTCGAGGATGAGGGCATTGCGATCGATCACCCGACACTGCAATTCGCGCTCGAGGTTACGCTGCTGCGCTGGAGACAAGGTATGGTCGAAGACGACCAAATCGCCCTCTCCTTGGGCGATGGCGCTACGCACTTCGTCGAGCTTGCCGCGGCCGACGAAGAAAGCCGGATCGGGGCGTGGCCGACGGCCGCGCACCACGCCGACCACGTCGGCCCCGGCACTTTCCACCAGGAGTTGCAATTCGCAGAGACGCTCGGCGAGCGCACCCTGGCCGATATCGAGCTGGACGAGCACGGCTTGTTCACCGCGTTGCGGACGTTCGAACAATGAAAGATTCCTTCGAGGAAAGAGGAACGTTCATGAGACGCGCCAATCGCGCAGGCGTTCCCCACAATCCATCATTGTTCCGCTTGCTGTTCGTCCTCATGGACTTCGCGCAGCGTCACCGGGCGCGACGGCACGACGGTGGAGATGGCGTGCTTGTAGACCATCTGCGTGACGTTGTTCTTGAGCAGGACGACGTATTGGTCGAAGGACTCGATGTGCCCTTGTAACTTGATACCATTGACCAGATAGATCGACACCGGGACGTGCTCGCGGCGCAGCAGGTTGAGGAAGGGGTCTTGCAGTTGCAAGGCTTTGTTGCTCATGTCGTGGCCTTTCGTGTTGTGGGTTTGGTCTCATGAAAAATGGTGCAGCACAACGAACAACGATAGCACAGTCGCGCTGGCTTTGGGCAGCAGCCGTTCAATCGCTGCGTTTCACATAGGGGTTTTCCGACGTGCGCCATTCGAGCTTGAGCGGCGTACCGCGCAGACGGAAGGCTTCGAGGAAACCATGCTCGAGATAGCGCCGGTACGATTTGGGCAAATGCTCGAGCGCGTTGCCGTGGATGACGATCACCGGCGGATTGCTGCCCCCTTGATGCGCATAGCGCGGCTTCGGACGAAAGAGCCCGTGGCGCGGCGGCGCCTGGCATTTGACCAGCTCCTGGAGCACCCGGGTGAGCTGTGGCGTGGGCAGCTTGGCAAACGCGGCGGCATGGGCTTCGTCCACGGCCTTGAGGAGCGGCTCCAGCCCTCGCCCTTGCGCGGCCGAGAGGAAAACGGTGCGCGCGAACGACAGAAATCCCAGCTTGCTGGCAAGCTGCGTCTTCACCAAGCTACGCTGGTAGTCATCGACGGCATCCCATTTGTTTACCGCGATCACGAGCGCGCGGCCGGTCTCGAGGATGAATCCCCCCAAGTGTGCGTCCTGATCGGCGATCCCCTGCGCCGCGTCGAGCACGAGCACGACCACGTTGGCCCGCTCCACCGCCTGTAGGGTCTTGATCACCGAAAATTTCTCCACCGCCTCGGTGACCCGCCCCTTGCGGCGCACACCAGCGGTGTCGACGAGCACGTAGCGGCGTGAGCCCCGCACGAACGGCACCTCGATCGCATCGCGGGTCGTCCCTGGCAGGTCGTAGGCGATGAGCCGCTCTTCGCCCACAAGGGCGTTGATGAGGGTCGACTTGCCCACGTTGGGACGACCGACCACCGCCACGCGCGGCGCGTCTTCCTCCTGCGGCGGCTCGTTGGAGTCTTCTTCGGGAAAATCGGCCAAGACTTCGGCGATCATCTGGCGCACGCCCTCACCGTGCACCGCCGAGATGGCCAAAGGTTCGCCCAGCCCGAGTGCGTGGAATTCGGCGGTGGCGTAGGTCTGCCGCATGCCTTCGGTCTTGTTGACCACCAGCCGCACCGAGCGGCCGAGCCGGCGCAAATAATCAGCGATGTCTCGGTCGTGCGCCGTGAGGCCGGCGCGCCCGTCGACGAGAAAGAGGACTACGTCGGCCTCGCGGATCGCCTGCTCGGCCTGTCGCGCCATCTCGCGAGTCAATCCTTCCTTGCTCGTCGGATCGAAGCCGGCGGTATCGACGACCAAATAGGGCCGCGGGCCGAGCTTTCCCTGACCGTAGCGCCGGTCACGCGTCAGCCCCGGTACGTCGGCCACGAGTGCATCCCGGCTTTGCGTGAGCCGGTTGAACAGGGTGGACTTGCCGACGTTGGGCCGCCCGACGAGCACGACGGTGGGCAGTGCCGCCATCAATGCACCTCCACGACGGCCACCGTTCCATCGGTATTCTGCACCACTGCCCGGTTGGGACCGATGGATTTCGGCTCGACGAGGATGGGTCCGGAGCCGACACGTACCCGCCCACGGATGCGGCCATCGTTGCGATCGAGCACGTGGACGTAACCTTCGCGATCGCCCACGAGCACCCAGTCTCCGAGGATGAGCGGACGCGTGAGCAAGCGCCAGGAGAATCCACCCGTGCGCCACTGTTCCCTCCCGGAGTAAGCATCGAGTGCGACCACGTCGTCGTTGTCGGCAGTGACGACGATATAACGAAAGTCACGATCGATCCCCGTGCGGCTAGAGAGATCCTTGGTCCAGATCGTCTCGGCGGTACGCCCGTCGAAGCAGGCCACACGCCCCTGATACGCGGCGGCGCACACTTCCTGACGCGCCACCAACGGTGGACCGACCACGTCGGTGAGCCGTTCGATTTCGGTCGCCCCCTTGGGCGAGGCCACCGTCAGATCGAAGAGCGGTGCGCCGCTGCGCGGTTCGACCACGGCAACGATCCCTCCCGGATAACCAGCGACGATGGCGTTGCCGGCGCTCACCAGCGGGGCCGATTGGCGCAGCGACAAGGGCGGCAGGTTGCGCTGATAAACCCAGCGCTCCTTGCCGTCGCGCGCATCGAGCGCGATGAGCCGATGATCGACCGCACGCACCACGACGAAGCCGCCGGCCACCAAGGGTGGCGTGATCACGTCGGCCTGGAGCGGATGGCGCCAGCGCACTGTCCCATCGTCGACGGCAAGTGCCACCACCTCCCCTTTGCGCGTGACGACCACGGCCAGGCGCTCGTCCGCACCCACACCCGCGATGATCCTGTCTTCGAGCTTCGCCTCCCAGCGCGTACCGCCATTCCAGCGCAAAACGCGCCCGTCACCCCCGGCAACGATGGCCTCGTTGTCGAGGATGGCCGGAGTGAGGAAAAGTCCTTCACTGCCCCCTACCTTGGTCTGCGCTGCAATGCTCACTTCCACGGGACTGGTGAGCGGCGGCAGAGGCGCGATCTGGGGTCCTTTGCGCGAAAAGGGATTGAGCGAAGAGCAGCCGGCAACGAGCGTCGCGACGGCAAAAAGCGCCAGCAGACGCGCAGCGACACGGGAGAAACGACCGCTCATGCTCAGCCCCCCAACCCGTCGCGCTTGAGGGCGACGAGTTCTCGCCAGGCAGGATCCGTCCCCTGATCGAGGGCTCGCTGATAGGCCACCCGTGCTTCTTCGAGGCGTCCGAGCGCCGCGAGCGCATCCCCACGGGCTTCTTCATAGCGCGCGGCCAACTCCGGCACCGGCGCGATGGCGAGCCGTTCGAAAGCTTCTTGGGCCGAACCCGAATCGAGCAACACGGCCGCCTCGCGCAAGCGAGCCACATCCCGCAGGTAAGGTTCGGAGCCCTGCTCGGCTACGCGCCCGAGTTCTTCTTTTGCGGCTGCGTGATCACCAGCTTGCCACAGTTCGTAACCCAGTTTCAAACCGGAGAGATCGGCCAACAAGGCATTGGTCCGTGATTCCCGCAAACGATGGGCTGCGGCCCGTGCCAAGGGCAACTCCCCTCGTTCGAGGGCCACCACCAACTCTGCCTCGATGCGCGCCGCCTCCTGGGCCTGGTGCTGGCGCCACCAGCGCCATCCGTTCCAGCCCAAGGAAACGATCGCCGCCACGAGGATGGCGATCGTCACCCAGCGGCCGTACATCTGCCACCAGGTCTTGAGTTCGTCGATCTGCTCCTGTTCCTGCAAGTCAAGCGCCATTACCTTCCTCCTGGCCGTAGAGCCATTGCATCACCGCGTCTTCGCAGGCTTCGATCGCTACCCGCTGCTGCGGCGCCTCCTGGCGCAGGGGCTTGAGCCCCACCGTGCCGCTGTCGACCTCGTCCTCACCCAGGATCAAGGCCAGCGTCGCGCCACTCGCATCCGCCTTTTTCATCTGGCTCTTGAAACTGCCGCCGCCACAATGCAATACCACGTCGAGCCCCAGATCACGCAGGCGCTCGGCGAGTTGGAACGCCACGGCCTCGGCGCGCGCACCTTGATGCACCACGTAAACGTCGGGCACCTTGGGCACGACTTTTCCGCCGCTCGCCTGCCATAGCATCAGCAGCCGTTCCACGCCGATGGCAAAGCCGGCCGCGGGGGCAGGCTTGCCCCCCAGCTGTTCGATGAGGCCGTCGTAGCGGCCACCGGCGCAGATCGTCGCTTGCGCCCCGAGCCGCGGGCTCACCCATTCGAAGACGGTACGGTTGTAGTAATCTAGCCCTCGAACCAGCCGTGGGTTGATGCGATAGGGCACGCCGGCTGCCTCGATGAGCGCGAGTACCCGCTCGAAGTGCGTCTTCGATTCCTCGCCGAGGAAATCCAACAGACGTGGTGCTCCCTCGATGAGTTCCTGCATCGCCGGATTTTTCGAATCCAGGATACGCAGCGGATTGCGCTCGAGGCGACGTTTGCCGTCCTCATCGAGTTCGTCGTAGCGTACCCGGAAGTACTCGACCAAGGACTGGCGGTGTGCAGCGCGCTCTTCGCTCGAACCCAGGGAATTGATCTCGAGCCGCACGTCCTGCAATCCCAGCTCGTCCCACAGACGTGCGCCCATGAGGATGAGTTCGGCATCGATGTCGGGACCGGAAAAACCGAGCGCCTCGATGCCGACCTGGTGGAACTGCCGGTAACGCCCCTTTTGCGGCCGCTCGTGGCGGAACATCGGGCCCAGGTAATAGAGCCGCTGCGGCCCCTGAAAGAGGAGATTGTGCTCGATCACTGCACGCACGCAGCCTGCCGTCCCCTCGGGACGCAAGGTCAGGTGTTCGCCGTTCAGCACGTCCTCGAAGGAATACATCTCCTTCTCGACGATGTCGGTCACCTCGCCGATGGCACGCTTGAAGAGCGCCGTCGGCTCGACGATGGGCGTGCGGATGGGGCGATAGCCGTAGGCACGCGCCCAGGTGCGCACCCGCTCCTCGAATTCTTCCCACCAATCGGATTCGGGCGGCAGGATGTCGTTCATCCCGCGCACCGCCTGTAATTTCGTTGCGCTCATGCTTCCTCGTCGTATTGCGGGACCTTCGGCGGAAAACGCCGCGCCACGTAGGCTTCGATCATGGCGTGGAACTGCGCGGCAAGGTCCGAACCGCGCAGCGTGGCCACCTTCTGTCCATCGACGAAAACGGGGGCGACCGGCGCCTCGCCCGTGCCCGGCAGAGAGATGCCGATGTGGGCATGCTTGGATTCACCCGGGCCATTGACGACGCAGCCCATCACGGCCAGCGTCAGCTGCTCCACCCCGTCGTAGCGTTCGCGCCACTCGGGCATGCGCGCGCGCACGTAGGACTGGGTCGATTCGGCCAACTCCTGAAAAAAAGAGGACGTCGTGCGCCCGCATCCCGGGCAGGCCGTCACCATCGGCGTGAACGCCCGCAGTCCCATGGTCTGCAGGATCTGCTGGGCCACCACCACTTCCTCGGTACGTTCCCCCCCCGGCGCAGGCGTGAGCGAGACGCGGATGGTGTCGCCGACCCCCTCTTGCAGCAGCACCGCCAAGGCCGCAGTCGAGGCGACGATGCCCTTGCTGCCCATGCCCGCCTCGGTAAGGCCCAGGTGCAGCGGATAATCACAGCGCTGCGCGAGTGTGCGATAGACGGCGATGAGATCCTGCACGCTCGAGACCTTGGCCGAGAGCACGATGCGGTCACCAGGGAGGCCGTAGCGCTCGGCGAGCGCCGCCGATTCGAGGGCGGACGTCACGAGCGCCTCGCGCATCACCGCCCCTGCCGACCAAGGCCGCTCGCGCCGGGCATTCTCGTCCATGAGGCGCGCGAGCACGGCCGGGTCGAGACTGCCCCAATTCACCCCGATGCGCACGGGCTTGTCGTACCGACAGGCGAGTTCGACGATCTCGGCGAAACGTCGGTCGCGTTTTTCCCCCTGTCCGACGTTGCCCGGGTTGATGCGCCATTTGTCCAGCGCCTCGGCACAAGCCGGATACTCGCGCAGCAGCTGGTGGCCGTTATAGTGGAAATCACCCACGAGCGGCACGCGACAGCCGGCGCGCACCAGGCGCTCGCGAATTTCGGGCACCGCGCGCGCAGCCGCCTCGTCATTGACCGTGAGCCGCACCAATTCGGACCCGGCACGCGCGAGCGCCAGCACTTGACGCACCGTCGACTCGACTTCGCTCGTCGCGGTATTGGTCATGGACTGCACGACGATGGGTGCACTCGAGCCGATCGTCACGTTCCCCACGCGCACCTGCCGGGTGGATCGGCGCTGCTGCGGACCAACGGTGGGCTCGGCCATGACTTCTTCCAGAAGCGCGTCGTTCGCCTTCATTTCAACCTCGTCATGGCAACCTGATTCTGCCGACCCCATTCTTGCTCACTTCTTTGATCTCGATGGGTTCGCCTCGAAACTCCACTCGCACCACCGCCGCATTCCCAACCACCAGGGAAAACGGCGGCGTGCCGTCCAGCGAAGCCTCCTGACCCGCATCGAGTATCCGGGAGAACACGACCGTTCCGCTGGCATCACGCACCTCGACCCAGGATCGCCCCTCGGCCCGGAAACGCAACACAGACTCAGGTTCAGAAGGATTTTCTGGGCTGACTACCGACGGCGCCTCAGCGCGAGCCTTTTCTGGCTCAGAGACATCGGATGCAGGAGCGCTTTGCGTCGTCTCGCCTAAAGAATCATCCTCTGAAGCGACCGAAACGGCAGGCGAGGAAAATGGCTCAGCCACCGCCGATCGTGAATGGCTGCCCAGTACATCCGTAGTTGTATCCTGCGCTTCAACGGCAGGCGGCAGCAAGACCGCCGTCTCCTGCCGTGTCGGAGACGGCATCCGGAACCAGTCGAAATAGACGGTGACGAGTAGAAGCAAAACGAACAGGGGCAATACATAGCGAAGAACGATTCGCCACGGGCGAGAGCGCCGTATCCGGATCTCCCCTTCGGCATTCGACGCTGGCGTGAGCGTCACCGCCTCGGCACCGGGTTTGACCTCCAGCGAAGCGAGCAAAGGCTCGGGATCCAACCCGAGCGCACGTGCATAATTTCGCACGAAGCCACGAACGAAAACCGGACCGGGCAATTCATCGAAGCGCCCCTCTTCGAGCGCCGTGATCTGGCGCGGCAGCAACTTCAATTGCTGCGCCATTTCGGCGACGCTGCGCCCCTGCTCCATCCTCGCTCGTGCCAGCAGCACACCAACTTCACGAGGCTCGATCAATGCTCCCTCCGTCACAGATCCCAAGCCCCCTGTCTCAGGAGTTCCGCCTCTGGGCTATCGGGGAATTCCGCTCTGAGACGTCGCGCATACTGCTCGAATGCCGCAGTATCCCGGCGCTTGCGCTCGACATTGATGGCCATCCACAGCAGGCTCGGATCGGGATCGACTTCCCTCATCAAGCGCTGCAAGTAATCGGAGGCACGATCCCACTCACCCCAGCGTTGTGCCAAACGGGCCCCCTGGTAGAGCACCAGGGTGTTGCGCGGATCCAAACGAATCGCCTCCTGCAGACTCGCCCTAGCCGCCTCCCGCTCCCCCGCCAATTCCTGGCACCAAGCAAGATTGGCGTAGACCCGCGCCTTGTTTCCATAATAGGGATTGGCCGCCACCTGCTGGAGATAAGGCAGACCACTGGCAGGTTGCGGACCCGTACAAAGAAACCAGCCATAAGCAAGGTTGAAATCAGGGTCTCGCGGCGCGGCCTGCAAGGCTCGAGTCAGAGCGCGCTCGGCCTGAACGCGATCGCCGATCGTCAGGTTGGTCACGCCCCATGCGTAATGAAGGGGAGGATAATCCGGCGCCTCGGCTGCAGCGGCGCGCAATTCGTCCAGGGCTACGTCTACCCGTCCGATGTCCAGGTAGGCGAGAGCGAGCTCGATGTGTGCCTTCGCCCTCACCTCATTGGGTCGATCCGGCTGACGTTCCAACATCGGCCGGTCATGGCTCGTTTCGAAAATCCCCGTTGCCGGCCGCACCGCCTGATTCGCGCACCCTACCAATGCAAGGGAACAAAACAAGGCAACAGCAAGCCTCCAAGATTTCATCACGACGCCCTCTGAGGAAAAATGATCGGCTCGCCCCCCCGAGAACGGCGGGTCCGATCGCGCACCTGGCCAGCGAGCTGACCGCAGGCGGCAGCCACGTCGTCACCGCGCGTCTTGCGCGTCGTCGTCACCAATCCCGCCTCCATCAGAATAGCGGCAAAGCGCCTAATCCGTCCCTCTTCGGGTCGCGCAAACGGCGCCCCAGGGAAGGGATTGAACGGGATCAAGTTGAACTTGCAGGGCACGTCGCGCACCAAGGCCACCAACTCGCGTGCATGCTCCGGCTCGTCATTGACCCCCGCGAGCAAGACATACTCGAACGTGATGAAATCGCGCGGCGCACGCTCAAGATAGCGCTGGCAAGCCGCCAGCAACTCGCGCAAAGGATACTTGCGGTTGATCGGCACGAGTCGATCGCGCAGCGCATCGTTGGGCGCATGCAACGATACCGCCAGCGCCACGGGACAGTGCTCGCGCAGTCGGTCGATGGCCGGCACGATTCCGGAAGTAGACACCGTGACCCGTCGTCGCGAGAGACCATAACCGTGATCGTCGAGCATCACGCGCAGAGCACGCACCACCGCCTCGAAATTGGCCAACGGTTCGCCCATGCCCATGAGGACGACGTTCGTCACCACGCGGCCATTGTCTGGGCCCTCGGTCGTATCCCAATCGCCCTCTGTTTTAGCCGCGCCCAGCAATCGGTTGGCGAGCCACAACTGCCCCAGGATCTCCGCGGTGCTGAGATTGCGGTTGAATCCCTGCTTGCCCGTGGAGCAAAAGGCGCACTCGAGCGCGCAGCCGGCCTGAGTAGAAATGCATAGTGTGCCACGCGAGCGCTCGGGAATGAACACCGTCTCCACGGCGTTGCCCCCACCCACGTCGAGCAACCATTTGCGCGTGCCGTCACGGGAGACGCTATCGCGCAGCACCCTCGGCGCAGCGATGATCGCCTGCTCCGCGAGCTTGGCGCGCAGACTCTTCGCCACGTCGCTCATCGCCGCGAAGTCTTCGCAGCCCTCGCGATGAATCCAGCGAAAGATCTGACGTGCACGGAAAGGACGCTCACCGAGGGACTGGATCCAGTCGGTGAGCTGGGGCAGATCGAAATCGAGCAGATTGGTCGGGGTCATCGTCGAACCGTCGGCGGGGAGGCACCGACGGAGTGGACCAATTAGCGTGAATAAATGTTCATTTCGGGGAAGAAGAAAGCGATCTCCACCCTGGCCGTTTCGGGCGCATCGGAACCGTGCACCGCATTGGCATCGATCGAATCGGCGAAATCGGCGCGAATCGTCCCTGGCGCGGCCTTCTTCGGATCGGTCGCCCCCATCAGCTCACGATTCTTGGCGATGGCATTCTCGCCTTCGAGCACCTGCACCATCACCGGACCAGAGGTCATGAAGGCCACGAGGTCCTTGTAGAAGGGACGCTCCTTGTGCACCGCGTAGAAAGCGCCGGCCTCTTTTTCCGACAACCACACCATCTTCGCAGCGATGATCTTGAGACCAGCATCCTCGAAGCGCTGATAGATCTTGCCAATCACGTTCTTGGCGACGGCATCGGGCTTGATGATGGATAGCGTACGCTCTACGGCCATGAATCACTCCTAGACAAGCAAAAAAAGACATTCTATCAAACCAACGGCGGGCGGACGTCACGACGACGCCACGCCCGCCGCGCATGAAGAACCTTTCAGTTGGACGAAGCGGCCACAGCACTGGCCGTTTTCTGCGGCTCAGGCTTGGATGAACGCGCGACGACTTTTTTCTTCGTCTTGGCATCGGCCACTTTCACCGGCGCATCGAGCACCGAGGGGTCGACCCCTTGGGCATAGACGCAATCGGCTGCCATCGGCCGTTCGGTCTTGGTGTTGAGCAGGACGCTCTTCCAAGGTAGATCGACCCACAGCAAGCCGTTTTGCCGATCCTCGTAACGGGGCAGCCCCGAGAACGAAACATCGCGCGCCAAGGTATAGCGTTTGCCCTCCCAACGCACCACGACCTGATCGCTATCGTAGCGCACCCGCTCCACCCCGAGCTGCTTTCGCCCTTCTTCGCACCGATAGACACCACTCGGCAAGTCGAGATCGAGCTGGGGCAATGCCCCTTCATCGGCCCATACACCCGCATACGACACCCCCATCACCGTTGCGAGCAACCAACGCATCGTTTTCCCGCGCATCTTTACCTCCCCCAACAGACAGCTGCCGAAAAATCCCTGAAAAAACATTATACACCTCCCACGGAACCCGCAAGAGGGGCTAGACTTTCATTATTTTTGGACCATCATGCGTTTCGGCATCTTCTGCGCCGTCGTCGACAACTACGGCGACGCGGGCACCACCTGGCGCCTCGCCCGCCAACTGCGAGACGACTTCGGCCAAGACGTCACGCTCTGGATCGACGATCTCCACACCCTCGCCAAATTGGCACCGGAAATCCGCACCACGGAGAAAGTGCAGCAGTGCGGCAAACTCACGCTACGACTCTGGGATCGCTCGCAACCGGACGAGAGCGATTGCGAAATGTTGGCTCAAATCGACGTTGCCATCGAAGCCTTTGGCTGCGGCCTGAGCGAACCCTGGCTCGGAGCGCTTGCTAGACAATGTCCTCCCCTGCTCTGGATCCACCTCGAGCACCTCACCCCCGAACTTTGGGCAGAAGAGGTCCATGGTCTGCCTTCCCCCCACCCTCGGTTACCACTCACCGCATGGTTCTTCGTCCCCGGTTTCACTCCCCGCACTGGAGGACTCTTGCGCGAACGCACGCTCCTCGAGCAGCGGAACCGCTTTCAAGGCGATCCGAAACGGATTGCTCGATTCCTGGATCGCATCGGGCAGGCCGAAACGCTAGAGACGCGGAGAATCACCCTTTTTTGCTACGCCGATGCCGAACTCGGTGCCTTCCTTGCCTGGCTCGCTCACGATCCCCAAGCGACGGCGGTCTTCGTTCCCCCGGGACAGCCGCGCCAAGCGCTCGCCCGCGCGGGTCTGGAACTCGACACCAAGATTCTTATCCATCCTCATGCACCTCAGGTGCGATTCGTCCCTTTGCCCATGCTACCGCAGGACGATTTCGATCGATTACTGTGGAGCTGCGATTTCAATTGGGTACGAGGCGAAGATTCTTTCGTTCGCGCTCAATGGAGCGCCCGCCCTTTCCTCTGGCATCCCTATCGCCAGGAAGACGACATTCATCTAACCAAACTCGAGGCATTCCTCGGGCACTACCTCGCCGACACCCCCCCATCCCTTGCAGATTTGGCGACACAGTGGTTTCTCAACAGCAACCGCGGCAGGGAAACCCCCGAGGATTGGCGCTGTCTATGGCAACGACGCGATCTCTGGCAAGCTCATTGCCATCACTGGTGCCAGTATCTCACCCTACAAGAAGATCTCTGTACCCGGCTGCTCGACTTCGTCGCCAGAAACGCGATAAAATGATTGTTTATTTTCAACGAAACTGCGGGAATCACACCCATGATGAAGCAAGCCCAAGAACTGCGCGCCGGAAACGTCGTCCTTATCAAGGATGAACCTTTCGTCGTCCAGAAGGCCGAATACAACAAATCCGGTCGTAATGCTGCCGTCGTAAAAATGAAGCTGAAGAATCTCTTCACCGGCAACGTTACCGAATCGGTCTACAAAGCCGATGAAAAATTCGACACCGTGATCCTCGAGCGCAAGGAATGCACGTACAGCTACTTCGCCGACCCGATGTACGTGTTCATGGACGAGGAATTCAACCAATACGAAGTGGAAAAGGACAACATGGAGAACGTCCTCCCCTACCTCGAAGATGGCATGAGCTGCGAGGTCGTTCTCTATCAGGGAAAAGCCATCGCCGTCGAGTTACCCTCCTCCATCGTGCGCGAAGTCGAGTATACCGAACCGGCCGTACGCGGCGATACCTCCGGCAAAGTCATGAAACCGGCTCGCATCAAACCGACCGGCCACGAAATCATGGTTCCGGCTTTCGTCGAGATTGGCGACAAGATCGAGATCGACACGGTAACCGGTGAATACAAACGGCGCGTTTGACGTTTCGATCGTCCAGCACAAAAAAACCCGCTGCCAGCGGGTTTTTTGGTGTGTGCATCGGGTCGACGCAAGAACCCCCTACCGTTTGGTAGGGGGGTTTTTGTGTGCGGGGTAGGGGATGTCTGACGCTGACCTACGTTCCCGGAGGCGGAGCTCCAGTATCATCGGCGCGGCGCCGTTTCACGGTCCTGTTCGGGATGGGAAGGCGTGGTGCCGGCGCGCCATGGGCGTCAGACAGTGACGGGGCAACAAGCGGGGCAAGGGGGTGTTGGGTGGGGGTGTGTGTGAGGGGTGGGGTGCATGGCACGGCTATAGGATCAAGCCGCACGGGCAATTAGTAGCGCTCAGCTCAAGCGGTTACCCGCCTTACACCTGCGCCCT